>CAWDMG010000011.1:0-152453 GCA_963803285.1 uncultured Verrucomicrobiae bacterium | reverse complement strand
ACCCCGGTCGTCGAGGAGGGATTTCACCTTTCCGCTGTAGTCGCCGCAAATAAATGGATCGCCGATTTTCAATGTCCCCATCTGCACGATTATGGTGGCGGTAGGCCCCCAGCGCCAGCTTCGACTTGGGCTTCTATGACGGTGCCGCGCGGTCTGGCAGTAGGCGACGCTTTTAGCTCCATGACCTCGGCTTGCAGCGTCATCATCTCAAGCAGCTGATCAATTCCAGTGCCCTTGGTTGCCGAGACAGGACAAATAATCGTTTCTCCGCCCCAATCTTCCGGAGTAAGGCCGTGGTCTTGTAGTTGTTTCTTCAGGCGGTCGAGGTTCGCGCCCGGAAGATCCATCTTATTGGCAGCCACCATGATCTTTACATGCGGCGCGGCTTTGGCGTGATTAATTGCTTCAGCCGTTTGCGGCATAATGCCGTCGTCGGCCGCAACCACCAGCACAACGATGTCGGTGACATTCGCGCCACGCGCGCGCATGGCGGTGAACGCGGCGTGGCCTGGAGTATCGATAAACGTAATCTTGTGGCCATTGTGATCGACGCTGTACACGCCAATGTGCTGCGTAATTCCGCCAGCTTCGCCAAATGCAACACGCGTCTTTTCGAATCGCATCTAACAAACTGGTCTTACCATGATCGACGTGCCCCATGAAGGTGATAATCGGCGCGCGAGGCTTGAGTTCCTCCTTCTTCTCAATGGGGGGCGGAGGCGGCGCGACTACCTGCTGTTCTACCTTGTGAACACCGGCGCCTTTTTCCCGGCGCTCTTTTTCCAGAATGAATCCGTGCTTTCCGCAATCTTCGCAGCGATATCGGGCTCGATTGTCTGGTTGATGTTAGCGAAAATATTATGCGTCATCAGCTCCGCGATTAGCTGATGTGGTTTTAGTGCGAGCTCGGTTGCGAACTGTTTAACAATGATTGGAGGCTTGATCAGAAGAACCTTCTGCTGCGGTTCGGTTTCCACTTCAGCAGGAGTCAAAGTCACTTCGGCAGGCGGTTGCTCTGCCGTTTGCTGGCGGGGGTTCCGGTGGCGGAATGTGCGCGGGCGGCGGAGGCTTTGAAGTAGCCTCAAGGGACGCGCGGATACGGGAAATCGGCGGTAGAACGGTGCGCTTTGTTTTTACTTCGCCGTCTTGAGATTTTTTTCCGGCCGCTTTCGATCAATCAGCGAGACAGTCTCCCGGTGCGGGGTGGCTTGCTGAGAAACGTCGGGTTTTTCCGGCGGCTCTTGAGCTGCTTCGCGGGAGCGGTCGGCTCCGCCGGGGCCGCCAGCCCTTTTTTTGGCACCTTGGCTTTTGGCGCTACGTGAGCTGGCTTCTGAGGAGCAGTAATCTTGCGTCCTGCCGGCTTCAGCCGGTTTACGCGTTGCAGTTTTGCTGCTCGCCTTCGTTGCATTGTTGTTCCTTTAAAATTTCGCTCATGGCTCAAGCGTCCTCAAACGGAGCCATGTTAGTGTACGACTTCCTGCCGGTGCACTGCATCGTAGATTTCGCGCGCCTTTGTTTCGTCGACCGCGAGAATATCCACTAAATCCTGCACATCTGCATCACGCAATCCTTCCAGATTAGTAAAGCCGGATTTCACCAGACTTAGCGCCTGTCCTTCGGTGACGGGCAGCGCGCCGGAGAGCGTTTGTGCGGCTTGAGCCACCTTCTGTTCTACTACATCGTCGCTGACGTATCCTTGCCGATGTTGATTTCCCAGCCGGTGAGTCGCGAAGTCAGCCGCGCGTTTTGTCCTTTTTTCCCGATCGCGAGCGAAAGCTGGTCTTCATCCACGGAGATTTGCACGTTCTTTTTCTCTGTATCGAAAACCAGATTTTTTACTTTTGCCGGTTTAAGAGCTTCCAGAACGTAATCCTTTGGATCGAGCTCCACCGGATGATATCCACCTTTTCGTTGTTGAGCTCGCGCACAATGTTTTTCACGCGAGAGCCGCGCATGCCGACGCAGGCGCCGACTGGATCCACTTTTTCATTCGCGCTCCACACAGCGATCTTAGTGCGATAACCGGCTTCGCGCGCGATGCCGCGAATCTCGACGGTGCCGTCAGCGATTTCGCTTACTTCCAATTCAAACAGGCGCCGTACGAAATTCGGATGGCTTCGTGAGACAATTATCTCAGGGCCACTAGACCGTTTTCTACCGCCACCACGTACGCGCGGAGACGATCACCAACGTTGTAATCTTCAACCGCGACTCGCTCGCGCTGCGGCATGACAGCTTCAAATTTCCCAAGGTCGAGAATGACATCGGAACGGTCGAACAGGCGGACTGTGCCACTGACAATTTCCCCCGCGCGGTCCTTAAACTCCTCGTAAATCATTTCCTTTTCAGCCTGCCGAATCCGCTGCATCATCGCTTGCTTTGCGGTCTGCGCCGCGATGCGTCCGAAATTTTTCGGCGTGACTTCGACTTCTAGAATCTCACCAACGTTCGCGTCCGGTTTGATCTTACGCGCTTTCGAGAATTCGATTTCATCCTGCGGATTGGCTACCTGATCAACGACAACCAAATTTGCGAGCGCGCGGATTTCGCCGGTCTTGCAGTTGATGTCGATGCGCAAATCACGGGACGCTCCAACACTCTTTTTCGACGCAGAAAGCAGGGCATTCGACACCGCCTCGAGCAGGATTTCGCGTTTGATCCCGCGCTCCCGCTCCAGGTAATCGAGCATGGCGATAAATTCGGCGTTCATATAAAACATGCAGCCCGCAGACTAAAAAGAGTGGGAACCAGTTCCCACTCCGATCAGCGCGCGGACTAGGGCTACACCTTACGTTTGCGAACCGTTCGCGTCAAGCTGCGGTTCGGTTTGATTTGACGTTCGGTGCTCAGCTTCGGATAAAATCGCGACAACAATTGAGTATTGAAGATCTAGTCAATTCGCGGCCTCGAGCCGTCGCCACGGTGCTTCTCGTGTGGGCCGTTATCTATTTGCCTGCGCTCGGCTCGATCGCCATCAAAGGAGAAGAGGGACGCCGGATTTTGCCAGCTGTTCGGATGCTCGAGACCGGGAACTACATCGTCCCACAAGTGGGCAGCAACCCGTATTACCGCAAGCCTCCCCTGGTGAACTGGCTCGTAGCGGCATCTTTTAAGTTTTTTGGCATGCGCAACGAATGGACAGCGCGGCTGCCATCGGCCCTTTCGGTGCTTGCCGTGGCCATAGCGTTTGTCACCGTCGCAGGTGCCAGCCTTGGCGCTAGAGGATCGATCATCGCCGCCATGATCTGGCTGACGAATATCGGCATCATCGAAAAAGGCAGGTTAATTGAAATAGAAGCGCTGTACGTATCTCTCTGCGGCCTGGCGATTATTTTTTGGCTAAGCTTCTTCCTTCAAAAAAAGTCGCCGTGGCTCATGTGGCTTGCGGCATCTGTTTTTCTCGGGCTTGGTCTGCTGGCAAAAGGACCAACGCATCTGCTATTTTTCTACGGGATTGTGATAGCCGTTCTCGCGTATTGGAGAGAGTGGCGGGTTCTTGTTCATCCTGCACATTTTGTCGGGGTCGCCGTCATGATTGGGATCGCGGCGGCGTGGGCAATTCCTTTCGTCCACGCCACGACATCGCAGGTTGCGATCGACAAGTGGTCGGGTCAGTACACCGGACGGCTGAAAGGTATCGATTTCAAATTATCTGATTGGATCCAAAACGTCCCCCGTAGCCTGATGTATTTTCTCCCGTGGCTTCTCCTGTTTCCGTTTGCACGATTTTCAAAATTGCAGGAGCAAAGCAAACAGCGACTGGCGCGCGCGTTGTCGTGGGGAACTGCAGTACCGTTTTTGGCGGTCAATCTTGTCCCCGGCGGCCTCGCCCGGTACAGCATGCCGGCAATAGTTCCAGCATCGTGGCTCCTAGGCATGATCTGCGTCAGCAACGCGTTGGAATGCCCGCGACGCATGATGAAAGACGAAGGCGTTTGGGCCAAGATGGTGGCTGTGTTCGTTGGGCTAGGGCTTGTGATTGGTGCGATCGGTTATCCGATTACGGCGATTATCTTAAGAAACAGGCAGCAGGTAAAAATAGCCGCAGCGGAAATCAACGCGCTCGTGCCCCCAAATGAGACGCTCTACGCCGTGAATCCGGATTATCAGCCGATCTTTTTTTACGTGAAAGCGCCGGTGCAATACGTGAGCAATGTCAAAAATCTGCCGCGCGATGTGCACTATTTTCTCGTTCGAAGTGCCCACGAAGTCGACGCATTGGCCACGGGAAAAGGGGCGCTACTCGGAGCACGTCCAATTGCTCGCGTGCGTGATTACAGCAAACGCGAGATGGTTCTCTTTAAAGTGCCCTTTGCGAACAAGGATTGACAGACCTGCAGATTGGAATTGGTTAGCATGCTAACTAATTTTGTCTGGAGGAATTATGTCCGGTGGCGAAACCACTGAAACTTTCGGCCTGCTGCTCCATGGCACGGCCCGTGCATGGCGACAAAAGCTGGACCAAAGACTTAAGCCGATGGGATTGAGCCAGGCGAAATGGCGCACCTTGATGCATTTGTCGCTCGCGGGAGACGCGCTCACTCAGACTGAGATCGCTGCACGACTCGGCGTGGAAGAGCCGAGTGTAGTGACCCTGTTGCACCGGCTCGAACGCGAAGATTGGATCACTCGCAGTAATTCACCGCGAGACCGCCGCTGCAAAATGGTGCTGCTCGGCCGGCGCGCGGAGCGCGTAATCGGCCAGATTAATTCAACGGCCGAGACACTGCGGCATGAATTGATGGCAGACATTCCGATATCCGAGCTTCAAACCTGCATGAAAGTGTTGGCAAGTATTCGGGATCGCGCCGACAAAGATGAAAGGCTCCGTTCGAATGGTGAGGGAGCTTCGGCGCGTCGTTTGGCCCGGCACAACGGCCAGACTAAACGTGGAGATTCGAATCCAAGAAAAGGGCCAATTCACAGGGGGTCCAAATGAAAGTTAATGCGCCGGTAAGCGATCAAAAAATCATGGATTACGGCCTTCCAAAGCGCTCGACCAGGCCCGAAACGAAGCGAGCCCGCACCGCGAGTCAGAGAATTCCCAAATGGGCGTATTTGCTATTCATCCTGCTGGCAGGATTTGTCACCTACCGAATTTATCAACACCGAGCCACTGAAAGTAAGGCTGCTCAGCCTGCTCCGCGTCCGGCCAGTGTCGCCAAAGTCATCACCAAGGACGTGCCGCTTTACCTGGATGAGATCGGCACATGTGCAGCGTACGAGACGGTGCAGGTGCCGGCGCAGGTGAGTGGTGTGATCATCGGACGCCATTTCCAGGATGGCTCCGAGGTGAAGAAAGGCGATTTGCTTTTCACAATCGACCCGCGCCCCTTTCAGGCCATTCTCGATCAGGCAAAAGCGCAAGCCGCGTTAGATGAGGTGACGCTCAAGCGACAAGAGGACCTGCGCGCGAGGAAGGTGATCGCGCAGCAGGACTACGACATTGCTGTGGCGAACGCGAAAAAGTCGCAGGCAGCAACTGAAGCTGCTCAGGTGAACCTTGATTTTTGCTTCATCAAATCACCGATCAACGGACGAATAGGTTTACGCAATGTTGATGTCGGCAATCTGGTCGGACCTTCCAGTTCGGCTCTTGTCACGATACAAGGTTTGGACCCCATTTACACGGACTTCACCGTCGCCGAGAACGATCTGCCGCTCGTGCGAAAATATCTCGGCGGTCCGAATGTAAAAGTGGAGACCCACCTTGCGGATGGTTCGATTACGCCGCGGGTCGGCGATTTGTATTTCATCGACCACGCAGTGCAGCCCGGCTCTGGAACGGTGAAGGCTCGTGGGGTCGCGCCGAATCCCGATCGCGCTCTGTGGCCATCCGAATTTGTCCTTGTCCGCTTCATTCTGGACACGCTCAAGGACGCCACGCTTGTTCCAGCACAAGCCGTGCAGATTAGTCAGGGAGGGCCGTTCGTTTTCGTGGTGAAACCGGATAACACGGTCGAGCTTCGGCCGGTCACGCCCGGGCAGCGCCAGGAGGGAGATCTGACCGTAATCGAGAGCGGTGTGAAACCAGACGAGACGGTGGTTGTCACTGGTCAGCTTGCGCTTTCGCCGGGGGCCAAAATCGCGCCGCAACCGTACGCGCCTCAAACCCTCGCGACGCCTGATCGCACTGCCGCCTCAAAAAACGCGATGTCGTATGAATGACGCGGATCAACATGACGGCGAACGCGAAGTAAAGGATCGTGACCGCCGTGGGTCCGGATCGTTCACCGGGCAACCGGAGTCGACCGCGAAGCTAGTTCCAGTCAAAGGCTCGGGACTTTCCGGGCCATTTATCCGGCGGCCTGTGATGACCGTGCTGCTGACCTTGTCGATCATCGTAGCTGGTCTCGGGACTTACGGTAAGCTTGCAGTCAACGATCTTCCGGCAGTCGATTATCCGGTTATTCAGGTCAGCTGTTCGTATCCCGGGGCGGATCCCACCACCATGGCGAACAACATCGCCACGCCGTTAGAGAAACAATTTTTGCAGATACCCGGGCTCGACATCATTACCAGCACCAGCACGCAGAGCACCACGCAGTTGACATTGCAATTTGTTCTCAGCAAAAGCATCGTCGACGCCGCGACGGACGTGCAGGCGGCGATTCAGAGCGCGACGGGAAGATTGCCGATCGATTTGCCAAGTCCGCCAACGTTCAAAAAAACGAACCCGAACGACCAGGCGGTTTACTTGTTAGGCCTGATGTCGGACACGCTAACCGATGGTGACCTATATAAGTATGCGTCCACCGTTGTTGCGCAGCGTATCAATATCCTGCCCGGCGTTTCGCAGGTGAACATTTACGGAGTGCAAGGCGCGATTCGAGTGAAGGCAGACCCCTCGGCGCTCGCAGCGCGTGCCCTGACGATGGACGATCTGGCCAGCGCGATTAAAGCAGGGACCGTCTATTCCGGCGCAGGCCAATTCGATGGCGCGCATCGCACGTTTGTCTTGCAGCCCAATGGACAGATCGATAAGGCCCAAGGCTACCGAGACCTTATCGTGGCGCGCAACCCTAGCGGAGCACCGGTTTATTTGCAGGATGTAGCTGATGTTCGCCAGAGCGTTCAGGACGAGCGAATCTCGCGCTTTTTCTGGATGCGCGGTTATAAGCCAGCGCGTGCAGTGGTTGTGCTCGCCGTTTCACGGCAGGCAGGAGCAAACGCAGTCGAAGTGGCCAATTCCGTCAAGGCGCTCTTCCCTGAGCTGCGCGCGAGTTTACCGGGAGCGATCCAATTCACGCCGGTGTACGACCGTTCGCAAAGCATCGTCAATTCGGCCGATGAAGTGAAATGGACACTGCTGATCGCCTTCGTGCTGGTAGTTATCGTGATCTACGTGTTCCTCGGCCGAACTACCGACACGCTAATCCCGGCTGTGGCCTTGCCGATGTCGTTGCTTCTCACTGTGGCGGTGATGTACATGCTCAACTTCTCCATCAACAATCTCACTTTGATGGCGCTGACTCTGGCCATTGGTTTTCTTGTCGATGACGCGATTGTGTTTTTGGAAAACGTCGTGCGCCGGGCCGAGCACGGGGAATCGATTCTAAAAGCGACTTTCAACAGCGCTGGTGAAATCTCTTTTACTATTCTCTCGATGACGCTTTCGCTCGCTGCGGTTTTTATCCCGCTGGTTTTCATTCCCGGACTGCTTGGCCGAATATTCCGCGAATTTTCCGTCACGATCATCGTGGCCATTCTCGCCTCAGGCCTCGTGTCGTTGACGCTCACGCCGCTCATGTGCGCCCGCATCCTGGGTGAGCGCAGGGCCGGCCACAAACGCGCCTGGATGGAAAGGCACACCGGCAATTTCATTAAGCGCGTAATCGCTGCCTATGGCCGGGTGCTCGATAAGTTTCTCGATCGCGCATGGCTTGCTGTGCCGATCCTGCTCGTTTGCATTCTTGGGCTGTGGTTTTTCTTCACGCATTTGCCGTTCACATTGTTACCCCCGGGCGACAGCGGTTTCATCCGCGGCTTGTTCATCGCACAAGAAGGCACGTCGCCGGCGCAGATGCGCGCGTTTCAAGCGCAGGTAAACCAAAAAATCCAGGAAGATCCAGCTGTCGGGCAGTTTTTTACGCTGGCCGGTTTTTCCTCGCGCAGCCCATTGTCGCAGGGATTGATGTTCCTTTTTCTAAAACCGCGCAGTGAGCGTCCATCCATCGACAAAATCGTTTTACGACTGCAAAAGTCGATTGCGTCCATTCCGGGAGTTACCGCAGTGTTGACTCCGACTCCAGTCCTGCAAATCAGCGTTGGCGCTACGAGTCAGGCCCAGGGTCAATATGCCTACACCATTAGCGGCATCGTGCCCCGGGACGTTTATGCGATGGCTGATGAACTATTGAAAAGGCTGCAACAATTCAAGGGCTTCGCCAGTGTTCGCTCCGACTACTACCACAACACGCCTAACCTTAAGATCGACATCGATCGCGATCGCGCAGCGACCTATGGCGTTTCTACTTCTGCGATTCAAAGCCTGATGCGCAACGCTTACTCCCAAAACTACATCTATCTCATCAAGGAACCGGACGACCAGTATCAGGTCATTCTTGAAGTTAAAGACAAGGAACGCGCATATCCTGACGACTTGGACGATCTCTACGTCCGCAGTAGCACCAGCGGCAATTTCACCGCGAGCGGATCGGGTGGGGGAACCATCGCCACGACCACGGGTAACATGACAAGCCTCGTTCCGCTTCGTGTCGTAACATCGACCAAGGAAGTTATTGGCCCGCAGGCCGTGAACCATCTCAATCAGTTCACCAGCGTCACTTTCAATTTCAACCTGTTGCCGAATGCCGCGATTGGCGATGCTACGAAGTACATCGAGGATGCCGTAGCGCAGATTCAGCCGCATTACCCAACTGTACAGGGAACCTTCCAGGGTGAGACGCTTGTTTTCAGACAGCTGTTTCGATCTCTGCCCCTGCTTTTGCTTGCGGCAATCTTTGTGATGTATGTGATCCTGGGAATTCTTTACGAAAGTTACGTGCACCCGTTCACGGTTTTGTTCCCCGCCATTGTGCCAGCGGTCGTCGGCGGGTTGGCCACATTGTATATTTTCCATTCAGTGCTTTCGCTCTATAGCGTGATCGGACTGTTTCTTTTGTTAGGTATTGTGAAGAAAAACGGAATCATGGTGGTGGATTTTGCACTGCAACGAATCGACGAGGGCTGGGATCTCCGCTCGGCTATTCACGAGGCCAGTGTAGAACGATTTCGTCCTATCATGATGACCACACTCGCGGCCCTGATGGGTGCAATCCCGATTGCCTTGGGATTTGGTCAGGATGCCGCAGCGCGGCGTCCCCTGGGCCTGGTGATTGTCGGTGGGCTGATTTTTTCGCAACTGGTAACGTTATTCGTCACGCCAGTTATTTATCTCTGGCTCGAATGGTTTCAAGAGCACGTGCTCGACAAAGTGCCGTTCCTTCGCAGCGCCCACTACCATCACGAGGAAGAACGCGGGAAAGGTCACAGACAGGTTCAGCCGGAACCAGCGCCGGTCCATTGATCCTCGTTGTTCTGCTGGTGCTGCTCTTAGCGTGCGCTGTTCTCAGCGCAGAAGTTCCACGCGCAAGGAAGACCCGCTGAGGCAGCGGACCCTACAAGCGCTCAGAATGTCATTCTGAGCGAAGCGAAGAATGGAACGAGCGGGTGCGAGCGACATGGACTGAAAAGCCGCATAGGGTAGCGGCGAGTGAGTCGGGAGACGACCGAGTTCAATCCCAGGTAAATTTTAGATCTAGCATCCTGAACGGACGAGATCACAGATGTTTCGCTTTCGCTGAGCATGACAGCGTCGTTAATTCAAAAGTTCTACAGCTGCTTTCGTCATACGACCTTCGGCGTCGATTCGTCATTCGTCATTCGTCATTTATGTTTCGCCATGCGGGCCATGGTTCTCGACAAACCGAAACAACCTTTGCAACTGCGCGACGTGCCAAAGCCGAAGCCGGGGACGGGACAACTGCTCGTCCGCATCAGCACCTGCGCGGTTTGTCGCACTGACCTTCACATTGTCGATGGCGAATTGCCCGATCCGAAACTGCCGTTGATTCTCGGTCACCAAATAGTCGGACGAGTCGAAGAAATTGATGAGGAAATGCGGGAGGGACCTGAGCGTCCCAACAGTCGCGGCACTGGGACCGCTGCCACTTTCGCCATCGGAGATCGCTTGGGAATCCCGTGGCTTGGCTGGACCGATGGCGATTGCTCGTATTGCCGATGCGGCAGAGAGAATCTTTGCGATAACGCGCGCTTTACCGGTTACACCATCGACGGCGGTTATGCCGAGTTTACCGTGGCCGATGCGCGATACTGTTTTCATTTGCCTGAGCGTTACGACGACGTCGAAGTTGCGCCGCTGCTTTGCGCGGGACCTGATCGGTTACCGCTCCTACCGTAAAATCGGCGATGCACGACGCCTTGGCATGTATGGCTTTGGCAACGCCGCGCATTTGATCGCGCAAATTGCGATTTACGAAGGGCGCGAACTCTTCGCGTTCACTCGCCCCGGCGACAAAGCAACACAGCAAGGAGCGAAAGAACTTGGCGCGGTTTGGGCCGGCGGTTCCGATGAAATGCCGCCGGCAAAACTCGATGCCGCGATTATCTTTGCACCGGTCGGCCCGCTTGTTCCTGTGGCGGACTGCGCGCGCTCGCCAAAGGCGGCGTCGTAGTGTGCGGCGGAATTCACATGAGCGACATTCCTTCGTTTCCGTATGCCGATTTGTGGGAGGAACGTGTGATAACCTCAGTGGCAAACCTGACCCGACGCGATGGGGATGAATTTTTCGAAATCGCGCCGCGCGTACCAGTTCGAACGCACACGGAAACATTCCCCTTGGAAGAAGCCAACACCGCATTGGATCGATTTCGCGCCGGCCAATTAAATGCGACTGCGGTGCTGATGATCGAGGGATAAGACAACTACGGATGACGCGGATAACACGGATGTACAGAGCACAAATTTCTTTACCCCACTAAACACCCGAAAAGACGCAAACATCTAAGAGTACGCATCTCTTCTTCGTGTGTTAGTGTATTTCGTGGGCATTTCTCTTTCCCAAACAGGCTAAGTGCCGTGTTGAAGTCGCCACTCATCTGAACAACCTGCGCACCATAACCGATGGCCGTATTACCGTTTCCCGTGAGGTTACTCGCAAGGGCGTTATAACCGTAAGCCCTGTTGCTGGAACCAGTCGTATCGCTCGACATCGCCGAGTGACCGGTCGCGGTGTTATGGGTACCAGTATTGTTGATGAGAACCTGATAACCAATGGCCGTGTTCCTTTCCCCCGTGGTGTTTAGTTGAAGCGCTTTATAATCGACGGCGGTGTTGCCCTCGGTAGAGTTGCTCTGCAGCGCGGCGAACCCGGCGGCCGTATTGCTGCCAATAGGCCAGGCACGTGACGTGCAAATTGTTAGGCGCGCGTCGGGGGACCTCAACAAACCCACGAAATATGATGAATTGCGATCGCGACGCCAGAATCGTCCAATGCGGCTAGCTTTCTAAACACTTAGCGCGCTCGCACCTGTGGGCCGGCAGCGACCGACCTAGACAAATTGCCCGGAGGCCGTCTTTCATCGTTGCGAATGCCACCGGCGGCGTTGGCAAGGGCCTCTTCTTCTCCTGAGAGAAACGGTTTGAAGCGGCCTTTGTCGATCGCTTTCATGAATGCTTCATGCGGGGATACAATGCCTTTTTGCAGCAGCCCCCAAATGGCGTCATCCATGAATTGCATTCCCTGTGCTCTACCGGAAACGATTATATCCTGCAGCTTGTGCGTGGAGCCTTCGCGGATGATCGCTGCGACCGCAGCGTTCGAGATCAGAATTTCGTTCACGGCAATTCGCCCTGGACGATCCGATCTTTTCAAAAGCAACTGCGCTACAACGCCACGAAGTGAGTTTGCCAGCATCGCGCGCGCCTGTGGTTGTCGGTCGGCGGGGAAAGCATCCACCATCCGATCGACGGTTTTGCGTGCGTTGTTTGTATGCAGCGTACCGAACACGAGAAGGCCGGTTTCGGCTGCAGTTAGAGCGAGCGCGATTGTCTCCAAGTCACGCATCTCCCCGACCAGCACGATGTCAGTGTCCTGGCGCAGCGAAGCCTTTAACCCGGCAGCAAACGAAGTTGAATCTGCAGGCACTTCGCGTTGTGTAATGATGCTGCGCTTGTTGTCGTGCACGAATTCGATCGGCTCCTCGATTGTCACTACGTGTCTGGAAAAATTTTCGTTGATGAAGTCGACCAGCGCAGCTTGCGTTGTTGTTTTGCCAGAACCAGTCGGGCCCGTAACGAGCACGAGCCCGCCTCGCAAATCAGCAAAGTCCTTTACGACTGGCGGGATCCCCAGCTCCTCGAGTGTCAAAATTTTTGTGGGAATTAGTCGAAATGCGGCCCCGTACCCCTCGGATTGCTTAAAGTAGTTGCTGCGAAATCGAGAGTGCTCATCCATTTGGTAGGCGAAATCGAGATCGCCGTGTTGCTCAAAGAGTTCCCAGTTACGCGGGCCGGAAACCTCGCTCAACATCCGCTTGGCTTCATCGTGCGAAATCGGCTCGGATCGAATCGGCATTATGTCGCCATGCATGCGTATCTTTGGAGGTGCGCCCTCGGCGATATGCAAATCCGAGGCCTCCTGTCGGACTACGATCTGCAGAAATTGGTCAAGATAAGCCATGGGAAAACCGCGGATGTCGCGGATAAACCAAGTTTAGCATGAAGATCGATTCGTGAATCCGTTACTTATCTGCAAAATCCGGGTCATGTTTTCACGTGTTGCCGCACGACATCTTTCTGCTCGGCGCGCGCGTAAGCTTCCTCTCCGCTGATAAGATCGCGTTGATAGAGATCAATCAATGCATCGTCCATCAACCGCATGCCTTGCTTCTTTCCGGTCTGAATAATACCAGG
The DNA here is from genome assembly GCA_963803285.1 of uncultured Verrucomicrobiae bacterium. Taxonomy (GTDB): domain Bacteria; phylum Verrucomicrobiota; class Verrucomicrobiia; order Chthoniobacterales; family UBA10450; genus Udaeobacter. The sequence goes on along the minus strand of CAWDMG010000011.1, from coordinate 139,516 downwards.
CAACATGAACGTTTTGTTTTCGCGAATCACGTTGGCTACAGCGGGTGTGTTAGTGAGAACCTCCAGTGCGAGCACGCGACCGGTTCCATCTTTGCGCGGTATCAATTGGTGACTGATGATGCCGCGCAGCGATTCGGCGACCATCACCCGCACGTGTTCCTGTTGCTCCGGCGGAAACACATCCAGTAACCTATCAAGTGTGCGCGATGCATTCGAGGTGTGCAGAGTTGCTAGCACAAGGTGCCCGGTCTCTGCGGCGGTGATCGCAAGTGAAATCGTTTCCAAGTCGCGCATTTCGCCCACCATGATTACGTCGGGATCTTCCCGCAGCGCGGCGCGCAGTGCCGTAGCGAACGATTCGGTGTGCGTGAAAACCTCGCGCTGGCTGACGTGACAATTCTTTGAGTGGATGATGTATTCGGTTGGGTCCTCGAGCGTGATGATGTGATCGTGTCGTTCGGTATTGATTTGCTGAACCATAGCGGCAAGCGTGGTTGATTTGCCGGTTCCCACGGAACCGGTGGCGAGGATCAGGCCGTTCTGATAACGAGTCAGTAACTTGAGCTGTTCCGGCAATCCGAGGTCGTCCATCGTTCGGACGTACGTGTTGATGAGCCGAAACACAATTTCCACGCCCAGCCGCTGCCTTACCACGCTCACCCGGTAACGAGCGTGTTCGTTCTCATAGGCGAAATCGGAGTCGCCGCGGGTGTTGAGCTCCCCCTTGTACACTTCCGGCATGAACGCTTCTGCCAACGCAACGGTTTGTTCCCCGGTAAGCACTGGCGCGTCAGGCCACATCGGTTGCAAGGTTCCGTTCACTCGCCAGATTGGCTGCGCGGCCACGCCAATGTGAACGTCCGAGGCGCCGGCCTTGTGCCCAATCCCCAGATAGTTATCGACGTGCGGCAGCGGATGAGCTTCGACTAAAGGAACTGAAACCTGTGACATAATGCGGCGAGCCGTTCATCTGTCTCGCGGGGCACACACGACCCAAGCGATCAGACGGCGCATTATTTCCTGCCGCGGGAAGGTTCGCCAGAATAAAAAAACCGGTTTCTAACAAACTCCATGATGACCGGCCGGGCCAGGTTTCCCACGAGTTTTATCGCCGCCATCGCGAGCCCCGTCTGCATCAGCTTTTTGTCTCCCTTACGCCGGCTCTTTGCGTCTACATAAATTTTCTTCTTCCGCATCGGCGCCAAGGCGATCAGCGCCCCGACCGCTGCCGCCGCGCTGATCCAGGAACCCGTCTGTTTCCGGAATGACCTGCGGAATTTCGTTGGAAAATCCAGTTCGTAACGCAGGCCCTGCAACTCGCGGGACAGGCGTTGTCGAGAATCCGCGATCTCCGTTTTTAGCTCGTTGGTTGATTGAGAGTTTTCAGCCATTCGCGATCCTTCTTTAGTTCGTCAATGCTAACCTGAAACATCGGCTTGGTGATCCGGCTGCGCGCCACCAGCAATAGCACACCTGCGATAATGAAATGCACCACGGCTACAGCCAGCGCTATCACTGGCCAGGACGTCCCGAGCAAATGTGCGAGGCCAACAACAGCACTGACGATAAGAAAAACGTAGCCCATTATGCAAAGTGCCAGCGCTACGATGACGCAACCAACCAATATCAGCAGTTGCACCGCGGCCGATTTGGATTCCTTCGCAAGCAGAATAAACCGGCTCTCAAAAAACTCTACGACCGCGCTGATCAATCCCAGCGCGTTATCGAGCAAGCCGGAATGACCCGCAGGATTGCGAGATGGAGGGCTCCCGCTGCTCATTTCCGGCGCTTTCGAAATCAACGCCGGAAAATCAGACCCAGCACGAATCCAATTCCGAGCGCCGTGAATACTGCTTTCGTTGGATTTTCACGGACATAGTCCTCGGCATCTTCCTGAAACGTACGGGCGCGGCTCCTGGCATCTCCCCACGCTTGTTCTGCTTTGCCGCGAGCTTCGCCCCAGGCTTGCTCCGCTTTGTCTCTGTATTCTTCCGCGAAAGCGCCTGCGGCAGATTTCAAATCTTCCGCTGCTTTACGAGCGTGTTCTTTGCTGCTCTGCAATTTATTCTGCGTGTCGGCGGTGGCCGACGATGTCTGTTGTCCTGGTTTATTTTCTTCTGCCATTGGTAATCTCCAGTTGGTATGTTCGCTGCGACTATCCGCGCGCTTTCCTAAATGGGCAAACGCCGACTTGTCTCTAAATCATAAACGTATCGAACGATTGAAGCGGATTTCTTTCCCTGGAATGTTTTGACGATTTAAGGCCCTCGACAGGCAGAAAAGCGAAAGTCACTGTTCGCGAAAAATGATTCGCGCCTTTGTGAGATCGTATGGCGAAAGCTCCACGGAAACTTTATCGCCAGGCACAATTCGGATGAAATGCTTGCGCATTTTGCCTGAAATATGCGCAAGGACATTGCGTTGGCCGGGAAGATCGACGCGGAACATCGTTCCAGGCAAAACCTGCGTGATAGTGCCTTCGGTGATGATCTGTTCTTCCTTCGCCATCGCGCGGCCAATATACGCTTCAGTGCACGCCACTCAAGATTACCATTCATCGCTCTCAAGCGATCATCTGGAGATCACGTCTCCTTGACCGAATACACAAAATTGTCTGTAGTTTAACGGAACTGTTCCAGCGAAAGCGTTGGCAAGTATTCGCGAAGCTCTTCACGTTTCCACCATGCGCCGCTCTGGCGAAGCTCGTCCACGGTTGTGAATCGATAGCGATAAAACATCGCGCGAATGTAACGCGGCGGTTTGTGCGGGAATGGGTTGTTTGCGAGCAAGCCGTTCACTTCATGCGAGCCTTGGAGCAATCGGAAGATGAGTGCGACGAACCATGGATTTTCGCGCGGCGTTCCCAAAGCGGCAAACCACATCTGCCAGTCGAGTCTCGGCTGGTGTGGCGCGCACCAACCCGGCGCGTGTTTCACGTCGCCGGGTTTCCATTTGAATTTGTACGGCAGCCATTCGATTCCATCAGCGCTGCCTTCGAGAATGATTTCGCAGCGGTCCTTCGTCATCACGCGGAAAAGGCCATAGCCGTTCACGATGCGAAATGCTTCGAGCCTTTCGTGGAGATTCGCCAACACGCGTGGTGGTTGACTCAACGGTTTAAACGCACTGAAGATTAACCATGCATTGATCGGTAACGTCACGATGATCACACCGATTGCGCCATACTTCGACAATCGATCCGTTACAGCGCGAAGGTTGTAGCCTCGGTGCTGTGTCGCCGTGCTGGCGACCCGATACCGCATACCGCCTCGACGCAGCGAGGCGACTACAGAATCATCAATTAGCAATAGGCACAGTGCGATCGTGAGCAGATTGAAAAAACAATAGTTTCCCGTAATTGCGATCGCGAGTTGAAGAAAAATCAGCAGTCCGGCAGCTATCAATCTCAGATGTCGCGGCGCCCAGATGAAAAATGGCACGATGATTTCCACTACGAGGCAAAATGCGACAGAGAAATGCTTGAACCATTCGGGGCTTTTGTCCGCCCACCAGCCGAATACCGTCGGCAGTGGTTGCGACCAGTAATGATAATCGAGTGCTGTCAGCTTCCACCAGCTATCATCGCCGCTGGTTAATTTCACCACCCCGGACATCAGCATCAGTTTGAACAAAAGAAGCTTGAGCAAAAACAAACCAGCTTGCGAAACCGGCGAGATTCCTGCCGCTGGCGGTGATCGTGGCCACAATGGCAACTCCCGTGGCCACAGCCGCCAGGGCGCAAAAAAGATCGATAAAAAGCCCGTCTCCAGCAAAAGCACATCCCATTGAAAATTGAAAAAAGCTTGTCCTGCGACCGTCAGCGACAAGTACAAAACGAAAAGCGCAAGGAGTAAAACCGCCGGAGCGATTCCGAAAATCAACAGCAACGAACAGAGAACGCCGCTGCCGCAAAGAAAATGAAGAAATGTATCACTCGAGTTGAACCAGCACACCGTCGGCAACAGTCCGTAAGCGTCTGGTCCGACATGGCCCCGAACTGCGGGCAGGAATTGATTGATAGGCGACATCCCATTGCTGCCTACAAGTCCGTCCGCTTGGACCCAAAGCGATACGAAGGCGATTAAATAGATCACGCCGAGTGTGCGCAGGAACCAGCGCCGCGCCCAAACATAGGTGGGCTGCCGCACGTCTTTGCCCCAGAACAATCGCGTAACCACTGACGCAAATTTTCGGTGGCGGGCGATGAAGCCATAGCCTGTTTCAGAAACAGCCGCGAACCCGGGGACATGATCGTAGCTCCACGCCAGCCATTCCCGCGAGCGCCGATACGCTAATGAGCGATACACCGCCTCCGCCGCGAAGAGCACTGTGCCGTCCGGTTGGATTAAAACCAGCGAACGGTTGAATTGATCCCGTGGAATTTCAGGGAAGCGGTCGGTTGCTTTTTGATAAGTGATATAATCGATCTTACCCACGGTCATCTCGCGCCAGCGCTCGATCCATAACCGGCAAAAATCGCAGTCGCCGTCCCAGATCAGCAGCGGCTTTGAGGGTTGGCTTGAAACGCGGAGATGTTTAGTTCGGTTCACTAATATTCAATTTGAATAGCCGTCATTCTGAGCGAAGCGAAGTCGAAGAATCCCGCAATGTTAGATTAGCGTAATTCCACGGGATCCCTCGACTTCGCTCGGGATGACAAGTCATTCTGCAAACTCTGCCCAGACGGGGGCGTGATCGGAAGGATCTTTTCCAGCACGCATTTCGCGATCGATCCCGGAGGCAATGCATTTTTTCGCCAGCGATTCGCTTGTCAGAACAGCGTCTATGCGGAGGCCACGATTTTTTTCGAAGGCGCGCATCTGATAATCCCACCAGCTAAAAAGTTCTCCTTCGTTGTGATGGATTCGAAGCGTGTCGTGCAAGCCGAGGCTGCACAAATCACGAAAAGCCGCCCGTTCGCCGTCCGAAGCCATGATGGCCCCGTGCCACAGATCGGCATCGTAAACATCGATGTCCTCCGGGGCGACGTTGAAATCACCACACACGACGAGGTCGGAAAATTTTTCTTTCGCAAGGCAGTGTCGTAGCCGCCGATACCACTGCAGTTTATATTCATACGCCGGTGAGCCAACGGCTTGTCCATTAGGCGCATAAATTGAGAATACGCGCAACTGGCCGACGGTCGCTGCGATCACGCGCGCCTGCGGATCGACCACTTCATCGCAAAGCGACACGTAAACCTCGCGCAGCTCGTTCTTCGCGAGAATCGCCACGCCGTTGTACGATTTCTCTCCGTGATTCGCCGATCGATAGCCGGCCGCTTGCAAAGCGAGCGCCGGAAATTGTTCGTCCGGGCATTTGGTCTCCTGCAGGCAGACAATGTCTGGTTGTGTTACTTCAAGCCATGCAAACAATCGGTCCTGCCGTTTGCGCAGTGAATTGATGTTCCAGGAGGCAATCTTCATGCTCACTGTAGCGGCGGTCTATGACCGCCGTTGCAAATTTAACATGGGTCGGCGCTCATAGAGCGTCACTACAATTCCAGTTCCAAGCCCGGCATGGGTACAATTACCTCAGAGGCGGAAAGTTCGTTCGATAGTGTAACGCGCATCCACTCGACTGCGGGAGGGTCACCGTGCACGAGGAGAATTTTTTTCGGCGAAATCCTTTTGGCATAATCGATGAGCGACTCTCGTGTCGCGTGTGCGCTGAACTGGAACTGTTCGATGTTGCAGCGGATGCGTTGCGCCGGCTTCTCGGGATCGAGCGCTACTTCACCGCCTGGGCCCGCCTCTCGCAGAACGCCGGCTGGCGACTCTGGATTGACGTAGCCGACAAAAAAGATCGAGTGTTGAGGGTTCTCGATGATTCGCCGCGCAAAAACGTTCGATAGCGTTTTGGGAATCATCATCCCGCTGGAGAGAACGTACACGCGTCCGCCGCGCACCGCCGTGTCGCGCACGGTTTCATCATTCAAGATGAACGGCGCTACTTCCCTCATGAGTTTCAGGCGCGGCAATTGCCGCCGGGTCGTGTGCGTGCGGCGATCATAGATGTCTGTGAATTTTGAGCTGAGACCGCCGATATAAATTGGAAATTCGGGTAAGAGTCGCTGACGGCGAAACTTGTAGAGCATCGCGAGGATCTCCTGCGTCTTGCCTAACGCGAACACCGGTATCAGCACGCACGCGTCTCGCTCGAACGCGGCGACAAGCGCTTCCACCAAGCGTCGCTCTTCACCGGCGCGCGTCCAGTCCTCAGATTTTGCGTGATCACCGCGAGTGCATTCCATGATGAGTACATCAGGTTTTTCCTCGGGGAAACCCGCCGCCTGCATGATTGTTTGATCGTCGAAATTGACGTCCCCGGTGTAAAAAACAGTTTGACCCTCGGCGCGGAGCATTAGTCCGGTCGAGCCGAGCACATGTCCTGCGTCGAAGAACTCAAACGTTAACGTGTCCTTTTCGCGCTGGGCTGCCCGTTCGCCGGCAATCGAGATCCGCTGACGCATCGGACACCAGCGCCAGCGTTTCGATGCGCGGTCGATTTCACGATGCGTGAAAAGGGGATATGACATTTCCCCGATCTCCTCACGTTGCCGTGTCATCACATTCACTGAGTTATGCAAAAGGACGCTGCCGACCTCGGTCGTCGCCTCGGTCATGAAAATCCGCGCGCCCGGGAAGCGTCGCATGGCCACAGGCAGGGTGCCGATGTGGTCCTGATGCGCGTGCGACATCAGAATCGCCTCGACCTCGCGGTCGCCGATTGCTTTGAAATTAGGCAGCGCATCCTCTCCGGTGTTTTTCGGATGCATTCCGCAATCGAGCAGGAGCCGGTGTCGACCAATCTCAAGATAGTACGAATTCGCCCCGATCTCTGTGTGCCGTGTGAGATTAGTGAACTTCAAAATGCGACTCCCGTGATGTCCTGAGGGTTTTATCAGAGCGGTTATTGTCTGAACAGTCGGTTTCGCGGGAGGTCTAATAAATGGTCGGCATGCAAGGAGAAAGGGGCGAGAAGCGCGATCCGAACACGCATCTGGAGCAGGATATCTGCATCCACATTTTCACCGTCTCTTCCGCCATGGTAGGCGTTTGTTTGACGGTGATCGGATTGATCCGGGTTGTCATTACGTTTGGAAGAGCCAATACCCTCGCGGATGATTTTCTGGCTGGAGACGCACTGCTATTCCTGATCTCCTGCCTGCTTTCCTACTGGGCGCTGCGTTGCCGGTCCGTGCGCCGAATGCATCGTCTGGAAAAGATCGCAGACGGAATATTTATCCTCGCCATGATTGGCATGGTGATCATTTGTGCCTTGATCACTTACACGATTTCCGCTCCAGCTCGACCAACTGCTGGCTAAAGCAGATCTTTGAAGATCCGCAGCCAATTCCTGCGGGTTTAACGCTTTTCCGGCCCTTTCACCGAGAGAGGCGGCTTTGCCAGTCAGGACTAACCTATCTCCTGCCTTGGTCGTGAGGGACCGTTACCTCCACCTGCTGGCTCGAGGAGTTACCGCCGCTGTCCGTGCAGGTGATGGTAATTGTATAGATGCGTCCATTGCCGCCACCCTCCCGCTCTGCTCGAAGTAGCACATGATGGTCATCCACAACAATCCAGTCCGGAGATGTATGACCGCTTCCGTGGCCAAGGACTGGTTCATTGCTGGTCACTGTGAGCGTGCAGGAGCCGGGTGGCAAAGGGCAGTTGTCCGTAACATCATAGCTGACAGTCACATTCACCATCCTGTGGTTTGGTGGCCACAGAACCGATGGATCCGCTGTCGCACCAGTGATGGTAGGAGGAGGGTTAGAAGCCGTCGTGGTTGTTGTCGAGGAGTTGTTAGTTGTGTCAGGATCAAATGTAAGAGAACTCACTGTCGCCGTATTGCTTATCACTGTGCCGTCAGCGACCGAACAGTTCACATTGGCTACAAAGGTTATGGTCTCAGACTCAGCTGATGTAAGGGATGCAAATGTAACCGTGCGATTGTTTCCTGAGCCACCACAAACTCCTCCTCCGGTCGAAGAGCAAGAGACAAAGGTTGTCTCAGCGGGCAGGTCGTCTGTCACAGTAACCGATGTCGACGGGTCCGGCCCATTGTTCGTTACGGTAACAGTATAGGTTAGGTCATCTCCTGTTGTCACAGGATCTGGAGAATCGGTCTTGGTGACTGACAGATCGGCGACGATCGTCGCTAGCGTGTTCGCGTACAGGTCGAACTGGTGCAACGTGCCATTCGGGTTCGTGCCATCGCAGTTCGCGTTGTCCGCCCACATTGTGTAGAACTTGCCCGCGAGCGCGGACTGACCAACGTAGTCACCAAAGTCGATACCGTTGCCCGACGCCGTTGCGTTCGAGAACCCGCCACTCAAGCGCTGGTTCGGCGCCCAGGTCGCGCCGCCATCGGTAGTGAAGGTGCCGAAATATTCCGCATCGTCGTTAGGGATCATGTTCGTCCCGCCTGGACCGGGCACGCCGTTATCATTGCGACAATCGTGAAAACCCACTGCCACCCTGCCGGTTGTGGCATCGAGCGCGGCATACGGCAAAAACTGGCTGTTCGTGGTCGCGTCGTCGTTCACGCGCACTGGTGCGCTCCAAGTCCCACCGTCATCAGTCGACGTGCGCATCAAAATATCGGTGTCGTTGTTCTCGTTAACCGTCTCTTCCGTGTACACCAGGTAGATACGGTTGTTGAACGGCCCACCGGTCGCGTCCCATACGACCCCGGCCTCAGCGTCGATCGAGCGTTCGCTCTGCGCCGGGATAAAGTCGAAGCCGCCCACATTGGTCGCCGAAACGGTGACGCGCGCACCGAAACCCCCCGCTCCCAAACCGTCCGCGTCTACATTGGCGAAGATCGTCGCCGGGCCCTGTCCACCAGTCGGGCTTTGATAGGTCACGATGACCTTGCCGCCGTTCGGACCGGGCCCGACAGCGATACCCCCGAAGCTACCAGTCGCTGACGGAATCGCCTGTTGCGCGTTGAACGGTCCAAAAACACCGAGACCCGTCACCGGCGCTCCACGCGCGACCATGCTTCCGCTCTGGTTCCAGTCGACCCAGACACTACCGTTACCCACAGCGATCGAGGGTTGGTCGATGCTGCCGGTGCCTACGGTTAGCGGTGCACTGAATGTGGCGCCGCCGTCGGTGCTCAAAATCACGTTGATTTGGTTGAGTCCATTGTTGATGTAGACTAGGAAGAGGTTGCCGAACGTGTCCCAAGCCGCCTGTCCGTCGCAGCACGCCACACCCGTGGCGATCGTGCCGCGCGTCCAGGTCGCGCCGGCATCTGTTGAGTAGGCGCGGAAAATGCTGGCTGTGCCGGGGTTATTCGAGGTGGCTACAAGGTTGTTTGTGTTGGTCGGGTTGACGTTAATGAAACTCTCAGCCTGGTTGCCGGTGGTGGCGCTGACGTTGACCACTGGCTCCAAGCAGGCCAGCGGCGTGAAAAGCAAATCGGTCGGTCTCGGTGCACGCCCGTTAGGCTTTATGCATTTGCGTGTACCGTCGGGCACATCGGGGCCCTCCGGGACCTTGCCTTCAGGAGTTATGAGTGGTTGCGACGAGCCGAGTGCTTTTTGGAATTGCCTGCTTTGCTTGCTGCTGTTTCGCTGCGCCAGCGCAAATGGGATCGCGCATACGGCGAAAAGTGAAAGCAGGATAAACGCACTTCGAATGAGATGTGCTTTAATGGTAGGGTTAATTTGTTTTTTCATTTCTTCGATCCTCGCTAATTTGGCCGCGAGATTAGCGCGTTGCTCGCTAGGTTGTCTATCGGGGGGCTCCCCCATATTTTCAGCACCTGATCCCCGATTGAGATTTCAGGATTTCCCGGAACTATTCATGATGGTTGATCTCGAACCACACTCGCGCGCGGCGGTGTAGCGCGTCAGCTTGAGCTTGATGTGTTCGTAATAGGTTTCCACGGTCTTTGGGCTGATTCCGAGTTCGTGCGCGATTCGACTTGTTCCGAAGCCGCTGCCTCTCAGTGCAAAGACGTGCTTTTGCGTCCCTCTTACCCAGAGAGACGCTTGGCCAGCCAGGATTAACCTATCTCCTGCCTTGGTCGTGGGGGACGGTTACCTCCACCTCCTCGGTCGAGGAATTACCGCCGCTGTCCGTGCAGGTGATGGTAATTGTATAGATGCGTCCATCGCCGCCACCCTCCCGCTCTGCTCGAAGCAGCACATGATGATCATCCACGACAATCCAGTCTGGCGACGTATGACCACTCCCGTGGCCAAGGACCGGTTCATTGCTGGTCACACTTAGCGTGCATGAGCCAGGAGGCAAGGGACAGTTATCGGTAACGTCGTAGCTGACAGTCACATTCACCATCCTGTGGTTTGGTGGCCAGAGGACCGATGGATCCGCCGCTGCGCCAGTGATGGTAGGAGGTGGGTTAGAAGCCGTCGCAGTCGCTGTGCTCGAGTCGTTATTTGGATCAGGGTCAGGTGTGGAAGAACTCACTGTCGCCGTGTTGCTTATCACTGTGCCGTCGGCGACCGAACAGTTGACATTGGCTACAAAGGTTATGGTCTCAGACGCACCTGATGGAAGGAGTGCGAATGTGACAGTGCGGTTGTTACCTGACCCGCCACAGACTCCACTTCCTGTTGAAGAACACGAAACAAAGGTTGTCTCAGGAGGCAAGTTATCTGTCACGGTGACCGATGTTGCCGGATCCGGTCCATTGTTGGTTACAGTAACTGTGTAGGTCAAGTCATCCCCGGTCGTCACAGGATCTGGCGAAGCGGTCTTGGTGACTGACAGATCGGCGGTTGGCGCGACGCAGACGTTAAAGAAGATTGGGTCATGGTTGGCGAAAGGCCGACCGAATGGCACGCCGTTTCCAGTGAAGGACCCGAAGAAGCAGTTGCTCACCGCTTTCATCTGCATGTAGTCCCCAAGCACCCGTTGTCTGTTGTTGCCGTTATCCGTGGCAGAGGACAGAAACGTCAACAGCACCTGATCGCTGAAAGTAACGCCCTGATCGCTGCTCTGCGCCAAATGTGCCGAGAAGCTTGGAATTCCACCCGACAAACCGTCGAAGGTATAATAGAAAACGCCCACCGTTCCATTGCTGAGTACAGCCACAGACGGGATGGCGGCTTCTACCTGACCTGTCACGAAGTTTTCCGGTCCTACAGTCACGCCGCCGCCGCCGTTGTCCTGAATTCGGCGGATGGCGAGGCGATCATTGCCAGTGCCCCCATCACGATTACCGTAAACGTAGTAGACATCCCCATTGTTTGGATCAACAGTCGCGTGGTCGACACCGCCAAGAAGAGCGTTGACCGTGCCGAACTTGGGAGTTGGCTGTGTGCTATCGGCATTGGCCACGATGATCCCACCTGCCATACCGTTCAGGATCCATGTGGCGCCACCGTCAGTGGATCGGTTAAGCATGTAGTCGATGTTCTTCGGGTCGCCTCCGCAGTTGCCCACGCACCTCTGAAAGAGACTATAGACAAAGCCAGATTGTGGATCGACAGCAAGCCGGTGACCAGGGTTGACGCCGCCTGTGGATGTTCCCGATTGGTTATCAACCGTGAAGTTGGGTGGGTTGACACCGAAGGAAACCGCAACTCGCATATCAGGCCCGCCACTGAAGTCGTCGTAGGCGGCGTGCACGTTGTCCTGCGTTGCAGTCGTTGGGTCCCGGTTTACAAGGAGCCAGGGTTGGTCGCAGTTTCCGAAGCTCGATGGGACAAGGTTATTGGTCATTTGCGTGATGCCAGCGATAACCAGCCAGTTCCATGCTGCGGCACTTGCCGGATTCGTTGTCGTCCCGCTATGGACGTTACCCGCACCGCTCAGGAAGGTGCCGGACATCTGACTGCTTCGTCCGTAATCGACGGTTTGGTCGCACACGCCGCCACAAGGGGCGAAGAGGAACGTTGGCACACCGGGCGCCGACGGGATCGTAAACAGTTTGCTCCATATGTTCCCTCCGTCCGTCGAGTGCCATATCGATGTGTTAGCTCCATCATTACCCGAGAAGGCCGTGATGCCGATCTCGCCGGGGCTCTCGGGGTTCACTGCTATGGATGTCTCGCCATCGTTAAAGGTATCAGTGTTGGTCAGATTGGGATCAGTGTTATTCACGACTGGGTCAATAATAAAACCGCCCGGAATGGGCAAAAATGCCCTTACGCCATGTGGGGCGGAATCCTCAGGAACGGCTGGCCGAACGTAGTGTGTGGTGTCCGGCGGTGCGTCCCGGGTTGACTCTTTTGCCTGCTGCTGTGCTTTGTTCTGAGTTTGGGCTGTCGCTGTCGTCACTAAAGGTGAACTTCCCTTTAGTAACAATACCAAACCTGCAATCAATACAGCTACGCCTGTCTGCGTTAGTCGTTTCATGATCTTCATCCTCCTTTATCAAACTTCACACTTTCCTCGATTTTAATTATTTCCTGTATAACGGACTCATCTACATCCACGGGAGCAGATGCTTCAAGAGAGATCATGTGCTTTTCATCAGCGATGTACGTACCGATAGCTAAATAGAACGCAGTTTTATCAATGGATGAACCAGTCGGGTAAGCGAGTGTTCCACGAACCCTTACAGCACGATGTCCATCAATGGCTAGTGTCTGATGCTCTTGCTTCGGTGTATTTTGTCTTGCAACAAGACTGTCTAAAAATCTGTCAGTTACCTCTGCGCTCTCATTCACTTTGTCCAATATCCGCACGAGTGCCCTATTTCTTGCCGGTACTTGAGGAGCCTCGGAAACATAGTTGCGGATTTCGAATTCATTCGCATACTGCAGCCTGGATGGAAACCAATGGTCTGGGTATGAAACTGTGTAGCCAAACTTCTCGTTTCTATAGACCAGCCCTCTTGCTTCCTGCTGCATACTAATCGCTTCTTCTCCTACGATGAAGGTGGTTAAGATTATGATGAAGGAAGTTTTCTTAAACATAATTTATGTTATTCGTATTATGTTCATCTTGAATCATTACCTTTTGGTCTGGAAAGGCTCTTTCTCAATTCGATCTGGACGATATTAGCAACTGGCGCGTACGGCTGACTATCGGGGACCGCCCCGGATATTTCGCGGTCGCCATTCCCGACTGAGGTATCAGGGTTTCCCCCGAGTTAGTTTGGGTGCGATCGAACCATTCGCGTGCGCCTTGGTGGAGGGCAACAGCGTCGACGTATCCCAACTTGAGCTTGATGTGCTCGTGATATGTTTCTACGGTTTTAGGGCTGATCCCGAGCTCTTGTGCGATCCGGGTGGTCCCGAAGCCGGCGCCAATCAAGTTAAACACGTGCAGCTCGCGATCGGTCAGATTAGGTACCTTGGGATGTGTTGCCCGCCGGTCAACGACCTCGTGAACGGCGCGTAACGCGATCCGCGGGCTAACGTAAAGCTCGCCTGCGAGGATCGTATCAATGGCACGGATCAACTCTTCCCGCGTACTGGTCTTCATCCAGTACCCTGAGGCGCCTGCGCGCAGCGCGCGTTCTGCATAAATCTCCTCGGGCTGTCTCGATACAGCGAGAATTCGGCCGCGACGAAAACGAGCAGCAAGTTGTTTGAGAAAAAAAATACCGTCGTGATGGCCGAGGAACGGTTCAACGACAAGCAGATCCGGGTGATGCTTTTCCGTCAGCTCGCCTATCGTCTTTTCATCAGTTGCGAGTCCGTACACTGTATAGCCCAGATCCTGCCGGATAATCGCAGCGAGTCCTTCTCTGGCGACTGTGCTGTCGTCAGCAATAACGACAGAAGGCTGTCGGGGGAAGAGCGCAGTGGAGAGGGCCCTCACAACATTGAGGGTGACCAAAACTGTTCAGATGACAAGCAAAATCCTTAGGGAATTTATCTTACTCCAATCCGCACGTGCCGTTTACAGCCAGTCTCTGAAAATCCGAATCCAGTTTCCGCGAAGAATTTTTTCAATCTGGTCATCGCTGAATCCGCGCTCGATCAATTTCCGAGTGAGGTTCCGCGCATGCGAATGGTTCTTTAGGTCAGAAATGAAGTGTGGCGTCGTAAATTTTGCCGCGAGTTCCTTCTGTCTGGATTCGGGCCACTGTCGATAAATGAACTCAAAGAAATCAAAGCCGATCCCGACGTTGTCGATCCCTATTAATTTCGCGATGTGCTCGATATGCTCGACGTAATGGTCGAGCGTGCTTTCCTCTTCTCGTGGGCTCACGAGGATGGAGTTGACGCCGATAACCCCGCGCCGTTCACCGATCATCCTGATCTGTTCGTCGCTAATGTTGCGCTCGATGTCGTAGTATCGACGGACGTTCGTGTGCGACACGATGGGCGGCTTCGTTGTGATCGAGAGAATCTCTTCAAACCCAGCCGGATTGATGTGCGCAAGATCAATAATTACGCCGAGGGCTTCGCATTCACGCACGACCTCGCGACCAAATGGTGTCAAACCCTCAGCCGCCGAGCCACTCGCTGCGAAAACTCCGCCGTGACCCGCCGCATTGGTTCGTGCGTGCGTGAGTCCGATTGCGCGCACACCGAGTTCGTAAAACACGCGCAATTGATTTAAGTCCGTACCCAACGGCTCGATTCCTTCCATTGTGATGAGAAAAACGATCTTGCCCGTTTCTCGCGCCGCCTGAATTTCACGATAATTTTTGCATATCGCGAAGCGTTCCGACCCTGCTGTTTCGGCGTACAGCCGTGCAATTTGATCGAGTGCCACGCGCAGACCGGCTTCCGGGAGATAGCGGTCTTCAACGTAAATCGCTGCACCGACAACAGAGAGGTTCCCCGTTTCGAATTCCGGAAAAAATTCTGTTTCAAGAACATCTCTGCGCTGGCGTTTTTCGTACAAATCCATCGGCAAATCGAAATGCATGTCGATGATCCCGCCGGCATGCAGCCGGTCCATTCTTTCGTCTATGGATTGATCAGCATTGCTCATGGTATCTTGTAGTCACCGCCCCATGGGCCGTGAAGACCGCGGAGTGGCCGCCCGCGTCAAGGCTACGCCGGGCGGGGAGCGGATGTCACGGATGAATTCAATTGGCGGTCGCCGCAGCGATAACCGGACAAAGTTCGCGTAAGCTGCGTAATTAAGGCGATCTCTACGACCAGGTGATCAGGCGCAGTTCGTGCGCCTGCATCAGGCAGGGATGCGTGGGCACGACGCGCACGCTAAAGCCGTAGGTGCCGCTTTCGGTCGCGGGAACGGTGCCTTGGTAAATGTAATCTCCGTTACCGTCAGCCTGGCTGCTTTGATTGAGCACACTGGCAGTTGGATTAAGGAGGTCGCCGTTGTCCACTTCGCCGTGATATGCTTCGACCCGCACGTGTTGTGGGTCGACTGCGCCCAGGTGAACGCGCGCGCTGATCTGTAATGAGTCGCCGACCGAAATGCTTTCCTGATCTTTGTTCGCTATTTGCACGTCGGACACCTGAACTTGTGGCCAATCCTTTCGCATCTTGGTTTTCCATTGGCTGAGATGCGTTGCGGCGCCGCAACCGTCGCGGGAGAAATTCTCGTACGCCTGTGCCGCAGGAATATAAAGCTGCTCCGTGTATTCCTTGACCATACGTTGCGTGTTGAAGACCGGCGTGACGCTGCGAATTGATTCGCGCATCAATTGGAGCCAGGCGAGGGGAAGCTTGCCGTCCGGTTTGGCGTAATAAAGCGGAACGATCTGGTTCTCGAGTAATTGATAAAGACTGCTGGCATCCACCTCGTTTTGAAATTCCGTCGTGCCGTTATCGATCTCGGCGCCTATGGCCCAGCCGTTGCTGCCGCTGTGACTTTCGCGCCACCAACCATCGAGGACGCTAAGGTTAATCCCGCCGTTCGGCGCCGCTTTCATACCGCTGGTGCCGCTTGCTTCCAACGGACGCAACGGATGGTTCAGCCAGAGGTCGACTCCCTGCACGAGGCGCCGCGCGATATAGCTGTCGTAGTCCTCCACGAAAATGACGCGAGTTTCCAGACCTGATTCGCGGCTGAATTTGTAGACTTCCTGGATCAGCGCTTTGCCTGCTTCATCGCGTGGATGCGCTTTGCCCGCAAAAATGAATTGTACCGGGCGCGTCGCATCGTTCACCAATCGCTTCAATCGTTCCTTGTCGCTGAACAAGAGTGCGCCGCGCTTGTAAGTCGCGAATCGCCGCGCAAA
Organism: uncultured Verrucomicrobiae bacterium; assembly: GCA_963803285.1. Lineage (GTDB taxonomy): Bacteria > Verrucomicrobiota > Verrucomicrobiia > Chthoniobacterales > UBA10450 > Udaeobacter. Next base: position 123,421 of record CAWDMG010000011.1, on the reverse strand, counting down.
ACCGACGGTTAGAATCTCGGGATCAAGAATGCGATTGACTTTGCGGATTGACTCCGGCGATTCACCCAATCGTTCACGACGCTGTCGTTCGCGGTCGCGAACAAAATCGATGAGGCGGCGTTTGAGTTGTTGATGCGTCTCCCACAGTTGCGCGTCGGGAATGTCAATGACGCCGCGCCAAAAATCAGGTTCAGCCAGGTGCTCCTCCCAATCGCCGAGATGCTTGCGATAAAGTGCCGCAAACTCAGGCGCCATCCATGTCTTGGTGTGCACGCCATTCGTGATACTGGTGATCGGCACCTCGTGCATGGGCACACCCGACCACACATCTTTCCAGAGCGACCGGCTCACTTCACCGTGCAATTTGCTGACGCCATTCGCATGGCGGCTGAGCCGCAGCGCCAGGATAGTCATACTGAACGGCTCGTCGGGGTTGAGACGCGTGTGGCCGAATGAGAACAGCTCGTCGAAGGGAATGTTCAATTCCTTGGCAAATTTGCCGAAGTACTTTTGCATCATCTCGTGCGAGAAAGAGTCGTTGCCGGCGGGAACTGGCGTGTGTGTGGTAAAAACATTCGCTGCTGCGACGACTTGGAGCGCGGAATAAAAATTGAGGTTTTTCTCGACGATGTTGAGACGAATCCGCTCCAGCGCGAGGAAGGCTGAGTGTCCTTCGTTCATGTGGAACACGTCCGGCTGGATCCCGAGAGCGGTGAGCGCTTTCACGCCGCCGATCCCGAGTATGATTTCCTGACGCATACGCATCTCGAGATCGCCCCCGTAAAGCTCCGCGGTGATGCGCCGGTCCTCCGGGTTGTTCTCAGGAATGTCGGTGTCGAGGAGATAAACGTTGACGCGGCCAACGCGCAATTCCCAAACTCTGGCGAAAACTTCCCGATCCAGAATCGGCACCGAAATGAGAAGCTTCATTTCGCCTCGACGAACTTCGCGGATCGGCAGGTGATAAAAATTTTGGTTCAGATTAATTGCCGCTTGGACGCCGTCCTTATCGATCTGTTGCCGGAAATAGCCGTGTCGATAGAGCAGACCAATCGCAACAAAATTCAGATCGAGATCGCTCGCTGATTTGCAATGATCCCCGGCCAGAATGCCAAGGCCGCCGGAATAATTCGGAATTGATTCGTGAAAACCGAATTCGGCGGAAAAATAGGCGATCGGATTCTTGATCGCGGCACCGGGACCGGCCTTCCCGTACGTGTCGTGGCGTCCTAGATATTTTTCGAAGTCTTGGAACACCTGTTTGAGCTCGCGCAAAAAGTTTTTGTCCTGCGCAAGCTCTTCAAGGCGGGATTGCCGCGAAAGCTGCAGCATCCGCACTGGATTATGATTAGTCTGGTCCCAAAGCTCGGGGTCGAGTTCCCGGAATAATCGGCGGGCTGCCGGTTCCCATGTCCACCAAAGATTGAAACTCAGTTCCCTTAACGGTTCGAGTGTCGCCGGCAGGATCGGAGTGACGTTGTAAGTTTGAAAAGTCGGCATGTGTTTGAGCTTACTGTAGCCGGGGGCGTCGACCCCGGTGCCAAAGATTGCAGGTTCCAGAACTTACCATTCGAATACCCGGCGGACAGAGCCGCAGTTAACTGAGAAAATCTCATCCGGCAAGTCGCCGATCTTCTCACGATGAGAACGCTTTTTGGGTTTGGACAAACAGTCAATTCCAGCCGGGGTCAACACCCCCGGCTACAGGTCGCGGTGTGAGGATTAGCCCAAGAAAAAATCCGGCCACCAATCCGCACAGATGCGCGGCCGTGCTGACCTGTGGCGTGGAAAGATCGAATGCGATTTGGATCGCGACGATCAGGCCAATATTTGCGAGCCGCTGTTTCGCGAATGGCGCATGACGATGTCGCAGTAAGAATCCTGCCCATGCACCGACCACGCCCATGATGCAGCCTGAAGCGCCTATGAGTTGGCCGGGTTGAACGAGCCCGATCTCCGTTAAAGCCACTACCCCTGCGCTGGAGGCGACCCCGGAAATTAGATAGCATGCGAGAAATCGGATCGTGCCGATGGAGCGCTCGAGCGGCGGACCGAGAATGTAAAGAGCGAAAAGATTGAACGCGAGATGCAAAAAGCCGCCATGTAGAAAAAGCGCAGTGAACAGGCGCCAGTAGTCGCCGTGCGCGACAACTGCGTCCGCCTCGACCGCGCCAATACGATGCAGAACTTTTGGATCGTTCCAGCCCCCAGCATAAATCTCATAGAGAAAGGCCAGCACGTTGACCAGGATCAATACGAGCACCGCCAGCGCGCTTCGACGCTGCGTTTGCCGAGTAGAATAGGCCATATCGTGACGGGCGGGCACGGAACGGAATGCACGCGGACGCGCAGCGTTAGACTTCAAGTGACGAAATAATCGGACTTGCTCGCGCAGTTCGGCTGTGGGATGCAAAATCTGGAGAGCCTCACCAAGTCTTCCAGCCAATTCATAATCTCCTCGCGCAGCGAGCTGCGTAATTTTTCGCAATGCGATCGTCGGCAGAAACAGCAGAAGGAACCATGCCGCGCCTCCGATATACCCGCTGGCGTCAGACCAAAGAAACCAGGCGACGGCGGTAACCGCTAGCACAGTGATCGCGGCGAAGCGCCAGCCGTGATAAGGCGCGCCGGGCCGCCACGCGCGAGCCAGAACGAGCAGCGGCGAAACGAGCGCGAGGAAAAGTAAGATGTGATTGAGATTCATCCGTGAGATTCGGAAACGTCCGTGATTCGTTAAAGCGTTGAAGCGTTAAAACGAAAACGACATGTTGTCATTCTGAGCGAACCGAAGAATCTCTGATTTTCTTCTGGCAGCGGTTCTAAAAATAAAATCAGAGATGTTTCGCTCCGCTCAACATGACAAGCATAGAAATGGCTAGTTCGATGATTCAACCTGGTAGCCTTTAAACTTTGTAACTCTCTTAACCTTTCTAACATTCAAGTATGACCATCACTGTCACTGATTATCTCGATGTCATTTCAAGCTGGTGTTTCTGGTCCGAGCCGGCATGGGCGGAATTGAAAAGGCGCTATGATGGGCGGGTTCAGTTTCAATGGAAGATCGCGCTAATGGACCCCAGTGGTCTGCCAACTTCACGCGAACAGGCGCAGTGGTTCTATCGACGCAGTGGGATGATGATGCGTTCGGCGTTTATGCTCAATACCGACTGGTACGATCCAAGTCTTCCGGAGTGGCTGGCGCCGAATTGCGTCGCCGAAGCGGCAAAGGATTTTGGTTTCACTGATGATCGTGTCCGGCTCGCGCTTGCTCGCGCCGCCCTGCGCGAAGGCAAAACCGTCGTTGACTGGAATATCGCGGCTGAAATCGCGGCAGAAGCTGCCGGCATAGGAGCCGACAAATTGCTCGAGCGCGCGAAATCGCCGGCGATTGAGAAGCGCGTTCGAGCATCGACGGCCGAATTCCGCGCGTTACAGATCACGCAACGACCCGCGTTCGTGATTGATACTGAGATTGGGGATCGCGCCATTTTTTCTGGAGTGGTCAAACTCGAGCCATTGACAGCGACAATCGATGCAATGCTAGACGATGCGGCTGCGTACGCGGCGCACAAAGCGCACTTTGGCGGCCCGCCGGCAAAGTGATCTCCCGGACATCGACATCTAATCGTTACGAGTTTGACCTTGCCAGTGCGAAATTGTTGCTTACAACTCTCTTCGGCTTGCGAACTTTAATGCGAGCACTTCGTTGCGGTAAATCGCAACCGTCGCGAAGAAGGAGTGCCATGGCGTTTGCGAATGCTGACGCCTGAAGTTGCGATAAATGTAATACGGTGGCGCGGAGCACTCCCGCTTCGCCGTTGAGGAGATTGAACTAATCTGCAACCACAAATTCGTGTAAACGGTCGGATTCGCGCTCGCGAAGTCCGAGTCATTATAGGGTCCAGCGGCGAACAGCTCGGCGTCATGAGATTAACCGACGCCTTGCGTAAAGCTCAAACTCTCGGCCAAGATTTGGTCGAAATCGCGCCCACGGCCAATCCGCCAGTGTGCAAAATTGTCGATTTTGGAAAGTTCCGATACGACATTTCCAAACACTCGAAAGATAAAAAGCCGTCCGGCTCCAAACTGAAGGAAATCAAGTTTCGCGTTAACATCGACGAGCACGATTATCTAACCAAAGTCCGGCACGCCGAAGAATTCCTGGACCGCGGTAACAAGGTGCGTGTTCAGTTGCAATTCCGCGGCCGCGAAATGGCGCACCAGGAGCTTGGGATTCATCTGGTGCAGAAAGTTCGCGACGATCTTTCCAGCATGTCACAGGTGGAAACCGACCCGAAGATCGCCGGTCGCAATATCACCATGACCCTGGCGCCTTTGCCGGGGAACCGCCGGAAACGAAAATTCACAGCGCCTACAACTGCCGAGGAAAGCGAAGAAGCTGGTGCACTGACCGAGCCCTAAATTTGCCCGCGTCCAAAACGGCTCAGCAGGGCTGGCTTCGAGAACGCTTACTTAGGGTTTCTTTTTGCCTTTGGGTGAATGGGCAGGCGAAGCCGTGGGCGATCGCGGTGGCGGAGTAAGCGGCGTCCTTTCCGCAATCTTTTGTTCGAGCCGTTGCTTTCGCGTCTTCGAATCCTGATTGTTGGGATCCAGCTTCAAAATCTTTTCGTTGTCGGCCATCGAATTTTGAAGATCGTTTTTTAACTCGTAAATGTAGGCGCGATAACTGAGATATCGGATCTCGTCCGGCTTTTGTTTGATAAGCTCAGAGTAATCAGCGAGAGCTTTATCATAGTCCTGTATCTTCATTTCGACCGCGGCACGTTGCTCATGAATGCGCGCCGCCTGTTCCGGAGTGAGTTTAAGCGCTTCGTTATAATCGTTGATGGCATCCCCATACCTCTGGTCATTGGCAGCGGCGTATCCGCGTTGTTGATAAACTGCCGAGAGCTCGTCGCCATATTTTTTGTCCATAGCGGTAGCTTTTTTAAGCAGGTCAACTGCTTTGTCCCAGTCCTGGCTTTTAGCGGCCTCAGCGCCCTCGCGAGCCAGTCGGTTCGCTTCGGGATTCTTTTTCTCCGCCGCCTGGCATACCTGTGAAGCACAGAGGGTCAAAGCCGCGATTACAATAAAAGCAAAGGATCTGTTCATAGATTTTCTATTAGACGTTGATTCTCTTTAGACAATTCGAACCTAGAGGGGTGAATAGTTGGCTGTAAGTTCAACAGTTTCAAGTCTGTTCCGTTGACGGCGCATTTTCGATATTCGTCTTTGGTTCCGGATCTGATGGGACGAATGCAGTGGGTCCAGGCTCATCGATCCGCGTAATACCCACGGCACGGCCGGTCGTCTCATCAATTTCAACGACGGCTCCACGCAAGCGTACTTCCCCGCCAGCCACCGGAAACGATGACGGCAAATTCGAAATAAACCGATTCATGATGGGATCAACCGCGCGTCCCAGGATGGAGTTTACAGGCCCGCACATTCCGGCGTCGCATAAGAAGGCCGTGCCGCCGGGGAAGATTTGCTCATCGGCTGTCTGAACGTGAGTATGTGTGCCGATGACAGCGGATACTTTGCCGTCTAGAAATCGGCCCAGCGCAATTTTTTCGCTCGTGGTTTCGCCGTGAGCGTCGACGATAATGTTCGGCGTTTCATTGCGCATTCTCGTGACTGCTGCTTCGACAGCACGAAATGGGTTGTCCAAAATCGGCTGCATGAACGTGCGCCCCTGGACGTTGATGACACCAATTTTCCCCTTGGCCGTTTCAAGAACGATCGATCCGCTACCCGGCGCGCCGTTGGGATAATTTACTGGGCGCAACAAACGGGGTTCGGTATCGATGAACGAAAGAATCTCTTTCTGGTCCCAGATATGGTCGCCGCTTGTGATAACTGAAACGCCGGCGCGCAAAAGATCGATGGTGATTTTGCCAGTAATACCGCGGCCGCCCGCAGCGTTCTCGCCGTTGACGATGATAAAATCCAGCGCGTATTTCGCCTTCAGGTCCGGCAACCGGGCTATTACCGCGGCGCGGCCTGGCTGGCCAACAATATCGCCAAGAAAAAGAACCGTTAGCATACGTGGGGTGATTCGTTGAATCGTTACATAGTTCCATCGGATTTGCGATTCAACGATTTAAGCGCTCACCGATCCAGCGCAGCGAAGCGATTCGCCTGGCACGCCGAAGCATGGCGAAGGCGGTTCGTCAGAACTTCGACATGCTTATTTACAGCGATCTTTGCAATAAGTCTCCAGGCCGCGGAGAACATTAGCGTCCTCGGGAACAAGCCGCGATGGGATGTTCTTGAACGTTATCAGCAGACAATCACGCGTGATGAGTTCGCGCATCTGATCAATGATGTCTACGGCACTCACGGGTTCGCTCCCGACTTAATCGAAATAAAAGACGACACGGCGCGGATCCTCATGAACCGGGACGCGCAGGAATTTTTCATCCTGCGATTTGCCGATGGCCCGGAAGAGAGGAAACGCGTGCCGCGACTTTGGCGACCGGCGAAATCTTTACCGCCGGCGGGATCAGGCAAGCCGCTCTCGGGTTTGAAAATCGCTCTCGATCCGGGTCATCTCGGTGGGAATTGGGCGAAGATGGAGGAGCGTTGGTTTCAAGTCGGCGACAGCCAGCCGGTTCAGGAGGGCGATTTAACCTTGCGGGTGGCGCGATTGTTGGTCCTGCGGTTGCGCGATCTCGGTGCGAAAGTTTCGTTTGTCCGAATTACCGATGATCCAACAACCGGCAAGCGTCCGGATGATTTTCGCGAGTTGGCCAGGAAGATTCTCATTAGGAATGGCGTGCCACAGCCGCGCGGCGATGTTCTTGATTCGACTGATCCGGAGAAAGAGAAGACCATCCGCTGGCAAAGCGAAATCTTGTTCTACCGCTACAGTGAGATCCGGCGCCGTGCGGCGCTGGTGAATTTCAAACTGCATCCTGACCTTGTGCTGTGTTTGCATTTCAACGCTGAAGGATGGGGCGACCCCACTAGTCCGATGTTGACCGACACGAATCATCTTCACCTGCTGGTCAACGGATCGTATTTGGCGGAGGAGCTGGAATTCGACGATGAACGTTTTGAAATGATGCGGCGCCTTCTGAGTCGCGCGTACGACGAGGAGTTGCCGTTGGCGGATACGATTGCTTCGGCCATGGCGCGCGAGACTGGCCTGCCGCCGTACGCCTATCCGACCACTAACAGCACGACTAAAGTCGGCAGCAGCGGTTACGTCTACGCGCGCAATTTGCTCGCCACGCGGGTTTACCATTGCCCGGTCGTGTACTGCGAGCCGTATGTGATGAACAGCAAAGACGTATTCGCTCGTATTCAGGCCGGCGATTACGAAGGAATGCGCAACGTGAACGGCGTTGAACGCAAGAGCATCTTCCGAGAATACGCCGACAGCGTAGCGGATGGACTGGTCGAGTATTATTCCAAAGCGCGACAACGATTTCTTTCCTGTAGCGGCGGTCTGTGACCGCCGAAGAAAACTTCGCGATATGGTCGGCGCTCATAGAGCGCCGCTACAGTTCTTTCACGGCGTCGCGAATATCGTCGAGTGTTACGTTATCTGCGAGGTACGCAGCGCCTATGCGTGGCGTGACGACGAACCGGATTTTTCCGCTTTCGAATTTCTTGTCAAAGTTCACTGCGTCGAAAATCTTCTTACGCGGAAATTTGGGTGGCAACCGCGTTGGTAACCCGAATCGCTCAAGAAGATCAACAATTGCGGCGCACTGATCTGGCCGCAGAGCAGCTCTCTTCACAGAGATCGCGCACGCGACGACAATTCCGAGGCTCACTGCTTCTCCATGCAGGAATTTCCGGTAATTTCCGGCACGCTCGATGGCGTGGCCAACTGTGTGGCCAAAATTCAGAAGCGCACGTTGGCCTGTCCGGTCGCGCTCGTCTTTCGCCACGATTCTGGACTTGATCTGGATGTTGCGCTTGATCAGCGACTGTAGCGCATGCGTCCCGCCCGCCGCGGCGGGCCAGGAGGCTCGCGCTACTTTCAGCGTTCGGAACATCTTTGCATCGGCGATAACCGCGTGCTTGATGATCTCAGCGAACCCTGATTAAATTGACGACGCGGCAGTGTTTTCAAAACATCGAGATCATCAATCACCAGCGAGGGTTGATGGAAAGCGCCGATCAAATTTTTCCCAGCGCGCGTATCCACTCCGGTTTTCCCGCCGATAGAGCTGTCCACCATCGCGAGCAGCGTTGTTGGAATCTGGACGTGCGGAATGCCGCGGTGATAAATCGCCGCGACGAATCCCGAAATATCGCCAATCATTCCGCCCCCGAAGCCAACGACAAACGATTGGCGGTCAAGTCCCGCCGCAATCATCCGGTCGCAAATCGCGCCGGCTTGCTCGAGCGTCTTCGATTTTTCGCCTGCCGGAATCGTGATCAGCGTCGGGCGAAATCCAGCTGACGTAAGGCTCTTCTTGACCCGATCGGCGAAGAGCCGCGCGACATTGCTATCGGAAATGATGGCACAGTGTTCCGCGACAGCGCAAATACCTGAGCACGTTTTCGCGATCCGTGATAATAATCCGCTTGCCGATCAGGATACGGCAGCGATGCCGGCACGCACACGAATCATGTGAGCGACGCTCGTTACCTCCTTGGGAGACCAATGTTTCAAACCGAGCCGGGTCTGATGTCGTGTCTATTGAACGTTCCAGGCGCCGTACCTGGACCGAAGGTCATCGGTTTCGACGTGCCAATCGCAGAATAGGGCATTAATTTGTGTGCGCCTTCAAATGAGTGCCGATTGTCATGCCGGGGCCGTCCTCGCACCGCCAGATTTGGCACGGCTGTCGCAATGCCCGTCCATGAAGTGCTGACGAGCAGGATCTCCATGTGTAATTCAGGCGCCATCAAGGATCGTGGAAGACGGCGATCGCACACCTAGGACGTTGCCATCTTATCAGAGATACCGATACGTGTTTTGGTTGATGCCGTAGCTAACGCGGTGCAGTGTCCGTTTCGGAAGCTGGCTGCGCTTGTCAAAAGGCGATTGGAAAACTTTTCTGGTAGCGATGTAAACGGGGTAAATGACCGGGTTTGCGTCTTTCCCCGTCCCCGGATCAGCGATTGTTTGCGGAACAACGCCTTCCTTGTCGTTGAGGTACGTCTGTGCAACGCCATTCCGATCTGCCGCAGGTTGCTCATGTCCTTTGTCGCTTTTGCGCGCTGCAACATCCGATTAAGCCGGATACAGTGAAGGACACGGTGATGCCGAGGAGGCTCGCGATCGACGAGCAATTCGATCAAGGTAAAACGCGCGGAGGGGAGGGGTACTTTTTCATGGGGGGATCTCTTTGATCAGAGCGCTATGATATTGGTGCTCCGCGGCGCGAATCGAAAGGGAAAAAGAGCCGCAAAAGCAAGTTTGCTTGACAAGGGATTTTGCATTCGGTGTATGTAGATCATGCCCGAGCAAGAGCCTATCCCACCTCCGCCTGCGTCAGGTCCGGGCCCCGAGCTTGGGCCAAAATCAACGTCAACCGGTTTGCCTTCGAATGTGGCTGCGGCGCTCGCCTGCATTCCATTAATTGGCGGGATCATTTTTTACATTGTCGAAAAGCACGACAGCTTTGTGCGCTTCTACGCCATGCAATCGATTATCTTCGGAGGCGCGTGGCTTTTGTTTAACATCGTCTCAAGAATCCTCTTCCTGATCCTTTGGTCGATTCCGGCGATTGGCGGGATTCTGGTATTTTTTTGGGGAATCATCCAGGCGCTCGTTCACATAGCATTTCTGGTTGTGTGGATTGTCGCCACCGTAAAAGCGTTCACAGGCGTGCGCTGGGATATTCCGTACGTCGGGCCGGTGGCGCGGCGGCAAGACGGTACTGTTTGATGGTAGGGGCGGTTCACTGAACCGCCGGGCGATTGCGGTCAATCGCCCCTACCAAGTAATTTCACAACTACTTCAGTAAGAATCAGCTCGTGATCCAGCTGTGTGGTCACGAGTTTTACGTTTGCATTGAGGCAGGTGCGCATTGCCTCAATTAGTTGATTGCTATCGAACTGATTCGCGTGTTGCGCGGCGATGGCCAGACCGTAGGCGTTAATTGAGCCGTCTTTCTTCCGAGGCAAATGCTCCGTTGCTTTTGGGGGCAACCCGTTCATGGCAGCAATGAATTGAAACGGCGAATGCGGACGCCGAATGCCATGCTGTTCCATCAGATCTTTAGCCAGCAATAAATTGCGGATCGTCGGGACGATTGCGGCCAGTAAAATACCCACGGCACTTTCACCTTGCTCAAGCAAACGTCGCACGAGCGTCAGCGCCAGTTCCAGATCGCGGCACTCAGTGCGTTGCTCAGTTCGAAAATTACCCCGGCACGCGATAGCGGGACCAGCTCACGAACAAGTTCGACACTTATTCGTGGCACAGCCATCTTGGCTGTGGGGCTGGTGGCCATCTTGTCCGCCACAGGACGGACTCGCGGTGGCGAGCCTGCCCCCTTGAACTCAGCAGGCGGGACGCCTGTGCTACGATAAACGTCAATCTTTTCCAACTCGTTATCGATCTGTCGCGTATCGCCTCCGGTCAGCAAAACGAACAGTTCAAGCGCAGCCTCATCGAATTCCAATTTTCGCTTTTTTGCGCGGCCCAGAACGATTTCAGTTGCTGCTTCTTCCCAGCCGGCCCGCGCGGAATCGAGCCGGTCGAAAACCTGCAGTTCCGCGTGTTTCGCCAGCATCTTGTAAAACGAGCGCCGCTTATCCACTTCTGTGGCGCTGATCAAAAGCGCGACTCCTGTGCCGATACCGCTGTCGATCAGCCCGGACAATTCTTCGAGTGCGGATTGCACGCCGGCCGAGCGCGCCTTTGTGTCGTCGCCGAGGAAGTTCGCGCTTTTCAGCCAGACTACTTTTGTGCTGCCGAAGAAAGGCAAAGTTTGTAACGCCTCGATCGCCGATCGAATTCGCGCGGCGGCTTGATCGGCGTTATCTGCGACGCCATCGATTACTTCCAGACCGAAATCGCCAGCGTCGTCGGGCACCAGTTTCTGCGCCAGCTCCGCGGCCGCGTGTTTTACTTCAGCTTCATCCGAGCCGACGACCGCGTATATGTTTGCGGTTTCCGCTTTGGTTTTCGTCTTCGGCATCGGCGATTTCTCGCATGCGCGGCGAGTATCGACAAGGTGGATCGTTTTGTCCTCAAGACGATTCCAAATTAAACGCCGAAGGCGAGAATATCAGTTCGGCATGCCGCGGCTCGCAACCTACACGCGCGAGCGACGGCGTCCGGCGTTGCGTGAGTATCTTATGGGTCGACGCTTCGGTTCAATTTTCGCCAGCCCGGAGCCGCTTTTTACTTCCATGATCTGGTCGCGCAACAGCGCGGCCCGCTCGAATTCGAGATTTGCCGAAGCTTCCTGCATCTCGTCTTCCAATTCGCGCAGCAATTCGGTCACATTAAAATCGCCGCCGGCCTCCTGAATGACGGAGGCGGCGATTTCTCGCCCGCGAAGAATGGTATGCAAGCTTTCCTGAACGGCGCGCCGAACCGTTTGCGGCGTGATGCCGTGCGTTTCGTTGTACTCCATCTGCTTGGCGCGGCGGTATTCGGAAATCGAAATGAGCGCTTCCATGCTTTGCGTTATCGTGTCGGCGAAGAGCACCACTTCGCCGTTAATGTGGCGCGCCGCGCGGCCGGCTGTCTGGATGAGCGAAGTCTGGCTGCGCAAAAATCCTTCCTTGTCCGCGTCCAAAATGCACACCAGCGAAACCTCGGGTAGATCGAGCCCTTCGCGGAGCAAATTGATGCCGACTAGGATGTCGAAATCCGCCGCGCGCAATCCGCGCAAAATTTCCACGCGCTCGATCGCGTCGATATCGCTATGCAGATAGCGCACTCTCAATCCCACGTCGCGCAGATAGTCAGCAAGATCTTCCGCGGTTCGCTTGGTCAGCGTCGTCACCAGAATGCGTTCGCCTTTTTCCACGCGCTGACGGCACAGCTCCATCGTTTCGTCGATCTGATTCTTAAGCGGCTTGATCGTGATTTTCGGATCGAGAAGTCCGGTAGGCCGAATGATCTGCTCGACTACGAGGGGCGCGCCCGGCGTGTGCGTATCAAATTTTTCGGGCGGGTCATCGGTGGCTGAAACACGCACTGTGGCATGTAGCGGCGCTCTCTGAGCGCCGGTCTGGCGAGGTCGGCGGTCGGAGACCGCTACAGGTTCGCCAGGCAGTACGAACGGAATTAATTCTTCCTCCCCGATGCGCTGTCGTTTGTGCGGGAAGTATCCTTTGTTTCCGACAACGCTGTTTTGAATCTCGAATTCTGCAGGCGTCGCGCTGGCGTAAATCGTCTGATTCGTCAACTTCATGAATTCATCGAAATTGAGGGGGCGATTGTCGAGCGCGCTGGGAAGGCGAAACCCGTAATTTACGAGCACAGTTTTGCGCGACCTGTCGCCTTCGTACATCCCGCCGATCTGCGGGATCGTGGCGTGCGATTCGTCGATGACGGTGAGAAAATCGTCCGGAAAGAAATCGATGATCGTGTAAGGCCGCGACCCGGGAAGTCGCCCGGACAAATGGCGAGAATAATTTTCAATCCCGTTGCAGAAACCCATTTCCTGCAACATTTCCAAATCGTATTCGGTGCGCATTCGCAGCCGTTGCGCCTCGAGAAGTTTGTTTTGCGATTCGAGTTCGATAATCCGTTGCTCAAGCTCTTCGCGGATCGTGCGCAGCGCACGATTCAGCTTGTCCGCCGGCGTCACGAACTGTTTGGCCGGAAAAAATGTGATGAAATTGAGGGATTCGTGCGTGTGACCGGTCAGCGGATCAAATCGCCGGATCGCATCAATCTCGTCACCGAAAAACTCGAGGCGGATTCCTTCTTCATCGGCGGTCGCAGGATAAACCTCAACCACATCGCCGCGCACCCGGAACCTGCCGCGCGCGAAATTCATGTCGTTGCGCTCGTAAAGCATGTCGACTAAACGACCGAGCACCGCTTCGCGGCTAATGTGCTGTCCGTATTTAACAGTGAGCAACATCTGTGCATAATCTTCGGGCGACGTGACTCCGTAGATACAAGACACGCTTGCCACCACGATGACGTCGCGTCGTGAAAGCAGCGCGCTCGCTGTCGACAGGCGCAACCGCTCAATCTCTTCGTTGATGGAGGAGTCCTTCTCGATGTAGGTGTCGGAGCGCGGGATGTAAGCTTCTGGCTGGTAATAATCGAAATAGCTGACGAAATATTCGACCGCGTTACCCGGGAAGAATTGTTTGAACTCCGAGTAAAGTTGCGCTGCCAGGGTTTTGTTGTGCGAAATCACCAGCGTCGGCCTGTCCAGCTTTTGGATGACGTTGGCGACGGTGAACGTCTTGCCTGAACCGGTCACGCCGAGGAGTGTCTGATGGCGGTTTTCCGCCTCGACAGACTTCAGCAGTTTCGCGATCGCCTGCCCCTGATCACCGCGGGGTTTGAAGTTGGATTCAAGCTGAAACGGCATTCGACAATTTTAGCACAACATCGACAGCAACGTCGGGGCTGACTTCGTGCACGGGTGTTCGCGGAAATAGGATTTCAGAAATCGTCAACATCGCGGAAGATTGCGGTTCAACCTATGCCCTCTGATTCTGGAACGTCAGTGCGATTACAGATTGGCCACGTTCTGTTTATGGATCTGGTCGGTTATTCGAAGCTGCTTCTCGATGAGCAGCGTCAATACATGGAGCAACTGACTGCAATTGTCCGCGGGACCGAGCAGGTTCGAAGTGCCAAAGAAGCAGGGAAGCTGATTCGACTTCCCGTGGGCGATGGGATGGCGCTCGTTTTTTTTGATAGTCCAGAAGCGCCCGCGCGATGCGCGATGGAGATCAGCAAGAAGTTGAAAGAGTATCCACAACTGAAGCTGCGAATGGGCATCCACAGCGGACCGATCAATGAAGTTCGCGACGTAAACGATGCAGCAAACGTCGCCGGGGCTGGGATCAATCTTGCGCAACGAGTCATGGATTGCGGAGACGACAGACACATTCTGTTGTCCAAAAGGGTCGCGGAAGATTTGGGCCACTCGCGAGAGTGGGGTCCATATTTGCATGACTTGGGGGAATGCTCCGTAAAACACGGCGTTCCAATTTTCCTTGTGAATTTCTACGGCAACGGCGTTGGGAATCCTGAGTTGCCAAAAATGATTCAGCAATCGCAGTCGGAACGAGCTGCCAAAGCTGCGGCAGGCCGCGCTGCGAGGAGGTTTCGGGGCATATATTTGGCAATCGCGGCCACCCTCCTTTTGCTCGCCGCCACCGCTCTGAGCATCTGGATAAATTCCCGACAGAAGTCAGCAGCTGCGCTCCCCGAGGAGAAAAGCATCGCGGTATTGCCGTTCGAGAATTTCAGTCCGGAAAGAGACAATGCATTTTTTGCAGACGGCATCCAGGACGACATCTTGACGACTTTGGCGAAGATCAAAGATCTTAGGGTCATCAGTCGTTCTTCAGTGATGGGTTTTCGTGATGCCGGAGCTCAAAATGTACGCCACATCGGGCGGAAACTTGGCGTAGCAAACGTTCTCGAGGGCAGCGTGCGCAAAGAAGGCGACCGCGTGGTGGTGAATGTGCAGTTGATCGACACGCGAAATAACCGCCAGATTTGGGCAAATCGTTACGACCGCACTTTGGTTGATTCGCTTGGATTGCAGGGAGAATTGGCCACCGAAATCGCCGATACCCTGCGAGCAACGCTGAGCGATGACGAAAAGGCGCTGGCTTCAGCCAAACCGACGCGAAACGCCGATGCGTACGTTTTTTATTTGCGCGCGAACCAGATCTCCCGCAATCCCGATACGCTGCTGGAGGATTATAAGACTGCCGAGCAGCTTTACATGCAGGCAATCGAACTCGACCCGAATTTCGCGCTCGCTCACGCGCGGCTCGCATCTGTTTGTGCTGAAGTTTTTCGTTATTACGAACCGACGGAGAGTTGGAGAACGAAAGCCCGTGCCGAAGCGGAAACTGCGCTTCGACTGCAACCGAACCTTGCGGAAGGCCACTTCGCGCTCGGCCAGTGCATTTACTGGATAGATCAAGACTATGACAAGGCTCTGGAGCAATTCGAGATCGCGTCTCGTCTATCGCCGAGTAACGCGGATACACGCCGGCTGATCGCGGCGATTAAGCGCCGGCAGGGCAAATGGCAGGAGGCGCTCGCAGCCTACGAACTGGTCGCGAAACTCGATCCGCAAAATCCGAGCACCGCTCGCGAACTTATGTATACGAACAGCTCAATGCGACGATGGCGGGAAGCCGCGCGTTGGGTCGAGCAAATGCGCGCCTTGGCTCCGACATCCCTGGTGGCCAAAATCCAAAGCGGTTACGTCAATTTTCAATGGAAAGGAGACACTGGTCTGCTGAAGTCCATGCTGAATGAGATTCCACCCGGTCTTGATCCAGACGGCAGTGTCACCGCAGCCCGATGGGACGCGGCCATGTTGCAACGCGATTATTCGGCAGCCAAGAAGATTCTGGAAACATCGTCGGTCAACGAAATTTCTTATAGCATCGCTGGATTGACCCCGAAAATCTTCCTGGAAGGCTGCACGTATGTTGCGCAGGGAGATAATGCGAGTGCTCAACAGGCGTTTGAACAAGCAAGACCAGCTTTTGAAGCCGCGGTGAAAGAAGCCCCGGAAAGCGCCGAGCGGCATGCGAGGCTTGGCTGGCTTTACGCGTTAATGGGGCGGAAGAACGAGGCCATCGCAGCGGGACAGCGTGCCGTTGAGCTAAAACCTCAGTCGAAGGACGCTCTCGATGGCTCACTGATGAGTGGCTATCTTGCGCTCATCTACGCTCGGGTCGGCGAAAATGATTTGGCTATTCCGTTGCTCAAGCGTCTGCTCACAACGCCAGGGGCAGTTGATAGCGCCGATTACAGCATCACTGTTAACGATCTGAAATATCGTTGGGAATGGGACCCGATTCGGGACGATCCGCGCTTTAAACAACTAATCGCAGAAATCAGCCCCTGAAGCTAAAAAAAGTGGCGAGCTTGTAGCGATTAAGAATTTGGATTCAGATTAGCACGGCTGATCCATTCACCAGTGAACGCGAAAACGTTTTTTGCCGAGCTAAAGCGAAGAAGAGTTTACAGCGTCGCAATCGCGTATGTTGTAGGCGGTTGGGCGCTCGCTCAAGGCATCGCGCAGGTTCTTCCGATATTCGATATTCCAATTTGGGTGGTTCGATTCCTGGTCGTACTGATTGTGCTTGGGTTTCCGGTGGCGCTTACGCTTTCGTGGTTTTTCGATCTTACGCGATACGGAATCGTACGTACTCCGGATCGGGCACCGCAACCCGGGATCGATGCCGTTGACCCGTCCATTTCACAGGAGAAGTCGATCGCAGTTTTACCGTTCAAGGATTTGAGCGCGGGGCCGGAGCGCGATTATCTTGGCGAAGGCATCGCCGAGGAAATTCTCACAGCACTTTCCAAGGTCGACAATCTGCGGGTGGCAGCGCGGCGTTCATCGTTTTGGTTTAAAGATCGCGATGCGGAACTGAGCGAAGTTGCCAGCAAGCTCAACGTCGAGCACGTGGTTGAAGGAAGCATTCGAAGAGACGGCAATCGGATTCGTGTGACTGCCGAGCTGACCGAGTGCTGCGAGGGATTCACGTTGTGGTCGGAAACTTTCGAGCGCGAATTCCAGGGAATCTTTGCGCTCCAGGACGAGATCACATGCGCCATTGTCGACGCGCTGAAGCTGAAATTAGAGATTGCGCCGGCAACGCCGCGGGCGCGCAGCATGGAAGCGTACGATCTTTATCTTCGAGGCTTGTTCTTGTCGGACAAAAGCACTGAGGAAGCGCTGCGAAAAAGTCTGGGGTTTTTCGAGAGGGCGCTCGACAAAGATCCTCGATTCGCGCGGGCCTGGACCGGCATTGCGAAGTCCTGGCTATGGCTGGCCGATGGTTATGTCGAACCGCTCGAAGCTTATTCGAAGGTGCGCGAAGCTTCCGCGAATGCGATCAACATCGACGATAGCGAAGCCGAAGCGCATGTTTACTTGGCAGAAACCAAACGGATCCTCGATTGGGACCTCCGCGGCGCCGAAGCCGAATACGTTCGCGCATTTGAAATGGATTCAAATTTGACGCCGTCGAACTATTTTATCGCTGCGTTTTACGCGGCGATCGGGGACCGAGAGAAAGCCATTACGTATCTGCGTCGCACGGCAAAGATTGATCCCGCCTCGCTCTGGGTGAGCAATTTCGCGTGTGAGATTTATCGATACTTCGGCTTGATCGATGAAGCGATGATCGCTGGTGAACGCGCATTGCAGCTTGATCCAACATTTGCTTATGGCGAGCCGTTGGTGGCGGCTCTTTACCGGGAAATGGGCCGCTTCGATGATGCGATCGCGTTATATAAAAAGTCGCAAGACATCAGTGGCCGGGTGCCCTTTGGTCTGGCGATCACGTACGGCAAAATGAACCGGCGGGAGGAAGCGACGAAGATTCTTAAGGCCGCTTGCGCGAGTCGCGGAAGCTACACGCCGGGGGATGCAATTGCGCATGTGCACGTGGTTTTGGACGAACACGAGGATGCAATGCGCGAATTACAACGTGCATACGAGGAACATTCATCGTCATTGCACTTCATCGGCATCGCTCCCGAGTTCGCGCCGCTGCGTTCGGATAAGCGTTTCGTCTCGATCGTCGAGAGAATTGGGCTCGAACCCCAAAAGGTCTTTGCGATAACGGCGGCTTAATTATTGAACGATGGCGTCGTGACCGTGGCCATGGGAGCGGACGCCGTATTTGTTCAAATCCTGCTGTGCCACGTGCATACCGAAAAGCAAAACCGCGATGAGGCCAAAGTATAGCACTGACATTATCCAACGCTGCGATGGTGTGACCTCGAAATAACGCTGTTCTTCCTCCGTTCGTTTACGGAACAGCGAATAGATCCGTGGCAGCGACAGCAGCACGATTAGCCAGATAATGAAGTTAGGATATTTCCATCCGAACCAGACGAGCAATGCAAAGCCGGGCAACCATAACCAGCGCGATAACGCTGTCACGATGCGTCCGCCGTCGAGCATTCCGACCGGCGTGAGATTAAACAGATTCAGGAAATAGCCGAACCATGCCAGCGCGATGAAAATCGGGGCGGCAAAGAATTCGCCTAACGCGTTGCAGACCAAAGCACCCAAGCTTCCGAGTAACGGCCCGCCAATGCCTACGCACGCTTCGATCCACGCGTTGCGTGGTGCTTCCTTGAGCGCAATGAACGCGCCCATAAACGGAATAAAGACTGGCGCGCCGACTTTGAGTCCAAATTTCTTGGCGACAATCAAATGGCCCGTTTCATGGACGAGCAAAAGAAGGACAAAACCCAGCGCGAACTGCCATCCCCACAGTTGCATGTAAACCCAGACCATCAGCAGCATGGTGCCGCCGGACTTCAACAGAACGGGCAGGATGAATTTGAGCTTGGCAAGAAATTTTGCGATCACGACACCCACCACCGCGACCGGGCCCAGCGCCTTTTTCATCCGGCTCCAGGCCGTCTCTTCGGTCGGCGCGTTGTACTCCTGGGTCCGTTCGGTCTGAACGTTTACGTCTTGCACTTTAGAAATGTGCATGGCGTTAGGGTGAAACGCCAATTTCAAGTGGCAGCGCTCTGCCTCTTACGAATCTGCAATTGAACGATTCAGCGAGACGCGCTGGCTGTTTTCGGCTTCTCGTCGGCTGAAGGGTAATGCTGCAGCCACGCGCTCCATTTCATGTTTTCTCTCCACATGGTGATGCCGGAATGGCCGTGATGCTGTTCCATTTCGTACTCGTCGTCTTTTATCACCGGACACCAGAACAATCGACCGGCTCTGCGCCAGCCGTCGATGAGGATCCCATCTTCGAACCGCTGATTACGCGCAGTCACGACCAGCGCGTTGTTTTCGCTCGTTGTGTTAGGATACGCTTCACCCCAGTGGAGCACGAGCGTCTTGGGCTCGAGTTTTATCAACTCCGCTCCAATGTCCTGGGCCCAATGCCCACACCAGCCGCGTTTTCGCATGCCGACGTTGTACAGGAACACCGTAAACTCGGGGTTGAGAACGACACGATATTCTTTTTTGAGTCTGCGCGCAGTCGTATGCGCAGTGTAAGACAATGCCTGGGCTTCAGCTGGATCGACGTCCGACGAAAGTCCTGTGAGAGCCTTGGCCAGGTTCTTAATTGACCTTTCATCACCGGCATACGTCAGGCTGACCACAAGCAGGAACGCGAAAATGAAAAGCAGTGTGCGCATTGTCATTTTATCTCCTCAGGCCTCTGCATTTCGCACTCTGGCCTCGACAGCGCAATAGGAAACACCGAGAAATAATCGACCCGCTGACGAATCTATTGCCCGCCGAGTTTGCAAAAATACTCAGCGACATTCGGTTTGAAGTAGAAGTACCACGCACTCGCACAACCAAACAAAGAGGCGTTAATGATGGCACGCCACATAATCGTGTGCCGAAGTACGTTGAGTGCGCCGAGTGCAGACGCATACACGATTATCAGCACGAATATCGCCATTACGAGATGGCGCGACCACGCTTTGCGCGCGGTAAGACCGTATGCGATCGAAGCCATCAGGCAGCCGATCACCGCAACGAGCGGAGCGGCGATATGCAACCATTCCGAGCGAGTCACTTTTTCCCCGCCCATGAGGTGCGGCCCGATGTCGAGAATCGCGAGCGCGATCGAGACAAACATTCCCATGGATGCGAGCGCCGCGAACCAGCTCAAGATTCGAATGGCCAAGGGTTGCTTCATCTGATGGCTTCAACTTGTGTTGTAGAGGCGCTTGTGCCAAGCGCCTAAGGGTGTTCGCCGCGGCGAACGCCTCTACAAGGACGCGGCTAGTCTTTGTGGCGAATCGAACCGGCGCCAGTGATCTGTTTCTTGATCGTGGGCGGGTTGCCGGAGTAGGTCACTTTGCCTGCACCAGTGATCACTACTTTCAATGTATCGGTGACTGCAACCTCCGCATCGCCAGCACCAGTGGTGGAGATTTCGGCCGTTTTAACTTGCAGTCTATCGGCCTCTAACTGGCTCGCGCCGGTCATGTCGACCAAGAGTCGGTCGACGGTGCCATCAAGCGTGACCTGTGACGCTCCTTTCGATTCCAGGGCGAAGGTCGGCCCGCTCAACTGCTTTGCGGTTAACTTTACGGCGCCCCTGATCCTGCCACCTGTCCGCGTTGGACTTGAGATGACAACTTTGATTCCGTGGGTAGGCCAAACATGCTCTCGTGTGCGCAGATGCAGTGTATTGTCCGAAACATTGTTCTCAATGTAAGGGAGCAGATTTTCGTCGGTCGTGATTCGAAGAGCGGGCGATCCATTTTCCCATTCAATCTCAAAGGCGCCGCCAGCGTCGAGGCTGGCGAAAGCGCCGACTTGTCGTTCCTCAGTTTTGATCTGGCCATTGCCTCGGACGCCTGGCAAATGGCATCCAGTAACCACAACGAGACTCCCAGCAAGCAAGACGATCAGGATCTTTCTCATGTAAATGTGCCCTTCTCCGTTATGATGCGGCGGGGCTTGGTCTTGGATTCAAGAAAAATTCAAGGAGGGGCGTCACTTGAGAGCGATCCCAGCGGCGGACTGGCCGCCTTCGCCGAGGCTACGGCGCCCGAGGGAGCCCGCCGCTCCTTGATCACTGCACGATCTTCATCTTCACCGCATCGACGAGAACATTGTCGACATAAACTTCCACACGGTAATCGCCCGGCATCCACCCATCTTCGGGCCTTGCGAGTGTGAATGCGCCGCGTCCGGTTGGGGTTGTAGCGACGGCAGAGGCTTCGTCCACTTTATATTCCTGCGGAAAATCTTCGCCGATGTTTTCCGCGATCCACACAGCTTTCACGCTTGCGCCTTGTCGCAAACGCTGGCCCTGCCAGCGCGCGTAAATTTCCGGCGTGGTCGACGAGAATGTCGTGGTCGGCTTCCCGAAGCGATCTTTGGCAAGACTCACCGCGAGCCTTTTCGGTGCGGTGTCCGATTTGACTTCAGGGCGCTCGATAATCTTGGGCCTTTCCGCCAATTCAAGCGAAATACGCTGGAGCAAATCGCCCTTGGCGCCCTGCATCGTTGTAACGTCTTTGACGATTCCAACGCCCGGTGCAAACCAGCGATCGATTGTCATCCGGTTTGGCGTCGTTTGCTCGCCATGAATCCTGAAGGCTTGAAATTTTCCCGCGGGCACATCGATTTTTTCTTCGCCCACAACATCGTAATGCTGTTGCACTTTCATGTCGCCGGCCTGGCCGTCGAAGTTCCAACTGCCCCCCTTTTTCAGTGGAGCGGCGATCATCGTCTGCGGCGGAGTAAACTTAACCAATTCGCCGTCGAGATTCACGCGGGCCCAGCAGGTAATCCCGTGTTCGTCCACCGTGAGCAGATCGGTGTTAGTTATTGTCCCCGCCCGATGCATTTCAAACTTTAAAAGACCTTTCCCTTCAACGTCCTCTGTTCCCTCGAGGCGGTACAATACTCCCAGACGGATCATGCCGTCGGCGTCTGCTTTCACGTTCGGAACATTCAATCCCTTTCCGATTTCCTCGGTCATGTTGTAGCGCCAGCTTGTACCCGGTGCGGTGGGAATAACGGGAGCAGCGAAGACGGAACTGAGTCCGAAACTACAAACGGCGACACAAAGACTTCTCACGCTGTTAATTCGCATGCTTGCCAGGTGCGCTCAAGGAGCAGCGTCGATCATCCCGAGCGGAAACAATGTTTGGCTACCAGGCAAGGCGCGCTAAGTTTTAAGGTCTTTGAGGTGAAATCGATGATTTTTCGCTACAAGCTCTCTCATAAATGTCATTCTGAGCGAAGCGAAGCTGCAACGCAGCGGACGAAGTCCGCGAGGCCAGGCTTTCAATCTCGGATCAATTTTCGAGCGATCCTTCCCAGGGCAAATGAGCAGAGATGTTTCGCTTCGCTCAGCATGACAGCGCTATTTACAGGATGAGTTCTGGATCATGAAAGCTTTCGAGATTGCTGGAGTCCCGCGGGACGAGGTCTACCGATTTGTCAGGGGCCTTCATTCTGATCCGTTCAGCGTGTTAGGTCCGCACAAGGTCGGCGATGCTGTGGAGATTCGGGTCTTTCGCCCCGATGCGCGCGCGATCGAGGTCGTGCTCGATCGAGAACCGGAAAAGCCAATCGCTGCAGAACCAATCGATAAGGAAGGCTTCTTTTGCGCCACTGTTCCGGGCGCGGAACGCGACGTTCCATATCATCTCCGCGTCGTAGGACTGGACGGCTCAGAAGAACTCACGCGAGATGCGTATCAGTACGGTCCCATCATGGGCGATGTCGATCTGCATCTGTTCAGCGAAGGACAACACTGGAAAATCTATGAAAAATTCGGTGCGCATTTGCGGATGATCGGCGATGCGACTGGCGTTTATTTTGCCGTATGGGCGCCGAACGCGTCACGCGTCAGCGTGGTTGGCGATTTCAACGACTGGGATGGCCGCGTCAATCCCATGCGGAAGTTGCTTAGCGCAGGTGTGTGGGAATTATTTTTACCGGGCATCAAGCAAGGGACGCACTATAAATTTGAAATCCGCACTCAGACGGGCGTTGTACTGCTAAAGAGCGATCCGTTCGCGTTCTTTAATCAGCACGGTAAATCCACGGCATCGCTGGTGTATGATTTGGAACGTTATACCTGGAGCGACGCCGAATGGATGGAAGCGCGGCAGAAGAAGAACTGGCCGCAAAGTCCGATCAGCATTTACGAGCTGCACCTCGGCTCGTGGCGTCGGCACGAAGGAAATCGCCAGCTCACTTATCTTGAGCTCGCAGACACATTGCTGCCGTATGTGTTGGAGATGGGTTACACCCACATCGAACTGTTACCGGTTGCCGAGCATCCGTTCGAAGGCTCATGGGGTTATCAGGTCACAAATTATTATGCGCCGACGAGCCGGTTCGGTCCGCCGGATGATTTCCGTCATTTCATCGACAAATGTCATCAGGCCGGAGTCGGCGTGATCATGGACTGGGTGCCGGCGCATTTTCCGAAAGACGCACATGCGCTCGCCGAGTTCGACGGCACGGATCTTTACGAGCACATGGATCCCCGCCAGGGCGAGCACCAGGATTGGGGCACGCTCATTTTCAATTTTGGCCGCAACGAAGTGCGGAATTTTCTCATCGGTAACGCGCTTTTCTGGCTCGATAAATATCACATCGACGGTCTGCGCGTGGACGCCGTGGCCTCGATGCTTTACCTCGATTACTCGCGCAAGCCCGGGCAATGGCTCCCCAACGTTTACGGCGGCCGGGAAAACCTTGAAGCCATCTATTTTCTCAAGCGGTTTAACGAAGTCTGTTACGAACAGTTCCCCGGGATTATCACCATCGCTGAGGAATCAACGGCATGGCCTGGTGTGACGCGTCCGACTTATCTCGGCGGGCTCGGGTTCGGATTCAAATGGAACATGGGCTGGATGCACGATTTTCTGCACTACATGAGCATTGATTCGATTTACCGGCGCTATCACCACGGCAACATCACTTTCTCTCTGCTTTACGCATTCCACGAAAATTTTATTCTCGTGCTGAGTCACGATGAAGTCGTTTACGGTAAGCGCTCGTTGTTATGGAAAATGCCGGGAGACGACTGGCAGAAGTTCGCTAATCTGCGGATGTTTCTGGCGTGGATGTACGGGCATCCGGGTAAAAAACTGCTTTTCATGGGCGGCGAATTCGGTCAGCGAAACGAATGGAATCACGACACGCAGTTGGATTGGCAGTTATTAGAATTACCGCGCCATGACGGAGTTCGTCGTCTCGTGCAGCATTTGAATTACGTATACAAGAACGAACCGGCGCTCTGGCAACGCGATGATACTTATGACGGATTCGACTGGATCGACATCCATGACGCCGATAACAGCGTCGTTTCGTTCCTTCGAAAATCTAGAGACGGCGAGATTGTGGTGTTTATCGTAAACGCCACGCCCGTGGTTCGCTATAACTATCGGTTAGGCGTGCCTGAATCCGGTTTTTATCGCGAGCTTATCAACACCGACGGCGAAACCTACGGCGGCAGCAACGTGGGAAATCTCGGCGGCATCCACAGCGAAGCGCAAGAATGGATGGGCCGCGAACATTCAATCCTCATTCACTTGCCACCGTTGGCGACAGTCGCGTTCAAATTGCAAAAATAATTCGTATCGGTGGCCAGCCCGAGCCTGAAATACAAGCGCAGTGACTGTGATCTCGGATCATGGCGACGCAACTATGATTTTCTATCATAACCAATTTGCTGATGTTCCTGTCCCACCATCCCCGTTTCGTGGCAGCAGCTTTTTTCATCGGCACAACATACCAGACCAGCCGTGGAAATGGATTCCGCTAGCCCAGGCCTGGCGGCGTTTCCCCGAGAATTGAAACGAAAGAAACCAGCGCGTCGGAACGAAGAGGACTTTCACCACAATGTGTATGTGATCCTCCTCAAAGACGCTGTCACAAAGCATCCTTCTATCTTGCGCCTCAATCCGAAACGCGATCCGCTGAAGCCTTGCGTCTATGTCGGGATGACGGGCATTCCGGTCGACCAGCGATTTGAAAATCATAAAAACGCCTATAAATCAGCGTGGGTCGTCAGGAAATACGGCGTGCGACTCATGCCGGAGCTTTACGAACATTTGAATCCGATGCCGTTTGAAGCCGCGGTCCAGTTGGAATCAGACTTAGCTGAAGATTTACGAGCCGCAGGATACACCGTTACGGGCGGACACTGATCGGTCGAGTTTGACGCATGCATATACTTCAAGCGTCTCGGACGGCACAACTCCGAACCGCGCAATAAATCAGCTCAACACACGCACATCCATAACTTGGTGCGATTCATTGCCGCGAAGGAGGTGAAATGATGCACTTAGCCCAGAAAATCGAACAAGCGGGAGCGACCGGATACATTTTGCTTTGGCTTTTAGGGATCCCGATTCCAATTTTGATCCTGTTCTTTTTATTGCGAGGTTGCACATAAACATCGCCGACAAGATTCAATCGTTACGGCAATGTAGCGGTAGCCGCTTACATGTTTGGCCACAGATGCTTCGCCGGTGCATCCCGGGTCGAGAGGTATTGCGGAGCGCAGATTTAATTAAGATTCCCTGCGGCGGGCTAGTTCCTTAACGGATGCGAACCCGATCTTCGTCATTAACTCCGGCCGTTGCGCTGAGTTCAATTTGGGGACTGCTGCTTTTAGCATTTGTCGTTGCTGCGCTCTATTTCGGGCGCTCAGTGTTTGTGCCAATCGCCCTTGCCACACTGATCACGTTTCTTCTTTCCAGGTTGGTCAATCGCCTGGAGCGTTGGATCGGGCGCATCGCGGCTGTGTTGGTGACGGTCATTGCGATGTTCACCATTTTCGTCGGGGCGAGCTGGGTTATTGGCCGCCAGGTCATCGATCTGGCTGACAAATTGCCCGATTACCAGGCGAACATCGTCGCCAAAATCCGGTCACTGAAACTTCCTGCTGGCGGCCGGCTGACGCGCTTTTCATCCAGTGTTCACGTGCTGCAAAGCGAATTGGCCGAGCCCAGCCCTGCGCCGTCAACGGACCGAGCTCGCGGTGATTCTTCGACCAGAACGCCTCCGCCTGTGGCAAGTCCTATCCCGGTGAAAGTCATCGAAGGGCGAAGCGCGATTCCACAATTAATGCAGGAAACTCTCAGCGCGATTCTGAGTCCGCTCGGCACCGCTGCGCTAGTGCTGTTGCTGGTAATTTTCATGCTGCTGAAGAGAGAGGATCTTCGCGGCCGATTGATTCGCCTCGTGGGGCAGGGGCGAATCAGCACAACGACGCGTGCGATGGAAGACGCTGGACGTCGTGTATCGCGTTACCTTTCCACGCAGTTCCTCGTCAATATGTGTTACGGCATCTGTGTTGCATTTGGACTGCAGTTTATCGGAGTTCCAAATGCGGCGTTGTGGGCAGTGTTGGCCGGAGTGTTGAGATTCATCCCTTATGTCGGTCCATGGGCTGGCGCGCTCTTGCCGGTGTTACTCTCGTTTGCGATCTCGAGCAGTTGGTTCACCCCGCTGATGACGATCGCTTTGTTTATTGTGTTAGAGGCGATCGTATCGAACTTTGTCGAACCTTGGGTTTATGGAGCGAACACCGGCGTTTCTCCAATTGCGTTAATCATTTCAGCCGTGTTCTGGACCTGGCTTTGGGGCCCGGTTGGGCTCGTGCTTTCTACTCCTATGACGGTGTGTTTGGCCGTGATAGGACGACATGTGCCGCGGCTCGAGTTTCTCGGCATTTTGCTAAGCGAGGATCAGGCACTGGCGCCTCATGAGGAGTTTTACCATCGGCTCCTATCCTTCTCGGTGGACAGCGCAGAAGAATTTGTTACCAAATATGTGGAGACAGAGTCACTGACTGCGCTCTACGATAACGTTCTACTTCCGGCAATTGCAGCAGTCGAAATCGACGCGCACAGGGGCTCGCTCACCGCGGAGCAACGGACCTCCGCGTTGCAGCGAGTTCACGAAATCATAGATGATTTCAGCGGCTGGGAGGCTTCACATAAGGGCGCACATGAGCAAAAAGGTGACGACCTCAATGGAGTCGCTCCTGCGATCGGCAGCCGTGTTCTGTGTCTTCCTGCGAGCGCTTATCGCGACGAGCTTGCCGGCGAAATGTTGGCACAGTTACTTCGAAATCGCGGATTCGAAGCTGAAAACGTCCCGGCGCGGCTTAAGCATGAGGAGTTGATCGATCGCACGGTTGAGGTTCAACCCGAATGCATCTGCGTGTCTGTATTGCCGCCTACAAGTATAGCTCAGGCTCGACATCTCGCTTCGGCAATTCGCGAACGACTTAAAAGCGTAACAATCATGGTTGGCGTTTGGAGCGCCAGATTTGATGTAGAGAAACTCAGAGAACGTTTGCGTGGAGCGCACGTGAGTGATGCAGCCGTTTCCCTGACTGACGCCGTGCAACGGGTTTACACAATGACTGCGGCAATTACGGACGCAATGCTGCCCGCGCCGACACCACGTAACGAGGAAGAGCGCCTGTTGGAACTCAACGGATTAAATCTTCTGGACACACCCAGTGAAGCAGATTTCGATCGAGTTACGGAGCGCCTAACGAAACTGTTTAAAGTGCCAATAGCGCTTGTAACTCTGATCGACAAGGATCGGCAGTGGTTCAAATCTCAGACCGGATTGCCGGCCGATCTTGCCAGGGCTCGGTCTACTTCGCGCGACGTTTCCCTTTGCGGTCACGTTATCGTCAAAGATGAAATATTGATCGTACGCGATCTGGCACGAGATCCGCGGTTCGCAAACAATCCATTTGTGAAAGAGAATCGACTGCGATTTTACGCCGGCGTTCCCCTCCGCGGACCTAACGGTTTTCCGATTGGTTCGCTCTGTATTCTCGACACAAAACCACGGGAGATCACAAGACAGGAACAGGAGCTCCTCAAAATGATCGCCGCAGACTTGATGGAACGGATAAAGCGCCGCCCCGTTGCTGAAGTGCCAAATACTGGCGTGCCTGAAAAGACATAGACAGTGATCTCACTCCGTTGTCGCAAAGGAGTGGCCGAGAGCTGGGCACCTTGGATTCTCACGACAAAACGGGACTTCGGTAAATCCATCGGCTGCGCTGGTGCGAAGTTGTTGATGATGCGTCCGAACGACGAGAACGGAAAACTCCCCGCGGCACAGAGGCCGTTTCGTGTGTTCATCATCGCCGGCTCGGACCGCCGTCAATACAATTGCCCGGGCGTAGATTCCAAAGCGCGGACGTTAATGCTCCGAATGGCGGACCGCCTTCCGCAACAATGGGAGATTGATTACGAGGATCTGGGAAACGTTTATGGCCGGGCTCGGATCCAGAGCTGTAACGCATGCGTTTCCACCTCGATGGCGCTGTGCGTGTGGCCGTGTAACTGCTACGAGAAGAATAACAAGAAAGAGCCAGACCTGATGTGGGATTTGGACATGTATGCACGACTCGATCTAGCGGACGCGTGGGCGATCATCGCCCCGATAAATTGGTATGCCCCCACGAGCAATCTAAAACTCATGTTCGATCGGCTTGTCTGCATGAACGGCGGTAATCCTCATGAAAAAACCATCAAGCACAAGGATCCCGAACTCGCGATGAAGCTTGAGCACTCGCCGAAGTGGCAGGCCATGAGCTTGAACCACCTCGAAGGCCGAACGGCAGCGTTCTTTTGTTACGGTGACGGCGGCGGGAACGAACTCGATTCGACGGGTCGGCCCAGGCTCCTGAACGATGCTCACAAACATTATTTCGACCCTGAGCAGGAACCCTTCGAAAACGATCGCGATAGTTACGCGCCGTTGGTGTGGCAATGCAGGTATGGCGGTGTGGAAGTTCCAGATGAGCTGTGGCAATACGTCCAATTCGGCAAAAACGAAGCATACAGCGACAATCAGGCAGAAGACTTGTCGCGCCACAAAGCGGTTTTTCCAGAACTTGATGCCTGGACTCACCGATTCGCCAGCTTCGTCGAGAGGAAAGGGAAAGTAGAACCGAACAAATATCGCGCCTTTGGCTACAAGCCGCCTGGCCACTTCCTTAGGGATGTGAGGCTCGGGTGGAGGGACATACGTATGCGCTTCGGAAGTCCGCGCATACGTTCTTCACCAGCGAAACAGCAACGGCTCGGGTTGAACCGTGATGTGACCAAAGACCCGCAGAAGAGCGAAGGCCAAAAAATGCGCGAGGGCCAGTAACAACAATCACGACTGCTAGCATGGTCAGAATTTAGCCTCTGCGCTAGACAGTATATCGGAGCGAATGAAGTGCATTGAAAGTGATGTGTTCAGGTCATCGCTGCGGACCGGCTTTCCGCGCTAGCAATGCCCGCCCGACGAGTCCCAGTGCAAGCAGGCCCAGCGAGGCCAGGCCATTCAATATATCTCCCATCAGCATTCCAACTAAGAAAATGAGGCTGCCGGCTGTGACCAACCAAACAGACCAAGGGTAACCCCAAGCGCGATAAGGTCGTGACAACTCAGGTTCTCGTCGTCTCAAGACGACCAACGCGATGCAGCATAGGCTATAATTAGCCGCCAAAAAAAAGGATGTCATCGCTATCAGGCGCTGAAATGTGCCAGTGGCGATGAGACCAACGGCGACCGCGGCCGTTAATAGTGTAGCAATATCCGGCGTTCCGCCGGGATTCACGCTCGATGTGCGCGACCAGAACAGCTGGTCACGTCCCATTGCAAAAATGACGCGCGTTCCCATCATTGCCACTGCGTTCAACAGCGGCACGAGGGAAATCACTGACAACAGGATGATAAAATTCCGCCCGTGGGCGCCGGCTATGACGCGTGCAGCGTCAGCCGCTGGGAGCGTCGCCCCTGAGAGCTCTGACATCGGCAGTACCTTGAACAGCGCGATATTAACCAGCAGGTAAATCCCAATCACCGACAACACACCGCCGATCATCGCGCGCGGAAGATCACGCGCCGGATCGCGATCTTCCTCTATGAAATATAACGGGCTTTGCCAGCCGGCGTATGTAATGACAATCGCCTGCAACGCGATAACCAACCCGCTGAGTGTCATCGGTGACGGAATGTGCGCCGCTGAGTACCCGCCGGTTGGCGTAAGAAAGCACGCCAACACAAGAACCAAAAATGCGACACATTTCAGTGAGGTGGTCACTTCTTGAAAAAGACTGCCGATGCGGATGCCGAGCCATTGCAACGCCACAATACTAACGAGAAATAGAACCGAGAGGAATCGAACGGCACCGCCGGGTATTAGACCCAACGCTGCTATGAACTCGGCGATGGCGATCGACAAATATCCGAGGACGGAACAGTACATGAGCCAGTCAGTCCAGCCCACGGCAAATCCCACTGTGTCGCCAAAAGCGCGGCGCACATAAACATAGAACCCGCCAGCTCGCGGGAGCATAAGGCCCAACTCCGTTAGGCAACTTGCACCCAGCAGCGTGTATACACCTCCCGCAACCCACAATAAAACAATCGACAATGGCGCATGCAGTTGTTCCGCGACCAGGCCCGGTGTGCGAAGAATACCCACACCGATCGTACCACCGATACTCACCGCTAAACCAAAGCCGACGCCCAAAACGCGTCGAAGGTGACCGGACGTTTCGGACATCATAGTTTCGGGAGCCTACCGTGACGAGCAGTCATCGGCGATACATTTCAGCAGCCCTAAACCTCAACTGACATGGTTTGCGCCTGGAACGAATTGTTTTGACAAAACGCGACAAAATTCTCGCATACTCGAAGGCGCTAAACCTATCTTGAATCAGGCGGACACCTTTCCCCGCTAAGTTCTCGCCTCTTATGGCACCACGAGTGAAGGCGCTTCAGGCACTGGCACAATCTTCAGACTAACTCCTGTTGGCGGCGGGAGTGTTGTTCATCCGTTCTCTAGCCCGCCGGATGGTGGATTTTCCGACAACGGGATGGTCATTGATGGGTTCGGAAACTTTTGCGGCGCGACCGTTCACGGCGGCATGAATGACGACGGCTGCGTCTACAAGTTTACGCCTTGAGGCGGTACAACGTAGAACGCAGCAGAAAGCTGATCGGCAGACGCCGGTGCCTGCCTCGCCATGATTGCATTACGTGCTCGTTGAATCCAAAAAAAATATCGGTTTGTAATATTGTCTAAAATGATAATCTAGATTGCGAAACGCGAGTAAGTCTTTGAGGCTTCACGCAGCGTTTGAATGGGAACAGATTGGAAAGTAATGGGGAAACGCTGCTCACTTAGTCTTTTCTGTTACGCGGTCGTAATCGCATTAGATCCGGCCTTTGCTGGCCAAATTGAAGCGAACACTAAAAAGGCGAAGGCCAGCATTAGAAAACCGGCGACCTCTCGGCCTGCGCGGCCGTTTCCGTGGAAAACGAATATCGTAACAACTGTTTTTTGGATCGGCGAACAGCCCGGTGGAAATAATCTTGTCCCGAATCGCACAAGTGCCTGGGACAAACAATGGACCAAAAACTACGGTGGTTTTGACGACCCAAATCCCGCCAAGCGGCGTAATTATGTCCCGATAAAATTCAGGCCGCAGCAGAACCCATTTTACTGCGCACTCCCTTATAATGACAAAGCACGTACCGGCCACCGGCCGGAAGCGCCTCGCGTTGTTCCGTGGTTTCAAGCGGCTTACCGCGGCCCGGCGGTGTCCACTTGCAAAGATCGATGGGTCGCGATCCGCAAGGGCAATCGAATCGCTTATGCGCAGTGGGAAGACGCAGGACCATTCCGAACGGACCATTGGCAATACGTGTTTGGCAATGAACGTCCAAAACCCAACCTGAATAAGGGGGCTGGCCTCGATGTCTCCCCTGCCGTGCGAGACTTTCTCGGGCTGAAACAAACGGACGTCACCGACTGGCGGTTTGTGGACTTTAGTGAAGTGCCTCGTGGGCCATGGGCCAGTTTGGGAGAGAACAATACGTTTGTTATCAACGGTGGCAAAAAAGGTGTGAAGATCACTGAGCGGTTGAGACAAAACGAAGTAGGCGTGATTGCTCGATAATCGTCGGACACAGAGTGCATGAATCAATTTTCTGTTCTCTGCGCGACTCTCATGATTGTGAGTGGCTGTAGCACAGTGACAGACATGGTCGAGTCGAACTTACCGGAACCTCATTCGGGCCGGCCGTCGATCGTCGTGAGCCTGCGAGCACAGGAAGCCTATCTCTACCGCGCAGGTCACAGAACCGCGTCGTCGCGCATATCCAGTGGACGCGAAGGATACCGCACTCCGGTTGGCCGCTTTCAAGTCATCCGTAAGGACGAAGATCATCGCTCCAGCCTTTATGGTGACTATGTTAATGACTCGGGCCACGTCGTAAAAGCCAACGTCGATAGCAGGCGTGACCGTAAACCGCCCCATTCGCACTTTGTTGGCGCCCCGATGCCCTACTTTCTCGAATTCTCGCCGGGTTACGGATTGCACCAGGGCTATCTGCCAGGAGAGCCCGCATCACACGGATGCATCAGGATGCCTTATTGGAAAGCGCGCCAGTTTTATAACGCCGCTCACCTCGGGACAGTGGTGGTAATAAAACGTTAGGAAGTTCCGAACTGGGAAGTTGGGGCTGTGCCTCAGCGATTGATTTCAACGCCCGAACGAGCTGGATTGCTGATACGCACTGGGGCGACGGAAAGCGTTTCGTTGTGCGCGCGGAGAAAAAGCTGAGCGCGTTTCTGGAGCTAGAATCGACGATTCGCGGTTGCGGCGAATTGGTTTGATAGGTTGGCGAGATTTTTGCCAAACTTGGCGTCGTCAAGCCGGTCTTGAATCAGGCGAAGGGCACGTCCCCCGCTGGGTCCTTCGCCTCTTCCGGATCCCGGCAATGCAGAATCAACCTAGCGGGGAAAAAGAAAGGAAACGATGAATCCATTGATTCAGTTCAAAACAACTCCATCACTTCTTATCCCACTGGCGCTTCTGTTTGTCTGGTTTGGAGCTTTACCAAAGGTGCAAGCAGTTGTCCCGCCGCCGGACGGAGGCTATCCCAACTTCACCACGGCAGAAGGAACCAAAGCCCTCTTTAGTCTCACCACCGGTACCTGCGAACACAGCTGTGGGTTGGTTTTCGCTCTTTAGCGACATGACGGGTAGCTTCAACACCGCTACCGGGGCGGGGTCGCTCCTTTTCAACACCGCAGACAACAATACGGCGTTTGGCGCGGCGGCGCTTTTATTCAACACCGGCGGCACCAACAACACCGCTGTTGGAGCGACCGCTCTTTTATACAACACCATTGCCGAGGAAAACACGGCCACTGGAGCGTTCGCCCTTTCTAGCAACACCGAAGGCGACTTCAACACGGCCACTGGAGCTTTCGCGCTCTCTTTCAACACCACTGGCGTGCGGAACACGGCCATGGGTGACAGCGCACTGTTTAGCAACACCACCGGCAATCGGAACACGGCCACAGGCAATGCTGCGCTCGTGGTCAATACCACCGGCACCCAAAATACGGCCACTGGAGCGTCCGCTCTCTCCAGTAATACCGCCGGAGGCGGCAACACGGCCGATGGAGCGTTCGCCCTTTCCAGCAACACCACCGGCGCAAGCAACACGGCCACCGGTGTGCAAGCGCTCTTGCACAACACCATCGGCAACAACAACGCGGCCAATGGTCTTAATGCGCTCTTCAGCAACACCAGCGGCATCGCCAACACGGCCATGGGTAATCAAACGCTCCAGGGCAACACTACGGGCAGCCTCAACACGGCCTTGGGCAATGGAGCCGGGAACAGTGTCACCACGGCCGATCACGTCATCGCCATCGGTACCGTAGGCGCTAACGTGAGCGACAGCTGCTATATCGGCAATATTTGGAATCAACCGGGCGGATCGCAAGCGGTCTATGTTAATTCAGAGGGCAAACTCGGGGCCCAGATATCCTCACGGCGCTTCAAGGATGAGATCAAGCCGATGGAGCAGACCAGCGAAGTAATCTACGGCCTCAAGCCGGTGAGTTTCCGGTACAAGCCGGAGATTGAACCGACGCGCCCAGTCGGCTTCGGACTGATTGCCGAAGATGTGGATAAGATTAGCCACGAGCTAGTGAGTCGCGATACTGATGGTAAACCAAACTCGGTGCGTTACGACGCAGTGAACGCGATGTTGCTAAACGAGTTCCTGAAAGAACATCGGAAAGTGGAACAGTTAACGAAGGACTTTGAGTCCAAGCTTGCACAGCAGCAGAAGCAAATTGAAGCTCTTACTGCGGGACTTCAAAAGGTGAGCGCACAGCTCGAAATGAATCGAACTGCGCCGGAATTTGTCGTCGACAATCAGTAGAAACCTTCGTTTTGCCTTAGAAATTCTTACGCCCGCCCGTGCCGTTCGCATGCGCGTAGATGATTCATTACAACAGGCCCGAGACAGAGACGGATTTCCATTCTCGTAATTTTGATCCGCATGGGGCCAATTTGCGCGCCACAGCCGAATGGCGCGGATGGGGACTGATGTTTGGCGTGCTGCACTTAGTGAGCAGCATAAAAATAGATCGCGATAAACGCAGCAATAAGGAGGAGTGCAGTGATCCACCAGACTCTTTTGATGGCGGGTCTTCGAGATGATTCAAACTCCTGCTTAACGAAATCTTCGTAATTGAAGTTCTCATCCGGTAAATCCACGGCATCGTATGCTTCAGCATCTTCTCGCCAGCCCGAAGCATGGTCTGCTCCACACTCCGGACATGCCAACGCGATGCGAGGAACATCCTCGCCGCACACTGGGCACACTTTCGGTGCTCTTAGCTTACTCGTCATTGTTGTTCTTTCGGTACCTTCCGGACATAAAGCGAACATAAACCCATCGAGACAGAGATAGGTCATGGCGGGGTGTCGTGGCAAACGCGCTGACGTTGCATCGGAATGGAAGTTGGGGCTTCATCGCCTCGTTAAATGACATCGAATCGGCAAACGTAACAACAGCGTTACCTTTCTAGTCGCAGCGGGTCAGCTCAATCTTCCTTATTATCGGTGAAAGCAAAAACATATTTATATGAAAACTACAACTTCAACAATCAATAATCCGACCAACGCTTCGCTGTTACGGTGCGCGTTGATTCTTATTCACTTCCTTCTGATTTGCGGTGCCCTTTTACCCGGAGCGCAAGCAGTTTCGCCGGCACCTGACGGCGGCTACCCAAACGGCAATACGGCAGAGGGGCAAAACGCACTCCTAAGCCTTAGCACAGGCACATTTAATACGGCAATTGGTGTGTTTTCGCTGGAAAGTCTTACGGAGGGCAATTTCAACACGGGTGTCGGGGCCGGGACGCTCCTTGCCAACACCGGAACCGAAAATACGGCCACCGGTGCAGGAGCACTTTTAAACAACACTACCGGCTCCTTCAACACGGCCAATGGAGCATTCGCGCTCTTTAGCAACACCACCGCAAACGTCAACACGGCCGTTGGTTTTCAAGCGCTTTTTAACAACACTTTTGGCGGCGCAAATACAGCCATCGGTGATCAAACGCTCGCTAGCAACACTATCGGGCAGTTAAACACGGCGGTTGGACACGGTGCACTCTTTAACAACACAACAGGCGACCAAAACACGGCCGTGGGTATGGTTGCGCTTGGCAACAACGCGACCGGCTCCGGAAATGTCGCTTTGGGCGCGTTTGCAGGCAATCAGGTCGAATTCGCCAGCAATGTCATCTGTATCGGCGGTAACGTCATGGGTGCGGATGTGGACAACACCTGCTTCATCGGCAGCATCCGTGGAGTTACAACGCAACACCCCGACGCAATACCGGTGGTAATTGATTCTGGTGGCCAGCTTGGCACGGTCAGTTCTTCTCAGCGGTTCAAGGATCAGATCAAACCGATGGACAAAGTCAGCGAATCCCTCATGGGGCTCAAACCAGTGATCTTTCACTATAAGAGGGATAAGACAAATACGGCGCAATTTGGATTAATCGCCGAGGAAGTAGCCGCGGTGAATCCCGATCTCGTTGTGTGCGACAACAATGGCGAAATCTACACTGTGCGGTACGACGCTGTGAACGCGATGTTGCTAAACGAATTCCTCAAAGAGCATAGAAAGGTTGAGGCGCAAGAGAGCAGACTTGAAAAGCAAGAGACCGCTATCAGTGATTTGAAGTCAATTGTAGCGCAGCAGAGAAAGGGCTTTGAGTCAGAACTGGCCGGACAACGTCAAGCAATCAAAGTTCTGACAGCGGGTCTTGAGAAAGTAAGCGCGCGTCTTTATCCCAGCACGTCGGCCGCGAAAGCGGTCGCGGACGATCAATCAGCGAGAAAAAGAAGGAACAATAAATATGAAACAGCCGATTGAATTCGAGACAAAGATTCCAGTCATCACAAAATCAACCATACACTCCGGCGCGATCCCGCGTTGCGGGATCATTGCATTACTTCTAGTCTGTTTTGGCTTCTTGCCGAAAGGTCAGGCGGTCAATCCGCCGCCGGATGGAGGTTATCCAGGAGGCAACACCGCAGAAGGGCAGAATGCGCTCTCAACTCTCACCAGCGGTACATTCAATACCGCTCTTGGTTTCTTGTCGCTCACGACTGATGCTGCAGGGCAGTTCAACACGGCCGTCGGCGCCGGCGCGCTCTTTGCCAACATCGGCGACCCAACTTCAGGTGCCGGCGTCGAGAACACTGCCACTGGCGCGGCGGCGCTTTTAAATAACACGACGGGGTCCGCGAACACGGCCAATGGAGCGTTTGACCTTTTCGCCAACAGCACGGGCAGTTTTAATACCGCCACCGGAGTCGATGCGCTTCGGTCTAACACCACCGGCAACAGCAATACTGCTACTGGTGTCGACGCGCTTTTTAGTAATACAATCGGCCTCGAGAACACCGCTGTGGGCGCCCGTGCAGTCTTTAGCAATACCAGTGGTGTTGAAAACACCGCCACCGGTTTTAACGCGCTCCAAAGCAACACTACCGGCAATGGCAACACTGCCATCGGTGTTGACGCACTTATGAGCAACATCGCTGGCACCAGCAACACAGCTGACGGAGTATCCGCGCTCTCCAGGAATACCATGGGTGGCGGCAACGTAGCCGTAGGTACAGGTGCGCTTTCCCGTAATGATTTTGGGAATACCAACACGGCAGTGGGCGACTCCGCGCTCGCGAACAACCTCGTCAGCGATAACACCGCAGTTGGCGCTGACGCAGGCTTTTTCGCTACGACGGGTACCGGCAACGTCTACATTGGCTCACAAATGGCGGGGGTCGGTGGCGAATCGAATCATACCTATATCCGTAATATCAACAACACCCCGGTAAGCGGCGCCGGCACCGACACTGTTACAGTAAACCTGACCACGGGATTGCTTGGGCACGCAAGCTCTTCCCGGCGCTATAAGGAAGACATCAAGCCGATGAACAATGTTAGCGAAGCGCTATACCGGCTTAATCCAGTTACGTTTCGTTACAATAAAGAAATTGATCGGACCCAGTCGCTCGCCTTTGGACTTATTGCTGAGCAGGTAGCTGAAGTAAACCCGAACTTAGTAGCACGTAATGCCCAGGGTGAGACTGAAAGTGTGCATTACGAGATGGTGAACGCAATGTTGCTTAATGAGTTCCTCAAGGAGCATTGCACAGTGCAGGAACAACAAGCGACGATCACGCAGCTAGAGTCGACAGTGGCGAAACAAAGGAAGGACTTTCAAACGACAGTTGCGCAGCTTACTGGGCGTCTGGATTTGCAGGCATCCCAAATCCAAAAAGTGAGCGCCCAGCTTGAATTGATCAAGCCTCAACCGAAAACGGTCCTGAGCGATCGGTAAAGCTGCCCCCGGCTAGTTCCGATAAATCCTCGCCGCGGCGCACTCACTCTGATACAAGTCGCCGCTATGAACAGAAACATCTTCTACATAATTGGAGTAATTGTCGTTATCGTAATCGTACTCAAACTCCTTGGTGTCTTTTAGGAGTCAGCCTTGCTGGTGAGTTTGTGCCGCGCAAAGAATCTTTGTTAAACTGGAATCAACGATTTTTGCGGGCGCGCTCGCTTGGCGGGCCGTCTCTACAGAATTTCCGAACCGAATTCGCCGTCGCTGACGCGAGTCCGGATTTTCATTTTTGAGCGGACTTCTACGGTCATTCGGATGATTTGGCCGCGATCATCCATGGTGATGCTGTAACCGCGGCGCAGCGTCGCCTCGGGTCCTAGCACGCGCAGAATGCCTTCGATGCGACTGAAACGGTGTCTTGCGGTTTCAATCCAACGCGCAGGGCAGGCGATTAGTCGCCGATGGAGATCAGCAAAATGGTTGCGGCGCATCATCAGCTCCCCCGAAAGCTTTCGGGGTTGCAGGGACGCCGTAATGTGAAGCAAGCTGCGCTTGTAATTATCGACCTTATGCGCAAGACAACGCTTTAAGGTTTCGTGCGCGTGGTCGAGGCTTTGTTGCGCTTCCCGTATTCGGTTGAGCAACAGGCGGCCCAGCGCGCGCGTGCAACGGTCGATCTGGCGTTGCAAATCGATTACGTCAGGGACAATCAGTTCCGCGGCAGCGCTCGGGGTGGGCGCACGCAAGTCCGCGACGAAATCGCATATGGTAAAATCGATTTCGTGACCGACAGCCGAGACGACTGGCACGGCGGAATGGAATATCGCGCGCGCGACGATCTCTTCATTGAACTCCCACAAATCTTCAATACTTCCGCCACCGCGCGTCAGCACGATGAGATCGACAGGATGAAACGCCTCGTTAGGCGTGGCGAACTCGCGAATGGCCACTGCGATTTCCTGTGCTGCGCCGGTTCCTTGCACTCGCACCGGGTTGATCAGAATTTGCAACCACGGCGCGCGGCGACGGAGCACGTTCGCCATATCGCGGATGGCTGCGCCGCTTGGTGAAGTCACAATGCCGATCCGCTGCGGAAATTTCGGCAACGGCTGTTTCCGTTCCGGAGCAAATAAGCCTTCTGCCTCAAGTTTGCGTTTTAGCGCTTCAAACTTCGCCTGGAGCAGGCCGACTCCGCGCGGCTGAATGATTTGAACGGTGAGCTGGTATTGTCCGCGCGCTTCGAAAACCGTGACGGTGCCGAAGACTTGTACCTGCGCGCCATCGGCCAGCCCCGAATGTTTCCGGGGCGGCGGCTGCATCGTGTCTCGCCAGATCACGCATGAGATCTGTGCCCGTTGATCTTTGAGCGTGAAATACTGATGACCGCTCGGGTGCAGTTTGTAGTTTGAAATTTCTCCTTGCACCCAGACCGCGGCGAACTTTGTCTCAAGCGTGCCGCGGATGCTTCGCGTCAGCTCGGAGACAGTAAAAACTTTAGATGTCTGTTGGAAGAGATCGGCGGTTACTGTCATGTCGAGCGGAGTCGAGACATTCTATTCAGAAAATTCCTCGACTCGCTCGGAATGACAATGGAGCGTGCCGCGGATGCTTCGCGTCAGCTCGGAGACAGTGAAAACTTTAGATGTCTGTTGGAAGAGATCGGCGGTTACTGTCATGTCGAGCGGAGTCGAGACATCTCTATTTCAGAAACATTCAGAGATTCCTCGACTTCGCTCGGAATGACAAGTGGAGCGTGCCGCGGATGCTTCGCGTCAGCTCGGAGACCGTGAAGACTTTGGCCGTCTGTTGGAAGAGGTCGGCAGCGAGTCTGCATTGAAGAAAACGTTTCAACGTCCAACGCCGAATGCAGAATTGTAGGGCGTCTGTGTCAGACGCCGGTCCCTGGCGTTTCACAGAAACGCCCTGCAAATGATTCCAATTTCTTGACAGTGTCGCCCGACTCCAGAGATGATGGGCATGCTATGAAAATTCGCGCCATGTTCCGCGTGATTGTTTGTGCAACGCTTCTTACGCTGCTTATTCCTGCAGCAAACGTTGAAGCTGCAAAATCTTCGAAACAGCGCGTCAAAATTGGTGTGCTCGTCTCGTTAACCGGATCGTGGTCGTCTCTTGGCAAAAACACCGTTGCCGCGCTACGGATTGCAGCAGCGGACCTCGAAAACATCCGCCCCCAGTATCACCCGGCCCGATTCCGATTCCTTGTTCGCGATACGCAACTCGATCCGGAAAAGGCGCTCGACGCTATTAAAGACCTGGATCGACGCGGAGTTCGGATCATCATCGGACCGCAATCCAGCGCAGAGGTGGCCAGGATCAAACCTTATGCGGACGCGCACAATATTCTTGTGATTAGCCAGGGTAGCACGGCGTCTTCGCTGGCCATCCCCGGCGATAACATCCTTCGGTTTTGCCCTAACGATACCCGCGAGGCCGAGACGCTCGTCGCGTTGCTACAGCACGATGGCATTCGGGCCATTGTTCCGCTTTGGCGCAACGACGCAGGCAACAACGGTCTGCACGATTCCGTTCAGATAAGGTTCCAGGCTTTTGGAGGCAGAGTGGCTTCGGGGTTTCGCTATGAGCCGACCACGACTGACTTTTCCGCCGCAACGAGTTCTGTTGCGTCCCAGATTGCGAGCTTGATTGGCGGCGGCATTAATCCGTCTGCGATAGCCGTTTATCTTGCGGCGTTCGATGAGGCCGTTGACGTATTTCATTCAGCAGAAGCGAATCCTACCCTCGCAAACACGGCGTGGTACGGCAGCGACGGCGTCGCTCTTTCCGCGGCATTAACCGGCGATTCGGATGCAGCCGGATTTGCAGCTAGCGTTGGTTATCCAAATCCGATTTTCGGATTGTCCGATACGTTGCGCAATCGTTGGCAGCCGATTGCGGATGAGATAGAAGCGCGCACTGGAATTACGCCGGATGCGTTCGCGTTATCTGCTTATGATGCGCTCTTTGTAGTGCAGTTGGCGTTACAACATCCGAAACCGCTAAAGAATTTCGACAGATTCAAAGCGGCATTCATCGATGAGGCAGACCATTATCGAGCCATAACTGGATCGACAACGCTCGACGCTGCCGGCGACCGGCTGAACGGCGATTTCGATTTTTGGGCGGTGCGATTGCGCAACGGCAACTACACGTGGGTGCGAGTCGGAACTTACAATAACGGGATCCTCACGGTGTTTTGAGCCAACGCCGCTGAAAAGGTAGGGGTGGTTCACCCGAACCGCCCGGGCGATTGAGTCAATCGCCTCTACAACGCAAATCTGATAAGATGGCAGGCGTTCGCCGCGGCGAACGCCTCTACAACGGCGCTCAAAAAGCGTCGCTACAGAAGCTCAGGCTGCATGCCTCCCGGCATTTTTAGTCCGAGCTTGCGATAGGCGTTTGCGGTGGCAACGCGGCCTTGCGGCGTTCGTTTGATGTAGCCTTCCATGATCAAATAGGGCTCGTTGACTTCCTCGAGTGTGCCGGCTTCTTCGCCGACTGCGACTGCGAGCGAACTCAATCCGACGGGACCACCACCGAACTTGTGAATCAACGTTTCGATGATGCGTTTGTCCCATTGATCAAATCCGTCGCGATCGATCTCCAACATGGCGAGCGCGCGATCTGCGAGTTCGGCAGTGATTTTCCCTTCGGCTTTGACCTGCACATAATCGCGGACCCAGCGCAACAGATTGTTCGCCGTGCGCGGGGTTCCGCGTGAACGCGTGCCGATCTCGGCAGCGCCCGCCGGGTCGATCTCCACGCCTAACAGTTGGGCGCTGCGCACGATGATCTTCTGCATTTGCTCGGCGTTGTAGTAGTCGAGCCGCGCCGTCATTCCGAAACGCGAACGGAGTGGCGCGCTTACCATTCCCGCGCGCGTCGTCGCGCCGACCAGGGTGAACTTCGGCAAATTGAGACGCAGACTGCGAGCCTGTGGTCCCTGATCGATAATGATATCAAGACGGTAATCTTCCATCGCGGGATAGAGGTATTCCTCGATCGCTGGTTGCAGCCGGTGGATCTCGTCGATGAAAAGCACATCGCCTTTTTCCAGACTGGTGAGGAGACCTGCGAGTTCGCCGGCCTTCTCAATTACCGGACCGCTGGTGTTTTTGATATTTGCGCCCGTCGCGTTGGCGATGATGTAGGCGAGTGTGGTCTTGCCTAGTCCGGAGGGTCCGCTCAAGAGAACATGCTCCAGAACGTCGCCGCGTTTTTTTGCAGCTTCTACCATCAACTCCAGGCGTTCGCGCACTTTTACCTGTCCAGTGAATTCGCTGAATGCCGGTGGTCGCAGCGAAATTTCAAAAGCAGGATCTGGCTCCGGCGGTTTCATCGGCATTGGACTGTTGGAGTAATGGAGTAAAGGCCGCAAGATATCAACACTCCAACACTCCATTACTCCATCATTCCAAATTCTTGATGAGCACCAGCTCTGTGCCACGGGGTTTGTGGATGTAATCGACCCGATCAAACGCGTAGCGAATCAAGTGAAGACCGAGCCCGCCCGGTTTGATCAGGTCGTGCGATCGGCCTTTCATTTCGTGCGGAAAAACTTTGTCACCATAATCTCGCAAGCGCAGGCGCACGCATTTGCGTAATCCTTCCATTCGCAACGAGATGAGTTGATCGTCGCGCAAGCTGTACGCGTATCGGATGACGTTCGTGCATGCTTCATCCACGCCGAGCACCATCAACATTCGCTCCTTTTCGGAGAACGGATAGCCTTTGAGGAAATCGCGCACGCATTTCCTCAGCAACGCGAGGTTCGCAGTGTGACTGCTAAATTCGACTTTGTTTCTTTTCATTGCCAGGCACAAACACGTGAGCAGATTCGCGCGCTCGTTCAAGCAGACAGCCGGCGAAATGCATTCGCTCGATCACGTTCATGCAAAAAGCCGATGGACAGCTAGTCAAAGCGCTGTTCAATTTTGCGGGATGTGGCGAGTGTGGGTTGGGCTTTTGCTTTTGGCAACGCCCGTCTGGGCGGAGGAAAACGCTACCGCATACGAAGCGTTGCGTGTGGTAGGCAGCGAAATCGGTCGAGATGCGCTCCATCAAATTGTGTCGATTCGCGGCACAAAGGGCGATCCGCAGCCGGAGCAATGGAAAATTATTGTGGAAGATCCGCAGGGTGGCGGCGTGCGCGAACTGGAAATTGCTGATGGAAAAATTGATTCCGAGGGTGAGGCAGATCGCGACGTGGCAGGTTCCAGCGAAGAGGCAATGATCGATGTCTCACAGTTAAATCTAGATTCCAGCGGCGCGTATGCTGTAGCGAGTCATACGGCCGATGCGTCGCACACAAGTTTTGCAACAGCGGATTACACATTGCGCACCGACGAGAGCGGCGAACCGACGTGGATTGTGACTCTGCGAAACAGGTCGTCACGCCCCATCGGCACGATTTACATCGGTGGGACGAGCGGCACCGTGAGGCGAACGGAGGGCATGTTTGCCGGAGCCACCATGGAGGACGTCGAGGGCGACTATGATGAGGCAGACGGACCTGGCGTCATCAGCAGCGCGAAACGATCGATCAAGCACGGTTTCAACAGAGCACAGGAAGAAGCCCGCGGAATGTTCCAGAAAGT
This sequence comes from uncultured Verrucomicrobiae bacterium, assembly GCA_963803285.1. Classification (GTDB taxonomy): domain Bacteria; phylum Verrucomicrobiota; class Verrucomicrobiia; order Chthoniobacterales; family UBA10450; genus Udaeobacter. The sequence continues at coordinate 80,465 of CAWDMG010000011.1, read as the reverse complement.
GAAGCGGTCATTTTCCGATTTCATTAACCGGGAGTAGGAAGACAAGTGAAAGAAGTATCTAACGCGTGGCCAGCTCTGCCCTTTGCAGAGTGGCAGGATACCGCGTCGACGCTGCACATGTGGACGCAGGTCGTGGGAAAAATTCGCCTGACACTGACGCCGTGGACGAACCACTCATGGCACGTGACGCTCTACGTAACTTCGCGTGGCTTAACGACCTCCCCAATCCCGCACGGCCTACGCACGTTCGAAATCACCTTCGATTTCATCGAGCACCTACTACGCATCGACACGAGCGATGGCGAACAGCGAACCTTTGAACTGAAGCCGCGTTCCGTTGCAGATTTTTATCGGACTGTGATGAAGACTCTCGACGAGCTTCATTTGCCGGTAACGATTAACAAGGTGCCTAACGAGGTTCAAGACCCGATCCCGTTCGATGAAGACGAAGAGCACCGGTCTTACGATCGGGAACACGCCAATCGGTTCTGGCGCGTTCTGGTGCAGAGCGATCGCGTGTTCAAGGAGTTTCGCTCGCGGTTTTGTGGCAAATGCAGCCCGGTGCATTTCTTCTGGGGCAGCTTCGATCTGGCGGTCACGCGGTTTTCCGGGCGGCCGGCGCCACCGCATCCCGGCGGGATCCCGCATCTGCCCGATGCCATTACGCGAGAGGCGTACTCGCAGGAAGTGAGTAGCCTCGGGTTTTGGCCGGGCAACGCCGCTGCGCCGACGCCGATTTATTATTCGTATGCTTATCCCGCACCACCGGGATTTACAGAAGCGAAGGTCCAGCCAGTAGCAGCCTTCTACGAACCGAAAATCCGGGAGTTCATTTTGCCATATGACGTCGTGCGCGCAGCCGAGAAGCCGGATGAAGTCCTGCTAGATTTCGCCCAAAGCACGTATGACGCGGCTTCAATGCTGGGAAAATGGGACCGCGATGCGTTGCAGGAAGTCAAACCTTCCTTGCATTTCACCCACCCGCACTCGTAGTTTACGCGAGATGAATCCTGGTTGCGCAGCGGAACAAGCTGCATGGCGCGAACTGAAAGACGGATGGCGTCCGTTGTACGGAGATGTCGACAAGATCGGTGTCGCGATCGAATGGCACGACTTTCGCATTGAGCGTTCGTTTAACTGGGGACGCACGTTTCATCCGAATAGTCTGGAGTTTTGCCTGAACCTCAACGGACATGGAGCCGTTGGCGGAGCCGGCCGCGCACGCAGCGATTATCTGCCGGGCAATTGCGGCTATTATGCTGTTGCCGATCGGCCGTTGCCCGCGTCACGGCGCGCACACGATCATCACCAATTCGTGACGCTCGAATTTTCACGCGAGCATTTGCGCAACGAGCTTGCGCAAAACGAAGCTGATCTTGAACCGGAGATTCGCCGCATCCTTTTCGGAAACAAAGAGGAGAACGTGGTCGCGCCCGCGCGTCCAATGACGATGCAGCAACGCAGCGTTGTGGCGAGCCTGACGGAGCCCCCAGTCGCCAAAGCGGCGCAGGTGCTTTGGTATCAGGGCAAGGCCTTGGAGCTTATGGCGCAGTTTTTCTTTGCGCCGAAGGATCCGGAATTTTTCTGCATGCGTCAGAAGCGCCTGGCGCGCGAGCGAGTGGACCGGGTGAAGGAGACTCTCACGCGCGATCTGGCGAACCCGCCGACGCTGGAAATGTTGGGGCAAGAGGTGGGCTGCAGCCCGTTTTACCTCAGCAGAATTTTCTCGCGCGAAGTCGGTCATACAATCCCGCAATACTTGCGAAATGTTCGCATGGAACGGGCAGCCGAGTTGTTGCGCACCGGCCGGTATAACGTCACCGAAGCCGCGACAGAAGTGGGCTATTCGAGCCTGAGTCATTTCAGCAAAGCATTTTGCGAAACCATCGGCTGCTGCCCGGTGCTTTATCCTGTGGCCAAGAACATTGTTCTTGATCGTTGAAGCGTTAAATCGTTGAAGGGTTGAAGCGTCCAACGCCCTGTTTGTCATGTTGAGCGAAGCGAAACATCTCTGATTGTCATTTCAGTACCCGGAGAAGGAATTGTTCCAGAGATTCTTCGCTTTGCTCAGAATGACAGTGATGTTTGACGCCTTTGGTCGACCTGCCGCTTTAACGTTTCAACGTTGTAACCCATCCCATGAAAATTCGCCGCGCTCTCATTTCCGTTTCTGACAAAACCGGCATCGCTGCGTTTGCTCGTGCGCTGGAAGGCCAGGGCGTAGACATCATTTCCACAGGCGGAACAGCGGTCCTGCTGAAGAAAGAAAAAATTCCCGTGCGCGAGATATCGAGTTTCACCGCATTTCCTGAAGTGCTCGATGGCCGTGTAAAAACTTTGCATCCCCGCGTGCATGGCGGCCTTCTCTACAAGCGCGGGAACGCGAAACACGAGGCAGAAGCGCGTGAATGCGGCTTTGATCCGATCGATCTGGTGGCGGTGAATCTTTATCCGTTCGAGGCGACCGTCGCGAAGCGTGGCGCAACTCTCGCAGAAGCAATTGAGAATATCGACATTGGCGGCCCGTCGATGATTCGAAGCGCCGCGAAGAATTATGAATCGGTCACCGTCATCGTTGATCCCGCAGACTATGACGCGGTGCTCGAAAATATGGGCAAACACGACGGCGAAACAACACTACAACTTCGGGAACGCCTCGCGATTAAAGCTTTCAACAGGACCGCAGAGTACGATCGCGTTATTGCCACTTTCCTGAACAAAGAGCAGAAAACCGACGCCTCTTTTTCACTTTCGCTGCCACTGGCGATGCGACTGCGTTACGGCGAAAATCCTCATCAAGAGGCCGCGCTTTACGGCGATTTCGATAAGTACTTTGAAAAATTGCAGGGCAAGGAGCTTTCGTTTAACAACATCCTCGACGTCAGCGCGGCGACGAATTTGATTGCCGAATTTGAAGAGCCGACCGTCGCGATCCTGAAGCATACAAACCCCTGCGGCGTCGGTTCGGACCCGAATCTGCGCAAGGCCTGGGAGAAGGCGTTTGCCACAGATAAGCAGGCGCCATTTGGCGGGATTATCGTATGCAATCGGCCGTTGAATGAAGCGGTGGCGAAAGTCGTCAGCGAAATTTTTAGCGAAGTGATCATCGCGCCTGATTTTGAAATCGAGGCGCGCGCGATCTTGCAGAAGAAAAAAAATCTGCGTCTCATTCGTCTCCTGAGCCCGGCGAAAGAAGTGCGGGCATCGACCGATCTGCGCTCGGTATGCGGCGGTGTGCTGGTTCAAGACGCGGATGTCGAAAAGGAGATGACAGCAAACGTTGTGACCAAACGACGGCCAACAAAGATGGAGCTGAACGCCATGTCATTCGGCTGGCGCGTCGTCAAACATGTGAAATCAAACGCGATTGTGTATGCAAAGTCGGACCGGACGCTGGGAATTGGCGCTGGCCAGATGTCGCGTGTCGATGCTTCGAGGATTGCAGTGTGGAAGGCTGACGAAGCCGGGCTTTCCCTCAAAGGCAGTGCAGTCGCCAGCGACGCTTTTTTCCCGTTCCCGGATGGGCTAGTTGCGGCAGCTGACGCCGGTGCAACATGCGCGATTCAACCCGGCGGCTCTGTTCGTGACCAAGAAGTAATTGCCGCTGCTAATGAGCGCAAAATGGCGATGATCTTCACCGGCGTGCGCCACTTTCGGCACTAAGCACCCATTGCTCCTCAGATCTTTTCTTTGGACGTGCTTTACACACAATAGTCAGAGATGTTTCGCTTCGCTCAACATGACAGAGGAGTTGAATCACCCCGCGTCTTGAACATCGAGGATTTACGGCGTGCGGCGAAACGACGGCTACCTCGCGTCGTGTTCGATTACATCGACGGCGGCGCGGAGGATGAATCGACGTTGCGTGCAAATTGCCGGGCATTCGAGACTGTAACCTTGCGTCCGCGTTGCGCGGTTGCGACGCCTTTATGCGATTTGCGCACGACTGTGCTCGGCACATCAGTTTCAATGCCGCTGATCCTCGCGCCTGTTGGAAGCTGCCGCTTGATGTATCCCCGGGGCGAGGAAGCAGCTGCGAGTGCCGCTGGTGAGGCAGACATCATTTGTACGCTTTCAACGCTTTCGGGTTGTCGCCTGGAAGATGTTGCAGCCGCGTCGAAAGGACCGGTCTGGTACCAGCTCTATCTCGTCGGCGGTCGCGAATGTGCTTTGGGCGGGATCGAACGTGCGCGCAAGGCAGGTTTTTCGGCCCTGGTTGTCACGATTGATACGCCAGTGGCGGGTTTTAGAGAACGCGACCTCCGCAACGGCGCTAAAGAGCTTCTCAGCGGAAATGTTGGAACCATGCTGCCCTTCGTGAATCAGATTCTCGTTAGGCCCCGGTGGCTCGCAGCGTTTCTCGCCGACGGCGGTTTGATGAAGTTCGAGAATGTCGTTATCCCGGGGAAAGGCCCAATGCTCTATGCCGACGTCACAGCTGCTCTGGAACAATCGGTGGTGACTTGGGACGACCTGAAATGGATTCGGCAAGCGTGGAACGGGCCCATTGTGATCAAAGGCATCCACACAGCAGAGGACGCCCGGCGTGCGGTAGAGATGGGAGCAGATGCGTTGGTCGTCTCCAATCACGGTGGCCGCCAACTCGATGGGGTCGCGCCGACTCTGCGTGTTCTGCCTGAAGTTGTAGCGGCGGTAGGCGATCGAATCGAGGTCCTGCTGGATGGTGGCATTCGCCGTGGCAGCGATATTGTTAAAGCTCTCTGTTTGGGAGCCCGTGCAGTAATGGCCGGACGCGCGTATGCCTACGGACTCGGAGCGGCAGGCGGCGCGGGTGTTTCACGCGCAATAGACATTCTACGTGCCGATCTCATTCGCATTCTGAAATTGCTTGGCTGCGCTTCAATCGCAGATCTGGATCGGTCCTATGTGGTCGTTCCGCGGGATTGGCTCGAAAGATAACGAAGCACGAATGACGAGCGAATTGCGAGGGAACGGCGCGCAGAGGACTGCTCGCCCTACCGCGCTGCGTGCGTAGGCGTTTCACTGGTAGGGCGCGTCACTCCGTGCGCGCGGCTTACGAGTTCACATGCCTGTCCGTGAAGCCAGTCGCCAAAGCCAAACGCAGAGAGTGGCGGCAACGATCAGCGCGATCCAGCTTACCCCCATTGGAATCGTAAGGGTTCCCACGGTGACTTGGGATTGATTGATCAACCGCAGCAGATGGCCGAGCGCAAAAATGCCGAAAAGAATGCTGGCAACGCGTAATCCTGTTCTTGGTGAACTCATACCGCGATTGTGATCGTAGCAACTCCGTTGTCAGTAAGAATACGGTCTTTCTATATCGCCCTTCTACGGAGCGAAGCTGCCTGCACGAATATGCCAACGATGGCGAGGCCGATGAACACGAGTGTCGAACCGGTCGGTGGCAGCACAATGGCGCTTTGGATCAAGTACGCGCCGATAAACGAGGAGACAACGATCAGTGCCCAACCAAAGACCGCCAGCAGCAGAATCGCCCCGATGATGCCACCAATAACGAAGATGATGGTCGAATATTGCGCATAGTGCACAAAGAACGCAGCGGCGATCGCCGTGGCCAGCTTTCCGCCCGCTAAAAAACCGAGCACAGCAATCGCAATTTTCTGAACGAACAGTGCGAGCAACGCTCCCAGTGCCCCGATGAGTAGTGCAATTAGCAACGCCAGTAGTGACGACGGCTCGTTAACTAGCAGCGGCGCAATCTCCACGCCGACAGCGAATCCAACTGCGGCAACACACAGCCAGAAGAGCCTTCGTCCAAAGAACAGAATCGCGATCCCGATGAGTACGCCTATGATCGTGACAGAGGAATGCATGGGAAAAGGCGGATTTCGACAATTACAGTGTAGAGGCGTTTGTGCCAAACGCCTGTTTTTTTGGGATTCCGGTGCTCGCCGCGGCGAGCACCGCTACACTCACGGCAATCCGAGGGAATCGGGCTGGTGGGATTTGAACTCACGGCCGGTGGCCGCGGCGACCGCTCTATCGCAGGTTGTCGAGCTCCTCTCTGCCCCGCCCGCTCTTGTAGTAACGCTCGCGTTTAGCTGCTCCAGATCGAGTGCCAAAGCTCTCGGTGTGGATTAGAATCCACGGGACCCCGTGTTTCGTCCCTTCGATTCGCCAGCATTGTGGCGGCGGATACGATCAGCCAAATTCTCGCAAGAACCCACGTAGCGTCGTCTGGTCTTCTCGCTGCGCAATACGTAGCAATAAAACATTTTGCGACGGCGGTATTCATCGGGCTGGTGGGATTTGAACCCACGATCTCCTGGTCCCGAACCAGGCGCGATACCAAGCTTCGCCACAGCCCGTTTTACCGAATTTGTCCCGCGAACGCGGTCCTTACTTCACGTATTTTGCATCAGATAGCAAGGCGGTCGCGTGCCGGCAGGTCCGTTTTGGCCGCGTGGCTCGAAATTACTTTGTGCTCTTTCGGACAAAAAGCGTTGACAACGAGCCGCTTCATTTGGAAAGTCAGCACTCATTTTTACCATGCTCGCACCGCAACTTGTTCCATCCGACCTCACAAGTAGCGTGGCGACTATCCTTCAATTCCCGACCGAGGCAGTCCGCCCCGTTCGTTCCTTGCGCCATATGACCACCCAACTTCTTCAGGAAGCAGCACAGGTTATCCCGAATCAGCAAGTTCTGATTAATGTTGTCTCCAAGCGTGTGCGTCAGCTTGGCTTAGGACATCGGCCGTTGGTAGAGACGACACCGCGAATGTCGTTAACGGATATTGCGCTAAAGGAAATCATCGCCGGCAAACTGACTTACGAGTCGCTCGAAGCCGACGGTGCGTAGCTTCTTTTGTAGCGTGCGCTGTCCCCAGCGCATGATTCCGGGTGGATTATCCGCTGAAGACAGCGGACGATATAGCCATAAGCGTAAGCAACGCGCAACATCTCTGGCAACATGGCAGCTGAATCCATTATCAATCGCAAGGCGCTGCGTGATTATCACATCGTTGACCGCTACGAGACGGGCATCGAGCTGAAGGGCAGCGAGGTTAAATCGATCCGCGCGGGCAAGGCCAATATCAGTGACGCGTTCGCGCGGATCGAGAACGGCGAAGCGTTCCTTTACAACGCTGACATTCAGCCCTACGAACGCGCCAGCCACGAAATTCCAACTGCAAAACGCGTTCGCAAATTGTTGCTCCACCGCGAGGAGATCGACAGGCTCTACGGCGAATCGCAAGTGAAAGGCCGCGCGCTGGTGGTGCTAAAGTTGTATTGGAAAAACGGGAAGGTGAAAGCCGAAGTCGGCGTAGGAATGGGCAAGCTTGCGCATGACAAGCGTGCCGATTTGAAGAAACGCGCTGTTGATCGCGAGACGGCGCGTGAAGTCGCGCGCTTCAATCGCAAACATGCGTGATCGCGCAAGGAGTGACGGCTTCCTAGCCGTCACGTTTGGGCGACGGCTGCCCAAGCCGTCGTTCCTTGGCTCACGGCCGCTTGCTCGGAAAGTTTCGCATCCGATTGTAGGGTTGTGCAAATGAATACGCGGGTTTGGCTCGGAGCAGGCGCTCTTTTGGTCGGCGGTTGGATAACCGCTCGTGTCATTCGCACGGCACAATACACGTTGCGCGATAAAGTTGCCCTGATCAGTGGCGGATCGCGTGGACTTGGTCTCGTGCTGGCGCGACACATTTGCGACCAAGGCGGACACGTTGCTCTCCTCGCGCGTGATCCAGAAGAACTCGCGCGTGCAAAAGCCGATCTCACTGCGCGGGGCGGAAAAGTTCTGACGGTCGAATGCGATCTGCTCGATCGCGATCAGATTCAGGTCGCCGTCCGGAAAGTCATCGATCACTTCGACAGGATTGACATCCTGATCAACAACGCCGGCATCATCGAAGTCGGTCCGCTCGATCACATGACCCGCGAAGATTACGACCGCGCGATGAAACTGCATTTTTGGGCGCCGTACGAATTGGTTGCGCAGATCGTGCCAGAGATGCGCCTTTGGGGTGGGGGACGTATCGTGAACATTTCCTCCATCGGCGGCAAAGTTGCCCTGCCGCATTTCGCGCCGTACAGCGCCAGCAAGTTTGCGCTGACCGGTTTCTCTGACGCGATTCGGGCTGAACTGGCGCGCGATAATATTCAGGTCACAACTGTGGCGCCGGGAATGATGCGGACCGGCTCCCATGTGAACGCCAAGTTCAAGGGCAAGCACGACGCTGAATTTGCCTGGTTCTCCGCTGGCGCGGGTGCGCCGCTGATCTCGATGGACGCCGATCGCGCTGCGAGGAAAATCGTCGCGGCGTGCAGGCGTGGTCAGCCATCGCTTACCCTCACGTTTGGTGCCCGCGGCGCAATCGCCGGGAACGCGCTGTTTCCAAATCTCACCGGCTATGCCATGAAAATTGTGAATCGGTTTCTCCCCGATCCAGCCGACAAAAGCGGGGAACACTCGCGGACTGGTTCGGAGATCCCACGACGAATGCCGGAATGGATGACACGCCTGGCCGACCGCGCAAAAAAAAAGAACAATGAAGACGCGGCGTCGTCCGCGAATCGTTAAAACGTTACATCGTTACGTCGGATTCGCTTGTTTTCCATTCAACGAATCACCACTTCACAATTAATGTGGCGAAGCCATGAGCAAACGGCTCTTCGTCGCAATCAATCTGCCGGACTCAACGCGTCAATTGCTTGCAGGTCTTGATCCGCACATTCGCGGCGTGCGTTGGATGGAACCAAACCAGATGCACCTGACGCTCGGTTTTTTTGAGGACGTACCGGAAGATATTGAACTCAAGTTTCGGGAGAAACTCAGCGCGATCGGGTTCGGTGCATTTTTTCTACCTCTGAATGGCCTCGGCTCATTCTCCTCAAAAGGCGCGCCGAAAATTCTTTGGATCGGTGTCGGCAAAGCGCATCCGCATTTGTTCCAAATTCACAAGCGAGTACAGGAAGCAGCGCTGGCCGTCGCTATCGAACCGGAGCTTCGCCCCTGGCATCCGCACATCACGATGGCGCGTTGCCGCGATGTCTCCGCTCAAACACTCCGGAAATTCTTACATTCGAATGCCGAGTTCCACGCTGGAATGATCCGCGTCGACGCGTTCCATCTTTATTCCAGCAAGCTGACGCCTGCGGGGCCAATTCATACTCGCGAATTGAGCGTGCGTTGCGGCGTCCTGCAATGAGATTTCGTCTGTAGGCGCGTACCGCTGTGCCAAGCGCCGTATGGGACGTTTGCCAACGGCTCAGTGTAACGCCGCCTCACAGAGATCGCGGCTACAGATTACAGCCCTTTGCTCGACAACGGTGCGGCGATGTGCTCGAGCGAGCGTCGCTCGGCGGCCACGCCGATCCATGCTTCCATCGCGGCGGCAAAAATCATCAACGCCGCAGCCACCAGATATCCCATGAATAATGCTGTGCTCGATCCTGTGCCAATGATCCAACCGAACAGCAGCGGCGCGCCGACGCCGCCGACCAGGGTTCCGACTGCAAAGAAAATGGCAATCGCCATTCCGCGAATTTCCAAGGGAAAAATCTCGCTCACGGTCAGGTAGGCGGAACTGGCGGCCGCCGAAGCAACGAAAAAGATAATTGTCCACGCAAGTGTTTGCGTTTGCGCGGTCAGCAATCCGGCGTGAAAAAGCCAGCCAGTCGCCGCGAGCAATACTCCTGCGAGCGCGTACGTTAGGGTAATCATTGGTTTGCGTCCGATCGTATCGAACAGATGTCCAAGCAGCAGCGGCCCGAGCACATTTCCGAGCGCGAACGGTAAAAGATAACCGCCGACGTCTTTTCCCGGCACGCCGTAGAACCGCATCAACACGAGTGCATATGTGAAAAAGATTGCGTTATAAAAAAATGCCTGCGTTGCCATGAGCACGAAACCAAGAAACGAACGTTGCCGATGTTCGTGCACAATCGCGTTCCAGATCTCGTGCCAGGGCGTATGCGTTCGAGTGCGTATCCGAACTGGAGTGATGGAGTGATGGAGTGCTGGAGTGATGGCTGGCGAAACAGATCCAATACTCCAAGACTCCATTACTCCATTACCCCGCCTCGCACCGATCTTCCGCTCCACGTCCGCAACGATCTCTTCCGCTTGCTGATTCCGCCCGTGAATCATCAGCCAGCGTGGACTCTCCGGAATCCAGCGGCGAAAGAAAATCACGATTAATCCCAGCGCCGCGCCAATTCCAAACGCGAAGCGCCATCCAAGCCAGATTGGCATGTAGCGAGGATCGAGCAGCACGAGCGTGGCAGCGGCGCCCATGGCAGCACCGACCCAGTATGAGCCGTTGATGATCAAATCAACGCGGCCACGCACACGCGCAGGAATCAATTCGTCAATCGCCGAATTGATCGCCGCGTATTCACCGCCAATGCCAGCTCCGGTGATTGCGCGAAACACTGCGTAGCTCCAAAAATTCCAGGAGAAACCCGATAGGGCCGTTCCGATCAGATAAACCGCAACCGTGATGAAGAACAATTTCTTGCGGCCAAATCGATCGGTCCCGTAACCGAAAAGCAGGGCACCGATCACTGCGCCGGCCAAATAGCACGTCGCAGTCGCACCGACTTGCGCATCGTTCAAGCCGAGTGTCTCGGGGCGTGTCAAAACTCCACCCAACGCTCCGGCCAATGTGACTTCCAGACCATCCAGGATCCATGTCGCGCCGAGCGAAACCACAATAAGCCAATGCCACGAACTCCACGGCAAGGCATCTAACCGCGCGGGAACATAGGATTCAATCGTTTGACCGTTACGCATCCAGGAGTCTTTTCGCGCAAAGAAACCAGCAACGCAAAACGCGATTTACCTGTAGCCGTCGCTCTGCGAGCGACGTGCGCGCCTCGCACAACGAGGCGGCTACAATCTTTGCGGATTTTTTTCCAAGATGCCTACAGGGGCATGGCTACAGAATTGGTCAGGCGGATTCCAGCAGTTCGACTGGATCGCCTTTGTGCAGCATGCCTTCTACGATGATTGCACCGTACACACCAGCAGTGCCCGCATGCGCTTGCGCTACTTTTTTCAGTACCGCGGGTGTTCTCTCTGACGTGTCGGGATCCAGCGTGATCATCACGCAGCGCGCATCACGTTCCAAAACTCTAATGATTACTTTCGGCCCGATCTTTAACGACCGGCCGACAAGTTCGTTTTCACCGAAGCCCTGGCCAGAGGTTAAATCCAGATAAACGTTTGCTCTGAAACGCCGCTTGTCGATCGGAGTTTCGGTTTCTTCAGAGAGTTGCCGCGCTGATTGCAAGCTAAAGATCGACAGGGGACGGCAATCGGTCATCGCGCGGTGCGATCGCATCAATGTGAGTTGATGCTTCGCGTCGATCTCGCTGCGCAGCATCTCGATCAGAGCCGGATCGTCGATCGCGAGCGTTTTTCCATCCGGAGTTTCAATATCGACCATTAGCTCTGAAATGTCGGCGGAGAGAGGACCCGCGCCCATTTTTTCTGCTTCGGTCAAATTCACCGGGCGCGCAGCTTTATCAGGATAACGAAACCGAGGTCGATATTGCAGAAGTCTTCGCTGCTCGCGCGCCGTGAAATACGGAAACGCCGCCGGGCTTGCCGAACTTTTGAAGGCGAAGACGCGGTCGCCGTAAACTCCGGGGTAACCTGCAAACATTTCCTCCAATTCCTCGCCGCGCATGCTCTTGACGGGATAACGCCAGAGGCTCGCCACTTTTCCGACCATGCTCATGAATTGAATTCCTTGCCTAAACAGGTAGCAGCGGGCCGGTCGGAAGCGATCTAGTGAATTTCATATTGCGATGTCATTCTGAGCGAAATCGAAGAATCTCTGATCATTTTTGGAGCGAAGCGTCGCTCCAATATCCAGAGATGTTTGAAAGGCTGGCCTCATGTTTTTCGCATTTCGTTGCAGCGCTTCGCTCAACATGACAGCGAACATGCAATTACCGTGTGCGATCGACGCGCTTCATCAGTTCGTTTGCGGGCAAACTGGGATCGAGAACCTTCTTTGCGCTTTCAACGCCCACTACGGGCAGCCTGGCAGGATCGAGCAATCCGATCTGCACAAGCACGCTTGCCTGGTCCCAGTAGATGTGCTCGTGAGCTAGTTTGCCGTTTCTGACTCGAACGACGATTGCGACTAGCGGCACCTCCACTCGTTTTCCCGTGGGAGGAATGCCCGGTAATATCCAGTCCATCGGGATCGTGTGAGTGAACTTAAATACCATTTCGTCCACGATTTGATCCTCACCGATCGTTCGCGAGACCGGCGTCATCTCGGTGTCCGGCGGCATCTGCGGAATGAAACGTTTCGAGTAGAACTGGCGCAACTCATCCCGACCAGAACCGCCAGTCAATACAGGTATGTGATTGACGTAAGCGTCTTCCACCATTGTGGCAAGTGTGTCCTCAGTGTTACGAGTAGAGAACTCATACCGGACATGTTCTTCCCAGAGCCCGCTCAGACGTTCTTGGGCAGGCGTGAGATCTGGATCTGCGCTTTTCTTTTCGGAACCAGCCATGGACTAGTCCTACTTCTCGTCAAGAAAAGTGACTGCGCCTGTATCGAGGCTGTAATAGCCGCCGACTACCTGTATCTTTCCGGAATCGACTTCGGCCTTGAGAATCGGCGTCGATGAACGCAGAGCTTGCACGACGTTCTTAACGTTCGCTTTTATCGTCGTTTCGAGATCATCTTTCGTTGTGGCTTCAACCGCTGGCTTGATGGCAGTGACTAACGATTGGATGTGCCCGGGCGCTTTGCCTTTGGAGGCAATTGTTTGCTTTGCTGCGTCAACCGCGCCGCAACGCTGATGTCCCAGCACCAAAATCAGCCGTGTGCCTAAATGATCGACTGTATATTCGATACTTCCCAGCCCTTCATCGTTGATCACGTTTCCGGCAACCCGAACGATAAATAAGTCACCAAGTCCCTGATCGAAGACAATTTCGGGCGGCACGCGTGAATCGGAGCAACTAACAATGGCGGCAAACGGATGCTGAGTCTTTGCCAGTTCCGTGCGTCGTTCCGCCGTCTGACCGGGATGTTGCAGATTGCCGCTGGTGTAGCGGCCATTACCTTCCTTGAGCTTCGAGATTGCCTCTGCAGGAGAAATCATTGGTTGATCGGGGTGCGCGGGATCAGCGGCGCGGCCGAGTTGGTTTCCGACAAATAAACTGCACACGACGAGTAAAGATGCGAATCGTACATTTTTCATTCCGCCATGATATGCAGACCAGCGTCATCAAAGCAACTCGAAGTCGCGCCTCACGTACCAGAATTCGTCACGAAAGGTTTCCTTCTGTTGAAAAAGGGCCAGACGCGAAACAGATCATTGCTATGTGATCATCTGCGCATTCATCAGTGCGGCTTCATTCGTCGGCGCGCCCGGCGGTCGCGCCCAACCATTACACGTCGTAATACATCGCGAACTCGTACGGGTGCGGCCTCAGACGTAGCGCGTCGTATTCTTTTTGTTTCATGTCGATCCAGTTTGCGATGAAGTTTTCGTTGAAGACGTCGCCGCGCAGCAGGAACGAGTGATCGGCCTGGAGCGCTTCAATTGCGCCGCGGAGCGAATCGGGAACGCTGGCGACTTGAGCGAGTTCTTCGGGTGGTAACTCGTAAAGGTTTTTGTCCAGTGGATCGCCGGGATCCATTCGGTTTTGGATTCCGTCGAGGCCCGCAAGTAGCATCGCCGAGAAGGCGAGATATGGATTTGCAGCGGCGTCGGGTGTGCGGAACTCGATGCGCTTTGCTTTCGGGCTGGGTGAGTAGGTCGGAATTCGAATTGCGGCGGAGCGATTGCGGGCGGAGTAAGCGAGATTAACAGGCGCTTCGAATCCGGGGACGAGACGCTTGTAGCTGTTGGTGGTTGGATTCGTCAGGCATGTGAGTGCCGGCGCGTGTTTCAAAATTCCGCCAATGAAAAAGAGCGCGGTGTCACTAAGCCCGGCGTAGCCGTTGCCGGCGAAGAGCGGCTTTTCGTCTTTCCAAAGCGAAATGTGAGTGTGCATGCCGCTGCCATTGTCTCCGAAGATCGGTTTCGGCATGAAGGTCACGGTTCTGTTGTGCCGTCTGGCGACATTCCGCAGGATGTATTTGTAGTACTGCATGTTGTCGCCCATGCGCTTGAGCGGCGCGTAACGAATGTCGATCTCTGCCTGGCCGGCAGTGGCGACCTCGTGATGTTGGCGCTCTATCGCCACGCCTGCTTTCTCGAGCTCCAAACACATTTCGTTGCGAATGTCCTGCAACGTGTCCATCGGCGAGACAGGAAAATACCCTTCCTTCGGTCGAATCTTGTAACCGAGGTTTGGAAATTCCTCGCGCGCGCTGTTCCAATGTCCTTCGACGCTATCGACAATGTATGACGAGGCATTGCCGCTATTGGCAAATCGCACATCGTCGAAAATGAAAAATTCTGCCTCGGGCCCAATGAACGCCGTGTCTGCGATTCCGGTCGATTTGAGGTAAGCCTCTGCCTTCTCGGCCACACCGCGCGGATCTCGATCGTATGGCTCCCGAGTGATTGGGTCGACAATCGTGCAGATTAAACTCAGCGTCGGTTCGGCATTGAAGACATCGATCCACGCCGTCGTCGCGTCCGGAATAACAAGCATGTCTGAGGCATTGATCACGCGCCAGCCGCGGATGCTCGATCCATCAAACCCGAGCCCATCGGTGAAGATTTCCTCATTGTATTCGGTGAGCGTGGTGGTGAAATGCTGCCAGGTGCCGAGCAAATCCGTGAACTTGAAGTCGATCAATTTCACGTTGCCGTCTTTGATCATTTTACTGACGTCGGATGGAGTTTTGTCTTTGGCCATATTCAGAAGTTGATAGTTGTTAGTTGAGAGCTGAGAGAAAGTAAAAACATCTGATTTTCAAAAATTCGCTGGTGCCGCCTTTCGCAAATGATAGTCGCGCTCGCGAGTCTGACAGTTCCCTCAACCATCAACTCTCAACTATCCACTTCTGCATCAAACAGCCTTTTCGCCGATCTCTTCGGTGCGGATGCGCACGGCGTGTTCGACCGGGAGCACGAATACCTTCCCGTCTCCGATCTTGCCAGTCTTCGCTGCGGCAACCACGACATTGACCGCCTTCTCAATCAGGTCGTCCGCCATTACGACTTCCACTTTCACCTTCGGCAGAAAATCCACCGTATATTCGCTTCCCCGGTAAATTTCGGTGTGCCCTTTTTGCCGCCCAAAACCTTTGACCTCGGTGACGGTCATTCCTTCGATGCCTAGCTCTGCGAGCGCTTCTTTGACCTCTTCGAGCTTGAACGGTTTAATGATGGCCTCCAGTTTTTTCATGTCGCAGTAACGTTGGCATCGCGCGGCGCTTTGCAATCGAAAGCCAACCGCAGCACGCGCTCTCATAGCAATTGCCTGACGCGAATGCAATCACGAATTTTTTTGGGCACTGAAATGCGAGAGGAGTAGGTGATTCTTAATTGGGTCGCCTCTCCCTGGCGAAGGGAGAGGGGAGGTGAGGGTTTCATTCAGAGCGGCTGCGCGTAAATGGCACGAACCCCTCACCTCAATCCTCTTCCCTTGCGCAAAGGGAGAGGCGAGGAAACAACGGTCGCAAGAATGAGCTGGCCCGTTTTTCTGACTTCAATCGCGCCAACATGCTTGGCAAATTTGCCAAAGATTTTTTTTGGCGCTTATACTCAAACCTGATGTCTCGCGACTCTTTCGTTCACCTTCATCTGCACACCGAATATTCGCTGCTGGATGGAAGTATCCGAATGAAGGAGCTGATGAAAAAAGCCGCGGAATTCGAGATGCCTGCTGTGGCGATGACCGATCACGGCAATTTGTTTGGCGCGATTGAATTCTACCAGGAAGCGCAGCGCGCCGGGGTGAAACCGATCATCGGCTGTGAGGTTTACGTCGCGCCGGGGTCGCACAAGGACCGGCCGCCATCGCGCCGGGAATCGGCGTATCACTTCACGTTGCTGGCCGAAAACGAAACTGGCTACCGCAATCTCGTGAAGCTGGTGACGGCAGGGCATCTGGATGGATTTCATTACGCCCCCCGGATCGACAAGGAGATGTTGGCGGCGCGCTCGGAAGGTTTGATCGGATTGAGCGGCTGTCTTGCGGGCGAAATCAACAGCGCGATTCAGTCAAATAACATCGAAAAAGCAAAACAGAGCGCCGCCGAATATCGGGATATCCTAGGCGCAGACAATTTTTTCGTGGAATTGCACGATCACGGAATGGAGGAGCAAAAAATGTGCAATATCGCGTTGGTGCCGATCGCTCGCGACCTGGGCGTTGGCCTGGTCGCGGCGAATGACGTGCATTTTCTCCGCCGGAGCGATCACGAAGCTCACGACGTGATGCTTTGCATCGGTACCGGAAAAATGGTGCAGGACGAAAGTCGGATGCGTTATCTGCCGGAATTATATTTTAAATCGCCGGCCGAAATGCGGCAGGTGTTCCGCGATTTTCCCGAGTCGATCGCGAACACACTGCATGTTGGCGAACGGTGCCATCTCGATCTTGAGTTTGGGGGCTCGAAATATCCGGAGTACCCGGTGCCGGCCGGCAAAACGCGGGAAGGATATTTGCGCGAGCTTTGCTACCAGGGTTTGCGCGCGCGCTACGGCGAACGGGCAACGGCCGATTCGGAACTAACCCGGCGACTCGAGTACGAACTTGGTGTCCTGGAAAAAACAGGGTTCGTTAGTTATCTCCTCATTGTTTGGGATTTCATTCATTTCGCGAAGGAAAAAGGGATCCCGGTTGGTCCCGGACGCGGCTCGGCTGCGGGCTCAATCGTTGCGTTTGTCCTTGGCATCACAGATATCGACCCGCTTCAGTTCGGCCTGATTTTCGAGCGGTTTCTGAATCCTGATCGCGTTTCGCCTCCGGATATTGACGTGGATTTCTGCGAAGCGCGCCGCGGCGAAGTCCTCGAATACGTTAGGCAAAAATACGGCGAACGGCGCGTCGCGCAGATCATTACATTCGGCAAGCTCAAGGCAAAGAGCGTCGTGCGCGACGTCGCTCGGGTGCTGGGATGGAGCTACCGCGACGCAGATCGCATCGCGAAAATGATTCCCAACGAGCTGAACATTACGCTGGAATCAGCAGCGGGAAAGAACGCGGAACTGAAACGGGCAATCGCCACCGAGCCGCCGACACAGCAGCTGTTTGAACACGCGAAACTTCTCGAAGGTTTGTCGCGCAATGCTGGCGTCCACGCGGCAGGTGTGGTCATCGCAGATCGGGATTTGTCCGATTACATCCCGCTTTGCCACGACGTAAAAGGCAATGACGTGATCAGCCAGTACGCCATGGGACCGCTCAACGATCTGGGGCTTCTGAAGATGGATTTCCTCGGATTAAAAACGCTAACCGTCATCGAGGATACGCTGACGTTGATTCGCAAACGTGACCCAAACTTTTCGCTAAAAGATATTCCACTGAATGATGCCGCTGCCTTCGCGCTCTACAACCGTGGCGAAACCATAGGCCTGTTCCAGATGGAATCCGGCGGCATGACCAGTCTCTCGAAGCAGTTCGACGTCAAAAAGCTCGACGACATCATCGCATTGATCGCGCTGTACCGGCCCGGCCCGATGGAACTCATCCCGGAATATGTGAAGGCGAAAAAAGGCCTCACGCCGATCAAATACTTACATCCGCTGCTCGAGGACATCTGCGCCGACACCTATGGCGTGATGATTTACCAGGAACAGGTAATGGCTGCTGCGAGCAAACTTGCCGGCTACTCGCTTGCGCAAGGCGATCTTCTCCGGCGCGCCATGGGCAAGAAGGACAAGGAGAAGATGGCCAAAGAACGCAGGAATTTCATCGAGGGCTGCGCACGCACGAATAAAATCGCAGAGAAAAAAGCGAACGCCATTTTCGATTTACTGGAAAAGTTTGCCGGTTACGGATTCAACAAAAGTCACAGCGCGGCCTATGGCGTGATCAGTTATCAAACCGCCTTCCTCAAAGCGCATTATCCGGTGGAATTCATGGCGGGTTTGCTGAGCAACGAAATCAATAACACCGAAAAAATTTCGGTCTTTGTAGGTGAATGCAAGCGGATGGGGATTTCCATTCTTCCGCCGGACATCAGCAAAAGCGGTTTGAAGTTCACACCGGAAAGTAGCGCATGCGTCTCGCTTGCGGTGTCAAAAGGCGCAAGCGAGGACGCTCGCGCTACCATGGCGATTCGTTATGGCCTTGCCGCGATCAAAAATGTCGGCGAAGCAGCGATGGCCATGGCCATTCGCGAGCGCACCGAACGCGGCAAGTTCAGTTCCCTCGATGATTTTTTGTACACGGCTCGATTCGCGCGTGGCTAATCGGAAGATGTTGGAAAACCTCATCAAGGCGGGCGCGTTTGATTTCACCGGACGGGATCGCTGGGAACTTTTCGCCTGTATCGAAGATGCGCTTGCATCCTCGGCGGCTCTCCAACGTGATCGGGTGGCTGGGCAGGTTTCGCTCTTCGATGAGCAAACGCACGCTGCCACAGCAGCGAGGCGGCAATCGATTACACCGTGGAACGAGCACGAGAAACTTTCGTACGAGAAGGAGCTTCTCGGATTCTACGTCAGCGGTCATCCCCTCGACGCGTATGCAGACGTTTTTGCGGCCAAAAATTACCGACCGATTGCCTCGTTAGGCGAACTCGATGATCGCGCGCAGTTTAAGATTGCTGGAGCGATCGTGGAGGTCGAAAAAAAGTTTACGAGGAAAGAGGGCAAGCCATTTGCGATTGTGCGGCTCGAAGATCTGATGGACATGCTGGAGGTGGTCGTGTGGAACGAGGTTTATCTGAAGGTCTCGGATATTCTCGTGCCCGGGCGCGTTGTTGAATTGAAGGCAACATTGGACAGACGCGACGAAATGCTTCGTGCTACGGCTGTGGAAATTAAGCCGGTGGCAGCGGGAAGACCCAATGGCGGAACCGAAAAATCCGAAGATAAAGTATCCGCGATTCGTCTGCGATTTTCTTCAGCGACGACGGGCGATGAGTTGCGCCAGGTCCGCAACATTCTCGTCAGTGCACCCGGACGTCATCCGGTCCAACTACTGTTTGATCGCGATAACGGCAATTCGTTGCGGCTCGATGCGGGCACTGAGTTTAGAGTAGATCTTACTCCGGATTTGACTGAGAGACTTTCCCGCTGGCTCGTGACCCAGCAACACCAGTAGCTGAGCTATCGCGGCTTCTATGGTTTTTTTGGACTTACCTTGGGAGCAACTTCACCACGCGGGACGGCGCCTAGTAATAATGTTTTTTCCTCCGTGCCGGTTCCAAAGCAAAGGGGAAAGATGCGCTCGGCACTGTCTGGGGTCGAAACAATGGAAAACTGGCTGCTGATCTCTTCTTTCAAGCTGACGCTCCAGCCGGATTGAAGAAGAGGGCCGCGAAACTCCAACTCTTTCGCGGCAGGAGCAAGTGGCAGGGCCGCAGGCGCGATTTCAATCTTGTTCACGCAGTCAACGGGACGTGACATTAGATCGAAAATGGGTGTCGCTCCGGCGATTCTAACCACAACGTGTTTGGTATTTTCGAAATCAATTTCTCCGCGAAGCGCAAGGTCTACATCTTTGGTTCCGAGGTTTAGAAACTCCAAAGAAGCATGATTGCCATCAAAAATAGCCAGGGTACTGGCTCCAATGACGTTTAAGAAAGAGTCGCTGCTGGCCAGCTTTCCGTTTATGAGCTGCACTTCACCAACGATGCGGGGATGCTCCAACGTTTCGGAGAGGGAGATTTTTCCGCTCAAGATACCGTCTTCCAGAATGTTTGAATGGAACAACCGGGGAGCGGCCGCCAGGAAGATTGCTGGGAAATCCAGCGAAACCTTGAGAGGCGACATTTGAAAAGCGCTCCAAGTGCCCCCAATGGGCAGCGGAAAATTCGCGGTGAAACTGAGTGGGCTTGATTTGGGCAAGTGAATCACACCGCGCGTATCCCACTGACTCGAATCGATGGTTGCTTGAAGTTCTATCGGAATCGCGCCCGCCTTTTGTCGCGATGAGCCGCGAAGGATCGAGACGTAATCGCGTAGATCGTCGGTCCAGGCGTCGAGTGTCCCTGAATACTTGTGCTCCGGTGAAAGATCGATCTTGCCCTCACCCGAGAGAGAATCGTTCTTCCGAGCCAAATCGAAGCGTTCGATCTCCAGCTCGCTCGGTTTCAAAATCACTTTTGCACCGAAGCTGTCGATGTCGTGTGTGAAAAAGGTTAGCGAAGCGCCCTCGATCGTGAGGTTACCGCCGAAGTTGCGGGCGTGGGTATCCATCGAGCCCTGGATGCTGATTTCCCCTGCGAAATCAGCTGGGTTTGCACCGAAAAGAGCAAGGAATTCACCGAGCTGATTAATCGATGCCGAAATGTTTCCGCGAAAATCCGGCCGGAGCCACTCGGATGAAGTCGCGGGTAATGCAGCTTCCCCGCTAAGGTTGAACTGGTTGCTTTTTTGCCTGATGTAAAGTTGCTGGATCTCAATCTTCCGGTTGTAAAGTGCGGCGCCGAGCATGAGCGCTTCTGCCGTGCGATCGCGCCAGGTGAGCCCGGTTAATTCACCCCACAGCGACGCGGTTGCGCGGTCCGGCTCGGCCAGGTTGCCGCGAAACGTGAAGTTGCTGGCGTGGAGCAAGCCGTTGACACGGTCAGTGAAACCAAGCGCATCTGAAATCTGCGCCAGCGAAATGTCGGCGGCGCCACCCGCAATCTTCCAGTTAAAATGTGGCGAGTGCCATTCATGCGAAATATTCGCTCGGAGTTTCCCGCCGAACGCATCGACGTCGAACTGCAATCCCATTCGCCGGTTCCCAAGCCGCGCAAGGTCCACCGTCGCGGCCTGCAAGTCGAGGCCATGAGTCAAAGTCAGGCCGGCGAGCGTCAAGCGATTGCCTTCCCAGTGAGTTGCGCCGCGCAGCTGCGAAAAAGTTTGGCGTACCCATGGTGAGGTAATCATGAGCTCGGCAGCGGTGAACTGGCCGGGTTCCGTCTCGCTTGCAGATAGCGAAGCGTTTCGCAGCAAAATCAAACTCGGACCGGTCTCGACCCGCGTTTCCAGCTTGGCGATACTTAAGGTTTCCGGCAGCAATCGATGGAGCGTCGCCCAGCCACGTTCGCTTAGTGCTCGCACATTTGGATTCGTGCGATGCACCTCGGCGTGAAATTCTCGAACGGAGATATTTCGAATGTCGCGGCCGCTCAGGTGCAGAAAGACGTGCTTTAGATTCAAAACAACTCGCGCGTCAAGCACAGTGACGTCAACGCGAACTGCGTCGTCACGGACGCTTTTAAGGCGAATCTGACGAATGACAATGGGACGCAGAAAGGGCGCGTCGACTCTCTCGATGGTGGCGACGAAGCCCTCCTGGCGAGCGAACCACCAGACCCAGAGGCGAACCCCGTTGGAGACCGCAATTGGCGCAAGCAGGACAGCGGCGAGCGCCACGAGGACGATCACCAGGATAATGAGGAAGATTCGATTCTTAAACGGCATCGCTGTGAGACGAAGAGGTGATCAGTGAAGGGAGAAGCGGTAACCGGTAATTACACCTGCATGTGTCACTTAGATACTGATCACAGTTGACTGACCGTTATTCACTTTTCTTCTCATCTTTGAAGACCAAACGCAGCGGCTGCGCTGTATGAATTCGTTGTTCGAGTTGCTGCTGCAAAGTTTCCTCGGCTTGAGCGGGCAGCTCGCTTTCTGCTGCTTTCTTCCAAGCCAACTCGGGCAGCACTGACAATTCGCTTTCAACATCCTGCCCGGAAATGCGGTTCCACAACCCGTTTTCGAATGCGAGCACGTCCATTTGTTGCTGCTCAACGCCCAAAATCTGCCCGTGCGGCAGCTGCACCATGATTCCATCCGGGCGAATATCGATCGAGAGGCCTTTCCGCAGATCGAACCCGGCTTTGGCAATGAATGTGCCATGCAGCTTCACGCGTTTGGAGCTGCCCACCCACGTATGGAGCAATTCGTGTTCGACTTCGATTCGACGGGATAGGACCACCAGCTCGCTTACCGGCATTGTCTGTTCCATGTAAACGCGGTCATTGATCGTGATCCGTGGCTGCAAATGTGCGATGTCGACGAACGCAGCGCGGAGATTTTTGCCAAGCCTCTCCAGATCAGCCGTGCTTTTCCGCGCTGTGCGCGCCGGCCAACTCTCCAAACGCAAGAAGATGACCAGAATCGTCGTTGCAATGATCAGTGCCACAAGCGTCAACGCGAATGGCCAAGAAACGCGATGCGGGGTTCCGGATTTCGACATTGGACGTTCGGCGTTAACCCTTTGTGTTTAGACGCAATCGAGCAGGAGCAGATCACGAGCAAGAAGAAAGCGCTGAACGTTCGTCCCCAAAAAATTACCGCCCCCCACGCCCGATAGGCGTGAAGGGCGGCTGTTCCCCCCAGAACAATCGTAGAAAACTTTCAACGCTGTAAGCGAGGTTTCGTCCGCTGGCAACAAAATTTTCAAAAAATTTCGCGCAGTTCTGCCGTTGCGATTTCCATAGTAAATGAGGGCACGACAGACTGAACACCGGGTCAAAAGCCAGCGCGATCGAAAGTTGCGCAAGCGCGCGTAGCGGTCTCTAGTTTTGCATGCGTGATTTGGGCGATGAACGGGTGTCGCGCAATTTTGCCGGTTCATTACTGGTCGCTCATCCGAACTTGGTCGACCCGAACTTTCGGCGCACCGTGCTTTTTGTTTCCGAGCATGAGCCCAACGAGGGAGCATTGGGCGTGATAATCAATCGCCCGCTTGACCGGCCGGTGGCTGAACTGGTCTCGGGTACGCCGCCGGCGGGGCTCGCCGATGTGCCGGTATTTTTGGGCGGTCCGGTTGGAAACAACCAACTGATGTTTGCGGCCTTTGAATGGCAGAAGAGCGCAGGACTGAAACTCAAACAGAACATCGCGTTCGACGAAGGAAGCAATACACAGGGCCATAAAAATTTGCTTACGGTTTGCGCTTTTGTTGGCTACGCAGGCTGGGGTGCCGGTCAACTCGAAAGCGAGGTGAAGCAGAAAGCGTGGGTTGTGCAGAATGCCAATCCATCGCTGTTAAAACTTGATCGCCTGCCAAATCTGTGGTTCGACATTATGCGAACGCTGGGACCGTGGTATAAGATGCTCGCCGCCGCTCCAGATGATCCCTCGCTTAACTAACTTAAGAAGTGAGACGTCCGAAGTGATTTAGCTTGATCCCAAGTCTCTTTTTCTCACTAATCACTCTCACTTCGCCCCATGATCATCGGTGTCCCAAAGGAGATTAAGGAACAAGAGCAGCGCGTTGCATTGCTGCCGTCTGGGACGAACCAGCTTACCAGGCATGGGCACTCCGTTTTGGTGGAAAGCAATGCTGGGCTCGGTTCTGGCTACCCCGATCAGGACTACGTTAAAGCGGGCGCGGAAATTGTGGAGGAGGCAAAAGACGTTTTTGCGCGCGCTGACATGATTGTGAAAGTCAAGGAACCTCTCAAAGCAGAGTTTTCGTTATTGCGCAGAGGCCAAATTCTTTTCACGTATCTACACCTTGCTGCAAGTAAATCGCTCACTGAGGCTTTACTGAAATCAGGTGTGACTGGCGTGGCGTACGAGACTATCCAGGTGGACCATCGTTTGCCGCTGCTGGAACCGATGAGCGAAATTGCCGGTCGCATGTCGGTGGTAATGGGTGCCAATTTTCTCGCCAAATACAACGGTGGCAGCGGGGTTTTACTGGGCGGCGTTCCGGGCGTTTTGCCCGGGAGTGTGGTCATCCTCGGCGGCGGAACTTCGGGCGTGAATGCCCTGCGCATGGCTAAAGGCCTCGGTGCCGATGCCACAATTCTCGACGTCGATGTCGAACGGCTGCGATTTCTGGATATCGCAATAGAAAACCTGCACACGCTTTATTCGAACGAAGCAAATTTGGACGAGTTAATGCCCGACTGCGATTTGCTCATCGGCGCCGTGCTTTTGCCGGGAGCTAAAGCGCCGAAGCTGATTACGCGCGCAATGTTACAAAAAATGAAGCGTGGCAGTGTGTTCGTGGACATTTCGATTGACCAGGGGGGGTGCGCCGAAACCTCGCGACCAACGACGCATCTCGACCCCGTTTACGTCGAGGAAGGTGTGACGCATTATTGCGTCGCAAACATGCCGGCAGCGTACGCGCGCACCGCGACGCAAGCGCTTACGAACGTCATCTATCGTTACGTTGAGCTCCTGGCCGATTTCGGACTTGAGGGCGCGTGCAAGAAGCAGCCGGCGCTGATTGGTGGGATCAACACGCGCGATGGCCGGCTCACATGCAAGGCCGTAGCCGAGGCGCATGGCTTGAAATGGGAGCCACCGTTTTAGTGCTCATGGCGAGCCATTTGTGTTTTAAGCAACATTCTACGCGTCCAAAAAAACTACCCTTGCTGCGATTGATCTGTTAAAGCAATATGCATCTCTAACTATGAAGAAATACATCTGCATTCTGGCCGGTGCCGCGCTTCTTGCGGCTTGTGAACAAAAAACCGAAACTATCACTCCTGCGGCGACCCCAGCTCCCACCACCGCGCCTGCAACGAGTGATGCGACCACTCCGGCCGCCACCGAAGCTCCTGCTGCTACCACTGAATCGCCAGCTGGCACAGAGGAAACACCTGCTGAGTCGCCCGCGCCATAAATTGCCGGGATTCTTTCCGTTTGAGAAGTCTTCCCCCGATTTTCGGTGGAAGACTTCTTTTGTACTGAAGTCGCGCATTGAAGGCACCCGCTCGCAAGAGCTTTAACGCGCGACATCTTGAGATCGCGCGGCGTGCGATAGAGGAATTGCCAATCAAGATGGCGCTGGCAGGTTTATTCTCCTTCCCAAAAGCGCGTCGCCTGACGCATCGCTCAGAATACGAGCGTGTGAAACAGAAGGGCATCACGCAACGCGGCAGACTTCTGATGTTAAATGCGATGCCGGCGGAGAATTCCGGTCCGTGGCGTGCAGGGTTCGTTACTTCGGGGCGCATCGGCGGTGCGGTAGTTCGCAACCGCATTCGGCGTCGTTTGCGTGAGATTGTTCGCCGACACCAGCACGAACTGCGAGAAGGCGTTTGGTTCGTGATTATTGCCAGACACGAAGCGGCGACCGTGAACTATGGCGCGTTGGAAGATGAATGGTTGCGCCTCGCTAGGCGCGCTTCTATTCTGCTCTGATGCTTGGAATGGTTCGCTTTATAATTCGCCTCTATCAGTGCACGCTTTCACCGTTGCTCTGTCTGCTTTGCGGTCCTGATTGCGGCTGCCGATTTACCCCGACCTGTTCGAGATATTTTCTGGAAGCGGTGGAGACTCATGGCGTTCGGTATGGAAGCTGGCTGGGATTGAAGCGCCTCGCTCGCTGCCAACCATGGGGTGGATGTGGGTACGACCCGGTGCCGCCGCGCTGGGCTGGCGGATCTCAGAACGAGATCCGTCGCTGCGTCTGATCGTGCAAAACCGAATTTATGGATCGAACAGCGTGGATTGTCGTCGCTCTTTGCGTGGTTGGGCTCGTCGTTTGGGAAATGTATCTGGCAAAACAGATCGCGCCCAGACCCACTCCCGTAACTGCGACGCCAGGGCAAACTTCGCTAACGGCGACGCCGGCGCTCTCCTCACCTTCGCCGTCTCCGCTGGCCTCACCGGAAGCTGCGCCACAGGGCGCTGAGTCAGTTCCGACCTTTGCGGAAAAGGTCGAGACGTTGCGCAATTCAGATGTCGAGTTGCGCTTCACCAATCGCGGCGGCGGCATCGCCGAGGCGTTTATGTTCAATCACATCGCTGAAGACGCTAAGCGCGTGATCTTAAATTCCCCCAAGCACACGCCTATTGGCGCGATCATTGATGATCCCGCAAAGCCCGCTCTTTCGGAATTTACGTTATTGCGTGAATCCGACAGCAGTATTCGATGCGAGCGCACCATGCCTGACGGAATCACAATTCGAAAGAAATTTTCGTTGCTGCAGTCGAGCCAGAAGAAAGACAATTTTCTTCTCGAGCTGAATCGTGGATGTTCAGAACACGGGTGCACAGCCGTACGCGAAGGCTGACTACTTCGTCGCGCTCGGTTCGGCGGTACCGATGCATCGGAACGACTATCCGTACTACACGCGACTGGTTTGGTGCATCAATGGTAAAGCCAGAGACAGGAACGTGAGTGCATTTCAGGGTAGCGGCGGTTTTCTCGGTATCGGTGCGCATTCGGCGCAGCCGGTTTTCCAGGAGAATTTTGCCGGAGCAGAATGGACAGCCGTGACAGATCAGTTCTTCGCGACGATCATCTCGCCGCTGAACGCGAAGGCTACCGGCATTTGGGGCCGTTCGTTTGACGTCTCAACCGAGCAAAACACCGTCGGCATCGAAGGCGCGATGCGCATGCCGGGGTTTCAGGTGCAGCCAGGCCAAACTTACACCGCGCGCTTCCAGATCTGGACGGGACCGAAAATCTATCATCGGCTGGCTCAGCTCGAGCACAACGAAGCGGAGATCATGAACTTCGGTATTTTCAAAATCGTCAGCCAATTTCTGCTCAATTTTCTCAACACCATTCACGGTTTCGTCAAAAGTTACGGCGTCGCCATTCTGGTGTTGACCGTTGTGGTGCGCCTGGTGCTCTGGCCGCTCCAAAGCAAAGCGAATCAAACAATGCGCAAGACAGCGTTGCTCGGGCCGAAGATGCAGGAGTTGCGCGAAAAATACAAAGATGATCCGACACGGATGAACCAGGAGGTGATGAAGTTGTATAAGCAGTACGGCATCAATCCCGTAGGCGGGTGTCTGCCCATGGCCATTCAGATCCCGATTTTCTTCGGACTGTACCAGATGCTCGCGCAGGCGGTGGAATTGCGAAACGCGAGGTTTCTCTGGGTGCACGATCTGTCCCAACCCGATACCGTGGCACATCTGCCGGTGCTCGGTTTCCCGATCAACGTCATCCCGCTGCTCATGGCGGCTACGCAGGTGTGGCTCATGGCGATGACACCGAAGACGGGCGATCCCACGCAACGCCGCATCATGATGTTTACGCCCCTGATCTTCCTATTTTTCTGCTACAATTTTGCGGCGGCTCTGGCATTGTATTACACCGCCCAAAATCTTTTCAGTATCCTGCAATTTTGGCAGAACAAACGACAACCCATGCCGACGCTCGAAAAAGTTGCTCCCGCCGCAAAACGCAAACGATGATGACGCCGAAAGATCTGCTGGACACAATGCTCGGGTACCTCGGTTTCGTAGTGGACATCGAGGAGACCACCAATGAAGGTGGCAACCCGACCCTGCAGCTTTACACCGAGGAAAGCCGACGGCTCATCGGACGCAACGGCGAGACGCTCGAAGCCATTCAGTTTTTGCTCAATCGTTTACTGCAAGCCAGAGACAAGGACGCCGAAAAAGTTATCGTCGATTGCGAACATTACCGGTCCATGCGCGAGGATCAGATCGTGCATCGGGTGCGTGAGCTGGCCGAGCGGGTGCGCATCACAGGGCGTTCACTTCAGCTCGAGCCGATGAATTCCTACGAGCGGCGCCTCGTCCACAACGCGTTCAAAGACGATCCGGAAGTTGCGACGTGGAGCCCGTCGGATTCTGCGCGCATCAAGCAGATCACTCTGCTAAAGCGCCCCAAAAAAACAGCACCGCAAGGAACGACGGCTTCCTAGCCGTCGAGTTTTTTGTAGCCGTTCTGTCGGGCTTTCGCACGGCTACTCAGGCTTTCCCTTCGAACGCGCCGCATCTGTGCCGGCTCCTGCGCGCACTTCCGGTCGCCATCGAAATTTTTCCAGCAGCGGATTATCTTTTCCTTCCACGGCGTCGGCAATGATCTCACCGAGCGCCGGGGCAAATTTGAATCCGTGGCCGCTGTCACCCGCAGCAATGACTAATCCTTCGCGCTCTGGATCGCGCGCAATCCAAAAATGTCCATCGTGCGCGTCGCAGTACATGCACACACGCGTGTAGACAATCGGCGCGTCGGTAAGCGAGGGGAAGGTTGAGGCCAGAAATTCGCGCAAGTTCTTTTCGTCCTCGGCAGTCACTACGCGCTCGGCGGAGTCGGGTGACATCTCGCGTCCGGGACCGTGATTAGCAATCTTCACCACGCCGTCCCGATTGATCGGAAATCCGTAGTAGCCGGTTGTTGTAATGTCTGCGCCGAAAACCGGAAAACGCTCCGGTGCAAACAGCTCAGGCTTTGAAGGCTGCAAGTGAAACACTGGCTGCCCGGTCGCGCGGAAAAACTTCCTGGTAAACGGCAGCAGGTATGGCGTCCACGCGCCAACCGCCATGACGACGAAATCCGCGGCGATTGGCTTTCCATCATCGAGCACGATGCCGCGCACGCGATTCCCTCGTTCGTCCAGTTGCGAAAACATCACGCGTTCGCGTAATTCGACGCCGGCAGATTTCGCGCGCTCAATCAACATGGCAACCGCCCGGCCGCTCTCCGCATAACCTGCCTCGATCTCAAGAACGCCATCTCGATAATGCTCCCGATTCCATGCCGGAAAACGTTCCCACAATTCCGGCCTGTTCATGCGCGCCACTTTGAGCCCGCGTTTTTCAAGGAGTTTCAAGCTTGCATGTTCAAAATCGTCCGGCTCCATTTTCCGGCGGCAAACGAACATCACGCCGACTTCGTGATACAGCTTTGTGCCGAATTCTTCATTCCATTGGCGCCAGAGTTTGATCGAACGTTCGGCAAGGACGGTGTAATCCTCATCAGCGCCGTATGCAGCCCGCACGGCCTTACTGATGTCGGTGGACGCCGCCAACGGATGCGGCAGGGGCCCCGGATCGACCAGCACCACTTCGTGACCGCGTTTCTTAAGTTCGATCGCGGCAGTAACGCCGTTAATCCCCGCGCCAACTACGATCATTCTCGACATACCGTGAAAGCTGTCATTCTGAGCGAAGCGAAGAATCTCTGATCATTCGGTCCATACCCTGCTACGGAAATAATCAGAGATGTTTCGCTCTCGCTCAACATGACAACGAAACAAGCGACGTTCGCTTTCAGAAGCACTAAGTGCATGGTTGCGCAGACTCTGCCTGCAGCGCGTGTTCCCGTTCAAGCAGGGTGGGATGTGAGTAATAGAAACCGCTGTAAAGCGGGTGAGGGGTCAGGTTGCTCAGGTTTTTTTCGGTTAGTTTGCGCAGTGCTTGAATGAGCGGTTGCGCGTCGCCCATGGTGGCGCGAGCGAAGGCATCAGCCTCGTACTCGAAACGGCGCGACCAGATGTGAACCAGCGGCGAAAACCAAAAACTGATCGTCCCTGCCAGCAGCGCAAACAGTAGCATC
Source organism: uncultured Verrucomicrobiae bacterium (assembly GCA_963803285.1). Lineage (GTDB taxonomy): Bacteria > Verrucomicrobiota > Verrucomicrobiia > Chthoniobacterales > UBA10450 > Udaeobacter. The sequence continues at coordinate 51,188 of CAWDMG010000011.1, read as the reverse complement.
GCCGGCACAACGTTCGCTGCGGCAAAACCCGTGTGATACTCGAAACCGAATGCGCGATAAAACCACTCCTGACGCGCCAGCCAGGCGACCACAGCGAAGCCAATAAACACACCGAAGATCGAAACGCCGAGTAACTTCACGACGTGACGCTTCTTGTAATGCCCGATTTCATGCGCAAGCACAGATTCCAGTTCCGGCTCGGCAAGCTCGGCTACGAGTGTGTCGAAAAGAACAATTTTGCGAAAACGTCCGAACCCGGTGAAAAAGGCGTTGGAATGACGCGACCGTTTACTGCCGTCCATTACTTCGATGCTGCGGGTTGGAAAATCGGTGCGCCGCGCCAGCGCAAAGAGGCGTTCGCGCAAGGTGGAGCCCTCGGGTAGCGGCGTGAACTTGTTGAAGAGCGGCATGATCACCGCAGGCGCAATGAGCATTAAGAGTAATTGAAACGCAATCACGACTGTCGCTGCCCAAATCCACCAGTTTGGGCCAGCCCACTCAATCAGCTTCAACACCAGCGCAAGCAATGGAAACCCGAGCAACAATGCGAGCAAAAAACCTTTCAGACGATCGAGCACCCACGTCTTCACGGTAGTCGTGTTGAAACCAAATTGATCTTCGAGTTTGAACTGCGCGTACCACGCGAATGGCAAACTGACGATGCTTAATGCAACGCCTGTAGCGAAAAGAAAACCGACCATTGCCAAAACGGACGTGCCGAAAGCTGCCGTGAAGCTTCCAAAAGCCCACGAAAACACACCGCTGAATAACAGGCCGATGAGGAGCACGACATCAAACAACGTCACGACCTCTCCAAATCGGCTTTTGGCCAGGGTGTAGTCGACCGAGCGACGATAGGTCGGTTCATCAACCATTTCGCGAAACGCAGGCGGCACCCCAATCGCGTGTACTCGCACGTGCCGTTGATTGAGTCGGCCCAGCCACAACTCGGCAATGGCGCGTGCGAGAATCAGAACCAACGCAATGATGGCAAACGGCGACATATGCACGCGACGTAACACAGGCATCCTGCCTGTCCGCGTCGACCAAGCATCCCTGCCTGGTTGTGGAAACTGCAGGCTGGGAAGCCTGCGCGACCGGTCAAGCTGGAAGCATGAGTTACTATCACGTGTCAAATTGCGAAAAGCTTCCGATAATAGCGATACCAATCACTTTGAAACCGCTCACTCGGATCGTATTTTTTTTTCAAATTCAGAAATTCTTTAAATTGCGGATAGCACGCGATGACCTGCTCTGGCTTCGCAAATTTATGGTAGGTCAGATAATAACTTCCGCCGCGCGCGATCGCGAGATCAATGAGTCCGCGAAACGACCGCGCCGAGGCTTCGATGCCACTCGGTGTATGGAGCGTGAGCAAATTGAAAATGACACAGGCATAGGATTCTTTGGCCCATGCAAGAAAGCTCTCATCATCTTTTTCGACCAACCGAACGGTGCCGTAGATGACGGTTGTGCGATTCGAGCGCAACAAATTTGCTGCCTGCGCTAGAAAATCAGGAAGGTCCTGGCGCGGAACATAGATTTCGGTAATGATAAGACTCGATTCCTCGCCCCCGATTAGCTCCCGAATCTTCAGTGCGTAATTTGGCAGATAGGCGCTGAGTTGGCTTGTATCCGACCAGTAGGTCTGCCCGTTTGTCGACAAATAGTAATCGCGATAGCGCTTGAAAGCCTTTTCCCGATCGGTGTAAGCAAGGCGCAGAAGGTCCAGCCAGTCGTCATCGCGTAATACCTTTTTAGCGACAATCGGTTCGTTTTCGCTGATTGGTTCGTAGCAGGAAAACACTCCGCGTTGAAGGAAGTCCGGCGATTTCTCATCCACTGAAAATTGAAAATCGCCGTAGAGAAAGTTTTGCGCGATGCGTTCTTCAAAGCGTTTAGGCAAATCGTTTGCGCGAATTATTTCGACTACGCGCCGTAATTTTTGCCGCGGTACGAGCCGAAGCGTTACGGTGTCTATCAACCCAAAAATCCCGTAGCCACCGATGGCAAGTCGGAACAACTCGCTATTTTCTTCCCGCGAGCACCGAATCGGTTTTCCATCGGCGGTGATCATGGTGAATGATTCGATGTTGGAGATGAGCGGCTTCATCCGCAGTCCACGGCCGTGCACGTTGGAGGAAAGACTTCCACCGAGCGTGAATGTGTCTGCGCCGGTTTGTTTTTGTGCGATGCCCCATTGCTTTGTCTGGCCTGCTTCAGCATCCAGATACGCGCGAATCAATTTCGGCCATCGGATACCGGATTCTGCTTCGAGCAAACCGCGTTCACGATCGAACGAAATCACGCGCTCCAACTCGCGCGTATCGATGCAAATGCCATCCGTGGCGAATTGCTGGCCGCCCATCGAATGCCGGTATCCCGAAACAGCAATCGGCAAGCCCTTTCGCGACGCGGAACGAACAATCTCAGCAAGTTCGTCTCTGGTGTGCGGTCTTAAAAGTTCGCGAACCCTAGTGCGATTGAATTGCGAATGGACGTCATTAACCCAAATCTCTTGTTCCGCGAACGCGTGCGGCGCCAGCGCAAAAAGCGCCGCTGTGCGTATGAATTCACGGCGCGTCAGCATCGCCGAAGTTTAACTGCGCCAGTTAGATTACAGCCAGACAAATTACCTCGCCTTTTGCGATGATTTGACCACTGAGATCCGATTCCATCTCTCGCAGATCGTTGTGATCGAAAAATTCAATCACGCGCCACGGCCGTATGAACTCAGCTAGATCGCTTCGCGTAGTACCCCAGAGGAACGGCTCGCCGCGTCTGCGTAACCACAAGTCAACAAGTTTGGTTTGCGAATCGAAGAGAAGTTGGCCATCGCCCTGTTTTTCCATGAACGTAAATGCAAACTCGCTCCCTTGAGCACTTAGGGTGCTCAAGGTTTTCATCAAGGAGGAGACGATGTCTGCCGGGAAATACATTAGTAAACCTTCGGCAATCCAGAATGTGCGTTTAGCCGGATCGAAGTCGCTTTTGATCAGCGCTTCTCTTTCGAGATCGGCGGCACTCAAATCAACTGCGATGAAATGCACTCGTTCAATTCCGATTTCGGAACAGGCGCGCACTTTGTGACGCTGCGTAGCCGGATGATCGATCTCCCAAAACACCGCCGTTGGAAACTCCCGCTGCAACTCGGAAGTGAGTGGATCGAAACCCGCGCCGAGTATAACGACTTGGGCAACTCCCTTGGCAAGTGCTGAGCGTACCAGCTCTCTGATACATTTCTTTCGTAGGGCGTAATGCAGCAAAATTCCTGGAATCGTGATGCGCTCGACCAACTTCGCGATCGGCCGAAACCAGGTCTGCTGAATAATTTTCAGGAACAGACGCGTCTGCGTCGAATGGTCCTCAAGGACGTGGGCGCATAAATCCACCGCGGTCTTCGATATGAGCCGCGAGCGTTTTGGGTCGTGATGCAAAAGAATCAGACTGGCGGCAATAAGCAGTGCTGTGCGACTAGCGTGTTCGTGTTGCACCTGCTATGCGCGGCCGGTTAACCGCTGAATTCAAAGATTAATTTTGCGTTAGGTACGCAGAGAGATTTTCTACTCGCGAGCGCTGACCACGCCCTTCGAGTCCGCTGCTTTAGCTCGAGCGGAAAGGAATTCGCGAACGTGATTCAATTCATCTCGCGAGCCGCCGGCTTTTGACGTTTGTGCGGCCAGCTTGGTGTAGTACCGGGTTGCATCCTCATTGTCGCCGGCCTGTTCGGCAGCTTGCGCCGCTCCATACAAACCTTTGAATCGTCCGGGATAGATCTTGAGCGCGGCCTCAAATTCTCGCTGTGCTTCCGTTGGTTGTCCCATTTCCAGCAGCAGAGTGCCGAGTTGTTCGCGAATCGGCACGAACGCTCCGGGCGAAACGGGATGCTTGCCGAGTATGTCTTCGGAATCCGCGGCCCGCCGCAGCATGGCTATTGCGTCGTTCTTTTTGCCTTCAGCTGCAGTCACCCACGCCAGCGCTGCTTGCATCTGCAGCTCGAGATGACTTTTGAAATAATCGAACTTTGGCTCTTTCGTCGCGTCGCGTAATTGCTGCATTCGTACGATCGCTTTTCGCGCGCCATCGACGTCGCCGGTGTGCGCGCGTCCGAGCGCGTGACCATATTCGATGAGAGCTTCCATGAAGGGGAACGAAGACCAGTGTGGCAGGTTGGGAATGGACAAGTTTGCCGCCGCCGCCCAATCATTCCGCTCGAATGCATAACGTGTTGGAATTGCGGCCAACGCGTAGGCCGCGCTGAATTCCAGCTCCGGATTCGTCTTCTTCACTTTCGCGGCGATGTCGACAATCTTTTTCGCCTCCGCGTCCTGAGCTTCCTGCAAATATGAGTAGGCCATGTAATCGAGCGCGTGTAATTCTTCGGCTTCGGTGGTGTCGCGATGACGCATGGCGGAGTAAGCGCGAGACGCTTCGGCAGAGGCGCGATTCGCGGCGATCGATTCATCCCACATCCCCAGACGCGTAAAGATGTGCGACGGCATATGAAGCGCGTGTGGCACCCATGGCGCGATAGTGTCATACCTCTGGGCTGCGGTCAGGCCGCGTTGAGCGAACTGAGGATAATCATACGAATGGATCAGGTAATGAACGACTCCGGGATGGTTCGCGTTTTGTTTCCACAGTTTTTCCAGGATGCCCGCCGCCTCAAGCTGCTTTGATAAGCTCGTGTCGTTAGGCGTGGCGTAACCAGTAGCCAGCACCGCGAACGCATAGAAGGTTTGCACTTCGAAATCGTCCGGATACTTGTCGCGGAGTTGGCGCATAGCTTTTTCATAAGCGACGACCCGATCCCGCGGCCCCACGGGCCCGTGACATGATTGTCCGACCGGAGCCGCGCTCGCACTGTCCGCCGTATTGTAATAAGTGTTCAGCGCGGTGATGAATCCACGCTCGCGATCCGAGCCGGCGTTCATCGACATCGCCTTTTCGATGGCAGCTTTGCCCGCGCGCATTTCGTCGGGAGTAGGCGGCGTCCAGATTGGATGCCACCAGGTCATGGCGATTCCCCATTGGGCCATTGCGCACTTCGGGTCGCGCTCGGCCATCGAAGTAAAAACGCGTCGCGCCTCTTCATAGAAAAACGAATGAAGCAACGCCACGCCACGAGCGAAATCAGATTGGACGTCAGGTGCGCACGTTATCGGGAACGTGATTTTTCCGACGCCGCGCAAATCTCCCGGTTCGGGAGCAGTCGCGGAGTGGGTGTTGCGCAGGACGAACAAAGTACTGACAAGCGCGATGAAACAAACCGTGCGAGCCCAACCTGATCGCAACATTCCCAAGGCTACTTACCGATAACTATTCCCGCAAACTGTAAAATCATCTCGGCGACAAGGGCTCTTCGTTTAGCGCCAAAGGCGCGATATTATTTCAGCCTGGGGCATCGCCCCAGGAATTCAATCGCATATAAACAAGTGCTGAAAGCGCGATTCAGTCCTCATCCGGGACGTGATCTGGCGGTGAATCGCGCCTTCAGCGCTTGTCATTTTCGCATTCCCACAGACCTGGGGCGCTGCCCCAGGCTTTCGATGAACGCTGCGCCCTTAGCGCGCTAAAAACTTCAGAGCTGTAAAGCACCAGCTTTACAATTTTACTCGAATTCAAAAACGATTTTTCCGCTGCGTTTGCCTTGCGCGGCATGTGCGACTGCGGCTTTGACTTCGCGAAGTAGATAAGCTTTTTCGACTTTCGTTTTGAGCAGACCACGCCTGGCCATATCGAAAAGCGGTCGAAACGTTTCCATGCGGTCAGACGGAGTGGCGTTGTCGTACCATTTGTTGATCCAGATGCCGCGAAACCGCAGGTCTTTGAAAATGAGAAGACCGGTTGGAATTTTCAGCGGCTGCAAGCTCATCGCCCCAAAGCTCACCAGCGTGCCGCCAGGAGCGAGACAGTTTGCCAGTCGCAGCGCGCTGTCGCCGCCGACGGAGTTTAGGCCGAGACGGATGGACGCGCCGCCGGTAGCGCTCTTCACTTCTTCGCGAAGATTGTCGCCATCGACCAGCACGACGTCGCCGCCTTCTGCACGCAATTCATCAACTAATTCGGCGCGGCGAACCACGTTCACGGTTTTGAAACCGAGCTCGTGGGCGATTTTAAACACGTCGCGGCCTGCCGCGGAATTCGCTGCGTTTTGAATCAGCCAATCGCCTTTTTGCAAATCGACGTAATCATGCAGCAACCGCCAGGCGGTCAGCGGATTGATTTTTAACATTGCCGCCTGAACAGGTTCGATTCCCTCAGGCACAACGACCAGATCTTCGGCTTTCACCGCGACCGCATCCCGCCATGTGCCGACGTTATGCGGCAGGATTACGAGCGCGCCGCTCGTTAGGCCCTTCACGTTCGCGCCCAACTCAACAATGAGGCCCGCGCCTTCGAATCCCGGCGTTGCAGGGAGTTCCGGGCGCACCGGATACTTTCCTTCGATCTGATTCAAATCCGCCGGATTGATCGGCGCGGCGGACATTTTCACCACCGCTTCGTCTGCAGCTGGCGTCGGCCACGGACGGGTCTCGACGTGCAATACATCCGTCGGATTTCCGTGCGTTTCGTAAACCGCAGCGCTTATATTTCTGCTCATCAATGGCAGCGCAAGCTCATGCCTCTAAGAAGATTCTGCAAACCGGCGCGCGTGTTGCGCTGCTTGGCCTGCTCATCAATGTCGTGCTTGCCTCGGTCAAAATTGTGGCCGGCGTTATCGGCCACGCTTACGTGCTGATCGCCGATGGAATTGAGTCTGCATTGGATATAGGTGGCTCGGTCGTAATTTGGGGCGGATTAACCGTGGCGGCGAGGCCTCCGGACGAAACTCATCCGTACGGTCACGGCAAAGCCGAACCAATCGCCGCGATCGCCGTCGCACTGGGCGTGCTCGCAGCCGCGACTGGCCTCGCCATCGAAAGCGTTCGCGAAATTCTGACGCCCCATCACGGCCCTGCACCGTTCACGCTCGCCATTCTCATTGTAGTTATCGTCGTTAAGGAAATCCTCTTTCGGTACGTCAATCGCCTCGGCCGACAGACCGAGAGCACCGCGGTAAAAACAGATGCGTGGCATCACCGAAGTGATGCGCTGACTTCTACCGCCGCGTTTGTTGGAATCTCGGTTGCACTTCTCGGTGGCGAAGCCTGGTATAGCGCGGATGACTGGGCAGCACTGTTCGCCTGCGCGGTTATCGGCGCAAACGGGATCAGGCTTTTACTCCCGGCATTCCATGAGATCATGGACACGGCGCCTGCTGGCAAAATCGTCAAATCGATTCTCGCCGTCGCCAACTCGGTTTCTGGTGTTGTTGAGGTGGAGAAATGCCACGCGCGCAAGATGGGCTTGGATTATTACGTCGATCTACACGTCGGCGTGGACGGAAACATTTCTGTCCATGAAGGCCACGAGATCGCGCATCGAGTCAAGGCGGCGATCCAACAAAGCGACTCCCGCATCGCGGATGTGCTCGTCCACATCGAGCCGGCGGAAGTATAGGTGCGTTGCTGTGGTCGAAACGCCACTGTAGCCGCGGGCGCCGACCGCGGCCGCCGGGTCACCGCCCCCGGCTACAACTCGCGCACAATCGTAGCCAGTGCACGACCAAGAATTTTTTTTGCACGCGAAATTCTCCTCGCGAACTGAACCAGACCCGGAAGGCGTGTCGGATGGGCGAGGAAAAACTTGGCGAGCCTGACCATGTCGGTTCGCTGCCGTTGGATGTCAAACAAGACGCTCGGCGGAGCAGGAAATGGTTGGGTTTGCGTGTCTGTGATGACGCGCAGCGCCAGCAGCGGAATGCCGTGGGCCGCGCACGCACGCGCAATGAATTCTGTTTCCATGTCGACCGCAGAGGCTCCCGATTCGCGCGCTATTCTTTCTCGCTCCTCGCTGGAATCGATCGGTGCGGGCACCGTCAACATATTGGCGACATGAGTCGATACGTTTGAAAGTGATGACTGCGCCTGTTTTGGATTCAGTGTCAAAAAATTCTTCGCAACCAAAAGGTCGTTCAGCTGCAGTTCATGGTTGAGTGACCCTGCAAATCCAGCGCTGATCAAAAAATCGAACTGCCGATTTTCGAGAAACTTCCCGATGCGTTCCCTGCAAATGTTTTCACCAACACCCGTGTGAATCACTTCGATTGAACGATGGTCAATCGTGCCGCGAACGATGTTGATGCCATTTCGATCAACGCGAGATTTATTTCCGAGCCGGTGCAAGAATTCCGAGCTCTCGGCCGGCAAAGCGAACGTCACCGCAATCATGAGGGATAGTGTAGCGCGAGCCTCTGGCTTGCGTAGGGAACATCGCAAGCGGGACGCATGCGCTACCTTGCCGTCGCCTCCACGATCTGCACAACGAAGCTCTTTTTCTCTGCGATAGCTGGCGCGGTCGCTGTAGCCAGGGGCGTCGACCCCGGCGCGTTGCTGCCGGTCGCCGCAATTGCAGCGCGAAATTCAGACTCCCGATTTGCTGGGAGATCGACAAGTACGCTGAGGCGGCCCGCGTCCGGAACGCCTTTCGTAGCAGATCCTCCAAGCTCGGAAACAATTGCAACAACTTTATCTGCGACGGCGTCAAGTTTCCCGGTTTCGGCTGGGATTGTGATTTCGGTTACACCCAAGGCATTTGGCGCCGGCGTGAGCGACGCGGCGCGCTCAATCGATTTAGCGATCTGCTCCCGCATCTGGGCCTCAAGCAGAGGGCGGTTCGGATTTTTACTTTCGTGCCAGAAGATGAAATAAAGACCGATACCGACGTTTACAAACATGAGAACCATGAATGCGACGCCTATGCGGATCGCCATTTTGCGGCCCTGCTCTGGAACGTCGGGTGGCGCGGGTAATACAACCTCGCGAGATTCGCCGCGCATTCCGGAATGAATCTGTCGCGCCACAGCGAATTCGCGTTGCAATTGCTCGTCCGACATCAATTGCTCCTCCAAGGCAGCGCGTTCTTTCGGTGACAATCGACCTTCGAGATAATCAAAAAGCTTGTCGGGGTTCATCGCTTGCAAATTGTAGGGCGTTTGATTCGCTCGCGCCAACGAGCTCCCCCTTCGGCCTACCCGTCTATGTCGCTCGGCGCCCGCCGGCTCCATTCTGTGAAACGACGCTTTACGGTTGGCGTCTGACACAGACGCCCTACAAATATCGGCAGAAGCGTCACGCGAGAGCTGGTAATACGCAATGCCGGAGTGTCTAAGCCACGCAGCGGCTACGCCCCATTTGCCCTTTCCTCTAGGGCGGAGCGGCAATAAGATCGCTCCGTGACCGATGACGATCAGTCAAAGGGCCGGCGTCACCGGCACACCTGGCGCCGGGTGATGATTGCCCTCGCGGTATGCGTGGGGCTCCTGATCATTTTTCATCGGCCAATTTTGTTGGCCACCGTCCGGCACTTCGCGGTTCGCTATGCTACGAAAGAGAACTTAAAGATGGATTTCCGTCTCGAAGGCAATCCGTTTGGCTATTTGACGGTTCGAAATCTTCACGTGGTGCCGACCGGGCCATCAGCGATCGAGTCCGTCGACGTGGATTCGTTGTATGTCGACTACAGCTTGCTTGGATTCGCGCGCCATGGGGCTTCGCATCTTTTGCAAAACGTTGAGGCGCGCGGCGCACAGGTGGTGCTAAGTCCGGCACGAGCACCACCGCGCAAGCCGCGCCCGAAGAAAAAACAAACACTGCCTCACGCGTTTCCCGAGCGGATTCGGCTGGCAGATGCGACGCTCATTATTAGAGAGAGCCCGAACGATTTTGTTATTGAACATGCCGATCTTGATCTAAATCCGCGTGCTCCGGGCGAGCTGCGAATCGGAAGACTGCAACTACCGCCAGGCGACAGTTGGTCCGGCATTTCCGGCCAGACTTCCTACACGAACAAGAACTTCATTCTGCGCGATCTGGCTCTCAGCGATCAGGAACAGATCCGGCTTCTGAACATCGATGCGTCGCGCATCGATTCGAAAGCTCTCGCCCTTAAGCTCGATGCCGCCGTTGGCGGCGGCCAGTTGTCTGTCTCGGCTGAATTGAATGAAGCTGGGTCTTCTCTGAACGCGATGGTTAACGTGTCTGCAGAAAAAATTGCGGCCGACTCGCTGAACAAGTTCCTTTTGCTTCCGGAGAATTATTTTTCCGGCGAAATTGAGCGGCTTGCTCTGGTTGGCACAGGCGCGATCGACTCGCCGCGTACGTGGAGCGGCACGATGTCATTGCAGGTCAGCGATGCGCATGTGCCTGCGATGAATTTTGAGAGGGGCGCTGTTGAAGTTTCCGCCGGGCAGGGGAGAGCGACGTTACAGTCCGCCGATATTGTTCAGAATCAGAATGAATTTCATCTGAACGGGACAATCGATTTGCCGGCAACATTCGAAGAGTTTGGCCGGACACCAGCGAGTCTACAAATCGCCGGCAAGGCGCCTGATCTGGAGAAACTGACAGCGGGAGTCCCTGTTGGGTTGACCGGCTCAGTTCAGTTCAACGGCAAAATCGACATCGTTGATGCAAATGTGCAGGCAACGCTCGGCGTCACAGGCGACGCGGTTGGGTTTTCAGATGGAATCATTGACAACCTGAACGCCACTTTGCGCGCGTCCAAGAAGGTAGCGCCCGCCGATACCAAGAGACCCTGGTTCGCAGATCTTCGCACAGCAATGGAGTTCACCCTGACCGGCATACGGTATCGCGATTACATGGTCGATTCAGTGAACGGATCGATAAACGGAACCGATGACATACTCGGACTCGATGCGGTTACCCTGCGGCGCAATCAAAACGAGCTAAGCATTCGCGGCCGTTACCAACTCCCGGAGAACTTTGGCAATGCGGCTTCCCAACCAGTGCAATTGGATATTGCGTTGAACGCTCCCGAGATCGGCGATTTTTGGGTGGCCGATTCTCCGAACAAAATCAGCGGTCCGTTGCAAATGACGGGCCACATCGAGCGCAAACAAGGAATCGTCGAGGGGCGGGTATCACTCTCAGGATCGAATTTGAAAATGCGAGACCTGGTTGTGCAACGGCTGAGCGCCCAGTCGTCGATCGCAAACAATGTGGTCCATCTCGATGAGTGCAGCGCAACTCTGAACAACACCGATTACGTCAACGCAACTGGGACATTCAACTTGCAGCCACCTCAGCATTACAACGGCAAGGCGTCCGCGAGCGTGTCGAATCTGGCCGCGTTGGAGCCGCTTTTGCGCGCGTTCGGCAACCAGAGCCAACTGGCGGGCTCGTTGAAATTAGATTGGGAGGGCAGCGGTCAGGGAGTGACGGCTTCCCAGCCGTCAACGAAATCGGCGGCTGCCCAAGTCGCCGCTCCTTGGAAGAATTCAGGCAATCTCAAGCTTGTTCTGGAAAAAGCGCGCTACGGAAATTTGCTAGGATTCCAGGCGAACATCGACGCGTCGTACTCGCCGGAGGGTCTTGATGTTCCGATAATTTTTTTCGCGACGAACAACATGGATTTCAATGCGATCGCTCGGACGAAGGATGACATGCTGGAGATAGACAAGATCCAGCTGAACCAGATTGCCGTCCCGCAACCGCAGCGGTCCGGCCGCAGCGGTGCGCTCGCAGAACGCGCCCAACCGCAACAACGCGCGAATTACGCGTACGGCTATGTCTCAATTCCGTTTGTGTGGCGAAATCTCGGGACAAAATCCGCAGTGATTCCGTCTTCCGGCAAAGTATCGGTGATAGCGCAGTCTGAGAATCTTGACTTAAAACGGCTAGCGCAAGATCTCGGAATCAAATCGACAATCTCCGGCGTCGTGAATGCGAGGCTCGACGGTGACGGAACAATCGCAGATCTGAAAACGCGGCTCGACTTGCAGGTGCGCGATTTGCGGAATGAACTCTGGCCGAAAATGGAACCGGCGACGTTTGAACTAAGCGCGCAGACCGCGCAGAATCGGCTGACCGCTTCAGGCAAGCTGCAACAGCCGCGGATTCAGCCGTTGGAAATAACAGCCAACATGCCGTTCGACCTACCGAAAATTATCCAGGCTCGAGGATTTGCCGACGACACGCCGATCACCGCCAAGGCTCGGCTGCCGCGCAGCTCGGTGAATTTTGTTCGTCAATTCGTTCCGGACCTCCAGCAGTTGGATGGCGACCTCGGACTAGATGTTGATGTGAGCGGAACGTTTGGTCATCCGGTCTTCAGCGGAGCAGGGGACATGACGGTGAACGTCGCCCGTTTCACCAACGCAACTCTTCCCGCGCTGAGAGGTTTTAATATGCGGTTCACTTTCAGGGACAATGCGCTCACTCTCGATCGCTTTGGAGGCGATTTGGCTGGTGGGCCGTTTACTATGAGCGGCCGAGTTACATTCGTTAAACTGACCGAACCGACTCTCGATTTGCAAATCAGAGCTCAAAGCGTGCTGGTTGCACGAAATGATACACTCACCGCGCGCGCCGACGCGGATGTCAGAATAACGGGACCATTTACGGCGGCGACAGTCAGCGGCAAAGTCGCACTGACAAACACGCGATTTCTGAAGAACATTGATCTTCTTCCCATCGGCCTGCCGGGGAGACCGGCGCCGCAGCCACCTTCCGAACGTCCTGAATTTTTTTCTCTGCCGGCCCCGCCGTTCCGCGACTGGAAATTTGATGTCACCATCAAAACCAAAGATCCGGTGCTGATTCGTGGGAATCTGGCCACCGGCGAAGCGACGACTGATCTGAAATTGATGGGGACGGGCCTTAAGCCGGGTCTACAGGGTGTGGTGCACATGGAAGGTGTCGAAGCGACATTGCCTTTTAGCCGGCTCGACGTTTCCCGCGGGTCGCTTACGTTCAGTCCGAACGATTCGACGAATCCGACAATCGATTTACAAGGCACGTCGGTGATCCGCGATTACACCGTTCGCGTTTATGTTTACGGAACTCTGCTTTCACCACAGGCGATTTTTACCAGTGAACCGCCGTTGCCGCAGGAGGAAATCATCTCGTTGATCGCTACCGGAGCGACGCGACAGGAACTCTCGACTGGAAACGTTCTTGCCGGGCGGGCGGCCATGCTGTTGGTGCAACAGCTCTATCGCAAAATCGCCAAAAAAGGTGAGCCAACCGATAGCAACACGGTTTTCAATCGGCTGGATCTGGATTTGGGAACGATCGATCCGCGCACTGGTCAACAGCAAGCAACCGTGCGGTTCAAGATCACGGACCAGCTTGTGCTTACTGGTGACGTCGGAGTTCATGGGGATTTTCGAGGGAAGCTAAAATATCTGATTCGTTTTCGCTGACATGCGATACGGGATCCTTTTCTCCCTCGGCAGTGTGGCCCTGGCTTTTGAAGTCGCAGCGCAGAGCGCAGTTGATGTAGTGCGACCGGAAGATCAACAGAAGGCGCGGCGAGCAGTCGTGAAGGAGCAGGAAAAACGCGCCAAGCGGACCAGCATCATCGAATTTCGCGGCGAGCAGGCGTTTAAGGAAAAGGAACTGCAGGTCGCTCTCAAAGAGGAGATCACCACAATCGAAGATTTTGGGTTGAGCCCCGCGCGCGCGGACGATCTCGCGTTCTTCCTTGAAGTGTTTTATCGAAAGCACGGCTACGCAAAAGTGGATGTGCAGTACGTGATTGAATCGGGGGACCGATTGCGTCTGGACATTAACGAAGGTCCGCGTTTCCTGCTGAGCCGGGTGACGTTCGATGGCAACGCGCATGAGCCGGCGGACAAACTCTTCGAATACCTGGTGGGTCCGACACGCGAGCGATATTCACGCCTGGAAAAAAGGCTGCCCTTTGTGGGTGCGGATCTGGAGGAGGGTACGCATCTGGTGCAGCGGTTCTATGTTGCTCAAGGTTTTCTGAACGCCGTAGTCGATCCTCCGAGAGACAAATTTCAGACTGAAAACAGTGAGGTCGATGTCACCGTGCCAATTCACGAAGGCCGGCAGTATTTTTTTGGAAACATCACGTATGGCGGTGAGACGGTTTACGGTTCGGAGGCGGTCCGCGGCCAGATAATCGATCTCCTCCAACGCCCTTACACTGACGTGCGAGTCGAGGACATTCCGCGTCGTCTGGAAGCGTATTACAAGGCGCGCGGTTATTATGATGTCAAAGTAGTGGCCGACGGCGCACCGGATGAGGCAGTGAATGGTCGCGTTCCGGTGCACATCGTGGTTTCGCCGGGGGCCGTTTATTACTTCGATGGTGTGACTGTTACCGGGCTGCGTCGGCTGCATCCCGGTTTTGTGGCGAAACGTTTCACCAGGTTAGAGGGTAAAACGTACAGCCCTGATGTTCTAGACGAGCGATTTCGGACGCTCATGAAGACTGGCCAGTTCAACTTGCTCCAGATCAAGCCGGTCCCCGTCGATGGACATTTGTTGCGGCTCGACATCTCGGCAGAGGAGGCCAAAAGCAAGGAATTTGGTTTTTGGGTCGGGTTCGACACTTACGAAGGGGCACTCGCCGGCGTGCAAGTCGGCGATCGCGATCTGTTCGGCTACGGTCGTCCGCTCACCGCAACCATTGAGGTCTCGCAACGCAGCTATCGAGGCGAAATTTTATATGAGGACCCGTTCTTCTTCGATACAGATTTTGTTTTCACCGCGCGAGTATTCGCTCTGACGTTTGATTATGATGGGTACTCAAAATTTGAACTAGGCGGACGATTCGAGCTCAGCCGCAAAATTACCAAATACGACGAGGCGTCGCTGACTTTTTCGGCGCGTCATGTGGACATCACCGACTCAGAGATAAGGCCGAGTTTTCTTCTTGGACCAGACAATTACCAGGTAGACACGATCGGATTCACTAACACGCTTGATTTGCGTGAGAGCCCTTACGTGAACCCGCGCGGATTTCTCGTCGGTAACACATTTGACGTCGCCTCGAGCGCATTGGGAAGTGACATCGAATTTATCCGCAGCACGATGCGAGTTGGTTACTATCTTCCATTTGGACCCAAACCGCTCACGCCGGGTGTAGTTGAAGATCAACCCCCCGGCACCCCTTTGCAGCGTTGGTTCCGCCAATCGTCAATCGCGTTCGGTGCGCGTGCCGGCGTTATTAATTCGCTGACCGCCAGCGGCTCCGACGAGGCAACTGCGATTCCCATCGACGAACGGTTTTTCAATGGCGGCGCCACGACCGTGCGCAGCTTCGCCGAGCGCGAACTCGGCCCGCATGATAATCATGGTCATCCAGTTGGCGGAGAATTTTTTACCGTGTTCAACGTTGAATATACATTCCCAATTTTCGGCGAACTGCAGGGCGCCGTATTTACTGACGCTGGCAACTTGTTGCCGACGTCGGAGGACATCGGGCTGAATGACATGCGCTACGCGGTTGGGGCTGGTCTGCGTTACAAGCTGCCGGTCGGCCCGATTCGGCTCGATTACGGTGTGAATCCTGACCCGCACGAGTTCGAAGATTTCGGAGCGTTCCACTTCAGTTTCGGCTTTGCGTTTTAGCTGTAGCCGCTTCCCTGTGGGAAGCGTGGCACTGATATGTTAATCATGTCCAGGTGGGCGCCGCCCACAAAATGGCGGCTACGAAGACGATGAGAAATCAACAATCGTTCGGTGACACATCGCCGGCGGAATTCCGCAAACAGTTGCATGAACTCGCGGACTGGATTGCAGATTTCCGCGAACACATCGAAGAACTGCGCGTTGCGCCTGACGACAAGCCTGGCGCTGTTCGCGACCAGCTACCCAAGCGTGCGCCCGAAGAAGGCGAGCTGTTTGAGACAATTCTCAGGGACGTCGATCGCATCATTGTCCCGGGCATGGTGCACTGGAGTCACCCAATGTTTCTCGGTTACTTCGGCTGGACTAGCACCGCGCCGGGAATTCTGGGCGAAATTCTAACCGCGCCGCTAAACGTGAACGCGATGACATGGCGCACGTGTCCTGCCGCCACCGAGCTTGAAACAGTTGTTATGGATTGGTTACGGCAATGGGTCGGTTTGTCTGACGAATTCGAGGGGATCATTTACGACACAGCATCGGTTGGGATCATGCACGCTTTTGCGGTGGCACGCGAAGAAGTCGCGCCAGAGACGAGAAAACTTGGGCTCACCGATCGCAATCTGCCGCGGCTTCGCGTTTACACCTCCGATCAGGCCCACAGCTCGGCTGAGAAAGCGGCTATCGCTCTGGGGCTGGGTGAGGAAAACGTGATCCGCATTCCGAGCGACAATCAATTCCGAATCGACGTAAATTCGTTAGGCCGAAGGATCGCGGAAGATAGGGAAGATGGTTTTCAGCCGATGGCGGTCGTCGCCACGATGGGGACGACTTCGACTGCCAGCGTCGATCCCGTTGGCGACATCGGCAATCTTTGCCGCGAAGCAAAAATCTGGCTGCACATCGATGCCGCTTACGGTGGTGGATTCGCGATGTTGCCGGAGTACGAATGGATGAGGAAAGGCTGGGAGCTGGCGGATTCGATCGTGATCAATCCGCACAAAACAGTCTTTGTGCCTCTTGATTTCAGCGTGCTTTATGTGCGGGACCTTGCACGATTGCGGCGCGTGTTCAGCCTTGTGCCGGAATATTTGCGTGGTGACACGGTTGAGGCGGAGAAAAACTACATGGATTACGGCATCCAGCTTGGCCGAAGATTCCGCGCGCTGAAAGCATGGGTGATCTGGCGCTCGTTAGGCCGGGCCGGAGTTGTTGCCCGCCTGCGTGAACAAATTCGTCTGGCGAACCTGCTCGCCGACTGGATCAAAAAGGACGATCGCTTTGAGTTATCCGCGCAACCCAGCATGGGAGTGGTCTGTTTTCGGTTTGTAGGACCTGTAGCCGGCATCGTTGATGCCGGGCCGGGGTCGCCGACCCCGGCTACAACGGACCCCATCGACCAATTGAACAGCAATATTGTAGAGCGAATCAACGCCTCCGGTCGCGCGTATCTCACGCAAACAAAATTGTGCGGCCGAACAGTAATGAGGATCGGCCTCGGCAACGTGCTCACCACAGAAGAACATCTGCACAAGGGGTGGGAGATCATTCAGGAAACGGCAAACGACCTGTAGGCAGATGCAGTTGCAAGCGCGAGGGTCAAGCAGCGACGGCTTAGGTAGCCGTCGGTTTCGCCTTTCACGGCTGGGAAGCCGTCATTCCTTGAGCACAGATTTGCGACTGAGCTTTGCCACCGCTAATCTTCGCCCGTTATGATGAAGTTACTGCGCAGACACCGGGACTGGCTCATGATCGTGATCGCGATCTTGGCGATTCCCTTCATTTTCTATTTTGTGCAACGCCCGGATTACGGCGCGATCGGCAGGGATCAATTCGCTCGCATCTATGATCGCAACGTTTCGGTGTTGGAAGCGCAACAGTCTGCAAGGCTTCTCAGTCTGGCGCAGGCCCTTGGCATGTCTGATTTCGTGGGAACAATGACAGCGGGGGCCGGGTCAAACCAGAATCAGGCAGCGGTCCAATTCATCATTAACCTGCTTGTCCTGCGGCACGAAGCCGAACAGTTGGGACTACGCCCGAGCGCTTCAGAGGTTGCTGAGGTCGTGCGAAAGCTGCCTGCTTTCCAGGGTAATTCGGGCTTCGACATCAATAAGTTCAACGATCTTGTCCAGAACGGGCTGGCACCGCTCGGTCTGGCTGAAGAGCATATCGAACAACTCGTGCGCGATCAGATCTCGCTGAACGAAATCCAAAAGCTTCTGGCCGCCGGTGTTTCGCTTCCCCAGAACGAGTTGGATGAAAATTTTCAGCGCGGCTACGACAAACTCTATGTCAGCGTGATTCGGATTCGGTCCGCCGATTTCGATAAGGACATCAAGATCAACGATGAAGATGTGCAGAAGTATTACGACGCGCACAAAGCGGAGCTCAAAACCGACGAGAAACGCAAGGTCGAGTTTGTTCAACTGACGCTGAATGAGGAGGAGAAAAAGTTAACGGGCAGAGAACGGATCGAGGCGTTACAGAAACTGGCCGATCGCGCGACCGACTTCACGCAGGCGCTGCTGGAAAAGGGCGCGGATTTCAAACAGGCGGCAGCGAAATTTCAACTGCCAGTGCACGAGACGGGCGAATTCACTGTGGCCGAGCCCGATCCGCAACTGAAAGGCGATGGGCAGCTTGGCGCCGCGGCTTTCAAGTTGTCCGCGGAGGAGCCGCACAGCGACGCGGTCCAGGTCGCTGATGGATTCTATATTTTGCATCTGACCGGAAAGACTGAGGCGCGGCCGCTCACAGCCGAAGAAGCGAAACCGAAAATCGTGGACGCGCTTAAGAAGGCGCGGTCGCGCGAGCTAGTCTCAACCAAGGGCGCGGAG
Organism: uncultured Verrucomicrobiae bacterium; assembly: GCA_963803285.1. Taxonomy (GTDB): domain Bacteria; phylum Verrucomicrobiota; class Verrucomicrobiia; order Chthoniobacterales; family UBA10450; genus Udaeobacter. The sequence continues at coordinate 32,908 of CAWDMG010000011.1, read as the reverse complement.
CTGGTTCAACAACTCCGGGAAGCCAAAAACTCCGGTCAGCCCCTTGAAGCCGTCATCGAAAAAGCCGGCGTAAAACCTGAGAAGCTTGCTGCCTTTTCATTGATCGAGGAAGAATCGGAAAAATCCGAAGGCGACGAGCAACAAAAACAGTCGCCCGAGCTTTTCACAATTAAAGACGCGGTGGTATTGCTGAATCCCGGCGACGTCACCGACTTTGTGCCTTCTGGCACGGATGGACTAATCGCTATTCTGGAAAAGCGAGAGGCACTCGGGGATGCGAATGCCGGGGAGAAAAAGGCAGCCTTTGAAAAGCGAATTCTTGAGAACAAGGAACGTATTGTTCTGATAGAATGGTTGCGCGACCGGCAGCAAGCAGCAGGCTTGGAATTCAAGAAAGGGTAGGGCATACACAAAGCCCACAAGGGGACACGAAGTAGCCGTGGGTTGAAATTTACTGTTGGTATTTCTTTGTGACCTTGTGGTCGTTGTGCGAGAAAAATAAATGGCAACGCCAGATGAAATTTTTGACGACGCCAGCGGCGACGTTGCCGTCGGCGATCTGGGCAGCGCAGTCGAGAAGTACCGGCGGAGCGTGCAGCTTGATCCCAATTTTTTCGATGGCTGGCACGCGCTTGGGATGGCACTGATGAAGCTCGGCCGATTCGAGGAAGCGATCGAAGCCGGCAAAAGGGCGGTAGAATTGCGGCCTAACGACCAGATTGGCTGGACAAGTCTTTCGCTGTTTTACAATCGCGTGGGGAACATCAAGGAAGCCGAAGCCGCCGGCACGAAAGCGAAAATTTTGAGCTGGGGCGGTAAAGTGGCGAAAGAATAGGGCCGCTCTCCGTCATTTGAGCGGTAAGATCGCGGGCGAACGGCCCGAAGTCTCGTTAAGAAGAGTTCAGTCAAGAATTCTTTATTTGACACACTGTAGTTTCAGTATTTACTGAAATTACATGAACTACGGAAACGACACCGGCACAGCTCTGAGTGAAGCGAGAGACCAGTTTGTGAGTCAGTGGGGCGTTATCGGGAGCGCCTGGGGGGTCAATCGCACCATGGCTCAGATCCACGCTCTTCTCATTACCGCGCCAGCAGCGCTTAGCACCGACGACATCATGCAAGAGCTCAAGATCAGCCGCGGAAATGCCCACAGCAATCTGCGCGACCTGGTTAGTTGGGGACTCGTCCGCAGTGTCGTTCGCAAGGGCGAGCGGAAGGAATTTTTCGAGGCGGAAAAAGATGTTTGGAAAATGTTTTGCATCATTATTCGCGAACGCCGGCGGCGAGAGATGCGACCGGCGCAGACTGTTTTGAAAGAGTGTCTTAGTCGAACAAAGAGTTTGCGGGGCACTGAAGCGGCAGCTTTCAACAAACAGCTCAAACAGCTCAGCGATTTTGTTGAGCTCACTGATGGCGTGATCACGAAGATTACCCAGTCAGAGCAAAGCAAGATCGTTCCGTGGGCTCTGAAGTTTTTGAAACCAAAATAACGTCCCCATTGAAAACAAAAACCAAGGAAAGGAAACTCCCATGACTCCAATAATTTGGACTTACATTGTTTACATCGCACTGAGCATTCCGCTCACCATCTGGGTCGCGCAGACGCTGCATAAAAACGGGCGCATTTTCCTGATTGATTCGTTCCGCGGCAACGAACGACTGGCCGACTCGGTCAATCACCTTCTTGTCGTTGGGTTCTACCTTATCAATATCGGGTACGTAGCGCTGGCGTTGAAGGAACGCATCGCTCCCACAGATGTTCGAGAGGTATTTGAAACGATCAGTCGCAAGATCGGCGTGGTTATGCTCGTGCTTGGTGTCATGCACTTCTTCAACATTCTGGTGTTTTCAAAAATGCGCCGGCGCGCACTTCTCCAGGCTGTGCCTCCGCCAATTCCGCCGCAGGCTCATGTCAACGTAGCGACCTAATGAAGTGTCTTTACGTTTTATTCGACGCTGACTGCGAACTTTGTGTGCGCTGTCGCAATTGGCTGGCGCATCAACCAGCATTTGTGTCACTTGTCTTCATGGCATTTCAATCAGATGAAGTGCAACGTCGCTTCCCCGGCATTGATGGGCTTAAGCCGGAGGAGCAACTGCTGGTGATTTCGGATGAAGGCGCCGTTTATCGCGGGGCAAATGCGTGGATCATGTGTCTCTGGTCGCTCGAAAATTATCGTGAACACGCGCAGCGGCTGGCGCATCCAGCTTTACTGCCGTTCGCAAGACTCGTGTGCGAATTGTTCTCACGAAACCGCTTCTTCTTATCGGATGCTTTGTTTCGACAGGAACCACACAGCGTGGCACGGAAGGTTGCTGCTCATTATGGTTTACGCAAAGCGACGTGGGCGAATGCCAACTGCCGACGACAAAAATGGTAATTCCTTGCGGCACAGACCATCTGCAGAATTCTCTGTCGCGCTTTCTCTCCTGCCGGTGATGAAGTCGTTGGCTTGACTCGCAAAACCATTCCTGGGTGACGCCTGGGGATAGTGTGAGAATTGTAATGGTATTTTCTTGCCGCCAGAAACCCGGGTGCTTATAACCGACGCGCGTGACGCTACGGGTCTTGTTGCTCACCGGAATCATTGCATTCGTATCTCCGCTGCATGGTCAAACGTCGTCGCCCTCGGCTGCGCCGTCACTCGAGCAACGCGTAGCCGATCTTGAAGCGTATGTAACCAATTCACCGCGCGGGGCGGATACAGGTTCGGCCAGCAGCTCGAACATCGCTGCGCCCGGTCCGAGTTACAACGCATGGATGATGACGTGCGCGGCGCTGGTGCTTTTAATGACGTTGCCAGGCCTGGCGCTCTTCTATGGCGGGCTTGTCCGAGCAAAAAACGTGCTGTCCGTGCTGGCGCAATGTCTTGGGATAGCGGGGCTGGTTACCATCCTCTGGTGGGCAGCAGGCTATTCCCTCGTTTTTTCGCGTGGGTGTCCCTTTATCGGCGGATTGAAGTTTGCGTTTCTGCACGGAGTCGATGCACGACCGAACGCTGACTATTCGTACTGGGTTTCGCAGAATGTCTTCGCGATGTACCAACTGATGTTCGCCATCATTACGCCAGCTCTAATCATTGGCGCGGTGGCGGAGCGGATGAAGTTCGCTGCGGTGCTTGTCTTCGTAGGCATCTGGATGTTCCTCGTCTATTTCCCGATCGCACACATGGTCTGGGGAATTGATGGCTGGATGAATGGCGTGTGGAATCCCACCGCAAAAATTACCGCGATCGATTTCGCCGGCGGAACCGTCGTTCACATGAGCTCAGGCTGGTCGGCGCTCGTGCTATGCGTTCTTCTCGGACATCGGCTCGGATTCAGAAAGGAAATCATGGCGCCGCACAGCATGGTGCTTTGCATGGTCGGAACGGGTTTGCTCTGGGTAGGCTGGTATGGCTTTAACGCGGGTAGCGCGCTCGCGCCTGATGGAATCGCGGCAAACGCGTTCACGACCACGACACTTGCGACGGCGATCGCCTCATTCACATGGGCCATGCTCGAGTATGCGCTGCGCGGCAAACCGAGCGTGCTTGGCTTTTGCTCTGGTGCTGTGGCCGGGCTTGTCGTGATTACACCGGCTTGCGGATATGTTGGGCCGAGCGGCGCGGTAATGATCGGGATTGCTGCTGGGATTGTCCCGTTTTTTGCCTGCACAAAACTCAAATCCTGGTTTGGCTACGACGACGCGCTCGACACGTTCGGCATTCACGCTGTGGGAGGAACGCTCGGCGCGTTTCTGACTGGGATTTTTGCGACGGCAAGCGTAAATCCGAATCTTTCGTTGAGTACCGCCGGCTCGCTCAATCCCGCCACGCACAACGGCCTGGCACGAATTGTTGGTCACGCCCTTTGGATCGAGCAATTAAAAGCAATCGTGATCACGATTACGCTGGCCGTGGTCGGAAGCGCCCTTATTGGCGCGCTCGTGAGAGGAGTAATCGGTCTGCGGATTCCGCCTGAGATTGAGCGGCAGGGGCTCGACATCAATGAACACGGCGAAGAGGGGTACATGACTTCGGGTTAGTTTTCATGAAGCCAATTCTGGGAATGTTTATATCGAGTATCGCACTTGCGCTGATTGCCATCGCGGGAAATGCTGCGTCATCGGATCAAATTGCAGCCGAATCAAAGCGCGCCAATGAGTTCTTTGATAGGTGTTGGGACGAAACTTTGGCGCGACACCCAGTCGACGAGTCGTTCTACGCAATCAAAACGCATTACGATCAGCTGGAGGACTTGTCCGACGAAAAAGCAGCGGCAGACCACGCGGTTTGGCAAAAACAGCTTGCGACGCTGAAGCGCGACTTCAAGCCTGAGTTACTCGATCCGCAAGCGCAATTGAGTTACAAGCTCTTTCAACGGGAGGCGGAGCGCGAAGCGGAGGAGTTTAAGTTTCGCTTCGATGTGTATCCGGTCAGCCAGATGCGTGGTGTGCACGCGCAAATTCCAACCTTCCTGATCAACATTCACAAGATCGATGACGTGAAAGACGCCGAGGCCTACATCGCCCGGCTGCGCGGGTTTCCCAAATTGTTCGATCAGTTGCTCGTTAATCTAAGAGTGCGCGAAGAAAAAGGAGTGGTGGCACCTCACTTCGTTTTTTCGCTCGTGCTCGACGCCTGTCACAAGATCATCCAAGGGAAGCCCTTCGATTCCGGGCCTAACGACAGTCCGCTGCTGGAAGATTTCACAAAGAAAGTGACGGCCTTAGGCAAGGCGGATGCTGCGACGCGCGAGCGCCTCGTGGCCGATGCGATCAAGGCACTGAACGAATCGGTCAAACCCGCCTATGAAAAACTGATCGCCTTCCTGGACGAGCAGGCCAAGCGCGCTACCGAAGACGCGGGCGTCTGGAAATTCAAGGATGGCGCGGAGTTTTACGAGTCCGCGCTGCATCGCACGACCACGACAAACATGAGCGCGAAAGAGATTTATGAAACCGGCCTGAAGGAAATGGCGCGCATCCACGATGAGATGAACAAGATCCGGGAGAAGGTCGGCTTCAAAGGCGATCTCCAGGCCTTCTTCAAGTTCATGCGCGAAAATCAGCAGTTTCGCCTGCAGAGCAACGAGCAAGGGCGCGCGAAATATCTGGCCATGGCCACCGACATCATCGAGACCATGAAGAAGCGGCTCGACGAGCTTTTTGTGAACAAGCCGAAGGCCGACATCGTGGTGAAAGCAGTGGAAAGTTTTCGAGAAAAGTCGGCCGGCAAAGCTTTTTATCAGCAACCGGCCCCGGATGGAACGCGGCCCGGGATGTTTTATGTGAACCTGCGCAACATGCAGGACAATCCAACTTGCGAATTGGAAGCGCTTGCCCACCATGAAGGCATTCCCGGCCATCACATGCAAATCGCGATTGCGCAGGAGCTGAATGGAATTCCGAAGTTTCGGAAATTTTCGCATGCCTACACTGCCTACACGGAAGGGTGGGGTCTCTACAGCGAGCTCACCCCGAAAGAGATCGGGCTCTATGCGGATCCTTATTCCGATTTCGGCCGCCTCTCTCTTGAGCTCTGGCGGGCCGGACGTCTTGTGGTGGACACGGGGATCCATTCAAAACGTTGGACGCGCGAGCAGGCGATCGACTACCTGGCCAAAAACACGCCGAACACGGAGGCGGACTGCACCGACTCAATCAATCGCTACATCGTGATGCCGAGCCAGGCGACCGCCTACAAGGTCGGGATGCTGAAGATTCTCGAACTGCGCGAAAAAGCGAAGAAGTCGTTAGGCGACAAGTTTGATATCCGTCAGTTCCATGAAGTGGTGTTAAGCAATGGCAGCGTCCCGCTCGATGTGCTGGAGGAGTTGGTCGATCACTGGATCAAGTCGAAACAGACTGGCTAGCGTTAAAGGTATGGATCGCGATACTGAACAACTTAATCTCCTGGCGATTTTTCATTACGTTGTCGCTGGTCTCGCCGCGATCTTCTCTTTCTTCCCGCTCCTTTATACAGCGGTCGGCGTGATCTTCATATCTGCTGCGCGGCACGGAACAGCGAAACCAGGTGAAGAATTGCCGCCTGAGTTTCTTGGTTGGATTTTCGCGGTGCTAGGCTTGGTGTTGTTCGTAATTGGAATAGCAATGGCGATCTGTATTCTCATCGCCGGCCGATCGCTCGCACTCCGCAAACGTTATTCGTTCGCACTCGTAATTGCTTGCATCGAATGTCTCTTCGTTCCGTTCGGCACGATTCTCGGAGTCTTTACAATCGTTGCACTTTCGCGCGAATCGGTGCGGGCATTATTCTCAAAGGCAAGTGCGCAAGCCCCGGCTTGAAACTACGCCTCCGACTTTAACGATTAGGCGATGGACCGCTTATCAGAATTCGCCGAAGCATACCCCAACCTCAATCGCGCAATGCGATCTACCGCCGAGCCCCGTTAGGTTTGGTTCAATTCCCAGTGTTTGGGTTGCCCCTGGTCAGAGATTCGCGCTGCAATTCTTCCGCACTCATTCTTTTCACGTTCAAAGTACCCGGCTCTGAGGCCCCGTCGGGAACTTCGACCCAGCGACCACCTGTATGACTGCCTGTAGCCGGGGGCATCCAAACCATGTGCTTCTTTTTCTTTTGCTCGGTGCTTGCTTGTGCCGCTGCCGCGGGTTTCAGATCAAAGTTCAGTTGCGTTGCCTGATCTGACTTGGTTTTCGTATTGCTAATGGCGGCCTTCACTGCACCCTTGACTACCAGCGAAACCCGGTAAACACCGGGCTGTAGACCCTGTGAAATGTAACGACCCTGTGTATCGGTCTTTACCGTATTGAAGAGTTGCTTGCCATCTCGCGATTCAACCCGAACATCCGCACCTTTAATCGGTTTTCCCTGGGCATCCTTAACGATCCCCTGAATGCTAGCTGGTCCGGCCCAAGCGCTCGCGGCACAAAGGAGGAACCCCATTAACCCGATCTGCAATGATTTAATGAACATAGTTGAATAAGATGTACTGGTTCACTACTTCCTACACGAAAAAAGAGGCGAAGTTCCAAAATAGTTTGTTGAATCAGGGAAAAAGCGAAGTTTCCGCGAGCGGACTATTGCTACAGTCAGGCTGCCAAATCGCTCAAGGCCCTACTGACGTATTTCCCGACCATGATGGCGCGGGCCCGTTTGTTGCGGACGAATTCTGTGAGCGGCGTAGCTCTTCACCAGTGTTGGTGTGGATGGCAGAACCGGACGCGGCCTTCCCATACTCGTCAACTTCGACCCAACTACCACCGAGGTGGCTTCCGGTACTAGCCGGCACCCAAACCATATTCTTTCCTTTCTTTCGCTCGGTGGTTGCTTGCACCGCGACCACCCGCTTCAGATCTAAGTTAAGTTCAGTAGCCTGATCTTGCTTGGTTTTTATGTTCGTAATACACGCTTTGACAGCGCCATTCACCAACAACGTTACCCGGTAAACTCTAAGCTGCAGCCCCTGTGAAACATACCGACCTCTCGGATCAGTTTTTACGGTTTTGAAGAGCTGCTTACCATCTACCGATTCGATCCGAACATCCGCACCTTTTATTGGTTGCCCTTTTGCGTCCTTGACGATCCCCTGAATGCTTGCGGGTCCCGCCCAAGCGTTGATAGCACAAAGGAGGAACCCCATTAACCCGATCTGCAATGATTTAATAAACATAGATGAATAAGAAATATTGGTTCACTAATTCCTACAGGAAAAAAGAGGCGAAGGTCCAAAATCGTTTGCTGAATGAGGGAAAAGCGACGTTTCCGCGAGTGGGCTGTTGCTAAAGTCGGGCCTCTGTGAGGCGTGGGCATACGGCCCCCAGGGCCGTGGCTACAGCGACGTCCGAAGAACGACGCTTGATGTTGGTCGTCGCTTCGTTGTAGCCGTTTTCAAGATTACCACCTACGAGCGGTGTATGTCTGAGTCTTGGAACCGGAATGCTCGTTCCCCGTGTTGTCGACTTCGACCCAATTACCGCCGATATGGGTCCCGGTACGACCTGGCATCCATACCATGTGCTTTCCGCTCCTTTGCTATGTTACCTGCTTGGGACGTTGTCTTGAGATCGAAATTCAGCTGAGTCGGTTGATTCGCCTTCGTCTGCGTGTTCATGATCGACGCCTTGACCACGCCACTCACAAGCAATGTCACCCGGTAAACGCCCGGTTGCAGTTCCTGTGAAATATAGCGGCCCTTTGAATCGGTCTTTACTGTGCTGAACACCTGTTTGCCGTCTCGGGATTCGACCCGAACGTCTGCGCCTCTAATCGGTTCGCCTTTTGCATCTTTGACAAACCCCTGAAGGGGCGCTGGCCCGTCCGCCGTAATCTTGTTCGTTCGGAGACCGGCTTCCAATGTGCGATCACGCACACTGGTGTTGGATCCCGTCCCCGGGGGCGCAGCGGTCACGTCCGCGGTAATTTTGTTTGTTCGCGGACCAGCATCCAATGCGCGATCACGCACACTGTTGTTGAATCCCGTCTCCGGGGGCACAGCGGTCACGTCCGCGGTAATTTTGTTCGTTGGCAAAGCGGTTTCCAATGCGCGATCACGCACACTGCTGCTGAATGCCATCTCTGGAGGTGCAGCGATCACATCCGCTGTAACTTTGTTCGTTCGCGGACCAGCTTCCAATGCGCGACTACGCTCATTGGCAGTGAATCCCGTCGCTGGAGGCGCAGCGGTGACGTGAGTGTCCGGGCGGCGCGGGTCAAAATCTCCCGGAGATGTGTAATTCGGAACTGTGAACGGATTAGATGGATTCTGTACGGGCACGCTAACGCCGACACTTCTCATTCCTGTCGGAATTACATCCGCGAAAAGTCGGTTTAAATAAAGGTCGTATACGCGATTGCCGGGTTGTTCGTGCGCGGAAAGCCGAACGGCGAACTTGATCTTGAGCGCATCAGCGATAGACCGAGCGATTTCGTCCTGGAGTGCAAACGCGCTGTCCAACTCGCGCTCATAAGTTTCCGTCCAAACGCGAAAACCGTTTCGCGAGTCAACCAGTTCGGCTGTCACACGAACGCGGTTACCCTGGCGCTGCAAACTTCCTTCAAGCACATTGCCAACGTTGAGTGTTTCTCCAACCTCCTTTGTGGTCCTTCCTTTCAATGAGAATGACGAAGTGCGGCCGGCCACGCGCAAACCGTCAACCTGCGTCAATGTCTGGAGAATCTCGTCGCTTATACCGTCACACAAATATTCCTGGTCTTTCGTCTCGCTGGAATCGGTAAATGGCAGAACCGCAATACTCCGCTCCGGGGGATTAAACTGCGACGCGCGGAAGAGTTCGCCGCGAAATAACCAAACCGCAGCTGCGCCTAAAAGGAGACCGGCAGTCGCTGTTCCAACCAGTTTGGGATTACGCTGCGACCAGCGCCATGTCCGCGCCAGAGGTGAAACCGGGCGGGCGACGATTGGATGGCCGCCGAGCCAGCGTTCCAGATCGGCTGCGAGGTCTCCGGCTGACTGGTAGCGCGCTTTTGGATCACGTTCGAGACAACGTGCACAAATCGTCTCCAAATCCCGATCCAGCGATGGTGCCAGCGAGCGCAGTTTTGGCGCCTGCGTTTCAGACGCTTGGCGAATCACGGAAACCGGATTGGAACCCAGGAATGGTGGACGTCCGGCAAGCACGTTGAACAGAACCGCGCCGAGACTGTAAACATCGGCAGCTGGCGTGACATCGGCGGCTGCGCCGTCGGCCTGTTCGGGAGCAATGAAACCTGCCGTTCCCAACGTAGTCAGTGATCTTGTAAGATCGTTGTTCCCGTCCAGCAGCTTGGCCAGACCGAAATCGCTGACAAGTGGCTCGCCTCGATCGTTGAGCAGAATGTTTCCCGGTTTGATATCGCGATGGAGCACTCCGCGGCTGTGCGCGTATTCGACAGCACGCGCGACCTTTGCCATCAGTTGCACGCACTTCCGCGGTTCATGGCGCAGGGAAGCAACGTTCTCGTGCAAACTCCCCTTCTCCGCGAACTTCATGCTGAAAAACGGGAGGCCGTCTTCGCTTTCGCTTACTTCATAAATCGGAAGGATGTTGGGATGATCCAAACTGGCCACCGCCTGTGCTTCTCGTCGGAAACGCTGCAGCGCTCCGTGTGAATCAGCACGATAACTAAGCACGCGCTTTACCGCGACGATGCGGCGGGAATGTCGTTGCCGGGCGCGGTAGATTACGCCCATGCCGCCGCAACCGATCTGCTCGAGAATTTCATAATTTCCCAGAAACCAGGGCTTATGCGGCGCGTCCACCTCGGCGAGGACGCTTTGATAAAACGCCTGAGATACCTCGTCACCGCCGTCCAATCCCTCGCGCAGGAGGCAGCTCACGCAAATTCCGGTGTCGAGTCGCGTGGTTGCTCCACACTTCTCGCATTTTGCGTGCTCTTTGGTGGCACTCGGAAGCGGATGGGAGCGTAAATTTGAACCTGTCATTGCAATTGCTCGGTTCCTGTTGCGAGTGACGCACATAGGTAACGGATCTCGTCGTCCACGTCGGCAGGATCTTCGACGGTTTGCGAGACTTCATCGCGCAGCAGACTGCGGTAACGCTGACGCATGTTGTGCAGCTGTTTTTTCACCGCCGTTTCTGCCATTCCCAGTTCCGCGGATAATTTGGCGTATGACACTTCATCGCGTTCGTCTGTAAGATGGGAACTTAGCGCTTGGAAAAGCCAGAGCTTGTTTTTGCTCTCGCATTCTTCCCGCAGCCGTTGAAACGCGTGTTCCACAACTGTCGTCGCCCAAGTGAGGTCGAAGATGCGCTCCGGCGGCAAGCTGTCGAGTGCTTGAGCCGGGATCGATAATTGCGACGGCGCTTCTGCCATCCAATCGTCCCAGGAAATAAATTCCACGCGGCCGCCGCGTTTGTGGGCATAACTTTTCTCCGCTGCGTTGATGAGAAAATTTTGTAGCGACCTCAGCAAGAGCGAACGGAACCGCCCGCGGTTACGATCGGCATGCTGCAACCAATTCTTCTTCAGAATAGTCACAAAAAAATCCTGCGTGCGGTCCTGCGCATCCTCAATTGAATAGCCGCGTCCGCGGACAAACAAGAAAATCGGTCGCCAATAGGTCCGGCAAAGTTCGGCGAGTGCATCGCGAACTTTTTGCTCTTCACTCCCCAAGTGCGCGGCCGAAAGGATCAAACTCCAGCGGGTAGTTACAAACTCACGCGGTGCGCCTGTACCCTCGTGACCGTTCATCCCGTTCACAAATCAACATTGTGGTTCTCGCTCGTTCACACAAGCATAAAGTGTTACCGACACGATCGGTGGCAGGCGTTTCGATGTACTACGTAGTTCGGATCGCCAAGTTTCAGTTGGTGTGTCGGTTTGTTTGCCTAACGAGAGCTGAACACTTAATGCCTCCGCGTTGGAATTTTGTGTGTAAATCGCGGTATTGACATCCTAGGCAAAAATCCCTAATCATCCATACCCGACTTCGTTAGTCTGTTTGATGTGACGAGCGAACTTCAAGAAGCGGACTGGAATCGCCTCCTAAGGAGGATTCAGTCGGGCAAGTGTACCTCCTTTTTTGGGAGCGGGTGCCTGTTATGGTGCGCTTCCTCTTGGGGCCGATGTCGCGGAAGAGCTGGCACAGCGCTACGGCTATCCATTTCCAGATCGAGATCTGGTGCGTGTGGCGCAGTATGCGGCCGTACAATCCGACCCGAACGCGCCAAAAGAAGACGTGGTGGACATTCTGCGAGCAGCCGGTCCGCCAAAGTACATTCAACCGCCCCAATTTGGGAACTCCGGTGAACCGCACAGCGTTCTGGCTAGTCTTCCGCTACCAATTGTCATCACGACCAATTACGACGACTTTATGGTTCGCGCTTTCAAATGGAAATTGAAAGACGCACGCCGCGAGATCTGCCGCTGGCAGGACATTCTGCAGCACGTGGAATCGATTTTCGAAAAGGAGCCCGGCTACAAACCAACGCCGGCCAATCCGCTCGTGTTCCATCTGCACGGCGCGCTCGATGTCTCTGAGTCGCTTGTCTTGACTGAGGATGATTACCTGACGTTCCTCGCCAACATAGCCGCCAAACCAGATCTTCTCCCCGAGCTCGTACAACAGGCGTTCGCCGCGACGAGTTTCCTGTTCATTGGCTATCGTTTGGGCGACTGGAATTTTCGCGTCCTCTTTCAGACTTTGCGTGCGCGGCAACAATTCAGCAGCATAGTGGTCCTGAAACCTCCAGATGAAATCGATCCAAACCGCGCAGCGCATCAGGCGTATTTCGAAAAGTTTTATGGTGCCTTGGACATGAAGGTTTTCTGGGGCACCGCCCGCGAGTTTTCATCTCAGTTGGATGAGCGCTGGGCAACTTTCGAACGAACCAAAAAATGAGCGCTGAATCCGCTGCCACCGAATCGAAGGACGTTCTGCCGCCGAAAGGCCGTGAGTTGGATGACAAGACTTGGGAGCGGCTATTGAAACGGATCAGGGACGACAAGTGCACACCCGTCATTGGCTCGGGCGCGTGCACAGCGCCTCCCACGGGTGCTGATCCAGAAGAATGGGACAAATTGAAATACCCATCGAAGGAACAAATCGCGCTCAAGTTCGCGGCTGATTACGCCTATCCGCTCGACGATCAAACCAAATTGGAGCGAGTGGCGAAATACGTAGCGGCGACCGACGACATCATGGCCCCGAAAGAGGCGTTTGCCGAACATTACAATAACCTTGTCACACCGAACTTCTCAGCGTTACCTAACGAACCGCACCGGGTTTTGGCTGATCTTCCCTTCCCAGTTTATCTCACGAGTAATTTCGATGATTGGATGTACCGCGCGCTAACGGAATACAAAAAGCGAGATGCGCGCCTTGCGATCTGCCGTTGGAACCGCCATATCCCTGAGAAGGCGCCGGGTTTTGATCCGGAGTTCGCCTATTCAGTGGCGAATCCACTTGTTTATCACTTTCACGGTTGCACGCCGTGGGCGGAATCGGCCGTAGTGACCGAGGACGATTATTTTGAATTCCTGATTAACATTTCGCGCGACTACAAATCACTCGCGCATCGAGTAGACCGTGCGTTGGGAGGTGCGCTGCTTTTCCTCGGGTACACTCTGTCGGACTGGGATTTTCTGGTGCTCTTCCGGCTCTTCGCAAATAAACTGCGCGACAGCGGTAATACACACATCGCGGTGCAACTCGAGCCTTCGGACACGCCCGGGGCCCAGGCAGAGAAAGCGGCCAAGGCGACGAAGTATCTCGATTCGTATTTCGGCAGCGCGCAGGTAAAAATTTATTGGGGCACTTGTCAGGAATTTTGTCAGGACCTGCGAGTACGGTGGGAAGCTTTCAGTCGGGGATGAGCGATTCGCCTTTTGTCGGCCCGCGGCCTTTCGAAAAAGAGGACAGCGATCGATTTTTCGGTCGCACGCGAGAGACAGAGGAGCTTCTTTCGTTGATCATTGCGCACCGGGCTGTCCTGATATATGCGCAATCGGGAGCGGGCAAGACTTCACTATTGAAGGCAGGCGTAATCAAGCGCCTGGAGGAGCAGCGTTACCCGATTCTGCCGCCGGCGCGTGTCCACGGCTTGCTACCGAACGATGTCCCACCGGAGAATGTGCAGAATATTTTCGTTTTTCATGCCCTTCAGGTACTGGGCGGCAAAACTACCAGGCGGCCAATCAATCCAAGATCATGCGAAGACCACGCTGAGCGAGTTTTTTAAACCGCTCGTCCCCGCACCGGAAGCCGGCGAGGATGGCTCACCACCGCTGATCGCGATCTTTGACCAGTTCGAAGAGTTTTTTACGACCAATCAGCATCGCTGGCAGGAGCGACGGCCATTTTTCGATCAGCTTGCTCAGGCGCTGCAGGATTTGCCAACCATGAAGGTCGTCTTTGTCATGCGCGAGGAATACATCGCACAGTTAGAGCCATTCGCCGAGTTGCTGCCGGAAAAATTACGACCAAGCATGCACTTGGAGCGGTTGCGCGGCAACTCGGCCCGTAACGCGGTGGTGAAACCTTTCCAGAACAGGAGCCTTTCCTTCGACGTGAACGCAGCCGACGAATTGATGAAGGAACTTTCGGAGATTCGCGTAGCGGAAGGCGACAAATTTCGTGAAACCCATGGCGAATTCGTCGAACCGGTTCAGCTTCAAGTGGTCTGCCAGTCGCTGTGGGAAAATCTGCCCGCGGAATGGAAGATTGGTTCGAACGCCAGCAGCAATGCACCTCGCCTGATCACGGCCGAATACATCGAACGCTTCGGTGACGTGAACACTGCTTTGGCGACATATTATGATCGATCGGTGGAGAGAGCCGCCGCTGCCAGTGAAGGCAGGATCGGTGAAGGTGAATTGCGACGCTGGTTTGGAACCGCTTTGATAACTGCCACCGGCACACGCGGACTCGCTTTTCGCGGCGCACCCGGAGCCGCATGGCGAATACCTGGCCTCGCGTTAAAAGAACTGGAGGAGGCGCATGTCATCCGACGCGAGGACCGCTCCGGTACAATAACGCACGAGCTGACGCACGATCGCTTTATTGAGCCGATACAGAAATCAAATGAAGTCTGGCTTGGACGCTACCAGGAGGCGGAGCGGATTCGTGCCAAACTGGAAGAATACGCAGCCCGTGAGTCGGATGAACTTCTGGATGAAGTGGAGCTGCGTGAAGCAGAGGAGTATTTGAATTCGGCGGCAGCAGAAATTCTCGGCGCAAGTCCGGAGGCGCGTCAGCTTGTCAAGCGCAGCAGGAAGGCATTGGACCAAGCCAAAAAGCGCCAGGCCGAGGAGTTAGAGGAAGCACGACGGCGCGCTGAAGAGCAGGAACAATTGCGTAAGGCAGAGAGCGAAAAAGTAACGCTTCTTCGGCGGCAACGAAATTTCGGTGTCATCGTGGTGGTCTTGGGCGTGATGGTCCTTATCGCTCTCGCAGCTCTAGGTTACTTCATAAACCAGAATCGAAAGGTTTGGAAACAAACTGCTGCGGACCTGGAGAAGCAGCACCGCGCACTTGTCGACAAGGGCCAGGTTTTTAGAGAAAACGCAAAAGCAGTTTTGGATAATGGGACCGACGATCCAGTAAAAGATGTAACCGCGCTCCGGAATCTTGCGCTGGCTCTCAACTTGAATCGCCAGGACGTCGAAGCAGCAAAGATGGCTCGGAATTTATTGCTGCAGCGCGTGTGGTGTCCACCTGCTGCCTCAGAGGTGCGTTATCGACGAGACACATTGCTCGCGGCGGCCTTCGCTCCCGGAGGAAGCAACAACGAAATTTTTGCCGCGACGGGCGATGGTCAGTTGCTGTTTTGGAACGGGCGCCAAATATCCCCCGTGCGATCGTTATTTGAGAAGCCGAAACCGAGCGAGCGCGAGATTGTGCAACCGGGCCTCGCCTCCTTCAGCCCTAATGGACAATGGTTGTTCATTATTGCTCCGACGCTCGCTTCGGCTGCAAACACGGACGCTGCTCCGCAAGGCCCACCCCAGCAGATGACTGGAGGAGGAAGTAGCGCCGGCAGCGGCCACGAAGCGTGTAAATTGCAGATCTGGCGCTGGTCGCTGCAGAAAGGGACATACGAGTCTGCAGGCGAGGACTTGGAGTTCCAGCGGCTCCGGGGTTCCCGCATGATCACCTTTGCGTGGTCTCCCGAATCGGACCGGGTTGCGCTTATCAATACGCGCCCGAACGAGGCCGAATGTGCCTTTTTCGAGGTGGAGGGAAACACTTTTCAACAACTGCTCGAGCAATCGAACAAACTCAACAGTATGAAAATTGTAGCCCTTGCCTTTGCTGCCTACCGCACCGGCATCGCCGCAGTCTCTTTGGACCCCGCAGCGCCGGCGTCGCGCAAGGTAAGTCTCATCAGCGCGGATGATCTCGAAATGATGCCCGGCGCCATGGGAGGACAGGATTCGATTCGATTGTCCGAGGGATTTCAGCCAAACGGCATTGCCTTCGGCCCCGGCAACGACCAACTTACCCTGACGAGTTGGGGCGGTGTTCGGATCCTCGATCTGCTTAATGGAAACGTCATACCGGTGCCTCCCCCGACCTTTCGTGATCAGTTCATGCGCATCGTTGTCGGCCCGGGCGATTTTGCCAGGCGTCTCGTGGGGAAATCGCTCTACGGTCGAGTCGAGGTCGCAAAGGGAACGCGAATGCAAGAGCCGGCCGAGCCCGTCGTCTTCGGTGGTTCAATCGGGATTGCACAGTTCAGTTCGGATGGCCAGCGATTGCTGATTTTATCTGGCGGACTGGTGAATGTGTTCGACAGGATGCGCCTCATCGATGTTCGTCCGTTATATCGGAAGGAGAAGCCCGCACCTGAAAGGTTCGAAGACAAACCTGCGCCGCCATGGCTGGCAGACATCGCCACCGCCGTGAGCGCGCCCGACACCAGTGGCGATGGTTCTCTGCTTACACTCGAAATCGTGCGAAAGAGGTATCCGGAAAGCAAAGCTGGAGACCCGTATGAAGCCGTGTGGAACCGTTTTTTTCCAGATGAACGTAGCAAATAACTGGGATAGGTGGGTTGCGCTCAGCGTCCGATAATGAAGAGCGATTTGGGAATTCATTGCCGGCGGAGGGGCTCGAACCCACACGATCTTGCGATCACTGGATTTTGAGTCCAGCGCGTCTGCCAATTCCGCCACGCCGGCGTTGGGAGGCAAAACGATACGAGATTCGCTCATAAGCTCAACCTCGTCGCGCTGTGGAGTGCGCTGTCCTCTGCGCACTTTTAGAAGCCGGGTAGAAGAAATCCGTTGAGGAACGGCGGACACTACAGAAGATCGAATGCCTGCAAACCGCGCGGTGGTCCTAAAATTTCACGAAGGAGGATTGCTTCTCGCAAACCAGATTTCGATACGAGCAACGTGGCGATATTCATGTTAGAATCTGCGCGTCTGGCAACCTCGAAAGCTTTCGGGGCTGTGTAAGCTTCGACCGGCGTCTGCTGAAGCTCAACGGCTAATGCTTCATCAACTTCGAACGCCGGCGCAGCTGAAGGCGGTACGGGTGGGGGAACCATTTCATGGAAACGACTCGGCTGTTCAAGTGGAGCACGTTCTCTTTGACTGACGTCCGGTTTCTCTCGGTGTTCCCGAGGTAATCGCCACATGCCCGGGATTACTGGAGGCGGTTGCACAGGCGCCAATCCTCGAGGCGGAATATCAGTACGTGGGAGAACAGGCGAAGGGGGAGTTGAACTTGGCGGCTGACCCAATGCTTCGAGGAATTTACGAATCCGATCTGCGTCGGATTCCCGCGGCGCCCGTTGAATTGGTCGAGGTGTTTGTGGATTCGGTGAGCTCGATGTTTCGTTCGAATTGCTTTTACCTGCTTTGCTTATCGTTTTCGACAGCAGCTGAAACAACGCCGCGACGGCAATCAGCAGAATGAAAAGTAGATTATCGAGACTAAATGCAATCATTGGCTGCGCCTCGTTAAATCGTTATTGAAGGGATTGTCATTCTGAGCGTAGTCGAAGAATCCCGTTGCATTAGTCCTTCGTACCGCTGCGGGATCCTTCGACTCCGCTTCGCTTTGCTCAGGATGACAATTGCCGCCCTCACGCATCACGTCCCATCCGTCCGCGGTTTGTCTCCGCCTGCAATGGATTCGCGCATGGAAGTGTCGGCCTGGACATTCTTCATCCGGTAATAATCCATTATCCCAAGATGCCCGGCACGAAATGCCTCGGCCATAGCCATCGGCACTTGCGCCTCTGCTTCGACTACCTTGGCCCGCATTTCCTGCGTTTTAGCGCGCATCTCCTGCTCAACAGCAACCGCTGCTGCTCTGCGCACCTCCGCTTTCGCTTGGGCGACGCGCTTGTCTGCCTCGGCTTGTTCGGTCTGCAATTTCGCGCCGATGTTATCGCCCACGTCTACGTCAGCGATGTCGATCGAGAGAATCTCGAACGCGGTGTTACTATCGAGGCCTTTGGCAAGAACCGTCTTCGAGATGCGATCGGGATTTTCCAATACTTCCTTGTAGGAATGCGCCGAACCAATCGCGCTTACAATGCCTTCGCCGACTCGCGCGATAATCGTTTCTTCAGTTGCGCCACCGACGAATCGATCGAGATGCGAGCGCACCGTGACTCGCGCTTTAACCTTCACTCCGATGCCATCCTGAGCGACGCCGTCGATCGTTGATCGGCCCATCGTCGTGGAGGGCGCATCAATGACTTTGGGATTGATGCTCGTGCGCACCGCTTCCAGGACCGTTTTGCCAGTGCCTTTCGTGGCAAGATCGATCGCGCATGCCCGATTGAAGTCGAGCGTAATGCCAGCTTTATCAGCAGCAATCAAGGCAAGGACCACGTGGCTTACGTCGCCACCTGCGAGGTAATGCGCTTCAAGCGGGTCGCTGTGGACTTCGATACCGGCTTTCACGGCCGTAATTCGATTATCGACAATTAAACCAACCGGCACCTTGCGCAGCCGCATCCCGATCATTTTGCCGAGACTCACCGGCGCATTCGCGATCCGTGCCCGCAGCCAGAGGCCGAAGAAATTGAAAAGAACAATCGCGAGCACAAATGCGAATAACGCCAGTACCGCGAGGCCGATGAGATAAAGCGATTCCATGTTGCTCGAAGCCTATCGGAAGGGAAACGCCGCGCAAAGGTCTAATTGCTGTGCGCGAATTGGCACTGCCGAGTACGAGCAAAGCGGCGCGACATGCGAACACCGTCGCAGCACGGCATTGTTAAGTTCTGGAAATGACGACAACTCGATGTGCGTCTGCTGAGGCAACAATTCTCGCTACATTTACACTAGTTGGGAACTTCACCTCGGCTTTTCTGTAGGAAATAATGAATCAACTCGCCGTGCGACAGGGTTTTTCTGCTCCAATTTTCGGTGTGCTGTTGTGGATTGTATTCGCCAGCACCGGCCGAACTCAAGACGTTGGCACTTGGGACTTGGGCGCCCCGATGCCCGTGAGGCGACAAGAAGTCGCGACCGGGGCACTAAACGGCAGAGTATATGTCCTCGGCGGTTACGACGAAAATCGTAGTTCCACGGCCACAGTGGAAGTCTACAACCCGAGCACAGACACTTGGGCCTTTGCGCATCCGCTTCCGTTTGCGGTAAACCATAGTGCCGCGGCTGTAGCGGGAGGACTTCTCTACAGTTTCGGCGCCGGAGCAGGTCAAACATTTGTTTATAATGCGAATGGCAACTCGTGGTCCTCGAGAGCCTCCAGCCACTACGTGCATGGTGGAACGGCGGCCGTGGGAGTGATCAACAATAAGATTTACGTTGCGGGCGGCACCGGTACTCCGAATCAGCGCGAGCTGGAAGTGTACGATCCAGCCGCCAACACATGGACAGTTAAGGCGCCAATGAGTGTTCCGCGCAATCACTGCGCTGGCGGCGTAATTGATGGGAAATTTTATGTCGCTGGTGGACGATTCGGGCTGGGTTCAACAAACGCCCTCGAGGTTTACAATCCGCAGACCAATAGCTGGTCAGCTCGTGCTCCGATGCCGACTGCGCGCTCCGGCATAGCGGCCGCGGTGGTGAACAACGAGCTGTGGGTTTTCGGCGGCGAAGACCCTGCAAGTTTCACCATCAATGCAGAGGTAGAAGTTTATAATCCCGTCACTAACACTTGGCGCCAGCTGCCCCACATGTCTTCCCCGCGCCATGGTATCTGGGCGTCAGTGATCGGAAACAAAGTCTACATGCCAGGTGGCGGGTCGGCTGCCGGATTTGCTGCCACAAATACGAATCAGATATTCACTGTTACTGATGTAGCTGCGACAAGTCTGGGCAACATTAGCACTCGCGCTTTTGTTCAGACCGGTGAAAACGTGATGATTGGTGGTTTTATTGTCCAAGGCACTGGGCCAAAAAGAGTGATCATTCGTGCCATTGGCCCCGAGCTTACGCAGTATGGGATCGCCGACGCATTGGCTAATCCCAGATTGGAACTGCACAACGGGACCGGAGCATTGATTGGTTCCAATGATAACTGGCAGACCACGATACTCGGCGGGATTATCACCAGCAATCAGGTCAGCGATATTCAAAACAGCGGTCACGCCCCGACTGCGGCAAGCGAGTCGGTGATCGTTGCAGACCTACAACCAGGCAACTACACCGCCATCGTGCGGGGTGTAAACAATACCGCTGGAGTTGCTCTGGCAGAAGTGTACGATTTGAGTCCTGGCGCGAGTTCAAGTCTTGGTAACATCAGCACCCGCAGCTTTGTTCAAACCGGCGAGCATGTGATGATTGGTGGTTTTATTGTCCAGGGGACTGGGCCAAAGAGAGTGATCATTCGTGCCATTGGCCCCGAGCTTACGCAATATGGGATCGCCGACGCATTGGCTAATCCGAGATTGGAACTACACAACGGGAGCGGTGCATTGATCGCTACCAATGATGACTGGCAGACCACGATATTGGGCGGGATTATCACCAGCAATCAGGTCAGCGATATTCAGAACAGCGGCCACGCTCCTACTGCGGCAAGCGAATCAGCGATCATTGCAAACCTGCAACCGGGCAACTACACCGCGATTGTTCGCGGTGTAAACAACACTACCGGAGTCGCTTTGGTTGAAGTGTACGATCTGGATTAAACGCCGAGAAACTATCTGCTGGTCAATGCAAGGATGTTCGCATTGCAGGGCCTCGGGTTCCTCTCCTTCGCATCGCATTCGCCAATCTCCGGTGCGACAGGCAACCGCAATGATGTCGCTCGCAGTGCCTCGTAGGAATGATTCGAGCACTCCCTAGGGACGATTCGCATCGCCCTAGGTAAAAACTCGGGAACATAGTCAGGACGCCATCCTGAAACTTCATCCCGAAATTTCCGTAGAACGCTGAGATGGAAGGACCGATTCCCGATTGCGCTTTCCCCGAGCGATCGCAGCAGCCGTTGCCCGAACCACATTACATTTATTTAGCGAGGGAAAAGCTAAATGCGGGTTCGTCCTTTTCTTATCATCCTCAGAAGTTAGCGGGGTAGGCAGTTGGAAGAGTTCAATCAAATCAACGTAAGAGGTCACTCGGCGACTTGGCCGAATGACCAAGGGCGGCAGCTTGTCCTTTTGGGTTCGAGCACCAAAATTCTTTATGCTTCTGGCGGACTTCCAGCAGCGCGCGCATATAAAGTACCTGGCTGGAAATCCAGTCTCGATCTCATTTGGATTCTGCTTTCACTGCCGATTTGGCTGCCTCTGATGTTGTTCCTCATGCTACTAACGCGAATTGCATCGCCAGGTCCTGTTTTCTACCGGCAGAAACGCGTTGGCCTTGGTGGGCGACATTTTTTAATCTGGAAATTCCGAACTATGAAGGTGAGCGCCGAGACGCAAACTCATGAGCGTTACTTCCAAGAACTGATGCGGACCGATTGTCCGATGACCAAGCTAGATGCTCACGGCGATCCCCGCCTGGCCCCGTTTGGGCGAATTCTGCGCGCCAGCGGTCTGGACGAGTTGCCTCAAATCTTCAATGTGCTTTGCGGTGAGATGAGTTTGGTTGGGCCGCGACCCTGCACGCCAACTGAATTTTCTCATTACGAGGCATGGCAACGAGACCGCGTCAATGGTCTGCCGGGCTTGACGGGGTACTGGCAGGTAAAGGGCAAGAATAAAACGACGTTCAACGAAATGATCGCCATGGATCTGTTCTATCTCAAGAAATTGTCAATCTTGCTCGACCTCAAAATCATGCTCAAGACCTGCGCCGTCATCGCTGAACAACTGTTCGAATGCCGACCGGCTGCGCGATGCAATCTCGAGGAAGCAAGCCATCGTTCACGCACTACGCCAATTTTGCACACTTGACGTGAATCATCTCGAAACTATGAAAAAACCAGTCTCAGTCGGCATAATCGGATGCGGTTACTGGGGACCACTGCTGGTTCGCAACTTCAAAGGCCTTGCGGACTGCCAGCTCAAAGCCGTCTGCGACCTTAATACGGAGCGCCTGAAACATATTCGCTCGCTTTATCCGGACATCGAGGGCATCACACAGACGCAGCAGCTTCTCAACGGCACCAACGTGGACGCTGTCGTCATTGCCACTCCGGTGAAGCATCATTATTCATTGGCCAAGGCAAGCCTCCTGGCCGGCAAGCATACGTTCATCGAAAAACCGATGGCGTCGTCTTCAGCCGAGTGCGAGGAACTCATCGAAATCGCCGACCGCAATGGTCTGGTTTTGATGATCGATCACACTTTTCTTTACTCTTCACCCGTGCAAAAGATTGCCCAAATTGTTCAAGCCGGAGATTTGGGTGAGATTCGCTATATCAATTGCCGGCGTCTCAACCTAGGATTATTCCAAAAGGACATTAACGTTGCGTGGGATCTGGCGCCGCACGATATCTCGATCATTCTCCATATTCTGGACGAATTACCCACGACGATTAACTGCCAGGGAAACGCTCATATCACGCCTGGCGTAGAAGACGTCACTAACATGTCGCTCTCCTTCTCGCGCAAACGCTTCGCGACCATCCAGAGCAGCTGGCTCGAGCCACGGAAAATTCGCGAAATGACCATCGTCGGCACGCGACGCATGCTCGTCTATGACGACTTGCGGACACGCGAAAAAATCCGCATTTACGATGCGCGGGTAGAGCGTCCGCCGCACTACGACACGTTTGCTGAATTTCAATATTCTTATCATTACGGGGACAGCTACATCCCGTACCTCCATCAGGAGGAACCGCTGAAGTCGGCCTGCCAGCATTTTATTGACTGCATCAAAACGAATTCTCAACCGCTAACGAATGGCCGTCGGGGGTTGGAGATGGTCAGGATCCTCGAGGCGGCCAATGCTTCACTCAAGATAAACGGTGCACCCGTGTCACTTTCTCCTTGGACTAGCGTCGCGCCGGCTCTCGCTTCGGCTAAAGCAGAAGAGTGTCTCCCGATTGAAGCATTCGCTGGATGAGAGTTGCGCGAGCTTTGCACACCGTGCAGCGTGTAAAGCTTGACCACAGCTCCCCAGATTCATCGCATTAAGCTAAACGAAAAAATGAAAGTTCCCTTTCTCGATTTGAAGGCGCACCATGCCCCTTTAATTGAAAAGTTCGATCGCGCTATTCGCGAAGTGATCGAGAGCAGCGCGTTTGCCGGCGGGCCGTTCGTCGAAAAGTTCGAACAAGAGTTCGGGGCCTATTGCGGCTCCAAATATGCAATCGGCGTGGGCAATGGGACAGATGCCCTTTGGCTCGCTCTCCTGGCGCTTGGAATTGGTGAAGGCGACGAAGTAATCACGGTCCCAAATACTTTTATTGCGACGGCCGAGGCCATTGCTTACTGCAAAGCTCGACCCGTGTTTGTGGATGTGGATCCGGACACATTCACGATGAACCCAGCGGAACTGGAGAAGAGCGTAACGGAGAGAACCAAAGCGATCGTTCCGGTTCACCTTTTCGGGCAGCCGGCGGACATGGATCCGATTTTGGAATTTGCACGGGCACGCGGACTCTTTGTTATTGAAGATGCCGCTCAGGCACACGGCGCGAAATACAAAGGTCGCAAAGCAGGGACTATGGGCGACGCCGGTTGCTTCAGTTTTTATCCCGGAAAGAATCTCGGCGCCTTCGGCGAGGCTGGCGCGGTCGTGACCAGTGATCCCGAATTACAGAGGCGAATCCAAGTGCTGCGAGACCACGGCCAGTCACGAAAATATTATCATGCCGTGATGGGTTGGAACTGTCGAATGGATGGCATTCAAGCGGCGGTTTTGTCTATCAAATTGCGTTATCTTGAACAAGCAAATCTCCTGCGACGCGAACACGTGTTGAGATACAATCGAGCTTTCGCCGGAATCGACGAACTTATTACACCGGTCGAGGCAAATTACGCGCAGCACGTTTATCACGTCTATGCCGTTCGAGTGCAGGAACGCGACAAAATCTGGCGACATCTGCAGGAAAAGGGTGTCGGGTGCGCTGTGCATTATCCTATTCCGCTTCATCTCCAAGAGGCTTGCCGAAATCTCGGCTACAAAGAGGGCGCATTTCCAATCGCCGAGAAACTGGCCGAAGAATTTCTTTCTTTGCCGATGTTCCCGGAATTAACCGCAGAACAGATCGAGTATGTCGCTTGCTCCGTCAGTGACGCCGTGGGTGTGGGAGCGCTCGCCTAGAGAAAAGTCTTTGGAAACTCTCCAAGTAGCAAAGTCAGAAGCCATGGACGCCGCGCCTTTCTCTGGCGACGATCCCGTTGTTCAGCGGCAGATTGGCGAGGAATCGCTCGAAATGCGAATTTGCGATCCCGTTCGCAACCCAGGCTGGGACCATCTGGTTGCCTTGCATCCCGACGCCGGCTGCTTTCATACGAGCGCCTGGGCGAAGGTGCTACAGCAAACATATAACCACCACCCTTTTTACCTCCGGTTTTCACGGGGCCGCAGGTTGACGGCGCTGGTACCGCTGATGGAAGTGCGCAGTCCGTTCACTGGCCGCCGCGGCGTCTGCCTCCCATTCAGCGATACATGCGAACCACTTATTTTTGATCGAGACGCCGTCGATCTGGTAAGAGATCGAGTCGTGCGTTTCGCGCAGGAACGCCGATGGAAACATCTTGAAATTCGCGGCGGCAAATTATTTCAGCCTGTCGCGAGTTCAGCGGCGACATTCTACGGGCATACACTGGATTTGCGCCGTCACGTTGATGAACTGTCCGAACGCTTCGACAGCCCAGTCCGCCGCGCGATTCGCAAAGCAGAACGCAGCAATGTGAGCGTGCTCGTCAGCCGCAGTCGCCAGGCAGTTGGAGATTTTTATCGGCTCCATGTTCAAACGCGCAGGCGACACGGTCTTCCGCCACAGCCGAACTCCTTTTTCCTGAACATCTACGAGCACATCATCAAACCCGGACTGGGCTTCACCGTTCTCGCACAACGCGACTCACGCCCAATTGCCGCTGCGGTCTTCTTTCGCTTCGGGAAGAACGCTCTTTACAAATATGCTGCTTCCGACAAACGGCTTCAGGAATTCCGCGCGAATAACCTTGTCGTGTGGCAGGGCATCCAGTTTCTGCTACGCAATGGCGTGGGAAAATTACATTTTGGACGCACCGAGTGCGAAAACGACGGTCTCCGTCGATTCAAGCTTTCCTGGGACACGCAGGAAGAAATAATTAATTACTACCGGGTTGATCCATCGGGTCGGCAGTGTACAATGCCCGCCCCCCGAAACTCGGGCTTCCACAAGAGGGTCTTTGGCAAGTTACCGCTGGTCTTTAACCGGCTGGCAGGCTCGATCCTCTATCCACATCTCGACTAAAGGTTAAAATTATGGCTGAAATCCGACAAGAACTGCAACCACACTCTGGCGTAAAGCTAGGCGACATTTTCTTCTCTCTGTTCAAGCGCAAGCGAACAATCATGGTGTGCGCGGCGCTGGGCATTATTGCCGCTGCCGCGGTTTATTTTCTCTATCCACCCTCCTACGAATCACAGGCTAAGTTGTTGGTGCGGTATGTTTTGGAAAGGAGCGGTGTCGACCCGGCTGAGGGGGCAAATCCCGTGGGTCCGCCTAACGACACGGATAGGGTGATCGGCGCTGAAATGGAGATCCTGACTAGTTGGGATCTTGCCGTGCAAGTCGCCCAGGCACTGGGTCCCCAGCGGCTGTTGCCACCAGCCCAGGATCCCTTCTCCCGGCTGGTCAGGGCAATCGGTCTGCAGCGATTGCTGCCGCCGTCTGGGGCATCTGCAACAGAAGGAGCCGCGGCGCAAAGCATCGCCTCGGGCCTGAAGGTAATTGCAAACAAGGGGAGTAACATCATTCTCATCTCCTATAAGAACCAGAATCCGGAAATCGCGCCGCTCGTATTACAGGAACTGCTAAGCCGCTATTTCGTTAAGCATCTTGAAGTGCACCGATCTGTCGGTGCTTTCGATTTTGTGGCTCAACAAACGGATCAGGTTCGCGCGCGTTTAAATCAGACAGAAGATACGTTGAAATCACTGCGAGAGAAAACAGGAATTGCGTCGCTCAAAGAGGGCTCAACGGCGCTTACCACGGAGGCCGCGAAAGCCCAGGAACAACTTAACGCGGCCGAGGCGGACCTGGCTGAACAACAAGCTCTTGTTAGTCAAAAGGCCGACAGCGGACGCAAAGACTTGGAGAAAGAAAAAACCTGGGGATGAAAAGGCGAATAAAGCGAAGGTTGCAGGCACCCAGGCAAAAATCGAGACGCTTAAGACCCGCCTTAAAGATATTCAGCGGAGGACGAAACAGCTTTCGGAGCTGGCCCCCCAGATTGAAGACTTGGAACGGAAGAAGGAGATGGACGAAGCGAATTACAAGTACTTCGCGGCATCGCTCGAAAAGGCGCGCGTCGACGAGGCTTTGGACCCATCCAAAATCCCCAACATTAGCGCCGTCCAACGACCCTCTCCTCCGAGCTTGGAGACGAAAAAGCGCGACAAGATTCTCATGGGAGTGGCTGGCGCCGGGATAGCCTTGGGCATGGCGATTGCATTACTGAGGGGCTTGGTTTTGAACCAGAGTGTTGGCCGTCCGCTCCAGTTGGAGACGCAGTTAGCATATTCCATTGATGCTCTCGATCCCCTATGCAAACGGACGCTTCGCCTTGCCTCGTAATGGTTCACCAGTTAATCCCGGAGCGCTTACTACGGGACGGCGTACCACCGCAAGTTGGCGCCTTGGGAACCCGGTCATTTCATCCGGCCATACTGTGACGCCATTCGAGACCGTCTCGGTCTGTATTTCGAGCTCAATCATTTGACGCATAAACCGAAGCTGGTTGGTGTTACCGGCATCTCGGAAGAGGGGGGAACTTCCACTCTTGCCGCCGGGCTCGCTGCCTCACTTTCGGAAACCGACGACGGTAAGGTGCTTCTCGTTGATGTGAATCTGGGCCCGGAGGAAGTGCACCCGTTTTTCAAGGGTAAACCTGCATATCCTTTGAACAAAGCTCTTAAGCCATCGGATTCCATCGCCTCGGCTGCGGACAATCTGTATCTCGCTACAGTGGGATCGCCGAATAGCGGCGGTCCGGCGCAGCTCGGCTTGAAAAAATTCTTCGATATGATGCCGAATATGAAGGCAAGCGACTTCGACTACATTATTTTCGATATGCCTCCATTGGAACAGACGAGCCCCACCTGGGGGATGGCTGCTTTCATGGACAAGCTTTTGGTGGTGGTCGAGGCCGAAAAGGACAACCGCGAAATCATCAGGCGTAGCTACGGCAAGTTAATTGCTGAGCGAAACAATGTTGCAGTCGTAGTAAACAAGGCACGTTCCTACGTCCCGAAGTGGCTTGATTCTGGGTCTTAATTGGGCTGCAAGGATAACAGCCGAACCACGGTTGCAATTTTTGCAGTGGCTCGTTTCCGGTTCGCTCGGGATTGTTGATATCCCGCGAATGCTCCCTCTTTTGCCACTCTTCTTGACACTTCTGCTTGTCCTCCCATGTCGCCTCTCGATGCTGATAGAGGCGTTCGCTGGACACCGGCGCCGCGAGTTTTGGAGAGTCGAGACAGCAGAGGCACACAAGGGTTAACGCTCCGTTTCATGCTCACACTGACCCTTCTAGCAGCCACAAAGGCCGCTATTCTCTCATGTTACGCAATAGAATTTATTACGGGCTAAAGCCTTTCGTTCCGCAATTCATTCGAACAGCGATCCGACGAAAGTTGGCTATGCGGTTACGCAAGCAAATCGGCGACGTATGGCCTATTATGCCGGGCTCGGAGCGGGCACCGGAAAACTGGCCAGGCTGGCCTGGGAACAAAAAATTTGCGTTTGTTTTGACGCACGACGTCGAGAGCAAAGCTGGGCTCGCCAGGTGTCGCGTCTTGATGGAACTGGAGCTTGATCTGGGATTCCGCTCTTCCTTTAACTTTATCCCAGAAGGGAGCTACCGCGTCCCAGCTGAATTGAGGCAGGAGCTCACTGCCAACGGGTTCGAGGTTGGCATACACGATCTCAAACACGATGGCCATCTCTTTTCTTCGCGTCGCAAGTTCACGCGGCGCGCCGCCAGAATCAACGCCTATGCGCGCGAGTGGGGAGCGTCGGGATTCAGATCGGGATTTATGTTACGTAATCTCGATTGGCTGCACGACCTTGACGTGCAATACGATGCATCCACCTTCGATACGGATCCATTCGAACCGCAACCCCAGGGCCGCCACACGATCTTTCCTTTCTGGGTTCCGAATCCAAATGGCGACTCGATCAGGTATCAACAACCAGCCATCAACTCCTCTTCCAACGGTTACGTTGAACTTCCCTATACCCTTCCTCAAGACTTCACGCTCTTCGTGCTGTTACAAGAGAAGACGCCGGAAATCTGGATGCGAAAACTCGATTGGATCGCCCAACACGGCGGGATGGCACTAGTTGATGTTCATCCTGACTATTTGTGCTTTGATAACGCGACCGCAACATCAAGGGAATATCCAGCCGCTCACTACAAATCGTTTCTTGATTATGTGAGTCAGCGCTACAGCGGCGCTTTTTGGAATACAACTCCGAGGCAGGTGGCCCAGTTCTGTGCTCGAGTAACGCAGACCACAGGGAGCTAGCAAGGGCTAAAACTATAAAATAACTTCTATGGATATTACAGTTTTCGGAATGGGCTACGTAGGCTGCGTAACGGCAGCATGCTTAGCCGAGATGGGTCATTCAGTAACCGGCGTGGACTTACAAGAGATCAAAGTCTCTCTCGTTAACTCGGGAAAAAGCCCCATCATCGAGCCGGATTTGGAACCGTTGATTCGCCGCGGGGTTGACGCCGGACGATTGAAAGCCACTCAGCAGCGTACAGAGACTTGGCGACATTTCCCTAATCTGTGTTGGCACCCCTAGTAACGACAACGGCAGCCTGGGTCTTGACCAGCTAAAAAGAGTGGTAAGCCAGATCGGCGCATTGCTACGAACCACAGACAGCTTCCACGTCGTAGTCGTCCGAAGCACGGTTTTGCCGGGAACGGTGAACGATGTGGTGCGGCCTTTGCTCGAACAAGAATCTGGTAAAAAGGATGGAAAAGATTTCGGCGTTTGCATGAATCCCGAGTTCATGCGTGAAACCACGGCAATTCATGATTTCTATCATCCTCCCTTTACGATCATCGGCGCGTGTGGCGATCGTGCTGCCGAACGAGTGGCCACTCTGTATTCCAGCCTGAAAGCGCCTGTGGAACGTACCCCCATTCCAGTAGCTGAGTTGATGAAGTATGCCTCGAACGCATTTCACGCACTCAAGGTATGTTTCGCGAATGAGGTCGGAAATCTCAGTAAGGCTATGGGTATCGATAGCCACAGAGTGATGGAGATTTTTTGCAAAGATACGAAGCTGAACATCTCTCCCTATTATCTTAAGCCCGGATTTGCTTTCGGTGGTTCTTGTCTACCAAAGGATCTTCGTGCTATTCTTTACAAGGCGAAGCAACTCGATCTGGAACTGCCGGTGCTCGGTGCTGTGCTCGAAACAAACCGTAAGCAGATCGAGCTAGCCTTCAATTTAATCCGTCATACAGGAACAAGCCGTGTTGGGGTCTTGGGCCTCAGTTTCAAAGGCGGATCCGACGATCTTCGTGAAAGTCCCATCGTCGGATTGATCGAAACCTTGATCGGCAAAGGATATAAATTGGCTATCTACGACGAAGAAGTTGCTTTGGCGAGGCTCGTGGGTGCGAACAAGCACTACATCGAGCAAGCAATACCTCACATCTCGTCGCTGATGGTTTCCTCTCCAAAGGAAGCCATCGAAGCCAGTGATGTAGTCGTAGTTGGCAAAAATAATTCCAAGATTCAGGAAGCTGTAGCCAATAATAGCGATTCAAAGTTGATTATTGATCTGATTCGGTTACCCCGCGAAACCGTGAAGGCTTCTCCGAATTATCAAGGCATCTGCTGGTAGCACGGCTACAAAGCAGTACAATCATGATGCGATCTCCAACCAAAGTCCTTATGTGGGTCGAAAACAATTTCCCACAGGACACTCGCGTCGTAAATGAGGCACGTTTACTCGCTGATGCGGGTTACCAGGTCGCGGTGATCGCACTTCGGAACCAGCGCCAGGCGGCGCGCGAAACCTGGAATGGTATAGAAGTTTATCGCGTACCGACGTTGGAGCTGTTTAAAAAGACAGTGGCTGGAGATGGTAGCCGATTGAATCTGCTTTTCCTTAGGCTGAAATCCTTTCTTGGTTATGTCGTAGAATACCTTTACTTCACCTCAGCTTGTCTTCTTGTTAGTACATATATTTTTGTGAGGCGCGGCTTCGACGTAATGCACGCCCACAACCCGCCCGATACTCTCTTTTTGGTGGCGGCGCCTTTCAAACTACTCGGAAAGAAATTTGTCTTTGATCAGCATGATCTCTGCCCGGAGCTTTACCGATCCCGTTATAGCGCAGGGGAAGGATTTTACACCCGGTTTCTAAGACTGTTTGAGTGGTGCAGCCTGAAACTTGCTGACGTCACGATCGCCACGAACGAATCATATAAACAAATACAAATTGAGCGGGCGAATAAGAATCCCGCCAGTATCTTCGTTGTAAGGAATGGGCCGAACCAGATGCGAATGACTCCGGCCGCGCCGAGTGCTCGCTTGAAAGCAATGAACAAGTCCATCCTATGCTACGTTGGCAGCCTAAATCCCCAAGATGGTGTCGATTACCTGCTTCGTTCGTTGCGCCATTTACTGCATGGTTTGAAACGTTCGGATTTTCATTGCGTAATAATGGGCACCGGCGACTCACTGCAAGATTTGCGTGATCTGGCTGGGAACCTGCAACTTAATGGTTGCGTTGAATTAACAGGCTTCATCTCCGATGAAGACTTGCAAGCTAACCTTGCGGCTGCCGATATTTGCGTGGACCCGGACCCGTCCAGCCCGTTGAACGATGTGTCCACTTGGATCAAGGTCATGGAATACATGGCATCGGCAAAGCCGACCGTCTCGTTCGATCTGAAAGAAACCCGGTTTTCTGCCAGAGACGCTGCTATCTACGTTGAACCGAAC
Organism: uncultured Verrucomicrobiae bacterium; assembly: GCA_963803285.1. Taxonomy (GTDB): domain Bacteria; phylum Verrucomicrobiota; class Verrucomicrobiia; order Chthoniobacterales; family UBA10450; genus Udaeobacter. The sequence continues at coordinate 1,969 of CAWDMG010000011.1, read as the reverse complement.
AACGAAACTGAATTCGCGAAAGCCATCGCCCAACTCATGGATCAACCCGAGCTCCAGAAAACAATGGGGATTTATGCTCGGCGCCGGGTTGAGGATGAGTTGCAGTGGGCAAAGGTTGGCAAGAACCTCCTGGCCGCATATGAGGCGCTCTTCGCCGAGAAATGAGCGACTTCTGTGAAATCCACACGCGGAAAGAAATCCAAAAAGCGCAGTTCCAAACTGGCTCGGCTCCGTGCCGAATAAATCACCACGTCTATTTGTGACTACCCGGGTTTCTTCCACTCAGCCATCAGGGGAGACCTTTGTGGCAAAGCCAGAGATCCGTCGCGCAGGAATTGTAGATGTTGAGTTCGGTAAAGACGTCACGGTGGTCCAGCCAGTCAACCTCTATGGATGCACGATTGGAGACGGCAGCTTCGTCGGGCCATTTGTAGAGATACAAAAGGGAGTGACGATCGGCAAGCGATGCAGGATTCAATCGCACGCATTCATCTGTGAACTCGTCACTATTGACGACGACTGCTTCGTTTCTCATGGCGCGATGTTCATTAATGATCGCTTCGCCGACGGAGGCCCTGCCGAAAAGCCAGACCTTTGGCGGCCGACCAAACTTGGGAAGCGTGTAAGTGTCGGAACAAACGCCACGATCCTTCCGGTGACGATCTGCGATCAAGTGGTTATTGGAGCCGGCACAGTTGTTACCAGGGATATTACCGTTCCCGGAATTTACGCGGGCAATCCAGCGCGCCTTCTCCGTCGGCTTTGAGCGGACAAGACATCCTAGTCGTCAGTCCACAGTCGTCAGTTGTCCGATCCTCGGTCCTTCGCCATCCGTTCTCTATCCATGACAATTCCGATTGTTGATCTGCACGCGCAGTACCTAACGATCAAACAAGAGATCGACCGCGCGATTGCCGAAGTCATCGCAGAATCGGCTTACATTCGTGGGCGGCACGTAGACGCCTTTGAGCAGGCATGGGCGAGCGCGCTTGGCGCGAAGCATTGTGTCTCCTGTGCGAATGGGACAGACGCGATCTACATCGCCCTGAGGGCACTTCGTGTAAAGCCCGGCGACGAGGTCATCACGTCGGCACATTCCTCAATCTCAACATCGGAGACAATCACGCAGGCGGGCGGCCGGGTCGTATTCTGTGACACAGATGAGGAAACGTTCACGATCGCTCCCGAAGATATCCAACGAAAGATCACTCCCGCCACAGTGGGCATTATTCCAGTCCATCTTTACGGCCAGCCGGCCGATATGGATGGGATCATGGCGATCGCCAGAAGGCACAATCTTTGGGTCATAGAGGATTGTGGCCAGGCGCATCTTGCCAGATACAAGGGGCGACACGTTGGAACCTTTGGAGACGCTGCATCGTTTTCGTTTTACCCGGGTAAAAACCTCGGCGCCTACGGCGACGCCGGATGCGTTGTGACTAATGACGATCGACTTGCCGAGTGGATGACGACATTCGCCCGGCACGGCGGAAAAGGCGATCCCATCATGGAAGGGATTAACAGCCGACTGGATGGGCTGCAAGCGGCCATCCTAAATGCAAAATTGCCTTATTTACCTGCATGGACTGAGGCACGCGCCGTGTTGCCTCGTGTTATGATGAGCTTCTCGAAGACGTGGGCGATGTTATCACACCGAAAGTCGGTCCTGGCCGCGAACATGTTTACCATCTCTATGTCATCCGCACGGAAAACCGGGACGCATTGAGAGAGTACCTTACCGAGGCAGGCATCTCCACTGGTTTGAACTACCCCAGGGCACTGCCATTTTATCCCGCCTACGCTCATCTCGGCCATATTCCAAGAGATTTTCCAGTCGCCTGCTTTAACCAATCACGGATCTTATCCCTGCCGATATATCCGGAGATGACGAAAGAGATGATTACTCACACCGTTGAATGTATCGCGAGCTTCTTCAAAGAATTTCAAGAACCGGATAGCATCCCGGCGA
>CAWDMG010000010.1:0-9896 GCA_963803285.1 uncultured Verrucomicrobiae bacterium | reverse complement strand
CGATGTGCTGCTGACCGTGGTAGGCGGCATCGTTTGCGGCATGCTCATCATCTTGCCGATTTGCAGCGCTTTAATGCCGAAAGCAAAAACGCATATCGTCACCAGCAGGGCTATCGCAACAACGATGCCTTTGCGGCGCGGCTTTGCTTTCGACTGCTTCGGGCGGCTTGAAACGGCCCTTGCCACATCATGCATAAGCTAGTTCCCCCTCCGGTTTGAACAACAAGCGCCAGAGTTTCCGCGTCACTTCCAGTTGTCGATCCCGCCGCTCTGTCGCGGTCATTTCCTGGGGACGCAACACATCGAGCATCAACATCCCGCGTGCCACCGCAAAAATTAATTCCGCCACTTCGCTTGGCGAACCGCCGCGCGTGGTGTTTTGAGCTTCCGGCGCCCTGCTGATCAGTTCGGTAACACCGGCCATCGCGGTTTGCAAAACGTCGCGCACCAAATCGGCAACGCGCGGGTTTCGTGATGCTTCCGCATACAGGTCCACCACGAATGCGGAGACCACTCGCGTCTCCTCTTCACAGCAATGAGCGGTGAACAGGATTTCGAGCGACTCGAGCAGCGTCGGTGCCTGTTTAGCGCGCTGCAGCATTTCGGAAATCTCTTTCTTGTGGCGGTCCGCCATTGCGGAAATGACCGCCTCTTTGTTTTCGAAATAGCGATAGATCAACCCGACGCTGATCCCGGCCTCAGCACTGATGTCGTGCATGCTGGTTTGGTGAAAACCGCGCTTGGCGAAGCAAACAAGGGATGCGTCGAGGATCTGGGAGCGCCGATCTGGAACTGAATCTGTGTGGGGTAGCGGCATAGATCTGGGACAATGAATGAACGTTCATTCATTGTCAAATCAGACCTCAAAAGCCGATTCCCTTAGGTGGCGGACGACGCTGTCGGTGCTTGAGAACACTCGCTGCGAATCGCGATAAGGACGCCCCGCTACGCCGAAAGCTTCGGCACTCGGCGCAGCGCGACGCCCCTGTCTTGTCCAACGTATCTCGCCACGCTGTTCAGGATTTCGTGTTCCAGACTGCCTGCACGGCGTGTGAAACAACCGGGACAGGCTGCGCTGCCCGGTCGAACCCGGCGAACGGATCTGGCGTCGGTTGCCCGACGAATTGGAAGATAGCGGCAACGACGCTCAAAAAACACATGGCATAAATCGCCGTCTCCATCGCGCCCCGGCCTTTCTCTTCCGACCCTGCCAGTATCCCGTATAATGTCTGATCGTTTTTCATAATTTTAAGACGTCGCGGACTTCCCGCTTTGTCTGTTGGTTGTTGATTGTTGATGATTGGTTTTGAAAGTTGGATGCCGCCGGCTCGTGAATTGGATTCAAAAAAGTAGCGCGAGCCTCCGGCTTGCGTGGTTTTTCAGTTCGCAAGCGGGACGCATGCGCTACTTTTTCTCGTGACACCTCTTGCGCCGAATGCCACCATCCTCCGCAACTTTCCTCCAGACGCGCGCTATCTAATCGGTGTGTCCGGCGGGAGCGATTCCGTGGCGCTGCTGCACTGGTTAGTCAACCTCGGTTACGAACGACTGATCGTTTGCCACCTGAATCATCGATTGCGCGGACGATCGAGCGATGCCGACGCGCAGTTTGTTCAGAAGCTGGTCGAACGCTACAATCAAGGATTTGTTGGGCAGGCACCCCGCCTGCCGGATTCACTGATCGGCAAGCGAAGCGCTCGCCCTACAACACAAAGGCCAGATCTACATTTTGAGCTCGGCGAAGCAAACGTCCGCGCGCTTCGGAGGAAACAGAAGATATCGATCGAAACTGCGGCGCGTGAAGCCCGTTACGCATTCTTTGCAGAAACCGCACGGCGCCGAAACTGCAGAACGATCTTCGTCGCGCATCACGCCGACGATTTGGTCGAAACGTTTCTGATCAATCTGTTTCGCGGCGCCGGTAGCGCTGGCCTGAGTGCAATGCGGGAAATTTCTACACGGCGGATCGACGGCATCAACCTAACGATCGCGCGACCGTTTCTTTGCGTCTGGCGCAAGGAAATCGACGATTACGTCGGCGAGCACCGACTGAGATTTCGCGAGGATGCTACGAACAAGAATCTCACCCCGCTGCGTAACCGCATTCGGCATCGGATCATTCCGTATCTGGAGAAAACGCTTGGCCGCAACATCCGCCAGAACATTTGGCGAACAGCAATCATTGCTGCGGAGGAAGAGAAATGGATCGACGGCGAGGTGCCTGATTCGGCAAATGCGGCTCTTTCGCTGCCGAAGCTTCGCGCGTTGCCAATCGCGCTTCAGCGCCGTGCGATTTTCAAGTGGCTGCGTGCGCAAAACATCTCTGATCTTGGGTTCGACGCGGTTGAGCGCGTTCGCTCGCTCGCTGATCGTCACACTCGAATTGCAAAAGTGAATCTTCCGAAAAATCGACACGCACGGCGCCGTGCCGGAAAAATCTTTTTGGAGTAATGGAGTATTGGAGGGGTGGAGTAATGGTTGGCAGCATCGCGAAACAAATGCATAACTCCATTACTCCACCACTCCATCACTCCAATGTCTGAAGTCCGCGTTCGCTTCGCCCCCTCGCCTACCGGTTATTTGCACATCGGCGGAGCGCGCACTGCGCTTTTCAACTGGCTGTTCGCGAGACATCACGGCGGAAAGTTCGTGTTGCGCATCGAAGACACCGATATGAAGCGCAACACCGAGGAAGCGATGGCCGCCATCTACGAAGGATTGGAATGGCTGCGCCTGAATTGGGATGAAGGCCCGCATGTCGGCGGCGAGTTCGGGCCGTATTTGCAAAGCGAACGCACAGAACTTTACGAGCGTTACTTGAAAAAACTTCAGGACGCCGGCCACATCTACGAAGACCAGGGAGCACTACGGTTTCGGTCGCCGCGCGAACACGTCATCGTGGACGACATCGTGTGCGGCAGAATCGATTTCGACCTCAGCAATCCAGCCACGCACCCCGACATGACCATCCGGCGTCCTGATGGCTCATGGATTTTTCATTTCGTCAACGTGATCGACGATCTCGAAATGAAAATCTCCCACGTGATCCGGGGCGAAGATCATCTTTCGAATACGCCAAAGCACATCGAGCTCATTCGCGCCTTGGGCGCAACGCCGCCGCAGTACGCGCAGATTCCGCTCATTCTCAACCGCGATGGGACAAAAATGAGCAAGCGCGACGCAGGCGCGCGCGTGGAATACTACATCCAGCGCGGGTTTCTACCCGCGGCGGTCCGTAACTACCTCTGCCTGCTTGGTTGGTCGCCGAAGGACAACCGTGAGAAGTTGGACATTGAAGAGATCATTCGGATTTTCGATTTACAGAATATCGGCCGCAGCTCGGCCACGTTCGACCCCGACAAACTGCATTGGTTAAACGGGGAATACGCGCGCGAGCTCAGCGATGAGAAATTTTACGAATTAGCCGTCGCGGCACTGAAGTCGAGCGGAGTGAAGCTGGACAATTTTACGGAGCAATACGTGCACGCGGCCTTGCAAACGTGCAAAGGAAAAATCAACGCGTTCGACGAGTTGCCAGCTTATTGCGGATTCTACTTCACTGATGATTTTGATTACGATCCCGCTGGTGTTGCGAAACATTTCACGCCCGAGAACGAGCCCCGGCTTGGAGCAGTTCGCCAGGCATTCAGCCGGCTGGAGAAATTCAACGCCATTGAAATTGAAACGGCGTTGAAAAGCACTGCCACGAAGCTCGGAGTAAAAGTCGGCGCCATTGTCCATCCCACACGTCTCGCCGTCACTGGCAGTAACGTTGGCCCGAGTCTTTATCATTTACTCGAAGTACTCGGAAAAGAAAAAGTACTGGCGCGCATCGACCGAGCGCTCGCGACGTAACACAGGCTTCCAGCCTGTCTTGTCAGTCAAGCATCCCTGCTTGGCTTGTGCGGTTTGGCAGCCTAGAAGCCTGCCCGACAAATCAAGCAAGATGCTTGAGTTACTTCAGCTTGGCCCAAGTGTCCCTCAATGTGACGGTGCGGTTCCACACTTGCTTTTCCGCTGTCGAATCTGGATCAAGTGTGAAATAGCCGAGGCGCTCAAATTGATAACGTTCTTCCGAACGCGCACTCGCCAGTGCCGGTTCGCATTTTGCCTTCGCTACTTCGAGCGAATTCGAATTTACGAACGACTTGAAGTCGCCCCCGGCATCCGGCTCTGGCACAGTGAAAAGCCGATCATACAATCGGACTTCCGCATCGATTGTGTGCGCCGCGCTCACCCAATGAATCGTCCCTTTGACTTTCCGACCCGCAGTAGGCCCACCTGATTTGCTGTCCAGATCGACGGTGCATCGCAGCTCGGTCACGTTGCCAGCGGCATCTTTCACCACTTCCTCGCACTTGATGATGTAAGCGTATTTCAGCCGCACCTCGCCGCCTGGTCGAAGCCGAAAATATTTCGGCGGGGGCGTTTCCATGAAATCGTCGCGCTCGATGTAAAGCTCGCGGCCGAATGGAATTTTGCGTGTTCCAGCATTTGGATCCTCGGGGTTATTGATCGCGTCGAGTTCTTCGGTTTTTCCTTCCGGATAATTTGTCAGCACAACTTTGATCGGCCGCAGCACGGCGAGGCGGCGCGTTGCAGCGCGATTGAGTTCATCGCGTTCCGCGTGCTCGAGCAAAGCCATATCGGTCATGCTCGGATATTTCGTGATCCCGACATTGTACGCCAGGCTGCGCAACGCTGGAGGCGTCACACCGCGCCGGCGCAATCCGGAAATGGTCAACATACGCGGATCGTCCCAACCGTTGACGAGCTTCTCGTTTACGAGCTGGATCAGTTTGCGCTTGCTCATCACGGTGTACGTGAGATTGAACCTCGCGAATTCGTACTGATGCGGACGCGGCTCCGGAATTTCGAGCGCGTCGAGGATCCAATCGTAAAGCGGCCGGTGCACTTCGAACTCAAGGGTACAAATCGAATGCGTAATCCCTTCGATGTAATCGCTGAGCGTATGCGCCCAATCGTACATCGGGTAAACACACCATTTGTCGCCGGTGCGATGATGCGTTGCGTGCCGGATCCGGTAAAGCACCGGGTCCCGCAGCCAGACGTTCGCGGCGTTGACATCGATCTTTGCTCGCAACGTCCGAGCGCCATCGGGAAACTCGCCTGCTTTCATTCGCGCAAACAAATCGAGATTTTCATCAACCGAGCGGTCGCGAAAGCTGCTGGCCTTTCCGAGACGGCGATACGCGTCCGTTTCCTCCGGACTCATGTCATCAACGTATGCCTTGCCTTTGCGGACAAGATCCACTGCATGTTCATAAAACCGATCGAAATAATCCGACGCATAGAACGGCGCGCCGCCGAGTTGCTTGTGTGTCCAGCCGTCGATCAACCAATGCACATCAGCCATGATTGATCTGACGTATTCTGCTTCTTCCTTCGTCGGATTAGTATCGTCCATACGGATGTTGCAGATACCGCCGAACTCACGCGCGATCCCAAAGTTGAGACAGATCGATTTCGCATGGCCGATGTGCAGATAACCATTCGGCTCGGGCGGAAAACGCGTGATGATTTGCTTATATTTCCCCGTCCGCAGATCCTCCGCGATGATGTCGCGAATAAAGTCGGAAGGTCTGTCTGCTTCAGTCGTCATCGTAGCGAGCAAAGCTATCGGCAAACGTGCAGATCGACAACTCACGCAACCGCGAGTTAGAATTATTTCGCGTGTCATCCTGAGCGAAGCGAAGCGGAGTCGAATGATCCCGCGGTTCTAACGGAAAGTAATGCAACGAGATTCCTCGACTTCGCTCGGAATGACCGCAAACAAAACGCTATGGACGAGAAGCAAACCACCAACCGCTACACGCTCGCTGATCTCGAGAAATGGTCTGAGGTCGCACGCGATGTTGATCCGCCGGTTCGCCTGGGTGTTTTCGGCGACCCGGTCGCGCACTCGCTTTCGCCGCAGATGCAGAATGCGGCGTTGAGCGCGTTCGAGATCAACATGCAATACGCGCGATTTCACATTCGGCCGAGTGAATTGCGGTCAGCCCTGCGGTTCATCCGCGAGCTCGATTTTATCGGGATCAATCTCACTGTGCCGCACAAAATCGCGGGCCTTACGCAAATTGACGTGGCTGATGAATCGGCGACCCGTTGCGGCGCAGTCAACACAGTTTCCCTGCATGACAAGAAATTGATCGGTTCAAATACCGATGCCGAAGGATTTTCCCGCGCAGTCCGCAACGAGTTTTCAATCGATCTACGCGATCTGCGAGTAATGATCCTCGGTGCCGGCGGAGGCACAGGTCATGCCATAGCGTGGCAATGCGCATTGGAAAATTGTGAGCGCCTGGTCCTGGTTAATCGCACTCCGGCAAAGACGAGCGCGATCGTAGAGCGGTTGCGACCTTTCTTCGCCGAACCCCGGGTGCTTGGTCCTGTCGCGCGGATCGAAGTTGTGCCGTGGGACGAGACGGCTATGCGCGCGCAATTCGCAGACATCGATCTGATCGTCAACGCCACGCCGCTGGGAATGAACCCTAGCGATCCCGCACCGATTCCGGCACGATTACTCGCGCCACACCACATTGTATTCGACTGCGTGTATCGCTCATCGAAAACTGCGTTACTTCGTGCAGCCGATGAAGCCGGCGCGCGTGGCGCAAATGGTTTGTCAATGTTGCTGCATCAAGGCGCACTGTCATTTTCGAACTGGTTCAATCGCGAAGCACCGATCGCCATCATGCGTGCAGCGCTGCCATTGTAGGGGCGCTTGTACCAAGCGCCCGGGCGGCTGACACAGCCGCCGCGACAACCATCACCGCGCAGGAATTTCTTCTCGCCAATGCGGCGATGAATTTTTTACTATCCCGTCGACAACAAAAGGACAACCTATGAGAAATTCAAACGTCACATTCATAACAATATTCCTGGCAATTGCCTTTCTTGGGCTTTTGCCACAAATGAAAGCAGTCGCTCCAGCCCCGGACGGCTGCTATCCCAATTTCACGACAGCGGAAGGATGCGACGCGCTTAATTCCCTCACCACCGGCGCTGGAAACACAGCGCTGGGTTGGCGTTCGCTCTTCTTGGATACCACCGGCAGTTTCAATACCGGTATGGGCGTTGGGGCGCTGGTCCTCAATAACGCGGATTCCAATACCGCAGTAGGTGCGGCGGCGCTTTTGCTCAACATCAGCGGCGAAGCGAATACGGCCGTTGGAACCTACGCGCTTCTCCACAACGACAGCGGGTCTGTCAACGCTGCGGTTGGACATCAAGCGCTCTTTAGCAACACCACCGGCAACTTCAACACGGCCGTCGGCGACCAGGCGCTCTTTGCCAACACTACCGGCACGGAAAACACGGTCAATGGCGCGTACGCCCTGAGTTTCAACACAGACGGCAGCTTTAATACGGCTATCGGCGCGTTTGCTTTAGCTAACAATACCGGAAGTGAGAATACAGCCATGGGGGTGGATACTCTCTTTAACAACACCGCTGGTGGCAATACGGCGGTCGGAGCACGCGCTCTCCGCCTGAATACGACCGGATTCCAGAACGTAGCCGTTGGCCACGGCACACTCAATTCGAACCTCGCAGGCTCTTACAACACCGCCCTCGGTAAGTCCGCGCTTGCGTTAAACACCGGCGATGGCAATACGGCGATAGGTAATGTAGCGCTTTTCAACAACACAGGCGCCAACAACACAGCGTTAGGCAATGTCGCCGGCACGAATCTGACTACGGGCGATAACAATATCGATATCGGTTACAACGTTAATGGTGTGGCCGGCGAGAGCAACACCATCCGGATCGGCAATTCTAATATCAACAACACCTTTATCAGCGGAATCAGTGGAACAAACTCCCCAGGGGGTGTTGCGGTCTTTTGTAATTCAGATGGCAAGCTGGGTGTAATCAGCTCCTCAGCGCGATTCAAGGAGAATATAAAGCCAATGGGCAAAGCCAGCGAAGCTATTCTGGCACTTAAACCAGTGAGCTTTCGTTACAAGAAGGAGATCGATCCCCGGGGCATCCCGGAGTTTGGACTCATTGCGGAGGAAGTAGAAAAAGTTAACCCCGACCTGATCATCCGTGATCGGGAGGGTAAGCCACAGACCGTCCGCTACGAACAGGTCAACGCGATGTTGCTCAACGAGTTTCTGAAGGAGCACCGAAAAAATGAAGATCAGCAAGCCACAATTGCAGAACTAAAGAGCCAGTTGGAAACGGTGACCGCTCGGCTTGAACAGCAGGTTGCGCAGATCCAAAAAGTGAGTGCCCAGCTTGAGATGGTGACGCCGGCGCTGCAAACTGTTGTGGAAAGTCGGTAAGAGCACACGGTAAAGGTCTGGCGACGCACATTGGACTTCGGGGGAAGGCACGCGCCTCGCGTGCACGTTTCGGTGCCGACGCCAAAACATCAGCGAGCTAGCCAGTCCTCAACCGTCCTCTGTGGGCCAGCGTGCAATCGCCAGCATGCAGGAGGGCAAGGGGGTGATTTGATCTCGACAGAGCAGCCGGGTTTTTCCACACTCGAAGCCCATGAAAACTGGATCTCCAATAATTCTCATCGCGGTCTTTTTTGGATTGATGGCGTTTTTGCCAAATGCGCAAGCAGTCAGTCCGCCGCCGGATGGCTGTTATCCTAATTTCACGACGGCGGAAGGGTGCGACGCGCTTAGTCTTCTCACCATCGGCGCAGGAAATACAGGGCTTGGTTGGCGCGCGCTCTTTTCAGATAGCAGCGGCAGCTTTAATACCGGGGTTGGCGTTGGAGCGTTGGTTCTCAACAACGCGGATTCCAATACCGCAGTGGGGGCCGCAGCGCTTTTGCTCAACACCAGCGGCACAGAGAACACCGCCCTTGGAACCGGCGCGCTCGTTTATAACGATACCGGCAACCACAACGATGCTGTCGGCGCCTTTGCGCTCTTTAGCAACACCACCGGCGAGCAAAACACGGCTTCTGGTCATAGTGCGCTCTTGAACAACACCACCGGCAACTTCAACACGGCCATTGGCACTCAAGCGCTCAACAACAACACCACGGGAGGCCACAACACAGCCATCGGCGACGGCGCGCTCTTTACCAACAGTACTGGCGAATTCAACACGGCCTTCGGTGAAGGCGCGCTCAACTTGAACACCACTGGCAATACCAACGTGGCGATAGGCGCAGGTGCTGGCGGCGGCGTGCTTACGGCTGACAACGTGATCTGTATTGGCGCCACAGTTGCTGGTAACAACGTAAGTAACACCTGCTTCATCGGGAATATTCGAGGCGTTACAACGCACAATGCAAACGCGATACCAGTGCTGATCGACTCGGCTGGTCAACTCGGAACGGCCAGTTCGTCGGCGCGATTCAAAACAGATATTAAGTGCATGAACAACGCCAGCGAAGCGATCCTGGCGCTTAAACCAGTGACCTTTCACTACAAGAGCGATACCAGCGGCACCCCGCAATTCGGCTTGATCGCCGAGGAAGTGGCCAGCGTAAACCCAGATCTAGTGGTGCGGGACGGGAGTAGCGAAATTTATACCGTTCGCTACGACGCGGTGAATGCGATGTTGCTCAACGAGTTTCTGAAAGAGCACCGAAAAGTTGAAGAACAACAGGCGGCAATCACCGAATTAAAGGCCGTTGCCGAGCAGCAACAGAAGGAGTTCCAGGCGGCCACTGCCGAGCAACGGAAGCAATTCGAGGCGCGCCTGAAACAGCAGGACGCAAGAATTCAAAGAATCAGTACTCAGCTCGAGCTGAACAATTCGACAACACGAACGGTCGCGAACAACGAGTAAGGAATTTTCTACCCTCAACGATTCCGCGGCGATCAGATCAATGCATTGATCAAGAGACTGCCGCCTACGACATGGCTTACGGCGACGGAGACAAGACCGCCGCTGCTCGATTCGCA
>CAWDMG010000009.1:0-420354 GCA_963803285.1 uncultured Verrucomicrobiae bacterium | reverse complement strand
CTGCTGGCATCGGCATCATGAACATCATGCTGGTGAGTGTTACCGAGCGAACGAAGGAAATCGGCGTACGTAAATCGATCGGCGCACGCAGTCGCGACGTTCTGCGTCAATTCCTCACTGAAGCCGTGTTCATCTCGGAGGCCGGTGGAATCCTGGGAATCATTCTTGGAATCATCGCCGGCGATCTGCTGGCAGCTTGGCTCAAGGTCGACATCATCTTTCCCTTCGGCTGGGCTATCGCCGGGCTTCTTGTTTGCTCCGCCATTGGTATCGGCTTCGGACTCTACCCGGCGTATCGCGCAGCCAATCTCGATCCTATCGAAGCACTGCGCTACGAATAAGCGATCGCCGCGCGTACTGAATATTGTCCTAGCTCCGCTGAGGAAAGCTGCGGCGCAGCGTTGTATGTTATTTCAAACCGAGCGACTTGAATGTCGCATCGACGTGTTTGAAATGAATGTCGAGCGAGCAGAGGCGGTCGATTTCTTCCGGTGAAAGCCGGGCGGTGATTTCGGGTTCACGTTTTGCGTTTTCAGCGAATGTCCCCTCGCCTTTCCACGTTTTCATGGCGGCGCGTTGCACCGCTTCATATGCGTTTTTGCGCTCAGCGCCCGCGCTCGTGAGCGCGAGCAAGATGGATTGACTGAAATATAGGCCTTTAGTTAGCGCCAGATTTTCCGCCATTCGATCGGGATAAATCTGCAATTGTTCGACGACGTCGCGCAATTTCGCGAGCATGTAATCGAGCAGGGCACATGAATCGGGCAAAATGATGCGTTCGGCGCTGGAGTGGCTGATGTCGCGCTCGTGCCACAGCGCCACGTTCTCCAGCGCAACCATGGCATTCCCACGAATTACGCGGGCTAATCCGCTCAACCGCTCATTTGTGATCGGGTTGCGTTTGTGCGGCATGGCAGAGCTGCCTTTTTGGCCTTCGCCGAAAAATTCTTCTACTTCGAGCACTTCGGTCCGCTGGAGATGGCGAAATTCCGTGGCCCAGCGGTCGATGCTCGATGCGATCACGGCGACAGTGGTCATGAATTCTGCGTGACGGTCGCGCTGCACGATTTGCGTCGAAAGAGTCGCGGGTTTTAATCCCAGCTTCTCACACACCGAACGCTCGATTTCTGGATCGATGTGCGCGTGCGTACCCACTGCGCCACTGATTTTGCCAACGCGAATACGCTCTCGGGTTTGGGTCAGACGCTCTATAGCGCGACCAAATTCGTCATACATGAGCGCCAGCTTCAGTCCAAACGTGATCGGCTCGGCGTGCACTCCGTGGCTGCGGCCGATCATCGGCGTCATTTTATATCGACGCGCCTGGTCTGCGATTGCGCTTCTAAGCGCTTCAAGATCATTGAGAAGGATTTGGCACGACTCGTTCAGTTGCACCGCGAGCGTCGTGTCCAGAATATCCGACGAAGTCAGCCCCTGGTGAATCCAGCGCGCCGCCGGTCCGACGGAGTCGGCCACATTTTCAAGGAAAGCGATAACATCGTGATTGGTTCGCTTTTCGATTTCGAAGATCTCCGGAATTGAGAACCGCGCCCGTTTTCGAATCTCAGAAGCGTCCTCTTTCGGAATCTGACAAAGTTCCGCCATCGCCTCGCAGGCGAGCACTTCGATTTCCAGCCAGATTTCAAACTTGCGTTGGTCCGACCAGATTTTGCTCATCTCCGGCCGGGAATAACGGTCGATCACGCTGGGAACATAAAAGCGACCGCGGTGAGCGAAAAGCGTTTTCGTTCAGGTTGGCCCAGAATTGAGCCATAGCTTGCCCTTTCCTTGCGCATTTGCGCCTAAAGGAAGTCGGTTGAGGCCAGCGGACACTACAGGATTACAGCCGTCGCAAACGAATGAGACGGCCGTACCGCTCCGCTGCTTAGCAAACGCGGGCGCGCAGAAAACGTCCGTTATCTTTTACGCGTACTTGGCCGCTGGCCAGAAGATCCGCCACTGCGGCAACCGTTTCTGTGCTGCTGCGCGTGCAGGAACTAACTGCCAGGATCAGATCCCCGAGCGAAAGCCTAGCACGCGGTCTGATGATTTGGCGAAATTGGCGATTCCTTTTCATATGTTGGTCGTTTGTTCTCTGAGCAGGTCTAATGCCACGAGTCATTGTGAATATTTCCTCCCTCGTAACAGGTGAGTTATTCAGTCCTTATCCACTTTAGAACTGACCGCGGAGCGACACTTTTGTTCAATTTTAAAACACGAATAAGATACAAACCCTTCAACGGGCGGCGGCTGCCAATCGTCAATTCTGGATTGCGACGGCTATCCAAGCCGTGATTCCCTGTGCCGCTTACCCGCTTTTGGGCGATTTCAGTTTCTTCGCTTTTTTATCTGTCAGACTGACCACCACCAAATAAAGAACGGTGATTACGACGCACGCGATCACGATCGTGTGAAAATTACCGCTCTCCTTCACGGCTCTGATCAAAGCCGTTGCATCTTTCGACTCGATCATTTCGCGCGTCAGCACTTTTTGCCCAAACCACGCCAGGACAGAACACCACAGCGCCGACCCGGCCAGGGTCATTACGCTGAATGTGGCAAAATTCATCCGAATGATTCCAGCGGGAATAGAAATGACATGGCGGATGACTGGCAAAAGGCGCGCAAAGAAAATGCCTCCCGCTTCGTAACGACGAACCCAGTTTTCGGCCCGCTCCAGTTTATGCTCGCTGAGCAAAAAATAGCGTCCCCACCGAGCGATGAAGACGCGTCCAAGCCACAATGCAGCCCAATAAGTCGCTGTGGCCCCAAGCCACGAGCCGAACGTTCCCGCCGCTATGACACCGAACGTGTTTAATTTTCCCTCCGTGGCGAGAAATGCAGCAGGAGGAATCACGATCTCGCTGGGAACCGGAAAAACCGAGCTTTCCATCGCCATGAGCAAAATGATGCCCATGTATCCCCACTGCTCGACCCACTGAAACCATATTTGAACCAGATGATGCATATTGTCACTCCGAACCCTTCGACTACCCTCAGAGCAAGCTCCGCCCAGAAATCTTCCGATTAAGTCGAATGAATTCGCCCTAGTTCAGTCCAAAACCTAAAATTCGCAATCCGAAATTCAGATGTCGATTTACCGGCGCGTCCTTCGCTATTACGAGCCCTTCTGGGGAAAAACGATAATCGGCCTGTTTCTGTCGCTGGTCGGCATTGGGCTAAATCTGCTCAAGCCGTGGCCATTCAAAATCATCGTTGACGATTTCCTGCGACCAACGCCTGCTGCGCCGGGCGATTGGCGCACCTGGGTTCCCCTGCTCTGTCTCTCGCTGGTCGTGCTTCAGTTTGTCTGGGGAATCATCAACTGGATAACGAACTATCTGTTCGTAAAGATCGGCCTCCAGGCGCTGCTGAAGCTACGAACCGACCTGTACCTCTCATCTCCAACGGCTCTCTCTCAAGTTTCATGACGCGCGGCGATCCGCTGATTCCAGTTTTCGCGTCGCGTACGATTCGCAGTCGATCCAAACGATCTACAACAAAGGTTTCACCAACATCTTTGCTTCGATAATCGCGCTGATCGGCACATTCATCGTAATGTTGAGGCTCGACTGGGTATTAACGCTGCTTTCCCTCGCCATTGTGCCTCTGATCGTGGGCGCGATTTATTTCTT
The DNA here is from genome assembly GCA_963803285.1 of uncultured Verrucomicrobiae bacterium. Lineage (GTDB taxonomy): Bacteria > Verrucomicrobiota > Verrucomicrobiia > Chthoniobacterales > UBA10450 > Udaeobacter. The sequence goes on along the minus strand of CAWDMG010000009.1, from coordinate 416,719 downwards.
CGCGCGCCGGATTCGCACTGAATCGACTTCGATTCAGGAACAGGAAAGCGCCGTCCTTGCGCAAGCGCAGGAGGGACTGAGCTCGATTCGGATGGTGCACGCTTTCGGGCGCGAAGACTTTGAGGTTCGGCAATTCCATCAGCAGGCGCAGCAGAGTTTGCAGGCAAATCTGCGGCTGACGTTAACGAATGTGAACAGCGCGCTGGTGATCAGCACGCTGATGGTTATCGGCACGGCAGCGATGTACTACGTGGGAACTCTGCATGTCCTCGCCGGCACCCTGAGCCTCGGTTCGTTGTTGGTTTTCAGCGCTTATCTCCTGATGCTGTATCAACCACTGGAATCCCTGACGTACACGGCCTGGGCAATGGAAGGGGCTACAGCCGGCGCGAAACGCTGCTTTGAAATATTGGATAGTCTGGACGACGTGCGCGACTCACCAAATGCAGTCGATATTTCATCGGCTAAAGGCGCGATCGGGTTTCGCTCGGTCGATTTTGGTTACGCCGAAAGTCGAATCGTTTTGCGCGATATCAATCTTTCCATCGCGCCAAATCAAATTGTCGGACTCGTGGGCGGCACGGGCGCGGGTAAAAGCACACTGCTCAGTCTGGTGCCGCGCTTTTACGATTCTACCACGGGATCTGTGATGCTCGACAGTCGCGATGTGCGCGAAATTACGAAGAAATCTTTGCGCGATCAGATCGCCATCGTTCTCCAAGACACGCTACTTTTCTCCACCACAGTTCGCGAGAACATCGCCTATGGCCGACCGGATGCGACGGAGGAGGAGATTATTGAAGCGGCGCGTCGGGCGCAGGCTGACGAGTTTATTCGGCAAATGCCGCAGGGATACAACAACCTCGTCGGCGAACGCGGCGGTCACTTGAGCGTCGGTCAACGGCAGCGCATCGGAATCGCACGAGCGTTTCTGAAAAACGCGCCGATTCTGTTGCTGGACGAACCGACTTCGGCCCTCGATCCAGCGACCGAAGCTGCCATCATGGAAACCATCAAGGAATTAATGCGCGGGCGAACAACTTTGATTGCCACACATCGGCTGGCGACCATTCACAATCTCGACCAAATCATCGTCCTGGAACACGGACGCATCATCGAACAAGGCCGCGGCCCGGAGCTTCTGAGTCGCGGCGGCGTTTACGCGAAACTTTATGCATCGGGGAATTTTCCGACATAGTAGCGCATGCGTCCCGCTTGCGGATTCGAAAACGCAACCGAGACGGGTTGCGCTACCATATGAGCAACGTCAAAGAAGATCGACACGTTAAAGATGATTGGTGGCGGGAGCCGATCCCACCGAATGTCATATTCGGCGAGGGTTTCTATTGTGAGAGCGCGCAAATTTTTCGATTCCTCCGAAGCAAAAAACCGCGCGCAGTCTCCATCGGCAAACACGTTTCGTGCTATGCAGGCTGCTCATTCGCGATCGGGGATAACGGGCAATGCACGATTGGCGATTTCACGCTGCTCAACGGCGCGCTGATCATGGCGGAGGAAAATATCGAGATTGGATCGCATTGCCTTGTTTCATGGAACGTCGGCATTGCTGATTCCGATTTTCATCCACTCGAACCGGCGCAACGCCTGATCGACGCGCAAGCGCTGGCGCCCTATTTCAAAGACCGCCCTGCGCGCCCCACATTGAAAACCGCGCCTGTTAAAATCTGCGACAACGTCTGGATTGGAATGAACGCTGTGATTTTGAAAGGCGTAACCATCGGCGAGAACTCAGTTGTGGCCGCGGGATCAGTCGTGACCAAAAGGGTCGAACCGAACACCGTCGTCGCGGGAAACCCGGCAGTAATTGTGAAACATTTCCAAGGGTGATTCGTTCTAACGTCCAACTCCCAACTCCCAACGCCCGACGCCGAATTCTCTTCGTTCGATGTTCGACGTTCGACGTTGCGCGTTCGGCGTTTTCTTCCTGATGAAACGCAAGCGCATCGTGGTCATGGGATTCATGGGATCGATGCCGATCGCGGGCGTCGTCTGGCAACACATTCATTACGTTGTGGGACTGCAACGGCTTGGACACGACGTTTTCTATGTCGAAGATTCAGCGCGTCTCCCGTACAATCCGGAAACATTCGAAGTAACCGACGAGTTCGAGTACGCAGCAAAAGTTCTCGCCCGCCTGGCACGAGAGTTTGATTTCAAAAATCGCTGGGCCTATTGCGCGCGTTATCTGCCGAGCACTCCAACTGCGGGGATGTCGCTGAAAAAAATCCGGCAACTCTATCGCGACGCCGATGCGATCCTGAACGTTTGCGGCACGCAGGAGTTCAATGACGATTTGCTCGTTTCCGATCGCATTCTTTACATCGAGAGCGATCCCGGTGTTGAACAAATCAAGATCGACAAAGATGTAAAATCGACAGTCGAATATCTGCAGCGGCATCACGCGCTTTTCACATTCGGCGAAAACATCGGGACTAAAGATTTTCCAGTACCGCTGCACGGCTTCAAATGGCTGCCCACACGGCAACCAGTCGTGACAGATCTTTGGAAAACCGCGCGCTCCCCTTCTCGCGCGGCGGTGTTCACAACAATCGCCAACTGGTCCACGAGCGGTTTGAAAGACATTGCCTGGCGCGGCAAAAAATATCTGTGGAGCAAATCGCGTGAATTTCTCCGGTTCATCTCGGCGCCGAAAGAAGCTGGCGAAACATTCGAGATGGCTACCAACATCGACGAAACGAAAACACGCAGAAAACTTTGAGCAAAACGGCTGGCGGCTGACTTCGCCATTGCAAATGAGCGTCGATTACTGGCTCTACCGCGATTACATCCAGCACTCCAAAGGAGAGTTCACGGCGGCCAAGGACCAATACGTCCGGCTTAACACCGGCTGGTTTAGTGACCGCAGCGCATGCTATCTCGCTGCCGGTCGTCCTGTCATTACGCAGGAAACCGGCTTCACTAAAAATTACGGTGGTAAGGAGGGACTCTTGTCGTTTCGAACGGTGGATGAAGTCGCAGATGCCGTGAAAAGAATCAATGCCGACTACGCGAAACACTCTCGCGCCGCTCGCGTTGTTGCGCGTGAAGTCTTCGAAGCTGAAAGCGTGCTCGAATCGGTTCTCGACCGGGCCTGTATCTAAAGAATCGCCAAGGGAAACTATCGACATTAAAATTGGAATTTCGAATGAATCAGCGCACGATGCGTGCATGAAAGTTGCCACCATCATTGCTCGGGTTCTTCTCGGACTCGTTTTCGTCGTCTTCGGTTCGAACATCTTCTTGCACTTCATTCCGATGCCGCCACCGCCTCCAGGGCTGCTCGGAGACTTCACGAAGGCTCTTTTCCTTAGCCACTATCTTCACGTCGTCGCCCTGTTCCAGATCGTTGGCGGTTTACTCCTGCTTGTTGGACGCTTTGTTCCTCTTGGCTTGGTTTTGCTTGCTCCCGTCATTGTGAACATTGGCCTGGTTCACATTTTGCTAGACCCCAGTGGTCTGCCAATGGCCATCGTCATTTCGATCTTATTGGTCTTTCTCATCTGGCGCTATCGCGACGCATTCAAAGGAATTCTGAGCGCCTGATCCAAGCCATGGCTACGGAAACCGACAAACAGACAGTTCATGTTGTCGTGCGCGGCGGCGCCGGCAATTTTAAGCAGGAAGTTATTGCCGGGAAACATCACCTCGTCTCCGACGAACCCGTGAGCGTCGGCGGCGGCGATGCCGGACCGGATCCCTACGATTATTTGCTCACAGCACTTGGAGTGTGCACTTCAATGACGATAGGATTTTATGCACGGCGGAATCGTCTGCCTCTGGAAATCATAACGGTTTCGCTCTCACACTCGCGCATTTATGCAGCGGACTGTGAGGAATGCGAAACCAAGGAAGGCATGCTCGATAGAATCGATGTCGAAGTGGAACTGACTGGGGCCTTGACCGCAGAACAGCATGCGAAACTGATGCAGGTCGCAGCCAAATGTCCCGTTCATCGGACGCTGACGTCCGAGATCAACATCAGGTTGCGATCCGGGGAGAACCCAAAGTAGCGCAACCGTCTCGGTTACGAACATCACGCAAGCCAGAGGCTTGCGCTACTTCTAGATCCGTTGCTCTTCCAGATCGTAGACGTCGAACCAGTGATACACGACGCGGTTACGCGGGACGTATCGTTGAATGTAGTTTTCCATGAATTCCTGCAGTTCCGGAGGTAAATCGCTCAGACGCAGGTCGCGTTCCTTGTTGTTCCAGGCAACGATTTCGGCACGCGGACGTTTCTTCGCATTTTTCTCGATCCACGCAGCGATTTCGGCATCGGTTGCACCGCTCCCGACCACCGAACGAAAATCGCCGTAATCAATTTCGGCAAAATTCAGCCAACGCTGATCAAGCGGACAGTTGGAATGATACTCGCCTTGCCAGTCAACAAGCACGGCGCGGCATTTATCGACTGCGCGCGCCGCCAATACATAGCCAGCCAGTGTAGCGCGCGGGCTGCGTGGGAATTCTTTTCTGTCCCGCAAATCACGCGCGAGCGATTTCACTTTTTCAAGATTCTCAGTTGTCATGTTCGGTTCCTCTTGTTTCTGGATTCAAATAGTAAAACCAGATGCGGGGATTAATGCTGGCACTTCACTGCTTAATCGAAATAGGACGGACAATCAGGCGTTTACTCAGTTGCCAGTACTTGCCGTTGATATTCATCTTCACCCATCTGCCTGACCACACCGTCTGCTCACGATTTCGGATGAAGCAATGCCGGCAACTGATATTGCATTAGATCCGCAATACGTCCGATGCTGATGTCCGCTGGCGGATAACTGGCCAGGATTTTCGGATCGGTGGCGTAGTGACCTTGCCCGACGAAAACAGTGGTCACACGCGAGTCCCAGAATTTTTTCGCGGACGCCAGGATGCGCAATTTATCGTCCACCAGCACGTAATGTGCAGCCGGGTAGCGTCGCTCGACGTCGTCGAGGTGCTGCTCTTTATGCACGTAAATCAGCACGCGCCCGGAGACCGCATTGGCCAATCCCGAGCGGCTTATTTTGAGCGGTTGGAAAACGACGTCACCATCCGAGAGAATTGCCGCCGGACCCCATTGCTGAACGTGCTCAATCACCTTGAACGCATCGGGAAAAAGACGCTCAGCGAAAGGATAGTTAATCAGAAAATCAGACACGCCCAACAGATGCAGAGTGCGCGGATGTTTGTCCCGATACCTTTGCAAAGCGCCAAGGTAATCCGCGTAGCCTAGCTCACTCCGCAGTTGCTCGAAAATCCGCCAATACTCCCGGGCCCCCTTCACGGCGATTTCGCTCGCGAGGTGGCATTGCAGATCCGCTGCCACTCTCTCGTTATCCAGTAGCGTGTTGTCTACGTCGAACAAGAAGATGACGTGAGGAGAAGAATCATCGCCTTCGTTCATTTCTCGGTATCGGCAAGCGCTGTGCTCTTAATCGCCCAAACGCCTCGCGTGTGCTACGCCAAAATGCAGCCTGCAGGCAAGAAGCCGCCCGACGGTCCACCGGTCCTGGCTGTGTTACCCTCGCCAATCGCTGGCCCGATTCAGAAGCCCTACTGACGCTTCGTCTAATTCGAGCTTGGTGGCGCCGATCAACTCCTTCAACTGCGCCAGGCTTGTCGCGCTGGCGATGGGCGCAGTGACCGTTCGCCGCGCGATCAGCCACGCCAGGGCGACCCGCGCAGGGGTTGCATGAAGTCCCTTCGCCACCTTGTCCAGTGCATCCACAATCCTGAAGCCGCGCTCGTTCAGATATTTTTTCACGAAATCGCCTCGCGCCCTGTTCGCAATGTCGGCCGCAGACCTGTATTTGCCTGTCAGAAATCCACTCCCTAGCGAGAAATAACTAAGAACTCCCAAACCGTTCTCTATGCACACCGGTTCGAGTCTTTCCTGGTACTCCGTGCGATCGTAAAGATTATATTCCGTCTGGAGGCATTCATATCTTGGCAATTCACGCCTTCTGCTAAGGGCCAGTGCGTAGGAGAGTCGTTCGGCGCTGTAATTGGATGCGCCGATGGCGCGCACCTTCCCCTGCTCCATCAACTGCGCGTAAGCTTGAAGCGTCTCATCCAGTGTAGTGTCCGGATCGTCACGGTGCGATTGATAAAGATCGATGTAGTCCGTCTGCAGCCGCCTCAAGGAATCTTCGGCCGCGCGCAGGATATAAGCCTTCGACAAACCTTTCCTGTTCGGTCCCATCTCAAGCCCGACTTTTGTGGCGATGATTACCTTGTCGCGTCTGCCACCCTGCTTGAGCCACTTGCCGATGATCGTTTCCGATTCACCGCCGCGATTGCCCGGCGCGAATCTGGAATAAGCGTCAGCAGTGTCGATCAGATTAAATCCGGCGGCGACGAAAGCATCGAGCAACCTGAAGGACATTTGCTCATCCACCGTCCACCCAAAGACGTTCCCGCCGAACGCCAGCGGCGCTACGTCCAACCCTGAATTACCCAGGCTGCGTTTTCTCATTCGGGTGTTGCGATTTCAGAATCGCGCGAGTGTCCCGATTCAGAACGCCGGCAAACTTGGGTTTGGATGCATTTTTTTCATGCGAACGCGCGTTGCGACAAAAGCTGCTCTACCCTGAAAGAGAGATGCAATATTATCTCGTTTCGGGCATCGCAAACTCTCGCCAACGCCCAATGTTGCCATCAAATGATGTGCTATCTTCAAGAATGAAAACAAGCTCACACGACGGCCGAAATCTGGCCAAATCGAATCCGAGAAGGAAAGAGCTGTTGCACAGACGCGAAGCTCCGTTGGAGACGCGAACCGATCTTACGCCCGAAGCGACGAAGGACATCTCAGGCGCGATGAACGCAATCCTTGCAGATGTGTTCGCCCTGTACCTGAAAACGAAAAATTTTCACTGGCATATGAGCGGGCATCACTTCCGCGATTATCACCTGCTTCTCGATGAACATGCCGAGCAACTCTTCGCCATGACCGACGTCATCGCGGAACGTGTCCGCAAGATCGGAGGACTCACGTTGCATTCGATCGGAGAGATCGCGCGTACTCAGCGAGTGCTGGATAACGATGCTGAATACGTCGAGCCATTGGACATGCTTGCCGAGTTGCGAGACGACAACAAGACGTTCGCCGCGCGTCTCCGAGAAGCGCACAACGTGTGCGACGAACATCGTGATGTCGCAACGGCAAGTTTCATTGAAGTATGGATCGATGAAACCGAGCGTCGTACGTGGTTCTTGTTCGAAGCCACGCGGCAAAGGAACTGATTTACCAATTTGCCGAACTCGCTGAACGATTGAGCGCTTTGGGATGCGGCGACATGCCGCCGCCTTTGACTCGCGGACGTGTCTGCGCAATCAAAATTCAGTGCGTCGTTCGGCTTGAAAGGGAAACAAGGATCACAACACGGAGAAAGGACTAAAATGAAAAACGATAAACTAAATGGAAAAGTTGCGGTAATAACCGGTGCGTCGAAGGGAATCGGCGCGGGGGATTGCGAAAGAGTTCGCGGAGGCGGGCGCGTCGGTAGTGGTCAATTACGTGTCGGCAAAGAAAGACGCAGATCGCGTGGTGGACGAAATTAGGAAGCGGGGCGGAAAAGCTGTCGCCATCCAAGGAAACGTCGCGAAAAAACCGGAAGTCGAGAGACTGTTCACCGAAGCAGAGAAAGCATTCGGCAAGATCGACATCGTGGTGAATAACGCCGGCGTTTACGAGTTTGTCCCGCTGGAAGAAGTCACCGAGCAGCAATTCCACCGAATGTTTGATACAAACGTTCTCGGAATGCTTCTCGCCACTCAGGAGGCGCTGAAGCATTTCAATCCTGATGGGGGCGGCATTATCAACATCGGTTCGCTCGCCAGCGTTCTGACTCCGCCGACTGCGGTAGTTTACAACGCGACGAAGGGCGCGGTCGACGCGATCACGCGGACGCTCGCGAAGGAACTCGGCCCACGCAAAATCCGCGTGAACGCAATCAGGCCCGGGATGGTGATTACAGAGGGAGTGGTTACTGCCGGATTTCATGAAAGCGAGTTCCGAACCATGTTGGAATCGCAAACACCGCTCGGTCGAGTCGGTCAGACGGACGATATCGCACCTGCTGCGGTATTCTTCGCTTCAGACGATTCAAAATGGGTCACCGGCGAAACGCTGCTTATCGCGGGTGGTCTGCGTTAACTAGCGACCAAGATAGGTACAAGCGACCAGAGAAAACAGGATCAAGTCGGCCTTGCCGACAAGACTGCCATCCCACCGAATGGTCAAGTTTTCCTCGCCTTACGTCCGCGCTCCCCGCTAAAAACCATTTTATTAAGGACAAGATTAACCTTTCGTTCGCAGCACTAGCCGCGATCATCGCGGTGACCATTCTACAAGGTTGCGCAGGCGCGGCTGGCACGCAGTGCGCGAAGCCGACACTGATTCCCTCAGACGCAACGCATGCCACGACATCCGTCACGGTCAGGATAGCGACGAAGACAGCGGAAGCTTATTTGCGCTACACCCTCGACGGTTCTACACCGACTGGCGGATTGTCAGGCAACGGCACACAAATAGCAGCGGCGAGCGGGAAAATCTCGTTCACGGTCGGGCCGCGGGAAAAGACGTTAAAAGCGATTGCGTACAAACCGGGATTGGCCGATTCGTCGATCGCAGAAGGAACTTACGTCTACGAGTCGCCGTATTGAGGCGAATCGAAAGCCGCCGCTACGTGAAATGCTGATGCGCCAGCAAATTTGAGTCGCATTAAGGTCACGCAATTGTTTGGCAGACGTTTCTTGCGCGCGCGTAGAAAGCAGCGGAAAAGGCCGGCATGAAAACCGCGCCAAAAACTCGACCTCCCAATGTTATGTCCTTTGTTCTTGAAGGTCGCTGGCCGCTCGATGGGTTTGACCAGCGAGAGTTGCGACGGCGTAGCAAGATAGCAAAGCGAAACGGTGTGGGGGTCGCCGATGTAATCTACGAAGCTATCGAGTCATTCGCCGCGAAATGCGAAGCTGAGGCCGAAGCCTGCGATACAAGGATGCGCCTGCAGCGATTGCGTGGCTTGAGCAAGCGTTTGGCTTCGAACGCCACGCCTTCTATGAAGGATCCGATGGCACTGTGGCTCACGCCGAGCTGCGCTTCGGCAACGGTCTGGTGATGCTGGGATCGGCAAGCAACGAGAGTCCGCTTCGGCATCTGTATGTTACTCCGGCTGAGATTGGCGGACGCGTGACCTCGCCGCTCTACCTGATCGTGAAGGATTGCGAGCAGGCGTATGCGCGGGCTCTCGCTGCAAAAGCGGAGATTATCATGGAGATAAAGACGATGGAGTATGGTGGCAAGGCATTCACCGTCCGGGACCCTGAAGGCTACCTTTGGTCTGTGGGCGAGTATTCCCCCTGGGCGGAGAAAGAAACTGTCACTACCTAAGTAGACGATGCAGCGAACCGCTGGTGGTCGCGATGGGTGCCTCTCACAACAAGCCTAACGAGGTCCGCCCGCGCAACTATACACCGACTTTGAAGACGCAGGAGAGGATGATTCCGGAAAGACTGTTCCAGTTCACGGCAAAGCCATCGAAGTTCTTCGGCGTCAGCCCGATGGCAGTTGGAAGCTAATCATGGGTGATCCCAATGGACGCGAGTGAAATTCGCGCACAGACTTTACCCGATGCGTAGATCACAATGACAAACGTGCCAACGATTTTTGACCGAGTCTTGCCCCTGAATCTTATCGCGAACACTGTGATCTTCTTTGTCGCGGCGCGCCTTTACTTGCTGCCGTTGGTTTCGCGTCTTCGACCGCAACAGATTCTTGTTCCAATCCTCCTCTTGCATTCAACGCGGCACCTGGGGATGATGTTCCTGACTCGCGGCGCAACTTATCCCGGGTTGCCGCCGGAGTTCGCTTATCCGGCAGCCTTCGGAGACCTGGTGACATCGATTCTTGCCTTCGTTGCCATCCCTTTCGTATTACGCGGCTCTCGTCTTGCCAAGCCGATCGTCTGGGTATTCAACATTTTCGGAACCGTTGACCTGGTCGTGGCAATCACGATGGGGACGATTTACAACGCGGTCACGGCAATGGGACCGGCGTACTGGATCCCCGCTTTTTGGGTTCCGCTGTTGCTGGTGACTCACTACGTGACTTTTGTTCTTCTCCGAAGACCGGGACCGTTCTGACAATTGCAACGAAGACACGACTGTGGCGTTGATCGACACACATCGACTTGACGCGAAGGAGCCGTGCAACGGTTGGAGGGGCCCCAAGGATTGCGCGCCGCCTCTAATTTCGATTTAGATTACGGACCTCGGGCGAGGCCTTCGTAATCAACAACGGGCGGCTACAGCCTGCGAAAAAATCGCCCGCGTACCAAACCCGGCGTCGAGAATCGCGGCAGCCCAACCTTGAGATTCGGCGAATTCTTTGATTTCTCTCGTTCGCTCTGCTTGCGCCATTCTGCTGCTTGGCCAGCAGCGTTCCAGGTCACTATCAAAAACAATGCAGAATTCTCGCTCTTTGAGCTGTTGCGCTATGTGTTCAGCAAGCGTTTTCAAGGCAACATTGTGTGCCACTTAAATGATAATGGCTAATAATTTCAGTCGATCATCTCGCCGTCTTAGACGCTTTCCGCTCGCACACGCCATTGTTTGATTGACGAAGTAAGGGCGCTGCATCGCGCCGCCTTTCTATTTTGGTGAGACGTTTGCAGATCCGTTCAATCTCCCCGTTATCAAGTGGCCTATGTTTTCCTCCGCCTGTGGTGATGGAGTCTGCTTCCCTTGCTGCAGGATAGCTTGCCATCGTCGTAGCGCCGCCAAGATCGTATCACGTTCTGCGCTCGTGAGCTCAATTATCATTTGGTCGAATTTGTTCTTGGCCTACGATCTCTATCAGGCCGCACGGCAATGTCACGCAATTGTAACTTGCCACTTCGCAGAAATTGACCTCAACCCAAAGAGCGATTGTGAGCGCGATAAACAAGAAAGGAAAAACACCGTGCCATACGTAACTGTAGGAAAAGAAAACGGAGCTAACATCGACATCTATTACAAAGACTGGGGTAACGGACAGCCCATTGTATTCAGCCACGGCTGGCCGCTGTCGGCCGATGACTGGGACAATCAAATGATGTTTTTTCTAAATCACGGCTATCGCGTCATTGCGACATGATCGACGTGGGCATGGCCGCTCGACTCAAACCGACGGTGGACATGACATGGACCACTATGCCGACGATCTGAAGGCCGTGACCGATCATCTCAACCTGAACGATGCGATTCACGTCGGCCATTCGACTGGCGGCGGTCAGGTGGTGCGTTATCTCGCCCGTCATGGCGATAAGAACGTGGCGAAGGCGGCGCTGATCAGCGCCGTGCCGCCGCTCATGGTGAAGACGGCGGCCAATCCGTTAGGCCTGCCCAAATCGGTGTTCGACGATCTCCAGGCGCAGCTCTCCGCCAACCGGGCTAAGTTCTATTACGACCTGCCGGCCGGCCCGTTCTACGGCTTCAACCGTCCCGGCGTGAAAACAATCGAGCCTATCGTTTGGAACTGGTGGCGGCAGGGAATGATGGGCGGCGCCAAGGCGCATTATGACGGCATCGTCGCATTCTCGCAGACCGACTTCACGGAGGATCTGAAGAAGATCTCGGTGCCGGTTCTGGTCATACACAGCGAGGACGACCAGATCGTGCCCTATCAGGCCGCCGGTCCACTCTCAGCCAAGCTCCTCAAGAACGGCACGCTGAAGACGTACAAGGATTACCCGCACGGCATGATCACGACGCAAGCCGACGTTATCAATGCGGACCTTCTTGCGTTCATTAAGGCCTAACGACAATGAGCATAAGTATTCGAAATCCCGAAAGCTTTCGGGACACAATTGAGAAAATCGTTTCGGACAAGTTGTGTTAGAAGTTCTCATCCGAACTGCGGCCGGAATCGTGACGTCAATTATAACAACTGGTTCCGTCGAGCGAATGAAACTGAAAGAAGGCGACAACGTTTTTGCCGTAACGAAGGCGACCTCGGTGTCGATTGAAAAGGGATAGTCGTCAGGTTTGATGCCTGATGTCCTCCGCTGCCGCGGCGTAAACGGCGTCCTCGGCGATATTGGTCGCGTGATCACCGACGCGTTCAAGACAGCGCGAGATTAAAATCAGGTTCAGATAGCCACGCAGTTGATCGCGGTCCTGCATCATCCGCTCGGTCAACTGGCGGTTTGCAGAGGCATTCATATCGTCGAGTTGCTTGTCACGGCTGACGACCGCCCGCGCCAGGGCGACATCTTCTCGTACAAATGCGTCGATGCTGTCCTTGAACATCGATATTGCGTGGATCTGGATTGGCACGATCAACTTCAGTTCAGCTAACGGCGGATGTCCGTTCAACTTGCGCGCGGATTCGGCGATATTCGTCGCTTCATCGGCTATGCGCTCGATGTTGGGCGAAAGTTTCATTGCCGAAATCACCAGCCGTAGATCGGACGCAACCGGCTGATAGCGAAGCAAAATTTCGAGACCAGCCTTATCAATTTTCTTCTCTAGTTGATCGACTTCTTCGTCGTCGGCGATAGCCTTGGTGCAAAGCGTATCATCTCGCTCAAGTAATCCATTGATCGCGCTATAGAGGCTGCGCTCGGTTAGTTCCGCCATCGTCCGTAGATCGTTGCCGAGATCGCTCAGCGCTTCATCGAATGTACCGAGTATATGCTTCGGTGTGTCCACGTTTTTAATGGCTTGCGGGTTCGTTCAAGGTCAACGGGTTCCAATGGCGCGTTCGAGCACGTAGCCGATTAGAGCGGTTACGGGAAGAGTGAAAACCCATGCCCAAACAATTCGTTCCACTACTGTCCATCGGATTCCAGTGAAACGTTTTACCGCCCCGACGCCCATGATCGAAGTGGAAATTACGTGTGTGGTTGAGAGTGGAATGCCGTAATAGCTCGCTACTTGAATGATTAGCGCGGCAGTGGTTTCGGCTGCGAAGCCATGCACCGGTTGCAATTTCACCACCCGATGGCCTAACGTACGAATGATGCGCCAACCACCAGCGGCCGTTCCCGCGGCCATCGTCACGGCGCATAGCGCGATCACCCATTTCGGAAGTACGAATGATGGCGTTTTCAGAAAATCGAACCAGCTTGGCAAATTATCGAAGCTGCCTGCCTTTGTTCCGGTAAACAGCGCAAGAGTGATTATGCCCATCGTTTTCTGTGCATCATTTGTGCCGTGGCTATGCGCCATCCAGGCCGCACTGAAAATTTGCAGTTTCCCAAATAATGAATGAACAAATTGCGGCGTGAAGCGATGCAGTGCGATAAGCAACAAAAACATGAAGAGTGCACCGAACACGAAACCAGCAATTGGCGATGCGAGCATGGGCAAAACAACCTTCGGCCACACACCTTCGTTCCATTTGATTACTGACCAATCGCCCCTTGCGGCGGCGAGTGCGGCGCCGCACAGTCCGCCGATCAGCGCGTGACTTGAACTGGATGGTAAACCCAACCACCAGGTGGCAATGTTCCAGCTGAAGGCGGCTATCACAGCACAGAGCACAGTCGTCATCGTGACGACTTCGGTGTCCACCAATCCTTTGCCGATCGTGGCAGCAACCGCACCGCCGAATAACGCTCCTGTGAGATTGAAGAATGCAGCCATCGCAATCGCCTGGCGCGGCGTAAGTACTCGCGTCGAGACGACGGTTGCGATCGCGTTCGCCGCGTCGTGAAAGCCATTGCTGTATTCGAAAATGACAGCGACCAGAATGACCAAAATGAGCGTGAGCACGCGGTCCGTTTGCTATGCGTATTTCAGCGCCACCTGTACGATGATGTTCCCCGCGTCACGGCAGCGATCGATTACTTTTTCCAAGAGGCCGTAAAGGTCGTGCAGAAAAATAATCTGCTTCGCGGCGTGATCTCCTTTGAACAGATCACGAAGCCGTTCCAGTTCGAGCTTGTCGGCATCCCCTTCGATGCCTTGGAGCTTGGCGTTCATCTCGCGCGCGGTGCGGGCGTCTATCCCCGGGCGCAGTTGTTTTACCATGGCCAGCACCATTTCGGCGGCCTGATCGAGCAGCTCCACTTGCTTACCAAAACTTTGGCCGGCCAAACCTTCGGGGCAAATTAAGATGCGCTCTCCAATTTTCTCGACCGTTTTCGGTATTTTATAAAGTGCGGATGCTAATTCCTGAATGTCTTCCCGTTCGAAAGGGGTGACAAACGTCTTGGAAAGTTGCTCGGTCAATTCCTGCGTGATGCGTTTGTCCTCACGCCGGCTGTGGGCGAATTGCTCCAGGTTTTCCGGAGTGTCATGCTGTTCGAGTTTTTGCAATAAGCCGATCAGGTGATGGACGCTGGTGTCCGCCTGCTGCGCACTGGCTTCGAGCAAATCGTAGAACTTTTCGTCGCGCCCGAGCAGCTTTTGAATCGAAAACATGACGTCTTCAGTGGTACTCAACCGCACTCATTGTTGCAATGCCAGAACTGCGTCCACGCATTCCCTCGTCACGGCAAGACGCAGCCTAACCGAAGATGCTTCCCCGGCAGCTTGTGCGATTGCTTGCATAAACATTTTTCTCAGGGAAGTCTAAACAAACGCATAAAAAGGAAACATTATGGCTACAAAAGATAAATCTACGGAGTCAGTCTATAGAGTAACTGAAGTAATTGGGACGAGTACCCAGTCGTGGGAGGATGCGGCAAAGACTGCAGTGCAGACCGCGGCGGGGACGCTGCGTGATCTGCGCATTGCCGAGGTTGTGAAAATGGATGTGAAAATCGAGGAGGGCAAAGTGACTGAGTTCCGGACGCGCTTGCAGCTGTCCTTTAAGTACGAAGGCTAGTCCGGACGTACAATAGCGCGGCGGGACCTAACCGTGGTCCATTCCAGCGCGAATCTTTTCTCCGGGCAATTGAGCGAACATCGTCATCGCCCTGATGAACAGCAAAATTCCGGGACTGCATCACGTCACTGCGATCGCCAGCGATCCGCAGCGGAACCTCGATTTTTATGTCGGAGTTCTTGGTCTGCGTTTCGTCAAACGCACTGTGAATTTTGATGATCCGGGAACGTACCATTTTTATTTCGGCGATCGGCGCGGCACGCCCGGAACAATTTTGACATTTTTTCCGTGGCCGGGGACGCGCCGCGGAATTCGCGGTACTCGCCAGGTCGAAGCGACAGCGTTCGCGATTCCACCGAATTCAATTGGATTTTGGCTGGACCGTTTAAAACAACAGCACGTAACGGCCGAGAGAACTCCTACGCGTTTCGGCGAAGAAGTAATTCGATTGCTTGATCCCGATGGACTTATGGTTGAGCTGATCGCTGTAGTGGCAGGCGTGTCGCCTGCAAACATCGAGCCGTGGCGCGAGAGCCCCGTTCCGGCCGAGCATGCGCTTCGCGGCTTTCACAGTGTCTCCGCCGCGTTAGAAGGTTACGAGAGAACTGCACGACTACTTACAGATAGCTTCGGTTATCGTTTGATTGATGAATCGGGGAACAGGTTTCGATTTGTCTCCCCGGATGATTCTGCGCCCGGCAGAATTGTCGACCTGCTGTGTCAGCCCGACACCGCGGTGGGCCGCGTCGCGGCCGGTTCAGTGCATCACATTGCGTTTCGAGCGAAGGACCAAGCCGAACAGGTCCAGTGGCGCAAGCATCTCGTCGATCTTGGCTACAACGTCACACCAGTAATCGATCGCACTTATTTTCATTCCATTTATTTCCGCGAACCCGGCGGCGTGCTGTTCGAAATCGCAACTGAGCCGCCCGGTTTTACTTTGGACGAGAAAGTGGAAGAACTCGGTATGCATTTACGCCTCCCACTGTGGATGGAATCGGCGCGCTCGCAGATCGAAGAAATTCTTCCGCCGATTCGCGTGCCGGTCTGAGTGAGTTAAATAGCCGCTGTAGCCACGGCCCTGTGGGCCGTCTTCCCTACAATAACAAACACTTCCCAAGCAGACCGGCCACCAGGCCGGTGGCTACAGCAATTACTACATTAAATATGAAACTTCGACCCGACTTCGTTCACAAGTTCCTTCCCGGCAGCTCGTCACGCACACTCTTGCTTCTGCACGGAACAGGTGGAAACGAACGGGATCTCATTCCGCTTGGACGCGAACTTGATCCGAATGCTGCGTTGCTCAGCCCACGCGGCAAGGTGCTCGAAAACGGAATGCCGCGGTTCTTTCGCCGATTGGCCGAAGGTGTATTTGATCTGGAAGACTTGAAATACCGCACGGACGAACTGGCGGACTTTGTCGCAGCGGCCGGTGAACAGTATGGATTCACCTCTGATAATGTCGTTGCCGTCGGTTATTCTAACGGCGCCAACATTGCCGCAAGCATGTTGTTACTTCGGCCGGAAATATTGGGCGCGGCGATTCTATTTCGCGCGATGGTGCCACTGATTCCGGACACATTACCCAATCTTTCATCCATACGCGTTTGGATTGGCGCGGGTGACCAGGATCCGATTGTTCTCGCATCCGAGACGAAACGCCTGGCAAAATTCCTTTGTCACACAGGCGCGGACGTGACAATTCGTTTCGCAACGGCAGGGCACGGCCTAACTAATGACGACCTTGAAGCAGCGCGCCATTGGCTTGAAACTCTATCGTCTGGCTAGGCGTTGCGGCTGAGCCAGTCGCTAAAGCGCGTCGTTCCAAGTCGGGGGTTTTCACCCGGGGTTAGGCTTTGATCGTTCACCGTGATGCCGGAGTAGAGCGCCTTGGGATCGGCGATTACCGTCCGTGCGTCCCCGGTTGCGGTCAGGAATTTCCGCACGAAGTCGTCTTGCCGAATCCGTTCGGGACCGGACAGTTCGAACGTGCCGTTTAACGGCTCCGTGAGGGCAACATCGGCCACGGCGGCGGAGACGTCATCAGCCGCAATGGGCTGCATCAGAACCGGTGGAAGCCGAACCGTCTGCCCTTCAGTCGCCGATTTGGCGATCCCGCCCACGAACTCGAAGAACTGCGTAGCGCGCACGATCGTGTAAGGAATCGTGGAAGCCTTGATTAATTTTTCCTGGGCCATCTTTGCGCGGAAGTAACCACTCGCGAGCAGGCGGTCGGTGCCGACGACCGACAACGCCACATGATGGCCGACGCCCGCGGCGGCTTCCGCCGCGAGCAGATTGCGGCCTGATGTCTCGAAAAACACCAGGACCGCATTGTCCTCCCACGAGGGCGCATTCGCGACATCGACAACAACCTGAGCGCCGGCCAGCGCTTGAGCCAGTCCCTCGCCAGTGACGGTGTTGACACCCGATGAGGGTGATGCCGCCACCACCTCATGGCCGCGCTGACGAAGGTTCGTCACGACCTTTTTCCCGATGAGTCCGCTTCCGCCGATGACAACGATTTTCATGTTTGAATCTCCTGTGTCGCGCATCGCGGGCGCTCAAAAAGGCTAATCGCGTTACTTGGCCGGAAGCACTGCCGGAACACCCTGGTTTTTCACCAGGAACACGACAAACTTCGCCGGTTTGCTGTCGCTCGCGCTGCGGCCGACGATGTGAACGTCATTTGGGCCTTCATAGAATCCTTCGCCGGCTTTGACCGTGACGGGCTCCGCGCCGCGCAACTGCATCATGATCTCGCCCTCGAGCACGTAGACGAAGGCGTGCGCATTGTGTCGATGGATTTCGTCACCGCCGCCAGGCGGGTAGGTAACCGTAAGTACGAGACCTTCTTTGCCGGGAATGCCCGTCAAGGGTTTGGACATGATTTCTTTTACGTCGGGAGGTGGAGCAGCCGGCGCGAATTGCGTGGCGAGCGCACAAGCAGCGATTGCGATGGGCAGGATGATCCTTTTCATGGCGACTCCCAGTGACTTACATCAGATTGCTTTTCTTTCAAAGCCTTACGGATTCGGATGGAATTTTTCCGTAATATTTTACGGAACCGTTCATCACAAACTAAATCTCAACCACCAAAAACCATGAACATTGTGGACCCATCCAAGAACGCGCATACAGAAAAAAGCATCACAATGAAACGAATCCAAACCTTAAGACCAGTCAGGCTGCTGCGCTTCACCTGCACGCTTGTCATTTGCGCACTCATCGTCGCTACTCTCGGCGTCCGCTCAGTGATAGCCGCCGACAAAGATTCAAAGGCCACGCTCGTCTGCGAGCACGCTCTGCCAAATGTGCCGGGTAAAAGCATCAAGGGTGTGCTCGTCGAATATGGTCCCGGCGGCACGTCGTCGGCCCACACACACGCAAAATCAGCTTTCATCTATGCGATTGTTCTTGAAGGAGCGATCCGAAGTGCAGTCAATGATGGCCCCGTGGTTACTTACCACGCCGGCGAGAGCTTCTCTGAGATGCCCGGTGACAGGCACGCCGTTAGTGAGAATGCGAGTCAGACCGCACCCGCGAAACTGCTTGCCGTGTTCGTGGTCGACACGGATGAGAAGGAATTGACGACCCCGCTAAAAAAATGAGGCAGTTCTTGAGTGAATAATCAGCCTCGCGTGGTGATCATCGGCGGCGGTTTTGGCGGACTCTATGCGGCACGCGGGTTAGCCGGTGGCTCCCGTCGGTAGCACTCCGGCGGCGGTATTCTTCGCTGCCGATGATTCCAAGTGGATCACCGGAGAAACGCTTCTCATTTCGGGCGGCCTACGTTAGATTGTACAGGCAAACGGTTCAGCAACAGGAAAGGGAACGAAAACATGAAAACAAAATTGTCCGCCGTCGCGCTTGTTGCGAGCGCGGTCACGATTGCTCAAGCGAACCCAGGAAGTGTTCACGCAGTGGCAAGGGGATCTCACAGAGGCGCAGTTGCACGCAGTGCCCCGGCGGTTCACGCTCCGATGCGGCCCGGCGGTGTTTCATCGTTCCGCTCAACGCCGATGCGGTCACACGGCAGTAGACCGGTTTATTCAGGCCAACGTCATTCCTCGTTTGGGATGCGTTCATCACCATCCTCCGCGTACCGGCGGCCTTTCTATTCGAGTCGAGGTTCGTTCACGCGTTCCGGTCCATACACAGTAGCAACTATCCCGCAACACAATCGTGTCGCGTCATTCGCGAATCGCAGAAACCCAGCTGTCACACGCGTGTGGAACCAGCGAAACACCGGAACCCAATTCCGGAATGGAAACAATCTACGGAATGCAAACAATCTGCGGAATGGAAACAATTTTCGGAACGCAAACAATCTCCGAAATAGAAACAATCATCTGCGGCGTGACTGGCAAAAACACGTTTTCTCTCACCGCTCAGGGGGTTGGCATCGCGACTGGAACCGTAACTGCGACCATTGGTGGAATGGCCACCAATGCTCCTTCATTAATGGATCGTGGGTGATCTTCAATCTGGGATTTTCTCCGTGGTGGTCTTCGTACTACCCGGACGATTATTACTACGACTATGGCTTTCCGAACGATGGCTACGGCTCGTCGACCTACGGTTACGATTATCCGTATTCGTACAATTATGATCCCGGCGATTACAACTCCGGCGATTACCAAGGGCAGATGTATTACGATCAAAACAGCTATCCCGACCAATCGCAGGGCTACTACGATTCCGGTGTTTACCAAACTCAAGCGTACGACGATCCGAATGCCTACAGCGATGAATCGCAATCAGAAGATTCGACTATCGTCGCAGCGCAGGAGCGACTGGCTCGCCAAGGCTACTATCGCGGCGAGACAGACGGCGTGCTCAGCGCTGAGATGCAGAAAGCCATCAGGCGTTATCAAAGCACCAACGGCTTGCGCCAGACAGGCTACCTCGACAGCGACACCCTCGCCGTAATGGGATTATCCAAAGGCACGAGCTACTAAATCTGAGATCGACGATGTGTTGGCCCGGTAAATGAACGGTCACGAAACTCATCTCTCATTCATGACTAATTTCTTCCACTCCCGGCGTTAGATCTTCTCGTCGGTCCGTAGACGTGGCGTTGCTCCGATCCAAAATAGCGCAGTGACTGCGCTTGCGGCGGCGAGCGCGGCACCAATCATCATTACCCAGCGAAATCCGAACACGAAAGATTCATCGATTGCGCGACGGATTAGCTGGTGCGTTTCGGGATTCACATTTTCAGGAATATCGATGGCCGCGAGCTTTATCGATTGAGTTTGCAGCGATTGCGCGACTGACGCCGGCAAATTCGTAGTGCTTAACCTGTGATCCAGATTTGTTTTGAACACGTGGATCATCACGACTCCAAGAACTGCAATCGCGACGAGACTCGCCGTGCGCGCGACCGCGTTGTTCACTCCCGATGCAGTCCCAGCGCGGCTTTGTCCGATCGAGCTCATAACGGTGGTGGTCAGCGGCGCTACCGTGATTGCCATCCCTAATCCCAGAACAACGGCCGGCGGAAAAAAATTTGTCCAGTAATTGCCGCCAATTCCCGGCAGCAGGAAAAGCAAATAACCAACGGCTGTAATGACGGGGCCAACGACAAGCGGAAGTCTTGGACCGTAACGCGCAACAATCCGCCGGACCAACGCGAAAGGAACGACATGAGCAGTATGAACGGCAAGCAGTGCCGCGCCAGCGGCAGTCGGCGAATAGTGCTGAACCTGAATCAAATTCAAGGGCAAGAAAAAGAGTGTTCCGCCAAGCGCAGCATAGAGCAGAAATGTTAACAGATTCGTTCCAGCGAATGTTCGCGAGCGAAACAATGTCAGCGGCAACATCGGATGCGAAAGGCGAGATTCGACGAAGAAAAACAGGATCAAAACGACAACGCCTGCCGTCAACGACATGATCACTGAGCGATCGTTAAAGCCGACCTGGGCCGATTCGATCAATCCGTAAACCAGGGCGCCCAAACCGAGTGCTGCCAAAATCGCGCCTAACCAGTCGACACGACTGCTTTCTCTATCCGTGTTTTCTGCGACGTGGCGGAACGAGATCAATATCACAAGCAGTGCGATCGGAAGATTGATGAAAAACACGGCGCGCCACGAAACGTGCTCGATCAACCATCCGCCGAGAACCGGCCCGATTCCGGTAGTGATCGCGCTGAAGCCCGACCACAATCCAATTGCGCGTCCGCGTTCCTGCTCGGAAAAAGAATTGCTGATGATCGCCAGGCTGCCCGGGACAAGAAGTGCCGCGCCGATTCCTTGGAACGCGCGGGCTACGATCAACTGATGAATGTTCCCGACAAGACCGCATCCAACTGATGCAACCGCGAAGATCGCAACACCGACCAAAAAGATGCGACGGCGACCGTAATGATCGCCTAACGAGCCGCCGACCAGCAGCAGCGCCGAGAGAAAAAGCGCGTACAGATTCGACTACCCATTGCACATCTGTGGCGGTGGCATTGAGATTCGCTTGCAGGGCAGGCAACGCCACGTTCACGACCGTGCCATCGATAAACGCCATGCTCGACGCGAGAATGGTTGCGGCGAGAATCCAACGGCCGCGCGTTTTCGAACATGGCGCCGCCGCCGGGCCAGATCGAATTATGTTCTCGTCACAGGCGTCTTGAAGAACTACCGGCATGTTTGTGGATACGGCAAAACCACAGGTTTCGGCAAGTTCCTCGCTCTCCGTCTACAATTTTAGTGTCCGTCCGCGTTACCGATAACGGCGATCACTCACAGGACCACGGTTCCGCGCAATATTTCAACGGCATAGCCACCAACGCGGACATTGCTAACGCGTCCCCTTTCCCGCGTCACCCGGACATGCATTTCGCTTGGGCGACGACACTCGACGCCTTGCCGAATCACCACCCGCTCATCACTTTTTGCGACCCCGTGTTGAACCATCCAACTGGCAGCGCAGCCTGCCGCTGATCCTGTGGCCGGGTCTTCGCCACCGTAAAAAAACATTCGTGCTCGAGCTTCGAGCCGACCTTCGCGCCGCTCAGGACAAAGAAAGTAGAAAAAGTTCGCGCCGCTCTCTTTCAGGAACTCCGCCGCTTGAATGTAACTAAACTTTAGATCCGAAAGTGTCTGTCGATTGCGGAATGGCACGATCGTGAAGGTCAATCCTGTCGAAACCGGCTGTATCGGCCAGTCCGAAGAAATTTCGTTGACCGCGATTCCGATGACGCGCGCAACGTCTTCTCGCAAAAGTGGAGTTCCGAATTCAGGATCGCGCTGGCGCATTTCACCGAACACCTGACCGTCCACTCGATTCGCGCTGGGATTCTCGGAATTTGCGGTGAAACGCACGGGAATTTTCCCGGCTTTCAAGTCGAGAGTGATTTCGGCGGGCTTCTTTTGATTGGGTTCCGATGCATACAGATACAACGCCGTACCAAGTGTCGGATGGCCGGCAAACGGCAATTCTTGTTCGACTGTAAAGATGCGGACTTTTTTTCCTTCCCGAGCTTCGGTGGCGGCGTCGCGCGGGAAAATGAAAGTCGTTTCTGAAAGATTCATCTCGCGCGCCAGGGCTTGCATCTCGTCGTCAGTCAGCCCGCGAGCGTCGGGAAAAATCGCCAGCGGATTACCCGCAAGCGGCGTCTGGGTGAATACATCAAGCTGAATGAATTCGTAAGTGCGCGGCGGCATGAGCCAGACTTGGATTGTGTTGAGTCGCGCGTAAGTTTCGCAGGTGACTGATAACGAGCAAGACGAACAGTTCTACCGCGATACTGAAAGCATCGCGTTTCCAAAACTGAACGATCATCAGCTTTCGCTTCTTGAGCCTTTGGGCGAACGCCGCGTGATGAAACGCGGCGACGTGTTGTTCAAGGCCGGGCAACGTGATCTCGGACTAGCCATTGTTTTACGCGGCGAACTCGAAGCGTTCGAAACGCGCGACGGAACCGAATATAACCTGGCTATCGCGCGCGAGCGTGATTTCATGGGCGACGTATCGATGCTGCAGGGCACGTCGATTCTCGGTTCATCCAGAGTCACATCCGATGAGGCCGAGATACTTCACATTCCCGCGGCCGAACTTCGGCGCGCGCTGGCGGAAATTCCCGCCGTAAGCAAAACGATTGTCGATGCCTTGATCATGCGAAGGCGGCGGCTTCGTCGCGATCGCGAATTTGCGGGAATGCGTGTACTCGCTGCGGGCGGCGCGCGCGAGGGACATCAACTAGACGATTTCCTGGACAAGAATCGCATTCCGCACCGGCTGATCCAATTTGAGAGCGAACAAGGACAGGCCTTGAGTAATCGCCTTCACCTAACGACTCGCGATTTGCCTGTGCTGATTACTCCTGCTGGCGCTCCGTTACGGCGGCCGTCCCTGCGGGAAGTTGCTCAGGTTGCTGGTTTGCTTCGGCCGCTCGCGCGTCAGGACGAGACGGAAATTTTATCGGATGTAACTATCGTTGGTGCTGGACCTGCCGGTCTTGGTGCGGCGGTATATGCGGCATCGGAAGGCTTGAAGACAGTTGTTCTGGAAAGTTATGCGCCCGGCGGACAGGCTGGCTCGTCCTCGCTGATCGAGAATTTCTTTGGCTACCCGACCGGAATTAGCGGTGGCGATTTAACCTGGCTTGCCCAGCTTCAGGCTTACCGCTTCGGCGCGAAATTCTCGACGCCCGCTCAGGCGCTTACGCTTCGCTACAATACTGACGGCGAATATCGCGCGTGTATTGACATCGAAGGTTGTCTCGCAATTTTACGAGCGAAAACCGTCCTGATCGCGACCGGCGCTGATTATCGCCGACTCGAGGCCGAGAATCGCGAGCGATTTGAAGGCGCTGGCGTTTACTACGCAGCGACAGCGCTTGAAGGGCAAATTTGTCGTAACGAAACCGTGATCGTGGTCGGCAGCGGTAACTCGGCCGGACAAGCGGCAATGTTTCTTTCTGATGGCGCCGCCGAAGTTTTGCTGGTCATCCGTAGCGAGGACATAACCAAAAAGATGTC
The DNA here is from genome assembly GCA_963803285.1 of uncultured Verrucomicrobiae bacterium. GTDB lineage: Bacteria > Verrucomicrobiota > Verrucomicrobiia > Chthoniobacterales > UBA10450 > Udaeobacter. The sequence continues at coordinate 392,917 of CAWDMG010000009.1, read as the reverse complement.
CGACTATCTTTCGCGCCGCGTGCAGGCGCAGCCGAACATCGAAATTCTGTATCGAACAGAGATTCGAAAGATGTCTGGCGATCAAAAGCTTGAGGAAGTCGAATTGGAAAACACCCGCACGGGCGAGCGCCGAACCGTCAAAACCCCGGCGATTTTCTCGATGATCGGCGCTCGCCCATGCACAGAGTGGTTGCCCGTGGAAATTGAGAGAGACGAGAAAGGATTTATCAAGACGGGTAGCGACGTCACTGAAGCCCCAGCATGGCGCGAAAACAAACGCCGCCCCGCTCCGCTTGAAACGAGTCTTCCCGGAATCTTTGCAGCTGGCGACGTCCGCTCGGGATCGGTGAAGCGTTGCGCCGCGGCGGTTGGTGAAGGCGGAATGGCCGTCGCCGGGATCCATTTGAGCCTCGCATCCCGGCGTAACGCACCGGCGAACGCAACATCATCACATTAATCGATTATGAGTACCCGAGGTTGTTCTCATCTGGAGGCGATTGAATCGATCAAGCAGCCGCATCGTCGCGAATGCGAAGAATGCGTAAAGATCGGCAGCTACTGGGTTCATCTGCGGACGTGCCAGACATGTGGAGTCACGCTGTGTTGCGATAGCTCGCCGAATCAGCACGCCAGCAAACATGCGCACGCCAGTGGGCATCCGGTGATCGCATCGGCGCAGCCGGGCGAGCGCTGGTTGTACTGCTATACGGATGAGGTCTTAGCTGAGTACTGACCCGAGTTTCCGTCCGGCTTCGCACCAGTGGAAATAAACGTTGACATGTAAAGTGCTCGCCCCCATACCTGCACGAACAACACCACACGCAGCGCCACGGACGGTTCGCAGAAGCGGATACACGGATCTCGAACTAAGCCGCGTGTAACTTCAAACCCAGAAAGAAAATCACTATCATGAAATCGATCATTACCATTGTCGCCATCACATTGTTTGGCTTGCTACCACCGACGTTCGTTCACGGCCAGACATCGCCAAAGGCCGCCGCGGGTGAAAAGCAGGCCGCGACTGCCGGGCCCGGCAAACGAACCGACGTCTATCATGTCCATTTCGCAAAGGCCGCGCTGGGCAAAGCACTGCAATTGGGCGATTGGCTCAAAACGCCCGATCCCAGCAACCCCATGCCCGATCATTTTATCGTCCTTCGTCACCAGGATGGTGACGCATGGGATTATGTGGTGATTACGCATCTCGGCCCAAAAGCGACCGTCGAAGCTGCGGGAACCGCGGTGCCACCGGATAAACGGGACTTGGGTGAGTGGCATACCGACACGTTTGTGAACGGTCCTTCGTGGGAGGAGTTCACCAAGGCCATGGGCATTGACGCAGACTCGAAATCGAAAACGGCGGGCTCGGTTTATTCTGTCTCTTATTATCGCCCTGCTCCCGGTCATCGGGAGCAATTGGAGAAGATGCTCGGTGAATTGCCGAACGCGTCGAATGACGCTACTGCGGGCAATGTGCTAATGCAGCACCTTGAGGGTGCCGACTGGACGTTTCTCGCTATCGCTCGTTACAATTCGTGGGATGATTTTGCAACCGGTGAAAAAAACAGCGTCCCGCAAACGAACAAAAAGGACGGTCCCTGGAATCGTTTACGTGATCATACCGCTTTTCACACCGACACGCTTACCGATCGCATAGCGCCGTAACTTCCGATCTTCCGGGGGAGCGCACGCGGCTACGCGCGCGCTCCCCAATCCGTGCAGGAGTGCTCGTCGCGGCGGGCACCGAGACAGGCGGTTGACACAACCGCCTCTACAACGCCTCGCATTCACAGCGCGGGTAGGGCGGGCACTCCTCTCCCCGCCGAAACGATGACGCGCACGGGAGTGGCGCGCCCTACCCAGGAACGCAGGGCATTTGGCGTTCCTTCGGCGTTGGGCATTCGGATTTCGACATTGTTATCGCGGCAGCAGTAATTTTTTGCGATCGTTTTTCGATTACGATCGCGAGCACGAGCATGAGTTTTCAACGCATCTACGCATCATGATGCGTCAATTTGTTTCTTGATCCCCTCGCGAAACGCCGTTTAGTTGCCGGATATTATGACGACAAACGGGGTTCATCCTTTGGAAGCGCTGATGCGCGAGCGGATCGTCGTGCTCGATGGCGCCATGGGAACGATGATTCAAAGATACAAATTATCGGAGGCGGATTACCGCGGGGACCGGTTCCGCGATTGGAAAGGCAAAGACCTCAAAGGCAGCCTCGAGCTATTAAATCTGACGCAGTCGCAGGTGATCGAGGAGATTCATTCGGATTATCTCGAGGCAGGCGCAGATATCATCGAGACCAACACCTTCAGCGGAACAACCATCGGCTCGCACGATTTCCTGTTTCAAGGCGAACCCACAAGTGACCGCAAAGATCAGGAATTCTTTCAGCATGTAGTGGACGATGTCGGTCTCAGGGGACTCGTACATGAAATTAATTTTGAAGCCGCGCGGATCGCGCGCCGCGCTGCGGACCGGGCCGCGAATGAAAACGGCCAGCAGCGATTTGTTGGCGGATCAATGGGGCCGCTTCCAGTGGCTGGTTCCATTTCACCTGACGTAAACGATCCGGCATTTCGCGCGGTCTCGTTCGATCAGCTTCGCCAAACTTACTTTGATCAAGCGAAAGCGCTGCTCGAAGGCGGTGTCGACCTTCTCATCGTCGAAACCGTCTTCGACACTCTCAATGGAAAGGCTGCCGTATTCGCAGTCACTGACGCGCTGGCAGAAACTGGTCGCAGCGTGCCATTGATGGTCTCGGGCACCGTGATCGACAAGTCCGGACGGAATTTGAGCGGCCAAACCGTGGAAGCGTTCCTTGTTTCAATCGCGCACGCGCGACCGCTCATCCTCGGATTGAACTGCGCGCTGGGTCCGGATGAGATGGAACCATTTATCGAAGAACTCTCACGGATCGCGCCGTTCTACGTCGGCGCGTATCCGAATGCAGGACTACCCGATCCGCTTTCGCCGACCGGATTTCCTGAAACTCCAGAATCGTTCGCGCCCAAACTTGTATCGTGGGTGACAAACGGCTGGCTGAATATTGTGGGCGGCTGCTGCGGGACGACCCCGGAACACATCCGCGCAATCGCGGACGCCGTGCGCGGAGTTTCGCCGCGGCGCGTGGATCCACGCAATCCGGGGAGCGCACGCGCCTCGCGTGCTGGTCTCGGCGCCCCCGCCGAAACCTCAACGAACGTTCTGTACGGCAAACGTAACCTGCCGCACTTCGAGCGTCCCTGGGCGAAATACGCGGTCACATTTTCGACGCGAAATCATCGCCACCTGACCCCCCAGGAACGTGACATTGTTCTTCAAAGCATTGTTCATGGCGCCGAGCACAATCAATACGAATTATACCTGGCCTGCGTGATGCCGGATCATGTTCACTTGCTTTTCGAGCCGCAGGTAAAGGAGCAAGGCGCTAGCGGAGAAACAATTTTCTGGTCTATGACCGAGATTCTCCAAGGGATTAAATCGGCGACTGCACACCGAATCAACAAGGCTGCGGGGGCACAAGGCCCAGTGTGGGAAAAGGATTCGTTTGATCGGTCGATCCGCTCGGAGCGGGATCTGCAGGAGAAGTTTCATTACATTGCTCGAAATCCATGGGACGCGAGCGTCGTTAACCAAAACGAAGACTATCCGTGGTTGTGGACGCCGGAAACGTCTTCGGCGAGGCCGCCGAAGACAGCACGCGAGGCGCGTGCGCTCCCCAGCAAAGACGCCTGATATGAACGCCTTGGAACTATCCGGGCTCGAGCCGCTAAGAATCACTCCGGAGTTTGGTTTCGCTGTGATCGGCGAGCGGACTAATATCACTGGTTCGCCAAAGTTTTCGAAGCTGATCCTCGCCGGCGATTTCGAGGGCGCATTGACTGTGGCGCGTCAGCAGGTGCAGGGCGGCGCGAACCTGCTCGACGTGAACATGGACGAAGGGATGATCGATTCGGAAGCGGCCATGATTCGCTTTCTGAATTTGATCGGGAGCGAACCGGAAATCGCGCGCATCCCTATCATGATCGACAGCTCGAAGTGGAGCGTCATCGAAGCCGGACTCAAATGTCTCCAGGGCAAAGCTGTTGTGAACTCAATCAGCATGAAAAACGGCGAAGAAGAATTTCTGCGCCATGCACAACTGATCAGGCGATACGGCGCAGCCGCCATCGTGATGGCGTTCGATGAGAAAGGCCAGGCCGACTCCTTGCAACGCAAGATCGAAATCTGCGAGCGCGCTTACAATCTGTTGACGCAAAAGGCGGAGTTTCCCGCAAACGATATCATTTTCGATCCAAATATTCTGACAGTCGCGACGGGTCTCGACGAGCACCGCAATTACGCTGTCGATTTCATTGAAGCGACGCGCTGGATCAAACAAAACCTCTCAGGTGCGCGCGTCAGCGGCGGCGTCAGCAATATTTCGTTTTCGTTTCGCGGCAATAACACAGTACGCGAAGCGATGCACGCCGCTTTTCTTTACCACGCAATTCGTGCGGGCTTGGACATGGCGATCGTGAACGCGGGGCAACTGGCAGTTTACGAAGAAATCGAACCCGAATTGCGGGAACGCGTCGAAGACGTGCTGTTGAATCGCCGCGACGACGCAACCGAACGCATGATCGAGTTTGCGGAACGCGTAAAAGCTAAAGGCAAAGCCCCGGTCGCAGACGAAACATGGCGAAAGCAACCCGTCGAAGAACGTCTGAAGCACGCGTTAGTTAAAGGCATCGTTGATCATATCGACGTCGACACCGAGGAGGCGCGCCAAAAATGCAGGCGGCCCCTCGACGTGATCGAAGGTCCGCTCATGGCTGGAATGAGCGTGGTCGGCGACCTGTTCGGCTCGGGTAAAATGTTTCTACCGCAGGTGGTGAAAAGCGCGCGGGTAATGAAAAAAGCCGTGGCGTACCTGATGCCGTTCATGGAAGCGGAGAAATCCGCCGACGCGAAGCCGCAGGGACGCATTGTCATGGCGACTGTAAAAGGCGATGTGCACGATATTGGCAAGAACATCGTGGGCGTGGTTCTGCAATGTAATAACTACGACGTAATAGATCTCGGCGTGATGGTCCCTGCGGCGAAGATCCTGGATACAGCGCGCGAGAAAAAGGCGGACGCGATCGGCTTAAGCGGTCTGATCACGCCATCGCTTGATGAGATGGTGCACGTTGCGCAAGAGATGGAGCGAGAAGGATTTCGGTTGCCGCTGCTGATCGGAGGCGCCACGACCAGTCGGGCACACACCGCGGTCAAAATCGCACCGCATTATCGCGCCAGCACTGTGCACGTGCTCGACGCGTCACGTGCGGTAGGCGTGGTGAACGCGTTGCTCAATGAACAACTGAAATCGGATTTCGATAAACAGACCCGGGCAGACTACGAGCGCTTGCGCCGGGAACACGCTGCAAAAACGGAAGGGAAAAAGCTGCTAACGCTTGAGCAGGCGCGCGCCAATCGAACGCCGATCGATTGGCGTAATTACGTCCCACCGAAACCGGATTTTGCGGGCGTGCGCGTTTACGGAGCGCCTCTGGGGAGCGCACGCGGCCCGCGTGCTGTTTCCGGCGGCCCGCCGGAAACCTTCACCGATATTCACTACAGCAAACGCCATCTACCTCACTTTGAGCGGCCGTGGGCCAAATACGCGATTACATGGAGCACAAACGCGCGAGAAAGATTAAGCGACGCCGCTCGAAAGATTGTTTTGGACTGCGTCCTCTACTGGAACGAGCGGCGATACGAGCTCTACGCCGCGTGCGTGATGCCAGATCACGTTCACATCTTGATTGAACCACGCGTGAGGAGTCAGGAGTCCAATTCGACAGAGGTCTATTCGCTCACGGAGATTCTGCACACTCTAAAATCCTTCACCGCTCACAAGATCAATGAGCTAGACGAAAAGATCGGCCCAGTATGGGAGCGTGAATCCTTTGATCGTATGATTCGCTCGGAAAGCGATCTGCAGGAAAAATTCAATTACATTACGCGAAATCCGTGGGACGCGGGTGTTGTCCGACCGGGGGAAGATTATCCGTGGGTGTGGTTTCCCGGCAAAGAAACATCTCGGCCAGCGGCCGAGATGAGCACGCCAGTGGCGTGCGCTCCCCGGAACATCGCGGTCGCAGTGAGCGATCTTATTCCTTACATCGATTGGTCGCCGTTTTTTCATGCGTGGGAGTTGCGTGGCCGTTACCCGGCTATCTTCGACGACCCAAAGATGGGCAAAGAAGCGCGCGAACTTTTCGATGATGCGCAGGAACTCCTCGAGCGCATCGCAGCGAAGGATCTCCTGATCCCTCGCGGCGTTTACGCTTTTTGGCCCGCAAACGCCGTCGGCGACGATGTTCATCTCTACGTTGATGACATTCCGCACTGAAGAGATCGCCAAGTTTTGCTTTCTACGTCAGCAGATGCAAAAGCCGCCAGGACAATTCAATCATTGTCTAGCGGATTACATCGCGCCGAAAAGTAGCGCGACCCTCCGGATTGCAGATTCCGGAAATGCAAGCGAGACGCATGCGCTACTTCAGGATTATCTCGGCGGATTCGCGGTTTCAATTCATGGCGCGGATGAGCTTGCAGAGGAGTTCAAGCTTCAGCACGACGACTACAGCGCGATCATGACCAAAGCTTTAGCGGACCGATTAGCTGAAGCCTTTGCTGAATATCTGCACAAAGAAGCTCGCATTGCTTGGGGATTTGGGCGCGACGAACAATTCTCGATTAATGATCTCATCCGCGAAAAATATCGCGGCATCCGGCCCGCTGCCGGTTATCCCGCCTGTCCCGATCACGCCGAGAAACGAACGCTCTTTGATTTGCTCGATGCAGGGAACAACACAGGGATCAAACTGACGGAGTCGTTTGCGATGCATCCCGGTTCCAGCGTGAGCGGACTCTATTTTTCGCATCCGGATTCGAAATATTTCGGCGTCGGGCAGATCGGACGCGATCAAGCAGTTGCTTACGCCACCCGGCGAGGCGAAGCCGTATCCGCTGTGGAAAAAAGGCTCGCGCCGAATTTGGGGTCCAAGTTGTGACACAGGGGCACTCGGACCGGGCCGCTAGATGCACAACGAGGCGAATCGTGGTAATGATTCCGCTCAATTCGGGGCGTAGCTTAGCTTGGTAGAGCGCGTGGTTTGGGACCACGAGGTCGGAGGTTCAAATCCTCTCGCCCCGATGTGAATTTCGATCGCGGCAGAATCTTGCCTCTCGCCTCCCCACTCGCGCAAATCCACCAGCAGTGTGCGAAATCTCGCTGAAGGATGAGCCGTTTTCCAGTCCGTTGTTGCACTATGGAGTATGAAACAATTCTATTTAGCAAAAAGGAAACTCCAGCTTGTGTCGGCGGCAACCTTCCTGGTCGCCCTGGCAATATCCATCCCGCTGTCTGCGCAAACCGTTACCACCTTTGACGCGCCTGGTGTGGGCACGGGTCCCTTTCAGGGCACCTATGCCACCAGCATCAGCCCGTCTGGGACGATCACAGGGTTTAGCCGTGACGCGAACAATGCGCGACACGGATTCGCCCGGTCGAGCGATGGCAGTTTTACAATCTTCGATGCGCCGGGCGCAGGCACCGGTAACTTCCAGGGGACGCGCGCCTACGGCATAACACCGAGTGGAACTATCACAGGATTCTTCATTGACTCAGCCAATGCGGCCCACGGGTACGTTCGCTCCAGTGAAGGCGTGATCACCGTTTTCGACGCACCGGGCGCAGGCACCGGGCCATTTCCAGAAGGAACCTTTGTCACCAGCCCCCTCGACATCAATCCAAAGGGGACGATCGCGGGATATTACAATGACTCGGCCCAGGTGGGTCACGCTTTTGTGCGCGATAAGAGTGGTGCCTTTACCAGCTTCGATGCTCCGGGCGCGGGTACGCAAGCTGGCCAAGGCACGTTTAGCTTCGCAATCAGCCCAGTTGGGGAAGTTACAGGTTTCTACTTTGACGCGGCCAACGCTAGTCACGGTTTCCTGCGGGATAAGAATGGCGTCATCACCTCATATGATGTTCCAGGCTCTGGCACAGGCGTCGGCCAAGGAACCTACGGCGGTGGCTTCACTCCGAATGGAAGCATCATGGGAAACTACGTCGATGCCGGCGATGTGAGTCACGGTTTCGTGATGGATAGGCGGACTGGCACCTTTACCACGTTCGATGCCCCGGGCGCGGGCACAGGCCCCTTGCAGGGTACCTACCCTTTTGGAATCAACACGGCTGGAGCGATCTCAGGATGGTACGTTGACTCGTCAGATGTGAGTCACGGTTTCGTGCGCGACAAGCACGGCGCGATCGTTGAGTTCGACGTTCCTGGCGCCGGCACTGGCCCTTTCCAAGGTCCAAACGTCTATGGCATCGCGCCGAACGGGACGGTAAGTGGATTTTACTTCGATGCGGATTACGTCGTCCACGGCTTCGTGCGAGAAGGACACGGCGGCGCGTTAAGTTCGCTCAAATTTAGGGAACATTAACTCCTGGCGGATCAATGCTGCTACGCCCTTCTTTTTCTGAATCATCGCCAACGAAAGATTGAGGCCGGCACTGAGGCCGACGCACCTTTAGGACCGCCCATGTTGAATGGGCGGTCCTATTTCCACAGTGCACGAAGAAAGAATTCTAATATCAATCCGATTATGGTGCGAAGCGCTGTAGAGTTGCCACAAGACATCGACGGGGGAGGCAATGAGCTCTGGCTGGACGCCTCCGCACGCGATGCGTTAGGTTTTGCCGTTATGGCAAGGGTAAGCACGGAAAGCCCCATGCCGTCCCCGCCGTTGGCTCCGTCTGATGGGATTCAAGCGAATCCTGCCGAGCGCAACGATGCCGCCGCGATTAGCGCGATGATGCCGGAAGTTTACGAAGACTTGCGTCGTTTGGCCGAGACTTTTCTGCGGGGCGAACGGACCGCTCACACTCTTCAGCGAACAGCGCTCGTGCATGAGACTTTCCTTCGCCTGATTGGCGAGAAGAATCTTGTCTGGCAAAATCGTGGTCACTTTATCGGAATCTTCGCGCGGGTGATGCGACAGACGTTGATTAACTACGCTGTCGCGCGGCACCGTTTGAAACGCGGCGGGTCGGATCCACTAAGGCTGACTCTCGAATTTTACGATAGCCGCAAAATTGATGTTACCGCACTCGACCAGGCTTTGCAGGGGCTGGAAGCTTTGGACGAGCGGCAGGCGCGCATCGTTGAACTGCGGTTTTTCGCCGGGCTGACGGTCGAGGAAACAGCTGAGTTACTGGAAATTTCTCCGGCCACGGTGAAGCGCGACTGGACCCTGGCGAAAATTTGGCTTCGGCGAGAACTATCTGCGAATTAGAGATTCAAATTCTTCGTGGCCACAAGAACTACCCAATTCGGACAAGGGAACAGCGATCCGCAACGCTGGGATCGCTTGAAGACCATTCTGGGCGAAGCGTTGGAACAAAACTCTTCAGCGGCCCGGATTGCCTTGGTGGAGAGGCGGTGCGGTGAAGATACGGATTTGCTCGAAGAGGCTGAGTCGCTCCTGGCCGAAGCGGAGGCGCTTCTTAATGAGCGTACCGACAGCTTCGAAGATTGCGCCCAGAACGCAGCTTCCACTTTCTGGCAGGAGGGACCGTTGCGCGGCGGAGAGCGCGTGGGCGCGTATGTCATCGTCCGTGAACTTGGCCGCGGTGGAATGGGCACAGTTTTCCTGGCAGAGCGCGCTGATGGTCAATTTGAGAAACAGGTCGCTATTAAGATCCTAAATCGAGGCGCCGACACGGCTGAGATCCTGCGCCGCTTCCGAGCGGAACGCCAGATTCTGGCCAGGCTCGATCACCCAAATATCGCGCGCCTCCTCGACGCAGGCACGACCGACGATGGTCTGCCCTACTTCATTATGGACTACATTGTCGGCGCACCGGTCACTCGCTTTGCAATCGCGCAAAGGCTGTCGACGCGTCAACGACTGGAGTTGTTTTTGAAGATCTGCGCCGCGGTTGAGTTTGCGCATCGGAATCTGGTTGTTCATCGCGACATCAAGCCCAGCAACATTCTGGCGAACGCCGAAGGAGAACCGAAGCTGCTCGATTTCGGGATCGCCAAGATTCTGGCGAAAGACGAAGACTCGGCGCAATTGACTGCCGAGACACAGCAGCATCTGACACCTATCTGTGCTTCACCCGAACAGGCGAAAGGAGATCCGATAACAGTAGCGACTGACATTTACTCGTTAGGCGCGTTGCTCTATGAAATGTTAAGCGACCAAAAGCCGCACCGATTCTCCACTGACCGTCCCACGCGTGAGGAACTGGCCTTAGTGGTAGGTGAGCAAGTTCCGCCGCCGCCCAGCGCAGTCGCTTCCGATGCGCAAACCGCACGGCTGTTGCGCGGTGATCTCGACTCGATCGTCCTGTTCGCGATGCGTAAGGAACCCGGGATGCGTTATGCCACAGTAACAGATCTCGCGGATGACATTCGCCGCCATCTCGCGCGAGAGCCGGTCGTCGCGCGTCACCTTACCCTTGCTTATCGCGCGAAGTGTCTGGCCAAGCGAAACGGATCACGTCTGGTGGCCAGCGCGGCAGTCATGATTGTGCTGGCTGGAGTTCTGTTCGCGTTTTGGGCTCAGTCTCAACAAAACGCCCGTGAAGCAGCGGGCATATCGGCGCGGGGAATCAGTGCACCAGCGTCGGATGCCCGGAAAAGTATTGCAGTCCTGCCGTTCGAAAACCTGGGTGGTGACAGCAACTCTCCGTCATATTTCGCCGATGGTGTTCAGGACAATATTCTGACCGACCTCGGCAAAGTGGGAGATCTGAAGGTCATCAGCCGCAGTGGTGTTGCACCCTATCGTGGGAAGAATAGAAACTTGAAGCAGATCGGGCACGACCTGGGCGTTGCCAACGTACTGGAGGGAAGCGTGCAGATTTCGGGCGAGCGCGTCCGGATTAACGCCCAACTCATCGACACCCACACAGACAGCCAGATTTGGGCGGAGCAATACGATCGCAAATTGGAGGACATTTTCGCACTCCAAAGTGAAATCGCGCAGACGATCGCAGCCCAACTCAAAGCAACCCTCTCCACCGTTGAAAGAGCTGAGATTTGGAGGCAACCCACGCAGGATTTGCAAGCCTATGATCTTTATCTCCGCGCCCGCGCCGCCTTCCGCGAGGGTGGACCTATGTCGCCCGAGAAGTGGAACGGACCGGTCACTCTTCTCAACGAGGCGATCGCTCGCGATCCAAAGTTCACTCTCGCCTATTGCCTGCTCAACGAGGTTTACGTCTTACAGTACCGTTTTGGAGAAGATCATTCGCCGCAGAATCTCGCTGCCGCGAAAGATGCAGCGGAGACAGCGCTGCGGCTCGAGCCAACTAGCGAAGAAGCGCGCCTTGCTCTTGCTCGATACTATTATCATGGGTTGAGCGACTACCGCCGGACGGAGCAGGAATTATCGAGTATCCCATCTTCCGCGCCTCGTGAAGTTGAGTACTTTACGCTGGCTTCGTTGGTCCAACGCCGGTTAGGGCAATTTGAGGCATCGATTCGCAATGGCGAAAGAGCGGTTGAGCTTGATCCTCAAAATGCGTCGCTCGCTATCAGTCTCGCACAGACGTATTCCGGGTTGAGACGATTCCGCGATTCCGAACGCGTTGCGAACGCAGCCATTGCCCGCGTGCCTGGAGCAAAGCCGCGGCTTTTGATAGTGAAAAATGAAGCGGCACTGGGGATGGAAAATGTAAAAGAAGCGCATGCCGCCCTCGATTCGATCCAGGACAAGGATGACATGGATTATCAAGCCGCTCGACTCTCGCTCTACTTAATAGAAAGAGATTACACTGGGGCCAAAGCCTTCGCCGCGAAGGCGACCGACGAGACAAAGAAAATGCCGGATTTCTGGCTCACTCTGGCAGCAGCAGCTCATGCGGCAGGTAATGTCGACGAGGAGCGTCAGGCCAATGCGGAGGCGAAGCGCTCCGCACTACTTGCGCTCGGGCCGCGGCCAGATGACCCCAACCTCCTTGGTCAACTATCGATCGCCGAGGCTGCGCTAGGTGAGAACGAAGAAGCACTGCGTCATGCGCGTCACGCCGCCGAGATACTGCCGCCGAACGTGGATGGTGTTGCCGGTCCCATGTGCGAGATGCGTCTCGCGCAAGTGCTGGCTATGACGGGAGATCGTGATGGCGCTTTCGACAAATTACGCAAGCTGGCGAACCTTCCGTTTGGTCTTAGCCACGGCGATTTGAAATTGAATCCCATGTGGGATGACCTTCGGAAAGATCCCCGCTTCGATCGTATCCTGGCGGAGTCTGCTTTGCCTCTTGCGCCTGATGGATAACGTCGGTTCCACGCATCATTAGCGTCCTCTTTATTACAGGCAAGCGCCTTCCCGCGTCGGGAAATTCGGCTACATTCGACCGAAACAGGGATGAACAAATACGGGCTAATCTTTTCGAGCGCGCTGTTGATTGCAGCGCTCATGCTGCACGGACAGGAAGCCGCCCCGCCGTCTGTGGACCTCTTTCCAGAGCAAGAGCAAGAGGAAGGCAGCCCCACCCCGCCGCCAAACGGCCCTGAGTTGCCGGAGCTGAAGCAACTCGACGACAGTTTCAAGCCGAAGTCGCTGGGCAAGGAAGCCGACACGCTGCAGGTGCACGCGCTATGGCGGCAATTAAAGAACCGCACTGTCAATGATCCAGACGTACAAGCGGCAAAGAAATACGCGCAGGCCGCCCGCACAGATTTGGAAAAGCGAAAACGGCTCCGCAATTATTACGAGGTCTATTACCAGCGCATGTCCGCTTTGGCCACAACGCCGGAGCTCAAATTGGCCTTGCAAGCACTAAAGGATGTTCATCAAAATATTTTGAATCAGCCACGGGTGCGACCAACGCCGACACCAGTGTTTTCTGGTACGCCGTCACCGACGCCAACGAGCACGCCCTTCAAGAAAAAGGCCAAAGAGAAACACAAGAAAAAGAAAGTGCGCAAATAGCGTCCGGTTTTCCGCAAGCGCGTTGCCGTCATTTGCGGGCTGCGGTTTTGAATGCATGTAACGTAGGAACGCGCATCCGAAGGGTCGCCAACATTGCTAAGTGCCGCGCAATGTGAGAACTAGCCAAAGATTTTGCTTGCCGTGTCGGTAGCAGTCTTTTAAACCTCGCGTAACTCACCTTTATGAACTCACTCATCGAAGTTACGCAAACCGTTTTGTTCACGCCCGCACGCTTGCTCGCACAGGTCGAGTACAGCACTGAGGGTACAGCTCCAAGCCCGATCTCGACGATCATCGGACTGGTCATCGCGCTGGTGGTGATAGTGGCGATGTGGAAAGTGTTCACGAAGGCCGGCCAACCCGGTTGGGCCAGCATCATCCCGATTTATAATCTCTACATTTGGTGCAAGATCGTCGGCCGTCCATGGTGGTGGATCCTTTTGATGCTCATCCCATTCGTGAATTTCATAATCTGCATAATTCTCTGCATCGATTTGGCCAAAAGCTTCGGCAAAGGCGTGGGCTTCGGAATCGGCCTTGTTTTGTTGGGAATTATTTTCTTCCCGATTCTCGGCTTCGGCAGCGCGCAATATCAAGGACCCACCGCTGGAACTTTGGCGCCGAGAACGGCGTAGGCTGCGTAACTGATTTCGCGACTCACGGAGCGGCGGTCTCTAGTCCACCGTTCCACGCTGCAACGGTGGAACGTGTTGTCCCCAACACGTTGAACCGGGTCCAATGCTAACCGATTGCGGACAATCGGTTCCACCTTCCGCTCTTAGGCCTGTGCTACGATTTCACCCAGGTTGGCTTACGCTTTTCGTTAAACGCGGCAATGCCTTCGCGCGCTTCATCCGATTCACGCGCCTGCATGTGATATTTCAGCGCAACGTCGACATCTTCCTTCACCGAGCGCCACCAGAGTTCTTCCACTAATCGTTTCGTTTGCGCCAGTGCACCGGGTGCACCTTGCAGAACCGACACGGCGAACTTTTGCGCTTCATTCATCAGGTCATCTGGCGCTACTACACGATTTACGAGGCCGATTTCCTTCGCGCGTGCGGCATCGATCAAGTCTCCGCTGAACAACAACTCCCGCATGTTTCGTTCGCCGACCTGGCGGCGTAGGAAAGTCATCACCAATCCGGCAACCAAGCCGCGGCGCACCTCGGGATATCCGATCTTTGTTCGCTCCGCCGCGACGATAAAATCGCACGCGGACATAATTCCTGCGCCGCCCGCGACCGCTGCGCCGTGCACTGCCGCAATGGTGATAAGGCGCGTTTGACTTATCGCAATCAAAGTGTTCGCCACCATTTCTGCGGTCGCATGGGCTTTTGTGGTATCGGCGGCTTCCTTCAAATCCAGACCGGTGCAAAATGCCACGCCGGCGCCGCGAAAAATTAGAACGCGCTGCTCCGGTTGCTCCGACGCGACGTTAATGGCCGCACAGAGTTCAGTTAACAGCTCGAGAGTAAGCGCGTTCCGGCGCTCAGGCCGGTTGAAAGTTACCACGCTTATCTGTGGCGATTCTTTTTCGATTAAAACAACGGGCATCTTATGACCGCAGATTACGCAGATTTTGGCGGAATTGTAGGGCGTTTCTGTGAAACGCCATTTCTTGGACGGCGTCTGACATACGCGCCCTACAGATACTGTCCTACGTTTGGATGACTCCGGTGTGGAAACGCGCTTTTGGGGTTGGACGTGACACGTAGTCTAGTAAGCGAACCAGCACGTCGCGTGTTTCGTGCGGTTGAATGATAGCGTCCACCCAGCCGCGCGCGGCGCCGTAACGCATGTCAGTTTGCTCTTCGTAACTCAGCTTCACCTTCGCACGCAGTTCCTCCAATTCCTCCGGCGGCGCTTTCTTGTCTCCTCGCTCACGTGCCCTGGCGAGAATCGAGAACACTGTGTCCGACGCTTGCGCAGCGCCCATCACCGCGTAACGCGCATTTGGCCAGGCAACGATGAATCGCGGATCGTACGCCTTGCCACACATGGCGTAGTTACCGGCGCCGAACGATCCGCCGACGATCACCGTAATTTTCGGCACGACGGAATTGCTCACCGCGTTCACCAGCTTCGCGCCGCTGCGAATGATCCCGCTCTCTTCTGCGTCGCGCCCGACCATAAACCCACTGACGTCCTGGAAAAAAATGATCGGCAGATTCGTCTGATTACAATCCATCACAAACCGCGCCGCTTTATCCGCGCTATCGGAATAAATAACGCCGCCCATTTGAATTCCTTCCTTTTTGGTCCTGACCTGGACGCGTTGGTTCGCAACAATTCCCACCGGCCGGCCGTTGATTCGGCCATACGCAGTGACGAGCGTTTTGCCGTAGTCGGCCTTGTATTCATCCAGTGAATTTTCGTCGACGACCGTCGCCAGTAGATCGCGCACGTCGTAATTTTTCCGGCCATCGAAACTGATCAGATCGTAAACCGTGTCCGGATTTTTCGCGGGTTTCGACTTTCCCGTTGATCGCGCGTTACCCGACCCTTGCGCTTCCGGCAGCATTGCAACCAGGGACCGGAGTCGTTTCAGACACGATCGATCGTCTTTCTCGAAAAAGTCCACTGTCCCACTGATCTCCGAATGCATTTTCGCACCGCCGAGTTCTTCCGCCTCGACGATCTGACCAATGGCCGCTTTCACCAGAGACGGCCCGGCGAGATACAGACCGCTCCCCTCCGTCATCAAAATTTTGTCGCACAACACCGGCAGATACGCGCCGCCAGCCACGCAATTACCCATGATCGCGGCAAACTGCGCCACGCCCGCCGCTGAAATCACCGAGTTATTACGAAAAATCCGGCCGAAATCATCTTCATCGGGAAAAATTTCATCCTGCAGCGGTAGAAACACGCCGGCCGAATCAACAAGGTAAACGAGCGGGAGCGCGCACTCGAATGCGATCCGCTGCGCGCGAATCACCTTCTTGGTCGTGGCCGGAAAGAACGCGCCGGCCTTCACGGTTGCGTCGTTGGCGACAACCATGCACGGAACGCCCTCGACATTCCCGATACCGGTGACGACTCCCGCCGATGGAATCTTCCCCCACTCCTCGTAGCATTTTGTACGCAGCCCAGAGTCCGATTTCAAAAAAAGGCGAGTCCTTGTCGAGCAAAGCACGAACCCGTTCACGCACCGGCAAACGCCCCATCTTGCGCTGGCGCTCGTGACCGGCCTTGCCGCCGCCTTCACGCAGGACTGCTTCTTCCTCCGCAATCGCTGCGCAATGCGCGCTCAACACTTCACTCGTGCTCGATCGGGCCATATGCCAGAGCCACGCTTAATCCGCGCAAGGGACTGAATCAAGCCGCAGTCGCGAACAGCTTAGGCGCAGGGCTTGTTTTTCACCACAGAGGGCGCAGAGGTCACAGAGAAGAAATCCTTCTACAGGGTGATTTACTCACAGGAATCACATCTGTTTGCAACGCGCCGGATCAATGCCGCGTCCATGATGGTAGGGCGCGCCGTGCAGAGGACTGCCCGCCCTACCTTTTGCGTGTCATCTGTCGGTCTTGCTGTGCGAATTCGAATCGTCTAAACGCTTAGAGCATGAGTTCGCCTCAGAGTTCAGTGGCGTTTGGCGCGCCGGGGATCGAGCCGCGATGGAGTTCGAGCGCGAAAGAGGGCGTTGGCACGGCGTATCACACCAGTTGCCGGGCTCTGGTTCACGCTGAGTCACGGGATCGTGAACGAAATTTATTATCCGCATGTCGATCAACCCAACACGCGCGACTTCCAGTTTCTAATCAGCGACGGCGAAACCTTTTGCCACGAGGAAAAGCGCGACCTCAAGCACGAGATTGAATATCCAGAGCGGGACTGTCTCTTCTATCGCCTGACAAATTCGGAGCCGAACGGCCGTTATCGTCTGGTGAAAGATGTACTTACGGATCCGCACCGGTCGGTCCTGCTTGTGCACACAAAACTCGAAGTGTTCGACGAATCATTACGGGGCAAGTTGCGCCTCTACGCGTTGCTGGCGCCGCATCTGGCCGGTTTTGGCGCCGGCAATTCCGGATCGTGCACTGAAATCGGCGATTACAAACTGATGCACGCCGTACGGCAGAACGTTCACCTGCTCATGACATGCGGCAGCGGTTTCTCCCGGCGGTCGGTCGGCTACGTCGGCTTCAGCGATGGTTGGCAGGATCTGATGCACAATTTCAGAATGGACTGGGAATTTCGATCAGCTCCGAACGGGAATATCGCGTTGACGGGCGAAATCGATTTGCCGGAGACCGGTGAATTTACGATCGCTGTTGCACTTGGTCGAAGTTACCAGAGCGCTGCCACGAAATTGTTTCAATCGATGGCCGAGCCGTTTGAGTTAAAACGCGAAGGGTATATTCGTCAGTGGCAACGCGCGTTGATCAATCCGGAGTTCGATTTCAGCAGCGACACGTCTGATGACGGCGGCGAGTATCGGCTGAGCCGGTGCGTGTTGCTGGCGCATGAAGACAAGGTTTTCCAAGGCGCAATCGTCGCCTCGATGAGCATTCCCTGGGGCGAAACCAAAGGCGATCTGGACCTCGGCGGTTATCATCTCGTCTGGACACGCGACCTGGTGCAAAGTGCCAGCGCGCTCCTTGCCACGGGTCAAATGGGCACGCCGTTGCGCGCATTGATCTGGCTGGCAGCGATTCAGCGGCCAGACGGCAGCTTTCCGCAAAACAGTTGGATTGACGGGACCGCCTACTGGTCCGGGCTACAGCTTGATCAAGTTGCTTTGCCGATCTTGCTGGCGTGGCGTTTGCATAAACATGATGCGCTCGGTCTGTTCAACCCACGGGTAATGATTGTGCGCGCCGCTGCCCGCCTGATCCTGCGAGGTCCGGTGACAGCGCAAGAGCGCTGGGAAGAAAATTCCGGCTATTCGCCTTCAACGCTGGCAGTGGTGATAGCCGGGCTCGCCTGCGCCGCGGACTGGGCCATGGAAATTGGCAATACTGACGCGGCTGATTTTGTTTTCGCATACGCCGACTGGCTCGCGGCGCACGTCGAAGAATGGACGGTCACAACAGCGGGCGAATTGGTGCAAGGAATTCCCCGCCACTACATCCGCATTAATCCCAGCGATCCAAATACACCTGATCCCCATGCCGATCCCAACACACAAATGATACAGATCGCCAACGGCGGCGGGCTGCATCCCGCGCGAAATATTGTGGGCGGCGATTTCCTTCATCTGGTTCGATACGGCATCCGCCACGCGAACGATCCGCTCATGCGGGACTCGATCGAAGTAATCGATCGCGTTCTCAAGCACGACCTGCCGCAAGGCCCGGGCTGGCGTCGTTACAATCACGATTGCTACGGCCAAAAAGATGACGGCAGCGCTTACGACGGAACCGGCGTGGGCCGGTGCTGGCCGATTTTGACGGGAGAACGGGGCCATTACGAACTCGCTGCCGGTCGCGATCCAAAACCGCTCATCACGACGATCGAAGATTTTTCGAATCAGGGCGGCATGCTCACCGAACAAGTTTGGGATGGACCCGACTTGCCGCACGCAAGGATGAGACGCGGTTGTCCGACGGGTGCGGCGATGCCGCTTTGCTGGTCGCACGCCGAGTACGTTTCGCTCGTTCGGAGCCGGCATGACAGCGTTTGTTTCCATCGGGTGGAACCGGCGTACCAGCGATATGCGGTGAATCCAGTGCCGAACCGTTTTGAGATTTGGATGCTTCGTCACCCAATGCAGCGGATGTCGCACGGCAAAATTTTGCGGATCATCCTCGCCGGAGAGGCGAGCATCACCTGGTCAACTGATAATTGGCAGCGGACTAACGAGTCGCAGACGAGTCACCAGGAGAAGCTGAATCTTTGGTTCGCAGATTTTCCAACCGCCGAATGGCCGGTCGGATCGGTATTTGTGTTTACAATTTTTTGGAAACGCGATCAACGCTGGGAGAACCGCAACTGGCAGGTAAGTGTTGTTTAAGAGGTAAGGAATAACGACTTGCCTTGATCTTGTAGCCACGGCGCTCTGTCGCCGTGCCAGGCGAAATACCAGGCCAACGCCTCGACACAGCGAGGCGGCTACAAAGCATGATTGGTTCAGAAGTTATCATCAAAACCCGACACACGCGCGATCCCAGCGGCCGATCCGAACAATAGGCTGGAGTATATGAAAGCGATTGTTCAAACTGCAAATGTAGAAGGGGAAACAATTCCATTAAAAGAAGCGATTCCGTTCTGGTTTGCCGTGTCCAGCCCGCTGCTCGGGATGCTTCTCGGTTTACTGGGAGCCTGGTTTGTTACCTGGGTCAGCGCGTGACGAGGTCCCGGAAGTCCAGCCGCTTTGACAAATCGTGAAGAAATTATTGGAAGCAGATGTCTTCCCACAACCGGACGGCGCTGATTCGCCTCCGCTGGATCCCGTCTCTGGTACAGCAGCAAAAGAAAAACGACGGATTCTGATCGTCGATGACGATTTGAATAGCACGCACCTTGTAAAAATCCTTCTGGAAAGATCCGGCCCGTATCTGGTACTGGAGGAAAACGATCCCACCAAGGCGGATCAAACAGCTCACAGTTTTAAGCCGGACCTGATTTTGCTCGACATCGTCATGCCCACGATAGACGGAGGCGAACTAGCGACACAAATTGAAGCCGACCGTGACTTGCACGACACGCCGATAATTTTTGTAACGGCGCTGGTAACACAGGGTGAGGCAAAGAGCGGGCTTCAGATTCAAGGACATCCATTGGTCGCGAAGCCGATCAGCATTCCAGAGTTGATCGACGCGATTGAAAAACATCTGCCTGCGCGGGCGAGTGTTAACCGTTACGTTCGCGCTGCGACCTTTGCAGCGAAGTTAGGATGGGGAGAATTCTTCGCCGCGTTCAAGCGCTACCTCAGCTTCGAGATTCTCGCGATCACGCCCGACGCTCGCGACAGCACTGAGTTTGCCGTGAGAGCGAAAGGTCACTGAGACCTCTTTTGCTTTCAAATCACCGGACACACTCGCGTCATCGCCGCCGCTGCCGTGACCGACGTAGTGGATGTGCAGATCGAAATGATTACTCCAGAAGAATGGTGGCAGCGTGAAAGATTCGCGTGCGCCGAGAATATTGCGCGCGGCGGTTTGACCCTGGCGCTGAGCCACAACCCAGTGTTCCACCCGGATGCGGCCCGCGCGCGGATCTGGCCAGCGCGCGATGTCTCCGGCGGCAAAAATTCCCGGAACGTTTGTTTCCAAAAACTCGTTTACCAACACGCCGTTATCAGTCGCAATGCCAGATTGCTCGGCCAGACGTGTGTTTGGGCGAACGCCGATTCCAACCACGACTAAGTCGCAATCCAATTTCGTTCCGTCGTCGAGCTCCACATATCGGTCGTGAATTGCTGCTGGTGTTCGACCGAAATGAAATTTCACACCATGCTCTTCATGCGTTTCGCGAACCAGATTTCCCATTGCGGTTCCCAGAACCTTCGCGAGCGGCACCGAATCTCTTCCGACGACGGTGACTTCCAGCTTGCGCTCTCGCAACGACCACGCCACTTCCAGCCCGATAAAGCTTGAGCCGATGACGACGGCGCGCTGTGCGTTCTTCGCCTTTTCGATAATGCGCCGACTGTCAGTCAGTGTTCGCAAATAACAAACGTGAGGCAAATCAGCCCCCGGAATCGTAAGGTGGACAGGTTGAGCACCGGTCGCCAGCAACAGCGCGCCGTAGCCTAACGAACGGCCGTCGGACAACGTGACCTGTTTGGCTTTCGGATCGATGCTTGTAACAGTCGTGTTCGCAAGTGCATCAATCTTCTGTTCGCGATAGAATTCCGGCGGTCGCAACGGGATCCATTCTTCCGGCGCGTTGCCGGCAAGATAATCTTTCGAAAGATTCGGCCGATCGTACGGCAGAGATTCATCCGCGCCGACCAATGTAACCGGCCCGTCGTAACCTTCGCGACGCAACATCTCAGCGGCGGCGGCGCCCGCCGCACCCGCGCCGATAATCACGATGCTAGTCGGAGATGATTTTGGTCTGCGCTCCGCTTTTTTTTCGATCTTGCCGGTTACGAAGAATCGCTCGCCGCGTTTCTCGATTTTGTAACACGCAACATCATTCAAGGCTGGCGCTGCAATCGCCTCGCCAGTGCGCAAATCGAACCGCGCATGATGCCATGGGCAGCGCACCGTGCAATCGACCATCAGACCTTTGGCCAAAGGTCCACCATAATGCGTGCATGTCGCCCCGATGGCGAAAAGGCCATTACCGCGTTTGGCGACTAGTACCGGTTCGCCAAACGCGTGACCCAAAAGCATTTCTCCATCGCGCACGTTTCCAGTCTCATAGCCCTTTTCAAAATCAGGTCCCTCAAGTTCGCTGGATGCTTCAGCCATAAAAATCTCTCCTCTCTGTACTATATAAATCGCGCCGGAGCGGCTTGGCTGTCTTGCCAGGTTGCTTAATCCCACTCTTCCATCAGCAAATCGCGCGTCTCTTCGACAGCTGCACGCCAGATCTTCATCATTTCTTCGTCTTCTCGTTGGTAGAGCCCGCCATAGTTGCCGTCCTTTAGATGTTCTCGCACTGATTTTGGATCGAGGCGGCGCAGTTTCTCCGGATCGCTCATCGGCTTCTGCTCTGTGGGCACCTTGATTTTCGCCAGACGCGTCCATGGAAAATTTTCCATCCACGACGCGTGAGAAGCGACGGGATCGATTGCCTGCACTTCCGCCCACGCTTTGGGCGCGTTCCACCAGTTGTGGAACTCGATGCGCACCCCGGAATGATCTGCGATCCATTCGCCGACAAACCCTTGCACGGACGTGTTGCCGCCGTGGCCGTTAACAACCAGGATGCGTTTGAACCCCTGCTCTGCCATCGCATCGAGAATGTCACCCACCACCGACATGTAGGTTTTCACCCGAAGTGTGATCGTTCCCGGAAACGCGCGGAAATACGGCGTGATGCCGTAAGCCAACACCGGAAATACAGGAACGCCCAATGGCTCGGCCGCTTCGACAGCCAGCCGCTCGGCTAAAATGCTGTCAGTGCTCAAGCTCAGATAAGCATGTTGTTCCGTGCAGCCCAGTGGCAGCACTGCGCGATCGTCGCGCCCGAGATATTCTTCCACCATCATCCAATTCATTTCGCTGATTCGCATTCGCGAAGTTCAGCCACGGATTGCGCAGATTCACGCAGATTTCTTAGGCACCTCTCTTAGATCGCAAACGAGCTAATCTCTTCGAGCGACTTGCGAGCGATATCAGGAACGAGCGCGTTTTCGGCAGGACGCCCGACGACGATAAGCACAAACGCTTTCTCATGCGACGGCCGTCCGAGGATGCGATTGAGAAATCCCATCGGGCTCGGGGTGTGCGTCAAGGCCGCGAGACCGCAGGAATGCAGCGCCGTGACGAGCAATCCGGTTGCGATGCCGACGGACTCGAGCGCATAATACGTTGGCGACCGCGTTCCATCCGGAAGGATTCGAAATGGCTGGGCGAACACCGCGATCAGCCACGGAGCGATTTCAAGGAACGGCTTTTGCCAGTCGGTGCCGAGTACGGCCAGCGCGTCCAGCCACGCTTTCGGCGCGCGGTTTTCGTAAAACTCCTTCTCCTCTGCTTCGGCTGCGATGCGGATCTCGTGCTTTACCTTCGGGTCGTTCACCGCCACGAAATGCCACGGTTGCAGGTTTGCGCCACTCGGCGCCGTCCCGGCAGCACGGATGCAATGCTCGATCACCTCTCGCGCCACCCGACGATCAGAGAAGTCGCGGATGGTTCGTCTTCTCTGCATCATCTGAAAGAATTCCCAGGCACGCTGGATCAATTCCTCGTCGGAGCGGCGTTCGATCTCCGGCGCGGCAACAAATCGTGGAGTTTTTGTCATTGAATGAACGATCAGGAATTTTGGTACCACAGTTTATCCATCTTCGAAAACATAACCGGAAATGAATCGCGCTTTCAGGGCACGCCTTGTCTTGTTAATCTTGTGTTTGCAAACCGAGTATCCCTTATTGGCTCTAGCTTAGCCAATGCGCACCACGCGCGAGTCATCAGGTCCGCGGGAAACGAACTCGGGAAATTCGCTTGGGTGCAAAATTCCCGCGAGAATTTCCAGACTGTCGACAATGCGAGGACCAGGACGCGCAAAGTATGCGCTGGCATTTACGACGTACACCTGCCCGCTATCCGCGGCGGGACTCGAACCAAAACCAGGAAACCGCCTGAGCAATTCATAATCGCGCCGCGCTCGATCAATGTCATATCCGCAAAGTGCCAGAACGATAATCTCTGGGCGCACATCCAACACCTGCTGCCAGTCGATTTGCGCCGACGGCTGATGCTTTCGGCCTACCGAATCGTGGCCCCCGGCGATCTCGACCAACTCCGGTCCCCAATGACCGGAACAAAACGGCGGATCCACCCATTCCATCACGAAACAACATGGGCGATCCGGAATCCTTGCCGCTCGTTTGCGTACGTTCTCAACGCGTTCCGATAAAATTTCGATCAATTTTTCGGCGCGCTTCGGTACGTCACACGTCTCCGCCACGCGCCGAATGTCGTCAAAAATATCGGCCAGACTCGTTGGCTCGAGATTCACTACTCGAGGCAGACCCGGCAAAGTTAGCGCGAGCTTCGCGACAGTGCCGTAACCCACTGCGCAGACATCGCACAATTTTTGGGTCAGAATTACATCCGGTTGCAGTTTCCTCAGAAGCGATTCGTCGAGCGTGTAAATGCTGCCGTTCTCATGCAGCGCACGGCGTACCCATTCATCCACGTCCCGACTCGTTAGTTCCGCACCGTGCACAGCACAATGGGTGACGCGTGGCCGTTCGTTAGCTTGTTCAGGAAAATCGCATTCATGCGAAACGCCAACGACTTGGTCTATCAGCCCAAGCGCCCCCGCAATTTCGGTCGCGGCGGGTAATAGCGAAACAATGCGATGCACTCACAACAATACATGATGTTTAGTTCGCAGTTGATCGCAACCGTACACCGCACCGCCGTGTGCTGCAGGTTACGAACGAATTGGCTTGTGCTGTTGGAACAAGGCTAGGTGCTGCTGAAAAAGTTTGGTGCTGTCGGGCGAGATTCCTTTCACAGCCAGCGCTTGCGCGACGTACTGAACCGCGGAATTGAAATCACCAATCTCAGCGTATGCTACAGCGAGAGTGTCGATCGTGTGCTCGTCCTTCCATATCATAATGCTGCACGCGGCCTTTGCGTCTTTCACTGCCTGTTGCCCATTGCGAAACGTTGCGTTCGGGCAAGTCGCCCGAAACCAGGCACGATCGCTTAGCACCCTGGCGAGCGTCACATTCCGGGGATGAAGCGAGACGAGATAATCAAATTCCTTTAGCGCTTCGGCGTGTTTCCCAAGGCGAGCATTGATGTTGGCGCGCAACAGCGCTGCCTCCATAACACTCCGGTCATGCTGGAGCGCTTCATTGCAATCCTTTAGAGCGAGATCGTATTTGCCTTGGTGTGAGTAAATCTGCGCGCGCACATACAGCGCAGGCCAAAACGTGGGATCGCGCTGGAGAACTGCATCGAGGTTTCGCTTTGCACCGATGACGTCGCCGTTCTTAAGCTGATCTTGCGCATCGGTAACAAGTTTCATCGCCGCGCGCATCCTGCTGGGAGTGGCAACGATGATCGGCACACTTGCGCGCATGATAATCGCTGCGCTCAAGATTGCCACAGAGAGTGACAAAGACCTTTGAGATTTTCATTCGGCTTAGCTAATTAATCGATCTGTAATCAAAAAGGCCGCGGCGTGGCAAACAAAAATCGATGCTCCGCCGGCGACGCCGGCAATAACGGCGCCGCGCCACCAATCTCTTCGTAGAACGGAATGTTGAAGACGCCGAGCAATCCGATCGTTAGCAGACCAGTCCTGCCGAAAACGCAGCCCGATATATCCGAACTGCACTGCCACGACTTCCCACGCCAGCGGCGTCCACTGTGGCGAGCGCCAGATCATCCCCGAAAGCTTCCGGGCCCAATGGAATAATCGAGCGTGCGCGTGTAATCGACCAGCCACGCGTCGGCGGCAAGTTCGGTGAGTCCGACTGCAACTCCGAAGCGGAGAAATCGCGCCAGCAATGCATCACGCCTAACGACTGTAAACCCATTGAGCAAACAATTATCGACAAAATTAAGCGCGGCGCCTGTGCGCCAGTCCGAGCACGGCGCGAAGTCAGCAACGAAACCGCGATCACCACGCACAAACGACCACGCTCAAGCGCAGGGTCGTGCGTATTCGTAAGAGACATGATGCCGCTCTAGCGAGTCACGCGATGACAGTCAATCACGTTGGTTTTGCATTTGTAGAGCGTCTTGGTCAAGTGCCACTCAAATCAGCATACGTCTTGACCCGGGCCGCTTCGCGCTGTTAAGCCCATGCCGTGAAACGGCTCCTTTGGATCGATATTTCAAAGGGCCTCGCCATTCTGTTCGTCGCCTATTTTCACTTTTTCACGACCTACTTCCAACATGGCGTGCTTCCGCCGCCTGATTGGAGCAGCATCGCGGCGAGCGCACTCACTATCCTAAGACTGGTGTGGCTAAAAATATCGGGTCTCGGTTTCCACGCCGTCGGTGTCTTCATCATTCTGAGCGGTTGGACACTCATGCAATCGACAGTGCGTCGCGCCGAAAAGGGAGAAATTGCCTGGGGAACGTGGTATTGGGCGCGCTTCATACGGCTGTACCCGATGTATTGGGTCGCTCACCTGGTGTATCTCGTGTCGCCTTTCGTTGCCCGCCTCGAACCGGTGGACGGTCGCATCATCCTCAGTCTGCTCGGCCTGCGGTTCATCGATATCGAGATGAACTTCATGTATCTAAACGCGGCGTGGTGGTATTTCGCCATGCTGATCCAGTTCTATGCGATCTTTCCCCTGCTCTTCTGGACGGCGCGGCGTGTTGGGCCATGGTGGTTTCTGTTCATCGGATGCGCTGCAGGATTTTTCGCGCGCTACGTCTTGCTCGTGCTCTGGCCGCAAAACGGATTGTGGGTACTCGGAGGTTTCGCAATTTGTCGATTGCCGGAATTTGCGCTCGGGATGTCGCTGGCAATGTGGTATACACAGTCGCCCGCGCGCCTGGAATGGTTCTTTCTTCGCGGCGCGGGATTCGCAGCCGGCTTGATCCTCTACCCCGCGGCACTGCAGCTCTATCACGGACTTTACGCCTACATCTTTGTCGATTTCGCCACGGGGGCGTGTTGCATGTTGGAAATTGTCGGAATCGCCGGATTGATTTCGCTGTTTAACTCGCCCGCCAAATTGTTCGGCCTGGTCGGGCTGTATTCGTATGGCCTTTACTTGACGCACCAGCCGTACGTGATCTGGCTGGGACTTCGTATCCGGGAAGTGCCGATCTGGGCGTTCCTATTGATTTGCATCCCCACCCTCGCTGTCCTCAGTGGGTGGGGC
This sequence comes from uncultured Verrucomicrobiae bacterium, assembly GCA_963803285.1. Classification (GTDB taxonomy): domain Bacteria; phylum Verrucomicrobiota; class Verrucomicrobiia; order Chthoniobacterales; family UBA10450; genus Udaeobacter. The sequence goes on along the minus strand of CAWDMG010000009.1, from coordinate 366,497 downwards.
ATGGTTTTGGAAAAGGGAACAAACGCGCTGGTGAACAAACTCGGGTCGCTGAAAAAAACTCCGCGCGTTTAGACTCGTTTCTCTCGCTTCGGCCTGAGCTTCTGGTTGTCCGCCATGTAACCAAGCTCTCGCGAGCCTAGCCTTCAACCTAGGACCAAATGCATAGTGCGAAACGAATTAGATTCGTCATGGCTCGAGTTTCAGGTTTGGAGAAGAGCGACGCACCGTGGCATCTGCGGTGGTTTTACGGCGTGATGCATAAGATGTTTGGGAAAGATTTTACGCCGGCAAAGATCCAGATGCGTTTGCCCGGACTCGTCTGGGGCGGCATCGCCATGGAAGCCGGGCTCGGCCGCAAACGACTTCTCTCGTTGCGTTACATTCAACTCGGAAAAATCCGCGCCGCGGCGCGGGTCGGTTGTCCTTTCTGAATAGACGTCAATTCTGCCGTGGGCAGAAAGGCAGGGCTCAGCGATGACAAATTGCGCGCTGTGCCCAGCGACGACCGGACATTATTCAATGACACGGAACGCCTTGTCATTGAGCTGGCTGACGCGATGACAGATACCCCCGCGAATGTCTCCGACGACTTGTATGCGCGTTTGCGGAAACAATTTTCCGAAGAACAACTAATGCAATTGGGGGCGCAGATCGCGTTCGAGAATTACCGCGCTCGCTGGAACCGAATTTTCAACGTCGAAAGCGATAATCTGTACACGCCGCAGCCAATTAAACCGCAAGAATCACGATCAGCATAAGTACGCGGTGTCTCCCGCACGGCGCCGTATTTCGCCTGCTCAATTCTGCAACTCGGCTATAGTCCGCCTGCTCCAGTGGTTTCGCGAATGCATCTCAGATGATCGGAGTTCCATCACACGCGATCGGGCCCGCTACAATCGCCTTTGCCGTCCACACACGGCGCCAGATTGGCGTGCGATTGCTTCCGTTTGTTTTCCTTCTTTACATCACCAACTATCTCGACCGCACCAGTGTGGCCTACGCCGCGATTGGAATGGCGCGCGATCTTGGATTCAGCGATCGCGTGTTTGGCTTGGGAATCGGCATTTTCTTCCTCAGCTACGTGGCCTTACAAATCCCTGGCGCGATCCTGGCTCAACGGTGGAGCGCGCGCGGGATGATTTGCGCAAGCATGATCGTGTCGGGATTGCTGACTGCGCTCACAGCAGTAGTGCACACTCCCGCGCAACTTTACCTCGCGCGGTTTTTGTTAGGCGCGGCCGAAGCCGGTTTCTTTCCGGGCGTCATCGTTTATCTGAGCCACTGGTTCATCCAGGAGGATCGGGCGAAAGCGACGAGCAACTTCATGGCTGCAATTCCTGTATCGCTGGTCATAGGATCGCCGGTGGCGGGCTGGATACTTGGTCACTACTGGTTCACGATCGAAGGCTGGCGATGGCTTTTCTTTCTGGAAGGTATTCCGGCCATCTTGTTAGGCGGCGTTGCATTTTTCTTTCTGACAGACCAGCCGAGTCAGGCGCGCTGGCTAACTGCCGAGCAGCGGCAATGGATTTCTGGAAAATTGGAACAAGAAAAACCGTTGAGCCGGCAATCAATAAGTATCGGTAAGGCACTCCGTTCTCGCACTGTCCTCCTGCTCGTCACCGCAGCCTTTCTACAATATTTTATTGGATACAGTGTGATTTTCTGGCTGCCGACTATTCTCAAGAACCAATCCGGATTTTCGGATCTGCACGTCGGCCTCTTCGGCGCTGTGCCCTACGTTGTGGCGCTCTTCGCGATGTTGTTCAATGGATGGCATTCCGATCAAAGTCGCGAACGACGCTGGCATGCTGCGGTCCCACTCTTGATCGCCGCAACCGGTTTGCTGTGTCTCATCAGTCTGCCCAGCTCGAATGTAATGACGGTTTTATTATTGAGCGTCATCTGCATGGCCATGGCATTTCTGCCTGTGTTTTGGGCGATTCCAACGGAAATCCTTGGCGGCTCCAAGGCGGCAGTTGCTGTGGGAACGATTAACGCGCTCGCCAGCCTTGCAGGTTTCGCAGGACCGTACGCGTTCGGATATCTCCGCGCTGAAATCGGATCTTTCGTCGCTGGATTCGCGGTGTTGATGTGTTGTGCAATTGCAGCCGGGATTCTCATGCTACTGACACCTCCCAACCGCGCAGTCTCAAATCTGTCACATCGAGCTAACCGCTGCAGGACGAATTCAGGTTCGTTTTGATTTCTTCAACGATCTCTTGCGGCGTTCCTCCCAGCTGAATCGTTAGCACGTTCTCGTCCGGCAGTGGTTCCTCCAAGTCATCGAACTGACTCTGCAACAAGACCTCATTCATGAAATGCCCGTGCCGGCTACGCAGTTGCTTTTCGACCAGCGCATGGTCACCGCAAAGAAAGACAAACTTAACTTCATCGCCGACGCGCAGACGATCGCGATACGCTCGCTTTAACGTCGAACAGGCCAGGACCGCATTTTCTCCGGCGGCAAGGGATTGCTCGATCTGTTTGCGCAAACAGTCCAGCCAGGGCCATCGGTCGTTGTCGGTCAAAGGATGACCGCTGCGCATCTTCTTGATATTTGCAGCAGGATGGAAGTCGTCGGCTTCAATAAAACGCCAGCCGAGTTCACGCGCGAGCAACTTGCCGACTGTTGTTTTGCCAGCGCCAGAAACTCCAAAAATGATTACAATCACGGCGCAGTAGTTTTTTTACGCCTGCCAATCCTTTCCACGGCAAACGCCATAAGAACGAACAGCGTGTAGAAAATCCAAACGCCCATCGCTGTGGCTTTGTCGGTCAATGGGTTGCGCGGAACGTACGTGTCGCCGATCTGCACGATGACCAGAACGATTCCGAACGCGATCACAGCTCCCTTGCGAATTGCCGGCATCGCATTTCGCGCAAGGTACAGACCGGTCCCGACAGCAAGCAGCGCGATTTCCAACGCAAACTCCGGGTCGCGAAAGTTCCACAAACCGAAGCCGACTTTCCAAGTGTTGTCGTAGATCGCGAGATCGCGCGGGTGCGCCACGAGGTCGAGAATCCAATGCGAGAAGACTGCGAGGCCGATGATCAAAGGCGCAGACTTACTGTGTTGGCAGCTATATCGACTGCAGACCGTCTTATAAACGAATGCTGCGACTACCGACCAAATCACGGCCATGATCAGACTGTGTGAATACGGATGAAAATATGAGTCGAGCATGCTGCCTGCCGTAAATCCCTTAATCACGCGCAGCTTTTCAATCCCGAGCAGAACCAACGTGGCCCAGATGTAATCGAGAAACTGAACTGCAACGAACAAAACCCACAGCGGGATTCTGTTTCGCTCAGTTCTGCATGCAAAAGCAAAGCTGTAATGTCCGACAAACATTTTTCGCCTATTTGTAGAGGCGTTTGTGCCAAACGCCTTTCTCTCGGCGCTTGACACAAGCGCCGCTACAACCATCGCGCAACTGGCGACCTGACTTCCTTATTCATTGGGAAGCAAACTGCCTCCCAACAGATTTTGCTCCTGCCAGTTGATGATTGCTGATCGAGTGTGCTTCGTTCACGATTTGCACATGAAGCGTCTTCCTTTGGTATCCATGCCAGGCAATCTCACCGCGGCTGTCGGCTCACCCGTCACGCCAACGTTGAATGGTTCGCAAAGTTTGACACGCAATCTTTGCCTTCTCTTTCTCGTTCTTGCTTTACCTCTTTCTGCTGCGGATCGAGCCGAAGAAGTGCGCGCCACCGAGATCGCATTCGCCAAAGCGTTCGCAGACCGCGACGCGAAAAAGTTTTTCTTGTACCTCGCCGACGACGCTCAGTTTCTCGGACGGCGCAACACTATGCACGGGAAGCAAGAGGTGATCGCAGGCTGGTCAGAATTTTTTAAACCAGCAGTCGCACCTTTCCGCTGGCAGCCCGAGCGCGTCGTAACAAACGCCGCTGGCGACCTGGGATTCTCTACCGGTCCCGTTTTCGATGAAGCAGGAGCACAGACCGGCACCTTTACTTCCACATGGATAAGACAGCCGGATGGTTCGTGGAAAATCCTCTTCGACGGAGGCTCTGCTTGTCCGACGACGAAACAATCTGGGCAGTAATGGAGAAATGTTCCCGAATTTCGAGCCGTTCTAATTCGCGTTCCCCGGTTGGGCGCGCCGGGAAACGTTCAGACTCGGAAGAGTAAATGAAATGATCGTGTCTTTCGCGCGATAATTGGACCAGAACAGTTCGCCGTCGAAAGTCAGTGAGCGAGACGCGAACGGAACAACAGCGATATCTTCAGCGATCGGCGTTTCCTCTTGCAGATTCAGTCGCGCGATTCGCCATTCTTCGTTTGGCTGTTCCTGCCCCCGCAAAACGTAAAGCGAGCCGTTGGCAAAAGCGTGACCGCAGATCTCCGCGCCAACGTCAATCTCGCGGATGACATTCCCTTTATCATCGAACTTCAGCACTCGCTTCTTGTACCACTGGCTCATGTACAGATTCTGCCCGTCGAAGCTGAGGTATGATCCCGTAAAATCCGGGCACGCGAACATCTTCGAAAATCCGGCCTCAGCTGAGTAGCGGTAAATATAACGATCGTCGTCCGCGCCTTCGCCGATGGTAAAACGCAGTTCGCCGTTTAGTGCAACCGCAGCCCACGGAATTCCGGGCGCTCCTTGTTGTTTCAAGACAGTTCCATTCTCCGGATCGATCGCATAGATTCGGCGCAGATCGCGCGAACCCATCCACAACGTCTTGTTCCGGCTGTCCCACGCCAGCGCCTGCGGTGTCGTCGCGAGCGAAACAAGGCGACGTTTCTCGACGACTTTTTCCGTCATGTTTCAAACTCCATTTTCGAAACGAACGTTCGTTTGATTTGTAACTCCTGCAATGGACCGCTGCAATAAGCTTGATCGGGAAGTCGTCGCTTGCCAGACTCGCTGACGATGAGGTTTATGAAAACACGGAGCTTGTTAGGCTTTACGTTTGCGCAGTGCATCGTGTTCGCTGCGTCAATTGCAACGTCGCACGCCGACAGCGACAAGAGTGTCACGGCCGCTCAAGTCAACGGCACCTGGAAAACCAAATGGGGCGAATTCAAAATTGGGGCGCTCGGTAAACAGCGTCTCCAGGTGGAATTTTCGGGCGTTTACGAATACAAAACGCCTAAGGGTCCAATGGTGAACGAGGGCGAAGGCAGTGGCATCGCGACGATCGAAGGTAACACTGCCATCTTCAAACCTGAAGGCGCGGAAGAGGAATGCCAGATCACACTAAAGTTCACCGGCGGCAAACTGGTCGTCACGCAAACCGGCATTTGCGGCTTCGGCCACAATGTGAGTGCCGAAGGCACCTACAAAAAGGTTTCGTCCAAGAAGCCAAAGTTCGGATCGGATTGAGGTCGGGCCGGGCGCGCTCGCATTATTGCTCTAGCAACCGACCTGTGGCCGGTTCCAAGAAGTTCACAACACGTGGACGGTTCACAGGGCCGTGGCTACAACCCGCGTTATGATGTAGCCTCAACATTATGCCGCGTTGTGCCTGGGCCACGACTGAACCGGCCATTACTTATCACGATAACGAATGGGGAGTTCCTGTACACGACGATCGCGTTCTCTTCGAGTTTCTAATTCTGGAAGGCGCACAGGCCGGACTCAGCTGGAATACGATTTTGAAGAAACGCGAGAACTATCGAAAAGCGCTCGATGGATTTCGCGCGGAAAAGATCGCGCGCTATAACAAGCGCGACGTTCAGCGGTTGCTTCACAACGATGGGATCGTGCGGAACCGATTGAAAATCGCAGCTACAATCGAGAACGCGAAAAGCTTTCTTGCCGTGCGGGAAGAATTCGGAACTTTCGATGCTTATCTCTGGACCTTCGTTGACGGCGGCCCAATCCAGAATCGTTGGCGAACATTGACTGACGTACCTGCGCGCACTGCCGAATCCGACGCTATGAGCCGCGATCTGTTGCGACGCGGATTCAAATTCGTCGGCTCGACGATCTGCTACGCTTTCATGCAAGCAATCGGCATGGTCAACGATCATCTCGTGACGTGTCCGCGATATGCCGAACTCGGTGGCGTGCGTCGTCGTAACTAACGCCTCTCCGGTTTACGCAAACCCTTTTTCTTTGAGCGCGCGAGTTCCTACCCTGACCTTGGCGGCGATGATCGCGTTCGCTAGCAATTCGCTTCTTCGTCGCGCAGCGTTGAAACAAACGAGCATTGACGCCGCTTCGTTTACGTTCGTTCGCATTTTTTCTGGGGCTGTTGTGCTCTGGCTTGTTATGAATTTGCGACGAATGATACGAACCACGCGGAGCGGTGAAGTTGGTGGTAACTGGATTTCCGCGCTCGCACTCCTCCTTTACGCGGCCGGTTTTTCATTCGCCTACGTCGCTGTCGCAGCAGGGACTGGCGCGCTACTGCTGTTCGGCGCCGTGCAGGCAACGATGATCCTTTGGAGTTTGCACAAAGGCGAATGTTTGCGTGCAATTCAAATTCTCGGCCTAATCGTGGCGATGACAGGACTTGTCGTGCTTCTGTTTCCCGGACTTTCCGCTCCGCCCTTACTTGGCTCAATTCTGATGCTAGGAGCCGGCGTTGCCTGGGGTGTTTATTCGTTGCGCGGCAAGAGAGAGAAAAATGCTGTCACTGCGACCACCGGTAATTTTGTACGGGCAGTTCCGTTTGCGGCTGCTCTTAGCATCATTTTCGTCCGATGGTTAGATCTCGATCTTGCCGGAGTCATTTACGCAATAATCTCTGGCGCGATCACGTCAGGTCTTGGTTATGTGATTTGGTATAGCGTGCTGCCAAGCCTGAAAGCTGCCAGCGCTGCTACTGTTCAACTTAGCGTCCCAGTTCTCGCCGCCGCCGGTGGAATCCTATTGCTCGGCGAACCGCTTACCTTGCGTTATCTGCTTGCCTCCATTGCGATCTTGGGCGGAATCGCCCTCGTCGTCCTGGAAAAACATCGGGCGAGCTCAGATCTATGAAATTCGAGATTGGACGTTCGGCAGTGAGCGTTGGACGTTTGAGCTGATGAAGAGTCACAAAGACACGATCGACATCAGCGCGGTCGAAGATCATGACGGAATCCTGACGATTCGTGGCGGCGGCGCGCAACGCGATTGGAATGGCATCCATTACAAACAGGGCATGTCAGGCAAGAACGTGGGAACGGCCAACCTGTCCGCCAACATCGCCACGATTCCACCAGGAGGCGTCGCTTATGCGCATGTTCATGTCGGCTTCGAAGTGATCCTTTACATTATCGAAGGAAAAGTACGCCACGAATTCGGACCGGGTTTGAAACAAGCAATCGAAAATGAGGCCGGCGATTTCATTTACATCAAATCCGGCGTGCCGCATGAAGTGTTCAACATGAGCGATATCGAGCCGGTGGTCGCATTCGTCGCCCGCTCTTCCGCCGACGAGTGGGACAACATCATTCCGTACGAGCGAACACGACGGTAGCGTACCGCGAGTCTCGCGGCTTGCGCGGCTGGGACTTTCGCAAGCGAGGACGCTCGCGCTACCTTCGAAGTTCGGCGTTCGATGTTGAGGGTTGGGCGTTTGCTTCTAGGGTTCCACCATGCCGAAGCATCTTGTGATCAGCACCAGCGGCAACCCGGACAGCAACAGCCGCCGGATGGGGCGCGCCGCGTTCACGCATCTGCAAAAAAAGGAAGTCGATTGCGATTGGATCGACATCCGTGAAATGGAGCTGCCGCTCTGCGATGCGGACAAATGTTATGGAATGCCCGGTTCGAAGAAATTGAGCCGGGCCATTGAACGCGCGGACGGCATCCTCATCGCCGCGCCGGTTTACAATTACGATGTCGCTGCGGCAACCAAGAACATGATCGAGCTCACAGGAAGCGTATGGGAAGACAAGATCGTCGGCTTCCTTTGCGCGGCCGGAGGCCATGCGAGTTATATGTCGGTGATGGCGTACGCAAACAGTCTCATGCTCGATTTTCGTTGTGTTATTATTCCGCGGTTCGCGTTTGCCACATCTCATGCTTTCGACGGCGAGCGCATCAACGACAAAAAAATCGCCGGGCGAATCAAACACGTCGCCGACGAACTCGTTCGCTTCACCAAAGCGCTTCGAAACTAAATTCCGGTTTGGCTTCCAATTGACAGGAAAAACCTCATGCGATCCAGCTCTGCCTCGAGCTCACGCTTGAAGGAGCGATCGTACGGCGCGCGCGACTCGACATAGCCAAACTCAGATTTAAGTCTCCCCTTCTCCACGGAGAGATTCGCCCAGCCAACGATGCGATCGCGCCAAAGCAGCGGCATTGCATAATAACCGAGCTTGCGTTTAGGCGCCGGCGTATAAGCCTCGAAACGGTACACCCAGCCCCACAACAGTTCGAAGCGGTCGCGGTCCCACACAACTGGATCGAAAGGAGTCAGTAAACGCACCGAGCCCGGCGGCGCAAAACGCGCCACATCCTCCTCCGCTGGCCAATACCAATCGACACCATCAACCCGCTCATGCGCGAGCCTTTGTTTGACCCGCTGCAATGCATTCTTCAATTCACTTCGCCACTGCGGAACAGCAAAACGCAGCCGGCGCACAAGATCAGACAGGCAAGGACCAGGCAACGGTGCGTAAATTCGCACAGCCACGTCGACAAGGGCGTCAATCCGCGCAAGACGTTCGGCTGTGTCGGCCGGCTCGGCTCCGTGCCGCTGCGCAGCGTAGATGCGCACGCCACCCTGCCGCCCTACCACCCGCAGCATGCCGCGGTAATGCATGGCTGCCAGCAAATGCGTCGTCGCGTTCGACGAACCACCCCAATAGTTTTTGACCGTGCCATGCGAGAAATAACTATCTACGTCGCGAGGATGCACTGCACCGTGAGCCTGCACAAACTCCAGCAAAAGACGCGCCTGTTTTTCGCGCGCGGCCGGCCAAGCGTTAGAACCTTCGGCGGGCACACCCGCGTTCGCACGCGGATGCATCAGGGCCTGTATGGGTCTCGTGAGGAAACCGTATACGACAAAGAAATCCTCTTCGATGGCCAGTCTTGGGTACAGGCGTTCGAGATCGCCGGCATGGTAATTCTTAACGCGATGACGCAGTATTAAGTCCTGAGCACGAGCGGGCGCACGGATTGGATCAGCCTGAACAAAACCGAGTCGGTCGAGAGCACGTTTCAGTGTCGTGGGCTTGAAAAAACTACGGGCGACGGCAAAGCGGCGCAGATCGTCCAGCGTAATCAACATCATTCAAAGTTGGCTAAGATCTTTGCCTAACGAGGCGAGCGCGGTAAACGCGCAGCCTGTCGAAGCTCGAAAATATCCGCGGGTTCAACCAAGCCACATCGGCGATAAAGGGATCTGCTTTCAGGACTAGCCCAGAGAATAATCGCGTCTGTCCCCTGAGCGCGAGACCATGACAGCGCCTTGTCCAGCAACCTTTTTCCAAATCCATGCCTTCGTATTTCCGGGATAACATAAAAGTTCGTTACGTAAGCATGGAGCTCCGGCTCGTCCTTAACTGGATTAGGGAATTTCTCAAACAGCTGCACGCAAACACTACCGAGCAACTGTTTACCGTCGTCGAGAACCCAGCAGCGCCATGGACTAGAGCCGACCCGAAACCGCTTTTTCATCCATGATGTGCACCTTCGCACAAATCGCGATCTGGGTTCCGCTGGCGATCCCAACTCGGTGCGGAATCGATACCGCATCTCGGCCAGGGCGCGCCAATCGGCTGAGGTTGCCACGCGAATTCGGAGCCCACGCATTGCTTGATGCTAGCTGATTGAATTCATACTCGCTACTCGTACAGACTGATCTGTTCTGACAATGCCGTTGTGCTCTTTCTCCGTCTCTGGTTGACTTGTCGCTTCGTACGCAGTTTGTCAGGATCTTAATATGAAGCATTTTCTTTTGGCCTGTTTCATTCCCATGACATTGGCAGCTCAAAATATGCAACAGTTGACGGAACAGCTGGGCAAGACTGTTTTGTACGGAGACGTCGCCCTTTCGCCCGACGGCACACATGTCGCCTGGGCGGAATCCACCGCCGCAACAACATCGAAACAGACGTATATCCGCGAAACCTCCGGAAACGCGCCGGCTAAACCTGTTAAGCTCCCGATAACCGGTGAGAGGAATGATTTCGATCTCGCGTGGTCCCCGGATTCGAAGACCCTGGCATTTTTTTCCAGCGCCGGCGAAAGAGGCCAGCGGCAACTCTGGACTGTAAAGAGTGATGCCTCCGCCGCGAAAAAAATTACGAATTTAAGTGGATACGCAGCGCGGCCGCATTGGTCGCATGACGGCAAACAGATTGCCTTCCAGTACATCGAAGGCGCCGGCGGCGGCGGTCCGTTGATGGCCGCGCCTGCGACGACCGGCGTGATCGACACCGCGATTCATAATCAGCGGATTGCTGTTCTAGACATCGCGAATGGGCAGGTGCGCCACGTGTCGCCGCCTGATCTTCATATTTACGATTACGATTGGTCGCCTGACGACAAAATGTTTGTTACGACGGCCGCGCCTGGCCCGGGAGATAACAATTGGTGGATCGCGCAGATTTACACAGTCGACACCGCGAAAGGTAACGCGACATCAATCTACAAACCCTTGTTTCAAGTCGCCGTTCCGCGCTGGTCGCCGGATGGTAAATCGATCGCATTCATTGAAGGTTTAATGAGCGACGAAGGATTTCATGGTGGCGACCTTTTTACCATGAGTGTCGGCGGTCGCGATGTCACGAATCGCACGTCGAGCCGAAAAGCTTCGGTAAATTCATTTTTCTGGCAGACACCCGATCGCATTCTGCTCGTCGAGTACGTCGGTGGTGGCAGCGCGATATCCGAATTGAGCCTGACTAAAAATTCATCGCAGACAATCTGGAAAGGCCCGGAAGGCATTCACGCGTATGGAAATTTTCCCGACTTCTCGTTGTCTAGCGACGGCAAGCTCGCGGCAGCGGAACTTAGCAGTTACAACTCGCCACCCGAAGTTTTTGCCGGTCCCCTCGGCGAATGGCGTCAGTTGACGAACAACAACGCCGGTTTGCAGGCGAACTGGGGCAAAGCGGAAAGCATCGAGTGGACGAACGATGGGTCTAACGTTCAGGGCTGGCTAGTGCCGCCGGCGAAAATCGATCCCGGCAAAAAATATCCAATGGTCGTGCTTATCCACGGCGGACCATCCAGCGTGACGACATCGGAGTGGCCGGCATCGTTTGGAATGTCGCGTGCGATCATCGCTGCGCTTTCCATGCGCAGTTACTATATGCTACTTCCCAATCCGCGCGGCAGTTACGGCCAGGGTGAGGAGTTTACCCGTGCGAACGTGAAGGATTTCGGCGGCGGCGATTTGCGGGACGATCTCGCCGGAGTCGATACCGCGATAAAGAAATATTCAATTGATCCCAACCGTCTCGGGGTCATGGGTTGGAGTTACGGCGGGTTCATGACCATGTGGACTGTCACGCAGACAGATCGTTTTCGCGCTGCTGTCGCGGGTGCTGGCATCGCGAATTGGCAAAGTTACTATGGCCAGAACTTGATTGGCCAGTGGATGATCCCGTTTTTCGGCGCGTCCGTTTACGACGATCCAGCCGTTTATGAGAAAAGTTCACCTATTCGCTTCATCAAGAACGTAAAGACGCCTACCCTCGTCGTCGGCGGCGAGCGCGATGCGGAATGCCCCGCGTCGCAATCCTACGAATTCTGGCACGCGCTAAAGACGTTAGGCGTGCCCACAAAGCTCATCGTGTATCCCGGAGAAGGCCATATGTTCATCGAACCCAGGCATCAAGTCGATCGGCTGGAGCAGACCGTGGCGTGGTTCGACAAATATTTGAAATAGCTGAAGCCGGCCGGCGATGTTGGAGACGGGATTAACTCTATTTGCCGATGAGAATAAAAATGCCCGCCGCCAGTGCGACAAAGTACAGCAGGAAGATGGCTGGGCCCAGATTCAAGCCGAACCCTAAGAGACCATCGATGATCAAGTAAACTGCGAGTAAAAGCATGCCGATGTTTTTGGTGATTTTCATGGTGTGGATCTTCCAGATTGCTGCGTCAGATGACAATTGTTGAATTTTGCGCGATCAAATCGGTCATTTGACTCATGAAACTTAAGTTTCGCCTGATTAAGGCAGCTGTTATCGCGGCAATTCTGATTTTACCAATCGTCGCCCGAGCCGGTTCGCGTTCCCATCCGCTGAGTGAGGATGCTGCCTTGGATTTGCTCCAGCGCACGCTTAAGCGCGACCGCGTCTACGAAAAGCGCATCTCACTGGATTGCATCGCGTACGGCACCGAAGAGACGACAAACACTTATTTTGAGTTCGTTCTCCGCGAAATCCACAACAACAAATGCGGTGGCGATCCCGAAACAAGTCGTGCTATTGACCGCTACCGCGTTTACCGTCGTTCCGGCAAAATCCAGCAGTGGGAAGCAGCTGAAGATAAATGGCAGCCCTACAGGCGCACGGAAGCTAACTCGCGTAAAGATTTTGTGTGTACGCAAGTCGCGCCCGCCGAAGCGAGCGCGATCTTATTTCCTGCAGATAGTAACGGCGGCGACCGCCGTCTACAAAGCAACGTGTTTAGGCTCCTGCCTTTTCCTTCTTGCACTCCGCTTTGAACTTCGCGAACTGCTCAGGAGTAAGGATGCCTTTTGCATCCTTCATGAACTTCGCTTCGGTTGCTTCCGTACACCCCGCTTTGTGGTGTTCGGTCATCGCCGTTTCCATCTTCGTCTTCTGATCCGGGGTCAGGTCGAGACTCGCAAGAGAGGCCGTGCAGGCCATCTTCCCTTCGTTCCCAGCCTTCTTTGTGCAATCGCCATGTTCACCCGCGAACATTGTTCCCGCTGCGAATGCGCCCGCCGCCACTAGCGCAATAAGTTTGGTCATAGTGGAAGCTGAGACAGCCTCGGCTGGGTTCCCGTTCAATTTTGAAATTGTGTGGCATCTTCCCGCTGGTCGCGTATCACTCACCACTTTGAAAATCGAAGCCAAGAAAGAAGTCTTTCCTCTGCATCACCCGTTCCGGATTTCGCGCGGCAGCCGCACCGAAGCGTGCGTCATAACAGTCAGCGTACGTGATGGACACTACACCGGACGCGGCGAAGGGGTACCGATCGCGCGCTACGATCAAAGCGTTGATTCCGTTTTTGCGCAGATCGAATCGATCCAGCGCATCGATGATTTGGACCGCGATAAACTGCCGGAGTTGCTCCCAGCCGGCGCGGCGCGAAATGCGGTGGATTGCGCGCTGTGGGACCTGGAGGCGAAACGCTTCGGCAAACGCGTCTGGGAACTGGCGAACATTCCGATTGTCGATCAAGTTGAGACGTCATTCACAATCAGTCTTGATACGCCGGCAAGGATGGCAGATGCCGCCGCAGCTGTTATCGACTTGCCAATTCTCAAATTGAAACTTTGTGGCGACGATAGCGATCTTGCGCGGGTCAAAGCTGTGCGCGCAGCCGCGCCAAACCCGCGCCTATTCATCGACGCCAACGAATCGTGGTCGCCTCGCCATTATCGAAACACAGTCTCGGCGTTGAAAGAACTTGGAGTCGAGCTGATCGAACAACCATTTCCTGCCGATGCTGACGGCGTGCTCGAAACGCTCGAACATCCGATCCCCGTCTGCGCCGACGAAAGTTGTCACACGACTACCGATCTTCCGCGTCTCAAGAATCGCTACGAAGCAATCAACATTAAGCTCGATAAAACCGGCGGCTTAACCGAAGCGCTCCAACTGTATCAGCGTGCTCGCGAAAATAATTTCAAAATACTGATCGGCTGCATGGTCTGCACCTCACTCTCGATCGCTCCCGCTCGCCTCATCGCTAGCGACGCCGACTGGATTGATCTCGATGGTCCCCTGCTCCTCGCCCGTGATCGTGATCACGAACTTCCGTATCAAAAAGGAAGAATCGGAATGCCGTCGCGCGAGTTGTGGGGCTGAAGTTTCTATTTCTGCGTGTATGACGACACCCGAAGCACGCGAATCGTCATTGGGCTGCCGTTCCGGCGAATGTGCCGTTTGTCAATCTCGAACTCGATTGTGGACGCTGTCGTAAGCGTGCCGCCGCCGTTCTCCTGATACTCGATTTTGTAATGGTTGCCTTTCGCCTCGAGCACACGGTAGCGCATGAATCCGCCGGTATCGGGCAACGAATAACTGAGCCAGTCGCCGTCTTCCTTCAGCCCATCTTCATTGAACTGGTTTCCATTCTTCTCTACCGCATTCAGATTGATTTCCGTAGCGACAGGGCTTTCGGAATCCGAGATCCAGCAATCGATCATGTTGAAAACTTTCGGGTGAATCTTCAGGACAGATTTTTCGACCGTAGGCACGTTGGCGGTCAAACTGGATATGTGACCCTTGTCGCCGCCGATCGGGTGAAGTGACTGAATGATCTTAGTGAATTCTGCAACCGTAATTCCGGTTGCAGAAAATCCATGGAACCGGCCGAGGACCGGATGCGAGTCTGGGCCTTTGCCTTTCTCGTCGTTCATGTTGGGGTCGTTTACCCAATTCGCAATGATCTCTGCCTTGCGGCCATCTTTGCCCTTTGGGCTGTAAATCAAATACATGGGGCCGAAAGGCGATTTGATTTCGGTTTCATCCGCGTTCGCTTCGTCGGCCATGATGTTCCGGTCGCCGATGCCTTCTCTCGCTGACTCGATGGTGAATGTCGCGTTCCAGCCATTTCCATATTGGATTGAGTAAAGTGGCAATTGGTGGTTCTGGTTTTCATTCTCCTGGATCTCGTCGTACGTGACCTCAACATTTTGCAACCGGAGTCCCTGCGGCAGATATGACGGAACGTAACAAGTGATCTCCAATTGCTTTAGGTCATCCAAAGTCGCGGCCGAAGACAGCACCATCGACGATAGGAACAGCAGCGAGCTCGGAACAATACATGACAGCATTCGTTGAATGCTAGGCCAAGTCATCACGACGCCATTGTGACCAAGTCCATAAGATTGTCGAGAATTGAACGGGTGCTCGCAGGAAAGCCAGCTTCCCCTACAACTGATGATTGCGGTAATATCGCCAGCCAGATGAACGAGCGCGCACAGGAAATTGCGTCCGGTTTGCCACCGGACTTGGATGCGTTGCCGCTGCTAGGCGGATTTCGCTTGCGCGGCATTGCGATGACGCGGCTGGAAACTTTCATCGATGCAGCGTTTGCGTTCGCAATCACGATGCTCGTGATCGCTGCGCAGCAAATCCCCGACGATATCGAAACTCTCCTCGCAGCTTTCAAGAATGTGCCTGCGTTTGTCGCGAGCATCATTGTGCTGGGAATCTTTTGGCGCGGTCATTGGTTGTGGAGCCGGCGTTACGGGCTGGAGGACGGCGTGTCGATCTTCATTAGCTGGGCAATGATTGCCACGATGTTGATTTACATCTACCCGCTCAAAGCGATTTTCGGTGCCATGTGGTTTTTGCTCAGCAACGGTCGCGTCGGTCATGTACTTGGGGCGCATTCCGAATCGCAAGTCCGCGCTCTCTTCGCGATCTTTGCATTGGGATTCACCGCTGTCGCATTGGGGATGGTGCTCTTGAATCTGCGCGCGTGGCAATTGCGTGAGCCGTTGCTGTTGAATGCACGAGAACGAGCAATGACATTTAATGAGGTAACCGGATGGAGTATCCCCATCGGCGTCGGTCTTGTTTCGCTGGTGCTGGCGCTATGCCTGCCGAGAGCGCATATCGAATGGAGCGGCTGGATTTATTTCTCCATGGTCATTCTCGTGCCCTTGCACAGAGCTTGCTTTGGACGGAAGCCGGAATAGAAAACATTTCATTGAACTACGTTTTCGTTCTAGCTCTTGGAATCGGAATTGTAGCCGGGTTGCGTTCTTTGACCGCGCCCGCTGTCGTGGCATGGGGCGCGCACCTCGGATGGTTGAATCTGCACGGCTCCCCGCTTGCGTTCATGGGATCAACGACAGCGGTCGCGATACTTTCCGTGCTCGCGATCGGCGAGTTAATTGCAGACAAACTGCCGATGATTCCAAAACGTACTGCGCCCGCACCGTTAATGGCGCGCATCATCACAGGCGGCCTGTGCGGCGCGTGTTTCTACGCGGCGGCGGGGGGATCGTTAATTGCCGGTGCACTCTTGGGTGGAACAGGCGGCTTTGTGGGCGCTTTTCTCGGCTACGGTATCAGGAGACGTCTGGATTTGCACATTAAGGATCTCGTGGTTGCCATTTGCGAAGATGTTGCCGCAATTGGTCTGGCGTTATTTCTTGTTTCGCGATAACGCCAAAAACTTTGCTGCGCGTTTCGAAGCGGATTGATTCGGTGCCGCCGACCTGTCTTTAATCTCGCGATGCCAAAGCCGCCGCAGACAACCAGCTCAAAAGCGACGCGACAAATTCGGCCGCCGCCGTTCTCTCAGCATCTGCGCGAATTCGCGTCGCGGCCCCACGCATGGGGCGTGCTCGCGCGCAATCTGATTCCAGTCGTTGGCATTTACGGTTTCGGCTGGTCTGCTGCGCTCGCCGTGTTCAACTACTGGTTCGATGGGCTTACCGCGCTGGCCGCAATCGTCGCCGCGGTGATTGTGCGCTTGCTGCGCGAGGCGCAGCCGAAATCGGGCGCCGCGGCGTGGGTGAAGAACCTCGTGGGCGGCCCGGTCACGTGGGTTTTCCTCGTCGGCATCATCGGTCTGCCGTACTGGATTGTGTTGATTCCGCTCCATGGTTTACTGCTCGGCGACGAACTGCGCCGCGACCTCGCGCATTCCCCGGCGCTCTGGTTCACCTTCGGCTCGCTCGCGGCCAGTCATTTCTGGAAGGCGTTCCGCTCGGGCTATGACGCGATGCCCGAGAACGAGCTGAAACAGCGTGTGCGCTGGGACGTTTATCTTCTGGTGCTGCGCGCGGCAGCGATGTTTTTCATGGCCGCGCACGGCCTCTACTTCATCCTCGTGCCGCTGATGGCGCTGCTACTGAGCTATCTTGAGATCTGGCCCGAGCGCGCGATCGGCGCGGTTTTCGGCGATCCGTCGCGGCTATGGGAATACGATCCTGGCGATCCGACATCGAACCGGCGCCTACCCTAACCCGCACTTCAGCACACGTAATTCAATCGTGACCATTCCCATTAGTCCGAGTGCTTCGCTGCAAATTGTTCCGGGAAATGAGCGATCGCCATAAGCCGAGCAAGCTTATCAAAAACCAAAACACCTCCACGATAAACGCAGACAAATTGAAGGCGAAGATGAGCGAAACGATTATCAGCAGTGCTCCGGCTGCGTTCAGCAGTGAATATCTCGGCGATGAGCTTGGGAGTTTATCCAGTTGCAGAAGTAAATACCCAACTACGATCAGCAGAACGCCGATGAATCCTGCCAGATCGAACAAGTGGATGTTCATGGTTATCGCCGACGCCATTGCGAGGCGGTCTGAATCTCGCGTTCCTGCACCTCATTACAACCACTGCCATGTTTGGTTAAGCACCGCGTCGATCGAAGCAGCGTCAGATGCTAATCCGTTACACGTATGTCGGCCTTTCCGGCCAATCGGTGCACAAGATAATTTCATGTTCGGAAAGCTGATCTGTCTTTTGTGATGTCATAGTTTGTGTGCTCATTGAAGGAGCACATCGTTTTTGGACAGGTATTTGCCTGTCGGACACGCGGCAAGAGATTATGATCAAATTGGCCTCATCCATACCATGAGCGGCTTCTTCGAGGAGTTGCAGCGGCGAAAGGTTTATCGTGTCGCCGCGGCTTACATCGTCGCCGCAGGATTCTTGATTCAAATCGCCTCGGCGGCGTTTCCAGCATGGGAATTGCCGAATTGGAGTTTGCGACTCGTGATTGTGCTTTTGTTAATCGGTTTTCCGATCGCGCTTGTACTTGCCTGGGCATACGACATCACGCCCCAAGGGATCCAGGGCACGCCGAGAACGCCAGGAGTTCATCGGCGACGCAATCTCATTTTGCTCATTGTCGTTGCTGTCATCATCTCTGCTTCCGCTGGATTTTTTTTATTGCCGCGAGCCGTCCGGGATAAAATCGACAAATCGGTCGCAGTCCTTCCCTTTCAAAACTTAAGCAGCGATCCGGATAACGCTTATTTCGCCGATGGCATCCAGGAAGAAGTCCTGACGCGCCTCACCAAGATCGGGGATTTGAAAGTGATTTCGCGCACTTCGACTCAGGGATATCAAAGCGAACCGGGCAATCTTGCTGAAATCGCAAAGCAGCTTGGCGTTGCGAACATCCTTGAGGGCAGCGTGCAGAAGGCGGGCAATCAGGTGAGGGTCAATGTTCACTTGGTTAACGGGCAAACCGGCTCGCAACTCTGGGCCGAGACGTATGACCGAAACTTGAGCGACATCTTTAGCGTCGAGAGCGAGATCGCTAAGGGAATCGCGGAGTCGTTACAAGCGAAGCTGACCGGCCGTGAAGTGCAAGCATTAGCTGCCAAGCCCACAAACAATCCGCAAGCTTACGATGCCTATTTACGCGGATTGGCCCTTGAAGCACGTAGCAATTACTCCAGCGATGCCCTGTTCAAAGCCATCGATTTTTATGACCTGGCGGTGCGGCTTGACCCGAATTTTGCGCTCGCCTGGGCGCGACTTTCCGGTGTGCACGCTCTGCTTTACTCTAACCGCGGCGACACGACTGCCGCTCGCCGCGATGCGGCCAAGGAAGCTTTAGAAAATGCGCAGAAACTGCAACCGAACACGCCCGAAACTCTGCTCTTCACAGGTTATTATCAATATTGGGTATTGCACAATTACGGGCTGGCTAAAGCCACATTTGGACGCGTTAGCAAAATGTTGCCAGGTAACAGCGAGGTGTTATACGCGCTTGGGGCAATCGCACGAAACGAGGGCCATTGGGATGAAAGTATTGCCTATTGGGAGCGAGGCCTCGCTCTCAATCCACGGAATACAGCGTTACTAACGGAAGTGGCATTTACATACGCCGCGGTTCGACAATTCCCGAAAGCAGAAAAGCTCTATGACCGGGCACTGGAGATCCTCCCAAATGAACTGTCTCTAATGGCACTAAAGGCCAGCATCTACCAGGCCGAAGGTAATCTGAAAGAAGCCGCTAAATCGCTCGTGCAAGTAAACGCACAAACCAATTCGGACGTGGCCGTTCGAATCAAGCTGACCCAATTGAGACTTGAACGAAATCCTGAGGGCATCCGGTTTGTACAGGCCCGACAAACTGGATTGCAGTCTGCTTCTGGGATTGAGAAGGGCAGCAAGCAGGTAGGGCTAGCATTGGCCCAGCACGTAGCTGGTGACGCCGCCCATGCAAAAGCTGACGCTGAGCAAGCGCGTAACACGCTTGAGTCGCTCAAGAAAGATCAACCAGAAAACACCTTCGTCGCGGCAGCCCTCGCCGTCGCTTACGCCATGCTCGATGAGAAGGACTCAGCGCTCAACGAAGCGCAGCGTGCAATCAAGCTTTTGCCGAGTAACAAAGATCGCCTTTCTGGACCCGCTTTCGAAGAGAACCTGGCGTTAGTTGAAACGATAATTGGCGAGAATACTCTTGCGATCGCAACTCTCACGCGATTGTTACAAACGCCGTATGGTGGCTGGCTTTACAGTCCAACGCCTATCACACCGGCACTTTTAAGGCTCGATCCAATCTGGGACCCGTTACGCGCGGATCCGGTTTTCCAAAAACTTTGCGAGGAAAAGCAGCCGTGATTTGCGCACCTCTAGCGGGCCGGTACGAATACGATGCGACAATTCTGTGTCGGCCGCTACCGATGAGGATCGCGGCAACTATGCTTACTCGCCGTCGGCTCTGTTTTCCGGCGGCTGCGTAGGTGGCGTTGGAGAATTTTGGTCCGACGAGGTTGCGCTATTCCCCTCAGCGGCTCTCTTCGCAGCCCACCTGGCTTTCATCGCTGCTGAAAGTTGCGCACGGCGTTCCGGTGAAAGATTCAGCCTCTTCTTGGCTTTCTTGGCACCGCTCGATTTCTCCGAGACGATTGTCGGCTCCAGAGAATTCTTTCCGGCTGACGCAGTAACGCGAGCGGCCGATTTTCTCGCTGCTTTCAACGCTTTTGCCGTCTCCGCCTGCTGCAGTTTGCCTCGTAACCTGCCCAGTTTCTCTGAGCCTTCTCGCAGACGGTTCTCGAGTTCCTGGATCTTTTTCTTTAACTTCTTCAGCTTCATGATTGTCCTCCTTCTCGCGCCGAACGGCGATTAACGATTGCGTTTCGAGTTAACGGCAAAATCCCGCCTGTGTCACGTCGTTCTTTCTCCATCGAGAATCCTGGGACCAGCAAAACCACGCTGCCGCTCTCGATGACTTGTCGCGCCGAGGCTCGCGTGAAGGCGGATCAACTATCGAGTTTTTTTGTACGCGCTTCCGCGGCGTAAATCATTTCCTGCGGCACCCTGCGCAGGCCGCTCGTCAAGCCGAGCTTTGATAAAATCCAGATCAGCCATTTTGTCGGGTCCCATTGCCACGGCTTCACGCCGTTACGATAGTCGTGCTGAAATTCG
Organism: uncultured Verrucomicrobiae bacterium; assembly: GCA_963803285.1. Classification (GTDB taxonomy): domain Bacteria; phylum Verrucomicrobiota; class Verrucomicrobiia; order Chthoniobacterales; family UBA10450; genus Udaeobacter. Next base: position 346,026 of record CAWDMG010000009.1, on the reverse strand, counting down.
TGGTGATAATTGTGATAGCCTTCGCCGGCCGTAAACAGCGCCATGAAAAACGAGTCGCGCGCACTGCATCGCGTCGAATACGGTTGACGCCCCATGGTGTGGCAGGCCGAATTAATCAGGAATGTGCCATGCTGAAGCACAACAACTTTCGCGACGCCACCAATGAGAAACCCTCCCAGCGCGCCGAGCCACCCATCCCAGAGAAAACCAGCCAGCGTTGGCAGACCAAAGCCCACCAGCACCGCAAGCAAATGAATATGTCTATGTTGCCACATCACGAGCGGATCTTTTTTCAAATCGGCCACGTTATCGAAAGGCGGTTGCGGCCAGAGCTTAAATAATAGCCAGCCGATGTGCGCGTGGAAAAAGCCTTTGGTAATGTCGTACGGGTCTTCATCGTGATCGACATGTTTATGATGACGTCGATGATCGCTCGCCCACATGAGGACAGAATTCTCAAACGCCGCGGCGCCGAAGATGAGCGTGAACAGGCGCACCGGTAGCCTGGCCCGAAAAGTCATATGCGAAAAAAAACGGTGATAACCGAGCGTAATGCTGAAGCCGGTCGCCGCGAGTAACACTGCAAACACGGCGATTTGAAACCAATCAACACCGAAATACCACAGATAAAGAGGCACTGCGGTGAGTGTAAGAACAAACGTACCGATCAGGAACGAACTGGTCGTCCAGTTAATCCGGTCGGTTGGGATACGAAAAATCAATGGTGCAAAATAAAATGAAGAATCGCCGGTTCACTCACGTCGGCCGTCCAAGGATAACATCCGCTTTTGTCCAGGTATGAACGCTGCCGCAGTGCACACAGGTAAACCTTTGTGTTTTCAGTTTGACCGTCTGCCAGCGTTTTTCTTCGATTGTTTTGCCGGTATCGGTCAGCTTCGACGTCGAAGGACAGCGCACGAGTAGGCTCTTGAGATTAGGGCCAGCCTTCGCTTTGGGCCGTCGCGGCGGATCGAATAAAAATCTCGTCGCCATGTCAGAGTCGATAAACGATTCGCGCTTTGGCCGTGTCGTACGGTGACATTTCCATTTTCACTCGATCACCAATTGTAAGCCGAATGAAACGTTTGCGCATCTTTCCGGAAATGTGCGCGAGAACCAGGCGATCGTTCGCGAGCGCGACGCGAAACATGGTTCCGGGCAGCACCATCATGATGGTGCCCTCCAGTTGGATCGCTTTCTCAGAATTCATGATGCGTATTTCGCTCTCCGCCACCGGTTGAACTGTAGGGGATGCTGTTAGGATCCCATCCTTCGGGAAGCAAACTGCTTCCCCTACAGACTACCGATTAACCGCTACCGGCGATTGCCTGCAAACGAGCGCTTGCCGCCGCCGCCGCCGCCAAAAGGACGCTGTTCGCGCGGACGCGCTTCGTTAACAGTTAACGTGCGGCCGTTAAGTTCACGGCCATTGAGCGCGCTCATCGCGGCGTTGGCTTGTGCACCGTCATTCATCGTGACGAACGCAAATCCACGCGATTTGCCGGTCATACGATCCATCATCAGATGGACTTCATTAACGGTGCCGTGTTGTTCGAACAGATCCTGAAGATCGTTCTCGGTGCTCTCAAAAGAGAGGTTACCTACGTACATTTTCATTGTGTTTGAATTTGGAAAAACTACCGACCTACAGAGCCGTTCCCGTGAATCGGGTTTCAAACCACCAATGAGCAACGCTCACCTGACGATCTACCGAGCAGTGAAGTTAACCAGCGTAATCCAATAAGCGCGGATTATCGCCCGGATTAGACGAAACACAACCGATCATTTTCACGATGTATCTATTTGGCCTCGTGCTGACCAAGATGGCTCAGCGCCCGTTGTCTCGGGGAAACGGTAGCCGCCTCAAACGTGTGCCGTGCGTCAATTGCTGATAAGTTTCCGACACTTGCTTGCGGGCCGCAGCGCGAAATCTTTGAAAAAAGGAGGCGCGCCGTTCTGAACTCTTAGGGTGCGCGTGGTAAAGCGCGCTGTTCTGAGTCAATGTTGGTTCTATCTTAATTTTCCGGTTCATGTACGCCGGGACCGGATTGACGCCGGCGCTGACATCTGGGCAATTTGCGTCGAGCCGCGTGATATACGCATCCATCAACGTCACGAAAGTTATCCCTGAGAACGCCATGTCGCCGGACAGGTCCTTAAGCAATCGCTCAAGCTCATGTATGAGCAGCGATAGCATTCATGATACGTTTTTGTGTGCAGGGAAAAGGGGCCGCACACTTGCGCGATCGATTGACGCTGCGCTATTGGCCTGACTCTACAGCCGCCACTGCAATTACCTAATGATTAAATACACGATGCGCTGCATGCCGTGCAATGCCCCACCGGGTGGATCGTTTTTTCCCCGAAGCAACTGCCGGGTTAGCGCGTTCCCCCCATCCGATTCGCGACTTTTGCAAGCCCTTTGGATGACAGTTTTTTGACCTGCGCGCGCAGTTCGGTGTCCGAGATTTGATCTGCCAGCGCGTGCACGGCAGAGAGTATCAAGATCTGACTTGCATCGTCTCGGCCCCAGCCCGGATCTTCCCAACCATGTTTGAAGAGCCAGAGCAGGATGGGATTGGTCACAACAAGCATTTCCGAAAAGTCGAACTTGTTCTTGGAGGGATTGCGATAATAGATGTCGACATCGCCCTGGGTGGAGGAGTTGTCGCCGACAATTGTATGCTGGTTGCAATCTGTTACCGCATTTACAGGCGTCCACGCCATTGTCGGATTCGTCGCGCCGGTCTGAATGTTGATCGGCCAGAACCTGGTGAAGTCGGTTGCTGGATAGTCCGAACAAGCCTGAATGCCGTAAGCCTCCAGTGTCTCGTTACACCAGAGTAATTCCGCGATGTTCGCAATGTTCAACGTCGTGCCGCCGATTCCTTGAAACTCGGAGCGGTAGTTGAACCCCGCCCCGGTTTGGCCTGTGAACGTCATTAGTCCGATGAGCACGTCCCCCTCATCTACTTGAATCAGCGTCGTATGAAATGCATCGCCTCCAGAGGTCACATACCAGCTCGCGATCGACCAGTAAGATCCGCCGCCCGCAGCCGATGGGCCCCATTGCAGAACGGGCTGAAGAATGCCGTAGTTGGTTCCGTAGTTCTGGATGCCGTTGAAAAGGAAGATCGTTTGCCCTGAGTCGGTCGACGGTGCCGGCGGAACGGTCCACGTCGAGCGAAACGAAGTCAGAGAATTCCCCGTATCATTGTTCCAGTACCCGTATGTGATCCAGCCGCTGCCGAGGTCTGGCACTTCGCCTGACCTTGCCCGTCCCTTACGGATGTCCTTGCGCGCGTTTGTAGCGAGGTCGATCAGTTGTATCCGCGCTTCTGTGAAGTGCAACGCTTCGTTCCTAGCCACGCGGTGCACGAGCGAGCGGTGTCTGAACCCGCCCGGAGTCAGCACAAAGTTCGTAGGAGCATCGGCGCTTTTCATCTTATCAGTTGCGATACCCCTCGGGCTTCGTGTCACCACAGGGCCGTAACCCCGCTGCACGAACACGGACTCGCCGCCTTTGAGTGCATGCACGCTCTCGCGTTTTCGAGGCCCGCCAGGAGCGATGACAAAATCTTTGCCTTTCGATGGACGTTTCGGTTTCTTAGGCATCAGCATTATTCTCCTATGTTGAATAACTACTATCTTTCGCCATCTAGGCTACTCGTTCATTATGCATAAGCTAGAGTTATAGAACCTGCTCTGCGCCCGCGAATCGGAGGATAGTCATCCACGCGGTGCGTGCACAAGGAAAAAATTGATAGATTGATGGTTTCGCAACTCTCACGCGCTTTTTCCAACGCAGCGCCTTATGCGCTGGCACCAGCAGTTCCTCCACAAATTCTGCCACTGGAATTATACAAAACAACCTTCTAGTCGGTTTGGCGTCAGTCCGCGTGTTTCATCGCCTCAAGTTCGATCAAAGTCCTTTCGGAGAGGCGCTGAAACCAACGGGCTGGCAGCCTGTGCTTCCCAGAATTATTTCCCGGAGCCAACTAATTTTTGGAAGCGCTGGTCCTTGCGCAGCGGCTCAAACATCGGATCGAGCCGAAGCAATGCAGGGGTAAGCGGTGGGTTTGCGGCTAGAGGCGCTTCGTATGGAATTGAAAGCAGTTTCTCCAGAGTGGAGATCGCCCGATCGGCGTCGCCGGTCCGGGCGGCCACACGGGCCAGGATGTCTAGCGGCCTGGGCCCCAGTAACACGTCTTTCTCAATCGGCATCATAGCGATGGCGCGCTCGGCCAGAGTCAGCGCGGCGGCATTGTCGCCCAGAGCCACGTTTGTAAGCGCGAGATCGCCCAGCAGAACAAAATTGTCAGGCTGCTGGTTTAAGAAAGGCTCCAGCTCGGTGCGGGCCTGGTTCCAACTTTCCCGCGCGGCTACGCTGTCCCCAGCGACTTCCTGTGCCCAGCCTAACCAGAAACGCAGTTCGCCATTGTAATAGCCCAAGGCTTGATCCGGATTGGCCAATATTTGTTTTAGCTGAGTTACGACGGCCGCCGGGCGCGACTCGAGAATGGCCTGGTAAACTTGTGTTTCCAACGCGTTCGCGTAATCCGCGCCGAGCCGCAGCGGAGCCAGGAGCGCCGCAGCACGGGGGAGATCGCCCTCTGCTTGCGCGATTCGCGCCTTTAATACAATCGTATCTATATCGTCAGGTGTTATGTTGAGAATTTGCTCCAGCTTCGCGAGCGCCTCAGGGAAGCGACGAAGGCAAATGTAGGAGCGCGCGTGTTGCGAGAGCAGGCTAACATTTCGTGGATCGAGCTTCTCGGCTTCGTTGAAGTACGCCTCGCTCTTGTCCCAGTTGCCTCGCCTCCGTTCAACATAAGCCAAGCCTTGAAGAACCCGGCTGTTATGGGGCAGGATCCGCCCGGCCTGCTCAAGATATTTCAAGGCAGTGTCGTAGTCTTTCAGGCAGGCGTAGTAATAGAAACCCTTGACCAATAAAGCCTCGCCTAGATTAGGCTGCAGCGTAAGAGCCGTTTCGGCAGCGTACCGCGCTTCTTCGCGGAGACTCTCGGTTGGTTGAAGGCTCTGGGTAAGATAGCCAGTTGAGTCGACGTACGACAGAAGGGTCCAAGCAAGTGCGAAGTTCGAATCCAACTGCACCGCCTCTTTCAGGTACTTCTGCGCGCCTAACGAGTTCGCCGGTGTAAAACCGGTCTTCAGGGTGTAAGCCAAACCACGCAGATAGGCATCGTAGGCATGAAGGTTCTCAGTAGGTCTGGCGGCGATGACTTCCTTCTCCTGTCCGTTAAGTTTGGCGCGTAACTGATCGGCGATGCTTTTGGCTACCTCGCTTTCGACCGATAAAATATCGGTCAACTTGCGATCAAAGGTGTCCGACCAAACATGCGAATCATTGACAGCATTTATGAGTTGCACGTTGACCCGGACCGTATCGGCGCTTTTCTGCACACTTCCTTCCAAGACATGAGCGACGCCGAGTTGTTGTGCGATCTCGCGCAAATTTCGTGGCGCGCTTTGATAATGCTGCGTAGAAGTACGCGAGATTACCTTCAGATCGCCGATTTTGGATAAGCGTGTGAGAATTTCATCCTGTATTCCCTCGACAAAATAAGCGTTCTCCTTGTCGCTGCTGAGATTTTCGAAAGGCAGCACCGCTATTGAACGCTCTGCGGGACTAAATGGCCGCAAGCGTTGATAAAGCCAGGTCCCACATGCTATGGCTACGATGGCCAAGGTTAAAGCCACGTTTACTAATATAGCTTTCCTGCGTCGCCGGCGCGCCTCAGGATTGAACCGATCGTAGCAGCTGTGGACTGCAAGAAGTAAATCGCGCGCGGATTGTGGCCTGTGGTTGGGATCTGTCGCGAGCATCGATTTCAGGAGCGCGACGACCTTGCCCGGGAGGTGCAGGCCCTTGAGCTGTTCCAATGGCAGGTCACTGGTTTGGCGCGCACGGATTTCCTCCATCGTCCGACCGACAAATGGCGTCCGGCCGGTGAGCAGATACCAAAACGTAACGCCTAACGAGTAGATGTCGGAACGCGTATCAACCGGGAATTGTCCGACGCCTGCGAATTGCTCCGGACTGGCAAATGCCGGCGTGCCAATGAAACCGGCGTGCGTTTGCTCGGCGCCGGATTGTGTCTGCGAGCCCATGACTTTGGCCACTCCATAATCAATCAGCTTTACCCGGAGCGCACCGCTTGGATCGGATTCTAGCATTACGTTCGATGGCTTGATGTCGCGATGCACGACGCCGCATGCTCCCGCCGCGGCGAGAGCACGTGCCGCTTGCTCGATTACATCCAAAGCGACGGCAAACGGCATCGGTCCATCGCGGCGCACACGCGCTTCAAGCGTTTCGCCCTCGACCAGTTCCATCGCGTAGAAACACTCGCCTTCTTGCTCGCCGTAATATGTCACGCGAGCTACATTTGGGTGACGAATGTTCGCCGCCGCACGCGCTTCGCGGAGAAAACGGGACCGCGCGCCAGAATTCTGCGCGACCTTGCGATCAATGACCTTGAGGGCAACAAGCGAATTCAAAACTGTATCTCGCGCGCGATAGGTTACAGCCATCGCTCCCGCACCGAGCTCAACCGGAAAACCATCTGCTCCGGTCTCTACTTCAAAGTGGGCATATCGCAGTGGTCCGGGTGTTAGTCGTCCGCGCGCCACTGGCCTTTCCGGCTGCTCTCCGTCCCCAAGGAAGGTAAGGCTAACAAGACACCGCAGGCATTCGCCGTTCGGACCACGTTGAGTCAGCGGTCGTCCACAGGTCGCGCAGTTCTCCGTAATTTCACTCTGCGCTTTTGCGGTTCCGAAACCCACGCTGATGTCGTCCATGTTGGAAAAGCCGCCTCAGGCCATCAGTATTTGGTACAGATGGCGCAGTTCTCCATCGATATCTGCCGGATCCGAGACCGTACCGCCGACTTCTGCTCGCAAGGATTCACGGAATCGCTGGCGGAGACGCGAAAGCCAGGTGCGCAAAGTCGCGATTGGCACTCCGAGTCGGGCTGCGGCTTCCTCCTGACTGGGCGGCTTGGCGCAGCCGCCAGCCACGAACGGCCTTAATTCCTCGAGCCACTCAGCTTTGCCTTCCGCTTCAAATTCGCTTTGCAAACTCTTCCATGCCCGTGAAACGATATTCGACGCCCACACGAGATCATAGCACCCGGCATCGCTCAGATGAACAGTCGCAAGCATCGCTGCCTCGGCTTCGGGAAGATGCTCCTCAATCGATAGAACCTGCCGGCCCCCGCCTCGCTTGAGCGCTCGAGCGCGGTCATACTCGTTATACAAAAAATTCTCCAGCGATCCGAGCAGAAATGTGCGGAGCCGCCCCTTCTGGCGATCTGCCCGACTCAGCGTGTTTTGCTCGAGCAGATGAGCGAAAAAACCTTGGACCAAGTCCTGCGCATCAGCGGAGGAATGACCGCGATGCCGAAGAAAACTGTAAAGCGGCGGCCAATACGCTTCACAAAATCCGGAAAGCGCCTGGTGAGAAGAGGCCTCCGATTCGGGTTCCCCGGCACGAAACACCACGGTCCAATGCGTCGTTTGAAACGAAGCACCGCCCTCCTGCAGAGTTCCAGGGATTGCTTTCGTGGGGACAGAGCGTCGCCTACCAAGCGTGGTTTTGCGAGAATAAAATCGCGCGGCGCTCTGTAGCTCTGTAGTGGCAGCCGTGTCGGCTGCTCACGGGACGAATGCCTGCCGGCACCCCGGCTCCCACAGTTCCAGTTCGGCCGGGATACGCTCCCGTTTAGTAGAAGCCGAGAACGTTCGTGCTGCTTGCGGCGACCTGGCTCAGGTTGACATTGCTCGCCCCGATATATGCGTCGTGCCCACTACGCGCCGGCGCCTGCTCTTGCTCTCGTGCGATCGCACCGACGCTCAATAGTACGAACACTACAGCTACGGCCAGTGCCACGATCGCTTCGGTAGAGAATTTCATCGCGATTATGTGTTTTGTAGCGACGCCTTGAAAAGGAATTCGTTCCACCCTCCGCCGGAGTTGAACGAAGCCATGCTATAAACCAGGAACGGATCGTGTTTCCGACACGTCGCACGAATCAGCCACCGCCATACAGAACTCAATAAGTTTTTCATATTAGATAGATGCGGCTAATTGGTTGCCCTCGACGGCCTCCGGGTTTCGGCCGCCTTCGAAAACGCGAACGACCGAGGCCCCGAGTTTTCGGGACACACGGCCAGCGCGTCGAATCCAATAATGAAATGGCCCCAGTGCCGCGTCAGCCAGAAGTTCCGCGCGCACCACTTCAGGGCAGAGATCGAGCAATTTACAAACATTCATGAACGAATACGGCCAGGAAGAATCATATGCCGTCACCCAACTGTGAGCGTCGAGATACAGTTCCCGATCGGCGGCTTTCGCGGCCGTTCGGTAACGGCGCAAATCGTAGGCTGCCTGTTTCAGCACACCAACCGCCAGACCCTTTTCAGGCGTAGGCGGTGTCGGTTCGGCTGCAGGAGCAGAGAAATGGGCGCTGCGACCGTTACTTGATTCCGCATTCAAAAATGCGGCGAGCTGCTCTCGCGACAGTCGTGACAGGGGATTGTGTCCCAGGTTTTGGCTCGCGAAACCGGCCGGAAACACAAATTGATTGGTGAAATTGCCGGCGTCGGTGATGTATTTGTCTGCTGGGAGATTCATCATTGGGAATGGTTGATTCAATTGCTTTCATCCCTTTCTCAAGCTTTTCGAGCCGGACATTTCAAAAATTCTCGAATTTTTTTAATTTCGGCCATAAACGCAGCCCGCAGGACTGCGAAAGATGCACGGCTGATCTGTTCTGCAGGGGAAATGCCAGCCTCTCCGGAAAACGAAGTGTCCCCTACGGTTCTTCCTCGACCTTGTAAACGACCAAGCCGCGCGCCTGATAGTTGGCGAGCGCCCGCGGATGATCACGATTGCACGTATGCACCCATACGCGTGATGGATTCGGCTTTGTGCGCCACGCCCTTTCGATTGCGCTAGTTAGTAGCGCACCGCCCAACCCTCGGTTGATCCATTCAGGCAACAATCCGAAGTAAGCGATCTCGATTCCGCCTTCCCCGTCCCGACGAAGTTCGTAATAGCCAGCGAGAGCGTCGTCATGGTATCCCGCGAACGTCCGTAACTCAGACGCTGTTGCGTATTCCTTCCATTGCTCATCCGTCCACGATCGTTTGTCGATCCAGTCCCATTGTTCGCCGACATGAAAATAGAGATCGCGATTGAATCGCCAATCCCGCTCTCTCTTTTCACGAACCTGAAATCGTGCATCCGCGCGCTTTGGACGCAATTGATCCCGCGACAGCATTTCGAGATATGTAGTGATTAGCGGTTCTGCTGCCATCAGGGCTCGTTTTCTCTTTAATGGGACAGCTATAATCGCAGTCGACCCCTTTACCACGGCCATACACCTACGTGTTTTGCCAGTAATTTCATCGCGAAAACCTCTCACGCTGTTGCCTTCACCATTCGCTTCGGCAGGTTAGTGCTATCCGGTGAGGAGTATAATCAGGGGAAATTCGCGCAATCAGCATGCCTAATAGGAAATCGCGCCCGCAGAAACGCCGCCGCCGTTCGATCATGGCGTTTGAGATGATTCGGCTTGACCGGACGGCAAAGGAACCGCTGCACGAGCAGCTGTACCGTCAAATCCGCGACGAGCTGAAATCGGGAAGGTTCGGCGATGGCTCGTCGCGACTTCCCTCCTCTCGCGATCTGGCCACAGACTGGAAAATCTCAAGATCGACCGTCAGACTCGCGTTTTCAAAACTTCACTCCGAAGGTTACCTCCGCTCAACGCCAGGATCCGGAACGTTCGTCGTGAATCTTCTTCCGGAAACCTTTTTGACAGCGGACCAGCCGAAAACCTACCAACCAATCCAGCGCCCATTTCGCATCTCCGATCGCGTGCGAGCAATTCCGGATGCGCGCGTCGGAAATCAGTTTGATCTCGGAGCAACGGCCGCAGGAGCAGGCGTCTCGCTGGTCGCGAGCATTCCAGCGGTCGACGAATTTCCGATGGATGTCTGGGAACGCCTCAGAACGCAGGTCCTGGCGAAGAAAGGCGTCAACCTGTTGCGCTATGCGTCGAATCGCGGCGACGCTGACTTGCGCAAGGCAATCGCAGCATACTTGTGCGATTTCAGAGCAGCGCGTTGTCATCCGGATCAGATCGTCATCGTGGCTGGTGTGCAGCAGGCGATGTTGATTAGCACAATGGCTGTGCTGAATCCGGGTGAAGTGGCCTGGGTCGAAGACCCCTGTTATCAGCAGACTCGAAGGGTCCTTACTTTGGCTGGCGTCAAGATTGTTCCCAAGCCGCTCGACAGCCAGGGAATCGTGATTGCGCGATCGCCAAAAGAACCATTGCCGAGGCTCATTTACGTAACGCCCTCCCATCAATTTCCTCTCGGCGTTACCATGAGTTTTGAGCGTAGGACCGGCTTGCTCGATTTCGCGCGTGCTCACAACGCATTTATTTTCGAGGACGACTATGACGCGGAGTTCCGCTTTACCGGGCCACCGCTCCCTTCGCTGCAAGGGATCGATAACGCTGGTCGAGTGATTTACGCAGGCACGGTAAGCAAGATTCTTTGTCCCGGGTTGCGTCTGGGCTACATCGTTGCGCCGGAGCCGTTGATCGATTCGTTAGTCAAAATCCGCAGTGCGATGGATCAACACTCGTCTCCCATCGACCAGGCGACACTGGCGCGTTTCATTACTGAGGGTTTCTTCCTGAGTCACATCAAGCGGATGCGAAAAATCTATGCCGAGCGACGAGATTTCTTTATCAAACACTTCAACGACTTGCTTGGCGATCGTTTCACTTTGCAGGTTCCAGAAGCCGGGTTGAACATCGTCGCCTGGTTGAAACGCGAGGAAGACTTCCCGATGATCAAGCGTATCACGTCTGATATCGGAGTAAGGCCCTCGGCTCTATCGTTCTTTTGCATTCAAGCGAAGCTAAAGCCCGCGTTCGTATTCGGATTCGCGGCCTGGACACCGACACAGATTCGGGAAAGTCTGGTTAAGTTTGCGTCGGCACTCCGGGCTGGCGCAAATTATGGACGCCAGTCGCGATAAGTTTCGTGCGCACCGAGGGCAAGACTGGTTCGCGCTTTGTTATGCCGATCAAGCTGGTCGGCTAGCCCCTTAACTGACCAGCACGTCGACGGTCGAGCAGCCGGGCGGTTCATCGTTCCGAGCGCCCGGCTGCTCAATGTCGATTAGGGTGCTTCGAGGTACGTCCCCTGGTCAGCGATAGACAGCCATCGGTTGCCGTCGTGCGTGTATGTCACACCGGTCAGCGTGCGCTGGTGGTAGCCGATCGACGGGATGTCGTACGTTGCGTCATACAGGATGAACGCCGAGTGGCAGCCGTCGACTACGCGATACAGCTCAGTCCAGGCCCAGATCGCCTCGCGGTTGGCGAAGTGCGAATCGAGGGCGGCCATGATGGCGTCGATGCCGTAGCGCACCGCACCGCTGGCGAAGATCGTCACCGCGCGAGGGTCATGACCTGCGCGGAAGGTCTCGCGGTCGTAGTCGCGGAACGACTCCATGTCAGTCCTCTGCGCCACCTCGAACTGTTCAGCGCACCCCTTTGCCCACCCCACTGCGGTGCTCCTTGCGTTGCTGGCGTTGGACGCTGATGCGGCCGACACCCCCGTGAGCGCGAGAAGAACACCAACCGCCACCGCCATTGCGGGATACCTTTTCCGGTACTCCATGTCTCTCTCCTTGCTCTTCTCTACGTCTGTCTTTTTGTTCATGTTTTTCTCCTTGTTATTTATTGTTAATGCATGTTCTGCCGGGCAAGTTTCTGGAGTTAGTGAGGATGTAACAAGACCCACTCCGGGTGTTTCCCAGAACCCACTTTCCGCGCCGCCGGCGCGGTCCAAGAACCATCAAACAGCAGGACTTTGCCCGTGCGAATCTACTAGTAGATCCCGGAAATTAGGTGCCATGTATGGAAGCAGTAGTCGTTTTAATCATTTCCAAACGATGCGAACGTCTCTACGTGGCGCCTTTGATAGCGACCAGTACCGCTTCTGCCTCTCCCGCGTGAGTGAAAATTGAAATTTAAAATAGAACGAGAACTGCTTATCGCTTCACGTGTTGTGCATTTCCATCATCTTGCTCCAAGGATGATAAACCCGAATCACAGCATCATGTACACGGCTGTAGAATTTGGCCTGGCTAAACTCCGCCATTTTGACTGAAACAGTAATATCCCTACTACGGCGCACCAGCCAAACCATGCGGCAAAAAGCCCTCTTTGTGCAACGCCATGAAATGGCTTCACGTGGGCCCAAATTGAGGGACAAGTGAACTTAAGTTCAAAGCAATTGCGCCCCATATTAGGGCAAACAAAATCCATGAAAGTAGGACGAGAGTCTTCGCTCGTGAGTCGCGTCTCAATGTGAGCGCCAAGACCAGCGGCGCTTGATATCCAATCAGTTCCGAGATACCGAAAACGTTGTGCATCGGGTGCGGATAGGCGAACACTCCTATTCCTGCAGCGGGCAACGCCATAAAGCCGATGAGGTATGCGGCTATTGAGGAGTGGTCGGTTGCCAGTAACACGTCGCGAACGCCTAAGGCAAACATCAGGATGCAGCCTGCAACGCAAAATAACATGATGGCGAAGGGAACTCTGGCAGGCGAACCAATTTCTCCAATTTCGCTGACCGTCTGCCGGACGTGACTGTAGCCGGGAATCAGCAGCGCCAGGCCAACTATGCCGAAACTAAGAACGGTTCCGGACAGAGGTCCGAAAAGTAAGCGATAGCGCCGTGTCACGAGTGCGGAAGTAGCTTAACGGAAACAGTAATCACGGCCGCCAGTCGCGGTGAGCCTCGTGCGCACCAATGGTGAGACTGGTTCGGGCTTTGCTATGCCGATCGATTTGTTCGGCGAGCCACTGAAACCACTCCCAATTTTTTTGCGAACCTGAGCGCTCACGTTCGTATTCGACGTAGCCGTGCAATTTGCGCCAGGCGATGCGCACTGTGCCGCCCAGCAGTTCGTCGACTACGTTCAAAGGAACCATGCGCGCAAACACGGCGTACCCAAGCGATTCCAGAATACAAGCTATGGACTGAACCGCCTGAAAAAGACGCGGATCGGCCTCGATTTGTGAGGGCGTCGTACCGTCGGAAATTGCCTGTACCAGGGTCATTGATTCGATCAAGAGAGGGTGCCGCGCGAGTATGAAAAAATTTCTTCTCCTCCTGCTCTGCCTGTCCCTCAGCTTTTTCACTGTGGCACGCGCTGTGAAGCCGGCGCACACGTCCGCTCCCGACGCGAAGACGTTGGTTAATGATGCAAACACCGATCAAGACGTGGCTTCTGACGATGACGACAGCATGGAAGGCGCTTCCAATGACGAAGGCGAAGACGTAAACGACGATGATGGCGGTGACGCCGCAGGCGATGAAGATACGGGAGACGATGACGCAGGGGATGATGGTGGAGGCGATGACGGCGGCGGTGATGAACGCGAATAAAACGAACGCCAATTTAGTTCCGAGCAGGACAACTTCTCGCCAGCATCTTGCCAGCGTGCGGTCAGTACAGTATTTCTAACCGCATCCCGTTTGCGGCGCGTTCGTCTAGTGGTTAGGACACAGCCCTCTCAAGGCTGGTACACGGGTTCGACTCCCGTACGCGCTGCCAGAGCATTTCTCAGAGGTAAAACGCGGCAAATAAGCTCTCAATTCTTTGAGCTTTCATGACAGTTTTATGACACCTGTCCATGTTTACAAAGCGCGCCCGCGCAAAGATCATCGCCGCGTCGATCTGATTTCCGATGCGGCGCCCATTCGGTCCGTTGCGTTGAGGCATCCAAGGGGCGGCTTTTCAAGAACCCGGTAAATAGTTTCCTCGCCATCTTGCCAAGTTCCGTGCCAAGTTGCATTCCATACTTCCTCCGGTATTGACATAGCAACCAGCTTGTTGTTGAAAGTGCTATGACCATTCTCCAAAAAACGGGTCGATACATTTTCTTTATTTCTGTTTTCTTGTTGGTGTTACAAGTGACTGTTGTAACCGCGCAAAACAGAAAAGGCGGTGTAGCAGTTTCGTACGAGAGTTTGGGTAGCTCCCGAGTCGCGCGCTTCACAAACTCAAATTCATTTCATGTCCGGGTGGAGTTCTCATATAACGGCACAAGAGTGCACGGTTCAGCTGAGGCGTCTGGTAAGGATGCGGTTTTTGTGCCAGCCAATTATTCCGCTACCTATGGTGGTCATGGGATTTCTATCACGTCGGTCCGCATCACTGGTGTTATGCGGTCGGACTGAGACCGCCAACGCAAACAAAAAGCCGCCACGCGGTGAGGCGTGACGGCTCATTGTGAAATGCTGTTGCTTAGGGATTGTTGACCGCTTGCGGCGCAGGTCCGCCACCGCGGATTCGTCCTGTGGCGAATTTGCTCGCTTCAAGTCCGCCACAGGACGGACTCGCTGCGGCAAGCTGTGCGCTCACCTTCTGCAAACCGGCACTAAGCGCCTTAATTTGCTTTTGCTGGTGCGCGGCAGTCGCCCGGAAGTCCTTCTGCTGCTGGGCCATCGTAGATTTCAGTTCAGTGATTGTCGCCTGCTGTTCCTCGTTCTTGCGATGCTCTTTCAGAAACTCATTGAGCAACGTCGCGTTTACCTGGTCGTAGCGCACGCTGTACGGTTTTCCGTCCCTGTCGCGCACAACCAAGTCACGATCCACTTTCTCCACATCTTCAGCCACGAGCCCGAACTGCCCTCTGCGGTCCGGGTCAATACCTTTCTTGTAACGGAAGGTGACTGGCTCGAGCGCAAAGATCACTTCGCTCGCGTCGTTCATATGCCGGATGTCCTGTTTGAAACGCGCCGAGGAAGTCATCGTGCCAAACTGGCCCTCTGAATTGATGAAAACTGCTGTTCCGCCAGCGACCGTCGCTCCGTCGATCCCTGCAATAAAGGCACGATTGTGCAGTGGATTGCCAATGCGGATAGTGTTCGACTCGCCAGCCACACCGTTATTGCCAATATCAATATTGAAATCCCCGTGGTAAGATTCTGACCGCCGAGTAATACAATATTAAAGGAGCCGCTGGTGTTATTCATGAGCGCGTTAGCGCCAATGGCCGTGTTACAGGAGCCTGTGTTATGTGGGAGCGCCGAATAACCGACAGCCGTGTTCTCGGAGCCGCCAGTGTTAAACACGAGCGCAGAGGCACCAATGGCGGTGTTCTTGGCGCCCGTGTTAGAGTGAAGCGCGCTACTACCAACGGCGGTATTGTTAAACCCATCGGCGTTTGTATAAAGAGCGGTAGCACCGATCGCTGTGTTGTTGGTACCGGTCGTATTGCTATACAGCGCAAGCGCCCCGGTTGCCGTGTTGAAGGAACTAGTAGTGTTTAGGAGCGCTCCTGCGCCGATAGCGGTGTTAAAGCCGCCTGCAGCGTCGCGAAAGAGCGAACTCCAGCCAACTGCCACATTCCCAGTGCCGGTGGTAAGGCTAAAAAGGGCGTTCTGTCCTTCTGCCGTGTTGAATCCAGGATAGCCTCCGTCGGGCGGCGGGACTACCGCTTGCGCTGTGGGCGAAAAAGCGAATCCGAGGAGACCCAATGCGATTAGAAGTGGGGCAGTTATTTTGAGCTGAATCAATGGATTCATGGTTCTTCCTTCCTTTGCCCCGCGCAGTGTTAGATTTGTGAAATCGCGGGTCCGGAAGAGGCGAAGAACCTGGCGGGGCGAAAGGCCTCCGCCTGATTCAGATCCGCTTTAGCGACGCTGAGTTTGGCAAGAATCTCGCCAACCTGTCAAACCAATTCGCGGCAGCTTCGAATCACCGCATCGAGTCCGATAAACGCGGTCAACAATTCATCCGCTCCCACGATGAACCGCTTTCCGTCGCGGCGATGTGCGTCAGCAATCCAGATCCAGGGCCCGTTGGAATCCATCGCTGAAACGTTGGCCTAAACGCCACTCGGCTTTGCTGAGATGGCCGGCGATGATTTCGACTCCCGCACGCGCTGCCAATTGTACGTTCAAAATCTTCGTCGGGCATAAAACTGTGGCTAAGCAACAGCGTGTCCGTCCACAGCTCGTCGCTTCTCTTGTGCCTAGGATCGAGCCAGAATTCGTTTTTAATTGGTAAATCACAAATGACGCCCTTAGCATGGCCTACACGATTGGCAGTAATTGTTTAGCAAAGCGATTTACTTGAGACGAAACGAATTGAGGAGGTCATAATGGCAATCAAAATTGCACAGATCCAAAATCTTCAGCAACTGGACGTCCTTGTCGCGGGTCCCGACGATGCGAACCATCTCTTCATCATCGACGGACAATTTGATGCGAGTCTAACTATTGGGGGCCAGGGCACCAATTTCGCATCCGGAAAGGAAATCTTCAGTGTATTGCTCGGGCCGAAGCTCACTAACAGACAGTTCGTTCGAGCAATTGCGACAGCTTCAATAGTGAAACCTCAGATCGGGAACATCAAGACGGGAGGATTTGCGGCTTGGAACATTCTGGATGCCGATGCCGATTGGGATGATGAGTCTGGACAGGTTGAATTGAGAATCGAGGCACAGGTGGATTGCATGGGTGCGAACCAGAATGTAACTATTAACGGCTTTGCATTTCACGTAACGGTTCTCGCGGCTCTCCCTGCCAATTAAAATTGCCCTGAGGTGACTCGATCGGGCGAACGGCGAATCCCAAAAAACCGCGTTTTTCTCGTTTCGGAACATTTTTAAGAGCTTCGGCCGCAACCTGCTGGCGAAAGCGGAGTTCAATGGTTACAATATCTGCCATGAAATCAAAACACAGCTTCTCGAGGAATGTTCTTCTGATGTTGGTTTTCGGGTGCGCAATTTTCATCAGCACAGTTGTGCAAGGGGGTGAGAGGTACCTGCGGTCTAATCACCACTTCCAGCCTGGCCGGCTCATCGTGGATAGAACGCCGAACTTCGGATGGAATCTCGGTTTCAATCTTCAGGTCGATGGCAGGCCTGTGGGGAGCATCGCCCAGGGTCACAGCTATAGCACCTGGCTCCCGGCTGGGCCTCATGTGTTGACCGTCCACAAGGTACCAGCTACAGGCTTTACCGCACCAACTTCGACCACAGTGAACATCCAGCCCGGCGCCGAACATCTCTACATTGCCATGTGGGATTCAGGTCTGGTTTATCTCCAGCCGGCAGGAGTTTTGTTGACGCCCGGGGCATACTGGCAAAATCACGGTGATGGTGCCCCATAGCGGCGTTACTGTTGTCCAAGACAGTTCGCGGCTTAGGCCGTATCGCGCGCTGCTAATCGCGACAGATCCCGATGCGTTTTGCTTTCATTAGTAGCGTGCTCGCGCTCTGTTTTTGCCTATTAGGAAACGGATGCTCGAAAGGAATCACTCGCGCGACAGCGGCAACCGTGTTTTTCGTAAGTGGCAACGTTGTTTTCGGCGACGCGGAACGAAATGATTTCCAACCGGTCACATCCAAAAGCAAAATTCACCTGGGCGACACAGTGCGCACAGCAGAGGGCGCCTCGATTAACCTGGCGTTGATCCCGGGCGCATTCGTCCAATTGTCTGGAAATTCGGAGATCAAAATAGAAGATCTCAGACTAACGAAGGACGGCAACGAAACCGCCGGAGGCGTGCTTGATCGACGTGCGCAGATACGATTGAACCGTGGAAGAATTGTTAGTTTGTTCAGCCGAAGTGATAGAAGCGGATCCCACTTCGACGTCACTACAAGTCATTTAACTTTCGCGCCCGATTCCGATTGTCTGTTCTCCGTTTGGACAGACGGCACAACGACCAGAGCAGCGTGCGGGCGAGGCGAAGTGAGCTCATCTGCCCATGCGCAACCACCGGTCAAAATTGCTGCTGGCTATTTTTCTCAATGGCCAACAACGTCGAAGGAGCCAACCGCCGCAATTGCCGATGCTGGTGCGCAGATGGACATCAAAACGGCACTCGACGTCGAGCCGGAGTTGCTGGATCAAGCGGCCGGTTGGCAAAACCGCCGCGTGTTTTAAGTATCTTGTCCGGCGCTGAGATTGGGCGTCGCGGCGATCTTTGACCGCAGAATTTCGAGATCAGCGCCGGTCCGGACGCCAGAAATTGCAAGCACGCATGTGATTCACTGAAATCGTTTGCAGGCGCGCGCGGAATTTCGGATGATCGACGCACATGACGCAGCCAGCTCTCGATCTAGTCATCGCAGCGCTGGAGGGGATTCGAGAGAAAAGTAATCGCGCGCCGCGCGCCTCGAGAACTGCGCTCGCGCAATTGCAAGCTGCTCCTGTAGCCGCGTCCCTGCGGGAAGCGTGCACGTTGCCTACAGGGCGAAGGCTGCAGACGCGAAATAAAGCAGATTTACTGGCCGCGGTCCGCGAACGCGTTAGTACTTGCACGAAATGTGCCCATCTCGCCTGCTCGCGGACGCAAACAGTGTTCGGCGTCGGAAATGCCGACGCCGATTTGATGTTCATCGGTGAAGCGCCCGGTGCAGATGAAGATCAGCAAGGGGAACCGTTTGTCGGACGCGCCGGACAATTACTGACGAGAATTCTGAAGGCGATGAACTTCGCGCGCGAAGACGTTTACATTGCAAATATTCTCAAGTGCCGGCCGGACGTGCCGGCAGGCAGTTTTGGGAATCGCCCGCCCACGCCGACAGAAATGCAAACGTGTCGACCCTATCTTGCGGAACAGATCGACATTATTCAGCCAGGTGTGTTGGTCGCGCTCGGCGCGGTCGCTGTCGAGGGCTTGCTCGGAACGCGAGCGGCGATGCGCGAATTGCGTGGCCGCTGGCATACTTACAACAACATTCCGCTGATGATCACGTATCACCCGGCGTACTTGCTGAGAAATCAGGCCCCTTCGGAAAAACGCAAGGTTTGGGAAGACATGCTTCAGGTGCTGGAGCGGCTCGAGCGCCCCATCAGCGAGCGACAGCGAAATTATTTCCTGTAGCCGCTTCGCTGTGCGAAGCGCGGTGGTAAGCACGTTGCCCACAGGGCAACGGCTACAGTTTGCCCCGGTCGAATATCGCATTCATTTTCCGGCGCGATACCATGGTCAATGCCAGCGACAAAATCATCGCGCGCACTTCGCTGCGCGGAACCTTTACCATCCGCTGCAAGGCCGCGGGACCGGACGCCTTCAAAAGCGCAAGTGTACGCGCGCCGATTAATGCTGGCAGCACCGTTGCAGCGCGTACGCGACGATTTTTGATCGCGCGTGAATATTCCATTCCAGACGAAAGGCCTTCCCTTGCCTTCTCCAGCCACGTTCGATAGATCGGCTGAAAGCGCTCTGGTTCGGAGAGGATCTGCGAGGCAGTCAGGTGCGCCGCGCTTAATTCGTGTTCGGGAAAATAACATCTTCCCGCTCGAAGATCCGAGCCGGCGTCGCGCAACACATTGATCAATTGAAGCGCCATACCGTAACGCTTTCCCAGAGCAAGCATCTCGTCTTCGGTCCGGCTCGAGAACTGGCGAACGTGCCGGAAACAGAGTCGCGTCCAAAATTCACCGACACAACCGGCAACCAGATAGGTGTATTCCTCGAGATCGGCAGCGGTACCCAGCGCGTGGATCTCCTGCGGATTACCAAAACGTTGCAGGTCGAGCATCTGGCCACGCGTAATTTTTTCGAGCACGAGACGAATGTCGTTGCGGTCCGCGTGCTCCATTTCTTCAAGGCAATCCAGGCAATCGGATAGTGATTCGAGGAGTTGTCGTTCGCTTACGTTCTGCTGCTGCGAAGCAAATGATGCAATAAGCTCCACGACAACATCACGGGAAGCTGTGCCTTGGATGCCATTGGAAAGCAGCTTCAAGGTTTCCACTCTCACGCTCCCGGAGATCTTTGCCGTGTCGGCAACAGTGTCGGTTGTTCGGGCCAGCAGATAGGCCAGCGCGATCGGCTCGCGTAATTGCACCGGTAAAAATCGAATCGATAGATAAAACGAGCGCGAGACGGAGCGCAGAATTTCAGCGTCCAACGTTTCTTACCTCTATTCGATTAGTGGCCGAGTTACCGAGCCCAAGCTGGTTGGCGACATCAATGTAGGCTGCCACTGAACCGACGGGACGAAGACTCCCGCGCTTCCGCCATTCTTCCAATAGTTTCAGTGCGATGGCATCCAGAGCGACCGGGTCCTTGCTCGCATAGAGCGTCCCATGGTGCACCGCGTAATTCGGCTGGGGCTGCGGACCCCCGGCATATTGCGCGATGAGGCCGTCCATCAAATTGAACACGACCTTTTTTGCGATCAGTGGGTTGGAATAAATTTCGGCGAGGCTTCCCGAGCCGAACCGCGAGCCCTGCGCGAACCGGCGCCAGTTGTCGATGTTCGGGATGGTCATGTTGTAAATGCAACCCGCGATGCCATTCGTTTCACTGACACTCATCACAGGGACGTTGATGATTTTGTCCACGTCGCTGGAAATGATCTTCGAAAAATGACTGACGTTGCTCGTAGCGTCGGTATCTGCGAAAAGCGGCATCTTCCCTGTGTCGCCGACATATTCAAAATCGCCCCACACCAGTTTCCCGGCCAAAGGAGCAGATAGCATTGCTTTCGCGTCATATCCGTCGTGAGGCGGGATTGCTTTTACCTGGTAGCCATCAACCGCTGGCCGGTATCCGGCCTCCTTGATTCCGCCCAGGGAGCGGTCCCAAACGATGATGCTGCTGCGGGGATGACCTGCCGCCGCCAGGCCGTCCACGATCGCGTTCACAATGTCATGGTGCGTTGTGAAAAGCTCGCCACCCGCCGCCGAGATCTTGATACCAACGCGCTCACCTGGAGAGACCAGCGATCCCCATGCTTTGGCCACATCAGGCTGGCCGGTCACAGCCATCACGAGCCGGTTCACCATTTCGCGTACGATGCGCGGATTCGTCTTGTACTGTTTGATTGAATCAGGATTGCGCACCGCGTACACGATCGAGGGCGTCGGCGCTGGTTGCTGGTCTTGCGCCAGTCCGGACGAGGTGGCACAAAACAAAACGAGAGCTACGTTTCGAATCAACATGACAGAGTCGATGGCAGACGGATTTTATGAGTAAAGGCGCGAATCACAACTACGGGGCCAATCACTGTCATCCTGAGCCAAGTCGAAGGATCCCGTGGCGCTGACCTAAAGTTATGCAATGGAATTCCTCGACCGCGCTCGGAATGACAGAGAGTAATACAGTTCGCCACATCTACGTTCACATTCCCTTCTGCGCGCGGATTTGTCCGTATTGCGCGTTTTACAAAGATTTGCTGGATCGCTCGCAGACCTGGCGATTTTGTGAGGCGCTTCTGCGTGAGCTCGAACAATACCAAGGAACGGAGGTCTCCAGTCCGCCGGGGCAATTAGGCGATCTTCCATACGTACTCTCGACGATTTACTTCGGCGGCGGTACACCTACGGCGCTTAACATCGCGCAACTGGAATTATTGATGCGCGGATTCCATGAAAGGCTCGAATTATCGCAATTGGTTGAATGGACGATTGAAGCAAATCCGGGAAGCGTCTCCGCGCGAAAGGCAACCCTCCTGAAAAAATTCGGAGTCAACCGGATCAGCCTCGGCGTGCAGTCGTGGGACGACGGACTGTTAAAATTGCTCGGACGCGAACACAACGCGGAACAGGCAGAAGAATCGTTTCGGATTTTGCGCAACGCTGGTTTCACCAACGTTAACGTCGATCTGATGTTCGGTTTGCCAGGTCAAACCGTTGATCAATGGCGCGCAACGCTGGAGAAAACAATCGCACTCGAACCCGAGCACGTTTCGACATATTGCCTCACGTACGAGGAAGACACGGAATTTTTTCTGCGCCACGCTCGTGGCGAATTTCGCCAGGACGCGAATGCAGACGCGGAATTTTTCGAACTGACAATGACGATCCTGGAAGATGCTGGCTACCGACATTACGAAATCTCGAATTATGCGCGTCCTGGTTTCGAATCAGTTCATAATCGCGCCTACTGGCTCGGCAAAGATTATCTGGGAATCGGACCGAGCGCGGTCTCGACCATTGGGACGCAGCGCTGGCAAAATGTCAGCGATTACCGCGCTTACATAAATCGGGTGCTTTCCGGAGAATCATCACGCGGAACGAGCGAAAATCTGACGGATCAAATGAAACGCACGGAGCGAATCGCGCTTTCTCTGCGCACTCGCGATGGAGTTTCCGCCGGGGAGCTGAAAGATTTCGGCGCCGAGACTGACGAGCTCGTCGCACTGGGGTTGCTCCGACAATCCAACGGAAATTTCATTTTGACGAAAAAAGGCAAAGCGCTGACCGACTCCATCACCGAAGCACTGCTTTGAACGGACAGGGGCGGACGACTATACGGCTCCGCCAATAACCGGGTCGTGTACGGGTAATTTACCTTGCAAACGTTGCTAATTTTTTCCACAATGAGTGTCGCTCAACGGATCTGAATCAGGCGGAGGACTTTCCCCGCTAGGTTCTTCGTCTCTTCCGGACCCGCCAATCCAAATTCATACCGCGGGGGAACGGAAAGGAAGAGTCATGATTCTGAAAAATCATCTTAAAAGCGTAATGCCATCACTGTCTTCAGTCGTTTTCGTGCTTGTCTGGTTTGCGATTGCACCTCGGGCGCGAGCGGTTGTCCCAGCGCCAGACGGAGGCTATCCCGGCTTCAACACGGCGGAAGGACAAAACGCCCTTTTCAACCTCACCACCGGCGTGGGGAACACAGCAGTCGGCTGGTTTTCACTCTGGAGCGATACGGATGGCAGCTACAACACTGCTCTCGGCGCGGGAACGTTGCTTTTCAACATGGGAAACCAAAGCACCGGTCAGGGAACGCAAAACACGGCTATTGGGACTGCGGCGCTTCTATTCAACACTACTGGGGCCATGAACACAGCCGTCGGTAGCGGCGCGCTCGAAAACAACACCGCGGACGGAAATACGGCCCTTGGCGCTGCCGCGCTCTTACTCAACAGCACCGGTACCTCCAACACAGCCGTGGGAACGGCCGCCCTTTCAAACAACACTGAAGGCAGCTTCAACACGGCCAACGGTCGTAATGCGCTCTTATTCAACACCGCCGGCAGCAGCAATACGGCCAACGGTCGTGGTGCGCTCCAGAACAACACAGAAGGCAACTTCAACACGGCCGGCGGTCGTAATGCGCTCTTTAGTAACACCATCGGCAGCAACAACACAGCCAACGGTTATGCAGCGCTCCAGAACAACACCGGCACCAACAATACGGCAATCGGTTCTGAAGCGCTCCAGAACAACACCACTGGCGGCTACAACACAGCCAACGGCGTTAGCGCGCTCGAGAGCAACACCACCGGCGTCAACAATGTTGCCATCGGTACTTTTGCGCTTAATAACAACATCACCGGTACCGCCAATGTTGCGTTGGGCAACAGGGCCGGCACAGCTCTCGATGGCGATGGTAATGTCTGCATCGGTGCTGACGTTCACGGCGACGTCGGCACGAGCAATACGACTTGGGTCAAAAACGTGAACACGCTGCAGCAAAACTTTAGCGCGGGCGTTAACGATTATGTTACAGTGCGGCTGAGCGACGGCAGATTTGGCCACACTGCGGTTGTTTCCTCGCGACGTTACAAGGAGGAAATCAAACCCCTGGATAAGACGAGCGAAGCCCTCTACGCGTTGAAGCCGGTCAGTTTCAGGCTTAAAAAGGAGTATGATGAGACGCAGGCGCTCGGCTTTGGTTTGATCGCCGAGGAGGTTGAAACAGTGGACCCTGATCTGGTGTATCGCAATGACGAGGGCCAGGTCGAAAGTGTGCGCTACGAAATGATCAATGCAATGTTACTCAATGAGTTCCTCAAAGCCCACAAGAAAGTTGAGGAGCAAAAGCGCAAACTGGAGAACCAGGATACCAGGATTCAACAGCAGGAATCGGTGATCGGGGAGTTGCAAAAAGATGTGGAGACGCTCGTTGCTCGTATCGAAGAACACGCCTCGAAAATCCAGCGAGTGAGCGACCAGATCGAGATGAACAAAGCTTCGCCCCAGTTCGCCGCTCGTGATCATTGACCGAGGCGTGGCGCAGGTTTCGCGTCACCGTTAGCGAAAGCGAATCACTACACGCGTGTCGATTTCACGGGCGCGCGTACCACCGGCACGTCGTTCACTGGCGACAGTGCCATTGCGATCGCAGATACCTCCGAATCACCACGGCCAGCTGATCAGTTAAAAAATGGCTGTACAAATGCACGCGTTGTCGCGCGGGGCAGCAATTTTGTCTTGTCAAAGCGGCGCAGTTTGCTGCAGACTTTAGGCTCCGGCAGCCGCTGGACTTCGATTCGAACGAAGCGAAGGACATCTGCCCCCGTCAGTTCTTCGTCCCGTTTCGGATCTTCGCGGTCAAAAAGTAAAATCTGACGGGGGAATGAAAGGAATCCCAATGATCTACATGATCCGATCCAAAACAACGACTGCGTCATTTCTCCTTATCCTGGCCACTGGCTTGTGCGCTCTTTCACAAAGCGCGCGAGCCATTGTCCCAGCGCCAGACGGCGGGTACGCCGGGTTCAACACAGCGGAGGGACAAAACGCTCTTTTTAACCTCACCACGGGTGTGGGGAACACTGCCGTCGGCTGGTATTCGCTGTGGAGTAATAGCGACGGCAGCTACAACACCGCTCTCGGCGCCGGGACTCTCCTTTTCAACGTTGGAGACCAAAGTACCGGTGAGGGAATCGAAAACACGGCCGTTGGCACGGTGGCGCTTTTTAACAACACCACCGGCAGCAGCAACACGGCCAACGGAGTATTGGCTCTTTTCAGCAATACCGAAGGTTTCGGAAACACCGCCGTTGGCGGTAGAGCGCTTTTTAGCAGCACCACGGGGTTCTACAACACGGCCAATGGACTATTGGCTCTTTTCAGCAACACCAGCGGCTTCGGCAATACGGCCGTTGGTGCTGGCGCGCTCGTTGGAAATACAAGTGGCAACAGTAACACAGCCATTGGTGTTAATGCGCTAAGTGACAACAGTACCTGCCAACAACAATACGGCCATCGGCATTGGGGCGCTCATGAATAATACCACCGGCGATGAAAACACGGCAATCGGCGCCGATGCGCTGTCCAATTCCACCACTGGCAACCATAACACCGCCACCGGCGCCTCGGCGCTGCATGAGAACACCATCGGCTTCAACAACACCGCCAACGGCGATCAAGCGCTATTTTCTAACGACACCGGTATTCGAAACACTGCAACTGGCGCGTTTGCACTTCAGGCGAACACTACCGGATTCAACAACACGGCCAACGGTTTGCAATCGCTTTTTTCCAATATCTCCGGTGCGAATAATACGGCCACGGGTACTTTCGCACTCCTCGTCAGCACGACCGGAGGTTCTAACACAGCCAATGGCGTAAACGCTCTTATGGCCAACACCACCGGCGACGGCAACACAGCGCTTGGTTTTGGCGCGCTCTTTGGTAATACGACCGGGTTTGAGAATATCGGAGTAGGTCATGCTGCAGGCATTAACGCTGTCACAGCGAATCACGTTATCTCGATTGGCAGTCCCGGAGCGAACGTGAGCAACAGCTGCTATATTGGCCAAATTTACACCCATGTTCAGCCGCAAGTTGGAATCGACCCAGACCTGGTTACCATAAACAGTAGCGGCAGACTCGGCCGCGCGAACGTCTCTTCGCGCCGATACAAGCATGACATCAAGCCAATGCACAAAGCTAGCGAAGCAATCTATGCACTCAAGCCGGTAAGCTTCCGCTATCATAAGAGCTATGATTTGACGCAGACGATTGCCTTTGGCCTGATTGCTGAAGAAGTCGCCGAAGTGAATCCCGATCTGGTCGGACGCAATCCCAAGGACAGCCCGAGTCAGTTCGCTACGAGCAGATCAACGCGATGCTGCTCAATGAATTTCTTAAGGCACACAAGACAGTCGAGGAACAGCAAGTAACGATAGCGCAACTGAAAAACGAAATGGCCAGAGTCGTCGCTCGTCTCGAGGAACATGATTCGAAAATCCAGAGAGTGAGTGATCAGGTGCAAAGCAATAGCACTAACGCATCGTGGGTTGCCAGCAATCGCTAAACTGAATTTTAGTGGCTGAGGTCATCGCCGGCATCGTTGATGCCGCTCTTTTAACGACTGCGACTCTGTCGGTTTGATCAGTTTCCGCCTTAAGCGGGATCGTGGGCCTTTGCTCTCGACACTGGAGTGATATTTCTCTAAACCTCTGGCTCTGAAAACGATAATTGAATCAGTTCTATCGATCACATTCCTTTGTGTGCTCGCTGTCGGCCCGAGCGCGCAAGCGGTGCTCCCACCGCCAGACGGATGCTATCCGAACTACACGACAGCGGAAGGGTGCAATGCTCTTTCTCTTCTCACGACCGGCGCTGCAAACACAGGAGTTGGTTGGTATTCGCTCTTTTCAGCTGGTGAAGCCAACTACAACACCGGTGTTGGCGCTGGAACGCTGACCCTCAATACTGCGGATTCCAATACGGCAGTTGGCACCGTGGCGTTGTTCCTCAACACCACTGGCGAACTCAACACTGCCGTTGGAACTGGTGCGCTCCTCTCTAACGACACAGGCAGCCAAAACGCGGCCAATGGAGCATTCGCTCTCTCTAACAACACCACGGGCACCTTCAATACTGCTACAGGTGCGGGAGCGCTCTTTAGCAACACGACCGGTTTGGGTAACACTGCTGTCGGTTTTTCAGCCCTTTCGGCAAATACCACCGCCGCCGGCAATACCGCCACCGGGTGGGCTGCGCTGGAGAATAATACCGGCAACTCAAATACGGCATTTGGTGATCATGCACTTTTTAGTAATACCATTGGTGGCCAAAACAGATTGGCGCGCTGACCGCGGGCTTACAAAAAGTGACCGCACAGCCTGAAGCAAGCAAACCCGCGCCGCAAGTGGTCAACAATCCGTAAAGCTGGCTCGCAGCGATTGGCTCCAACGGGCGAACAATCTGGATTGCTGACGCGCATCGCGGCGATGGAAAACGTTTCATCCCGCGTGCGGATGAAAAGCTGACCGCGTTTGTGGAACTGGAATCTGCGATCTGCGCTTGCGGCGAATTATCTTGACCAGTCAGTGAGGTCTTTTCAAACTCGGCGTCGCTATAGCCGATCTTGAATCAGGCGAAGACTTTCCCCGCCCGGTTTTTCGCCTCTTCCAGACCTGCGATTCGCAGAACCAACACTGGCGGGGAAACAGAAAGGAAGAACCATGAATCCATTGATTCAGCTCAAAACAACTCCGCCATTTCTCATCACACTCACGCTCCTCTGCTTCGGCTTTTTGCCGAGGACGCAAGCCGTTGTCCCGCCGCCCGACGGCGGCTATCCGGGGTTCAACACGGCAGAGGGCCAAAAGGCCCTTTTTGGCCTCACCACCGGCACTGGAAATGTGGCAGTTGGCTGGGGTTCGCTCTTTAGCAACGTTGAAGGCAGCCTTAACACCGCTATCGGCACAGGAGCGCTCCTTTTGAATACCGCAGATCAAAATACCGCCACCGGCGCAGGAGCGCTTTTATTCAACAATAGTGGTGACAATAATACGGCATACGGAGCGTTTGCGCTGCATACCAACACCACTGGTTTTCAAAACACAGCCAACGGCGTCAACGCGCTTTTCAACAATACCAGCGGCAGTGGCAACGTGGCCGACGGTTATTTGGCGCTGTTTTCATAATACGACGGGCGGCATCAACACGGCCATTGGTTGGCAAGCGCTCTACAGCAACACTGAAGGAATCAGCAACACGGCCACCGGCGTTAACGTGCTTTTCAACAATACCACCGGCGACTTCAACACTGCCTCAGGCGATGGTGCGCTCTTCTATAATACGGTTGGCTCCTACAACACCGCTACCGGTTACACGGCGCTCAATAGCAACAACGAAGGATTCTACAACACTGCCACTGGCTATAAAGCGCTGTTTTCCAACACTACCGGGCAACACAACACGGCCATCGGTGATGGTGTACTCGTTTAACAACGCCACCGGCGCCTTCAATATCGCTTTGGGCCCTAATGCCGGCCTGAATGTCACTACGGCCAATAATGTGATTTGTATAGGTGCCATTGGCGCGAACGTGAGCAACAGTTGCTATATCAAAACCATTTGGAATCAGTCGGGTGGATCGCAAGCAGTCTACGTCAATTCGGAAGGAAAACTGGGTGCCCAGGTCTCTTCGCGCCGTTTCAAAGATGAGATCAAGCCGATGGAGCAGGTCAGCAAAGTCATCTATAGCCTTAAGCCGGTGAGTTTCCGCTATAAACCGGAGATTGAATCGACTCGCCCGCTCGGGTTTGGGCTGATTGCCGAGGAAGTTGAGAAAATTAGCCCCCATTTGGTGACTCGCAGTGCAGATGGCCAACTCATCAGCGTCCGTTACGACGCAGTGAACGCGATGTTGCTCAATGAGTTCCTCAAGGAGCACCGCAAGAACGAGGAACAGGAAGCGAGAATTGCTCGCCAGCAAAAGCAGATTGACGCGCTTACCGCGGGCTTACAAAAAGTGACCGCACAGCTTGAAGAGAGCAATCGACAAAATCCGGTGCGACCCGCGCCGCAAGTGGTCAACAATTCGTAAAGCTGGCTCGCAGCGATTGGCTCCAACGGGCGAACAATCTGGATTGCTGACGCGCATCGCGGCGATGGAAAACGTTTCATCGTGCGTGCGGATGAAAAGCTGACCGCGTTTGTGGAACTGGAATCTGCGATCTGCGCTTGCGGCGAATTGTCTTGACCAGTCAGTGAGGTTTTTTCAAACTCGGCGTCGCTAAGCCGATCTTGAATCAGGCGAAGACTTTCCCCGCTAGGTTCTCGCCTCTTCCAGACCTGCAATTCGCAGAACCAACACGGCGGGGAAACAGAAAGGAAGAACCATGAACCCATTGATTCAGCTCAAAACAACTCCGCCACTTCTCATCACCCTCATGCTCCTCTGCTTCGGCCTTTTCCCGAGCACGCAAGCGGTGGTCCCGCCGCCCGACGGCGGCTATCCGGGGTTCAACACGGCAGAGGGACAAAAGGCCCTTTTTGGCCTCACCACCGGCACTGGAAATGTGGCAGTTGGCTGGGGTTCGCTCTTTAGCGACACAGCGGGCAGCTTCAACACCGCTATCGGCACAGGAGCGCTCCTTTTGAATACCGCAGATCAAAATACCGCCACCGGCGCAGGAGCGCTTTTATTCAACAATAGTGGTGACAATAATACGGCAAACGGGGCGTTTGCGCTGCATACCAACACCACCGGTTTCAGCAACACGGCCATCGGTGTGAGTGCGCTCCGGAGCAACACCACTGGTTTTCAGAACATAGCCAACGGCGTCAACGCGCTTTTCAACAATACGAGCGGCAGTGGCAACGTGGCCGACGGTTATTTGGCCCTGTTTTCCAATACGACGGGCGGCATCAACACGGCCATTGGTTGGCAAGCGCTCTACAGCAACACTGAAGGCAACAGCAACACGGCCACCGGCGTTAATGTGCTTTTCAACAATACCACCGGCCACTTCAACACTGCCTCAGGCGATGGTGCGCTCTTCTATAATACGGTCGGCTCCTACAACACCGCGACCGGTTACACGGCGCTCAATAGTAACACCGAAGGATTCTACAACACTGCCACTGGCTATGGAGCGCTGTTTTCCAACACTACCGGGCAACACAACACGGCCATCGGTGATGGTGCGCTCACTCAAAACACTACCGGCGCCTTCAATATCGCTTTGGGCCGTAATGCCGGCCTGAATGTCACTACGGCCACTGACGTGATTTGTATAGGTGCCCTTGGCGCGAACGTAAGCAGCAGTTGCTTTATCGACAACATTCGCGGTGTCACGGTTAACCCCAACGCTATTCCAGTCGTGATTGACTCCGCCGGTCAGCTCGGCACGATGAGCTCTTCTCGCCGGTTTAAAAACGAGATCAAACCCATGGACTGCGCCAGCGAAGCCATCCACTCGCTTAAGCCGGTGATGTTCCATTACAAGAGCGATGCCAGCGGCACGCCCCAGTTTGGTTTGATCGCCGAGGAAGTGGCCGAGGTTAATCCCAACTTGGTGGTGCGCGACGAAAAGGGCGACATCTACACTGTGCGCTACGACGCGGTGAACGCGATGTTGCTTAATGAATTTCTCAAAGAGCATCGCAGAAGCGAAGAGCAAGATTGCAAGATTCAGGAGCAGGAAACGACGATTGCAGAGCTAAGATCTGAAATTCAGAATTTGGCTGCGATGGTAAACGAGCAAACATCGGAATTGCAGAAGGTGAGCGCCTGGATCGAAACGAGCGAAGCTAAACCGCAATTCGCGAAGAATCAGTAAGGGCCGGCAACGTGGTCCACGCGTCGCTGTGATGTAGCCATTTAGCAAAACTACGGGGGCAAGCTCGGAGACGCACGCGCCTCGCGTGCACATTTCGACGCCTCGCCGAAATGGCACGGAAGTCCCGGAGCAAGAGCGACACTGGGAAAGTTCGCGACCGCGAGGGCTTTCGGAGTCGCCAGGTCGCCGCGGCGACCGCTCCCCGGAGGTTTCGTCTCGACAGTGAACTGAATTTTGTCCGAAACTGTGTGCTATGAAAACGACAACTCAGCTAGTTTTATCATTCATAATCCTCCGCCTCGTCGCTGTCACCCCGACAATTCAAGCGGTGGTCCCGCCGCCCGACGGCGGCTATCCGGGGTTCAACACGGCAGAGGGTCAAAAGGCCCTTTTTGGCCTCACCACCGGCACTGGGAATGTGGCAGTTGGCTGGGGTTCGCTCTTTAGCGACACAGTGGGCAGCTTCAACACCGCTATCGGCACAGGAGCGCTCCTTTTGAACACCGCAGATCAGAATACCGCCACCGGCGCAGGAGCGCTTTTATTCAACAATAGTGGTGACAATAATACGGCAAACGGAGCGTTTGCGCTGCATCTCAACACCACCGGTTTTCAAAACACAGCCAACGGCGTGAAAGCGCTTTTCAACAATACAAGCGGCAGTGGCAACGTGGCCGACGGTTATTTGGCGCTGTTTCATAATACGACGGGCGGCATCAACACGGCCAGTGGCTGGCAAGCGCTCTACAGCAACACTGAAGGCAACAGCAACACGGCCACCGGCGTTAACGTGCTTTACAACAATACGACCGGCTACTCCAACACTGCCTCAGGGGATGGTGCGCTCTTCTACAACAGCACCGGCGCACTCAACACGGCGACCGGTGTTCTGTCGCTCAATAGCAACACCGATGGCGACGAAAACACTGCCATTGGCAATGCGGCGCTGTTTAACAACACCATCGGCGGAGGCAACACGGCCATCGGTGATCGTGCGCTTCTGAACAATACTTCAGGCAACGGCAATACCAGCCTGGGAAGTTTTGCCGGCACACTGGTGACTACGGCCCATAACGTTATTTGTATCGGCAGCTTAGGCGGGAACGTGAATAACAGCTGCTTTATCGGCTACATTCGCGGTGTCACCACGCAAAATGCAGACGCCATTCCAGTGCTGGTCGACTCTGCAGGCCAGCTCGGCACGCTGAGCTCTTCTCGCCGGTTTAAAAACGAAATCAAACCCATGGACTGCGCCAGCGAAGCCATCCACGCGCTTAAGCCGGTGATGTTTAGCTACAAAAGCGATAAGACAAATACCCCGCAATTTGGTTTGATCGCCGAGGAAGTGGCAGAGGTGAATCCCAACCTGGTGGTGCGCGACGAAAAGGGCGACATCTACACTGTGCGCTACGACGCGGTGAACGCGATGTTGCTTAATGAGTTTCTCAAAGAGCATCGCAAAGTACACAACGACTATTGCAAGTTGAACAAGCAATCGCACGTCTTACTGCGAGAGACGAAGAGCAGCAGCGCAAATTCAGAAAGTCAGCGCCCAACTCGAACTGAGCCAAACGGCTCCGCAGACTGTTCTCAACAGTCCGTAAGACTGCCAGACGGTGAAGTTTTGGAAATATTCGCTGACACCTATCGCAAGCGTAGACTCACAAGGGCGAGACATCTTCGTAACTGTGCATCCCGATGGAAACATTTCATCCCGCGTGCGGATGAGATGCTGACTGCGTTTCTGGAACTTGGATCGGCGGGTGGCGCTTGCGGCGATTTGTGCTTGACGAGCAGGCGACATTTTCTGCAGACTCGACGTCGCTATACGGATCTGAATCAGGCGGAGGACATTTCCCCGCTGGGTTCTTCGCCCCTTCCGGACCCGCAATAGGAGAATAAACGCAGCGGGGAAAGAAAGGAAAACCACATGAATCGACTGATTCAACGAACCACAATTCCGCCGCTTCTCATTGGTTTGGCGTTTACCTGCTGGCTTTTACCCAAGTGCAAGCAGTCGTCCCGCCGGCAGACGGATGCTATCCCAGATACACGACAGCGGAAGGATGCAATGCGCTTAACTTCCTGACCACCGGGGCTGGAAATACAGGAGTTGGCTGGTATTCACTCTTTTCATACCGACGCCAGCTTCAACACCGGTGTAGGGGGTGGAGCGCTGGCCCTCAACAACGGGGATTCCAATACGGCGGTGGGCGCTGCGCGCTGTTGCTCAACACCAGCGGCACAGAGAACATAGCCGTTGGAACTGGCGCGCTCGTCTATAACGACAGCGGCAGCAACAATACGGCCGTCGGCGCTTTTGCGCTCTTTAATAACTTCGACGGATCGGGCAACGACGCTTTTGGCGGTAATGCGCTTCGTGAAAATGTTAACGGTATTGCAAACACTGCCATTGGTAATCACGCGCTCCAGAATAACACTGGCAACAGCAACACGGCAGTTGGCAATGGGGCGCTCTTCGCCAACACTGATGGCACGGGAAACACCGCCCTGGGCGGTCGGCGCGCTCTTAGCAACCAGGAGTCCGGCCTCACCGCCGTTGGCGCTAAGCGCTATTTAACAACACCACCGGCACGCGCAACACTGCCAACGGTCATTTCGCGCTCCATTTCAATACAACCGGTTCCGACAACACGGCCACTGGCTATGATGCGCTCAACGGGAACACGATGGGTTTCGGCAACGCGGCCAATGGTTCGCAAGCGCTTTATAACAACAGCACCGGGGTCGGCAATACGGCCAACGGTTTTTTGGCGCTGTATAACAATACCACCGGCGACACAAACACGGCTATCGGCGTTGGAGCAGGTGGCACTATTACCACAGGCGCTTCGAACACCTGTCTTGGCGCCAGCTCCTGCGGCCCGTTAGTCGGCTCCCCTGCTATCTTGACAGGCGACAGGAACACCTGTGTCGGCGCCAATACCTGCGGCAGTACCTCCTCTGCCGATAACGTGGTGTGTATCGGCGCTAACGCCCCCAGTGAGAACTTCAGCGACAGAGCCTATATTCCAAATATCGGTCAGTTCCGCAGGTACTGCCCCTGGCACAATCGAGTTTGTTACGGTTCGGCTTAGCGACGGTAAACTGGGGCACGACGCTTCGTCCCGGCGCTACAAGCAGGACATTAAGCCCATGGGCGATGCGAGCGAGCTGATCTACAAGCTGAAACCGGTCACGTACCACTTTAAGGAGATCGATGTTGATCCAAACATACGCCCTCAGCCACAAAATCTTGATTATGGCCTGTCGCCGAGGACGTGCCGAATAGACCCATCTGGCTATCCACGAGGAAGGGGCAAATCGAGAGCCTCCGCTATAAGGCGATCAACGCTATGTTGCTCAACGAGTTTCTCAAAGAGCATCGCAGAGGCGAGGAACAAGATTGCAAGATTCAGGAGCAGGAAACGACGATTGGACAGCTGAGATCTGAAATGAAGGCTTTGGCTGCGATGGTAAACGACCAAGCATCGGAATTGCGGAAGGTGAGCGCCTGGATCGAAACGAGCGAAGCTAAACCGCAATTCGCGCAGAATCAGTAAAGACCGGCAACATGTTCCGCGCGTTGCTGTGATGTAGCCATTTAGCACAACTACTGCGGCAACCTCTGGGGACGCACGCGCCTCGCGTGCACATTTCGACGCCTCGCCGCAATGGCACGGCAGCTCCGGAGCAAGAGCGACACTGCAATCGCCAGGTCGCCGCGGCGACCGCTCCACGGAGGTTTCGTCTCGACAGTGAACTGAATTTTGTCCGAGACTCTGTGCTATGAAAACGAAAACTCTGCTAGTTTTATCATTCATAATCCTCTGCTTCGTCGCTGTCACCCCGACAATTCAAGCGGTTGTCCCGCCGCCGGACGGCGGCTATCCCGGCGGCAACACGGCAGAAGGACAAAACGCGCTGTTGAATCTCACAAGTGGCGGTTTCAATACCGCAGTTGGTTGGGTTTCGCTGCGCACCGACACCACGGGGAGTTTCAACACGGCCGTTGGCGCGGGCGCACTATTCCGTACCAACGGCGACGAAAATACAGCTATCGGTACGGGCGCACTTTTAAGTACTGCTACCGGCATCCAGAATACGGCCACGGGAGCGTTCGCGCTGTTTAGCAATACCGGACCGGCCAACAACCCCAACCGGCCAAGCGGGGAATTTGGCAGCTTTAACACGGCCAACGGCGATCGAGCCCTTTTTAGCAACACAGAAGGTGGTGCCAACACGGCCGTCGGTCATAGAGCGCTTCTTAACAATACCACAGGCTTCGGCAATACGGCCATCGGCGTTTCTACACTGGGTAACACCAGTACCGGCAACGGTAATATCGCCTTGGGTGCTGTCGCCGGCAACGCTGTCGCGAACGCCGACAATGTTATTGCCATCGGGACCGGGGGTCAGAACGTGAGCAACAGTTGCTATATCGGTCAGATTTATTCCAATATTCAGCCGCAAGTTGGGACCGACCCAGACCTGGTCACGATAAACAGCAACGGTAGACTCGGCCGCGCGAACGTCTCTTCGCGCCGGTACAAACATGACATCAAGCCAATGCACAAAGCGAGCGAGGCTATCTATGCGCTTAACCCGGTCAGTTTCCGCTACCATGAGCAGTACGATCGAACGCAGACAATTGCCTTTGGCCTGATCGCCGAAGAAGTGGCCGAAGTGAATCCCGATCTGGTGGGGCGCAATCCCGAAGGACAACCGGAATCCGTTCGCTATGAGCAGATCAACGCGATGCTACTCAATGAGTTCCTCAAAGAGCATCGCAGAGGCGAAGAGCAAGATTGCAAGATTCAGGTGCAGGAAACGACGATTGCAGACCTAAGATCTGAAGTTCGGAGTTTGGCTGCAATGGTAAACGACCAGGCATCGGAATTGCGGAAGATGAGCGCACAACTGCAGATCAGCAACGCCGCTGCGCGAAAGATTGCGAAGAATCGGCCCTAATGTTGTAGCCGGCATCGTTGATGCCGGTGCGTGAGGCGCGTGCACTGCCCAGCCGGGATCACCGATCCCGGCTACAGACGTGCTAATAAATGTCGTTGTCCGAGGTGTAACCGGAATCGCCGCGAATCGAACGCAAACGGGCGCGGGTGCCCCATTCCGAGCGATTAATCTGGCCGACGGTCATTTTCACCAGCCACGGCGTCGCTGCTAACGCGCCGATCGCAACCAGTGTGATGGCCGCTGCTTGCCGAATCGATGGTTTGATCTTGTCTGCCATTAAAAGTCCCAGACCGAGACCGATCGCGGTGCGCGTCACCGTAAGCAGCGGGTCAAGTCGAAGCTGTTCGGCCGTTTTTGAAATGGATATGGGGAAAGACATCGCCTACCATATACGTCGCGTTTGGGAAAAATAAATGGCAATTTATGGTGACGCGCGTTTGTCATTTCGAGCAAAGCGAAGCGAAGTCGAGAATGGAGCAACTGGGGAAGCCGCGACATCGACGGAAAGACCGGAGGTTGAGCGAACGGGAGTGAGCGAATCAAATCCCGCTGCGCAACCTTGAGTCAGTTCAACCGGATGTCTCGACTTCGCTCGACATGACGTAAACTGGAAAATGCCTGATTCGATGTATGCGCTCATTCTTGCCGGCGGCAGCGGCGAACGGTTTTGGCCGTTAAGCAGGCGGGCGCGCCCCAAACAACTGCTAAGCCTCGTCTCGAACAAAACTTTACTGGAAGAAACTTTAGCGCGCCTCGAGGGGCTTATTCCGCCCGAATGCATTCTGATTCTCACGAACACAGAACAGGAAAGCGCAGTTCGAAAGTTGCTTGGGAATTTTCCAAAGGAGAACATTTTAGCCGAGCCGGCCAAACGCGACACTGCAGCGGCAATCGCGCTCGGGACCGGCTGGGTGGCAGTGCGCGATCATGCAGCCATCATGGTTGTCCTCCCAGCGGATCACGTCATTGCAAATGGAACGGCGTTTCAGGAAACACTGGCCTTGGCTGCAGACGCCGCCGAAGAGACAAGCGAGCTTGTCACGGTCGGCATCAGACCGACATGGGCGTGTCCAGGATTCGGTTACATCGAGCACGGCAAGCCGATCCGTTTGCGCAAGCGCCCCGACAACGAAGCGATCCATCGCGTCGTGCGCTTTCGTGAAAAACCAAATTCTGATCTGGCAGAGTCATTTTTGCGTAGAGGAAATTTTAGATGGAACGCGGGAATGTTCGTCTGGTCCGTGCCTACGATACTTCGCGAATTTAACCGTCACGCGCCGGAGTTGGCCGATTTCATTTCACAACTGCGCGCTGTTGGAAATTTCGATAAAGCTTTGTGTGAGCGGTTCAGCAAACTGCCGCGTATCTCGTTCGATTACGCGATCATGGAGAAAGCGGATCGCGTTCTCGTCGTGGAGGCCGGCTTTGATTGGGACGACATTGGAAGCTGGCGAGCGCTCGCTAATTATCTTGAAAAGGACAAACGCGGAAATGCGGCGAACCGTACCATCACGGCGGTCGATTCCAGTAACAACATCGTTTTCGAGGAAAACGGAACAACAATCGCGCTACTCGGAGTGCATGATCTGATCATCGTGCGGACCGCCGACGCGCTTTTGGTTTGTCACCGGCACGAAGCGGAAAAGATCAAGGACCTGATCGGCGAACTTCCGCCGGAGTTGCAATGATGTGGCGTGCTATGAATCGGATTTTAGGTCTGGATTTTGGGCGCGCGCGCATCGGAGTGGCCATCTCTGATGAGCTGCAAATGCTGGCGCATCCGGTGGAGACCATTCCAGCAAATGAAGAACCGGCATTGCGAGTCGCGGAAATTGTTCGCGAAAAACGAATCGACCACGTGGTAGCGGGCATTCCGCGTCAGATGAATGGACAGATTGGAACGGCTGCCACTGAGGTACTCGAGTTCGTGGACAAGTTGCGGGCGATTCTCCCCTGCCCTGTCGTCACATGGGACGAGCGGCTCACGACGGTCGCAGCCAACCGCGCATTGCGTGACGCCGGAAAAAAAACGCGGCACACCCGCGACTACGTGGATCAGGTGGCGGCACAAATCATTTTGCAGAGTTATCTGGACAGCCGGCCACATGATAATCTGCGGAACTGTATACTTCTAATCAGTGACAGGTAATCAGCCCATGGGTACACGGGTCGGGCATGGGTAACACTTTTTCATTCATTGGTTACACATTTTGTGTCTCATTTGCAGTTTTATTCGGGTGGATGTCCGCCAATTTTTGCGTTTTATTCGATCGGAGATCCGCCCGAATAAAACTGCTCGTGTCAATCCACCTCTCCCAACAGCAGCCGGCCAAACAAACTTCCATCACTCGGGGCCGATCGGCTGAGCCCACCGACCAGCCAGCCAGACTCGTGCTCAAAAGAGTTCTTCTCCCTCCGCGCTGTCGTCCCTTGGCTGACCGGACGCCGGAGCGCATCTGGGGTTCCTACCAAACCTCTGGCGTGCGTTCGAATTTGCGTGCCGAAGCAATGTAGACTCTCCCGGGGTGCGCATCGCCAATGCCTATGTGGCCGTCTATAAAACTTTGCCGCCACAGATCCAGGGCAGCCTGATCTGATTGGCCTGCTGCTTCCAACTCCCGGCTGATGTCTCCATGCATCCGCTCATGCGCTCCGTTGTCCTGCGGATGACCAGGACGGCGCCGTTCCTAGTCAATCCCCAGTGCCACCCACCAAGCTGACAATCGGCTTAAGCCAAAGAGCGACAGCACACTGCAAAGGGCGAGCCATTGTCACTGCGGATCGCCTGGGGCAAGCCATGTCGCTCGAACAGGTGCTCAAAACCCTTACGCACCGTCTCGCTCCGCGCATCGCTCAGCGCTCGCACTTCCAAAATATAACGACTATGCTCATCGCGCACCGTCAGCGGTTCGCACCGCTTCCCCTGACTTCTCCACCACCTTTGAAATCGACCGTCCACACTTCATTGCGCCGCAGCTCGCCGCCCACTGCTTAATCGCCCCGCCTCACTCGAGCACCGACGCCGCCGCTTCTGCGTTAAACCGGCTCGTTCCAGCACTCGTTTAAAACTGCTCTCGCTCCACCTCCCCATGCCGACGCAAATACAACTCCCGAATCTTACGCGGTCCCCAGCTCCTATGCGCCAGCTTCAATTGCACTATCGCGCACACTACTTCCTCTCCCAACTGATCAGGTGACTCTTGGCCGACGCGATTCTTCCCCATCCCCTCCACTCCCTCGCGGATAAAGCGCTCCTTCCACTTTACCCTGTTTTGGCGCTATCCGTACTCCTGCAAAGCGCTCGAAAATTCAACCTCCTCATCGCCTTTAACGCAAATTCAATTCGTTCTTCCATAGGTTCTGTTTTCTTCCACGGCATAGAGCACTTTCTCTAGCGCTTTCCGCCGCCACAGTGTTACCTATGTCTTGAACCTGTTGTGTTACCTATGTTTTGAACCTGCACCATTTTGCGTGCCCGAACGGCTGCTCACTAATCATCGATCACTAACGATCGCGATGTCGCGAAGACTAAAACTGATCGTCGCTTATGACGGCGCACCCTTTGCCGGCTGGCAGAGCCAATCTCACCGCAACACGGTGCAGGATCATCTCGAGCGCGCCTTTGAGCGCGTCACTGGCGAAGTTGTGCGCGTTCACGGCGCGGGACGAACGGATGCCGGTGTTCACGCCCTCGCACAATGCGCGCACATTGATGTCTTAAAATTCCTGCCAGCTGACCGTTGGATCAAGGCGCTTAATGCGCAACTGCCTCCCGCCATTCGTGTGCTTCGCTGTCGATATGTGTCGAAGGATTTTCACGCGCGTCTTTCGGCAAAAGGAAAAACTTATCGCTACAAAATCTGGACCGCGCCTATTTTGCCTCCGTTTGAGCATCGCCGTATCTGGCTTATCGCGCAGCCACTCGATCTGAAGATTTTGAAATCGGCAGCAAAATATTTCGTCGGCACTCATGATTTTGCGAGTTTCGCCGCCAATCGCGGCAAACCCGAACCGAAGCTACGATCCGCACAATCAATTCCGTTCGTGTCCGCAGGAAAGGTCCATGCATCACAATCGAGTTCGACGGTGACGGCTTCCTCTACAAAATGGTCCGGCTGATGGTGGGCGCGCTGGTGAAATGTGCGCTCGGCAAAATGCACATCGAAGAAATCACTTCGCGACTGCACTCCGGCAAAGTCGGCTCTGACCGTTTCGTCGCGCCAGCCGCAGGATTGTACCTCTTCCGCGTGCGTTACTGACCAATCATGCAGCCAACGCGACGAGTCGCGTGCGACTGGGCACTTGGAGTTTGCGAAAGACCGAGTGCAGATGCTTTTTTACCGTCGGCAAACTCAAGCAGGCGTTTTCAGCAATTTCCTTGTTGCTTTGTCCTTCACAAACGAGTTGCGCAACTTCCCTTTCGCGGCGTGTGAGGCGGGCCATGCCTGGCAATCGGAAAAGCCTGAGTCGTCCGGATTGTTCCCCGTTCCGGCAACGATCTTCGCAGGCGATCAGAAAATGTGGTCCCGCCGCGCCGACGGAATTGAGCTGCTTGAGTTGAATCGTCGCCCGCAAATGCGGGGTCGCGGATGACTGACCTGTTCTTCTTTGAAATCCGTCCGTCGCTCCGAACGCATTTGACGTCGCGCATCCATCCATTCTTGCTTGAGCACGCGACATCGATCCAAAATCTCAACAGGAATCGGCGAACTCGCTTTTGTTCGTTTCGCCTCTTCGGGTCCTTTTTCCCATAGTGCGCAGAACTCGCGGGCGGCTTTGTTTTGGTAAATCGCGCTCAAGTTCCAACGCAAAATTATCGTGGGAAGCGGCAAACCCCGGAGGACTTCTTCAAAATCCGCTCGCACGCATCGCTCGCGCTCCAGCGATTCGACCCCGCGAAGTGCGGCCAGAAATTGCGGGTAAAGTTGCCGAAGCAATTTCATCTCCGCCGTTGAAAAATCGCCTTGCTTCGCCGCGCGCAGAATTGCTATGGTGCAAATGAGTCTCTGCTTTTTCCAAAAGAGAAGCGTGACGCCGTAGGCGCATTTTTGCGGCGCCATGTAGCGGCGATAAAAGCCTGATCTTAAGAAGCTGGTGCGAGTGCGGAAAAAATCTGTCAAAACGCAGCAACTTTTTGCGTGGCCGTTGCATGGCGCAACGCTTGAGAGCCTTTGCCGCAAAAAAATCGTCAGGCATCAATCGCGTCCATTTCGCGATTACAGGCGCACTTGGGTTCTGCTGAAGCAACAGGCCGACAGAGTGATACGCGATTGAAGCAGAGAGCAACCGGTGAACAGCTTTCCAGAACGACTTGACGTCCATCGTGCGGTGCAGTTTGAGCAGAGGCTTTTCCAACGTCGGACCGATCACCAGTTCACGCTTTCTGACAAGCCCGCTGTTTCCCCTCACGTGCGCCCCTCCCCGCGCGCGAATAAGCGCGTAAATAAAGACTACGCCTTATCACCGGAATGTTCAACGAATCGCCCAACGAAAATTAGAAACTTAAGTTACCTGGAGACTACGAAGTGGTGCACGAAACTCTGGGATTGAAACGAACACGAAATCAAAACAAGGGAGCTATAGCAAATGAAACTAGAAATTAATGTACCGGTAAGCGGACTGGATCTCGCCAGCCTGCTCGAAGGTGAACAAGGCGTGTTCCTCTGCCAAAACAGAGGGCAAAACTACATTACCGTCGCGAAGGCCGGTCACTCGATCGCCTTCGGGCCCACGCCGATCGGAAAGGCGATTCAGGAGCAGGCAGTAACGACACTCGCACCCGAGCCGTGGTTCGTCACGAAAATCAGCCACTCAACTGATCTTGCTGAATTTCGTGGAAACTTTGGCAGAGAAAGCCGCTAAAACTGTCCCCCGTAAGCTGTGGCCGTAGCGGAACTTTCGGCCGCGAAGGCCTGGCTAATTTTCGGGGGAGTCCTAAAAAGACAAAGTCTCGGTGGGAGCAACTCACCGGGCTTTCATTTAAAGGACAACTCCCAGCCGTCGGTGGTTGTCTACGGTTGCCCCACCTCCGCCAGGCTACGGCGGGCAGGCAAGCCGTTGTTCCTTGATTATTTTTTCCAATCGTTGCCGTTCCCGTCTGGCGCGAGAGCGGGCGCCATTTCAGGTGTGAGATCGACATCCTCGGGCGTGTCGTCCCAGCCCACGTCCATGAGAGATTTTTCGTGATGCTCTTTTGCGATGAGCATGTAGAGCGACGGAACGATGAACAAAGTGAAAATCGTTCCGATAGTCATTCCGCCTACAAGCACAAGACCGATCGAATTTCGTGCCGCAGCGCCCGCGCCGGTTACGAGCGTGAGTGGAAAGTGACCGGCGACCGTTGCAACGCTCGTCATCATGATGGGACGCAGACGAATGCGCGCAGCTTGCGCGACCGCCGCCAATTTTGTCAGACCCTGCCGTTGCAACTCGTTCGCGAACTGAACAATCAGGATTCCGTTCTTCGAAACGAGACCAACCAGCGTCACGAGACCGACCTGCGAATAAATGTTGAAGGACGTAGTCCAACGATCTGTGAAGAATTGCCCAAAGGGC
Organism: uncultured Verrucomicrobiae bacterium; assembly: GCA_963803285.1. Classification (GTDB taxonomy): domain Bacteria; phylum Verrucomicrobiota; class Verrucomicrobiia; order Chthoniobacterales; family UBA10450; genus Udaeobacter. Next base: position 304,150 of record CAWDMG010000009.1, on the reverse strand, counting down.
ATTTTCAAAAACATGAAGAGACCCGCGCCGAACATGGCGAGCGGGACTGATCCCAACAGAATAATGAAAGGATCGCGGAAGCTGTTGAACTGCGCCGCCAGGACGAGAAAGATTAGCACCAGCGAAAGCAAAAACACGCCCAAGAAACTTGCTGCCTTCGGTCTGCAACTGGCGCGACTCGCCAGTGTAATCGAGCACGTAACCTTTCGGCAGAATCTTGTTTGCCTCATCCTGCAGAAATTTCAGAGCAGCATCGAGCGAAACGGCCGGAACCCCGCTGATGGTGACCGCGTTTAGCTGTTGCATCCGATTGAGCGAACGCGCGACGGTTTTGTGGTTAATGGAAGCGACCGTGCTCAGCGGGATGAGTTGGTTGTTCGGTCCGCTGACGTAAATATTTTTCAACTGCTCCGGATTCAAGCGATCGACGCGTTTTATTTGCGGAATCACCTTGTAACTGCGCCCTTCGATGTTGAACCGGTTGACATAATTGCCGCCGATGCTCGCAGAGATATCAGCGCCCACTTGCTGCATGTCGAGGCCGAGCGCCGCCACTTTATCGTGATCGAAATTGATCTGCGCCTGAGGCTGGTCGATTTTCGTATCGATGTCGCCGAATTGGAAAATATGCGCCTGCATTGCTTTCGCGAAAATCTGTTTCGCGAATTCGAGAATGCGTTCCTGGTCGGCGGTCGAGGTGATCACGAAGCTGACTGGGAAATTATCAGCGCCGGGAAGCGCCGACGGCATGATCGGAAACATTTGGATGCCGGGAATCGCGCCCAGTTTTTCCTGAATTTGCGGAAGGTAGGCCTTGGTCGGAGTTTTGCGAACGCCCCACGGCTTCAAAACCATTCCGCCGAATCCGTTGTCCGGGAATGTAAGTTGAAACGTAAACCGCGTGTCCGGGATGTTCTGAAAGACTTTTCCAGCAGCATCAGCGTAACGGATCGTGTCGTCGATGGTCGCATTTGCCGGAGCGGTGATGATTCCAAAGATCACTCCCTGATCCTCTTTCGGCGCCAATTCCTTCGTCCCAAATTTCGGAATCGTTGCGAACATCAAGGAGCGCGAGGAGTGAAATGCCCGCCCAAAAAATGTAGACGGCCGGCCGCGCATTCAACGTGCGATCGAGATGACTTCCGTACCAATCCCGGAAGCGGTCGAACGTTCGATTGACGACCCCACTGAATCCCTTATCGGCGTGGCCGTCGCGCAAGAGATGTGCCGACATCATCGGCGAAAGCGTCAGTGCGACGACGCCGGAAATGAAAACCGCGCCAGCAAGCGTCAGCGCGAATTCGCGAAAGAGCGCGCCGGTTAAACCGCCTTGGAGCGCGATCGGCGTATAAACCGCCGCCAGCGTGATCGTCATCGCAATGATCGGCCCGATCAATTCGCGCGCGCCGACGAGCGCGGCATTCATGCGCGACATGCCTTCGCGCATATGACGCTCGACGTTTTCGACAACGACGATCGCGTCATCGACCACCAATCCGACGGAAAGCACAATCGCCAGCAGTGTCAGCAAGTTGAGGCTGAACCCGAATAGCTGCATGAGAAATAGCGCGCCGATCAGCGAAATTGGAATCGCGACGACCGGCACCACCACCGAGCGGATCGAGCCGAGGAACAAAAAGATTACGACCATCACGATGAGCAATGTGTCAATCAATGTCTTCACGACTTCGTGGATGGCGTCGTTGATGTAAGCCGTAGCGTCGTAGGCGATTTCGCCTTTCATTCCGGCCGGCAATTCCCTTTGGATTTGCTCCATCTCCGCGCGAACGCGTTTGATCACGTCCACCGCATTCGCATTCGGCAGAACGTAAATCCCCATGAAGACTGCTTTCTGTCCCGAAAACCGCACCTCGGTGTTGTAATCTTCCGCGCCGAGCTCGACGTCCGCGATGTCGCTCAACCTGACGAGATTTCCTTTCTCCTGGCGAATGACCAGTTTTTTGAAATCATCCACCGTGTGCAGGTCGGTGTTTGCGGTCAGATTGACCTGAAGCAGCGAACCTTTCGTGCTACCGACGGCCGAGAGAAAATTATTTCGCGCAAGCATGTTGCGCACCTGGGCCGGGCTGATGTTTAGCGCAGCCATCTGGTCCGGTTTCATCCAGATGCGCATCGCGAACGTGCGGCCGCCGAGAATGTCCGCTTTCTGCACGCCGCCGACTGCAGTGAGACGCGGCTGCACCAGTCGCACGAGATAATCGGTCACTTCGTTAGGCTGCAGAATGTCCGAAGTGAAACTTAAATAACACGAGGCGGTCTGTGAATCAGCTGATTGAATTTCTAATACCGGAATCTCCGCGTCCGGCGGCAGATCGCGCCGGATCGCATCCACCTTCGAGCTGATGTCTGACAACGCCTTATTTGCATCGTAATTCAGTTTCAGCCGTACGGTAATTGTCGAGGTGCTTTGAGAGCTTTGCGATTGGATGTAATCGATTCCGTCAGCTGCGGCGATGGCACGCTCGAGTGGCGTTGTAATAAATCCCCTAACGAGTTCAGCATCGGCGCCGACATAAACTGTCGTTATCTTGATCGAGGCGATGTCGCTGCGCGGATATTGGCGTACGTTGATCGTCCGCATCGCCTGCAAACCGGCGATCAGGATCACAAAGCTAACCACCAGTGCCAGCACCGGGCGCTTGATGAAAAGGTCAGTGAAGGATTTCATGTCGCTCTTCGATTGCTACGAATCGATTGGGTGCGGATTTACCTGCGGGTTCGGTGCCAGATCGTTATTGATCGTCACCGTCATTCCGTTTCGCAGTTTGAAAACTCCCGTACTCACGATCGTTTCGCCGGCCTTCAATCCTTGCGTAATCGCGACGAGATCGCCGCGCGCTTCACCGACGCGCACAAATTGCTGTCGAATCACTTGCGATTCTTTGCCGGTCTTTTCGTCTTTCTTTTTCTCAATCACAAAAACCGAGTCGCCGAACGGCGCGTAGGAAATTGCGGATCCCGGAACGACAAGCGTCTTGTGTTTTTCGGGCAACATGACTTCCGCTTTCGCGAACATTCCCGGTCGCAGCGCATGATCGGAATTGTCCAGCGTCGCCTGCAGCGTGATGTTGCGCGTGCTCGAATCGACCATCGAATTAATTGCGGTCAACTTCCCATTGAACACACGGCCGGGAATGGCGTCTGTCGTCACGTGCACCTCCAAGCCCGGTGTTAACTGACCAAGATATTGCTGCGGCAAGGCGAAATCGGCGAAGACTGGGTTTAGTGAAGTGAGCGGCACCACTTGTTGGCCCGCGTTAATCATTTGCCCAACGTTCACCTGCCGAATTCCGAGCTGGCCATCGAACGGCGCGATAAGCGTCTTCTTCGCGATGCTGGAGCGCACCTGATCGACAACTGCGTTCAGTCGCCGGAATTTGGATTGGGCAGAGTCGAGTTCGGCGCTGGAAACCACCTTCTTCATGGCAAGATCGCGGGATCGTTCGAGGTCCGTCTGCGCCAGTTGCGCTTCAGCTTCTGCAGATCGCAAAAGTGCTTCCTCTTGCGACGCATCGAGTTTCATGAGCACTTCGCCCTTTTTTGCTTCCCCACCGTTTTCGAAATTGATTTCGCTCACAACGCCGGCGAGCTCTGCGGAAACGACGGCGCCTTGGACAGCACTGACTGATCCGACTGCTGTCAGGCGCGGAGCCCAATCTTCCTCTTTCACCGATATGCTCGCTACCGTCGTCGGCGGCATCATCTGCGGTGTGCTCATCATCTTGCCGATTTGCAGAGCTTTGATGCCGAAAGCAAAAACGCATATCGTCACCAGCAGGGCTATTGCAATAACGACGCCTTTGCGGCGCGGCTTCGCGTTCGACTGCTTCGGGCGGGTTGAAACGGCTCTTGCTACGTCATGCATAAGCGAGTTCTGCCTCCGGTTTGAACAACAAGCGCCAGAGTTTCCGCGTCACTTCCAGTTGTCGGTTGCGCCGCTCCGTCGCGGTCATTTCCTGTGGACGCAACACATCGAGCATCAACATTCCGCGTGCCACAGCAAAAATTAATTCCGCCACTTCGATTGGCGAACCACCGCGCGTCGTATTTCGAGCTTCCGGCGCCCTGCTGATCAGTTCGGTAACACCGGCCATCGCGGTTTGCAAAACGTCGCGCACCAAATCGGCGACGCGCGGGTTTCGTGACGCTTCCGCATACAGGTCTACAACGAATGCGGAGACCACTCGCGTCTCCTCTTCACAGCAATGAGCGGTAAACAGGATTTCGAGCGACTCAAGCAGCGTCGGCGCTTGCCTGGCGCGTTGCAGCATTTCGGAAATCTCTTTCTTGTGGCGGTCCGCCATTGCAGAGATGACCGCCTCTTTGTTTTCGAAATAGCGATAGATCAACCCGACGCTGATCCCGGCCTCAGCGCTGATGTCGTGCATGCTGGTTTGGTGAAAACCGCGCTTGGCGAAGCAAACAAGGGCTGCGTCGAGGATCTGGGAGCGCCGATCTGGAACTGAATCTGTGTGGGGTTGCGGCATAGATTTGCGACAATGAATGAACGTTCATTCATTGTCAAATCCGACCTCAAGTAGCCAGCCAATTCCCCTAAGTAAAATCCGACGCTGTCGGTGCTTGAAAACACTCGTTGCGATTCGCGATAAGGACGTCCCGCTACGCCGAAAGCTTCGGCACTCGGCGCAGCGCGACGCCCCTGTCTTATTCGCCGTATCTCGCCACGGCGTTCAGGATTTCGTCTCCCACACTGCTTGCACGGCGTGTGAAACAACCGGAACGGGTTGCGCTGCCGGGTCGAACCCAGCGAACGGATCTGGCGTCGGTTGCCCGACGAATTGGAAAATCGCGGCAACGACGCTCAAAATGCACGTGGCATAGACCGCTGTTTCCATCGCCGCCCCGGCCTTTCTCTTCCGAGCCAGCCAGGATCCCGTATAATGTTTGATCGGTTTTCATAATTTTAAGACGCCGCGGAGCTTCCCGCTTTGTCTGTTGGTTGTTGATTGTTCATGATTGGTTTTGAAAGTTGGATGCCGCCGGCTCGTGATTTGGATTCAAATAATTGTCATGTTGAGCGAAGCGAAACATCTCTGGTCGATTCCGTGGCAAGCATTGGCAGAAACTGATCCGAGATTGAAAGCCTGGCCTCGCGGACTTCGTCCGCTGCGTTGCAGCTTCGCTCCGCTCAGAATGACAGCAGAGCACTCATGGAGAGACTAGGCACCCACTCGCGAGTAACCCGCGACTTTTCGCCCGATGCCCGCTATCTGATCGGTGTGTCCGGCGGGCGCGATTCGGTAGCCCTCCTGCACTGGCTAATTAGTCTGGGTTACAAAGACCTGACCGTTTGCCATCTTAATCATCAATTGCGCGGACGATCGAGCGATGCCGACGCGCAGTTTGTGAAAAGGCTGGTCGAGCGCTACAACCAGGAACCTGCAGGGAATGCGCTCCGCCTGCCAGGCGCGCGGACGGGCAAGCGAAGCGCTCGGCGTGCAACGGCCCGCCGCATTGAATTTGAACTCGGTTCTGCAAACATCCGCGCGCTCGCGAAGAAACAGAAGATATCGATCGAAACTGCGGCGCGTGAAGCCCGCTACACATTCTTTGCGGAAACCGCACGGCGACGAAACTGCAGAACGATCTTCGTCGCGCATCACGCCGACGATTTGGTCGAAACTTTTCTTATCAATCTGTTTCGTGGCGCCGGTACCGCCGGCCTTGCCGCGATGCAGGAAATTTCTACACGGCGAATCGACGGCATCGACCTAACGATCGTGCGGCCGTTTCTGTGTGTCTGGCGCAAAGCAATCGACGATTACGTCGGCGAGCACCGGCTGAGATTTCGCGAGGATGCTACGAACAAAAACCTCACCCCGCTGCGCAATCGGATTCGACATCGGATCATTCCGTATCTGGAGAAAACGCTTGGCCGCAACATCCGCCAGAACATTTGGCGAACAGCAATGATTGCTGCGGAAGAAGAGAAATGGATCGACAGCGAGCTACGTTATTCGGCACATGCAGAGCTCTCCGTCGTAAAGCTTCGTGCGTTGCCAATCGCGCTTCAGCGGCGGGCGCTTTTGAAATGGCTGCGGGCGCAAAACGTCCCTGACGTTGGATTCGACGCGATCGAGCGCGTTCGTTCGCTCGCCGATCGTGACGCTCGAATCGCAAAAGTGAATCTTCCGGAAAATCGACACGCGCGGCGCCGTGCCGGGAAAATTTTTATGGAGTAAGCCGTAGCCGTGTCTCTGCAAGACGAGCTGCTTGCAAGATGGAAATACATCGGGAGCGCTTCGCACAGCGAACCGGCTACAACATCTGCGAAAATGTGTAAGCAAGCTCGTCATCCCGAGCGGAGCGAGGGACCTCACATGTAATCGAGGATTTGCGAGATCCTTCGCTTTCGCTCAGGATGACAATTAATGGCTTCTGACGTCCGCGTTCGCTTCGCCCCCTCGCCTACCGGTTATTTGCACATCGGCGGGGCGCGGACCGCGCTTTTCAACTGGTTGTTCGCGCGACATCACGGCGGAAAATTCGTGCTGCGCATCGAAGACACCGATATGAAGCGCAACACGGAGGAGGCGATGGCCGCCATCTACGAAGGATTGGAATGGCTGGGCCTGAATTGGGATGAAGGCCCCCACGTCGGTGGCGATTTTGGACCGTATTTGCAGAGCGAGCGCACAGAACTTTACGAGCGTTACTTGAATAAACTTCAGGACGCCGGTCACATTTTCGAGGATCAGGGCGCATTGCGATTTCGTTCGCCGCGCGAGCACGTCATCGTGGACGACATCGTGTGCGGCCGAATCGATTTCGATCTCAGCAATCCCGCCACGCACCCGGATATGACCATCCGGCGCCCGGATGGCTCCTGGATCTTTCATTTCGTGAACGTGGTTGACGATCTCGAGATGAAAATCTCTCACGTGATCCGCGGCGAAGATCATCTTTCGAATACGCCAAAGCACATCGAGATCATTCGCGCGTTGGGCGCGACGCCACCGCACTACGCGCACATTCCGCTTATTCTCAACCGCGATGGGACAAAAATGAGCAAGCGCGACGCAGGCGCGCGCGTGGAATACTACATCCAGCGCGGATATCTTCCCGCGGCCGTCCGGAACTACCTCTGCCTGCTGGGTTGGTCGCCGAAGGACAACCGTGAGAAGTTGGACATTGACGAGATCATTCGGATTTTCGATTTAAAGAACATCGGCCGCAGCTCGGCCACGTTCGACCCCGACAAACTGCATTGGTTAAACGGCGAATACGCGCGCGAGCTCAGCGATGAGAAATTTTACGAATTAGCCGTCGCGAGGCTGAAGTCGAGCGGGGTGAAGCTGGACAATTTTCCGGAGCAATACGTGCACGCCGCGTTGCAAACGTGCAAAGGAAAAATCAACACGTTCAACGAGTTGCCAGCTTATTGCGGATTCTACTTCACTGATGATTTTGATTACAATCCTCAGAGCGCAGCGAAGTATTTCACTCCTGAAAACAAACCGCGGCTTAAAGTCATTCGTGACACCTTGAGTGCACTCGAGAAATTCGACGCCGCGGAAATCGAAGCTGCACTAAAAACTGCCGCTGCAAATCTCGGCGTAAAACTCGGCGCAATTGTTCACCCCACACGCCTCGCGGCCACTGGCAGTAACGTGGGTCCGAGCTTGTATCACTTGCTCGAAGTTCTCGGGAAAGAAAAGGTGCTTGCGCGCATCGACCGAGCGCTGGCGAGGTTTTGAGGGGAGCGCGAGCATTCTGCTCGCTCTGGCTGGCATGTTGCCAGCCCGCCCTGTACCCGTGAATCAGATCGTGAAACGGCGGCTCGCAGTACACCCGGCAAAATGCCGGATGATGCGAGCAAAATGCTCGCGCTCCCCTATCTCTTCGCCTCCCTGGCCCAAGTGTCTCTCAACGTGACCGTGCGGTTCCAGATTTGTTTTTTCGCCGTCGAATCTGGGTCGAGTGTGAAATAGCCGAGGCGCTCAAATTGATAGCGTTCTTCCGGACGCGCATTCGCAACTGCGGGTTCGCATTTTGCATTCGCCACTTCCAGCGAATTTGAATTTATGAATGATTTGAAATCGCGCGGCGGCCCTGTCTCGCCGGGGGCTTCGGCGGAGGCGGAATCCGGCTCGGCAACAGTGAAAAGCCGATCATACAATCGGACTTCCGCGTCGATTGCGTGCGCCGCGCTCACCCAATGAATCGTCCCTTTGACTTTCCGGCCTGCAGTCAGCCCACCTGATTTGCTGTCCAGATCGACGCTGCATCGCAACTCGATCACGTCGCCGGCGTCATCTTTCACCACTTCCTCGCACTTGATGATGTAAGCGTATTTCAGCCGCACCTCGCCGCCCGGTCGAAGCCGAAAATACTTCGGCGGGGGCGTTTCCATGAAATCGTCACGCTCGATGTAAAGCTCGCGGCCGAATGGAAGTTTTCGGGTTCCAGCATTTGGATCCTCGGGATTATTGATCGCATCGAGTTCTTCGACTTTTCCCTCCGGATAATTTGTCAGCACAACTTTAATCGGTCGCAGCACGACGAGGCGCCGCGTTGCAGTGCGATTGAGCTCATCGCGCATCGCGTGCTCGAGCAGAGCCATATCGGTCATGCTCGGATACTTCGTGATGCCGATGTTGTAGGCGAAGGCGCGCAATGCGCCCGGCGTCACGCCGCGCCGGTGCAAACCGGAAATGGTCAACATACGCGGATCGTCCCAACCGTTGACGAGCTTATCGTTTACGAGCTGGATCAGTTTGCGCTTGCTCATCACGGTGTACGTCAGATTGAGCCTCGCGAATTGGTACTGATGCGGACGCGGCTCCGGAATTTCGAGCGCGTCGAGGATCCAATCGTAAAGCGGTCGGTGCACTTCGAACTCAAGGGTACAAATCGAATGTGTGATCCCTTCGATGTAATCGCTGAGCGTGTGCGCCCAGTCGTACATCGGGTAAATGCACCAGTTGTCGCCGGTCCGATGATGCGCTGCGTGCCGGATCCGGTAAAGCACCGGGTCGCGCAGCCAGACGTTCGCGGCGTTGACGTCGATCTTTGCTCGCAACGTCCGCGCGCCATCGGGAAACTCGCCCGCTTTCATTCGCGCAAACAAATCGAGATTTTCATCAACCGAGCGGTCGCGAAAGCTGCTGGCCTTTCCAAGACGGCGATATGCGTCCGTTTCCTCGGGAGTCATGTCATCAACGTACGCCTTGCCTTTGCGAATGAGTTCCACTGCATACTCGTAAAACCGACCGAAATAATCCGACGCATAGAACGGCGCGCCGCCAAGTTGTTTGTCTGCCCAGCCGTCGATCAACCAATGCACGTCAGCCATGATTGACCTGACGTATTCTGCTTCCTCTTTGGTCGGATTGGTATCGTCCATGCGGATGTTGCAGATGCCCCCGAACTCGCGCGCGATCCCAAAGTTGAGACAGATCGATTTCGCGTGACCGATGTGCAGATAACCATTCGGCTCGGGAGGAAAACGCGTGATGATTTGCTTGTATTTCCCCGTGTGCAGATCCTCCGCGATGATGTCGCGGATGAAATCTGATGGTCTTTCCGTATCGCTCGTCATCTGTAATCATAAAGCTATCGGCAAACGCGCAAATCAACAACCTTCGTCGGCGCTCATTTGGGGAGCGCGAGCATGTTGCTCGCTTGATCCGGCATGTTGCCGGATTGCTCATGTGCCGCTGCGATTAACCGCCCGGAGGATCAATCATCGCCGGTAGGAGCTGGCTGGCAAAATGCCAGCCAGAGCGAGCAGAATGCTCGCGCTCCCCCGTTGCGTAAGGAAATTATACAGATGACGCTACTCAGCCGCGTGAACGAACAAAAACAGACTACCGATCGTTACACACTCGCCGATCTTGACCGCTGGAGCGAAATCACGCGCGAGATCGATCCGCCGATTCGCCTGGGTGTTTTCGGCGACCCGGTGGCGCACTCGCTTTCGCCGCAGATGCACAATGCGGCGCTGCGCGTGTTCGAGATCAACATGCAATACGCCCGGTTTCACGTCCGGGCGAATGAATTGCGCTCAGCACTGCGTTTTCTGCGAGAGCTCGATTTTGTTGGGATCAATCTCACCGTGCCGCATAAGATCGCGGGGCTGACGCAACTCGACGTGGCTGATGAATCAGCGAGCCGTTGCGGCGCAGTAAACACAGTTCGTTTGTGCGATGGAAAACTGATCGGTTCGAATACCGACGCCGAAGGATTTTCTCGCGCAGTTCGCAGCGAGTTCTCAATCGATTTGCGCGATCTGCGAGTGATGATCCTTGGTGCCGGCGGAGGCACCGGCCACGCCATAGCCTGGCAATGCGCGTTGGAAAATTGTGAGCGCCTGGTCCTGGTCAATCGCACTCTGGCAAAGGCAAGCGCGATTGTAGAGCGGTTGCGGCGTTTCTTCGCCGAAGCACGCGTACTTGGTCCTGTCGCGCGGCTCGAAGCCGTGGGATGGGACGAGACCGCAGTGCGCGCGCAACTTCCAGACATCGACCTGATCGTCAACGCCACGCCGTTGGGGATGAACCCTAGCGATCCGGCACCGATTCCGACGCGGTTGCTCGCGCCGCATCACATCGTGTTCGACAGCGTGTATCGCCCATCGAAAACTGCGTTGCTTCGTGCAGCCGATGAAGCCGGCGCGCGCGGCGCGAATGGTTTGTCAATGTTGCTGCATCAAGGGGCACTGTCATTTTCGCTCTGGTTCAATCGCGAAGCACCGATTGAAGCGATGCGCTCAGCGATTGCGTTGTGATTCGTTAGCTGCTGGCTCAATCGCAACAAAGGCGCCGTTGCCTTCGTCGAGATAGATCGTCGAACCGACGCGTGAGATTTTGAGTGTTTGTCGCCACGTGCCGGATGGAAAATCTTTTCTAGCTTCGATTGATTTGGCTTCCGGTTTGGGCGCTGGCAACAGCGATGTGGGCGCGGCCACGGCTTCGGACAAAATTCTGCCGTCCATTTGATGTGACACCTTGATTCCAAGAATCTGCAAGATTGTCGGCACAAGATCCACGTTGCCTGTTGGTAAATCGTCCGTTTGACCACGTTTAAAGTCCGGCCCGGCTGCGATCAACGTGTTGTGCATGTCGAACCGGCTGAGCGTGGCGTGAGTCCCCTTCCCGGCCGCTCGTTGCCAATCGGCGTCAATCTCTCCCGTAACGCCGAACTGATTTTGTAAATCGGTCCAGCGGAATGCCATCACCACATCCGGCGCATCACCCCTTTGAATCAGCGCTTGCGTGAGACCGAACGTCCCTTCCATCGGCTCTTTCGTGAAAATCACACCGGCAAAATCCGACTGCTGCAAGAATTCAACGAGGCGACGGATGAGCTTCTTGTCGTGTCCGACGACATAGAAAAGAACGCTGCCACCGTTGGCGGCCAGCATGATGTCTCCAGGTTTTGGTTGGTCGTTAAATTCGGTCTTATCGCGTGTGCCGCCAGCACTCTGGTTGCCGTCCTTTGCTATTCTTAGTTCTTCAATCTTAGCGGTGAAACCGGCGTCATTCAAAATTCTTCGCAAGTCAACCGACCGCTTGATCGTGGAAAAGCCGTGATCGGACACAACAAACACATCTGTTCTTCCGCGCGCATCTCGTTGATCTAACGCCGAAAGCACCGCCGCGAGGTTTTCATCAGCGGACTTGATCGCAGCGAGTGCCGCCGGCGCTCCCGGTCCGGATTCATGTTGTGTAAGATCCGGTTCGCCTAACCAAAGCACGGAAAGGGCCGGCACACCGTCTTTCCAAAAACAATCGGTCATCGCTTTTGTTGTCCAGGCGTCCTGTTGCACATGGCCAGATGGAAAGGGACCAAGCGGTGCAGTAATGGAAGGGATAATCTCCGCCGGGAGCGACTTGCCCGCGAACAGCGTGACGCAATTTTTCGCAGTCCCAACGTCGGCCTGTCGGTCCAGCAAAAGCCCGACAGTTTTTGCAGAAGCAATTACCGTGCGCCCTCCTGCGTGCTGGACTAGCTCGGCAATCGTTGGAACCAAAATGTATTTCCCACCGGACACCTCATCCCCTTTCTTCACTACTGCCGGCAGCTCGACATCAATTGAGTGGTGAGGATCGATGTCCGGCCGATAGACATGGTTCGCAATGATACCGTTCTTGCCGGGATAAATTCCGGTCACTATGGCCGTGCAATTTACCATCGTGGCACTCGGATATACCGCATGGTGGTTTCGAAAAGTAGTGCCTTCGCGCGCGAGATTCCAAAGCGTTGGAGTATTCTGCTCGGTCACAAAATCCGGACGCATCCCGTCCCACACGACGACCACTACGTGGCGATGGGGTTTCGCGGGTACGACAGCTGTGGCGGACGAGCAGACGATCAAAAACAGCAATGAAATTATTCGCCGCATTCGCTAATGATAGAACAAGGAGCGGCGGTCTCCAGTCCGCCGTGAATGTGGGAGCGGCCTTAGTGCCGCGACTGTCGGGACTCTAAGGCCCCTCCCACATTATTTCTTGGGTCGCAGCAAAGGAAACAAAATCACGTCACGAATGGATTCCGCGCCGGTGAGCATCATTGCAAGCCTGTCGATCCCAATCCCGAAACCGCCAGCCGGCGGCATACCGTGCTCGAGAGCGAGCAGAAACTCCTCGTCAATGTTTTGTCTTTCTTCGCCAGCCTGTTCGAGCAGACGCTGACGTTGCACAACCGGGTCGTTCAGCTCGCTGTAACCTGGCGAGATCTCCGCGCCGTTAATGATCAGTTCAAAAACGTCGACGAGCGAGCTGTCTTCCACGTTTTGCTTTGCAAGTGGCACAAGCTCTTTCGGACAATGCGTCACAAACAGCGGATCAATCGTTTTCTCTTCGATAAGTTTCTCGAACACATGCTGCGTCACCTCGAAATCCGACGAGCTGCGGCAGAATTTCGAGGTTGAACTCGTTCATTGCGCGTTGGCGTCTCTGCTCGGGTGAGAGCTCAAACCAATCCTTGCCCGCGACGTCGCGCATCAGATCGTGGTAACGCCCGCGGCGCCACGGCCGTTTCAAATTGATCGTGCGGGTGACGTTTCCGTCAGCGTCTCGATGCTGGATTTGGAGGGGCGAGCTCCCGCGAGCCTCAGCAATATGCGCTACCGGCGTCACAGGAGCTCCGCCCTCCATTTTTGCAGCATCGAGGGCGTCAATTTTCTCGGCGAGATAGCAAACCAATTCTTCGACAAGATTCGCCACCTTTTCGAAATCGGCGTAGGCCCAGTATGCCTCAAGCATCGTGAATTCCGGATTGTGTTTTCTCGAGATCCCTTCGTTGCGAAAGTTGCGATTGATTTCGAACACCTTGTTGAATCCGGCGACCAGCAAACGTTTCAGATAGAGCTCCAGCGCAATGCGCAGATAGAGATCGACGCCGAGTGCGTTGTGGCGTGTTTTGAAGGGTTGGGCCGCCGCTCCTCCGGCTATCGTTTGTAAGATTGGCGTCTCCACTTCAACGAAGCCGCGTTCCTCGAAAAAGCGCCGGGTTTCGCGCACAATGGCGATCCTTTTTTCGAACACCGCGCGCGAACGTTCGTTGGTAAGAAGATCAAGATAACGCTGCCTGTAACGCGCTTCGATGTCCTGTAGCCCATGCCATTTTTCCGGAAGCGGCCGCAACGTCTTGGCAAGCAACCGGAATGTTTGGACTTTTACTGTTGGTTCGCCGCTCTTGGTGACAAAACATGTCCCTTCCACGCCAATGAAATCGCCGATGTCCAGCAAACGGAAAAGCTCGATCAATTCCGGGCCAACCTCTTTCGCGTGAATGTAAATTTGGATGCGGCCAGTGGCGTCGCGCAGGTCGAGAAAGTGGCTTTTGCCCATGTCGCGATGCGCTGTGATGCGGCCAGCAACATGACGCGTTTCACCTTCTTTAAATTGCTCGCGCACCTCGGCGATCGAGCCGCTAACATCAAAACCGGCGCCGAACGGTTCGATGCCTTTCGCGCGCAGCGTCTCAAGCTTCTTTCGCCTGAGCGCGATCAGCTCGTTTTCGTCTTCCATATTCGGACAGCGAATGTAAGGCGCGACACGTGCTTCGCCACGTTAAATCGTGAAGAGGTCTTCGAGGTGCTAGCTTTAACCCTCCAAACCAACATATTAGGTTTGCCAACGAAACACCTACAATGAGATAGTTCGGGCTGGCGCGCGTAACACGAGCCTCCGTCGCGCTGCCATCATTCAAATGACTGCTAATTTGCCGCAAACGAGTTCCAAGCTGGAAGGGCCGCTGGTGAAGCAGTTCTCGGTTTTTCTGCCGAACAAAGTGGGAGCGATGCTGGAAATTGTGAAGTTGCTTAGCACACACCACACGCATGTTGTCGCTCTCAGCGTTTCGGAATCCACCGACTCGGCTATTGCGCGGATCATCGCGAGCGATCCGCAAGGCGTGGAGAAGTTATTTCGAGAAAACAATGTTGGTTTCGGCGTCAGCCAGGTAGTGGTAGTTGAGATGAAAGAAGTGGCGACCCAACTGGTAAAACTGCTCGCAGCATTGGTCATGGCGGAGGTCAATGTGCATTTCGCTTACCCGCTGCTAATTCGTCCACGCGGTTTTTCTGCGATCGCTCTGCACGTGGATGACACAGATTGCGCGTCCTCCGTGCTTATGGGCGAAGGATTCAAATTGCTCAGCCAGGACGATATCACACGATAAGCGATGCTCACCGTTCTAACGTTTTGACGTTTTAGCGGTCAAATATCCGCAGATTGTTGACAGGCTAGTAACAGCGCGCTTACAAGACTGGGTTAATCTTCCCCATGCGGACTCTTCTCTCACGGACTATTCAAATCGATCCGAGCTTTCACGCCGCACTCGGTGTGATCGTAATCCTCGCCATCGCCGAAGTTTTCTTTGCGACATCGTATTATGTCGGCCGGGCGCGAGCGAACCGCGCAGTTACGCCGACCGTCGCGCGTGCCCCAGCGACTTCATCGGCTTCAGCGCCTGCGCCACCAGCGGAGCAGCCAAGCGTTTCGCCAGCCACAGCCGTGACTTCACCCGCTCCATCCATCGTTGATCGGTTGCTGCAAGAAGGTAAAGAATTCCGGGAACGCGGCGACACCA
Organism: uncultured Verrucomicrobiae bacterium; assembly: GCA_963803285.1. Lineage (GTDB taxonomy): Bacteria > Verrucomicrobiota > Verrucomicrobiia > Chthoniobacterales > UBA10450 > Udaeobacter. The sequence goes on along the minus strand of CAWDMG010000009.1, from coordinate 289,069 downwards.
CAAACGCGCTCTCGCGTTTTCAGGAAGTGTTGGACAGCGAACCGGACAATACTGGCGTGCTCCAGGAGATGGCGCAGACTTACGAGTCGATGCAAATGTTCGATCGCGCGAATGATGTCTGGCGTAGAATCAAGCAAATCAGCCCGTCCGATAGCGCAACATATGCTTTGGCCGACCGCCGTTTGAAGGTCGGAGTTCCCGCTCCGCCGACCGTCGAGCCAGGTGGCGCTCCAGCAGAAGCGGACGTATCCGCGAGCAAAGATGTTGGCGGTAATACGGACGGTCCAATCATGGGGATTTCTGACGTCAAAACCAAGGAAACGCCGGATCCGGAAACCGAAACGAATCTCGCGCTGGAGATCGGGATAAAAAAACAGCCAGGCGCCGTTATCGACCATAACAAAGTAAAAATCCTGGTGTTTCTTTACGACGTTGTGAACGACAAAGACATCAAACTCACTGATGCCGACGTCAGCAACGAATGGCTCACGTCGAAACACGACTGGTCTGACACGAATCCGGAGGTGCTTCTCGTACGTTACGTGCGCGCCAAGACCAGCGGCGCATTATCCGAATCATCACTTTCGGAGGCGGCGGCAAAAGTTCGGCCCGGCCAAAAGAGTCGCAGCTCAAAAGGTTCCGCGGACATCGGACAACGCAAATATCTCGGCTACATCGTTCGCGTTTACTACGCCGACGACCTGCAGGCAGTTCAGGCGGAACCGGCGCGACTTTTGCAGCAGTTTCCTCCTTCGAAAAGTCCCTCGGCACGATGACGCGATTGCTTCGAGGCTGTGTTGCTTGCGTCCGAATCAGCCGGAGGTACACAGACAATCTTCGACACATTCTTCCTTGGTTCTGTGTCTTTCTTTTTGCCGCCGCTGCACAAGCGCAGGTTCAGGTGGATCTCAAGTTCAAACGATTGCAATACATCGCTTACGAACCGGTCGTGGCGACAGTTGCCATCACTAATCTGGCCGGACGCGATATTGAACTTCACGACGCGAATGGGCAATCCTGGTTGGGCTTTGAGATTACGGGTAGCGAGGAACAGCCGATCGCGCCGCTCAGCGGTGCAAATCGGGAGGCGCCTTTGAGAATCCAAGCCGGGCAGAGAGTCACCCGCCAGATCAATCTCACACCGCTGTATCCCGTCCAGGAGTTCGGTGCCTATCATGTGCGCACGAACATTTACTTCGCGGATCTGGGAAAATTTTTCTACTCCAGTACCCGAGTCTTCGAGGTCACGGACGCGCGGCCGATCTGGCAGCAAACCGTTGGAATTCCAGACGGCGCGGGCGCATCCGGCGATGTGCGCACGTATTCGTTGATGACCAATCGTTTTCCTGACCACACTTCTTTGTACGTGCGAGTGCAGGACAAAGACACGGGCGTCGTTTATGCCACTTACTCGTTAGGCCGAACGATCTCTTTCGAGCAACCGCAGGCGGAAATCGATCGCGCCAATCAATTGCATGTTTTGCATTGCGCGGCTCCGCGTGCCTGGTCATATGCGCGCATCGGACTAAACGGTGAATTGCTTACGCACTCTTCGTTCATGGAAACCAAAACGCGACCCCGCCTCGTTCATTCGGGTGGGGAAATAGCCGTGCACGGCGGCATGGCCGAAGCGCCTGCGCAGAGGTCGGGAGCCAAAGCACCAAAACTTTCGGCACGCCCGCCCGGGGCGCCCACAAACGACGACCGGTGATGCGCAGGAATTCTTTGCGAATCCCATTAGCTGCCGGTCTAATGGCATTTCTGGCATGTAGCTCGTACGCAGCGAAGAGAAGCAGTTCCGGCGGGGACGGTTCACCCATAACTGTGGTGATCGATGCAGGACACGGCGGCTATGATCGCGGTGGGATTCCCGGACAGCGGGTTTCAGAAAAAGAGATGACACTCGACGTCGCACGGCGACTTAGAAGTGTCCTCGCAGCCAGCGGTTATCGTGTGGTGATGACCAGGGACAGCGACGTCTTTGTTCCGTTGGGAACGCGGTGCGCAATCGCCAACTCAAACCGCAATGCCATTTTTGTATCCGTCCACTTCAATTCAGCAACGCGAAGAGGAGCAAGCGGCATAGAAACATATTTTTACAGTCGCGACAGCCTAGCGCTCGCGTCGGCGATTCATCATTACGTTGCCGGGGGGGCGCCGTCAGAGAACCGCGGCGTGCGTCGCCGTGGTTACTACGTCTTGCGAAGGACGAATATGCCGGCTGTGCTCGTCGAGTGCGGTTTTCTCACTAACCCGACTGAAGCTGCGTACGCTCAGAATGCTTCTTATCGTCAAAAACTTGCCGAAGCCATTGCAGCCGGAGTCAGCAGACGCAATTCCGTCGCCAGCTCCCGTAGTACGACGAGAGTCGCGACAGCCGAAAGCATCCCACTGCAACCGTACATCGACCAAACCAGGGTCACCAAGTCCAAAAAGAGCCGCTCGAAACGTTCGTCCAAGAAAAGCACTCGAAAAAAGAAAAGCTCGTCGAAACCGTCAAGCTCAAAAGCACGCGCGGCGTCATCAGATCGGGAGGGTTGATTGGACCTGCCAATTTTGACTTCGGCGCAGATGCGTGAGGCAGAACAGGCTGCATTTGCTACTGGCGTGCAAGTAGAGGCGCTAATGAACGCAGCTGGCGCTGGTGTCGCTCAGGCGGTCACGAAATTTTTTCAGAAACCCGGTCGATGCATCGTGTTCGCCGGGAAAGGACATAACGCAGGGGACGCCTTATTCGCCGCGCAGTGTTTAGAGCAGCGCGGATGGAAAATCGAAGTGCGTCTCGCTTTCAAAGAAGCTGATTGCAGTGATCTCACGCGCAAAAAGCTCGCAGACTTGTGCCGGAGACCGCCTGAAATTCTGGGCGCTGTGCCATCGGAAGCGGCGAATACCGATCTGGTCGCCACGCTTATCGAACTCTCGCCGGGCGCCACAGAGCAGACAGCCACGACGCACAATACAATCGCTACAGAAGAGTGTCCGGGTATTGCTGCTCCGCTCGTTATTCTGGATGGTTTGCTTGGCGTCGGCGCAAAACCACCTCTGCGCGAGCCGATCCGCGCTGCCTGTCGCGCCATCAATCAATTGCGCACAACAAAGGGCGCCTACGTCTTCGCGGTTGATCTTCCAACCGGTCTCGATACCGATTCAGGCAAGGCCGATCGTGACTGCGTAGTCGCCGATTTTACCGTTACCATTGGTTACGCGAAGCCAGGTCTCGTCGCTGACGGCGCGCTGAATTATGTGGGCCGGATCGCGGTTGTGCCGCTCGATGAATTGACGCCGCCGGGAGCGAAACCGAAAGAAATTATCGCCAGCCCGGCAGCTTTTCGCGGTTTGTTTCCCAGACGCAAATATAACTCATATAAGAATCAATTTGGCCGTATCGGCGTGGTAGCCGGCTCCAAGGGATTCGTCGGCGCCGCGCTGATGGCATCACAAGGGGCGCTCAGAGCAGGCGCAGGGTTGGTGGAAGTATTTGTTCCCGAAGAAATCTACGACATCGTCGCCGGCGCGGCGTTTATGGAAGCGATGGTAAAGCCCATTGCGTCGTACCGCCACTTGCTCAAAGAGAAAGTCGACGTCTGGGCCGTGGGTCCTGGTCTTGGCAAATCGCACGCAGCCGAGATCCTTGAGCTCGTTGAAAAAGTGAAACAACCCATGGTGGTCGACGCCGATGGACTGAACATCGTGTCCGAAAAAACTTCGGTGCTCCGGCGCTGCAAAGGCAAACGTTTGCTCACGCCGCATCCTGGCGAGATGAAACGGCTTTTTCCCGAAGAGCAACGGTCGCGCGCCAAAACAGCGACGAAATTCTGTGATCGTTTTCCGGTCACACTTTTGCTCAAAGGCAGTCGCACCATCGTCGCTGAACGCGGTCGTCCATTGAGCTACAACACGACAGGCACTCCCGGCATGGCCACCGGCGGAATGGGTGACGTTCTCACCGGAGTTTGCGCCGGTTTGCTGGGGCAAGGCCTCTCGCCTTACGACGCTGCGCGAGTCGGTGCATGGCTATGCGGCCGCGCAGCGGAGATCGCAATTTTTAACGGCAACCAGAGCGAGCAATCGCTGTTGCCGCGCGACGTTCTCGATCACCTGGGCGACGCCTTCAAGGAACTGTAGGGCGTCGGTGTCAGACGCCGTGAAATGGATCGGGCGTCCGGACTGTCGGCTTTTCCTACTTTGAAAGCCTGGCCGTTGCTTCGCCGCGTATAAGCCATCCTTTGGGTGGCGGAAGTTATGTCGCTTACGCGGCTTCACATCCGTTGCAGCCTGCGTTCCTGATTCGTAGATTCTTGGGGAGTGGCAAAACTTGTTCTGATCGGCAGCGGATTGGCGGGGGGATTGCTCGCGGCATATCTCGGACGGCGCGGATACGACGTAGATCTTTACGAGCGGCGCACTGACCCGCGCGAAGGGAACATCGTCGGCGGGCGCTCGATCAATCTGGCAATTTCGACACGCGGGATTCACGCGCTGGAACAGATCGGGATCGCCGAGGAAGCATTGCAACAAGCGATCCCGATGCGCGGTCGAATGATTCACGATAGATCCGGCGCGTTGCATTTTAGCCCGTACGATGTCGATCCGAAAAAATGTATTAATTCGATCGGACGCGGAGCGCTCAACACCACAGTTATTGAAGCGGCACAGCGTTATCCAAACGTCCGCGTGCATTTCAATCATAAATGCACCGAGGTCGATCTCGAGTCAGTGAGCGCCCAGTTGGAAACGGAAGAGGGGGCCGTGACCGCACAGGGCGACGCGGTAATCGGCGTCGATGGCGCGTTCTCCGCAGTGCGCAAATCGATGCAGAGCCAGATCGCTAAATTTCAATACGACGAAAGTTATCTCGCTCACGGCTACAAGGAATTAACCATTCCGCCCGGGCCGGCCGGTTCATGGCGAATGGAAAAGAACGCGCTTCACATCTGGCCACGAAAAAGTTTCATGATGATCGCGCTGCCTAATCCCGACGGGTCATTCACCTGCACGCTGTTTTGGGAATTTGAAGGGCCACGCAGCTTCGCCACGACGAAGACCGATGACGATGTGCGTCGATTTTTTGCGGAGGAGTTCCCAGATGCCGTGTCGCTCATGCCAAGTTTGCTCGACGATTTTCGGAATAATCCAACGGGTTCACTCGTGACCATTCGCTGCGCACCGTGGTTTTATCGAGACAAGGCTTGCCTCGTCGGCGATGCCGCTCACGCGGTCGTCCCATTTTATGGCCAGGGGATGAATGCTGCCTTCGAAGATTGCGTCGTGCTGGACGAGTGTCTTGACGAATTTCCCGAGAACCGCGAGCGCGCATTCGCCGAATACTTTCGTCGCCGAAAGGATAATGCCGATGCGCTCGCGGATCTTGCGATCGGGAATTTCATCGAGATGCGAGACAAGACGGCGTCGAAGACGTTTCGCGCAAAAAAGAAACTCGATCACTTTTTGGAAGCCGCGCTGCCAGGAATCTATCTGCCGCTTTACACGATGGTGACGTTCACGAGAATTCCGTACGCCCAGGCGGCGCGCCGCGGCTGTGTGCAGGATCGCACGGTCTATGGGACTCTGGTCGCGATTCTATTACTCGCGGTGCTATTGCTATTGCGGCCCTTCAAGCGCTAAGCGAGTGGCCGCCGGCGCTGTAAACGAAAATGACGCGGGGCAACTGGCCAACGTCTGCCCGCATGTGATCGAGCGCTTCCAGTTCGCCGGTTTCCTCGGGCGGCTCAAAGCCCATCATCACTAGCGCCGCGCTTTGCGAACACTCTCGCATTGCGCCGGTCGCATCTGTGCCAGTCACGATCTCAAGCGCAGCTTTCACCCGTGCGCCCTCGGTTAATTTGGTTAACTGCTCTTTCGCCCTGGCAACGTCGTCGTCTTCGGGCACGGCGAAGATCAGCCGGATCGGATGGTTCCGCCACGCCGGGTTCAGCGTGAGCAGATGGGCGAACAAAAGCATCAGCGCGCCATTGCGTCCGCCTTTCCACCAGATGTCGATGGAACCCGGAGGCGCGACGAAGAGACGGTTCTCTTCCTCCGGGCAGTGAACCAGCAACATGCTCCGCTCCATATCGCGGATCAGCCGGAGAATGCGGCAAAACCTCGCGCGCCGCTCCGGATTCTCCACCCAGCCGAGCAACACTGTATTCGGCCGAATGCCGCCAACGCCACAGCATTGCAGCAGCGATTTCACGCCATCGAGTAAATCTGGTTCGACGACGACCGCGGGAAAAGCCTCGAGGTCTCCATCCGCGATGAATTTCCGCAGTTTGTCCTCCTCTTCCTCGCGTCGTTCGAGTGTGTTTTCGACCTCGCCACCGATCACTTCTGCGAGAAAAAGAATGCCACGACCGGCGGTCAGCCACGAGCCGTATCGGGCGAGATGATTACGGCGCCACGCACCGCCACTTAGTGCGAGCACAATCGGTCGCCAATTTTTGGGGTGGTACCACGCTTCTTCCAGCTTCAGCAACGCGCGCCGAGCTTGTTGAAAGGCCGTGCCGCTGCGCACATCGCCCCACGCAGCGCGAATCTCCATGCTGCGGATTCGCCATTGCAATAGAGCCATCGCAACAATCCCGACCACCGCCCAGAGAGGATCGAGCAGCAGCATCGCCGCCACACAACCGACAGCACCGAGCAGCGCTGTGGACCAATGGCTGAGCCGGAACGCCGGCCGATAACTCGGGTTGCGAGTGACCGATTCGTAGAAGCACGCCAGATTGATCATGCCGTACGTGATCATGAAAAACATCGTGATGATCGGCGCTATCGCGTTCAGGCTGCCAAAGAAGATACCAGCCTCTGCGATAACGAACGTTACAATGGTCGCGCGTCGCGGTTCGTTATTGGGTCCGCTCCCACGCGCCAGTCTGCGCAGCCGTGGAAAAATTTCATCGCGTGCCAGCGCCTGGAGAATACGCGGTGCGCCCATCATGCTGCCGAGCCCGGAGGAAAGCGTCGCTGCGAAAATGCCGGCATTGATGAGCATCGGCGACGCAGCGATATCGAGAATGACCAGGTTGTTGTTGAGCAGCGCTGCGCGTGGACGCGATGCGCCGAAGAGCAACGCCATACTGAGATAAACGAGCGCGGTAAATCCAATCGCAGCCAGCGTCCCGCGCGGAATCGATTTCCCCGGATTCTCGAGATCGCCCGACATGTTGACGCCGGCCATGATTCCGGTGACCGCCGGAAAAAATAGCGCGAACATGACGAAGAAGCCGCTGCCCGGCGAATATGCCGTTCCGAGATTAGCGTGCAACGTTTCCGGTGTCGCCGCGGGAATTGCGCCCGCATAAAACGAGCCGAGCGACAGCGCCAGGATTGCCAGAATGCCGTACTGCACCTTGATGGTCCACCCGGCGCCGATGTAAACGCAGACGAAAACCAGCACATTGACAATTGTGCCGACGACACGCGCGGAAAGACCGATCCCCGGAAAGAGATTCAGGAACGCTTCGGCGAACCCGATCACGTACAACGCCACCGACACCGCCTGCGCCAGGAAAAACACCACACCGATAGCGCCGCCAGATTCGACTCCAAGACTCCGGCTAATCAGATAATAAGCGCCGCCGCCCTGCACTCGCGTATTCGTGGCCAACCCGGATATCGAGAGCGCAGTCAGCGTGGTGATCAGTTTGGCCGCGAGCACGATGATCACCGCCTGGACGATGCCAGCCTCGCCCACGACCTGCCCGAAGCGCAGGAACATGATCACGCCGAGGATCGTCAGGGTGCTCGGCGTAAAAACGCCGCCGAACGTCCCGAACTTGGTTCGGGCTCTCCTGGAGTTGGATGCCGTCGCCACGCTGTTCGAGTCTTATCTCCCGGGTGTCATCAAGTCCACCCCGCACTGCTTGGATTAAGTTCGACCTGAAACGCCCGGCGCTGGACGTTGGACGCTTTCTGCTGTTTCATCTGCAGGCTCGCCCAGTCAGATAACCTACGTTCGACGGTCAAACGCGATCTCCAATATCCGCGAAAAAACACGCGCTCTGCTTTTTCGGTACGAGCGTGGTCTGATTTAGATTGCAGCTAACCGAGCACGCTGGATACCGTTCTGTGATGCATTCACCAGCTCGTCTTTATTCTTTCCTTATAATGATCTGCCTCTTTCTCGCTCAACTTCTCCGAGCACAGGACGACAATCCGATGGACGATCCCGACCTACAGCAGTTACTGAAACAGGCGCAGGAAATGCAAAAGAACGCGCGCGACCTTCAAAAGAACCCTGGTTCGAGGGATACGCGGAAAAACCTTGCCGATTTGGAAGCAATGGCAAAAGAGCAAGTGGCGCAACAGGAGCAGGAGGAAAAGGACGAGAAGGAAAAATTACAGGCGGCGCTTAAGAAACAGCTAGAGGCGCCCGGTCCTGTCGCGTTCCCCGATTGGACGCCGGTCACACCGGAGTTCAAGCCCGCAGGTAAGCCCGCGAAAAAACTGGTCGACGAGGAAGTGAAAATCGTTCAGACCGGCACCTCAACGCTCACGCCGGAGCAACTGGCGGACAGCTGGGAATCGGCAACAGTTGTGAAGGAAAAGAACCTTAGTCAGGGCCGGAACAACCTCAACGTTAACGGCAAGATCACCAGGATCCTCTCTCTCAGCACCCAGACCGATCCGGTCGAAAGAGTAAAACTGGAAGCCTCCCGCGAGCCCAACAGCAAAGTAACCCAGGTAGAAATCTCCTCTCCCCTGCCCAAGCCGGACATCGGAAGCGAATAGGGCACTCTGCAACGCCTCAAAGATGGCTGTCATGTTGAGCGGAGCGCTGCAACGAAATGCGAAGCATGAGGCCAGGCTCGCGAACTTCGTCCACTGCGTTACAGCTTCGCTTCGCTCAGAATGACATTATGACGCTACGCGTCCAGCGTAGCAGACGTTTCTCAACGCGGGAACTTGCAATTCGTCCACGGCAGGATTACCGAAATTGGTACGATGGCTGAAACATATGTTCCATTGATCAGTTCCGGCATTGCCGGTCCACTTGGTGTTGTTCATCTTCCACGTCTGTGGCAGAAGGTCTCGCTGGAGGAATCGGGAAAACTTGCTTCCGGTTATCCCGGTGTCGGCAAAGGTTTCGACGCAATGACGCTCGCCGCGCTCGGACTCGAAGAGCAGGCAGTCCGAGACTACATCCGGCAAAGCAAACCGACCTATCCGCAGTTCGAGGCGTGGGTAAAGAAAAACGCGAAATCGTTAAATCAGGACGCCATCGAGAAGCACAACGCGTGCGGTGCGCGGCTACAATCATGACGACGAAACGCGTAAGGGGATTCTGGGCGCATGCAAGATTGCGGATGACGCTTCTTCGCCAAAAGATGCGGTGAACCTGAACAATCTGGACGATTGGTACGAGTTTCACCAGGCAGTGCTGGCGTAAATTCATTTTCGGCCGATTTGCAATGTGACGGCGCTTGCGACAATCGCCTCTACAACTGCGTTGACGCAAACATATGGCGCATACAGCTTGCAGTGTGCCTGTGACGCAAACGAGAGACGGATCGAATTTTCGCAGAACGACTGCGGCTTTTCAGCCCGGCGCGAAGACGCTGCCGCAGCGCTATTTTGTTTCACCGGAGATTTTTTCTGAAGAGTTGCAGAAGATATTCGCGACCAATTGGGTATTGGTGGGCCATCAAAGCCAGCTCGCCGAACCCGGCGACTATTTCCTTGCGGAAGTAGCCGGCGAAAGTTTGATCGTCGCGAAAGACCAACGATCGACAATCCGCGCCTTTTACAACGTTTGCCGTCACCGCGGGGCGCGACTTTGCGAAGAGAAAAGCGGACACGTCGCAGCGATTCAGTGTCCGTATCATGCGTGGACGTACGCGCTGGATGGGCGATTGCTTGGCGCGCCGCACATGGATGAGACGCCGGGATTTAACAAGGCTGAATATCCGTTGAAGCCGGCGCGGCTTGGTCTTTGGGAAGGTGTTATTTTCCTGAATCTATCAGACGCCTCGACACAGCGAGGCGACTACAAGTCACTGGAGAAATGGTTTGAGCCGATCGCTGGAAAATTTTCGCCCTGGAACCTGGCAGCGCTGCGCTCGGCGAAACGGATCGAGTACGACGTCCGAGCCAATTGGAAGTTGATGTTTCAAAACTATTCGGAGTGTTATCACTGCTTGGGCGTGCATCCGGAGTTGTCGAAAATTTCACCCTATGACTCTGCGGAGAATGATCTGATCGAAGGACCGTTTTTAGGTGGATTCATGCGGATCGCGAGCGACAAAAGCCTCACAATGAGCGGCAAAGCCTGCGCCTTACCCGTCGGCAATTTCGGCGACGAAGATTTCCGGTTCGTTTTCTATTACTCCATTTTTCCCAACATGCTGCTGAGTCTCCATCCGGATTACGTGATGGTGCATCGACTCGAGCCGCAGTCACCGGACCGCACACTGATCTTCTGCGATTGGTTTTTTAATCCGGAAGCATTTGAGCGCGTCGATTTTGATCCGGAAGATGCCGTTGCGTTCTGGGACATGGTTAACAAACAAGACTGGCACGTGTGCGAGTTGAGCCAGCAAGGCATTTCCTCGCGCGCGTACGAGCCGGGACCGTACTCGGCTCGCGAGAGCATCCCGGCAGCGTGGGATCGGGAATATCTGAGTCACCTGCGTTGACAGCAGATCGTGACTTAGAACCCGCTTTCTCATCCCGCATTCAGCATCTAGTATTCGATCCGAAGCTCATGCCGCCGCTGACGTATGCCAATTATCTCGATCTCGAGAAACTGCTCACACTTCAGAACCCGCGGTCTACGCCCGCGGAGCACGACGAGATGCTGTTCATCATCATTCATCAAACGTACGAGCTGTGGTTCAAGCAGTTGCTCCATGAGTTTGAAAAGATCAAACGCGATTTTTCTGCAGGCGATCTCTTCGGCGCGATCCATTCGTTCAAACGCACGCGCACGATCATGAAGACGTTGGTCGGTCAGATCGACATCCTGGAAACGATGACGCCGTCGTCGTTCTCCAGTTTTCGGGATCGGCTGGAAACGGCGTCGGGATTTCAATCGGTGCAGTTTCGCGAATTAGAGTTTCTCCTTGGCTATAAACGCTCCGTCGCACTCGCACACGTGAAGCCGGATTTTCCGGGCGCGGACCGGCTGCAAAAGCGGATCGGCGAACGAACGGTGGTGGATCATTTCTATGATTTTCTGGAAACACGAGGTGCACAGATTCCCGCCGAATTGAAGAACCGCGATTTGACGCAACCGAACGGACCAGACGAACGAGTGCAGAAAGAGATTTTGCGCTTGTACAAAAATTCGCCTGAATGCTCGATCCTGTTCGAATTGATGACTGATTTTGACGAAGGCCTGCAGGAGTGGCGTTATCGACACGTGAAACTCGTGGAGCGCACCATCGGCGCGAAGAAAGGCACGGGCGGCTCCCTGGGTGTGCCGTTTTTGAAGGAGTCCTTATTCAGGCCGGTCTTTCACGATCTCTGGGCAATCCGGCACGAACTGTGAATTCTGTCATTCCGACCGAAGTGGAGGCTGCAACACAGCCGCCAGAGGCGGCGAGGCCAGGCTTTCCATCCCGTTGCATTACTTTATGGTAGTGCCACGGGGTCCTTCGACTCCGCTTCGCTATGCTCAGGATGACTTTGCTCGACCGCTTTAACGCTTTAACGAATCACGATTTCATTCCCAAAAACTCGCGCACCGTTCCGGAAAACAGTTGCGCTTTCTCTTTTTCCGGAAGCTTCATGGATTCGATCAATTTGCCCGGGTGCGTTTCGCCTAACGAAAAAGGGTAATCCGAACCGAATGCGATCCGTTCTGCGCCGAACAATTTGAGAAGCAGCCTCAGCGCGTCGGCGTCATGGACAAGTGAATCGACGTAAAACCGCGCTGGCATTCCGTCGTGAGCGAGATAGCGACGTGGACTGGTGCGGTTTTCCGCCGCCACCACATCAGGGCGCACGCGAAATGCGTGATCAACCCGACCGATGGTAAATGGAAACGCGCCGCCGCCGTGCGCAAACGCGACGCGCAGTGTCGGAAACCGCTCGAAGACACCGCCAAAAATCATGGAACAGATCGCGAGAGACGTTTCTGCTGGCATGGCGACCAGCCACGGCAGCCAGTATTTCGGCATACGCTCGCTGCCCGCCATATCCCACGGATGAACAAAGATCGCGGCATTGAGTTCTTCGGCGGCGCTCCAGACCGGCCGAAGCGCAGCGTTATCGAGGTTCAGAGTTTCTACGCGTCCGAAATTCGGATTCGCATCGACGTGCGTTCCGATCTCCGCACCACGCAGCCCGAGTTGCCGGACGCAGCGTTCCAGTTCGGCCGCCGCGAGATCCGCATCCTGCATTGGAATAGTTCCAAGACCGGCGAAGCGCGTCGGATGATCCCGAACGATTTCGGCTATGTGGTCGTTTAGTCGCCGGGAAAGATCGAGCGCATCGGTCGGTTTTGCCCAATAGCTGAACATCACCGGAACTGTGGAAAGGACTTGCAGCGCGATCCCCTCCCCGTCCATCTCTTCAATTCGGCGCGTTGGGTCCCATACGTTGTCGCTGATTTCGCGAAACAGCTGGTCGCGGACCATCATTCGCGCGCAGCACGGTTTGTAATGATCGAGCCGCACAAAACCGCCGTAGCCGTATTTCGCGTCGAGGTCCGGCCAGTCACGCGGCAAAATGTGGGTGTGCAGATCGATCTTCACGGGCTGGAATTGTAGGGCGTTTTAATGAAACGCCAATGTCGAAAGGCGCCTGATGCAGACGCCCTGCATTAACGCGTTACAGCGCCTTTACCGGCTGAGCTTTTTCTACCTTCTTACCGCACTTTTTGCAGGTCCGGCGCGCATCATCGCTCCAGAATTCGAGCATTGCCTTGCTAAAATGGTCGACGATGTCTTTGCAATCGAAGTGGATGTCTTCCACCAGCGCTCCACAATTTTCACAGTAGAAAATGACGTGCTCCTTTTCACCCGGCGGCCGGCGCCGCTCCACAACCAGACCAATGGTGTCCGGCGGTCGCTGGGGCGAGTGCGGCACATTCGGTGGAATGAAAAACGTTTCGCCCTCGCGGACAATGTGATCAACGATGCGATCTCCTTCGCGGATACGCACCTTGATGTCGCCTTTGAGCTGATAGAAGTACTCTTCCGAATCAACAAGGTGAAAATCATTCCGGGCGTTGGGGCCTTTTATGACCATCACGAAAAAATCTCGGCCATCGTAAAGGTATCGGTTGCTTACGGGCGGTTTGAATTTATCAGCGTTCTCTTTAATCCAGTTCTCTACGTTGATTGGCGATTGCACTGTGGTCATGGGCATGAGCGTATTTCTACGCGAGTAAAGCGTCAAACTCGCTCTGTCGAGCCAAGCCTAACGGCTCTGCCTCAGCGGCTGAAACCCGGCGCTTTTCAGAGGCGGCCACCCGCCCGACCAAAAGCGACTTTACAGTTGAATGAGTGAACTCCCATTGAATAGTATCCGCCGCTTTGTGAATAATGCCCGAGTACTGAGAATTGCAGGCACGCTGCTCGCAGCGCTGATTATTTCCAGTTGCGAAGAGTACCCAACACCATATCAGCCGGGCCTCTATCCGCGCGCCGCTCCCGCCGGCTTCTGGGACGACGACGGCGTTTCCGGAAAGCCGCGGATCATCGTGCACATCGGCGAGCAGAAAGCTTACTTTTACAAAGGTAAAACTTTGGTGGGCGAAACAACTGTCTCCACCGGTAAGCCTGGCTTTTCGACTCCGCCGGGACGTTATACGGTGATTTCGAAAAATGCGGACCACGTCTCGAGCCTGTTTGGCGATTACGTGGATGATTACGGAAATGTCGTTAGGTCAAACATCGACTCACGAAAGGACCGCCGTCCGAAAGGAACGCATTTCGATGGCGCGCGAATGCCGTATGCCATGTTTTTCAGAGGCGGTTACGCGATGCATCAGGGCTACGTCCCGCCCTTTGCCGCGTCGCACGGTTGCATCCGTTTGCCGGGACAAATGGCGCCAAGGTTTTTCGAAAACGCTCCTGTCGGAACTTCGGTCACGGTAACCGAATAGTGATTCTCGGCAGACCGCAGGCCCGCGTCCTCGCGGGGCTCGACCGCTCGTTGTAGAGGCATGCTTCGTCCTGGGAGCCGTGCTAACGTACGGCGAGCCATGCATAAGAGTATCATCGCCGAAAAAAGGGTCTCCGATACAGGCCTAACGAAGGAGGAACTGCAACGCTATTCGCGGCATCTCATCATGCCCGAAGTGACCGCTGAGGGACAGAAACGACTCAAGGCGGCACGTGTTTTGTGCATTGGCGCCGGCGGTTTGGGCTCCCCTGCTGCGCTGTATCTGGCAGCAGCTGGTGTGGGAAGACTTGGGCTCGTCGATTTTGACCGCGTCGATCTCACCAATCTGCAACGGCAGATTCTTCACGGAACAAAAGACATCGGCCGCAGCAAGCTCGAATCAGCGCGCGACCGACTAAGCGACATTAATCCGGACATCGAAGTTGAGTTACACGAGTGCCGCTTATCGAGTGAAAACGCGGTGAAAATTGTGGCTGACTACGACGTGATTGTTGACGGCTCGGATAATTTCGCCACCCGCTATTTGTCGAATGACGTTTGTGTGTTTGCGGGGAAACCAAATATTTACGGCTCGGTGTTTCGGTTTGAAGGTCAAACGACTGTGTTCGCTCCGCAGTTGGGCGGACCTTGTTATCGCTGTCTGTTTCCGGAGCCGCCGCCACCGGAGTCAGTCCCGAACTGCGCGCAAGCTGGCGTGCTCGGCGTTTTGCCCGGCATCATCGGGATGCTCCAAACGATTGAAACGATCAAGCTGATTGTCGGTATCGGCGAACCGTTGATTGGACGCCTAGTGCACTTCGACGCGCTTAAGATGCAATTTCGCGAGCTTAAGCTGCGGCGCGATGCGCATTGTCCCGTTTGCAGTGAAAATGCTACAATTTTTGCGCCGATTGATTACGACCAGTTTTGCGGCCTGCGGGACGACGCAAGCGTTCCCGCGATCTCGGTGCAGGAATTGCAAGGGAAAATGGCCACGCGCGATGCGTTCGAGTTGATCGATGTACGCGAACCGTTCGAATTTGAGATCGCACGAATCGAAGGCGCGAAACTGATCCCGCTCGGTGAAATCCCCGAACGCGCAGAGGAACTGGACCGCGAGCAAACGCTTATCGTCCATTGTCACAGTGGTCGCCGCAGCGCACAGGCCGTGCGACTGCTGAAGCAACGGGGTTTCGCCAACGTGTATAATCTCGAAGGCGGAATTGATGCCTGGTCGGATTTGATTGACCCGACCGTGCCGAAATACTGAGAGTATCTGATTAACGCCGCGGCTTCACCTGGGTGGTGCCGACGGGCTGAAGCCGCGCGGTTTAATCAGATTTCTTTAGGGCCGCAGCGAGTTCGTCCGCGCCGGGAACGCTGTGCCATTGCGCTAGCAATTCCCCAGTTTTTCCAAATACGAACACGCAGAAATCCCTTACTCCCGCGGGCTGACCCAACTGCGAAGCTATTGTCCCGTCAAAATCGGTTACGACGAATATGTCGCTCTTGGCATCGCGCGAGATTTTCCGCGCGTCATACCGCGCCTGAAGCCGTTTTGCCTCTTCACGCACCCGGTGCCGAATGAACGCAATCGCCATCCGGCGCCCTATTGCCATGTGTTTGCCGGTGAAATGAATAACGGTAATCATTCTGTAAACCGGTGTGCCGAGACAAAAATCAGGAACACTGTCACCTACTGTTCGCGCCTGTTCGCGATCCGCGGGTGTCGTCAACACGACGATGGTGACGTGTCCATCTGCCGTCGAAAATTTATTGCCGTCGAGATCGACAAAGCTAATCGAATAAGTGTTACCGGTTGAAAGCGTGGCATACACGGGCGCAGCGGGAAGGAGGAGCGACGTCGCCAGCGATAAAAAGATTTGAAGTGCACGCACGCTCACAAGTAAGCAAATTGCCGAGAATGCGCTGCCCTGACAACCCTCAGCCTCCCCGCTCACGTTCTTTTCCACTGCGGCCCGCAACTGCGAATCTGAGTTGGCTTTGTCTCACGCTGCTTGTCGCTTGCGGGTTAGCTGGGTGCGATCGGGTAGGCAATTCCCGATACGCTCAACTGATGCAGGACGCAGACAATAAATCAGCCCAGGGCGACTTCGAACGAGCAGTAAACCTCTATGAAGCCGCACTGGATGACAGCCCACGAGGTGCCGAGGTCCACTACAAACTGGCTCTTGTTTACGATGACAAGCTCAACGATCCCGTGAGCGCCCTGCACCATTTCAAGCGCTATCTCGCGCTAAATCCAAATGGGCCGCATGCAAAAGACGTCAGGGATTCAATCAAGCGCGACGAGATCGCCGCGCTCACGGCGTTGTCCGGAGATTCCGCCATCACTCGGACGGAAGCGGCGCGGTTGCGTAATGAAAATCTAACGCTGCACAAGCAACTGGAAGAGCGCGGAGCATCGCGAACGGCATCAGAGAAATTGAACGCAATCGACTCCAGGAAAG
This sequence comes from uncultured Verrucomicrobiae bacterium, assembly GCA_963803285.1. GTDB lineage: Bacteria > Verrucomicrobiota > Verrucomicrobiia > Chthoniobacterales > UBA10450 > Udaeobacter. The sequence continues at coordinate 272,546 of CAWDMG010000009.1, read as the reverse complement.
CCGGATCAAAGAAGGCAGGCCAAACCTATGTAGTGCAATCGGGCGACACGCTCGTCTCGATTTCGCGAAAGTTTTATAAATCGCCGAAACGTTGGAAAGCCATCTTTGAAGCGAACAAAAAGGATATTCGCGATCCAAAAGACCTCACGATCGGTCAGGCGCTGGTAATTCCGTAACAATCCTGTAGCCGGGATCGTTGATCCCGGACCCAGCAGCTACTCAAGCGCCACCGGCATCACCGATGCCGGCTACAAATTCACTCTTCCAATCCTATCAACTCGCGTTGCCAGGGAACCAGCAAGGCCGTTGCCCGCGTAAAATCAGCTGCAATCGCCTCGAGGGCGCCGCGAGATGCAATGAACGATGGCTCCAACCCAAGTTGCGCAGCCGATCTGTCGCGCCGTTCGCGCAGCTGATCGGCGCGTCGACGCATTTCCTCGGTCGGTCGAGAACCGGAGCGGCGGCGCATGACCGGCCACTCCGATTGCGGCGATTGTAACGCAATTTTTGCTGCTTCGCGGAACGTCTGCCGCCGGCGAGCGGAAAAGTGTTTGTAATCGGGAACGTTTCCCGAAGTGAAACTTTCCGCCGCTTTCAAGAGCTCGCGGTTCTGTAAAATGTGAAACGGCGGTCTATCTGCGAGTTCAGCTTCTGTTTCCCGCCATTGCCACAGAGCGCGCAAAACTACTCCCGTCTGCGGATCGAACGCGCCGGCTCCTGCGATGCGCCAAAGTTCATCCTGGATGCGTTCGCGCTCAGCAGCGGCTAACTCGATGGCACGGCCACAAGATTGCCGAAACCATTCTCGGCGGTGAACACGCTCCAGCTCTTCCTCTAATTTTGTGGCAAGTGGCAACAAATAATGCACGTCGTCCATTGCGTATTTCAGCATCCGCGGCGGGAGCGGTCGCAGCGCCCAATTTGCCTTTTGCGAATGTTTGTGAAGCTCGACACCGAAGAAGCGCTTCACCAACGCACCTAGACTGAATTCGCGAATCCCAAGCAACCGCACAGCAATCACTGTGTCGAAGAGTCTGCTCGCCGTGAAATTCAAGCCGCGCCGGAGCATCCGCAAATCGTAATCGGCTGCGTGCAGAATGATTTCTTTCGGTTCCAATGCCTGGCGCAGCGGGTCCAAGTTAAGATTGCTCAACGGATCAACAATGAAATCGCAAACCGACTGGATGGTCATTCCGAGCGAAGTTGAGGCTGCAACGCAGCCGCCAGAGGCGGCGAGGCCAGGCTTTCCATCCGGTAACGCTACCGTTGGAGCAGTTCTGTGGGGTCCTTCGACGTTGCTCAGGATGTCGGCGGATGGCGTGCTGATCTGGACCAAACAAAGCTTTTCTCGGTATGAATGCAGGCTGTCTGCCTCGGTATCGAGGGCGACGCGATCGGCCGCCTGAATTTGCCAAATCAAATGGGCCAACTGCCGCTCCGACGCGATCACATCGTGGAAAGCAGATTTTGCGAGTACCATCTCTCTCACCGCAATCCGCTTAAGAGCAATTCGGCGTTCGTTTTGGTCACGTGCAGGTTATCGATAAGTTTCTCCATCGATTCGAGCGGAGGCAACGCAGCCATTGTTTTGCGCAGCATCAGCACGCGCTCCCATTCCTCGGGGTGATAAAGCAATTCCTCGCGTCTCGTAGCCGAGAGCATCGGGTGAATCGCCGGATAAATCCTTTTCTCCTGCAGCCCACGGTCGAGATGCAATTCCATGTTCCCCGTGCCCTTGAACTCTTCGAAGATCAGTTCGTCCATCCGGCTACCGGTTTCAGTCAACGCCGTGGCTAGCACGGTAAGGCTGCCGCCTTCTTCCGCGTTCCGCGCCGATCCGAAAAATTTCTTGGGTTTAGTCAGCGCTTTCGCTTCGACGCCGCCCGACATGATGCGGCCTTTGCCCGGCTCCAGATTATTATACCCGCGTGAAAGCCGCGTGAGGCTGTCGAGCAGCAGCACCACGTCACGTTTCATTTCCACGAGGCGTTTCGCGCGCTCCAGCACCATCTCCGCCACTTGCACATGGCGCTGTACATTTTCGTCGAAGTTTGAATGATAAAGCTCGCAATCGATCTCCCGCTGCAAATCCGTCACTTCCTCCGGCCGCTCGTCCACCAGCAGCAGGATAAGAACAATCTCCGGATAATTTGCCCGAATCGCTTTCGCAATTTCCTTGAGCACAATGGTCTTGCCCACTCGCGGCGGGGCAACGATGAGGCCGCGTTGACCGCGACCGAGTGGCGTCAGCAAATCGACCGCGCGCGCACAAATGGAGCTTGTGTTCGGGTTCTCCAGGATAATTCTGCCCTGCGGAAATTGCGGTGTGAGCTTGTCGAACGCTGTCGGTTGCTTCCATTCCTCGCAGGGTTGATTCTCAACCGTTGTAACCTTGTCGAGCGACAGGAACTTCTCGCGTTGCACCGGCAATCGCACTTTGCCAGCAACCTTTTGCCCAGGCCGCAGATCGTATTGTTCAATCAGTGCGCGCGGAACGGCCACATCCTCGGGAACAGGCAGAAAATTTAGTTTGGGCCAGCGCAGCATCGCGAACGAATCGCTCACCTGATCGACGAATCCTTCCGCTGTAACAGTTGCGCCACCTGAGATTGCCGCGCGCACGATATCGAGAATATGCTGATGGCGCGATCGCGCAGGATGAAGATGCAGATTCAAGTCGCGCGCCAACGCTTTGAGTTTCTTCTCCGAGAACTCCTGTAGCTCGTTTAGCTCAAGCGCGCGAACTGTAGCCGGGGGCGTTGACCCCGGCATTTGCGTCTCCTTTTCGGCGGCCATGTCGACCGCGTCTTGTTCGTCCGCAGCCGAGATGTCTGCCTCTACAGTTTCCGTCTGTGACCTCAATGTCTCTGCTTTTTCGTCCATGTTTGCCCTTGCCATGATGCGACCAAAAATCGCGCCTGCTCCATAAGCGAGGCTCGATCGCCATTGTTCCAAACGACGTGGTCAGCGCGTCCGATTTTTTCCTCGAGGGGCATTTGCGCGTTAATCATTTGCTTAGCTTCGCCGCTTGTGACCGACATCCGTTTTTGTAAACGGGCCAGCTGCACCTTCTGCGAACACGCCACTACCACCACTCGATCGCAAAAGGTTTCGCCACCGGTCTCATAAAGAAGTGGAATATCAGCAAAGAAAAACTTGGGAGAATTGCGATGCCCTTTCGCCTGTGTCCTCCATTGGCGGCGAATCCGCGGATGAAGGATCCGCTCAAGCGCGCGTTTTTTGGTCGCGTTGGCGAATACTATGGCTCGAAGTTTCGTTCGATTCAAGTCGCCTGCGGTTGAAAACACCAGGGCGCCAAATTCACGCTGAATTTGTTTTTTCACTTCCGGCTGATCCAGCAGCGCATGAGCCGCCTCGTCTGCATCGAAGAATGTTGCGACCGGCAGAAGCTCACGCAGACATTCGACGAACGTGCTTTTACCCGTTGAAATTCCGCCGGTGATCCCAATTGCAGGCATGACGCGAACGTCACCGGGGCGTGATGCCTTCGGCGAGATCGACATGGAAATTTTGTTTCATTTTCGTGCTGCCGAAAGTTAGCTCGGCGGTGTAATCACCACCGGCAACAAACCGCTCCGGCTTTTCACCGCCGTATTCTACCCTGACGTCTTTGGTGGGCCGTAAATCCCAGTTCAAGCGAGTAAATCCTGGCGTGCCTGGCGCCTTTAGATTCGCTACTGGTTGTCCATTTGCTGTGGTAACAGCGATCTTGATTTCGTCGCCCGTAAATTCGCGCACCCAAACTGTAAACAACGCGCCTTCGGCCGGGTTCTCACCGCGGTAAACACCTTTGCCATTCGAGTCCACAAATCCAGGTTGCAGATACCTGGCAGTAACGGAACGCACACTGAACAAGTGAGCCGGTTTTGCGGCGATTTCTGAAGTGAACTCGCGAAACGGAATACTGTCATCAAGAATGGCAATGCTTCGTCCATGTGTGGCAATGACCAGATCTGATGTGCGCGGATGAATCTGAATATCATCAACGCGCACCGAAGGGACATCGCCAATCCGCAGCCAGTGTTCGCCTTGATCAAACGACGCGAACACTCCGAAATGCGTGCCAGCATAAAGCAGTTTTGGATTCACCGGGTCTTCGCGAACGACTTCGACGGGGTCGCCCGCTGGAAGATCGCCGGTAACCGATTGCCACGTTTTTCCTAGATCGGCCGTTCGCAAAATCGAGGGACGATCATCACCCGTGCGATAACCATTGGTAGCAACGTACGCTACACTCGCATCGACATGCGAAGGCTCGATGCGCGACACCCATTGGCCCCGCGCCGGTTCAGGCAAATTGTCCGTCAACTCCATCCACTTGCCGCCTTCATTTTCTGTAACCCATAGCCGGCCGTCATCTGTGCCTGCCCATAACAGCCCCGCCCGCTTCGGTGATTCGGCGAGCGAAAAGACAGTACCGTAGTTTTCTGCGCCGCTCCCCGCGGCGGTTGAACGGCCCGGTTCGTTGCGCGTTAGATCGGGACTGATCACAGAATATTTTTCCATGCGATCGGTCAGCCGGAACACGTAGTTTCCACCCAGATAAATTACACTGGGTTTATATTGGCTCATGATCATTGGCGAATTCCAGTTGAAACGATAGCGGGGCTGGCCTTCAGCTGGTTGCGGGCGCAAACGCCGTATCTCGCCATTTTGCAGATTGATCCGGTGCACTTCGCCTTGTTGGCTTTCGGCGTAAAACGTGTCGCGTTCCGTCGGATCGAATAGCACATAAAAACCATCGCCACCTGCGAGCGCAGTCCAGTCACAATTGCGAATCCCTTCCTTGCTCTGCACAGCGCTGGGTCCAACCCAGTTTTCATTGTCCTGAAGGCCGCCGGCGATTCGGAAATACGGTTTCGTGTCGTCGAGCGAGATCCGATAGAATTCGCCCGCCGGGATTTTGTTCAGATGATCCCAATTTTTTCCACCGGCAAAGCTTTGATATACACCGCCATCGGTTCCGAGCAGCACACGCTGGCACACTTGAGGCTTGGGTGGCTTGTTTTTTTCTTCAGGCTTGGGTGGTTTCGGCGGCGGCACAGTCCCAGGCTGAATCGCGAGCGCGTGATCATCGGGATGAGTTTTTTCAGTTAAATCCTCGCGAAAGTTTTTTCCGGCATCATCCGACACGAACAACGCGAACCCGAGCAGATACACGCGCTGGTCGTTCGCGGGATCGATACGAATTTGGCTGAAATAAAATGGGCGCGGGTTCATGGCGCTCATTCGCTTCCATGTTTCGCCTCCGTCCTCCGAACGAAAAACGCCGCCGCTTTTGCTGCGCAGATCGTCAAGCGCACCAATCCCGCCTTCGTAACTTTGCACCACTGCCATCACGACTTTTGGATTGCTGGCGCTGACTGCCAAACCAATTCGGCCAGTTTGACCAGGAAGACCGCCGCCGAGCTTTTTCCAGGTTGCGCCTCCGTCGGTGCTCTTAAAAATTCCGCCAACGTCTTCACCCCCGGTCACGCTCGGTCCCGACGTGAAACTCCACGGCGTCCGTCGCCGCGCGTACAGCACCGCATAAACAATCTGTGAATTCGTCGGGTCGAGAGCGACATCGCCACAACCCGTCTGTGCATCGTGCGGAGGCAATGCATGGAGGATCAATTTCCAACTCTTACCCGCGTCAATTGTTTTAAATAACCCGCGTTCGCCACCGTCCTTCCATAAGTCGCCCATGGATGCTACGTAAGCGACCTCGGCTTTTTTTGGATCGACCACGACGCGCGCAATGGTGCGGCTCGCTTTTAAGCCAACGTTTTGCCACGTCTCGCCGCCATCGGTGGACCGACACACGCCGTCGCCCCAGCCCGATGAATTCCGATCGTTGGCTTCGCCCGTTCCGACCCAAACCACGTCGGAATCAGACGGCGCAACCGCGACCGCACCGATGGAGAGCATCGGTTGTTTGTCGAAGATTGGCTGGAAGGTAACGCCGTTGTCGTTCGTTTTGAAAACGCCGCCGTGTCCCAGTCCGACGTAGAATACAAACGGATTGCGCGGGTCGATGGCGATGTCCGATACGCGACCACCCATCACCGCCGGTCCAATCGAGCGCGCCTTGAGATTTTTAAACAGCGCCTCAGTAAGCTGCGGCGGACTCAGAGAAGGGCTCGCTGTCGGAGAAGGCGAAGACGCTTCCTGTGCCGGCAAAGCTGAAATCGCACAAATTGAAAAAAGCAAAGCGAAGACGTACGCAAGTCGACTGGTCATGAGGCAGCTACCATCGCGTTGCATCGCTGCGGGGCAAGCGTTTCGCTTGTTCTGGGGAGCGCACGCGCCTCGCGTGCCGATTTCGGTGCCCTCGCCGAAATCCCCACGAACGTCTCATTGGTTGTTTCCGCCGACTCAATCAAGATGCGCCAACAAGTGGTGCCTTGAGTCCCCGCGATTGGCGAGGCGCCAATCGCAGCACGCGAGGCGCGTGCGCTCCCCAGCCAGTTTGCTATCCGCCGAACAGTTGTAACTTTGTAACCCCTGGAAGGTTTTACGTTTTCTATGACCGAACAAGTTTTGGCAGGAAAGATCGGGCTCGTTTTTGGTGTCGCGAACAAGCGCAGCATCGCCTGGGCAATCGCAAAGGCTTGGGCCGCGGCCGGTGCGCGATTGATTTTCAATTATCAAGGTGAACGGCTAAAGGAAAACGTCGAAGAATTGGCCGGCGAGTTCGGAGAAAAGACTCCGCTGTTTCCCTGCGACGTTACGAGCGACGATGAGATCAAAACATTTTTCGGAAACGTGCGCGGGCAAACCGATCGCGTCGATTTAATGCTGCACTCCCTGGCGTATGCGCCGCGTGAAGCGTTGGAAGGCGATTTTGTCAGCACGACTCGTGAAGCGTTTCGCGTCGCGCAGGACGTCAGCGCGTATTCGTTAGTCGCGCTGGCGCGCGAGGCGGCGCCGCTGATGACCAACGGCGGTAGCATCGTCGCGATGACCTATTACGGCTCTGAAAAAGTCGTCCCGCATTACAACGTGATGGGCGTGGCTAAGGCCAGTCTCGAAGCCAGCGCGCGTTATCTTGCTTACGATCTCGGCCCGAAAAAAATCCGCGTAAACTGTATCTCTGCCGGCCCGGTGCAAACGCTCGCCGCTCGTGGAATCAGCGGGTTCACCTCCATGCTAAAGCATTATCAAGAACGCGCGCCATTGAAGCGCAGTTGCGAACCCGCCGAGTTAGGTCCTACCGGAGTTTTTCTCGCCAGCGACGGAGCCGCAGCCATCACTGGCCAGGTCATCTATGTCGACGGCGGATATCAGATAATGGGCATGTGACCCCATCTCTTCCTCTTCCTCTCAATCTTACTCTTAGCCACATGATTGCACGCATTTGGCACGGATGGACGAAACCTGCAGACGCGAAAGCATACGAGGAATTGCTGCGCGATGAGATTTTTCCGAGCATAGCCGCGCGAAAGATCGAAGGTTACCGCGGCGCGGAATTGTTCGTTCGCGAAGACGCCGACGAAGTAGAATTCGTCACGCTACTCCGCTTCGATTCAATGGATGCGATAACGGAATTTGCCGGTCCCGAGACAAGTAAGCCTGTGATTTTTCCAAAAGCCGAAGCGCTTATCACACGAATGGAACAGGCTCGGCATTATCGAATTGCCATCTAGGTGGAACGCGTTGTCTCAACGCGTGGCGGTTAATCCGACGTTAGGCGCCTGAATATTTACGCCTTCGGCGATTATCATCGTCTTCAGGAGAAGCCGATCCACCCTGGCAAGCGGAGCGCTTGCCCTACAACTGGCGTGCGCGACGTTGCTCGTAATGGAACTCGCTTCGAAACTCCGGGAAATCCTCGATCACAGAATTGTCGCGGACGATCCGGAAACGGTCGCTGCGCACAGCGGTGATAAATGGTTCGCAACACATCCTCCGGAAGTTGTCGTCTTCGCAAAATCGACGGGTGATGTGAGCAGGCTTCTTCAGTTCGCATCTCACGAGCAAGTTCCGGTCACCGCGCGCGGAGGGGGATTTGGTTACGTGGGCGGGTGCGTGCCGGCGCGCGGCGGGATTGTGCTCTCGCTTATGCGCATGAATCGCATCAAGGAAATCAACTTTACCGACGCAGTCGCCATTGTTGAACCGGGCGTTTTCACCGCTGAGCTCAAAGCAGCCGTCCGCGCGGAGAAATTGTTTTATCCACCTGACCCGGCGAGCATGAAGGATTGCACGATTGGCGGGAATGTCGCCACAAACGCCGGCGGCCCGCGCTGTTTGAAGTATGGCGTGACGCGCAATTACGTCATCGGTCTCGAAGTCGTCCTGGCCAATGGTGAAGTCCTGCAAACTGGCGGGCGCGTGCACAAAAACAAAACTGGCTTCGACCTGATGGGTTTATTCGTTGGCTCGGAAGGAATGCTCGGAGTTGTCACCGAGATCACGCTGCGTCTGCTTCCACTTCCGCCAGCACGCGCGACTTTGTCCGCGGCATTCGCCACCGCTCCTCAGGCTGCCGAGGCTGTGCAGGCGATTTTTGCAGCGGGATTTCTACCGGCGGCAGTGGAAATTGCCGATCATTTAACGCTCGACGCCGCGCGGCGCGATTTGGGCGAAAAGATCGTGCCCGAGGGAAACGCCCATCTGCTCGTCGATCTGGATGGGCAACAAGAGAGCGTCCGCAGCGAGGCGGCGGCCATTCGCGAATTGATCGAGATGAGAAAACCAAACGCGCTTCAGATAGCCAACGGTGAATCCGATTGCGAAAAGCTCTGGGCGTTGCGCCGCCAGTTCAGCAACTCGCTGCGCGCTACCGGCTTGACGAAATTGAATGAGGACGTGGTGGTCCCGCGCAGTCACTTAATCGATCTGATGGAATTCGCCGAGAAGCTGCAGGCGAAACATGGATTCCCGATCGCTTGCTTTGGCCACGCCGGAGACGGAAACATTCACGTCAACATCATGGCAGACCGGTACAATCGGGACGCTGAGGTGCGCGAAAGGGTCGCGCGCGCGCTCGACGATCTTTTTACGCGAGTGCTGGCGTGGGGCGGCGTGATCACAGGTGAACACGGAATCGGTTTGGCAAAAAAACGGTGGTGGCCGGAAGCGACGAGTGAGGTTGCGCGTGATCTTCATCATCGGCTCAAGCAAGCGCTCGATCCTGAGGGAATTTTGAATCCCGGCAAATTTCTTTAACTCAGGAACCCGGCCAAGCACTGTGATTACAGCGTGCGAATATTTCGAAGTTTTTGTTGACTCAGCCGGAGCAGCATTAACATTACGGCTCACTTTTTAGGCGCACGTAATTGCCACAGACTGACGCGCATCCGCGTCCTCGTGCACGATCAATTAATAAGACGTAACAACGTCTGTTTGCGCCGCGTTACGACACAACAAATGAAACCTGGAAAATTTACTCACGCGATTGCGGTTCTGCTTTCGTCCATCTCATCTCTTTTCGCGCATGGCGCCGCTTCGAAGGCAGAACCTGCGAAAACGAAGTTCAGCAAAAAATCTGAGAAGCCAGCAGACGATCGTGTGCTCGATATCAGTTCACTGGCGTTCACGCCCGGACAGTTGGCCGCGGAACGGCTCCAACCGGGACAGCGTTACCCTTGGAAAAGCAACATCGTGACGACCATTTTCTGGATCGGCGAGAAACCGTCCGGCAACAATCCAGTTCCCAATCGGGTGAGCTCCTGGGACAAGGAATGGACCAAAAATTACGGCGGAATGGATGACCCGGATCCTGCTCGTCGCAGCAATTACATTCCGGTAAAATTCACGCCAGGGCTCAATCCATTCTATTGCGCCCTCCCCTACAATGATAAAGCGAGAGAGGGTCATCGGCCCGAAGCCTCGCGTGTTGTTCCGTGGTTTAAAGAAACGTACCAGGGGCCCGCCGTATCTACTTGTAAAGACCGGTGGATCGCGATCCGCAAAGGCAATCGAACCGCGTATGCGCAGTGGGAAGACGCCGGACCATTCCGCACCGATCATTGGCAATACGTCTTCGGGAATGAACGGCCGAAACCAAACTTGAACCAAGGCGCCGGCCTCGATGTTTCACCTGCCGTGCGCGATTACCTCGGGTTGAAACCAACCGACGTCACCGACTGGAGGTTCGTAGATTTCAAAGAAGTGCCCCGCGGTCCGTGGTCAACGCATGGCGAAAACAACACATTCGTGATCAACGATCGCACGAAAGGCAAGGCGCTGGTGGAAAGACTGGGCGCAATCGCGCACTAAATTCCAAAGAAAAAACTATTTCGAAGCGGGAGCGCGATTCCGCTTGTGCGCATCAATATCGAAACGTGGCCTTCACGCGTTTTGAGAATGACACGTACGGAATCCAAATGGCTGCTGCGAGGACGATAGGCGCAAGATCAGCCACGGATGTAAGGACCGGCTCTGCTGCTGAAGGAATGCGATCCACGAGAACTGTGTCAAGCACTGCCCCTATCAAAAACAAAATCAAAAACAAAGCGAATGCGCGCCGCCAGGCCGCTTTCTTTGTGAAGAACAAGGCCATCAGCAACACAGCAAAGAGAAAAGCTCCAACATTAAAGAAAAGTTCGAAGAGAAGTGCCGGCGCCCACCAAGCGTTATAACCGGATTCGATTGGATCGGTAAGCCAGCGCCAGGAGCTTGTATTGATCGTTGCTGAGACAACGTCCCAGATCGGTTTGACGAAACGCAATGGAAGCAATATCTGGCCGATCGCCAGCAGAATAAGCCAGCCGCCGATACCATTTAACTGCGCCGGAGCATCGACAGGCGGAGGCATTTGCTGGACCAACTTGCTGTGGCGGAAATAGCTGTAGGCCAAAAAGCCTGCCGTGGCTAAGAAGCAGAACGCACTGGCGGCAACCGCCCAGTTGAATGTGGAGAGGCTTTTCGCTTTCTTGAGTTGTTCCGGTGTCTGGTATCGCAGCGTGTAGCCGAGCGTGTCTTTCGCCTTACTGATTACCTCGTTGAATTTCTCGATCTCGGGAACGTCTGCGCGATCCTTCAGGGCCTCGTACCGAGTAACGAAATTGCAGAGTGGATGCATTACCGCTTAGTTCATCACGCAGTCGGAAAAATTCGTTGTTTGTAGTCGTGCCCTCCGCATTCAGCGGCCAATCCTCGAATATTTCAACGTTCATTTCCTCGATCACAGTGTTTGGATATTCAAGCCTGAATGGGTCCTGGCGCTGGGGAGAAATTGTTGATCCGAGTGCCGAATACATTTCGAGCGGTTGCAGATACAAACTGTAGCGACTCTTTTCGTCATTCAGCTGCCAGAGCCTCGGCACGATGTATGACTCCGTCACGCGGCAGGCATTTTCACCGGGGAGCTCTTCATACCAGGGCGTCTTTTGCGATTTCGCATCCGGAAACGTGCGATTGTAATATTCCAAATAATGTTTTTGAATCTCCTCACGCGTATTCTCTCGAAAGAGAGCGCGCGTGCGATCTGCCGCTAATCCGCGATATTCGGAGATTATTTCTAATTCAGCAATCTTGTCTGGAGGAGGAACGCGGTAGGTTTCGACGATCTTCCTTACGGGATATGAACCAGGCGGCGGTTCAACCGGCGTTAAATCAGCGCTGCCGAGCCGCAACACCAGAGCGTAGCCAAACCGCGGCACGTAAAGCTGTGATAACGGTCCGCGCTGAGCGCGGGCACCCGTATCCAGCCAATAAGCCCGTTCGCCAAGTCGGACTTGCACGATGGCGTCATCAAAGAGGTCCGGCGAGGGAAGTAGTTTCCGAATCATGCCACGATACGACCAGCTGACCAGCGCCGGTGCGGCGTCGATGTCGGTGCCGCGCAGCAAGGCCAGTAGCAACAGCGCTTTGTCCATCTTGTCGGCAAATCCACGCCGCAACACTTCATCCGGAGGCGTAAGAGCGCGTGCACCGAGCCGCTCTCCCAATTTGACGTATCGAATTTCGTCCTGGACGAATTGCAAAGCGGCTACTACCCGCTGCTCGGCATCAACGATGGCCTGAAGCTTTTTAATCTCGGCGTTGAATTGAGGGGAATGTGCCGGTTCGGCGTGGAATAGTGCCGCCGCCCATTCTGCGACTTCAGCCCAACCCCGAAACTCGCTAACGATTAACAGCTGACGTGGCTCGTAATCGTCCGGCATATCATCTTCTATCGTTCGGCCCGGAACATTATGGTCTTCATACCATATTTCAGTTATACCGTTGGCTGTGGTGACCGTCGGCTCACGCGCATCATTACTCGTTTGAAACGCGAGTTTGCGATCTGCGGAATAACTCAGCCGCAAAACATTGCGAACGATCAACGCTTCCCATTGGACCAGGTAAACCTTGCTGTATTTTCCGCGGTTCAGGGGGGTGGCGCCTTCGATCGTGAATGCAAGTTCAACCACATCACCGACACGCACATCGTCTAGAACCATTCGCACGCTAAGCGATGGGTCATAGATCGACCGGTCCGGCTCCTTTTCCTTCGGCACAAATTCGATGCGTGATCGATCCAGGCGGTCGGAGATCGCTCCGTCGCGAATGACCTTAACGGAATTGAAAATTAACTCCTCAAACGTTGGATTGAAACGAGCAGCGATCGCAGCGCCGTTCTTAATTCCCTTTTCGGAGATGATCTTTCGCACCTCACGATAATAGAACGCGTTTCGTTGAAGATTTTCCTGCCGATCAGCCAGCAGATAAACCATACCGGCACTGTCTGCGCCAACTCCGACATCACTATCCGGTTCGATTGGCTTAACCCAGGACGGCACCGGACCAATCTCGAAAGACACTTTGTTTGGCGATTTATTTGCCGTTTGCGCCGACAGACAAGTTGCTGCGGTCAACGCTAGTGTGGGAATCAGCCAGGTGTGTGTACAACGACCTAGCACTAGAACGAACATCTTGACGCAGACTGGCTTGTGATTTTCAAAACATGATTTTGCATTCTCTCCATTGGGCTGTGAACTACCAGTCGTGGGATTCTCAGCCCGACCATGAAAACCGTCATATTTCCCGATGGCAAGCGCGTCCCCGTGCTCGGACAGGGCAACTGGGGCATGGGCGAAAGGGAGAATGCGCGTGCCGGGGAAGTCGCAGCGCTGCGTTTGGGAATCGAGCTTGGCATGAGCTTGATCGACACGGCCGAGATGTACAGCGACTGCGAGGCGGAGGATATTGTCGCCTAAGCGATCCACGGGCAACGCGAAGGCGTTTGGCGGTTACGAAAGTTTATCCGTATAATGCGTCACGCAATAGGTTGCCAAAAGCGTGTGAGCGTAGTCTCAAGCGCCTCCGCATCGACGCGATTGATCTTTACCTTCTGCACTGGCGCGAGCGAACCCCGCCGCTCCAAGAAATTGTTGCCGCGTTCGAGAAACTACGCGCAGCCGGAAAAATAAGACGCTGAGGTGTTTCAAACTTTGACGTCGACGACGATGGAGGAACTGTTGTGCCTGGAACACGATCGTAAATGTGCTGCAAATCAGGTTCTGTACACTCTCCAGAATCGCGAAATTGAGTTCGATCTTCTCCCATGGAGCCATGCGGACAAGATCCCGACCATGGCTATTCGCCTGTCGATCGCAGCGGTGCGTTGCTCAGAAACGCGACGCTAAAGAAAATCGCGCAATCCCATGACGCATTGCGCTCGCTTGGGTGTTGCGCCATCCGGACGTGATCGCAATTCCGAAGGCGAGCACGGAGGCACACGTCCGCGACAATGCCGCCTCTCTCAAGATCAAATTGACGAAAAAAGATCTGACCGATATGGTTCGCGAATTTCCTCCACCGAAATCGACCAAATCATTGCCGATGCTTTGACCGGCGCCGCTCGTGTCTCGGAATAGCGGATCAGAAATTAGGCTTGACGCCAAAACCTGCTGAACCCTATAAGAAGGTCATTCGATTTACCTAAGGACGAGCCGTCATGCATAGGATTGTCAGACATTCGCTTTTCGTAGCGTTTATTAGCGTCATTAATCTTGCCTCGGTCATTGGTATTCCCGCCCGTGGCGATGTTGTTACTGACTGGAACAATGCCGCACTGGATGCGATTCGCGCCGGCAACACTTCGCCACCCATTGCCTCACGCAGTCTCGCAATTCTTCATGCTTCAATCTACGACGCTGTTAACGGCATTGCGCGGACCCATGAACACTATCTGGTGCCAAGCGTAGTGCCGAGGAATGCTTCCCGTGTGGCCGCTGCCAGCGCTGCTGCGCACCGAGCACTGGTGAATTTATTTCCGGCTAGCAGATCGAGCTTCGATGCACTTCACGCAGCGATTCTTGCCGGGATCCCCGATGGACCGCCCAAGAGAGTTGGCATCATATGGGGTGAGTTCGTCGCAAACATAATCCTCGCTGTGCGGGCCCACGACGGTTCCAATGCTGTCGTCCCTCCACCCAGTGGCAGCGGCCCCGGCGTGTGGGTGCCCACTCCCCCTGGCTTTCTGCCCTATCTGCTGCCGCAATGGGGATTTGTTAGACCATTTGCAATGAACAGTAGCTCGCAGTTTCGACCGCCAGGACCCCCTTCTCTCAATAGTCAGCAGTACGCTGCGGATTACGAGGAGGTCAAGGAGCTCGGCGCGGCTGTCGGATCCACACGCACAGAAGATCAGACCGAAATCGCCTTGTTCTGGGCCGATGGGGCCGGGACTGAAACGCCTCCCGGGCACTGGAACAGCATTGCTCAAATCATCGGCTCAGCGCAAGGCAATACGCTCGAAGAAAATGCGAGATTGTTTGCTCTCCTGAACATCGCCATGGCCGACGCTGCCATTTGCGCGTGGGACGCGAAGTACACCTTCGATTTCTGGCGCCCGGTGACTGCGATTGCCTTTGCCGAACCAGGACTAAATTGGATGCCATTACTCGTGACGCCGCCGTTCCCCGAGTACACTTCTGGCCATAGTACCTTCAGCGGGGCCGGCGCTACTGTGCTTCCACTATTTTACGGCACAGAGGATCTGCCTTTCACAACCGGCTCAGATTTCCTACCCGGTGTATACCGTAGCTTTTCAACACCCTTCGATGCAGCGGAAGAAGCAGGGGTGAGCAGGATATACGGCGGCATTCACTTCCATTCGGCAAACGTGGACGGACTACAGGCGGGAAGCAATGTCGGCGAGTGGACCGTTACCCATTACCTGCTGCCCAAAGGAAATCATTCGAGGTAACGCGCAAATAAGAAACGCACATCGGCGAGAACGCCCCCCTCGGATCGACATTTCTCTTTCTCGGTCGCGTTTTCTCGACAAACTGGGGAACGCTGACTTGGCTGCTTCAAGTTTTCACGAATGCAGACTCACGAAGTTCGGCTGCATGCGTCGAAGGTAGCGCGCGCCATGAACGTGTCGATTCCGACGCCAGAAGTTAGATTCCCATGCCGGAGAGCACCGCGGAATATTCGCTGACGAACGCGGTCAGTTGCGGATGAGAGGCTTCGAACTTTTCAACGGTTTGTTTTAGTTTGTGCAAAACTCTCTCAATACTTTCCGGTCGTTCCTTTTTGCTAGCGACTTCATGCGCTGAAGCTTCGACAAACCGGCTGATGCTCTCAGCCTCCTCCTCGCTTGTTTGGGCAACCTCGGCAATAGCGGGTTTCAGCTTCGCGAGCACCGCCAAAAGCTCAGTCTTCTTCTCAGGCGAAATATGATCGGCCGCCTCAACTGCTGATTTGATTTTCTGGATGCGTTCGTCGGTCATTTCGCAATATGATTCTTGCGCGTCTTCCCGCAAACTCCTATGGGCGATCGACAGCGACCGTTCCTGTTGCTCCTGGCGGATACAATCGGCCTATTCGTTGTAGGTATTCCACCCGGGTTCACTACTTGCCTGTCGGTCTTCATCGCCACCTTGGCCGCCGAAGGGACGATGATGCCTCTTCCATTTCACTTTCCACTTGCCGTGTTTGAACTTCCTCACCGGCATCCAGGTTTCGTACTGGCGCGGGTTTGGCGCCAAATAAGCGAAATCCGTGCCGGATGACCCAAGCGCATCGAGTGTTTGCATATCCAGACGTCCAGTCGGCGGAAGTCCAGCGCTCGATTGAAACGCGCGCACGGCGAGAGCTGTCCGAGATCCGTACCTTCCATCAACGCGCCCGCGATAATATCCGCGGCTCATCAGTTGGTACTGCGTTCCGGCGATCATCCGGCGGTTCACCCGAAGCGGCGCGGATTGATAAAAGCTTGCCGAATATGACGGATTGGTTTGGAGGGGCCGATCTGTTTGGCGGAATGACGGCGGCGGCGAGGTTTGACTCAGGGGTGAGTTCGCATCAGGACGAACGCTGTTGGGTTGAATGGCGGCAGGTTGTGAAGCCGGTTGCGATGCCGATGCAACGGAATTCGAACTCGAATTGATCGAGCGCGACGTCTCCTCGTTAATCTCGCCGGTCACCTGCAAGCCATTGCGAATCTGATAACGCCGAATCGCCGCAGTCGTCTCGGCACTCTTGTCGCCTGTAACGGCGCCGTAGTAAAAACCCTGGTCCTTGAGAGTTTGTTGCAACGACCGAATCGTCGGGTCGGCGCGCACAACGCTGACGGCGCACAACGTGACGACAAAACATAGCAGCGGTCGTTTCATAACCCCAAATATTCGACTCGCTATTGGATTCGTATGCGCGCGTGCGAGTGCGTGTTCCTGCGTAACCGGTCAACTGTTCGACTTCGCCCGCGTGACGTAACTTTTCACTTTTTCGAAATCGACCCCGAGTCCGGCGCCAAGGAGGCGGGACAAAACGGGTTGATAAGAAGTCTGCCATGGCAGAAATATGGTGATTGTTGTCATTGCTGCCACCAATCTGTCATCCGAAAATTGCGACATGAATGCACGTACGATGAATAAAATAGAGTTCATTTACCGAATCGCACGATTCGGCTTCCTGCTTGCACTGGGTTTGCTGGCGCTCAGCGCATTGTTCGCAACCGCGGCTCCGGTTAAAACCGACGCCCGTTCCAATTCAAACGCGGTCGCGACCGACAAAACTTCGCTAAAACCGCCGGACAAGGGGCAGATTCCGGTCGCCTTTCTAATTTCCGACGGTGCGGTCGTCATCGATTTTTGCGGGCCGTGGGAAGTTTTCCAGGACGTCAATATCCCGGGTAGCGAAGAAATGCCCTTCCGTCTGTATACGGTGGCCGAAACGAAGAAAACGATCCGCACCAGCGGCGGAATGCAGATCGTTCCCGATTACACGATTCAAAACGCCCCACCGCCGAAGGTGATTGTCATTCCCGCACAAAGTGCACCCACCCCGGCTGTTTTGGAATGGATCAAGAAATCTTCGAAAACCACCGATGTCACCATGTCGGTTTGCACAGGCGCATTTGTTCTGGCGAAAACCGGACTGCTGAACGGTAAATCCGCGACCACCTATCACGGGGCATTTGAACGTTTCGGCATGCAATTTCCGGATGTTCAGCTCAAACGCGGCGCGCGCTTTGTTGAGAATGGAAATCTCGCAACCGCCGGTGGTCTTTCTTCCGGAATCGATCTCGCGCTCCGCGTGGTCGAACGCTATTACGGTCGCGAGGTTGCCAGGAAGACCGCCTACAACATGGAATATCAGGGAGAAGGCTGGATGAATCCCGATTCAAACCAGGCGTACGCGACGTCGCTTGTCTCAACTCCCGAGCACCCGCTTTGCACGGTATGCGGAATGGATGTTGACCCCAAGATCGCGCCGAAATCTCTCTTTAAGGGCGCGACGTATTACTTCTGCTCGGAAGACGACAAGAAAACTTTCGACGCAGCGCCGGATAAATTTGTCACCGCGATCGCGCCCCGATCGGCCGTATCTGGCTCCTCCAATTGAAATCGAAACGCGTACTTGAGAATCACAAACCGTCATTAGAACCGAGCACAAGGCGGATTGTGTTCGTGGCGACGCCGGGCGTCGAGATTCTCGACCTGGTTGGGCCGCTTCAAGTTTTCGCCCGTGCGTCGGAAATGCATAGTCGGGCGAATCCTGGATCGCCTCCAATCTACTTGGTCGAAGTCGTGACCATTTCTTCCGGTCGCTCGCTGATTGCCAACTGCGGTCTGCGCATCACCGCGGACAGGACCTTTCGCGAAGTGCGCGGAAAGGTCGATACGCTGCTCGTGGCCGGCGGCGACGCGATCGAGCAAAATAAAATTAAACCGGAAGCGGTGCGCTGGTTAAAAAAAATCTCCGGACGAATCCGGCGAATCGGTTCGGTTTGCACTGGCGCGATGCTCCTGGCCCGAGCCGGCTTACTCGATGGTCGTCGCGCCACGACTCATTGGAACTGGTGTCAAACCTTGATCAAACGAGCTCCACGCGCACGGGTCGATGCCGATCCAATATTTATTCGTGACGAAAATGTTTATACGTCTGCCGGGGTTACAGCCGGAATGGATCTGGCGCTGGCGTTGGTGGAGGAAGATCACGGTTCGCACCTTGCTCTGCAGGTTGCGCGCAATCTTGTGCTTTATTTGCGGCGCCCCGGCGGCCAATCGCAATTCAGCGCCGCGTTATCACTGCAAATGACCGATCGAAAACCGTTGCGCGACTTGGAGGCATGGGTGCTCGACAACCTGCACAAACCGGTCACCGTCCCGCTACTGGCACAGCGCGTCGCGATGAGTCCGCGCAATTTCGCCCGAGTTTTTACCAAAGAGATGAAAACCACGCCCGCAAAATTTGTCGAGCGCCTCCGCGTCGAAGCAGCTCGCCGTCGGTTGGAAGAAAGTCAAAACAGCATGGAAATGATCGCAGGCGAATGCGGCTTCGGGAACGTCAACTCGATGCGCAACGTCTTTCAGCGGACCCTGAAAATCGCACCTGGCCAATACCGTCGTCACTTTCGTCACGCGAAACATTTCGCTCAGAAAAAATCAAATTAAGGACGCAGGAAGCATTTCCTTTCAGGGAAAATGGTTCCGGATTTCCTGATGCAAACTTAATTAGGAAAGCAGGAAGGCAGGAAAAGCGACGAACCAGAATTCCAGATTCAAAACTTTTCGGGAACGCGGGTTCCCTTATTTCCAGATTCAAACATTTCAGGTTAGCGGTCGAGAATCGATTTCAACGGAAGATTTGGATTGAGATGATTGGCAGCCAGCCAGTCGCGACTGAAAAGCCTTGATTGGCTCTATTTCTTCAACAGCTATTTTGTGAAGTACTCCAGTGATCGTTGAATTGTGATTTCCTTAGGACCACAACAGGTCGCAGATATCTCTATTTCGTCTTTGCCTCCCTTTCCTCCACCTGTCCGTAGAGTAATCTTGGCGTTTTCCAAATCTTCGGCGGTGAATCCGTTTCTGAGGAGGACTTCTTTGGCCAAACCTACCTCGTTAAGCTTTACAGCTCTCTTAAGCTGGTCGCGCTCGTCTTTGTTTCCTTGAATCCGGGCTTGGGCTTCATTGGCTTTTTTCTGCAGTGCTGCGGCGGCGTCTCTTGATAATGCATCGGCAGCTGGGCTGTTTTTTTCTCCACTAGTCACTTGTGCCTGCGCCTGGGCCGGACCAGCCAGGAGGCCGAATGTTGCGACGATGGAAAGTGTTGTGCTACGCAGGAGTTTCATATGGGACAGGATCAGGATCCATTTTTCAAACTGCGGTCAACCGAAGAGCGGGAGCAATGAAGACGGCTCTCATCTCATTCCCGAACAAGCTGTCGAAAGAAATTGAAAATCAATTCACCGCGGGACCAATCACAAAGGTGGATTGAATCTGAAGGCTTGATGTTTCCGGGTAGAGATTGAGACAGCCGAAGCGAATGTCCAGCACCGCTTCATTGGTGGGCGCATTCGGGACGGTCCAATCGAAATAATGAATCTTTGGATTACGCTGCTCTGTAAGCATCATATAGATCGTCCTGCCGCCATCGAGCGAAAGCAGAACTTCCGTCTCACACATCGTCAGGTCCACGCCTGGAAAGTCCGCCGTCCATTGAATCCTCACAACTTGTCCAGGAACCAAAACCTCCCCTGGTTTCGGCGAAATCAGTTTGGCACTGTATTTCCCTGGGTAAGGCCGCGCGAATGCGGTTGGAAGCGATTGTGGAGCCAAAGCAAAAGTCAACGCAAGTAGTGCTAAAATGAATCGTGGAGTTTTCATCTTTTCACTCCATCCGAGTGCGCTTCAATTGTCAATAATAGTTTGCGCCGCAAGACGCTCTTGATTTGTCGTTCGTCGCGCCGGGAAAAATAAGTCCCTTTTGGCGCACTAATTCAGGCGCTCTCCGGGCTGATTCTGGCTAATTTCGTGAAGTGCATACTGTCGTAAAAAGCACAAGAGTGACGCCCGGAAGCTGACATCCGCCTAACTGCTTGGCGAAAAATCTTCGAACTCAAAATAAGGCTCGACATTCGTTTCGAAATCGTTGAAGAATCGCGTCGCTTACAACTCCTCTTCAATCCGCTTCTAATCCGCCGCATCCCTAGAAATACACATATGAACACACGCCTCCACCTGACTACGTTTGCCGCTCTTTTCGCGTTCCTAACGCCTGCCACATGCACCTTGCATGCGCAGATATTGGCTCCAACGGGCGGCATCGATGTGCCCGATGGTACACGCAAATGCATAAAGCCCCCAGAGCGCGCACCAAAACCCACCGATCTGTTGGTTCCGTTGGTCTGTGCGGAGCCGGTGGTCAACGTCAGCGCCACGTCCGGCAACCAGGCTGAGAGCTTCGTCAACGTCAACCCGACCAATACAAATAACCTCGTAGCCACCTCGAACACCAATTCAAACAGCATCTTCCGCGCGTACTCAACAGATGCCGGCGCGACTTGGACGCGCGGCACGGTGGCCACGGGTGTGGCGTGCTGCGACGGACAGGCGGCCTGGGACTCGTTCGGCAACCTGTTCCTGGTTTACATCAACAATAGCGTAAACCAAATCAACGTGATTGTGAGCACCGACGGCGGCGCCACATTCAGTGCACCGCTAACCGTGGGCACCGGCAGCATTGACCAACCCTCGATCGCCGTGGGCAACGGTAGTGTCTGGGTCGACTGGAACCAGAGCGGAAGCATGGTCGCGCGTGGAGCGCCAGTGACGGGGCTCGGTGTTTTTGGACCGTTCAACGCGCAACAGGCGATTCCGTCAGCGACTGGTAGTTTCGGGGGTATCGCTGTCGGGCCCGGTCCGAACGGCGGCAAGGTCATCGTGACCTATCAGAGCCCCACTGGTGGACAGGGTCCGGCGACTATCTTCGCCAACGTAGACGCAGACGGTTTGGGAGTGGGCGGTTTCGGTGCACGCATCACCGTTACGACCACAAATGTGGGTGGCTTCGACTTTATCCCGGCGCAGAGCGGGCGCTCGATCGATGCTGAGGCCGGGGTGGTGTGGGACGCGACCGGTGGACCGTTTAACGACCGTATCTACCTGGTGTACACGGAAGAGACGGTCAATGAGAACAACGACACCGAGATTTACGTGCGCAGGTCGACTGATGACGGCGCGACTTGGACCGCGCCGGTGCGCGTGAACGACGACGCGACCACGCGCAGCCAATTTTTGCCTTACATCGCACTCGATTCCACAACCGGCACGGTAGCAGTTGGCTTTCACGATTGCCGCAATGACAACGGCGTGCCCGGCTCGGGCGGGACGAACATGATTCCTAACGACGATGCGGAATACTACGGCACATTCACCACCGACGGCGGCGCGACCTGGGCGCCGAACATGCGCTTGAGCGGCGGGTTCTCGAACGCCGCGGCGGCGGCCAACGGCGTGGACTATGGTGACTACGTGGGTTTGTCCGCGTTCGCGGGCAAGCTCTTTACGCTATGGGCGGACAACGCGAACTGCGATGGCACGAACCCGAATGGCACGTTGCACCAGTTTGACCTGTATGCGAACCCACTCGTGCTCACGGGAGGCACCCCGACGCCGACACCAACTGCATCTCCAACTCCAACAGCAACGGCGACGGCCACGGCTACAGCGACCGCAACAGCCACTGCAACTGCTACTGCTACAGCTACCGCAACCGCAACACCGACGGCGACAGCGACGGTTACACCGAGGGCTACTCCGACGCCAAGGCCTCGGCCCACCCCGCCGCCGAGACCGTAACGGGCAAATCCAACGAAATTTTTACGGGAATTCGCAACGCAAACCCACGCGAGATTCCCTGATCCGTAGAGCATGGGTTCTTTACAGCGATCCAGTGGGATTGATGAATTCCAGTTTTCCCAGAATCTCACAATCCCGGGTCAGTTCCTGGTTCCGACTCGAGATCATTCAGATTAGCGATCAAGAATCGATTCCAAGGGAAGATCTGGATCGAGATGATTGGATGTCAGCCAGTCTCGATTGAAGAGCGTTGATTGATATTTCTGGCCCGAGTCGCAAAGAATGGTGACGATGGTTTGTCCCGCACCGGATTCTTTGGCGAAGCGTACGGCGCCGGCAAGGTTGATGCCGCTCGACAAGCCGAGGAACAAGCCTTCTTCGCGGAGAAGTTGGTACACGATCGTTAGGCCAATCTGATCCGGAATACGGTAAGCGCGATCGACCTTAATGCCTTCGACATTCTTCGTGACGCGGCCCTGTCCGATACCTTCCGCTATTGAATCACCGTCGTTCGTTTCCAAGTTGCCGTTGGTGAACCAGGACCACATCGCCGCGCCGTACGGATCAGCGCAGACGATTTTAATCTTGGGATTTTGTTCCTTGAGATACGTGCTCACCCCGGCAAGCGTGCCGCCGGTGCCGACCGCCGCAACAAACGCAGTGATTTTGCCTTCCGTCTGCTTCCAGATTTCAGGGCCGGTGCTGCTATAATGCGCGTCACGATTCGCGGTGTTATCGAATTGGTTCGCCCAAAACCAGCCGCGTTCCTCTGCAAGGCGGCGCGCGACGTGATTGTAATTTTCCGGATCCTTGTATGGCTTTTCCGGCACCGCCTTCACCTCTGCGCCGAGCGTTCGAAGTAAATGCATTTTCTCCGGCGACTGATTATTCGGAATCACAATAACCGTGCGATACCCCCTCGCCCGCCCGATCACCACAAGCCCGATCCCGGTGTTACCAGCTGTTCCCTCAACGATCGTTGCGCCCGGTTTGAGCCGACCCGCTTTCTCTGCGTCAGTGATGATTCCGTACGCGGCTCTGTCTTTCACCGAGCCCGCGGGATTCATGAATTCCGCTTTTCCCAGAATCTCACAAGCCGTTAGTTCGGACAAACGTCGCAGTCGAATCAATGGCGTGTTCCCAACGTATCCGTCGATGCCCGAGTATGTCGCACTCATGCGATTCTGAATCCCTTCGCGAAATTCTTACGCCACTTCTCAGTTTTCGATAGCCAGTCTTTTTGCGGGGCCCGCGCGTCGAAAAAATTATCGCACGTCCCGAGCGGAAAACGACTTACAAATAGCTGCTTCCTGTAACGCGCTATTCTTCTAAGATCGCCTGAGTGAAATATGCCGCGACTCGCATCGCCCTGACCGTGATTCTCTCGTGTTTCTCCGCAGGGCTACGACTTGCTGCAGCAACCAGGAAACTTCGTGACCATAGACATCGGTCATGGCCACTTCGCCTTCTACGCTCACTTCCAACCGAACACTTTGAAGGTGCATAAGGGCGACAAGGTCCGACGCGGTCAGGTGCTCGCCCTCCTGGGTAACAGCGGGAATTCCGACGCGCCCCACCTCCATTTCGGGATCGAGGATGGTCCCTTGCCCTTCGTCTCTAACGGCGTGCCCTTCGTGTTCTCGTCGTTCACCACGACAGGCGCGGTCACCAACTCGTTCGACGATATTGCCGCGGGAGCGACTGCGCAGATTGGACCCGCGCGGGCTGGTCCTCACCGCAACGAGCTCCCACTCAACGACGATGTTATTACGTGCCCGAAGCAGTGACGCTGGACTTACTTTTCGTCCCAAGCGAGGCCTTCAGTCATCATTTTCACCTCGCTTCCTCCGCCCGCTGGTTTCACGAAGATTGTGAGCTCAGCGTCTCTCCGTTTCCGCTTCAGTATTGCAGAGGCCGGCGTGACTAGATCGCTGCCTTGCTTGGTCCAGCCCTGCGCTTTGAGGTTCGCCGATAATTCGCCACAGACGCTCTTCACGTTCGCCTTGCTCTTGAATCCAAGTTGCTCAACAAGCGTCTTGTAATCGACGTCGGACGCATCTTTCGTGAGCGCGAGATCCTTGACGTTAAGTTGATCCTTTGCCGGCTTCGGCGCGGGATTTTCACTGAGCTCAGTCGTTGCCTCGATCGTTGTGTTTTTGTCTGTTGTGTCTTGTTCGGCCTCTTTTGGAGCTGCGGGTTGAAACTCTTTTGGAACCTCTCCAAGCGGCGCGACAAACTTGACGTTGACCTCCCAAGTCTCGCCGAACACGTCGGCCGCGCCATCCGTAGTCAGTTCTCCCTTCACCTGGCCGTCAGCATACTCGAAGTCGCTCGTACTGATCTTGCCGATCGAGCTGAAATTCTGGTGCTTGAGTGCGCTGTGCGCCACCTCGCAGCCAAAGATGTCGCCGTCTTCGTGGAGCGAGACGACCAATGCGCTACCGAACTTGCCGAACCCGGCATGAAAGTCAGGCTTCTTATCTTTAGAATGATCCTTCTCGGTGAACACAAGCACTATCGACGGCTTATCGCCAAAGGGCTCACGCCAGTGTGCCGACACATAAGCCAGCTTCGCGTCCTTGCCATTTCCTTTGAAGACGCCCGTCACCGACGGCTTCACGTTGGCGGCGGGACCCGGCTTTTTGGATGGCGGCAACGATTCTCCAGCACGGAGCAACGGCACATCGAAACGAACGTCCAAGCCCGATGGAAACATTCCCTCGGTTTCATTTGGCTGGTTGGCTTTGCCAACTACCCGGCCGTTCTGCAGCTTTAGTTCCCCAGTCGCATTATCACCACGACGCCTGCCCAGGGAGGTGTCGCCGGCGGCGGCGCCCCAGCCTTTGAATTCCCCTGCCTTCGTGAACTCCAGCTTTACGTAAGGTCGCCTGAAATCAGAGCTCTCACCTTTCTTTTCCGATTTCCTCGCCTCATTAAGCTTCTCGCTTGAAATCGCCGGACCGCTCACGACCACCGCAATCCCTTCTTCTCCGTCGACCGTGGTCTCATACGCCACGGCGTTTTTCAGTGGATAGTTTTTACCCTTAACCATCAATGTCCCCTCGCCGACGTTTGCTGGCTTGATCCCCTCTTGCGCAAAGAGCGTCGCCGAACTGGTGATGACGGCCATCCACGCCACTAAACCGATTAATTTCTTGGTCATAATAAATGTTTTTTCTTGCAGCGGCAGATGCATCAAAGCCGCTCTCGATGGCCGGCATTTCAGCAGCAAAACGATTAAGTGCCAAGCAGGAAGTCGATCCGCGCTTTCAAAGATAGCGTCGGCGATTGTCAGGTCTCGATCTTTTGTAGCCGTCGCTCTATGAGCGACGTGCTCGCGTCCCGCAGGGACGCGGCTACAGCTATAGCTTCTCTGGAATATGTTCGCAGGCTACAGCTGGACAGACTATGCACGAATGGGTTGCCTCGTCCTTACAGGAAGAGAACAAGAGTGCGGGTTTCTTTTTAAGGCTCCGAGACGCCTCACCTTAATCCTCTCCTCTTAGACACAGGGAGAGGCGACAAGATTAGCGTAACCAGCTTCAACTCCTGAAGGCTGACAATCAGCGAATACTGCTGTCTCAAAAAATCGGCGGCGGCCCGAATCCATTCGACGCGCGATTGTTCGGCGATGATAATGCGCGACCGTGTTGAAAAAATCATTCTACCTTCTTGTCGTTAGTCTCGGCAGCGCATTGCTGCCGGTCTGTTGTTTTGCCGAACCGTTCACCATCGAGCAAGTACTGAGCGCCCCCTTTCCGTACGGCCTAACGAGCGCAGCGCATGCACCGCGCGTGGCGTGGGTGTTCGACAACAAAGGCGAGCGCAATATCTGGGTGGCGGACGCGCCGGGTTTCGTGCCGAGACAGGTGACGCATTACAAAGGCGATGATGGCCAGGCGATCGCGAGCGTGCGGTTGACGCCGGATGGGAAGACCCTCGTATACGCGCGCGGCAGCGAGACGAATAAGGAAGGCACGTCGGCAAATCCGACAAGTCTCACAAAAATGCCGAAGCAGCAGGCATGGGCGGTAAACGTAAGCGGTGGTGAACCGCGGTTGCTTGGGAACGTTGGCTGCAACGAGGAAGGCTGCGAAGATCTGCAGCTTTCACCGGATGGGAAAAATGTCATTTGGTCTGCGAAGAAGCATCTCTGGATCGCGCCGATTGACAGCAAGAAAAAGGCGGAGCAGCTCGACGAGTTACTTGGTGAAAGCGATACGCCGCGCTGGTCGCCGGACGGAAAGCGCATCGCGTTTCGCTCGAACCGCAAGGACCACTCGTTCATCGCCGTGCTCGATCTGACGACGAAAAAAATCACTTATCTCGCGCCGACCACGAATCGTGACGCAAGTCCAGTATGGTCGCCGGACAGCAAACAGGTCGCGTTTATTCGACAGCCCGGAGTCGAATTCAAACGGGCGCTCATTCCAGAGTTCCCGCGACCATGGGCGCTCTGGATCGCTGACGCGCAGAGCGGCGAAGGTCGCGAACTTTTTCATAGCGGCAATGCGATGGAAGATTCGCTGCCGCTGTTTGCGTTTGAATCACTGAAATTCACGAATGCGGGCCGTATCATTTTCGCCAGCGAGAAAGACGGACGGAACCATCTCTACTCCATCGCCGTTACCGGTGGAGCTCCTGAGCTCCTCACGTCGGGCGATTTTGATGTGGAAGACGTGGTGTTGAGCGCAGACAAGCGCAGCATTCTTTTCACTTCAAATCAGAACGACATCGATCGCCGGCACATCTGGCGTGTCGGCGCGACCGGCGGCGAGCCACAGCCCCTAACGAGTGGCGAAACCATCGAGTGGAACCCCGTCGAGACGAGCGATGAGAAGACGGTGTTGTGTCTCGGCTCAACAGCGACTTCGCCCGCCATGCCTTATCGTTTAACGAGCAACGGCCGCGAGTTGCTCGCGAAGAATGCGATTCCCGCCGATTTCCCGACCGCGCAGTTAGTCACGCCAAAGCAGGTGGTATTTAAAAGCGACGGCGGCGTGGAAGTTCACGGCCAGCTGTTCACGCCAAAGGAACAAGCGGGACGCGGCCCCGCTCTCATCTTCACGCACGGCGGACCGATCCGGCAGATGCTGCTCGGGTTTCATTACATGGAGTATTACCACAACGCCTATGCGATGAATCAATATCTGGCCAGCAAAGGTTACACTGTGCTCTCGGTGAATTACCGCCTCGGCATCATGTACGGGAGAAAATTTCGCGAGCCGCCAAAATCAGTTTGGCGTGGCGCATCCGAATACCAGGACGTGGTCGCGGGCGCGAAATTTTTGCAAACCTTAGACAACGTCGATTCGCAGCGGATTGGTCTCTGGGGCGGATCTTATGGCGGATTTCTCACCGCCATGGGCCTTGCGCGTAACTCCGACATTTTCAAAGCCGGCGTCGACTTCCACGGCGTGCATGACTGGGCGATTTTCCTGCCGATGTGGGCGGACAACATCGAGCTCGCCCCTGACATAAAAGAAGCCCGTGAGCTCGCGTTCAAATCATCGCCAGTCGCAAGCATCGCAAACTGGCGCTCGCCGGTGTTGCTGGTCCATGGCGATGACGACCGCAACGTGCCGTTTCAACAAACCACCGATCTGGTCGAAAAACTGCGCGCCCAGAAAGTCGCGTTCGAAGAGCTGATCTTCCCCGACGAAATTCACGACCTGCTCCGCTGGACCGATTGGATCCGCGCCTACCGCGCCACCGCCGAATTCTTCGACCGCAGATTGGCTGCCTCAGGCGAACGCCAATAAGCCGATACCAACATTACCGGCAAGAAGAACCCGATCTGGCTGCAGCCTCAAGATGACGGGAGGCGTCAGAGGTAAAACATGTTTGTTCTTGTTTGCGCGCTCACTTACGCAACGCTTTTTATTGGCTTCGTGCTGGCTTATCCGCCCCGCTCGATTTCTGGTGTGGTCGGGCGTTGTGGCGCCGCCAACTACCGGAGCGCCGTGTACCGAATGAAGATGTCGATCTTTGTATAAAGCGATGTCTGCTCGCGCAACGTGAATTGCGCTAACCGTCGAACGAGGGGACACTGCGCGCTTGCCGCGATGCTGACCGTTTCACAACTCTCAAAATCTTTCGCCAGCCGGGCGCTCTTTGACGACGTCTCGCTCCAGGTCAATCGCGGCGATCGGATTAAATTTCAGTCCTGATCCATTGACCGGGTCGAAACTTTTGTTTACATTTTTGCCATATGGGTAAGACAATTACTTTTCGTCCCACAAAAAAGCTGGCAGGATGGATCGAGCATTCAGCTGCGCAAATGGGGGTTTCGCAAGGACAGTTCATTCGCTCGCATTTAGAGCAGGCACGAGGAGGCGATCGGACTTCCAAGAAGTTCGTTCGGTTCGCCGGAGTCATCCGTAACGGACCCCGCGATCTCTCAACCCGTAAGGGGTTTTCAAAAAAGTGAACAGTATCGCGGATACCGGTTATCTGGTTGCATTGGCCAACTCGCGCGACCGTTATCACGCGTGGGCGATGCGCGTTTCCGAACAGGTTCTCGAGCCGCTTCTAACGTGCGAGCCCGTGCTGGCCGAGACGGCGTTTCATCTGCGCAATACTGGGCTGGTTCTGGAGATGCTCTCGGAAGGTTTCCTTGCGCTTTCTTTCGATTGCAATGATCACCTGCCGCAGCTCGCAGCCTTAGCCAAGCGCTATGCGGATCGGCAACCAGACCTCGCGGATCTTTGTCTGATCCGTATGAGCGAGCTTTATCCGCACCACCGCGTGATCACAGCCGACAAGGATTTTCGCGTTTACCGCCGGAACAAACGCGAGGTGATTCCGCTGATCTGCCCGCCCTGAATCAAAACTCGCCACGGGACGAGTCCGCGTGATAGGAGATTGCGAGGTTAAGGGATTTTCGGCTGACCCAGCCGCCGCTACAACGCCAATTAGTGTTCATTCGTGCCTGCCGGGCCGTAGCCTTGCGAAGGACGGTCAATTTGTGGTTAACGAGTTGCGCCGGCCATCGAACGAGGGAACACTTCGCGCTTTCCGCAATGCTGACAGTTTCACACCTTTCAAAATCTTTCGCCGGCCGGGCGCTCTTTGACGACGTATCGCTCCAGGTCAATCGCGGCGACCGGATCGGATTGGTTGGCCCGAATGGGGCTGGTAAATCCACCTTGTTTGCTCTTCTCCTCGGTGATGTCTCGCCTGACAAGGGGACGATTGCGATCGAGAAGAACGCAACCATTGGATTTCTTCCGCAGGAAACCGCGGCCGCCGGAGACGAGACCGTGCTCGAACTTGCTTGCGGTAGAGTAGCGCAAGCTTCCAGCTTGCGAGCCGAGGAAAAGCGCAAGCTGGAAGCTTACGCTACCTTTGATGAGCACGGCGAATGGGAGCTCGAACCAAAAGCAAAACGGGTCCTTGCCGGACTCGCTTTTCGCGAAACTGATTTCGATCGCCCGGCGCGCGCTTTAAGTGGCGGCTGGATCATGCGCGCGCATCTTGCACGCCTGCTGGTGATGGAACCCGATCTTCTTCTACTGGACGAACCGACGAATCATCTCGATCTCGAATCGCTTCAATGGTTCCAGGAATATCTGCAAAGTTATCCGGGTGCGATTGTCATGATCTCGCACGATCGCGAATTTTTGAATCAGCTCGTAGGAAGCATCGTCGAGATCGCGCACTCGAAACTGGTGCGTTATCGGGGTGACTGGGACAGTTATGTGGAGCAGAAAGCAGCCCGCGAAGAACAACAGCTCGCTGCTTACAAAAATCAGCAGAAAGAAATCGCGTCGCTGCAATTGTTTGCCGATCGATTTCGCGCCAAGGCTACCAAAGCATCGCAAGCACAGAGCAAGCTGAAACAGATCGATCGCATGAAAAAGATCGCGGCCCCAGTCGCGCGCGGCAAGACGATCAAGTTCCATTTCCCGCAACCGGTTCGCAGCGGTCTGCGCGTGATCACGTTGAAAGATGTCGATCACGCCTATGGCGACGTGGTTGTTTATCGCGGAATGCAATTTCAAGCCGAGCGCGGCCAACGCACCGTGCTTGTCGGCCCGAATGGCGCTGGAAAATCGACTCTGCTTAAGCTTCTCGCAGGCGTATTGCCGGTGCAGCGTGGCGAGCGCGACCTCGGACATAATGTGCGCACAGGTTATTTCTCGCAGAACCGGATCGACGTGCTCGATGCGAACCACACGGTTCTCGACAGCGCACGGGACATGCCCAATCCGGTATCCGAACAAACCGCGCGCACGGTGCTGGGTTCTTTTTTGTTTCGCGGCGACGATGTTTTCAAAACTGTCGCGGTTTTAAGCGGTGGTGAAAAATCGCGGCTGGCTCTCGTTAGGTTGTTACTCGATCCGCCGAACCTTCTGCTTATGGACGAGCCGACGACGCATCTCGATGTCGGCTCGATCGATGCACTCATCGGCGCGCTCAAGCAATATCACGGGACACTCATCTTCATTAGTCACGACGTTCATTTTATCCGCGCCATTGCTACCAGCGTTTTGCATGTAACTGCGCCTGAACGGCCGGGTTCAACGCCGCCGGCTACAGATGCGAAGCGCACGGGTGGTAAACTGACCTTCTATCCCGGCG
The DNA here is from genome assembly GCA_963803285.1 of uncultured Verrucomicrobiae bacterium. Lineage (GTDB taxonomy): Bacteria > Verrucomicrobiota > Verrucomicrobiia > Chthoniobacterales > UBA10450 > Udaeobacter. The sequence continues at coordinate 241,932 of CAWDMG010000009.1, read as the reverse complement.
ATTACGATTACTATCTGGACAAATCAAAAGCCACGTCCGCGCGAACCGCACTGACTGCGGGCTCAAGTTCAAATAACGGACAACCGATAGCCGAAAGCGCCGCCCGAAGAGCGGGCGGACTACGAGAACAGAAGGCGCAGAAGCGTCTCGAAGCAGAATCACGTAATGCGATTGCCAAAGCGAGGCGCGAAAAAGAAAAGCGGGTGCATGAACTCGAGACGAAAATCGCGGCGTTGGAAAGGCAACAAAAAGAACTTGCCGCGGCGCTGGAAGATCCAGCGACTTACCAACCGGGCGGCCGAGCCACTGCAATCAATCGCGATCTCTCCGCTTTGACCCACGATCTTGCCTGCCTGACCGCGGAATGGGAAAGGGCCACCGCCACGGTGAGCGCTCTCTGACGACAGCAAAAAGTTCTGCGTTGAGGGCTCGCGAGCGAGGGTCGCCTGTACATCGAGAAGCCGCGGTCAACGACCACGGCTGCAGTTTTCGTCTTTCCTGATTAGAGAACGCGCGGGAAACGGATGTGCAGCTTAAGGCAAACGTAGAGAAGCAAGATCGCGCCAAGTGTGGAAAAAATGATTCCGGCGGGATGAAATCGTCCGGTTGTCGGGTGCGAAAACATGTGGGTAACCGCCCCGCCAATGATCGATCCGATGATGCCGAGCACGATTGTCCAGAAAATCGTCATGTGCACGTGCATCACCGATTTCGCGATAATCCCCGCGATCAACCCGACAACAATGTACCAGATTAAATGAATCATAATTTTTCCTCCGTTGTTTGCCCGCAGAAGTTGCCGAGTATGGCCGGGTGTTTCAAACTTGACCAGACTTTCTTCAAAAAGAAAAATCAGCTCATGCGCGGCGCATCTATAACAATCTTTGTAGTGATTCGCGCAATCACCTACGCCGCGCTTTTCATTGGCTTTGTGCTGGTTTATCTGCCCGCCCGATTCTTGTCGTGGTCTGGAATTGCTGAGCCGGCAACTACTGGAGCGCCGCAGGTCGCGGGGATGATCATGGTAACGATCGGCACGGCGATTGCGTTTTGGTGCGTGTTTATCTTCGTGTTCATCGGGAAAGGCACGCCCGCGCCGTTCGATCCGCCCAGAAAACTCGTGATTCGCGGACCGTATCGGTTCGTGCGTAATCCGATGTATATCGGCGCCGGGATGACCCTGGCCGGAGCGGCGCTCTATTACGAATCGCTATCGATCTTAATTTATGCCGGCTTGTTCTTTCTCATAACTCACCTGTTCGTTGTGTTGTACGAGGAGCCGACGCTGCGACGAACTTTCGGCGATGAATATGAAGCGTACTTCCGCTGCGTCAGACGATGGATACCGACCCTCAACCATCGAACACAAATTATGAGACATCGCTTCGACAATCTGTACCGCAAGCATCGCGCACGCGCGATTCCCGCATCCGCGACGTTCAATCTCTAGATGGAGAAACGTTATAAAACACGCGGTTTCTCTTGCTCTACCCCGTATTTGCTGTTACAGTCGCTGTGCTTTCCAGCACTCCGCGAAGCGAGCGCACAAACCATCAACCTTGCCTTCGCCCCTCACCGACTGGCTTTGCATCTCGCGTCCATTGCTCTGCAGTGTTAACCCGCTCACACCAGTTCTACTTCCCAATATCATCCCTTGATCTATACCACTCACATCTTCCACATTTCTCCCCATTCCGTTTTGAAACAACGGCGATCAAACTTTCCCCCTTGCTGTCGCATCTAGAAATCTGTTACCGGGCCACTTCGGACTGTACCTTGACTAGTGGCGTCAGGCCATTCCCTTTTCGTCCGAAAATCTCGTTATCCCACGCCTCGTTTCCTTGCGGCGTTACTCGCGCCACGTAATCCGCTGTCTTCCATCCGACTCCGTCTCCTGGAATTGGTGGACCAGTTTTCCATCTTCCATTTTCACCGCGCCTTTCGTGAGACTTCCTTTTGCGTCCACGTACCAAAAGACGATGACGCGCTGCTGCGGATCCCATGCATAAAGCCCGTCGATGTAAGGACTCGCCTTGCCGTCGGTGACCAGTTGGTTGCTGATGCGAATGGCCTGACGGTTTTGTGTCCACGTAAACGTGGCGTGAATCTTTTTCTTCTTTCCTTCAGGTGAATCGGGCAACTGGGCATCCCATTCATGTGCCGTCAGGAATGCAATCGGTTCCAGTGTCGCCACGGATGTCGTGGGCGTTTGCGCGTGAGCGCACAGAATCGCGACGTGTTCTATGTCGCTAATCCCTTCAGCTCGATTGCGCGGATGGCACGGATTTGGAATTAAATGCCGACTCGCGGTGCGTTTGTGAGATCTGCGCGAGCGCCGGTTCGGTTTTTCAGCTTGCTCTCACCGCGATTCGTCGTTAAAGCGTTACCACGAAGTTAACTGGGGGAAGGTTGTTTGAGCAAGAATACACAAGAGCCTAACATCAATGTGGTCCGATCCGTTTGGCGTCGACTCAAAAAGGACATTAAAGAGGCCATAATTCGTGACCTGCAACCTGTGAAAGACGTCAAAGGTGGCGGCGACGTTAAGGGCGAATCTAAACCAACCACAGGCGACGCCGGCATCAGGCGTGGCCAGTAAGAAGCCGCTCGCACCCGCGTGCTCCGAGCGCGAGACGACTCTACTTTTTTAATTCAGCAGGATGCCGTGTTTTAAGCGGCAGCAGGTGTATCCCTCTTCCACGGGTCGCCGTTGCCAACTGAGTCGCTGCCGGTGAATTGCCCGATAAAATCCTGCATCAGCTTCAAGTTGCCGGTCCTTCCTGGAGGTTGATCCCGGCTTTCTCGCTCAGGATCAGATTGAGCAGCGTTTCGAGCACACTTCCCGCACCATGGACTTCGCCCGCTGTGCTTCCGGCATTGCTTATTCAGCCATGCAATCAATCATTTCCATCTCTCGCTAAACGGTGTTGAGTTAGCGAAGGAAATCACATGGAGTTCACAGGTGGATGCCTTTGCAGCGGGACACGGTACGTGTTGAAGAGTCGGCCAATTGCATTGGTCGATTGTCATTGCATCGACTGCCGGCGAAGCGCGGGTGCACCGTATGTGCAGTGGGGATCGGTGCCGCGTAAAGATGTCGTCGTCACGAAGGGGGAGCCACGTAAGATTGTGTACGCAAACCGGATTCGTTCGTTCGCTGCGTGTTGCGGCACGCATTTGTTTTTCGAAGACAGCGAAAACTCGGATACGCTTGATTTCACAATTGCATCCCTGGACGATCCGACGCCATTTGCGCCGCAGAAAGCGATTTTCCTCGAAGACAAATTGCCGTGGGTTGTCATCGACGAATCGGTTCCGTCGTTCCAGACAGTCCCGAAGAAGAAGCCTAACGACTAATTTGAAACTCGGTTGTTGCCCAACTCCTTCGCCGCTTACCCTCGCGACTTTGCCTTCTATGTCGCTGATCCCTTCAGCTCCGTTCACGGATGGCACGGTTTTCGTATGGACGTTAGGACGCGATGAAACTCCCTAACCCCTACACGCAGCGTAAGCTCGCCGAAGCGCGGGACCTTCCGCCGAGGAACGGGCCGTTTGGCAAGATCAACGTTGGCTTCCACGAGGTCTACACGCAGCTCGTTGAGCAGGTCCTGGTCCAACTCGGCGACAGCGTTCCCGTGATTGTTCTGATCGGCGACGATGCGACGCTCCTCTGCGACGGCGGGGGACAGCGCCAGCAGATCATACCAGCGCGCTACCACGAGCTGAAGGCGCTCGCCCACCTCGCGTTCGGCGTCCAACTCACGCTTATGGCAAACGGAAGTAGCCACCTCACTGAGCTGACCGCGAGCGAACTTCATGAAAAGCGCGCACAGATCCGGGAAATACAGGCCGCCATCAACGCCGCGCCGGTCTGGGCGTCCTCCTCTCCAACGACGAATGCGCCCGCCGAGCTGTTGTGCCGCGCACGTACGCTCGTGGACAGAGTTCTCGCCGAAGGCGTGGTCGATTTCGACCGACTCCAGGAACACGTCCGCGCCCTCGCCTCACACGCCCTCGAGACTGCGCAACTGGCCGTGTGCATCGAGCTCGAACAACTGCACACGCTGCTCGCACGGTGGCGCAACGATCTTGGCGAGAGGCGTTGGGCCGGTTTGCACGTCGTCATCTGCGGCGCTCACCAGCCGCGGTATCGCGAGGCAGCGTGCCAGTACTTCGGGCGGCTTCTCCACCAGCCCGAAGGCTCCGGCGCTGAGCGGGAGGATCGACTCGTCTACGGTGAAGGCCTCTGCGACGTTGACTCCGCGCTGGACCTGCTCGCGCGACACATCGTTGACCAGCGGGCGTCCGATCTCCTCTTCGGCGACCGGCGGCGTCTTCAGGAGGATCTTCTTGCCGACGCTGCCAGCACAGAAGTCCGGAAACTCTTCCCGAAAGTGCGCGGCTGCCCCAGTGGCGCTCATCGGCGCCGCGCACGATGAAACGTCATTCTGAGATTGGTGGTCAGCGACCGCCCGTACACTAGACAATTCGCGTCCATTTGGTGTGGGTCGTGGTTAGGTCTGCGAAAGTTCGCGATGGCGAGCCGCCTGCGCTCTCCGGATTTGAACTTGCGTCGATTCGTGTCGATTCGTGGTTGTGATGGCATTCGATCTTCAACTACATCTAAAAGGCGAACTGATCGAGCTTCGGCCGCTGGCACCTGCAGATTGGGACGAGCTGTTTGCGGTCGCTTCGGATTCGCTCATCTGGGAACAGCATCCGGAGCGTGATCGTTACAAGGAAGATGTGTTCAGAGTTTTCTTCAAAGATGCACTGGAATCTGGCGGCGCGTTCGTCATCATCGATCGGAAGACTCAACACATCATCGGGTCGACACGGTTCTACGGTTATGATCCGGAGAAATCGGAGATCGAAATTGGCTGGACGTTTCTGGCGCGAAAATATTGGGGCGGCCGATACAACGCGGAAATGAAACGACTATTGTTAAATCACGCGTTCCAGTTTGTTGAGAGCGTTGTGTTCTTCGTCGGGGAAGACAACGTTCGCTCCCAAAAGGCGATGGAAAAAGTCGGCGCGATCAAAGCCGGAACGGCTACGAGGAGGTACGGAAAGCGTCCGCCCACTCAGAATGTGAAGTACGTGATCAGGAAGAACGCAACCACAAATGGACACGGATTAGGCACGAATCTCGGGCAACGGAACTTGTCTCATTCATAGGGGAAGCGACTGATGCTCGTGCACGCTCGCGCGAGCGCGTGCGTGCCGGCTAACCTCCCTTAGCCTGTGCGACGTAACTTTTGACCTTCTCGATGTCGGTGCCGGTAACACTGCCGACCAGGCCGCCGCTGCGATTAAGCACTATCACGTGCGGAATGCCTTGGACGTTGTACTGGCTCGCTTCTTGCGGCGACGCGTCGGTATCGATCTTGCGCAACGCAATCTCGGCATCGGCTGCCGCCATCTTCTCCAAGGCCGGCCCAACCTGTCTGCATGGGCCGCACCAGGCTGCCCAGAAATAGAGGAGTGTCACCTTACCGGGCACGGGTCCGGCTGCTTGAGCGCTACCGGCTGTTGCTAAGGACGCAAGACACAGAATTAAACACGCAAGCGCTTTCATTTCAGACATGTGGAGGTTTTCCAAGCCGAGCGAATCAGGAAGCGATTAACAGGTCAAGGCAATTATCGCGGCTTGAAACTTGGAATCAAGGTTGTCGGTTCCTCGCGACGGTTTTATTTGAGCTGTCTGGAAATGGACTGCGACAGTTCTTTAAATATCGAAAGTTCGCGAAATTTCCGTTGACTCGCGCTGCGAGTCTGCTACTCTACGAATCCCGCGAAAAGGCGGGACCGGTTCCATCAGCGGAGTCGGTGTTCTTCTCTGGCCCGGTAAGCCAATTCTCTGCGGTCTATGATTGTTGAGGTTGGGCTTTGTCGTGTACGCGAAGGATGATCTTTGACAGTGTGGTTGTGAGTTTCTCGGTCGGCAGTCCGGAGACAGCCGTTCCTTGAGAATTCGCAATGCGAAAGTCAGCAAACATTGAATTGTGCGTTATCTGTCGATCATCTTTGAAATTAAAGATTTAGATCGGACAAACCCTGGATGCTCGGAGGAGGATTCAGGGCTATGAAAGTCAGATCTTCAAACTTTCGGTTTCCCTCACGGGGACCGAGTCGTTTTTAACGGAGAGTTTGATTCTGGCTCAGAACGAACGCTGGCGGCGTGGATAAGACATGCAAGTCGAGCGAGATTTTTTCTTGTAGCAATACAGGGAAAAATCTAGCGGCGAACGGGTGCTTAACACGTGGGCAACCTGCCGTGAAGTGGGGGATAGCTCGCCGAAAGGCGAATTAATACCGCATGTGATTAGAAAGGACATCCTTTCGAAATTAAAGTCGGGGCAACCTGACGCTTCTTGTGGGGCCCGCGGCCTATCAGCTAGTTGGTGAGGTAACGGCTCACCAAGGCTTTGACGGGTAGCTGGTCTGAGAGGACGACCAGCCACACTGGGACTGAGACACGGCCCAGACACCTACGGGTGGCAGCAGTCGAGAATTTTTGACAATGGGGGAAACCCTGATCGAGCGACGCCGCGTGGAGGATGAAGGTCTTCGGATTGTAAACTCCTGTCATTGGGGAACAAGGTGCATACGTTAACTGCGTGTGTATTGATAGTACCCGAAGAGGAAGAGACGGCTAACTCTGTGCCAGCAGCCGCGGTAATACAGAGGTCTCAAGCGTTGTTCGGATTCATTGGGCGTAAAGGGTGCGTAGGCGGCGCGGTAAGTCGGGTGTGAAATCTCGGAGCTTAACTCCGAAACTGCATTCGATACTGCCGTGCTTGAGGACTGGAGAGGAGACTGGAATTTACGGTGTAGCGGTGAAATGCGTAGATATCGTAAGGAAGACCAGTGGCGAAGGCGGGTCTCTGGACAGTTCCTGACGCTGAGGCACGAAGGCCAGGGGAGCAAACGGGATTAGATACCCCGGTAGTCCTGGCAGTAAACGGTGCACGTTTGGTGTGGGAGGATTCGACCCCTTCTGCGCCGGAGCTAACGCGTTAAACGTGCCGCCTGGGGAGTACGGTCGCAAGATTAAAACTCAAAGAAATTGACGGGGGCCCGCACAAGCGGTGGAGTATGTGGCTCAATTCGATGCAACGCGAAGAACCTTACCAGGCCTTGACATGCATCTCTAAGTTGGTGAAAGCCAGCGAGTCCCGAAAGGGACAATTTGCACAGGTGCTGCATGGCTGTCGTCAGCTCGTGTCGTGAGATGTTGGGTTAAGTCCCGCAACGAGCGCAACCCCTGTGAACTGTTGCCACCGAGCCGAGAGGCTCGAGCACTCTGTTCAGACTGCCCCGCTTTAACGGGGAGGAAGGTGGGGACGACGTCAAGTCAGTATGGCCCTTACGGCCTGGGCTGCACACGTACTACAATGCCCAGCACAGAACGATCCAAGACCGCAAGGTGGAGGAAATCACTAAAACTGGGCCCAGTTCAGATTGAAGTCTGCAACTCGACTTCATGAAGCCGGAATCGCTAGTAATGGCGTATCAGCTACGACGCCGTGAATACGTTCCCGGGCCTTGTACACACCGCCCGTCACATCATGGGAGTCGCTTGTAGCCGAAGTCGGCGTGCTAACCGCAAGGAGGCAGCCGCCTACGCTATGAGCGGTAACTGGGATGAAGTCGTAACAAGGTAGCCGTAGGGGAACCTGCGGCTGGATCACCTCCTTTCTAAGGAGAAAGCGCAGAGATTAGAATCGAGACCGCGAGGTCGAGATTCAAATTCTCTTGCGACAGGTCGACGGCTAAATCCAAAGGCTAATCAATTGAATAGTTCTTGGACATGCCGTGAAGACCTCATGAGCGAAAGCGAGTGAGGCTTCAAAGAACGAGAGACGGTAACGCACAATTCAGTCTTTGCTGCACATCGACTGCAATGCCGGATGACGAATCGTAAGAATCGACATCCGGCATTTTGTTCGTACAGAAAAATCGAATCAGGAAAACAGAGAAGCGGGTCCGAGTCCGGCCTGGCTTACACCTTATTTCTCAATCCGCGAAACGTGTCCGGCAGCAAGCTGCCAACGACCGTTGCGCTTGATCAGCGTATCCGTGAACTGCACGACTCGATCGAACGTCTTGCCGTCCGATGTTCCTTTCACACGCGTTTTTCCGAGAACAACTGCCGTCTCATTGCCGTAAAGCCGCGCTAACATGTCGTAGTTTTCAAATACGTCGTAATGGACTTTCCCGCTGCGTAACTCGTTGATCTCGTCCGCACGCGTGCTCACTTCGCCGTTGGAGAGCGTCAGCGTGAAATCGGGCGTCAGCACGCGTTCTAGCGCGGCCACATCTGCGTTAAGAAATGCTTTACACGCATCGCGCTCGAACTGGAGCACGTCCTTTTCATCCGTGGTTTGCGCCAGTGAGAATTGGCATGCGAAAACAGCTGCGAAAACAACAAGCGTCACGGTCTTCATATCATATTGGCTCAGGTTATTTTTTTCTTTTTCCAGTTAGCGCTGCCGGGAACCAAATGCGTGCCTATCGGCTCAGTTCGCAAATCCAGTTTGTCTCCACGCCTCTCGGCCTTAGGAGAAAGCTGGCGTTCTGCCTTCCTCCGCATCGTGCAGATCTACCCATGTCTTGATGTCGTCGCGATCACCCAAGCCTGACCGCTCTTTAGCTGCCTCCAGGTCTGCACTGGCGTCGTCTCGCCAGCCACGCTTCATCAGAAACGCGTTCCAGATCGAGATTTCCTCATCGTTGGGTCTTCTGCCTTGCTCAAAACACCATTCGAGAATCTCCTCATCCGATCCGCCTTTAAGCGTTCGCTCCACAAGTTCATCGTAATTTACGTCCAGAAATCTTGTGCAACGAGCATCGAACATCGTCGGATCTTCATCTACACCGGTAAAATAGTCAGACGGCAATTCCCCCCGGGCTTTTAGCCGGATTTTGTCCAGCATTCGTGCAAAATAAATCAGGCCTTTGGTTTCAACGTAATCGGTACACGGAGTTTTCGTCTGCATTTAAACGAAAGCTTCTGACCATGTAGAAACGTGTCAACAGTCCACTTGCAGCGAAATGGCCAGACCACTTTCAAAGGATAGTTGCTCTTACTTGCGCTCGTGCTCATGCTCTTGCTCATGATCGGAAGAAAACGGAGAACGCCGAACGCTGAACATCCAACGCCAAATCTTGATGGAAAGCGCCGTCGCCATTCGATAGTGGCATTCGAAATGGTCCGGCTGGATCGCGCAGCGGCCGAACCACTGCATCAACAGCTTTACCGGCAGATTCGCGATGAACTTGCGTCAGGGAGTTTCAATAATAACTCGTCGCGGCTTCCCTCTTCTCGCGCACTGGCCACCGATTTCGGAGTGTCTCGCTTCACGGTAAACCTCGCACTCTCGCGGCTTCACGGTGAAGGATATCTTCAATCTAAAATTGGATCGGGCACCTTTATCTCGGAGGCGTTGCCAGAAACCTTCCTGAGTGCGCGCACGACAAGAGCAGCATCACCCACAGAACGTCCACCCCGGCTTTCTAATCGTGTAAAAGATATTCCGGATCACAGGGCCGGTAAGCAGTTCGATTTCGGAATCGCCGGGCCGCCTGGTGTCTCCTTTGTTCCAGCTGTAGCGGCCCTGGATGAATTTCCCATTGAAGTTTGGGAGCGACTCAGAGCACAAGTTCTCGCACAAAAAGGAGCGCATCTGCTCCAGTATGCGTCAAGCCGTGGCGATCCCGAGTTGCGCAAGGCGTTGGCAACTTATTTGTGCGATTACAGAGGCGCGCGCTGCGATCCAGATCAAATCATCATCACCGCTGGAACGCAGCAGGCAATGATGATCAGCGCGATGGCATTAGTAAATCGCGGCGAGGTTGCGTGGATTGAGGACCCGGGATTTTACCAAGCTCGCCGAACGTTCGGCTTTGCCGGGGCGATTGTGGTGCCAAGACCTGTTGACGGGGAAGGAATCACAATCGCGCGGCCGTCGAAACAACGCTCGCCCAAAATCATCTACGTAACTCCTTCCCATCAATTCCCGCTCGGCATGACGATGAGTCTTTCGCGGAGGACGGCTTTAATCGATTTTGCGCGTACAAGCAACGCCTACATTTTCGAGGACGATCACAACTCGGAATTTCGGTATACCGGTCCCCCACTCCCATGTTTACAGGGCTTGGATAATGTAGGTCGCGTCATCTACTCAGGCACGATGAGCAAGATCTTGTACCCATCGTTGCGGCTGGGTTACATCGTCGCGCCACATCAGCTGATCGAACCGATGATTAAGATTCGGGCTGTGATGGACCAACATTCCCCGGCCATCGATCAGGCGACGCTGGCCCGATTCCTAACGGAGGGGTTTTTCCTCACTCACATCAAACGGATGCGAAAATTATATTCGGATCGAAGAGACTTTTTTATCGACCAATTCAACAAATCGTTAGGCAATTACTTCATCCTCGAAATTCCCGAAGCTGGATTACACTTCGTCGCCTGGGTACGACAGAAAGAACACATGCCGCTGATCACGCGCGTGTGCACTGACATCGGTATCAGGCCTTCTCCGCTATCGTCGTGCTTTATGAAAGTGGAGCCGAAACCCGCGCTCACATTTGGTTTCGCCGCGTGGTCGCGCGCGCAAATTCGTGAGGGCCTTGGCAAGTTCGCCGCAGCGCTTAATTCAAAACTGAAATAAGTAATGTGAGCAGGGCACGAGACGCTCTTTAACGAATCGCACGTCAATCGGTCCACTGTGTTGGATCTCCTGATTGGTAGGCCGGCCGTTTAAATTGAATTGGCCCGTACCAAATCTGCGAAGTGGCTATGGCAGTGACGCCTGGCCAGTTCTTAAAGTGTCGTCATGAAAATTCAACAAAGGAAACAAACATGACAACACAATTCACAACCAAAGTTCTCTTCATCGTGCTGGCTGCTGGCTGCTGCGGAGTGGTCCCAGCGCCTGCGCTTGCACAGAGAGCAGTCGAGGTAAATGCAAGAACGCAATACAGCGTGTCAAACCTGCCTGGGCTCGGCGGAACCAGTAGCGGCGGAAACAGCATCAATGACCAGAGCTGGGTGGCCGGCTATTCGAGATTGCCGGACAACTTGAGCCGGCACGCTAGTCTGTGGCGAAACAGTTTGCTAACCGATCTCGGCACGCTCGCCGGACCCAACAGCAATCTAAACAGCAGTGTCACATGGAACGTGAAAAATACCCAGGGAATCATCGTGGGTATTTCCCAAACTGCTACGCCGGAGCCGTTGGGGGAGGCCTGGAGTAGCGCGTTTTTCTACGGACCGCCCAATAATATTGGCTTCATCAACCTCGGATTCGTTTGGGAACACGGCCAGATGAGGGGACTTCCCAATTTTCCAGGTGGAAATAACGGCTTTGCCACAGGAGCCAATAACTTGCGGCAAGTCGTGGGGTGGGCGGAAAACGACGTGCATGACCCCACGTGCGTCTCGCCCCAAGTACTCCAGTTTCGCCCAGCCGTGTGGGAACTCGGGCCGCCCGACGAGATCCATGACCTGCCTCTGATCTCCGGCGACACTTCAGGGGCTGCCACGGCGATCAATGACAATGGTCAAATCGTTGGTATTTCGGGCATCTGCGACCAGGCCGTTGGAAGACATACTGCCAGGCACGCCGTGCTTTGGCAAAACGGCGGCGTGACTGACATCGGCAACCTTGGAGCCAATTGGTGGAACACGCCGACGGCAATCAATCAACGAGGCGATGTCGTCGGGTTTGCTGGCGACCCCGCCTTTCCTGAAGGCGACATACTGCACGCGTTTGTATGGACGAGGCAGCATGGCATCCGACCTCTCGCCGCGTTGCCCGGACATGTCGACACCGAGGCCTACGGTATTAACGAACGTCGTCAGGTAGTCGGCGTCTCATGCGACGCGAACTTTGTTGATTGTCGTGCTGTTATTTGGAAGAATGGTTTCTCGCAGCCCGATCGCGTGACAGACCTCAACGATCTCAAAGGCGGGTATTCTGCCCGTCTCGAAAGCGCTAAAGACATAAATGACAACGGAGAGATTACGGGTAGAGCTATCGATGCAAATGGTGTGAGAACAGCGTATTTGGCGGTACCCGCTCACGGGCATTAACAAAAGAAAACAGGCCCGCTTTCTCAGCGCCAAACGCAGCTTCGCCCGTCGAAAACCGCACGAAAGTCGGATGTCGATTCGCAAAATCGGCATCCGGCATTTCCTTTTCTTCCTTGCAATCGAAAATCGGCAATCGACATTCGAAATTTCCTGCGGGGGCATAGCTCAGTTGGTAGAGCGCCAGCTTTGCAAGCTGGAAGTCAGGGGTTCGAATCCCCTTGCCTCCAAAGCCTGAAAGGCGTGGAGGCAAAATCCGCAATCAGGGCACAGTTTCGGATGCACTAACGGGAGCGTAATCCCCGTGCCTCCAGCCCCGAAAGCTTTCGGGGGCTGTCGCGCCGTAGCCGTTGGCGAAGGCGGACATCTTGGTATTGCATTTTCGATTTGCGATTTGCGATTGCCGATTTAAGTAAATGCGCGCGAAGCGCGCCGCGGAACAAAATCGAAAATCGGCAATCGACATTCGAAAATCTCGCGGCGCAGCCGCGACACGGGCCTGTAGCTCAGTTGGTTAGAGCATGCGCTTGATAAGCGCAGGGTCACTGGTTCGAGCCCAGTCAGGCCCATTTCGTTCCAGCTCAAAACTGGAAATAGACGAAAGGGACGGGGCCGGTCGCGGGAAACAGTTCAAGCGCCAGAAATGCGCAGACGTATGCCGGAATTTGAATACGCGCCGGCTGCAGCGCGAGGCGATCAATAAATTGACTGCGTTCCTGGGCGACGGTGAGAAACAGCGAAATGAAGAGCAGCACGACGGTGCCGATCGTGAGCAGGAAGTCCCCGGTTATATGCGTGGAGCCAAACAGCGCACCTAAGACATATCCGCTGCTCTGAAGAGTTTTCCCACGAAAGAAAGGCGCGCTTAACACGAAGGCTGTAAACATTGCTCCGATGCTAAATGGCACGAACCAATGCTTCTTCATAACTTTGTCGATCGCTGTTCCTACTGTCGCCCGGTGGAAAAGACGGTAGCCGATTAGCAGAAGACCATGGTAGGCGCCCCACAATACAAACGTCCAGTTCGCTCCGTGCCACAGACCCACGAGCACCATCACAACAAAAATGTTGCGATATAACACCAGACGCCCTTTTCTCCCCCGGCTGAATGGCATGAACATATAGTCACGCACCCACGTGGAGAGCGTTATATGCCACCTTTGCCAAAAGTCAGGCGGGTTTCTGGCCAAAAATGGGCGCGCGAAATTAAGCGGAAACTCGAAACCCAGCAGCTTGGCACAACCGCGAGCGATGTCCGTGTACCCAGAAAAATCGAAAAATACCTGCATGGTAATAGAAAGACAGCCCGACCACGCAGCCAGCCAACCCGGGTGCGCCGTAGGATTGTTGAAGTACGAATCGGACACCACGGCGAAGCGATCGGCGAACACCATTTTTTTTATCAGACCTGCTACGACGAGGATGATTCCACTCTGGACCACAATTGCCGTCGGGCATCGCCACGACCAGATCTGATGAATGAATTGCCGGGCACGAATGATCGGACCGGCAATCAGATGAGGAAAGAATGCAATGAAGAGCGCGTAATCGATCGGTTTTCTGACCGCTTTCATCTTTCCCCAATAGACATCGAAGGTGTAGGAGAGACTGGCGAAGGTGTAGAAGCTGACACCGACAGGAAGCACAAGCTGCAACACCACCGATGACGGAGGAATTCGAAGCAATGCAGCCAGCGAGCCGGCGAAGAAATCGTAGTACTTGAAGAACCCAAGTATCCCAAGGTTAACGACGAGACTAACAACAAGGAGAAGCTTCCTACGGCGGCCGGCTGCAGTTTCTAGGAAGATCCCCAGGTAGTAATCCACGATCGTAGACGTGAGGATGAGGACGATGAACCGCGGGTCCCACCACATGTAGAAGACATAGCTCGACAGAAGCAACAGGATTTTCCCGAAGCGGAACGGCATGCTGTAGAACAGCGCCGCCACGATGAAAAAGAAGATCCAATACTGGAAGCTGTTAAATAGCATGCAGTGTTTGTTAGGTTAGCAACTTAGTTCCCCTCAGGAGTTGCGGGCGTTCCATTCACAGCCAGTTCTGCCCCAGAGTCATCTTGTGCTCTCGACTCAGCTGGTCCAAGGCGCCGCATTACCTCCGATACAAGCGTCTCTGTGAATTTCTGCCGGCCCTTCGCGTTAAGGTGGAATGCGTCAAAGTAGTATTCGGGCTTTTCGAGAAAATCGAACGTGTGTCCCGGCAGCGAAGAGTTCGTCCTGTGGATGACAGAGCTTGGAAGAACAGATTCATATCCCCTGGAAAATCCAGCAAGCTCCAGAAATGGACCGCGAGGAAGAGGCGTAAGCACAATTGCGGTGGGACTATGCGAATAGCGATTCATGATTCGGGGAATCCAATCGCGTTGTAGTTTTAAGGAGTACTCCGTGTCCGACAGCGATGGTTGTATCAAGCTCTTCCGGAAAGCCAACTTCTGAGCTTCTGCTAACTTTGGCGCGAACGTTACCTGTCCTGTCGCTGCATCGTAAGAGGTTCCGACAAGATCGTAATCCCGTCCTTTGTACTCCGATCCAGAATGCGCCTTGTCGGCCTGTTGAATGCTTTTTATTCGCGCCACAGGATGCAGAAGAAGATCGACAACGTCGTCCTGGTACGCTGAGCCTCGCAGTATGCATGCGACAAATGCCTTGAACCGGCCAGACCATCGCTGAAAACCAGAGGCGAAATGGAAGCAATCTCTGTATCGCAGTAGCGGAGCAGTCATCGAAATTCGCAAGGGATCGGCGCTATTTGGTTCATAACCAATCCCGTAAGGAACGATTATCGCCGCGTACCGTTGCGTAGTCGGATCCACGTCTCGAACCATGTAATACCAGGTGTTAGCAGAGGCGGCGGGTTCCGCGAGACTAACAAACTTGAGCCCAGCGGGAGAACCAACCTCATTCGCCAGTGTGGTGGAAAATCCCTCGGCTATGCGTGAATCACCGAGAACCAGCACCTCTTTCAGACCTGATGGAGCACGCTTCTTTTCGGATCGCGTAATTCTCGAGACACGTCCCGCGTACGAACTTGGAGCTAAGATCGAGACATACAATCCGCTATGAAAAATGGCACCATCGACGCAAATAAACGCGACGATTCCAAGTAATAGGTTTCGTCCAACATGGACCGTCCGAGGCGACGTCGTCGGCTCGGTCGGAAAGGTTGTTCGCACCGGGCCTGTCGAACTGAGGTAAACCGCAAAGTACAAGACCGCGGCTAAGACAATGATTAGCGCCCAGCGCGCGACAGCTTGCCATGATATGGCGCGCTGCGAAGACGTGCTTCCGACAGATCCAGAAACAGTTACTTTGGCGAGCAACGTCTGCCGCTGATCGTCGCCATAGAGTTCGAAGACATAGCTGTGCGTTCCAATCCATGGAACGACCTGATTGCCTCGCGGACCGTTTGCAAAAAGAACCGGCTTTCCACCATCTTCAGTGACAAAAACAAAACCCGTCGATCCGTTCCCCGTGTCCCATTCAATCTCGGTGCTGCCACTTCCATTGGTGAGCGTTACGCGCTCCGGCTTTGCTGTGATACTGGCGGCACGTGAAACCCGATCTGAATTGCTGCCGGATATATTTTGTTGGGGAGCGGCTCTCAGCGTCGGTGCGGTTCCAAAATACATGCCAACACACACCGCAACAGCAGCTATCACTGAGCGAGGTTTCGGGAGCACTGACCAGTTGCGCCGTTGTTCGTGAAATCCCTTATGCACTTCGCCTGTCATGCGAGCGTCATAATTGCGCATCAACGACCTGGTTGTGGGTGGTAGCTCGGAATTTCTCAGGATGACGGCGTGCGAAGCTCGCACCAATCAACAATCCGAGGAATGCTCCTGTAACATCCAGGAGCACGTCGCGAACTGACGGCGTACGCGATCTAACGAACATCTGGTGAAATTCGTCGCTTGCGGCAAACAGTGCGCAACTCAGCAGAACTGCGCCAAAAACCATCGACGTTTTTGCGCGAAGAACTTGAATGTTGAGAAGTGCTCGCCACAGCAGGAGAGCCAGAACCGCGTATTCGGTAACGTGCGCGCATTTGCGAGCAACGACGAGAACAGTCCAAATTGCCTTCGGCGACATGCCCGGCTTCAACCACAGCAAGAAGGGAACAATGTATCGCGACGTATGCTCGGCCGAAAAAACGCTGGTCGAGCCAACGAAGATCACGCCGAGCCAAATCAGCAAGGGCAGCCAGTATTTGAGGAAAGATTTCATCCAGAGATCAGATGTTTGAAATCAGAGATCAGCACGGAAACGCCGAACATCCAACATCGAACAGTGAACGTCCAATGGCAGATTCGGCATCGTAGTTCTGAATTGAGAATTGGACGTTGGACGATGGACATTGGACGTTTGCCGCGATCATGTTGCGGAACGAAGACACTGCTCCCCTCACCTTCCAACCGATTTTCATCGAGCGAATGTGGGGCGGGCGGCGCCTCGAATCCGAATTTCACAAAAAGCTTCAGCCGAAGAAGCGTATCGGTGAATCGTGGGAAATTGTTGATCGTTCCGAAGCGCAAAGCGTCGTGGCCGGCGGGCCGCTGTGCGGAAGAACTTTGCACGAATTGTGGACGCAACACCGAGAGGAAATTTTCGGAGATCTTCCCGACACTCCACGTTTTCCGTTGCTCATCAAAATTCTCGATGCGCAGGAGAAACTGTCGCTTCAGGTGCATCCGCCTGAAAATGTTGCCAGCAAACTGGAAGGCGAGCCGAAGAGCGAGTTTTGGTACGTAGCCGCCGCGAATCCGGACGCCGAGATTTTCGTTGGATTTCGTGAGCCTATCACGCGTGAGAGGTTTGAAGAGAAGCTACGCCAAGGCATCGTGATCGATTACATTCATAAAATTGCCGTTCAGTCAGGCGATGCCATTTTCCTCCCGGCCGGCCGTGTTCACGCAATAGGCGCCGGCGTTCTGTTGATAGAAATCCAGCAGAATAGCGACACCACTTATCGAGTGTTCGATTGGAACCGCGCAGACCCTACGACCGGCAAGCAGCGGGATTTGCACATTCAACAGGCGATTCAATGCATCGACTTCGAAGACGTGCAATCGAAGCTGATCCAATCGCAAGGTGAATTGCTCATCAGCCACAGCCTGTTCGAAATCCGAAAGTGGAATCTTGATGAAGCCCGCGAGGCAGCCCCGCTCGGGCAATTCGCGATCGTTTGTTGTCTCACCGGAAATCTCAGCTGTGCCAAGGCCGAGCTTGCGCCAGGAGACTTTTTTCTTATCCCAGCTCATTTGGGCGACCGGCAACTGAAATCACTCGCACCCAATACTACTCTGTTGCGCATCACTATTCCGGTGTAGAGGCGGCGGTGTCGGCCGCAAAAGATTTATGCCCGATCGATGAAGACGAATTCACCTTGATAGGGCCAATTGTCGGCTAGCGTCACTAGGCTCACACGGACAGGACTCTCGCGCACATATTCCCATTTCTGGCTGTAACTCTCGTCATTGCGCAAAATGTGATCAAAAAAGCCAGGCTGCCAAAGTGGCCGTTTCTTGGTCGCTTCGAGCGCGACTGAGATTGCTCGCTTTGACCCATTCACCCATTGCGCGAGCTTAAAGCCATTCCCGCCTCGAACGAACAAATGCATGTGATCGGGCATGATCAGATACTTTCCGACGCCCACACCAAATTCGTCTCGAGCTCGGGGGACGTGGGCTTCGAATGCGTGATGAGCCGCTTCTAAATCTCCGATCTTTTGCCGATGAATTGTGCAGATCGTTATGAAGTACAGAGGCCGATCGTAGGTCTGAAAGATTTGCCCAAGTCCGGGCGGACGACCTTTGATGTGGATCTAATTCCTGCGGCCGACACGGCCGCCTCTAAAGCTGCTTAAACCTGAATCCAGTTCCGCTGGATGAGTTGCCGATTTTTGACCGGCATCACGTTTGTTTTCTGCTGGAATTGTTCGTCTCGAGGCGAAGACACGATGAAGGTTCCCGCTCCACACAATGAGAAGCAGACGACAACAATCGCGAGTTTCAGCATCCGGCTCACAGACGAAATACGGTTTGTCGCTTGAATTTCACTCAGAATGCTGCGCCAAACGGCGGAGGTAAGTAAAGCTATAAATGCCGGTACTGTGTCCATCGGCCCAACGGGGCTGCAGTGCATAACCGCCCACCAAGTCGAATCCGCCAAGCTCGAAGCTTTTGTCTGTGTAGCTCACGTGCGGACGCACAATTTGACCGAGCACATCCGGCTCGCCTCCGCAAGCCGCACACGGACACGCGCGCCGCAGCAGTTCAAGTTTCAGAAACGATTCGGTGCGGTCATTCCAGGCTACGGCCAATTCGTCTCCGATTTGTTGAATGTTCGTTGGCTCAAGTCGCATTTTCCGGATTCTTCTTTCAAAGGAGCGGCGGCTTTCTAGCCGCCAAGGGCGATCTAGAGATCGCCTTTCCTTGCCCTTCGCTCGCCAAAGATGGCTGTTCCAACGCGAACCAACGTCGCGCCTTCCTCATATTCCAATTGGAAAATCTTGCGTCATGCCCATCGAAAGCTGCGGCAACTTCATGTTGAATTCCTTTTCGAGCGAATCGCGCAATTCCCGAACCTGCACAAAAAATTTCCGCGAGTCTTCCGATTCCACAGCCAGCGGTGGAATACACATTAGCCCTTCGATTGACAGGCGCGGCAGCGTCAGCAGCGCTTCCATTTGCTCGCGCAAGTCGTCGGGCGCAAATCCGAATTTACTGCCCTCACCGGCCACATTCACCTCAAACAAAACCCGCGGATACAATCCCTCTTCTTCCGCAATCCGGTTAATGTCTTGCGCCAGCGCAAGAGAATCGACGCTGTGAACCATTTCGAATAGCGGCAGGGCCTGGCGCACTTTGTTTTTCTGGAGATGCCCGACAAAATGCCAGTGGATATTCGACGGTAGCTCCGGAATTTTGGCGCGCGCTTCCTGCACGCGGCTTTCACCGAAAAAAGTTTGCCCAGCTTCAACCGCCTCGCGCACTTTCTCAGCCGGATGCGTCTTGGTGATCGCGACCAGCTCAACGCCTTTAACATCACGACCGGCCTTCGCAGCCGCTTGCGCAATCTGCTCCCGCACGCGTTCGAGGTTGTCGAGAATTGAGCTCATTGTAGAGGCGCTACGCCAATTGCCTGCGTGTTGGCTTCGGTGCTTCACACAAGCACCGCTACAACGGTTCGGTTGCCAATTCAAAATCCCGCATTATTTGCTCGCCAACGGTTCAGAAATCACGCAGAAGGAGCTGATTATGAAACGCTACTCATTTCTTGTTGCAATAATCATTACCGCCGCAATCTGTGCGAGCTCGTTCGCGCAGGACAAGGCCAGCCTGCAGCCTAACGCGACCATCCTCAGTGTCTTGCAGGGGAGCAGCGGCAAAACTGTCGAGCTACGGATGCAATGTGGCGAGAAGCTAGGCGGCAAAGTCGAACAGGTTAACGAAAATGTTGTCCTTCTTTCCCATCTGACCGGCGCCGAATATTTCGATGGTTTCGTTAACGTCAAAGACATCTCAGCGGTGGTGATTCGGAGCGCCGGGAAATAACACTATGATTACCAAAAATATTGGAATGCTTCTGCTCGCGATTTATCTGATCGCCGTCGGTGTCCTCACGCTCACGGGCCTCGGCATCGGCATTTTAGCAGGCGTGCTCGCACTGTTGGCAGGAATTTTCATCTTGATCGGCCGTTAGAGCGTTTAAGCATCACGAAGTAATTCGATCATCAGTTTCGCCAGCTTCGGCCCGATGCCGCTCTCTTCGTGTTTGAAATAGACGAAGGCGTCAGTCCAGTTTGTGTTCCGTTCGCGCACGAATTCGGACCAGCGTTTCACATCTTCTTCGCTGTAATCTTCGCGACGAAGACGAAGATAACCATAATCGGCGGTAATCTTCTCAGGCGTCGCGATGGTGTCTGTATCGGCAATGCAGAGCGCGATATTACGCGAGCGGAGCAAATCAAAAATTTCGTCATCAAACCAAGACTCGTGACGGAACTCGAATGCGGCACGTATTGAGGGAAGCTCACGCAGGAATGAGCTCAACACATCTGAATCTTTTTTGAAGGTGGGCGGCAATTGAAAAAGCACTGGCCCGAGCCGTTCGCCGAGATCAGTCACCACTTTGCAAAAATAATCGAGCGTGTCTGCGCACTCGCGTAATTTTGCCCAGTGCGTGATTTTCTGCGGCGCTTTCAGTGCAAAACGAAATCTCTCCTGTGTTTGTGCCTTCCAATTTTCGATCGTTTTCTGTGCAGGAATGCGGTGGAAGGTGTAGTTGATTTCCGTCGTGGCGAATTGCTCAGCGTAAAACGAAAGCATCTTCGCCGTCGGCAAATCTTCGGGATAAAAGTTCCCCTTCCACTCCGAGTACCTGAAATCCAGAGGTGCCAATCCAAAAGTTCATCAGGGTTCAGGCTAAGACCGTCCGTTGTGCGAAGGCACGCTTCAAGAGAAAACCGCCTAGCACAAACGTCCGCAACACAGAGCGAATTCGAATCGGGTGTAGCGGCAGGTCTTATTACTGCCGCAATTCAACCAAGGGAAAACATGAAAAAAATAGTATTGAGTATTGCTTTGGCGTTTGTAGCTCCGTTTGCGTGGGGACAAGTCTCAGAGACTACCACCACAACGACCACGACCGACGCCACCGGGACGATCACCGAGTACACTCCGGGCAGCACGATCGTTCTTAAGGAAACCAGCGGCCCTCGGCATTATCGCTTCGGCAAAACCGTTACTTATGTGACGCGCAGCGGTAAGGTCCTGGATGAAGATGTCGTGAGAACAAGAGTTAAAGTGGGTGTTCCCGTCCGAGTCCATTACTCCGGGACTGGCGACGCTATGCTCGTGGATCGCGTGATCGTGGACGAAGATTAATTTAGTCTCGTTCGTCTCCAACGCGCTTTCTGTTTCGCCAGCAGACGAGCAGAAGGCGCGTTTTTTTAACGCAAACTTCGGCAGTGCGCGTTAGCGATCGTCTAGCGGACGGATCTGGCCCGTCACTTCTGTGATCACGGGATAACCGTCGAGCGTTTGCGGAATCTTTCGTTCTGTTTCGTGATTCTTCTCCGCAAGCACGACCTTCAGACACGGCGTCCTGCCATCATTAAGCGCGCCGACATACACGCCCACGACACCTGGAATAGCCAAAAGCTCCTTGTCGTGTGCCGCCAGAACAGTGTCGCCTTGTAGCTTGCAAACCGAAAAATGTAGCTTTGACTTGGAGACAGAATTTACGGTCCAAATAAGACCGGACATTGTGTGATACACGATTTGCTTGTTATGAATCTGCAATTGAAAGGGAATTGGAACGAAGTTAAGGGCAAACTTAAACAGAAATACGGTCAGCTGACTGACGACGATCTGGCCTTTGCCGAAGGCAAGGAGGACGAGCTTCTGGGTCGCCTGCAAAAGAGACTGGGCAGAACGAAGGATGAGCTTCGAGCTGAGATTGAGGACATGTGATTCGGTCGGGGTCCGGAGCGCAAGCGCGCATGCTTCCGCTCCAGCAAACTCGATCGTGAATTAGATAGACTGCGAAAAAAGCGGCGCGTTAAACGCCAGGGATTGCCGCTGTGGACGGATGACTCACACCGGCGGCTTGTTTCCCAGGACAACACGCACCTCGTGAGCTAGCCCATCGTCACGCAACCTCACTGTTTTGTCGGCTGCCGAAACTCCATCCAATTCCACCAGGATAACACCGCGGGAACAGTGATCAGGGTTCTCGACTGCGATGCGATAAGTGGTGTTCTGAAAACGATATCGCAAACGAAAGCCGGACCAATCTTTCGGTATGACCGGGTTAATCGTGAGAGTATCGCCGCGGCGTTGGAATCCCAGAATTTCTTCAAGCCAGACGCGATAAGTCCAGGCGGCTGCGCCGGTGTACCAAGTCCAACCCCCACGTCCAACCCTGCCGGCTAACGAATAAACATCGCCTGGAATAATATAAGGTTCGACCTTGTAGCGTTCGCAGTCTTTCTCGTCCCGAGCGTGCTCGACAGGATTCAGCATCCGTAGGAGTCGGACGGCTTTATCGCCATCGCCTTGGCGAGCGAAAGCCAAGGCGACCCAGGTCGCGGCATGCGTGTATTGCCCGCCATTTTCCCGCACACCGGGAGGATAACCCTTGATATAGCCAACATCGGCGGCGGTTTTGTCGAAAGGCGGCGTAAAGAGCAAAACCAGATCGTCGGCTTCCCGCACGAGATTTTCCTCCAGCGATCGCAGTGCGACCTCAATGCGATCGGAGTCGCCGGCACCGGAAATCGCGGCCCAGGATTGTGGGAGTGAATCGATGCGGGCCTCGGTGTTTTCCTTCGAGCCGAGAGGCGTGCCATCGTCGAAGTACGCGCGACGATACCACGCTCCATCCCATGCCTGTGCGTCAACTGTTTTAGCCAACTGCTCTGCGCGCATGTGGCAGGCCCGTGCTTCGTCGCCCAGCTCGCGCAGAGTGAGCAGCTCAGCAAAGTCTTTCAGCACGCAAATCTCAAACCAGGCGAGCCAGACGCTTTCGCCTTTGCCGCCCAATCCAACGCGATTAAGGCCGTCGTTCCAATCACCGGCCCCGATCAAAGGCAACCCATGCGGACCGGCTGTGGCGGAGCGCGCGATGGCCCGCCGACAATGTTCGAGCAAAGAACCTTGCGTGGCTGAAGCGACCGGAATGGAAAGGCTCTCAGTCTGTTGTTCCTCCAACGGTTTGCCGTCGAGGAATGGAACCATCTGATCGAGGATCGCGGCGTCGCCGGTGGTGCGAACGTAATGCGCGGTAACGAAGGGAAGCCAGAGAAGGTCGTCACTGATCCGTGTCCGGACGCCGGCGCCAGACTCTGGATGCCACCAATGCTGGACATCGCCTTCCACAAACTGCCGTGCGGCCGCGCGCAGGATGTGCTCGCGAGCCAGGTGCGGCGCAGCGTGCACGAGAGCCATGACGTCTTGTAACTGATCTCGAAACCCGTAAGCGCCGCTCGATTGATAAAGAGCAGAACGACCCCAGACTCGGCAACTGAGAGTCTGATAAGGAAGCCAGCGATTGAGTAGAAAGTTCGTAGAAAGCTCGGGTGTTTCTACTTCGATCGTGCTTAGAAGTCGGTCCCACCATTGGCGGGTCTCTTGAAATGCGGCTTCGACGTTGGCGGGATCGCGAAAACGCGTAACGAGCCCACGCGCTTTTTCTTCGTCGCCCGCCTGCCCGAGGAGAAAAGTCACTTCGGCGGTGTGCCCCGGTTCGATCTCGACTATCACCTGCACGGCGGCGCAAGGGTCGAGGCCGGCGCCAACGTCGCCCATCAATCGTTCGTGCTCCATCGCCACCGGATCACGCAGGGAGCGGTTGCGTCCGATGAACCCGGCGCGATCAGCGGTATACGAAGTAGGCGTTGGAGCCGAAGTGGCAAAAGTGATGCAGTCACAAAATTCCGGGTTGTACGAATTGCGGGCAAACAGGCTCTGGCTCTGTAAATCCCATTTTGTAACAAGATGCATACCGGTTTCCTCCGGATCAGATCCGACAACGAGAGTGGCATAAGCGGTGACAGTAAGCTTTCGTCGGCGCGACGAATTGTTGCGCAAGCGCAGTCGCTGCAAGCGCACCGGCTTTCCCCCGGCATCATCGACCGGGACGAAGGTGAGCAGCCGTTGTTCGATTGCATGGCTGTTATGCTCAAACGTTGTGTAACCCTGACCATGCCGCGCTCGATACGCATCCTTCTCTCGAATCGGTTTGGGTGTTGGGGACCACACGGCGCCTATTTCGTCATCACGAATGTAGATCGCGGTTCCGGGCGGATCGCTAATCGGATCATTGGACCACGGCGTGAGACGATCGTTCTGGCTATTGCGGCCCCAGACAAATTCGGCGCCAGACTCAGAAATCAATGCCCCGAACTTCGGGTTTGCCATGATATTGATCCAAGGAAGCGGTGTATTTCGGCCCGGCCCCAGATAGATGACGAAGTCTTTCCCGTCTTCAGTAAAGCCGCCAAGACCGTTAAAGTATTTTAATTCCATAAAAGCTAGAGGCGCAGAGGGCTCTTCATGGAATTGGTGCCCGGGCAACAAATGACGCGGCTTCGCAGCTGCGGGCGCGCTCGCGGCAAGTTGTTGGCGCAATGTGCCGCGAGCTGAGACCAGCACCATCCGTGCAGCCGCTTGAAGTGCGACCAGCTCTTCTTTTGAAATTTTTGTTGCCGATCGGAGATAGACGCCGCCGGGTTGATCGACGCCGGTCAAGTGCGCCTGCGCTTCGGTGAGCCGGCGCAGATGGCCGGTCAACGGCTCGTCGTAGCTTGGTGCTTCCTCGCTCACAAGGACGAGATCGACTTTCAGGCCTCGGAGATGCCAGAAGGTATGTGCGGTCAATATTTCTCGCACGACTTCCATGTCACCGAGTTGACCAATCATGACGACCACAATCGGCAGATCGCCCGAAATGCCTTGTCGCCAAAGCGCCCGCTGACCCTCGGTTCCGCGGCCGAGACGCGCCGACGGCGGTCGAAGTTGGGCCTGTGGAAAGATAATGAGGCCAGCCAGTCGTTGAAAGATCTGCACATCGGCGCGGCGAATGCGAAGTCGGCGCATCTCCAGTTGGGAACGGGTCCATGCGGTCTCAAAAGCGCGCGCGCAAGTGTGAAACTCAGCATACCGGCCCGCAAGTGCTACAATCGCTTCGCGGGAATCCGCCACCACGGTAACGAGTGCGAATTGAAATCGTTGGTTAGGCAGAATCGTGAACCGCCGGCGCAGGCTGAAGATCGGATCCAGTACAGCGCCGATACTGTTCGTTAGGCGTCGGGTAAGCGCTTCCGGATTTTCCAACGTGCGGCCCCGACCGAGAAACTGCGCGCGGTCGGTTTCAAACTCCGTCGCCTCGGTGGAAGCTTCGGCAACGATGAGGTGCGCAGCCCAGACAGGACGATCGTCAGGAGCGCGGAGGCGGCGACGCGCAATTAGAGCTTCACAATGCGGCAGCCATTCAGTCTCGATGAAAAGTTTATTGAAAGCGGGATGTGCACGGTCAGTCCGGTGCGGCGCAAGCGCGAGCTCGAGATAACTGGTTAGCTCCAGATGGCATGTTTTGCGCGAGGTATTCACCAAAGTCACGCGTCGGACTTCCGCGTCGTCCTCCGCAGAGATTACAATTTCCGTGATCGTCTCGCAGGGACCACTCCTGCGCCGAAATTCCGCTTTGTCCGGCGTGAAAGTCCAAGTGTAGCGGCGCTCGGGAGATCTTACCGGTTGATGAGTGTTGCTCCAAATCGTTCCGCTTTCCAAATCCCGTATATAACAAAATGCGCCAGACGTGTCGCAGGTCGCATCGGCGCGCCAACGCGTCACGTCCAGATCCAGCCAACGCAGGTAGCCGCCTCCAGAATTGGTCACGGTAACCGAGCACGCTCCATTTGAGAGAAGATGAATGCGGGGCGACGCGAAGTCCGGTGTTTGCGGCAGAGAAGGGACGCCGGTTGTCGGGATCGTCTGTCGCACGGGTCGTTCTTCATGCCCCTCACCGGTGGTTGGCAGAATTTGCTCCGGGATATGCTCATGCAACAACGGCTCGGTGGCGCGAACACGCGGGTCGGAATGGAACCGCCTCCGCATCGCGTTCTCATGTAAGGCGTTGTCGTAAGCGAGGAGCGACATTCCCTGGTGATGAACCATGTAACAGTGGATGATGATGCCCGCCGCGCCGTCCAGTTCGGTGCGTCGTGAATAATCGATCGCTTCGTAGTAGCCGTAGTCGCCAAGCAGTCCTGAACCGTCCGGAATTGCGAGCCGCCGCAGATTCTTCATCGCAGCGGCCGGTTCCACGCCAAGAGCGAGCGCGGCGGCATAGGGCGCTACCACTAGATCCTCTTCCTGCCCACGCTTCAATGCCAGCGCCGGCACGCCAAAGGCTCGGTATTGATAAACGTTGTGTCGGTCGAGCTCGCTAAAGGCGGATTCCGAAATGCCCCACGGCACACGGTTTTGTCGTCCATACACAATCTGGCAACGCACGGCGTCGTAGCAGGCGCGATCAAGCAGCGAATTCTCATGCGTTTGCATGAACAAAAGCGGCATCAAATATTCGAACATCGTCCCGCTCCAAGACAGAAGCGGTAGCCGTCCATAGGCAGATCCAAACGGCCGGCTTAAAGCCCACCAATGTTCTACCGGCACGTCTCCGCGCGCGATGGCCAGAAAACTCGTTAGGCGCGCCTCGCTTGCGAGCAGATCATAGAAGGAGGTATCAAGGCGGCGCTCAGCCACCTGATAGCCAATGGCAAAAATTCGTCGTTCCTCATCGTAGAGAAATCGAAGCTCCATGCCGTTTTCCAGCTCCTGGCTCTGGGCGATTAATTCCTCCAATTGCGCGAGTTGCTCCGATGCGTTCCGACGGGAATGCTCCGCCTCGGTGATGAGAAGATCGAGCCAGGCGCGCACGTCGTGAGGAATCTCTGGGTCTTCTCGCCTCTTGTGAAAAGGAAGCAGGGGTGCGAGCCCCGAGATGCCCTCGTTGGCGATGTTCCGCAGCGAAAAAGTACCCGCGAGCGCTTCCCGCCGGGATTCGTGCGTCGCTTCACCTAACGACATCAACTGCCCCGGCGCCGATATCAGAATTTCCACCGGCCGAAGATATTTGTCGATGACGCCATTCCATGTCGCGACCTGCTTCGAAATTTGTTGCGTCCAATAAACGTGCGGATCGGTTTCTTGTCCGCGGTAGTGGAGCAGAAGATCCTGCGCGAGTTGCCGAGCTGCCCTCATTCGTAAAATGATTTCTTCCAAATTTGCCGGCTGGTCCCTGGTAAGGCCCTCCAAGCGAAGAAAGGCCAAAGGGCGCGCCGCTTCTTTCTGGTTGGGTGCGATTTGCCGAAGGACGCTTAGAGTGTCCGCTATTCCTCGCAACGCAGACTCATCCAGTAGCGGACGCCCGGCCAACTCATCGCAGCTGGTTTGGAAGGTCCACAGGCTGGCAAGCAAATTCCCGCTGTCTACGGCGGAGACGTAGCGTGGACGCAAAGGCTCCAGCGTGCCGAGGTCGTACCAATTAAAGAGATGGCCTTCGAAACGCTGGAGCCGAGCCACGCTTTCGAGCGTCCGAAGGTTGCGCTCTACCAGATCATCGATGGTGATGTAACCGAAATCATTCGCCGCCACGGTAGCCAGCATGGATAGCCCGATGTTAGTTGGTGAGGTACGCATGAAAATTTGCCGGGCTGGCGTTTCCTGGACATTGTCCGGCGGCAACCAGGAGGTCTGCGGCCCAACAAAATCATCGAAATATCTCCAGGTTCGCCGCGCGGCCATGCGCAGGAATTGGCGGTCATCAGCAGTTAGTACTCCGCCACGCCAGCTCTTCGCCGGCCGGTTGATCACCATCACCGCTACTGGAAAGAGACCCCACAAAAGGACGAAGGGTGCCATGGCAACCATCGTTGCTGTTCCCCGCGCCGCCGCGACGCCGAAAAGGAGCACGCAGGCGGCGGGGATCCAAAGTCGGCTGAGAATAAATTGCCGTTCCCGACTTTTCGCGCGCCTGTGTGCATCCGCCGCGGTCTCCCATTCCAGCAGCAACCGATGCGATGTGAGTCGCCGGTATGTCACACGAAAAATGGCGTCAAGCGCCATACCCGCGTAATCCAGCAGAAAAATAACTGCGAAAGTGGCGCGCAGAAGCCTGTCGCGCGGCTCACGCCAGAACCTCGTTCCGGGCGGCGGCGGATGGAACAATAGTGCCAGGAAAGCATTCAGGACCGGCCATAAGATGAGGACCGCGATAATTCCGGTCCACACCATCGGAGAAGGTGTTAAAAACCAGCCTGCCAAAAGGAGGCCTAGAATCGCTGGCGGCACCAGACTACGGCGCAGATTGTCGAAAATCTTCCAGCGGTTGAACCCGGAAAGCGGATTCGGCACCATCCTTCCTTCGCCCACCGGCACGCGTGACTTGAGCCAGTCAATGATTTGCCAGTCGCCACGAATCCAGCGGTGCTGCCGACTCCACCACGCAATGTAACTGTTGGGAAAGACATCCAGCAGCTCGATGTCCGTCGCAAGTCCCACGCGAACGTGGCATCCTTCCAGGAGATCGTGGCTTAACAAGTGCGCCGTTGGAAATCGACCTGATAAGAGCCGGTGAAATGTCTGCAAATCGTAAATGCCTTTGCCGTGATAACTACCTTCTCCGACCAAATCCTGGTAAACGTCGGAGACCGCATGTGTGTAAGGATCGATCCCACGCGGATCAGCAAAGATTCGTGAGAACCACGTCGCCCTCGCGCTCGGAAGCGACGCGCTGACGCTTGGTTGAATGACCGTGTACCCGCGAATTATGTGCCGCCGATCTGGCGAAAGCCGTGCCTGATTCAGCGGATGCGCGAGAGTTTCGATCATCCTCCGAGCGGTGTCGCGCAGCAATTGGGTATCGGCGTCCAGAGTAATGACAAACCGAATGCCTTCTAGTTGCACGCGATCGCCGGCATGAAGAAATGCCTCCAGTTCGGGCGCGGATTCGCCGCTGAGAAATCGATTGAGTTGCTCGAGCTTGCCGCGCTTGCGCTCCCAGCCGATCCAGCGTTGCTCGCTCTCGCTCCATAGGCGGCCGCGATGGAAAAGAAAGAAATGCCCCGCTCCATGTCGGCGATTTAATTCCTCGATGCCTCGAGCCACGATGTCGATATACTCTGCGTCCTCCGGCATGCTCTGCCGCGGCGCGTCAGAAAAATCTGTCAGAAGAGAAAAGCGCAGATTCGCATCTGTGTTTCCGAGATAATGGATTTCAAGCCGGTTGAGCTGGGTTTGGATCGCGCTCGGAGTGGTTAGCAGCATCGGCACTACCACCAGGGTGCGGCAATCATCGGGAATGCCTTCTTTTTCGAAGGACATTTTGGGCAAGACCTGCGGCGGCAGCAGCGAGGTCACGAGATAATTCACCGCTAGCACTGCGAGCTCACTGGCGGGCAAGATCAGCAGAAATCCCAAGAGCAGCAGAGTCAGCGTGGAAACCAATCCAGAAATGAACATAAGAGGAGCCGCGACCAACGCCGACGTAAGCAGGAAAAGGCTTCCGAAATAAGCGCTCGTCGCGTGAGCGCGAAGCCAGCGGCGCGACCGTTCCAAAAGCGGCACTTTTGCGCTCGTAATTTGCTCGAGCGCCGGCCGACCCGCGTCGATCAAATAATAGCCGACGTGGCGCGCAACTTGGTCTTCCGCAGCGTTCGCCAGGGCCAGTGTGTGATCGATGATTTTTTGTTCCGAACACTTTGACCATCGGGCGATTTCCTCCACAGCTCCCCGGCATCGATCGCGCGTCTCAAAATCCATGCGCGCGTAAACGCCGGCCGGATCCGTAACCAATTCGCTTTCCGCCCAGCTGACTGATTGAAAAAGATCCCGCCACTGGATTTGCGCAAGGCGCCGACAACTATTGATCGCATTGGTGAGCGCGGTCTGCTGTACAGCCTGGTCGCGATGTTCCTGCTGCATGACCTCCAGCAGCGGCGAACGGAGCGAGCGTTCCAGCCAGCCACTGACCAGCGGGTGTGCCCCCTCGTCGTCATAGAGATGTGCTACCAGTTCGCTCGCAAAATGCGGTGTCGGTTCGGGATGCCGTTCCACCAACTCTTGCATTATTTTGAGTAATCGGGGCGAGCTATGACGGACGGCGGTGATGAGCCGATTGGCCCAAAAGTCCGCCTCCTCGCTTTGCCTTTGCTGTTGCTCGACCTGGATCGCGAGAGTGCGCAGGCATTCGAGCAACTGCAATCGCAACATCAGCGGGAGAGCCCACAGTTCTCCGATGTCCAGTGGCGTAATCGCCTGAAACGCGCCCAAAAATCTCCGGATGATTTCGGACTCCAATGCTCCGTCGCTTTCGGCGACCATTTCGGAAGCGAGATGATAAACGCGGGGCAACCCGGCACCTGTGCCGCTCGCGATCAGAGGCAATTCTCCGTAGTACTTTTGCGGGAGACTTTTTCGCAGATTGGCTATCTGTTCCCGAATCAGATAGGCGTTATCTAGAAGCCACTCCGCGGAAAGAGTGAAGGCATGGTGCGCCTCAGCTGACACCGTGAGGCTAATGTTCGCCCATTCCAGCGCGTCCTCGATTTCGCGTAACCGTCGCAGAAAGGACCGACCGCGCGGCTTCGCTCTGTCGCTAACCGTGATTGCGTGGGCAAGGCTAGCCGCATTTTCCACAAGACGCTGACTCGAAGAAAGTTCCTGACCGAGGGGTCGTGCGGTCGGTTCGACAGAGAATGGTGGCGGCGGATAGAAAACGAATGTAACGGGTGGCGCTTCGGCTTCCACGTCCCGCAAAATCGCCAGCACACGCGAGGCGTCGCCGGCTTCAACTTCAGCTGCAACCATCGTTTCATTCGGCAGAATCGTGCTCGTGAATCTGGTCAGTCTCGCCGGATCAACATGTCCTCGAAACAATTGGACGAGAATCCAGCCGGTGATCGCGCCTCCGAACGCGAACGCAGCTAGTGGCAGAGCAACCGCGGCGGGCCGGTTATCGCCGAGCATTCCCCGCACCCACAAGATGAGTGCACCAAGAACGACGCTAAGAATTAAAGCGGCGACCGATCCGCCGATCGCCGAAATCCCATGTTCCTCGACCCGCTGCCGGCCTTTGGCCGAAGCGTAGATTGCCGCGGCTCGACGAAACCGAGCGCGATGGAGGTTCTGCAATACCGCCCGACCGACTCCTATACTTTGGAAAATGCCGACGACCAAAACGCGATCGCCCTTCTTCCGCCAAAATCTCATACGAACTTTTACAGAATATTATCGACTTGGGAACATCGACGCGATTGAACTTCCGGTACAGTAGACTGGTGCACTTCGTTCGGTCGGCATTGGTATGGCGCGGCCAAACGTAATTAGCAAGGCCTTCGCATACGCAAAGATTTTTTGTCGCTCACATTGCGCGGCTATCGACGCTGACGACGCGATTGAGACTTGATGGAAACAAATCAGCAGACAAGCGGATCCAAACAGCGGTCGGCAAAGAGAACTTTGAATTAGTTACTGTCGCGCCCTCGCCCTTCGAACAGGGACTGTGGCTGTAGCGAACTGCGGCACGATGAGGGCAAAAATACTTGCTGGGAGTTGGTGCTCAATCATCTCAGGCGCGCTCGCACGTCGCAGCAGATAAACGGCCGTGCGAGGCGACAAGCTCGCTGGCGGGCTCGACCGAAGTCGTGTCGGCGAAAAGGCGACCGAATGGCTGCAAGATACGATTCAAGTGGTATGAGAAGATCGATCTACCTGTTGGCTATGTTGGGTTTGTTCGCAGCATGCGAACAAAAGACAACGACTGTCAATCCGCCTGCCGAAAAGAAAGAAAGTAATACTACAGTCGTAAATCCACCGTCAGAGAAAAAGGAGACTAATACGACAGTGGTCAATCCACCGGGAGGCAGTAGCACCACGACGAAAGAAGAGAAGACTGATATTAACGTCACTACTTCGCCAAATCCGTAGATACACTTTTCGCGATTCGTCGAGCGCGCGTTGCCAATGCACGGAACGCGCGCTCGGAAACGCGCACCCAGATTAATAGTCAAGCTATGCGTCTTATTCTGCTTTTGATCCTGCTACTGTTGGTGATCGGCGCACTGCCCACGTGGCCATACAGCGCTGGGTGGGGATATTATCCGAGTGGGCTGGGCCTCGTTCTGCTGATTGTCTTGCTGGTAATTCTGCTTCGCTAGCGTCCGAAGAGACGGAACAATGGTGTGGCAAGCAAACGCAGCGACCGGTCTTTTCGACTCACACCTTGTGCCGCAATGGCCTGAGGGCATGAGTCAGTTTTTGCAAGCCTAGTTCCAATCGCGTCTTGACGGTACCAAGAGGGGCCTTGGTGACAGCAGCAATTTCCCTGTGGCTTAGTCCATTGAAAAAAGCGAGCTCGACAGCTTCGCGCTGCAGAAGCGGCAACGCGCGAATGCTCTTCTCTAAAAATTTGCGAAGATCATTTAAAACAAGTCCTTCTGCGGCGTCGCGGCGGGGCGTTTGTGATTCCTGGACCACTCGTTCTTCGTAGCGGTCTCGCGCACGAGAATAAGCCTGACGCCGTCGCAACCGGTCGATTGCACGACGCCGCGCTATGGTGACCATCCAGCCGAGTGGTTTCCCTGCCTTGGGTGAATAACGACCCGCTTCTTCCCAGACCTGAATGAAGATTTCCTGCAACACATCGTCAGCTTCCCCTTCTTCATGGACAACGCCATCGATGGTGGCTCGCAGTCTTTTGCTGTGTCGGCCGTACAATTCGGCAAGAGCGTCATGGCGCCGGCGCGAAATCCGCCTCATGAGCACCTCATCTGGCGCAGATGCTACTCCCGGCTGATCAAGAGTGGCCCCAATCATGCGTGACAAGTCCGCATTCGCAGTGTTGATCCGGGCGTGCGCCGTTGCGTTTTGTTACGCCCATTGTGCCGCCAATGGGTTTCAACTCCATCAGAGGGAACAGTCGCTCTCGCGTAACGCCACTCTTGCGTCGTGGACAGACAACCCAGCGTGGGACAACACAACTTGAGTTTTCCTCCTGGCAAACGGCGAATGTCCACCTGTCGACCCTTAAATTTTCTCCCGCATAGAACGCAGACCCGCTGGTCATCGAGTGAATTCCAGCTCCTGGAGGGATCGCCTACGCGCAGGATCGAGAGCCGATCATCGAGATTAATATGAGCGATCATTTCAACGAGCAGTCTGCTCATCGCATCAAGGCACACAATCGGAGCGCCGGCTGATTGTGTCGTAGGATAAAATCCTACGACACATCTGCTTCGATAGTCGAGACTGCCGCTACAGCAACATCAAATCCAGAAACCTGCGGGAATCACCGCGTTTTTTGGCACCACGATGATGCCGTCACGAATGAAATAATTATCTGCGTCCAGGTTCTGCGATTTGCCTTCCGGCGTGATCACGACGCCATCGCCGATGCGCGCGTTCTTGTCGATGATTGCGCGATCGATCACGCAATTTTTCCCAATGCCCATCGCAGGCTGCGAGGAATCCGTTAGGCCGAGTTCAAAGTAATCCGCGCCCATAACGATGCTGTTGCGGATGGTGGCGCCGCTTTGAATAACGCTGCGTATACCGATGACGCTTCGCTCCAAGTGCGCGTCGGAGATGATACAGCCGTCGGATATAATCGCCTGACGCAGCGTTGCGCCGTTAATTTTGCTGCCCGGCAAAAAACGCGGATGTGTATAGATCGGAGATTCCGGCTCAAAGAAACTGTATTCCGGAACCACATCAGTCAGATCGAGGTTCGCCTCGTAGAATGCGCGGATTGTTCCGATGTCTTCCCAGTAACCTTTGAAGATAAACGCGCTGACGTGCCGATCGTTGATCGACGTTGGAATAATGTGTTTACCGAAATCGAACAGATCGCTCTCCAGAGATTTGATGAGCACCTCCCGGTTGAAAACGTAAATGCCCATTGATGCCTGAAATAATTCATCGTCTTCATTCGCACCGATGGCGTGAAGCAGTTCCCGGCTCATCTTCATTTCCTGCACATCAGATTGATCCGACGGTTTCTCGATGAACCCGGTGATCCGACGATCGACGCCGCTCTGCATGATGCCAAACTCAACGACGTGCTGGCGCGCCACAGGTTTCGTGGCCAATGTAATGTCTGCGCCGAGCCGGATGTGCTGATGCAGCAGCGCTCGAAAGTCCATCCGGTAGAGTTGGTCGCCGCTTAAGATCAGGTAATAATCGTAGGGGTGTTCAAGGAAGTAGCGCATGTTTTGCCTCACCGCGTCGGCGGTTCCCTGGTACCATTGCGAGCCCTCGGGCGTTTGTTGCGCGGCGAGAATGTCCACAAAGCTGCGCGAGAAATTATCGAACTTGTAGCTCGCCTGAATGTGCCGATGTAGCGACATGCTGTTGAACTGCGTGAGCAGATAAATTGAGCGCAGCCCTGAGTTAAGGCAGTTGCTAATCGAAATATCTACGATGCGATATTTGCCTCCGAGCGGCACCGCAGGCTTGGCGCGGTCTTTCGTCAACGGAAACAAACGCGTGCCGGCGCCGCCGCCCATGATGATGGCAAGCGTTCGCTGCAATGTGCCTGGCGGCAGCGCGCCGGGCGTCTTCTCGGTTGCACTTTGCAGAAGCGATTTCCGGTCTGCCTGAGCTTGCATTGCGAATAATGAATAACCCAGCATCTGCGCTTTTGCGGCAACTTTTTTGAAGGCGCAGAGTGCGTGTGCGCTCAATCTTGCGGGTGAGAAAGGCCGCAACTACAGTCTCCAATCATGTGTGGAATTGTTGGCTACGTCGGGCGTGCGCACGCGACGCCGATTTTGCTGGACGGATTGCGACGGCTCGAATATCGGGGCTACGATTCAGCAGGAATCGCTGTCGTCGATGCCGGACAGCTCGACACACGTAAATGCGCGGGACGCATTGCCGAGTTGGCAACATTGGTCAAAAAGCAACCGGTATCGGGTTCGTTAGGCATCAGCCATACGCGCTGGGCGACGCATGGCGAAGTGAATGACGAAAACGCGCATCCACACTTTGACGCAAGCGGGAAGCTGGCGCTGGTTCACAATGGCGTCATCGAAAATTATCAGGCGCTTAAGGATGATCTCGTTCGCAGCGGCGATACGAAGTTTCGCTCCGACACTGATACCGAAGTGCTCGCTCATCTGATCGGGAAACTTTACGACGATTCATGTGCCAGCGCGGTGGACGCGCCCGGAAAGAAGGTCCGGCTTTTCGATGCTGTTCGCGCGGCGCTTCGGCAAGTAATTGGCACGTACGGCATCGCTCTGATTCACGCAGATGTGCCGGATTTCATGATCGGCGCGCGTCGTGGCAGTCCTCTCGTGCTAGGTGTCGGCAACGGGGAGAATTTTCTCGCCAGTGATGTAAGCGCGATCGTCGCTTACACACGCGACGCTGTTTATTTGAATGATTTCGATGTAGTCGCGGCCGGACCCGATAAATTCGAGATCAGTTCGCTTGCCGGCGACATCACCGACCATCCGGTCAGCAAAGTTGATTTCACAGCCGAAGATGTCGGCAAAGGGGATTATCCCCATTACATGCTCAAGGAAATCTTTGAGCAACCGAACACGGTTCGCGACGCCATGCGCGGGCGTCTTAACACCGAAGAATCCACAGCAAAGCTGGGCGGCCTGAACATGGGCGCGCCGCAATTGCGCGATGTCGGTCGAATCGTTCTCACCGGATGCGGCACCGCACTGCACGCTGCAAGAGTCGGCGAATATTTGATTGAGCGAATGGCGAGCATCCCAACCGAAGTGGATTACGCCAGCGAGTTTCGCCATCGCAACACACCAATGACGCCTGAAACGTTGGTCTTCGCCATTAGCCAAAGCGGCGAAACCGCAGACACGCTCGGCGCCTTGCGCGAGAGCCGGCGGAAAGGTTTCCGTACCCTTGGAATTTGCAACAACGTCGCCAGCACCATCGCGCGTGAAAGCGACGGCGGCGTTTACATGCACGCGGGGCCGGAGATTGGCGTGGCGGCCACGAAGTCGTTTACATCGCAACTCACTATCCTCACGCTTCTCGGATTGCTCTTCGGCCGCATGCGAAATCTCGCGACGGCGGAGGGCACGCGCGTGATCGAAGCGCTACAGGCGCTGCCCGAACAAATTGAAGCGGTGCTGAAGCTGAGCGACCAGGTCAAGGAAATCGCTGGCAGATACGTGGATGCGAATGGTTTCTTGTTCTTCGGCCGACAGTTCAATTTCCCGATTGCTCTGGAAGGCGCGCTCAAAATGAAGGAGATCACGTACCTTTTTGCCGAAGGTCACCCGAGCGCAGAGCTCAAGCACGGCGTGATTGCGCTCGTCCGACCCGATTTGCCCTCGATCTTCATCGCGCCGGATGATTCCGTGTTTTCAAAAAACGTGAACAACATCGAGCAAGTGAAAGCTCGAAAAGGACCGGTCATCGCGCTGACAAGCGGCAACTGCGCGAAACATCTCAAAGCCATCGCTGACGAGATAGTCGTGCTGCCGGAAGCGCCTGATTACTTGATGCCAATTCTCGCCGTCATTCCACTCCAACTTCTGGCGTATCATCTGGCTGTGGGACTCGGCCGTGACGTCGATAAACCGCGCAATCTCGCCAAGAGCGTGACGGTAGAATAATTGACGCCTAACGAGGCGGCTGACGGTACGGCGCCAGATTCAGCGGCGCATAATGTGGATTGCAAGAATACGGCTTTGATGCCGAGCCAGCAGATAATCGACAAAATCGCCAATGATTGAGTTTGGCTTGTTGCCCAACTTTGTCACGACGCGGCAAATCAGAGTGCGGCTGCGTCCGTGCCATTCCAGATTGATCGCGCCGTGCGCGGTTTCGCTATGGATTTTTGCCCAGCCGTGTGGACGTCCCGGGCGCTGGTGTTCACTGGGAATTAGATTAAACCGTCCTAGTTGAGGATCGGTCATGATCTTTTCTCGCAGCGATCCAGTCCCAGTCGCGATTACCTGAATTACTGTCTGCATTGCACTGCCTAGGTTCAGCAGGAAATCAGCTTATTTGCAATGCTTCTTTCAATTTCGAGGATGATCAAAAAGGGGACCTTCCGTTAGCGCCAAAGGCGCGCATCCCCACTTCAGAGCCTGGGGCGCCGCCCCAGGCTTTTCGAAAGCAAAAGCATCAGCGCTGAAGGCGCGACTCATGTTGTAGAGAGTATTGAAACACGCTTTCAGCGCTTTCAATGCGGCCCATCGACTACCTGGGGCGGTGCCCCACGCTAAAGCTGTTGTCGCGCCTTTGGCGCTAGCACGCAGACAGGATTGCCTGTGTCACGAGACCAAGGAGCAATACATCACGTAAACATCGACGTATCCTTTATCGGGATGACGGAAAGCACTCGCCAACGTGCCAACGATTTCGAAGCCGAGGTCCTGCCATAGACGGATCGCAGCGGTATTCGTGGAAATCACATAATTGAATTGCATCGCGCGAAAACCCAGCCGGCGCGCTTCGCTCAAGCAATGCTCGGCCATTGCACGACCGAGTCCCTGCCCCCGAACGCTCGCTGAGACCATGAATCCTGCGTTGGCGACATGCGATCCCCCACCCGATTGGTTAGGCCGCAAAATATAAGTGCCAGCAACTCCGATAACTGGTTGTTCCGCTACGTACGCGTGCGTGCCGGGCGCAAGCCAGTACGCCAGGGCGTCTTCGCGTGAGATGTTCGGGTCCAAAGCATACGTGTCCCCTGCTGCAACGACCTCGTGGAAAATATGCCAAATCGCATCGCGGTCCGCTTCGGTGGCGACGCGTACTTTCATCGGCTCCTAGCAATGGCAACCAGAACTCGCCTCACAAATAGCGCTGTCATGTTGAGCGAAGCGAAACATCTCTGGTTTGTATCGGATGGGCATCGGTTCAAAATTGATCTGAGATTCTTCGCTTCGCCCAGAATGACAATGTGAGAAGGCCTTTAGTTATTCTCGCTCTTACTCGCCACTTCCGCCTACTAAAGCGCAATTAACGCAGCAAGCGCAGCGACCTTTTGCTCTGCGCGCCATGGTCCACGCTTTGCCGGCGCCGATTGCCCGAGATCTTTTATCGCGCGTCTCACATCGTCGCTGGACTGTTTCAACCGCGCAGCCACGCTGGGGTAAGCGTCGCGTTCGAGGAGAACTTCAGTGCGAATTTCGTGGTCCTGCAAAGTTTCTGCCACCACCGACCGAAATAACTGTCCTTCGAGGGCATGCGCACGAATGTGGGGATTGGCAATATTAACCGGATCGATCTGGCTGCCCACCACTAGTGCGGCGCGCACGATTCGAAAACCTTTTTGCTGATACCCTTTAAGAAGTCTTGTAAGTGACTGTTGTGAAATGCTTCGCACCACGCGCTCGCGCTGTTTCACTTTTGTCGAGTTCGTTTCGAGTCTTCCCAGGGCCGCGTGATAAGGCTGTCGTGTTTCGGGAAGTCGCGGATCACACAACTCGATCCGACTGACGTCTGAGAGCTGCGGCGAATGCGCTGTGTCTGTCAGGAGCACAACCGCCGCCCAACCGGATTTTACTCGAAACCCAAGTGCGGCACTTTGAGTCTTGGTCACCGTGTTTTGAAGGTCACTGGAACCGTCGCTTGCCATCCCTGGCTGGGAGCAGACTTCCATTGTCGAAGCGTTTTTATCGCGGCCTGGTCGAAGTACGGATTTCCCGTGGAAGTGGCGATCTGGATGTTTGTGACGTTTCCCTGTGTATCGAACGTCAAGCGGAAACGGCCGGTCCCTGACTGCCCAGGCAGAGATTGCCCGGGCGGAAATGACGGCGCTGGCGCATAGAGTAATCGCGGCTTCGGCGTGGTGTGCGGTGTCGGACTCGCTTGAGCGACTTGCGGCCAGCGTGCCTGAGTATCGGCCGTAACTCGAGACAACACCGAGTCCAACACAGCGACAGGACGAGCAATGGTTTTTTCTCCAGCCGACGTGACGATGCCGATGACATCGCCATTCTCATTTACGACTGGCGACCCAATCGAACTGGCGGCAGTTGCTCCCGCAATTTCCAATCGATCGGATGATAGAGCAGCGATGGTCGTTTCGCGCGCGCTACCTTCGTTTCCAGCCAGCGCGCTGCCGACCACTGCGACCCTCGCGCCTGTCGAAAGCTCGCCAGTCTTGTTTAGATCAAGAAATCTCAAAAGCTTTTGGGGCTTGATCTCGGCCTTCAGCACCGCCAACTCCGCCGACTTCGAAACGGTGAGAACTCCGCTCACATTGTAAATTCCGCCGTCCGCCGTCTTCGCGACAGCATTGACCGCGCCGTCAAGCGCATGCGCCGTCGTAACAAATCTGCCATCTGGCGAAATAAAAAAACCGCTCTCCGTCCGCAACAAATTCCCTTTAAGATCAAACGTGGTGACCAAAATCACCGACGGCCGAACCTTGGCTTCAAGATTTGCTAATGAAGACGACAGAGTTTGGTTAGCGTTCGCTTGAGGCGACTGAGCCACCGGTGCAGCAGCCGGTGATTGCGTGGTAGTCGTAATCGGTGGCGGCGATTGTGATCGCTGTGCGAAGAGCGAGGCAGCGAGGACCTGAGTCGTCGCAGGTCCTGCGCTTATGAAGATCATGATCCAAAGCGCGTATCGAATGGCGAGCCGGATCGGTCTCATCGCGAACTTCAGTATCACAGTGTGAAACACGCATACCAGTTTAATCAAGCGGGACAAAGTTGGGAACAAGGAACGACAGCTTCCCAGCCGTCGCATTCCCTCGACGGTTAGGAAACCGTCGCTCCTTGACGCCGAGCACGTCGACTACCCCCGTTTGAAATACTGAACCGCGCGTTCGTGTTTCTTCGCCGCAGTCTTGCTGTTGAACGTGCCGAGATTTTTTCGTTTGCCCGTTCTCGGATCTTTCTTGCGGGAATACAACCGATACTTGCCGGATTTCAGTTTCCTAATCATAACGATTTCCTCGGCGCGTTGGCAACGACCACGCAGATCTTACGCAACGATGCATGATGACCTGAATATCTAACGAGAAGGCTGCATCGCTTGCTTAGTTACTTGGGGATTCTTCCCGTAGCCAATACTCACATGAACCTGAAATTCTCTCCAAGTATTCGGTCTAGCCGCCAGTGCTGCAATGCCGCAAAGATATTGGCATCGGCGGCGGGATAGCCAGAAGATTGCTCAACGATCACCTTCCGGACTCGACCTGAGCGAACATCAAATATCAGGCGGAAAAAACCATTCGCGACAGGATGCTTGGCGCGCAGTGACTCGGGATACTCAGCTTTTTCGAAATGGATGACGTCATGACCCCAGGGCGGCGGAACGCCGTATGGCGACGTGACAACACGACCGTCAGCAGCAATGCCACGGGACGCCTCTTGTGATGACGTCGCTCGCACCCCTCCAACAGCTGCCAGCATTCCCATAACTAACAGGGCGCGCACGAGCATCTAGCGAGAATTAGACCGCGTTTTGCAGTCTATTTCGAGATGTCGTTTAAAAAAAAGCGCGAGCAGCGCAGCGAGAATTGCTAGATTGGTTACGAGGTGCGCCGGGAAACTCCAGTTTTGGCTGGCGTGACCGAAACAGCCGCAGGTGATGTCGAGTCCGCGAACTTTCGCGGCAATGGTGGCGAGCGTGAAGACAACGATCGACGCAGTCAAAATCGAGAGCGCGCCACGATACAAGAACCGAAACACAAGGCCGAGCGCACAGAAAATTTCCAGCCAGGGAAGATAAAACGCCAGCGCGACACTGACAGGCCACGGCAGAAGTTTGTAATTGTCGATGTCGCTGGCGAACTCAGCGGGATTTGCGAGCGCCAATTGGCCAAGATCGGCGAAAGCGTTCGCAACACGCAGATTCTGAAGGTCAGCAATCAAATGATCCAAATCGAAGATCTTCGTGAGCCCCGCGAAAATAAAGATTCCAGCGACGACGAAATCGAGAATTCGCCACAGAAAACGCCCAACGTCCAACGCTGAACGCCCAACGTCCAATGTTGAATGTTTCGACCATTCGGCGTTCGGCGTTGGGAGTTGGGCGTTGGGCGTTTGCTTCATTTCTTCTTCTTCAGCCACGCTTCCCAGCCGCCTTCGAGGACGAACACGTCGGAGAGTTGCGCTTCCTTGCGCAGGCGATGGGCAACTTCCCGGCTGGCGTTACAGCTCAGGCTGCTGCAATAGACGACGATTTTTTTGCCGGGCGCCCAAACCGCCAGAAATTGCGGCAGCAATTCATTCCACCGATCTTCATTCAACGAAATCGCGCCGGGAACGTGATCGCTGGCGAACTCATCGTCCGGTCGTGCATCGACCCAGATCGCAGTATCGCCCAATTCACGCGCCTGCTCGACGGTGAGCATTTCCGATGGCGCAATGGCGGAGCGCCACGAAATCTTGTCGCGAAAGTAGATCGCCTCGCCGGCCGCAGGGAGAAGCGCCAAGGCTGCCACTAAGGCAACCTGGCGTGCCAGTGAAAATTTCAATGCGTTTGATTAGTCGGCGCAGTTGGACGAGCCGGCGCTGGAGCGACTGGAGCAGTCGGGGCGTTGGTAATCCGCGCAGTCGCGTAAAAGACTTTCTGCGAATCCTCGGGCTGAATCGTCAGCATCGATGCAACCACTTTGTTCGTGTCCTGTGGTTTCACATCGATTTTAAATTGGCCTTTGCCAGTTTCCTCTACTTTGGCTTGAAAATCCGGAGTAGAAGAAGTCACCTTGATGTGTTTGACCGTAAAATCTTTGCCCACTTTGACGTTAATCGTCTTCGTCTCCGGTTTCTCGCCCTGTTTCCAAAACACGAAATTTGGAGTGATCTCGAGCTGCTGCGGGATTTCTGCCTTCAGAGTGAGCACCGTTTTCTGATTTGCGGCCTCGTCGGTCTCCACCGTTACCGTTTTGATCTGAGTGCCAGTGCGATCGCCGATATTGAACGTGGCCGTGATCTCGCCTTTGTCTCCCGGCGGCACTTCTTCCTTCTGGCTTTGCGCAGTAGTGCAGCCGCAGGAAGCGTGAACAGATTTAAAGTGCACCGGAGTGCTGCCGGTGTTCTGGTACTTAAAATGGCCGATCGCCTGTTTGTCGTTCGCGGCGGGGTGCAGCTCGATCGTGGTCTGCTCCCATTTTAGTTCGGCGCGCGCGCCCAGGCACATGATCATCGACAGGGTGAAAGCGAAGATTGGTGTTTTCATTTGTTGGAGTAGAAGCGCGTAATATAATCAGCAACTGCCTCTCGCCAAGCCCGAGGTGGAGTGCCGCTCAGCTCCGCGTATTTGACGGGGGAAAGCACGGAATAAACGGGGCGGCGCGCGACCCAGTTTTTCATCTCACTTAACTTTAGCGCGCCGACGGTTCTCGCTTTCAAAGGAATGCCAGCATCATGGCAGCAATCCAGCGCCCATTGCGCGTATTCCTGCCAACTGCATTTGCCGGCATTAGCGAAATGCAAAACGCCGCTGCAATCGCCTGTGCTGTAGCCGGGGGCGATGACCCCGGCTTCTGCGGCGGCAGGCGTGTCGCTTGCGAACTCCGGGCCTTGGAGATTTTTTCCGGGGTCACCGCCCCCGGCTACAGGTCCGAGATTGAAAAAGCGTGGGAGCATTGCGGCAATATCATGCGTGTAGGTGGGCGTGGAAAATTTGTCGGATATCGCATCGATCTTTTCGTCTTGTTGCGCGCGCGTGATCATGGCGTCGATAAAACTCGGCCGGTCAGGACCAAACACCCATGACACTCGCACCACGAGATGCCCATTTGCAGCTGCAAGCACGTTCTTTTCTCCGGCCAGCTTCGATTCGCCGTAAGCGCTGATCGGATTCGCTCGATCCTCTTCTGTGTAAGGCGCGCGTTTCTCCCCGTCGAAAACATAATCGGTACTGAAGTGAATCAGCTTTGCGTCTTTTTCGTTGCAGATTTCGGCAAGAATATTCGGCGCTTCCGCGTTAATCAGAAACGCGCGATCGCGCTCGGTCTCGCAAGCATCGACATTCGTGAACGCCGCGGCATTAATCAGCACGTCGAAATTCATCGCGCCAAGTTTCCCGCGCAAATCATCCAAATTCGCCAGGTCGACCTGAGCGTGAGTGAACCCAGTGATATCGTGTTTCCCTCGATACTCACGCATCAACGCCGCACCGAGTCGCCCGCCCGCGCCTAGGATCACAATCTTCATCGTTCTGTAGCGGCGGTCTGCGACCGCCGACCTTGGTGAAGCAATACGTGTAACCGTCGCCGCCTGCTCGCGCAATTCATCGTCGCCGCCGGTCTTCGAGCAATACCTCTAGAGGATCGAATGACAGTTTAATGCCCTTGATTTTCTTCAGCGACGACACCGGTTTTTTGGCGGGAATGATTCGGAGCTCGTCCTCAAACGTCTTCTCCGCCGGCACAATCCGGGCGATTGGATGCCGACGCGAAGTAATAACAATTTCCTTGCCTCTTTTTGCGGCCGCAAGATAGCGGCTGAGATTACTCTTCAACTTTGCCACGCTGACAGACTCCATGGCCACATCCTGACTTAGGCGTGGCCACATCGCAAAGCAATCTCGTCAAGTGGGCCAAAACAAAAAAGCGGAGACAATTCTCCGCTTTTTTGATAAAGAAACGCTCTCGATTCGATGTATCCGCCTTGCGCACAGCGAAACGGTCTGCGTTATCTAACTTTGTCTTGATCTGCTGTGCCACCGATTCCGCTCGCCCATTCGAATCCGAAACGCCCTAACGATATCTCTAAATGGGAACCGCTTTTCACAGAAGATTGTCCGGCGCTTTCTGGCGGCCGTTGTGAAGCTTGCGAGCGCTTGCAACCGAATCACGGGCATCTGCCCGACCTCATCAAAAAGCTGTCGCGCGCTAGCGAGCGCGCGGCCCCATCGAAGCCAAGCGATCGCGCAATTCATTGAAGACACCTTTGTCAGCTCCGCGCTCACGTGAGCGCGGCCCCATTGAAGCCTTTGTTGCTTGATCCAGCGAATTCGGCTCCGCCGAATTCGTGCTTGAAAGCTAAAACTTGCGACTGAGACGATTGCCGGGGTCATCGACCCCGGCTACAACTCAATATCGCCCGGCGCGCTCGAGAAGCGGTTGCCACCAGGATGGATTATCGATGTACCACTGGATGGTCTCGTCGAGGCCTTCCTTGAAACTGCGAAGCGGCTTCCAATCCAATTCGCGTTGCGCAAATGCAGAGTCGATAGCGTACCGGCGGTCGTGACCAAGCCGATCCGGCACGAATGAAATGAGACTGTGTGGTTTGCCCAGCCGATCGAGAATCAACCTCACAAGGTCAAGGTTCACCATCTCACTATTGCCGCCGAAATTATAAATGGTTCCAGGTTTACCTTCGAAAAGCGCAGCAACAATGCCGGCGCAATGATCGTCCACATGGATCCAGTCGCGCACGTTCATGCCGTCGCCATAAACCGGCAGCGGCTCGTCGCGGAGCGCCTTGATGATCATGAGCGGAATTAATTTTTCCGGGAATTGATACGGACCGTAATTATTCGAGCATCGGGTCACCAGCACCTCCTGACTGTAAGTCTTGTGCGACGCGAGCCCAAGAAGGTCGGCGCCGGCTTTGCTGGCTGAATAGGGCGAACTGGGATCGAGCGGCGATTGCTCGGTGAACTTACCCGTGGCACCGAGCGACCCATATACCTCGTCCGTTGAGATTTGGACAAATCGCTGAACGCCGTGGCGGCGCGCACATTCCAATAGCACGCTGGTGCCGATGACGTTTGTGTGAA
The DNA here is from genome assembly GCA_963803285.1 of uncultured Verrucomicrobiae bacterium. Lineage (GTDB taxonomy): Bacteria > Verrucomicrobiota > Verrucomicrobiia > Chthoniobacterales > UBA10450 > Udaeobacter. The sequence goes on along the minus strand of CAWDMG010000009.1, from coordinate 197,569 downwards.
TGAAGTTGAGGGGATCATTGATGCTGCGGTCCACATGCGATTCTGCCGCGAAATTGATGACCGCATAGAACTGATGCTCGGTCATCAATGCATCCATCAAGTCCGCATTGGCTATATCGGCTTTGAAAAATTCGTAACGCTCGCCATGTTCTTCGATCACGCCTTCAAGATTGGCGATGTTACCGGCATAAGTGAGCACATCGACATTTGTGACGTATGCGGGCTTGTAATGTTGCAAAATATACCGAATAAAGTTGCTCCCGATGAATCCGCAGCCACCGGTGACAAGGATGCGCATGGCAGCGCGTACTAGCAGTGCCGAGCGCGGCGCGCCAGCAGAATCTGCTCCCGCTAGCGCGCGCGTCAGCGATTACGTACAGCGGTGGAAGGTTCGTTTCGCGGGAACGGACTGGGTGCCGTGGTTAATCCTCGCGCTGGCAGCGCTCCTGCGCTTTTTCCTTCTGGGTATCAAGCCACCGCACTTTGACGAGGGCATCAACGGTTGGTTCGTCGATCAGGTGATGAAGAACGGGTTTTACCGTTACGACCCGACCAATTATCACGGTCCGCTTCACTTCTACGTTCTCCTGCTGTTTGAGAGTTTGTTTGGACGCAATGTGTGGGCGCTGCGTTTGCCTGTCGTGCTGGTGAGCATCGCTTGTGTGTGGCTTGCGTTGAAGTTTGAGCCACTCGTAGGGAAAAACGTCAGCCGAATCGCGGCGCTGGCCATGGCGGTATCGCCGGGATTCGTTTTCTACGGTCGCTATGCCATTCACGAAGTGTGGCTGCAATTCTTCTCGATGTTTTTCATTTTGGGGCTGCTCGGTTTGTGGAGGCGCGGCACTCTGACCTACTTGTGGTACGCCGGCGTGGGGTTATCCGGCATGATCCTCACAAAGGAGACTTACGCCATTCATGTCGCCTGCGCCCTGCTTGCCATTCCGACTCTGGCAATTTCGTACGCGCTAAGCCGCGTTCCGGACGCGAAGCCTGCAAAGCAAACCTGGAGCTGGATCGATCTCACCATGGTCGTGATCGCAGGCGGATTTGCCATCGTCTTTTTCTATTCGGGAACGTTCTTTAACTGGAGCGGTGTCAAAGGTCTGTATCTGGCATTCAAGGCATGGACCGAGACTGGCGCTGCAGGTCACGGCCATGAAAAGGCGTGGGATTACTGGGTGGGTTTGATGATGCCGCACTTCGAAATCAAACGAGCCGATTTTTTCGGTTACGAGCTGCCCATGCTCGCGGGATTAGTTCTGTGCGCGTTTTGTCAAAAACTGAAAAACCTCAGTCTGCGTTATCTGGCGATCTACGGTGTGGGCAGCCTGGTTGCCTACAGCATAGTCAAATATAAGACGCCCTGGTGCGTGATCAGTTTCGGGTGGCCACTGCTGTTCGTCTTCGGCGGGGCGATTTTGTTAGTTCGTCCAAAACATTTGCGCCTCGCGCAACGCACGATCGGCGTGCTGTTGTGCATCTCTCTCGCCTCAAGTATCTGGCTGAATTATTTCAAGTGTTCTTCGCCAGAAGAGCCGTACGCGTACGTCCAGACGTACAACGACATATTTAAACTAACAAAACCGCTTCTGACGATGGCGAAACGAGATCCTTCAAACTATCACCTCACCGGACATCTGATCCGCTCGAGTGTTTATCCACTTCCGTGGATGTTGGGCGATTTCGATCGGGTCGGTTACTACGAAGGAGGAAACATGCCGGCGAATCTTGATGGCGATTTTCTCCTTGTGCAGCAGGACAAAATAAAAGACGTCGAATCGAAACTGAAGGGCACCTATTACACTGACACACTCACCATTCGGAATTACCAGGACCCGTCGAAGGCGTTCTTCAGCGCAAACGTGTTTAAGGACATGTTCCCAGGCAAAGCGCCGGACTTTATTGGCAACGCATCGAAACCCGCACCTTCTCCGCCACCTGCCAAGGTTCCATGAAGTGGGTCACAGCAGGGGTCACGTTCGTCAATTTGTCGGTGGTCTGCGGACTTTTCCTGGGACTCGCCGGAAGAGGATTGAGCACAATGAGCGCCAGTCTAGCGCTGGTGTGCGGCGCGGCATTTGCAATCGCCGCTTTTCTTGGGACTCGCGACAGCGCGATTCTACAAGAATCCGCTAATGGCCCAGCCGCAGAACCAAAGCCGGCCAAACCTTCCGAGGCGAAAGAAACGCAGAATGCGATTCCATCAGCCCTTATGCGCTACCGCCGCGTCTGGTTCTGGGCGGTCGCGGTCTGCTTCGCCGTATTTGCTGTGCGATCATTTTGCTGGCTGCTGTACATCGATAGCAGCGAACTAAAAATTCAGTCCCCAAATAATCTGGGCGATCTCTCACTGCACCTGACGCTGATCCAAAATTTTGCCAACGGCGTCGCTCTTTGGCCAGACAATCCGATCTACGTCTTTAGTAAACTAAGATACCCGGCCGGAATTGACCTGTTCAACGCTCTGCTTTCGCTGGTTCACATCGATATGCTAATCGGGTTGGTTTGGGTCGGATTGATTGCTTCACTCGCGATCTTTTACGGCTTCTACCGGTGGGGGGGCACGTTCGCTGTTGCAGGATTCTTGTTCAACGGCGGTATAGCCGGATTTCAGTTTTTAAAGACGTTCAAGTTTTTGGATTATCAGGGCGCAGCAGCAGATATCGCACATAAGCCCATCGCCTGGAAAAGCATTGCTTTATCCATGCTCGTTACGCAGCGCGGCTGGCTCTACGCGATCCCGGCAGGCTTGGTGCTGCTTTGGCATTGGCGCGAAAAATTCTTTAGCCAAGGAGCGGCGGTTTCCGAACCGTCGAATGCGCCAACAGAAAGCGGCGGACTGGAGACCGCCGCTCCTCATTCACGAGGTCCCCTGCCCTGGTGGGTTGAACTTGCGATTTACGCATCGATGCCGCTGTTTCACCTGCATACCTTCATCGCGCTGACCATCGTGCTGGTAGTCGGTTTGTTTTTCGAACGCGCAACCGAACTCAAATTTATCGTCAATCTGGTTCGCAACGAGGGCATGGCAGGCATCGCTCGCCTGATTTCGCATCCGAAGATGTGGTTCGAGATTTTCCGCGGCGCGCCGATTCGCAGACACGCTGCCGCCCTGCTGATCGCCGCTTTCATCCCGGCCACTTTTTTTGTGTGGCTAACGACCGATCAATTTCGCGCATCATCAGTGCTGAAGTGGCATCCAGGCTGGGCCCAGGATTCGACCGAATTCGCCGCGCCTTTCTTCAAACTCGGCCCAAAGGATTTTGGGTCTTCCTCGCCTTTCGGTTCGCTCGTGCAAAAAACATGGAACGGTGTCATCGCTCCGTTTTTCCAATTTTGGCTGCCCAACTTCGGTTTATGGGTGCCGCTGGCATTGGGGCTTGTTGGTTTGTGCGCCTGGCGTATTTGGAAGGGTAAGTGGCGTTGGGGCGACAGACCACCAGCGGATATCGCTTTCGTGGTAGCGGCAGTCGTGATTTTCGTGTTCGGCTATTTCGTTCAAACCGCACCATGGGAGTGGGACAATCTCAAACTGATGGTGTGGGGCTACTTTCTTATTTTGCCTTTCCTGTGGAGCGACATTATCGGGCGCTGGGCTTTCCCCGAACGAGCGGCAACATGTCTGCTGCTCTTCGGTTCGGGATTTGTCACGCTACTCGGTGGCCTGTCTGCCGGACACCCGGGCTTTGGATTGATTGAGCGCGCCAGACTCGATCACATCGGAACGGCACTCCGACCTTTACCGGTGGACGCCCGATTTGCCACCTGGCCGACCTTTAACCATCCAGTCTTGCTGCAAGGCCGCAAAGTTGTGCTCGGCTACCCTGGCCATTTGTGGACGGAAGGATTCGATTACGGCAAGGCCAATGATCAGTTGACGGCGTTGATGAACGGAGCGGCAAACTGGCGTGATGCGGCGAAAACATTAGGCGTGCGCTATATCTTTTGGGGCCAGGACGAACGAACGAACTACAAGTCAAGCAGCCGCCCATGGGAAGCCACGGCATTCCTGGTCGCGTCCGGTGATTGGGGCGCCATTTACGACCTCGACAAGGCTGCTCCTCAGCAATGAGGCGAGAACGGTTCTATACGTTCGCTCGCGCCCGATTCATGGAGCACCCATCTTTCGCCTCACACGAAACGGATGCGTGAGGAAAACAAAATGGATCGCGCTCACAAACTCTTTCAGGCTCGAAGCAGGACTTGTTAGGCGCAGCGGGCCGCTGCGGAATCCCGCAAAAACGTTCTCGATCGTGAGCGCAGGCGGCATCGGCATACTCGTGTAGTGCCGGCCAAAGGCGTGCAGCCGATGCGCATCGGAGGTGGCGATCAATGGTTTGCCAAACCGGGTTGCGACTCGTCGTGCCCGGCGATTTGGATTGAAGGGGCCAAAGTGAAAATGACAGTACTCAATCGCATCAAAACAATCGATCTCTGCGAACAGCCGCGATCCGATTGAGCCGCCGACAACGTAGAACGGGTGCGGCGCGATAGTGAAAATAGAATTCCCACGGCGCGCTCGAAGGCTCCGCAGATCATCGAAATGTTTTACCTGTGCGATTTCTTCCGCGGTGACATTCAAGACAATCACGTCTGCTCCGAGCAAACGCACCTCGACTGCGGGAATCAGCAGAATGCCCATTGCCGCTGCATCGGCGATCACTTCCTTTCGATCAAAGACAGCATCGTGCAGGGTAATCGCTAGGACACGAAATCCGAGCGATCGCGCTCGCTCCAGTAATTGATGCGCCGAAAAATCCACGGCGTCTTTGGGATCATCGAGAGTGTGAATGTGCAGATCAATTTTGATCCAATCCTCTTCATCACTCGTGCTCATGCTCGTGCTCGAAGTTTAATCGCGAATCGCTGACACTTCATTCTGCAAAGAACTCTGTTTGTCTCGAGCCCTCGATTACGAATTACGAGCACGACTAAGAAGAATGCACTCGACACTTGCCAGCCGCTGCCGTCTGCGGAAAGTTTGCTCCCTCTCGACGCTCGGGTGGTGGAATGGCAGACACGTACGTTTGAGGGGCGTATGCCGAAAGGCATGCGGGTTCAAGTCCCGCCCCGAGCATTTCGTCGTTTTCATAGGTAAGATCGCCTAAAAAGCCAATTCCTGACCGGCCTTCATGACGATTTCATGACAAACCTGCACCTTTACGAAGTCCGCCCCCGCAAAGATCATCGCGGCGTTGACCTGATTTCTGACGTTCTGCCGTTCGGTCGGCTCCTGTATGGCGGACCAAACGCTGTCACTAATGCGATCGGATACGCACAACATTACAGTCGATCAGACCATGCCGTGATTCGCGTTTACGATGCGGCTTGAAACGTTGCCGAAACGCTCGAGCACGCCGGTGATTTCAAAGAGTGGTAGTGCTTGGTAGCTTTACTGATTGTTCAAAACCACTTGCGGCTCAGGTTTGCTCGCTTCTAGCTCTGCGTTCACTTTCTGCAGGCCGGCAGTAAGCGCTTCAATTTGTTTTTGCTGGCGCGCGATGGTCGCTTCCTGTCTGGCCAATGTGGATTTCAACTCCTCTACTGTTTCTTGCAACCCAGAGCTGGCGCTGCGCGTTACTGGAGGCTGGTACCCAAGTCTGCCGTCAGACAGACGAACAGTAACAAAAGCAACGCCTGCGGCAGGAGATTGTTGCGTCGTGTTCACGTTACGGATGTAGGTGCTGTCGTCGACACCAGCCTCGCCGTCGACTCCGATGCAGACATTGCCACCGCCGGTGATGTTTAGGCCGGCATTATTACCCACTGCAATATTGAGGCTGCCGTTGCCGTTGCCAGCGAGCGCCGACACACCGACGGCTGTGTTTGAACTGCCATTGATATTGTTGGCAAGCGCGCTGCTGCCAATGGCCATGTTGAAGCTGCCTGCGGTGTTGCTATAGAGCGCCCTGGCGCCGATAGCCGTGTTGGCGATGCCTTCTGTATTGTTTGAAAGGGCGGTCGTTCCAACCGCGGTGTTGCCTCCACCGTTGGTGTTGAATAGAAGCGCTGCCGTGCCAACCGCTGTATTTTCGTCTGCGTTGTTGAAAAGGAGCGCTCCCGCGCCGGTGGCGGTGTTGAAGCTGCCCTCTGTGTCGCTAAAGAGCGAATACCAGCCAGCTGCGGTGTTCGCAGCGCCGGTGGTGAGGCTAAAAAGGGTGTTCTGCCCTTCCGCCGTATTGAAGTTGGGATAGCCTCCGTCGGGCGGCGGGACGACAGCTTGCGCTTGTGGTGAAAGTGCGATGCCGATAACGGTCAGTGTGACCGTAACGAGTAATTGAATTGGTTTTTTCATAGAACGCGAAGTTTCAGAAGAATCATGCGGAATAGTCGAGACAATTCACCGCAAGCCCTGAATCGCCGATTCATCTAACTCCACACAAGCAATGACAAGGTGATATGAACGGACGCGATGACACGCCACCGGTGCACGTAAAGAGCACCGCAAAGTTGAAAAATTGGAGGCTACTGTGGCTAAACAGAAGAAGGAGTTCGAGGGCCACCATTGCGGAGCCAACAGAAGGAGTCACAGTCAACTGCCGTGCAGCAGCGGAAGGAAATTCAAGCTCTTGCCGCCAGCCTGAAAGAGCAGGCCCAACAAATCCAGAAGGTCAGTGCCCAACTTGAACCGAGCAGACCCGCACCGCAAACAGCCCGGAACAATCAATAAGGCGCTTCTGTAGCGATGGCACTACCTCCAACGCCGAACTGCCGAAAGGCTTGCGGATTCAAGTCCCGCCGCGAGCACGATTTTTTCATTTCGCGGCTCGCGCTTCGGACTTGCCCACCGGGAAGAGTAGTCGCCGAGACGGCGACGGCTACAGCGGCAGTGGCGCTACGAATTAAACGATCGCGGTCGCGCTAATTCTTTTACTAATTATTTTGTGACAGAGGCGCCGCCCACGGCTCAGAGGGCGTCATGTTTTCGGCAGCCCATCTCCGCGCGAATCGCCTTAGCTCTGCCGCAGTATGAAGACTTAACTTATGCTTGATTTTTTCGCAGTGAGTCTCGACGGTCTTGCGACTCAGGTGAAATTGCTCGGCAATCTCGCGGGGGCTGAATGCGGCGCCCAGAAGTTGAAACACCTGCATCTCACGATCGGACAGGCGTTCGACGCCGATACGCGAACCGTTCGGTTTTTCACGCAAGGTTCGCTGCACGATCGCCGCGGCGACTCTTTCACTAAAGTATAATTCTCCGGCGAGAACTTTGCGCACTGCTCGCAGCACCTCATCGGTAGCGTTTTCCTTCATGATATAACCAGACGCGCCGGCGCGAAGCGCGCGTTCGGCAAAGATCAGTTCGTCGTATTGCGAAAGCACGAGCACTTTCAGTTCTGGGTGCTCAACGCGTAGTGATTTGATCAGGTCAAGCGCATCACCGGCCTTCAATCGCAGATCGAGAAGCATTAGATCTGCTTTGCATTGCTCCGACAGCAGTTTGGCATCCGACGTGTTGTCCGCGACTGCAACGCAGGAAAGGTCCGGTTGACCGTCGATTAGCTGCTTCAGGCCCTCGCGGAGCACCGGATGATCCTCTACTACGACCACGTGCGATTTTTTTTCGGTTTGGATTGTTGCATTCATGAGATGGAAGAAACGGGAGGTTGCGCCGCCAGCGGCACGCGGCAATGGACGATTGTGCCTTGCGAGGGGCCGGCGTGAACTTCACACGAGCCTCCGATGCACTGTGCGCGATAACGCATGATTCGGAGGCCCATTCCATGGCCATTGGCTTTGCCGTCGAAGCCTTTCCCATCGTCTTGAACTGTCAGCACCATGTCCTCGGGACCGAACGTGAGCTGGATCAGCACCTCGCGAGCAGCGCCGTGTTCGAGAGCGTTACGCATTGCTTCCTGCGCGATGCGGTAAAGCTGAGCTGATACCGGCGCGCTAATCGGCGACGAAGTTCCGTTGGCTTTGACCACGCTTTTGACACGGCAATTTTGACTGATATTCACGGCCAGCGACTCCAAGGCCATCTTCAAATCGCCTACTCCGTCGGCGCCTTCGAGAGTTCGTGCGGTGAGTCGTGTCTGCCTGGCCGCTTCATTGGCGAGCTTTACGATTGCGGACGCTTTCTCGGCTTCGTCCGGCCGACATGGCCGCAACTGTTCCTCAAGCAGTTTCGCGCTTAGGGCGATGCCCACCAGTTGTTGCCCTACGCCGTCGTGCAAGTCGTAGGCAATCCGCCGTTGTTCACGGGCACAACTCTCGATCACCTCACGCTCGAGTCGGGCGCGCTCCGCAACCTCTCTCTCTAGAAATGCGGTCCTCTGCTGCCTAAGTTGTTCAAGTTCGGCGCGCTGCTGCCGGGCCAAAGCCTCTGCCTCTTTTCGGGCTGTAATGTCGAGACTAATTCCCGTAAGCCGCTTCGGCTTGCCGTATTCATCCACCTGCACTCGCCCACGCGCGCAGACCCAGTGCACACTTTGGTCCGCGCGAATCAACCGAAATTCTGCCTGATAATCTTTTCCATTTTTGATCGCCTCATTCACTGCCTGGCGGACTTTTTCTCGGTCGTCTGCGTGCCATCGGGAAATGAGCTCTTCGAATGCGATTTTTCCAGAAGCAGAGAAACCCAACTGCGCCCGACGTGTCGGGGTGACCCAGATTTCATCTTTCTCCAGATCCCACTCCCACATGCCGAGATTAGCGGAATCCGCAGCCAGGTTGAATCTCTTTTCGCTAATTTCCAATTCACGCGTGAGACGTGCGGCTCGAGCCATGTCGCTACTTAGCTCATACGCCATCGCCGCGACGATTCCGCTATAGGTGAAGCCGAGGAAGAACGGGACATCGATAATTCCCCAGATCACCAAGGGGACATGCCATGCGAGAATCGCGCCAAAGATCATGCTGCCGCCGACCAGCAAGGCGCGTCGCCGATCCCCGCGTCGCCACACGGTGATTGAGGCATCCACGCAAAAGACCAGCAACAAGATCAGACTGATGTGACTAAGCAGACCCCATGGATTCGGAATGCCAACAGGCACAGAGACGATCTCGCCCGCCCATGAAAAGTGGCGAATATCTGTAATCGCCTTGAAGTTGATGCTAACCGGGAAAAAGAAGTTGAGGATCAGCACCAACGTCCGCAGGCCGTAGATACTCCACGCCAGCCAAGCACGCCCGGCATGCAGATAGAGCCGCACGAAAGCCACGAATGAGACAATGAGGATCCACGTCGGCACATGTATCCAGCGCACCAACAGTTGGTATTCCTCCACTGTCCTTGCGTTTGTCATCCATAACTCGAATGCGGAAATCGCCGCGGCTGCGACCGCGCTACAAGAGAACAGCAAGTGCACCCAATTATCGCGCTGTTTGCACCAGACGACGCCATAGAACGCCGCCAGCGTTAAACACGCTGCGGCATTCATCGACCAGATGACGGTAATCCAACTCATGGTACAGACCGCGGCTGTTGGCGATCACCTTACAGTTCGGATTTTCCAGGTCGAAGTTTCGAACAACTTTAGATTTAACGCTCAAATCGTTCCGGCGCCGCGGGGTCTTGGCCTGCCTCAAGCTTGCGTAATAGCCGGTGAAGTGAGATGGTCGGCGGCGGTGAAACCGGAAACCCCCCAAGATGGCTTCGGCCAAACGCGGTTCATGACGACGCGATGGAGCGTCGTTTTGTCCTGCTCGGGCTCTGCAAGTGATGAAGAGAAAGCCCAGGCGGCACTTGCCGAACTTTGCAAGATTTACTGGCGACCAGTCTTCGCTTTCATCTGTCGGCAGGGCCACTCCGTTCCTGACGCCCAGGATTTGACTCAGGAGTTTTTCGCGAAGGTGCTCAAAGGGCGTATCCTTCAGTCTGCCGATCGAAACAAAGGCAGGTTCCGCTCCCTTATGCTTACGGCGTTGAAGCGTTTCTTGCACGATGAAGGCGACAAACGTCACGCGCACAAACGGGGCGGCGACGTAAGTTTTGTTTCGTGGGACGATTGGATGATGGAGGCCCCATCCCACTTGTCGATTCAAGAGCGCGAATCTGACAACTGGTCGCCGGAAAGAATTTTTGATGTGCGCTGGGCTGCGACAGTGGTCGAGCGCGCGCTGCGGCGACTGGGCGACGAGTGTGAAAAGCGCGGCCGACGGCGCGTTTTTGATGTCCTGAGTAGTTGTCTCAATGCGGACCGCAAAGACGTGTCATATGCAACATTTGCCAGGACACTCCGCCTTCAGGAAACGGCAGTTAAAAGTCTCGTGCACCGGTTGCGTGAACGTTATCGCGCTCTGCTTCGCGAAGAAGTCGCCGAAACCGTGGGCGGAGAAAACGAGATCGACGACGAATTGCGCTATCTCTGCGCGGCGTTAAGCGCTGCTGAATAGGTTTCGGGGAAAACGGTGTTTCGCATCCCTGTGAATAATTTTTAATAATCTGCGAATTTCAGTTTGCAACAATTGATACGCCGACCTAATATCGTCGTCCCCTTCATGAGTTCGCCCAGCGGTTCTGTTTCTTTGCATCTCCAGAATGAATCGGGCATCTGCGCGATATGTGGGTCCGCATCGCGCGTGGGCCGCGGCCTTTGTTTGAAATGCCTTCTTTCCACAGCTATCGACGGCAACGGCGAGAATGCCCGGAAGAGCCGACGCTGGATGACCTCCTCGGCGTGATTCATGATCACGACGCGGATTGGCTCCTCGGGAATTATCAGATTCTGGAAGAAATCGGACGTGGTGGGATGGGTGTCATTTATCGGGCGCGACAACGGCACTCGCGTCGGATCGTGGCAATCAAGCGCGTTTTATCTTATCACGCTGATTCCCAGGACACGCTAATGCGCTTTCGCCGCGAAGCTCAGGCCGCGGCGAATCTCGATCATCCCAACATTCTGCCCATCTATGAGGTAAGCGAGAGCCACGACGGGCTGCCCTTCTTCAGCATGAAGTTCGCCAGCGGCGGCAGTTTGCTAGAAGCGGCCCCGGCATTGCGCAGCGAACCGCGACGTGCCGTTGCTCTATTGGCCAAAGTTGCGCGCGCCCTGCAATACGCGCATGAGCAGGGAATCCTCCATCGTGATCTCAAGCCGGGAAACATTTTATTGGACGGCCGTGGCGAACCGATGGTCAGCGACTTCGGGTTGGCCAAATGGTTGGAGCCAACCGGACGTTTGACACGTACGCCTAGCATCTTCGGAACGCCCGGGTACATCGCGCCCGAACAAGTAAACGGGTCAGACACAAAACTTACCTCCGCGGCCGATGTATACGGTTTGGGAGCAGTTCTGTTTGATCTCTTAGCTGGCCGGCCGCCATTCACAGGTGAGCACGCGCTAAAAACTATTCAGCAGGCGGCTGAAAAACCCGCGCCCAAACTACGCACTCTGGCGCCGGGACTGGATCGCGACTTGGAAACAATCTGCGCGAAATGCTTGGAACGCGACCCACTCGCCCGTTATCGCTCAGCTGGTGAACTGGCGGATGACCTTGAACGATGGCTGCACGGGCATTCGATTGTCGCGCGTCCTGTTTCGCCGCCTGTGCATCTCTGGCGTTGGGTGCGGCGCAATCCGCTCGTCGCACAAATGGCTGCGCTTTTGCTGACGCTGGCAACTGCAGTAGGCGTGATGATTTCAAAAGCCCAAACTGTGGTCCCATTTACGGCAAGTGGGATTGCAGTTTTGCCGTTTGAAAGTTTGAGTTCAGACAAGGAAAGCGCGTTTTTCGCCTACGGCGTTTACGATGGTGTTTGGAGCAAACTGGCGAAGCTCGCGAATCTGAAGGTGATCAACCACAACAGTGTCGCGAAATACCGTGGCGCGCACGATACCCAGGAAATCGGTCGCGCCTTGGATGTCGCGTATGTACTCACGGGAAACGTGCAGAGACAAGGAGCCAGCATCCGCTTAAATGCCGAGCTGTTTGATGTGCGCAAAAACGCTCGCGTGTGGGCGGAGCAATACGATCGAAACTCTGAGCGACGTGTTCACGCTCCAAGGTGAGATTGCGCAGAAAATCGCAGACACGCTGGGAGTCGGCGTTTCTCCAGCCGAGAAAACTGCGCTTCAAGAGGCAGCAACCTCGGATCTCATCTCATACGACGCGTATTTGCGCGCGAAAGACTTATTCTATGACATCGCGTTGGGCACACGACAAAAGGAAGATCTGTTTCAAGCGGTGAACTGCTTGACCAGGTCGGTGGCGCGGGACCCGGTTTCTTTGACGCCTACTGCCAGTTAGCGGGAGCGCATGACCGAATATACTTCGTCGTGTTCGACCATAGTGATGCGCGTCTGAAATTGGCTGAATCAGTAATTCAGTCGCTCCAGCGGCTACGCCCTGAACGGGGAGAAACCCATCTTGCTCTGGCTCAGCATTATTATTATGCGTACCGGGATTACAACCGAGCCCGGCAGGAGCTGGTCCTTGCTTATCTGACTTTGCCTAACGAGCCCCGGATTCCACTTTTGGCAGGATATATTGACCGGCGTCAAGGTCGCTGGGAGAAATCGCTCGAGGAAATCACGCAGGCATTGGAGCTAAACCCGCGCGATTTTTCTGTGCTCGAGCAAATCGCTCTTACATACGAGGCGTTGGGCCGCTATAAAGACATGGCTTCGACTCTTGACCGTGTGCTTTGCTATGCTCCGAAAGACGTTCCTAGCCGAGCGCGCCGCGCGGTGGTCGATCTGGAGAGTCGGGCAGACGCTAAGGCTTTCGAAACGACAATTGACGCAATTTTGGCAGACGACCCGAATGCTGCCTTGGGTTGGTTAATACTACGTGGCTGCTGGTTCTATTGCGCGAACGCGATTCCGGTGGCGCCCAGCACGCATTGTCAAATATGGGTGAGGGCGGATGCTTTGATGAATAGCATTCCATTCCCGGACGGCTGGTGCGAGGGTCTTGCTGCTTGGGTGCATGGTGATCAGTCGGCAGCTCGCGTGGCGTTTGAGAATGCGCGAAAGGAACTCACCGAAAAACTCCACAACCAACCGGACTATGCGGCTGCGCTTTGCGCACTTGGTGTGGTTGATGCCATCCTCGGGAACAAGGAGGACTGCGATTCGCGAGGGCGAACGTGCAGTCGAGTTGTCGCCGGTTAGCCAAAATGCCATCGAAGGCGCAACGCTGGTCCGATATCTCGCCGTGATTTATGCATGGGCTGGTGAAAAAGATCGCGCCATCCACAGACTGGCTGAGACAACCTACCTGCCGGGCAGCCACATCAGCTACGGCTATTTGCGCCTCCATCCACTGTGGGATCCCTTACGAGGTGACCCGCGGTTTGAAGCGATCGCAGCTTCACTAGCGCCGAAATAACGTTCAGACCGCGGCACAGGCGCGGCGCACCTGCAAAGCTTCGCAAAATTGCTGGCACGAGACAGTTTGCAGGGGAGAACGCTCGCCGATGAACTCCTGGAGACACTCATTGTTGCATCCCGCTTTTGCGGACGTGTCGAGAATTTTTGAAATTTCGTGGTCGGTGATACCCGGAATGATCGGTGCGACCATGATACCCCACTGGAACTTCGCCGCACGAACAGGCCTGATCGCATTGAGGTGTGCATGAGAGGACGGCGTCCGTTGCTGCAAGCACTCGCCGCAAATTTGGATCGAGTGAAGTTACAGAGGATTCGCCGCGACTGGCTTGTTTTTCTCCAACTCGCATAACGAATTGATATCTCGCGCCACAAGGTGATTCTTCGTGATCATCGCCACCGGATCGCGAAATTTTGCCAGACCCTCGAGAGACTCAGGCGCATTCATTCGCCCCGTGATTTTACGCTCAAAATCAGCGCCAGCAGAGAAACCGAGATATTCATGTCTCGGCCCCGCATAACGATAGTCGCAGCGATCGTCGCAGGTCGCGACATGAATTCAAGCAGTTGTTTCGAAACCGACGCGAGGCGAGCGCTACGTTTCAATGACCATTTGAGATCTTCAATAACGCCTGCAAGGACGCAACGAAGAGAAATCCGTGTACACTGCAAAATTCACGCGATGGAAGCTCGTGGTTTACGTTGCTTTCGCAGATCGGGCAAAGGGGAGGCGTTCGCGCGTTATCTCAATCTGTATCAAGCTTGCCAGAAAACTTTTCGTAGCGGTCTGCTCCTGCCGCGTCGTGGCGATTTTGCTTTTTACGCGAAAGAATCCTGCTTACGAAGAAAATGCCCAATTCCTTAGGGAAATATTCGTAAGGCTAAATTTTAATTGACACTTACTCACAACGCCTGTAAACGGCAGTTTATGAAAAACATCCACCGCTTCATTCACCTGCGTCTGATCGCGGCAGCGCTGGTTGCTGTGGCTGTTATCGGTCTCAGCGCACTGGCAATGCACGCGCCCACTCAGAATCAAACCTGGCTGACGTTGAAAAATATTCAAACGGACAAGGCCACAACCTTTTACGCTGACAATCGCGCAGACCGTGGCTCATGGTTTTGTGAGGCGGTCCTTGCAACCGGCCGCTACGCTGACAATCGTGCAGACCGTGGCTCGTGGTTTTGTGAGGCGGCCCTGCCAACGGGCGACAACGCGGCGGCTGAGAACTTGAAATCAGTCGCAGCAACGCTTTAGACCTGCCGATTAGCGTACGGAAGAGGATGCCAGTCCCAAGATCGGGACTGGCCGTGTTGCGTACTGAAGTAGTGGCCACGCCTTATTACCGTTTGGGTCAAATGACCCTTTTCCCGCCACCCCCGTTCACGAGATGATGTCTTTGAAGCGGATTTACGCGGCGTGGTTTGGAATACATTTCTTTTTGGTAACAGCAGTTTGCCTTGCGGGGATATTCTGGTTGATAGCGCAAGGGTCAACGATTTTACCCTCAGCTTGGGACGAGTGCGCGCGAAAGGCTGAGTTCGCTGCGACTTGGTGTCTGGCAAAAGAGGCCAGACCTTCGAATCCTGTTCGGAGAGGCATCGCAACATATCTGCATGCTGCTGGCATCCAGGCCGGCTACACCTTTTTCGCTCCCAACGTCCCGAGCCAGCACCGGCTCACTTTGGAGCTGCTTTACGAGGATGGGCGTGCAGAATATGAGTCACCGCATGTCCGCGGCAAAACAGCCGCACTGCGCTTGGAGAGTTTGTTAAATAGGTTGTCCGACGAACGTTACGAACCGGTTCGCGAGGTGCTCGTCAAAATGCTGGCTTTCTCCGTCTGGCGCGAGCATCCGGATGTGAAAAAGGTTCGAGCAACTTTCGGAGCGGTTAATCCTCCTGGCATGAATGAGTTTGAACAAGGCAAAACAGAAACATTCCAACCAATGTTCAGCTTCGATTTCAGTCTGCGAGATGAGCAGAAGCAGTAGCGGAATGGTTGGCTATTGTTCCTGATTCGTCTAGCCAAGCTTCTTCATCCTGTTATTCGTCTAATCCGTGCAATCCGCGGTTAAATCGCCCGGTTCACCAATCAGTGCCGGTCTAAGTCTGCTAGAAAGATGTTGGCGACGCTTCGTCGGCTTTTTATTCCCACCTGAAAGTGATACGTGGCTGGCCGTGTTGCGGAGTGGTTTGGGTTTGCAGGTAATTGTGTATGCGCTGTTCCTGAGAAGCGACTGGCACTATCTGTTCGCCAGCAGTGGGAAGGGCCTTGTTGGTCGCGAAGTGGGTGAAGCGATTGCCTCTTTCGATAGTCCCTTGATCCCGACGTTTGGGTGGCTGGTCGCTTTGGGTCGGAATCTCAACATGAGCGAGGAAGCGGTGCTCACTGTTGCCTGGGTCTGCTTGCTGTCCGCCGGTTGCCTTTTGCTGCTGGGTTTGTTCTGTCGCCCGGCAGCGATTGTCGCCTGGTTTGTCCACCTCTGCGCGGCCGAAAGCGGAGGGTTACTCGCCTACGGCGCTGATGCCTTTATGACGACGGCACTTTTCTACCTAATGTTATCTCCGCTGCCCGACCGTTACTCTTTCGATCGTTGGGTAACAAAAGCAAAGCCGAAAAATCCGCAGCTCTTAGGGTTCTGGCGGCGCGTCCTACAGGTGCATCTGTGCTTTGTTTATTTTATCGGCGGGTTGGCAAAATGTCTTGGCAACGGTTGGTGGGACGGCTCCAATCTTTGGCGCTCGCTGATCCGGCCACCTTTTACTGTGGTGCCGCCGGATGTTCTTGTTCGATTCAAATACGCTCTACCTGTGCTCGGAATTTCGATCTGTCTGCTCGAGGTCAGTTACCCAATTTTCATTTGGTCCAAAAAGACTCGCTTCGTCTGGCTCGTGTGCATTTTGGCGATGCACGCCGCTATCGGATTAACGATGGGACTCTACCTGTTCGCGCTCATCATGATTATCATGAACCTGGCGGCATTTGGTGTTCCCTGTGCGAGCAGGAGAGCACAGGCAACTTCAGGAACTACCGAGCAATAAAGATGGACATCAAAGCTACTGGGTTCGGCCTCAGGCGAGGCCTCGCTCTCAAGTCTTGACACGTGAAAGCGAATCGGCGCAAGATCGGCGACTTAAGGGACCGCAATATGAATTCTACTCTTATTTCTCGAAATGCTTTCCTCTGTGCCGCCGCAATCCTCATTGCGAGTTGCGGCACCGCAACTTTCACGAAAACCGGAAGCGATGCCGCCATCGAAGGCCTGCGCAATTTCGAGCTTGGCTTTATCGACGAGTTCGCTGTGCCTGGCAAAAAATTCAACGCCGCTGCGTTCAACGCGAAGGTGAACGAAGGCAATGCAAAATTTCAGCAGGCCATTGCCGATGAGAAATTCACCGCGCGCCGTCCGGTCCTCGTCAATCTGAAAGGACAGTTCGATGCTGATGCTGCGCATCTGCGAAGTAAAGCCAGCCGCGGTAAGATCACTCCGGCGTTGGCGAGCGAGATGAAGAACGACATCAACAAGACCTACGATCATGCCCTCGGTCGGTAAGCCCAAACGCAGGAAGCCTTCCGGTAGAACTTCCCGGAAGACTTCGCGGAAAAAATCAGGGCTCGACTCGGCACTTGGTCAGATCAGCGACGAATCGGTCGCTGCGACAAAGGAGGAATTTCAGGATTTGCTTGCGCAGGCTAAAGGCGACACTAGCGAGCTGGTCCGGCAAAATGCAGAGGAACTCGAACGGCGTCTCGTTCTCCTAAAAAAACGAAAGATCGACAAGGAGGACTTCGATTTCTTCGTAGAAAACCAAAAGCGCGATCTTCGGGTTTTTATCGACAGCCAGCCGGCACAGCAGCAGGAACGCGCTGAGAAACTGACGCTTCGTGTGCTGGAGATAGCTGCGAAGGTAGCGATCGCATTGATTTAGCCGTCACGGCTGATGCGCTGAGGCAACCCACACTACAACTCGCATCACCGCATTGAGCGGGAGGGCTTCATGAGCTCGCGCAAGCGATCGTGCGGCAACGCTTCGACGTAGTGATTATCGCGGCCCGTCATTGAATGATTGTCCACCAGTGCATTGACAACGGCCTCTTCGGTGGCCTGAACCACGCCAGTGAAAAGCGGATCCATCAAATCATTCGGAATTGTTTGAACGGTGTGCGTCACTTGATCCGGATTCGTGACGTTTGGATTCGCCGTCGAAAAGGCGATGAACAAATCCCCGGAGCCGTTGCCGGAAACTGTTCCCGTTCGCGCCAACCCAAGAGACACGCGCCTGGCTAACCGTTTTAATTGGTTAGGCAACAGTGGCGCGTCGGTCGCGACAACTGCGATACACGAGCCGCTCTCTTGTCCGCCAAAGGACGGATCCGCCGAGGTGGACTTGTAAACTTCACCGGGAATCTCTTTGCCCACCGGCACGCCAGCGATCACGAGCTGCGATCGCCTGCCGAAGTTCGCCTGTAGAAACACGCCCACTGTGAAGGTTCGGGGTGGAGCGTCTTTCGCAGTGCGAATGTCAATCTGGCGCGAGGCCGTTCCGTTTCCGCCTTTGAACTCGTAGCAGATCATCCCCGTTCCACCGCCCACACTTCCCTCTTCAATTACGCCGGTATGCGCAGTATCGAGCGCATGAAACACGTGTTCCGGTTTCACGTGAAAACCATTTATGTCATTGAGCCAGCCGTCCCAAGTTTCGGCGACGACCGGCAAACTCCACCAGTACCCGGTGGTGTCGGGCGCGCCATGCTTGATTCGCCAGGCAATTACAGCGTCACGCGCGACGCCGACGCTGTGCGTGTTCGTGATCACGATTGGCCCTTCCAAAAACCCGCTTTCGTCTACCCATGCGGTGCCCGTCATTTCGCCATTGCCATTCAGGCTGAAATAGCCGGCGTAAACCGGGTCGTTGAGAGAATTGTGTCCGCGCGGAATAATTGCGGTAACGCCGGTGCGCACCGGGCCTTTGCCCACTTCCAGTTTTCCCTCGCCACTGATCAAGGTGGTGTAACCGACCTCCACACCGGGGACATCCGTGATCGAGTTCAGTTTCCCTGGGGTGCCGTCGAACGGCACACCCAGATCGCGTGCGCGAACGACTTTGATGTCAACGAGCTGCTTTATCGGCGGCGCTGATTTAATTGGTTCGCGGCCCGAAAGCTCGAGTCCGAACAAAACGATCAGAGTCAGAAGAGCGAACGTGCGTTTTTGCATCAGCGAACGTTCATCTAACCCAATCCGTCGAAATCGAAAAGCGATGGTTTGATTTGAATCACACCGGAGCTAAGCTGGAACGTCATGCGCAGAGCCGGGATAAGTACTTTGTTGATTGTCTGCCTCCTTACGTTTCTCTGCCCTGAAGTAGCCAAATCGAACGTGCTCACGGTGCCAAAAGCGCCCGATTGCTGCTCCAAAATGTCGGGGTGCAAAATGACGCATGAACAGACGTCGCATCAGCATCCATGCGGGCACGAATCGCAGCCCAGCAGTTGTTGCAATGTTTCGTGCTCCACACTGATTCTTTTCTGCCCGACCTCAGAAAGATTCTTTACTCCGCGTTTTAACGGCCACACTTTGGCGATCAACGACGCAACCGCGTCTGCACGAATCGAACGGCCGCCGACTCCGCCGCCGCGGATTTGATTCTCTCCCACAGCGTTCGGCTCGGCGCAAGGCACGCGCGCACTGCGCACGCCTTTAGGCAGCCGAGGATTCACGAAATCTCAACAGGAGAGAATCATGAAATATCTGCTTTTGATTGCAGCAATTATGACGCTGACGAGCGCAACAACGATCTCGTCCAGTGACGCAGGATGCTGCGGTGGCGGCGCCTGCTGCCCCGGAGCTTGCTGCATGACAATGACCCGATAATTCGGGTAGGTTGACAATGGGACCCCGCTGGGAAACTGGCGGGGTCTCTTTGTTTGAGGCAACACCGCTTTGCCGAACGCACCCCTGCTGGGCACCGTTCAGTTTGCATCGCCAAAAGCTTTCGCCGCTGCGCTTTCCCGTTTAGATTAACAAAGTGAATTACGAGGTTTTCGCTAGAAAGTATCGCCCGCAGACGTTTGACGATTTGGTCGGTCAAACTCACGTCTCGCGCACGTTGAAGAATGCAGTGGCGCAGAACCGGCTCGCGCACGCGTATCTTTTTGTTGGCCCGCGCGGCGTTGGCAAAACTTCGACGGCACGAATCTTGGCGAAGTCGCTCAACTGCATCAAAGGTCCAACGGTTACGCCATGCGGCGTGTGCGACAACTGCCGCGAGATCGCCGGCGGCAACAGTCTCGACGTGATCGAAATTGACGGCGCAAGCAACAACAGCGTCGAGGATGTGCGCCAGTTGCGCGAGAACGTTCGGTATGCGCCTGCCAAAGGGCGTTACAAAATCTATCTCATCGACGAGGTGCACATGCTTTCGTCGGCCGCGTTCAACGCACTTTTGAAGACGTTGGAAGAGCCGCCAGACCATGTGAAATTTATTTTTGCTACGACCGAGCCGCAGAAAGTTCTGGCAACTATCCTCAGCCGTTGCCAGCGGTTCGATCTGCATCGCATCCCGGCGAATCTGATCGCGCAACACCTGCAATTCATCGCGAAGAAAGAAAAGATCACGCTGCAGCCTGCGGCTGCACACTCGATCGCGCGTGGCGCAGAGGGCGGCCTGCGTGACGCAGAGTCGATGCTTGATCAGCTCGTTGCCTTTTGCGGCGAAAAAATTACCGAGAGCGATGTGCTCAATGTTTTCGGATTCACCAGCGAACAAACCGTAACCGATTTAACAGGCCGAATTTTGCGCGGCGAAACACCGGAAGCAATCGATCTGCTGCACGAGCAATGCGAAGCCGGCAAAGATATGATGCGGCTCATGACTGACCTGATCGCTTATCTGCGAGATCTGCTCGTGTTCAAAGCCAAACCCGATGCCCTGAACGAAGACGTTGATCCTGACGTTCAAAAATCGCTGGCTGCACATGCGGAACTGATTTCCACCGATCGCTTGCTCGAGCTGATCGATCAATGCGCCGCCGCAGAAGGACGTATGAAATGGGCGCCTAACAAGAAACTGCATTTCGAAGTCGCGATCATCAAGGCGATCCAAAGTCTCGGACAAGCAACGCTCGATGAGGTGATCGAAAAACTAGGCGAGCTTCGCGACGGTAAAGCGGGACCACCGGGCGCGCCGCCCACGCGACCTGTAGCCGCAGGCGCCCCGTCCGACGTAGCTTCAGCGAAGGCGGATGAACACGGCGAAACCAAACCAGTGGCACAAAAAGCCGGGGTCACCGCCCCCGGCTACAGCAAGACGCGCGTCGAGGAAAAAGCCGCAACCGTCGATTCCGAAAAGATTTGGCAAGCCATCCTTGCGAAGATTCCAGGACAAAAGGGCTTTGTGAGAAACTCAGCGTCAGCAGCCCACGTTCTTGGAGTTGAAGGGCGCAATTTTAAACTCGGTTTCGCGGTTGCGGACAAGGCTGCGATGGACATCCTGGGCACACAAGCGAATCGCAAGTTCGTTGAGACGCTGCTGCAGGAAATCACAGGGAAGGATTGGACTTTGAAGCTGACCGTGAACGAGGAACTTGCTTCCAGGACCACGGTAGCCCCGGGAGATTCGCCTTCTCATGATTTCAAGGACGAACCATTAATCCAGGAAGCTATTGAACTATTCAACGCCAAGGTAAGATCGTGAATGCATGCTTTTGTGATCCTGAGCGGAGCGAAGCGGAGTCGAAAGATCTCGCGGCATTACCGTGAGCTACCGCAGCGGGATGGAAAGCCTGGCCTCGCGGACTTCGTTCGCTGCGTTGCAGCCTCGACTTCGCTCGGAATGACAAAGAACTGATTATGAATCTAAACAAACTGATGAAGCAGGCGCAGAAGATGCAGGAGCAAATGGCCAAGACTCAGGCCGAGCTGGAGCAGAAAACCGTCGAAGTGAGCGCGGCCGGCGGGAAAGTGAAAGTGACCGCAAACGGTGCGGGCGACATCATTGCAATCAAGATCGACAAGGAAGTTGTCGATCCGAATGACGTCGAATTTCTTGAAGAAATGGTGCTAAGTGCGGTGAAACAAGCGATCGAGCAAGGCAAGGCGCTGGCGCAATCCGAGATGACAAAAATTACCGGCGGACTCGGCGGCATGGGAATACCGGGGCTGCAGTAAGCGACAAAGTTGTAGAGGCGCTCGCCGCGGCGAGCGCCCGGAAAACAGTTCGGCGTTTGACACAAACGCTGCTACAATCACCGAATTTCAATCGCGCCGAAGTAAGGCTGTAATTTTTCCGGAATGCGCACCGAACCATCCGGCTGCTGATAACTCTCAATCAAGGCAGCAAACAATCTCGGCAACGCCAGACCCGAACCATTCAACGTGTAGCACAGGCGGTTTTTCCCGTCGCGATCCTTGAACCGCAGCTGCATCCGGCGCGCCTGGAAATCTTCAAAGTTCGAGCAGCTTGAGACCTCTAGAAAGGCGTTCTGTCCGGGCGACCAGACTTCGATGTTGTACGTCTTGGCCGAGCCGAATCCCAAATCGCCGGTGCAAAGCTCGATCACTCGGTGATGCAACCCAAGCAGTTGCAACACTCGTTCTGCATCCGCAGTGAGCGATTCAAGTTCTTCGTAAGATTTTTCCGGCGCAACGACTTTTACCAATTCGACTTTGTCGAATTGATGCACGCGAATAATGCCACGCGTGTCCCGCCCGGCGGCGCCCGCTTCGCGCCGGAAACAAGGCGTATAGGCGGTGAATTTTTTGGGAAGATCGTCAACGCTCAGGATCTCTTCGCGATGTAGATTTGTTAATTGCACTTCCGCTGTTGGCGCGAGGAAAAGCTGATTCTCCTCTAAGCCGTACATGTCGGCCTCAAACTTTGGCAACTGCGTTGTGCCGATCATGCAATCGCGCCGAACTAGAAAGGGCGGACTAACTTGAAAATACCCATGCTCAAGCGTGTGCAGATCGAGCATGAAGTTAATCATCGCGCGCTCGAGCTTCGCACCTGCCCCGGTAAAACAAATGAAACCGCTCCCACTTAGTTTCGCCGCCCATTCGAGATTGAAGAGCTTCAGTCTCGTGCCGAGCGCAACATGATCGGTAGCATTGCTTAATTGCGGCTTCTCGCCCCAAGCGCGAACGACCCGATTTGCGCTGGCATCCTTCCCAATGGGAACGCTCGCATGCGGAACATTTGGAATGTTCAAAAGTAAGTTGCGTTGTTCTTCATCGAGCACGTTGGCACGCTGCGTTAAACCGGCGATTTGTTCTCCGATCTTTCGCACTTCGGCTTCAAGTTCTTCGCTCGGTTCCTTGCGCGAGCGTCGCGCGCCGATCTCCTTACTCAGACGGTTACGCTCCGATTGCAGCCGTTGCAGCTCAGTCTCGCTCTTGCGCCGCTCGGCATCGATTCGCAATACGTCGTCAATCCTTGCCTCATCTCCGCCGCGGCGCGCCGCCAGGCGCTCACGGACGAAATCTGGTTTCTCGCGAATCAGACGGACGTCGAGCATGGCTGCGATTGTAGAGGCCGGGGTCGCCGGCGGCAAATAGGATTGGGTAGCGGTCGCCGCGGCGACTTGGTTTCGACGTCCCGCCGAAACCAACTTCTCTTGAAGGTCAGTTCTTCGAGAGCAATCAGAGCTTTCAGAAAGTTCGCGATCGCGAGGACGCGCTCGCCAGCACGCCTGACGAGTGCTGCCCGGAAATGCGCGCATGGGTCGTTGCGTGACATTGACCGCCGACGACACATATTTCCTTCGTGGAAAGATTGGACCTCCTCAGCGTCGCGCTCGGCCTCGCCGCGCTCGCCGGTGTTAATCTTTACCTCACCGTTTTTGCCACTGGACTCGCAATCCATTTTCACTGGATCACTCTCGCCCCGCAGTATCAGTCGCTCGAAATACTCGGTAACCTATGGATCATCAGTATCGCCGGTGTTCTCTATTTGCTTGAATTTTTCGCTGATAAAATTCCATGGGTGGATTCAATCTGGGACGCAGTTCACACCGTAATTCGCCCGATCGGTGGCGCTTTGCTTGCGATTCAAGTGCTGGGTCATTCCAATCCAGCGTTTACAGTTATCGTTGCGTTGCTGGCGGGGGGCACGAGCCTCATCGCGCACACGGCGAAAGCAGCGACTCGGCTCGCCAGCAATACATCGCCGGAGCCGGTTACAAACATCGGGCTAAGTCTTGCCGAAGACGCTGCGGTGGTGGGCGGGCTGACTCTTGTGAATCTCAGTCCCCTCCTCGCTTTGATCATCTTTCTAATCGGCATCGCTGTCTTCCTCTATTTTGCGCGAAGAATCTTCCGCTCGATTAAAGGCAAGATCAGAATGCCCCGGAAGAAATTGGACGAACCGGCCGATCGCAACGTGCCAGTGCAATGATCGATTGCATTCCCGGTATGCTTGCTGACAGCGGTGGCTCAGCTCCTTCGTTAGGCTGTAGCACCTTCAAAACGATACCTCGCGCATTCAACAGCCGCCGGATGCGGCTCAACGATGTCGAGCTCAACGTTGTCGTCCTAGGCGAAGGCCCTGACGTGCTGCTCGTGCACGGCTTCCCGGACGACCACACGGTCTGGCACAACCAGATTCCTGCGCTCGTCGACGCCGGTTACCGGGTGATCGCGCTCGACACGCGCGGCTGCGGCAAGAGCGAGATCAAGCCGCATGAGGACGACTATGCGATCGATAAGCTCGTGGCGGACCTGGTTGCGTTACTCGATGCGCTAGGGATCGCCAAGGTGCGGCTCGTCGGCCATGACTGGGGAGCGCTTCAGGCCTGGTGCTTTGCCATGAAGCATCCGGAGCGCGTGGACTGCTGCATAGCAATGTCGGTGGGACATCCGGCCGCTTACGCGACAGGCGGCGTCGGGCAGAAGCTCAAGGGCTATTACTTGTTCTGCATCCAGCTGCGCGGACTAATCGAGTTCCTCGTCACGCGCTTCGATTGGTGGCTGTTCAGATTAGTGCTTCACTATCCGGCCGAGTTTCGGCACATCAGGGAACGACTCTCGCGTCCCGGACGACTCACGGCGGGCTTCAATTACTATCGCGCGAATCTGCACTTGATGCTCGGCAAGGCATTCCCGCGCGTGAAGGTTCCGGTTATCGGCATCTGGAGTGACGGAGATGTCTTCCTTACCGAGGATCAGATGCGCGCTTCGGAGCGCTACTGCGACGCCGGTTTCCGCTACGTCCGGATCGACGGCGCCAATCATTGGCCGCAGTTGACAGCCCCTGAGAAACTGAATCCGCTGCTGCTGCAACTCTTGCGTTGAGCGAGGAGAGATCTGTTGAAAACGCATCGCTTCAAATGGCTTTTCGGTGTCGTGCTAGCGGCGCTGTTCGTCGCCTTTTGGATCTGGCAGACCCCAGGCAACCTCCAGAAGCTAAACTCCGCGGACGTTGACGCCTACTTGCACAAGCTGGAGGGCAAGCTGCCCGGCAACCTCGTGGAGCAAGCGGTGTTCCTCGCGCGTATGCGTGCCTTCGGCCTCGCGGACGATGGCCGACCCGTCTACATGCTGAACTTGATGCGCTACTACCCAGAGCTCAAGCGCGGGCCCGGGATGGAAGGCGTCCGCGGCACGCCTGCGGAAGCAAACGCGATCTACGAGAAAGCCGTGATGCCAATCTTGTTCCGCCTCGGTGCATATCCGCTGTTCGGAGGCGCGACCATGGAGATACGCGCAGATGGCAAGACGACCAGCAACCTCGACGGCTTCGATCCCGCGATCGACGACTGGAGCCGTATTCTCGTTGTGCGCTATCCGAGCCGCCGCGCGTTCTTCGAGCTGTTGACCGATCCACAATGGCTCAAGTTCGCGCCTTACAAGATCGCGGCGCTCGAAATCGCGCTGGTGCCCGCATCGGGACAGGTGGTCATTCCGGACCTTCGCTGGATGGTGGGTGGGGCCTGCCTGATCGTGTTTTTCGGGGCGGGCTGGCTGCGCACAGCGCGCGGAAAGCCGAGCTGAGCGTCCTATTGAAGAAGCCAACGGCTGGATACCGAAATAGTTTAATGTGATTGCCACGAAACCGCGCCATGACTTATCTCCTCCTCATTACATCACCCTATGAAGCACTTGCTTATTCTATTTTTACTGCTCATGGCTGCATCGATCTGTCGTGCAACTTCGAGCATCACTTTCAGCGGCGGTGGCTACGAGATATCAGTCTTGTTAACTGATGAAGATTGCAAGGTCGTTGGCTTAAACGTCGGCGGCCACAATCCAAACATCATTTCTATTGGTGCCAACGAGCTTACAGCATTCAGTAAGGCTGAGTCCGATTGTAAAAAGAAAACAATCCATCTCGTGGTGCCGGCGACGAAATCGCATCCCCATTTCGAATTGAAAAGCACCAGCAAGAAAGGCCACATGACACTTGGGGACAAGAAAGTAAACGTGTCACCTGACTGGCAGATGTAGGCTGCCATAACCGAGTTGCAAGAGCCCGTGAGCCTGATCTCAAGTTAGAACTGAGTATGCCTTGGATTCTTAGGTTGGCGATCGGCTCGCTTTTCGTATTTGTCATCGGCGCGGTGATGATTACGTGGGCATGCATGTCCACAGGGTGGGAAACGCTCAGCTGGTTCGCGTGGGGTTCTCTCACCGCCGGGGTCGGGCTGATTGGGAGCTCCCTCTTGTCTATGCTGAGCGCTGTGTTCCACCAAGAGTGGCGCAGATTTTCTCTCGCGCTCATGAGTGCGTCGATCTTCCTGTTTCTATTACTCCTGATTTTTGCCAAGTTCGCGTGATGAACGCCCGCTGATTCCAATGCTTAAACTCTATCACTATGGCTAATCCAGCAGAAGGCTACGAAAGCTACATGGTGCCAACCCTTTTCGGTCCCTGCGCCAGAATTCTTATTCAGGCGGCGGACCCGAAACCAGGTGAGCATGTTTTAGATGTGGGATGTGGCACCGGGATTGTCGCTCGCGAAGTTGCTTCTCGCCTCGGAGCGCCTGGCGCAGTCACGGCCGTTGATCTGAGTGCGAACATGCTCGACGTGGCGAGAGCAGCTGCGGCTCGGGAGGACCTGACAATCGAATGGCGTGAAGGGAATGCGGAACAACTTCCTTTTCCCGATGGCGCGTTTGATCTTGTTCTATGCCAGTTCGCTTTGATGTTCGTTACTGACAAAGCAGCCGCCCTCTCAGAAATGCGTCGGGGGGTAACCGAAAGCGGTCGTGTTCTAATCAGCGTGTGGCAGGGCCTTGATCGCCATCCTTTCTACCAGACTCTGCACAACGTCATTCAGCAACGCGTCGGGGTGTCAGGCTCTGCAGGAGATCTTCGCGCTGGGCAATGCAGACGACCTGCGCGGACTGGCGCTGGCAGCGGGATTTCGACGCGTGGATATAAAGCCCTTTTCCCTGACGGCACGTTTTCCAAATCCCGATGATTTTATTGCTGGAGAAATCGAGGTCGATACCGCCGCGATTCCTTCGATGCAGCACCTCGATACTAAAGCTCGGGAAGCAATCGTCACAGCGATCACTATAGATATGCAGTCGCCATTAAACGAGCTGACATCCGATAATCATGTGGTGATACCGTTCCACGGACTAATCATGACAGCGCGGCCGTAACAAGCGCGCTTCACGGATGTTGCTGCCTGGTTCTGATGTTATGATGACCCACGTTAGGCGCTATAGAGTTATGACTCGATTGGCCGCCACACTTTTGTTAACGCTGCTCCTGCCCCAATTGACTTCTGCCAAGCGTATGGCACCAGTGAAGGTGGACCCTGTAATTTACGAAGGTGTGCGCTATGTCGTGCCGAATGATGACGGCCGCCGCGGGTATATCGAGACGTGGAATGTCGGGACTAACAAGAAACTTTGGGAATTGACGATCTTTACTAATGGTATCGATCCGAACCTCGAGGAAGACGTTCAGTGGGTGTTCATCAAGTCATTAAACATCCAGAATGGTAGACTTATGGTTACATCCGAAAGTGGAAAGACCTATCAGGTCGATATAAACACGAAAGCGATAACGCAACCTGATTCACTATCGTCGCCATCGCCAGGAGCGACTCGCGACGTGCCCGACGCACTCAAAAACGCCCTAACGAACGGCTCGCCCGGAAAACAGTATGATCTCTCCTCGCGTATGAACCCCGCTTATCTGGAAGGAGATTTCAATGGCGATGGCAAGATGGACGTAGCGGTTTTGGTAAAAGAACGCGCGACCGGGAAGCTTGGGATTGCGATCGTTCATCGCACGACTGGAAAGATAACAATTGTCGGGGCCGGCATTGGCATCGGCAACGGTGGCGATGACTTCGAATGGATGGATTCCTGGCAGATTTACTCCAAAACGCGTGCCGCCCACGCCGCAGGTAAAAGCAGCGTCCCACATCTTCGCGGCGACGCACTTCTGGTCGAAAAAAGCGAAGCCGCCAGTGCATTGATCTATTGGAATGGCAAACGGTATGTCTGGTCTCAGCAGGGGGACTAGCAGCCAGCTCTGTGTGAATCCGCGCGAGGTTAACGAGTAATCAAAACATATCCCCTGCCCTGATGATGTTGTTCTCGCTCATTTGATTGCAATTGAGAAAGAGCAGCACCTTGAAGGTCGCGCATTAGAACCGCCGCTTTTTCTTTTGAAGCAACGAGGGCGTCCAGATTTCCGGCATTCCATTCTGTGACGGCATCAGCCGGCCCAACGAAATGCGTCTTTAGAAGATAGAGAAGCAGCCCTTCATCTTTGGCAGACACGACCTCGTAACGCCAGTGATGCGCTTCCGCTTCGTGCCGCGCATTTCTTCCAAAAACGGCGAGCGCGTCGCGATGATCGCGATAGCCGGTGATCACCTTCCATCCTGTGTAGCCTCCGGTGAAAAGGATTGCAAAGATGAGCGTGATGGCGAAGTAGGGACGCAGCGTCGCGGCTTTCGCATTCAAGGAGCGACGGCTTGGGCGGCCGTCGATTTCTAAGTTGACGGCTGAAAAGCCGTCACTCCTTGAGGAGGATCGACGGCCGCCAATCTGCGCGGCGAGCAGCAAACAGAGCGGCGGAATCACAGGGAAAATTCTGTCAACGCGCTTTGATGGGATGAGCGACATCACGATCAGCCCACCGATGCTCCAGCAAAGCAGCCAGAAGGTTTCCGGCGACATTTCGTTAAACACGGAGCGCAACCGCCAGTTTCGCGATCGGAGACCAAAGAGCGCGATCGCGACCATCAGCACGCTCCACGGCGCAAATTTGTGCAATAGATGCGGCAAATAAAAAAGGAGCGGCTGCGGCCGATGAATTGTTTCCCCAAAGCGGCCAGCGAATTCGCGCATCACAACTTCCTCGTAAAATCCTGGCTGAAACCGGATCCCGCCGCCGACCCAGATGAGAAAAATCGCGAGCGAGACAACCCACGGCCACCAACCTGGCCATGTGCTCGCGCTCGCAAGGAATGACGGCTGCCCAAGCCGTCGCTCCTTGAAAGCGAGAAATTGAAACAACGCAATGCCCGGCAGCAGAAAAGCGTAAACGATCGGACCTTTGATCAACATCGCCGCGGTGAGCAGAACAAAGACGTACACTTGATCGCGCAGTTTCCATTCGTCTTCATGTCGGACCCTTTGCCAGATCAGCAGGCCGATCAGAAAAATCACAAGTGCCAGCGGCATGTCGGTGCGCACGAGGGTGGCCAGTCGCGGGCTGAGCAGATTCACCCCAAATGCGCCGGCTGCAATTACCGCGGCAACTTTTCCATACGCGTCCTTAGCGGCGCGGAATAACACGAACGCGAGCGCGAGCGCAGCGACAAGCGACGGCAACCGCCATGCGATTTCCCACGATCTTGTCACCGCGAAAATCACAGCTGACATCCAGCCGACCAATGGCGGCTTTGTGGCGACTCGTTCGTGCGGCGTGTGCTGATAGAGCCAATGGCCTTCTTTGACCATTTCGAATGAGGTGAAGGCCTGCTTCGCCTGATCGTAGTCGTCGAGTTGCCACGGCAAATTGGCGATTGAGAACAAAACGACGATCAGTGCCGCGACAGCCCATAGCGTGCGACGGTCTTCGAGCAGGCTCATGTCATGTCGAGCGAAGTCGAGACATCCCGCGAAGTTCCCTCAGGGCTATGCCATAGGGTCCCTCGACTCCGCTCGGAATGACAATCATATGGATTCAATCACGCCAAAGCACCGCGCGCACGGGTGCGCCATCGGCACCCGCAATTTTCAGAGGCAGCGCCGCAAAATTGTAAATGCCGGGAGTGACGTCGCTGAGATCAAGCGATTCAATGATGGCAATCCCGGCGCGGGCAAGCGCATGGTGATTCTGCAACGATTTCGAATCGAGCTCATCCATTGACGGCAGATCCACGCCCAGCAGTTTCACGCCGTTCTTTTGCAGCCACACGGGAACATCGGCCGCGATCACTGGGATTCGATTTGGAAACACTGTCGAGTCGTTCCATCGGCCCGTCTTTACTAAAAGCCGTGATGTTGCGGCGATCTCTTCGGCGTGCGGACGGAGATCCTCGCGAGTGATCAGGTGTTTCTCCGTCGATTGGGAAAAACTTTCCGACAGATCGACTACGGTTGCGCGGCCCAGATAAATCTCGAGCGACGCTTTCTCGATCGGCGCCCCATCCACCTCGAAATGAAATCGAGCATCGGCATGCGTACCGTTGTGCACGCTCATCCCAATCGCGCCGAGATTTACGCTGGCGCCTTTTGCGATCTCGTTCGTAACACGATAACGAAACGGTTCGTCACCGGGCCATTCGGCGAAATCATTCGATAGCGTTCGTGAGATATCCCAGATCTTCATCGCGGACTCCAAGAAGCGGCGGTCTCCAGACCGCCGGGGCGATCTGGAGATCGTCCTTCCTTGAGTTCCTCAAGAATTGCTTGCGCAGCTCTTTCGCTGGCGCCGGTGCCGCCGAGTTTACTGGTAGTCGCATCAAAATCCGAGATCATTCGAGCACGCGCGGGTGAGTCTTCCAGTAGCAACCGGACGGCCTTTACGATGGCGTCCGGTTTTGCCTCATACTGGATAAACTCCGGAACGACTTCTTTGCCTGCAAGCAAATTAGGCATGCCGAGGAAATCTACATTCACGACGAGACGCGCTGCGAGGTACGTCGGCCAGGCAACTTTGTAAATCAGGACGAACGGCATTCCATAATAAGCAGCCTCAAGCGTGGCGCTTCCCGAGGCCACCATTCCGACAAAGGCGCGTTGCATGATGGTTGCGGTTTGACCCACGCCGATTTCAATCGCGTCCCGATCCGCTACTTGCTCACTCATTTCGCGTGCGAGTTCTTCGGATACAGCTGCAACTTGGAAGCGCAAAGTCGGGTTGAATTGCAACAGTCGGCGCGCGGCTTCGATCATCACCGGAAAGATTTTTCGCACTTCGCGCGAACGACTGCCCGGAAAAAGTCCGATCAGATTCTGATCACGGTGAATGTCGGTCTTCTGCGTCTCGAGCCTTTCGATCATTGGATGACCGACAAACACTGCACGGAGTCCGGATGCAGCGTAGAGATCGGTCTCAAACGGAAAAATGCACAGCACAAGATCGATGAAATGCGCCATTTTTTTGATGCGTCCGCGGTTCCATGCCCAGACTTGCGGGCTGATGTAGTAGATTGTTTTGTGGAGTTGTGATTGTCTTCGCAGCGCGCGCGCCAGTCGCAAATTGAAACCCGGATAATCGATCAAAACGACTGCGTCGGGTTTGCTTTCGTGAATTTCGTTGAGCGTCTGACGGAATTGCTCCCGAAAATAGCCGTACTTTCTCAGAACTTCCCATAAACCGAGGACGGCTGCATCACCGATCCAGTTCTTAAATTGCGCGCCGGCGACCTGCTGCATCTGCGGGCCGCCGCGCCCGATGAATTTCAACTCAGGATCTAACACGCGTAGCGAGCGCATTAACGCCGCGCCGTGATTATCGGCACTCACTTCGCCCGCGATGAAATAGATGGTCATTCTTCTGTAGTAGCAGCCGTACCGGCTGCCCATTGGAATAGCATGCAGGCGACACGCCTGCCTCTACAGTGACAGTTTGCCACGCGAGCCGTCTTATCCACTCGACGAGATTTGCTTCGTGATCTTGACCGCCAGCTCCAATGCCGCCGTCGCTTGAGAACCGGAAACCCGCGGCTGGCGGCCCGTGGTCGCGCATTCAATGAATGACATTAACTGTAGCTTGAGTGGTTCGCCGTGTTCAATCTCGACCCTATCACGCCAAATCTGTTTGCCGACGCGGCGATAGATCTCGCCGCTTTGATTTTGATAATCGAGCGAGAGATACGCGTCTTCCTGGAAAATTCTAATCTTGCGCATTCGCTCGGGACTGATGCGGCTGGCGGTCACATTTGCTACGCAACCGTCTTCAAAGTGAAGTCTCGCGTTTGCAATGTCTTCGCTCTGGCTGAGCACGGGCACACCGACTGCGTCGATACTCCACAGAGGCGAGCGGACGAAATTCAAAATGACTTCCAGATCGTGAATCATTAAATCGAGCACGACGCCGATATCAGCGCTGCGTTCCGTATATGGTGAGAGTCGATGCGATTCGATGAAGCGCGGATGGGTCAGATGTTTTTCGAGCGCACTCAAAACCGGATTGAAGCGCTCGACGTGACCCACTTGCAGGATGAGAGCGTTAAGTGCAGCCAATTCCGAAAGCTCGGTAGCGTGTGAAGTGTTGTCGGTGATCGGTTTCTCGACGAGCACATGTTTGCCCTCGGCGAGGAGAGCGCGTGCAACCTCGTAGTGAGTATTGGTGGGTGTTGCCACAGAAACGGCGTCAACCATCGACATGAAATCATCGAGCGATTTGGCAGATGCCGCGCCGAATTTGCTCGGCAATGGTGCGACTCCTGAACGGCTCCACATCGTATACCGCGGTGAACTCGGCGGAAGGAATTTCCGCATAAAGCCGTGCATGATTGCTTCCGATATGCCCAACACCAACAACGCCAACGCGTAGCTTTTTCATCGGTCCCCTAATGCAGTCAACCCCGAAAGCTTTCGCGGGTCAACGGTCGAAACTCTTCGGGGGAACCAGGGACGTGGCGAATAAGACGCATAAGTTCGGGGGCCAAGAGTCATTGAGCGCGGTTAGCGAGAAACCATTCGTAAGTTTGCGCGATGCCTTTTCGCAGCGAGATCGTAGGCTGCCAGCCGAGCTTGCGAATTCTGGTCACGTCCAAAAGCTTGCGCGGCGTGCCGTCCGGCTTCGTTTTGTCCCAAACGCGTTTACCGTTGAAACCGATCACTTCGCAGATTAGCTCGGCCAGCTCGCGAATGGTGACGTCTTCACCGTAGCCGATGTTTATGATTTCGGGCGAATCGTACTTCTCGAGCAACAAAAGACAGGCGGCGGCAAGATCGTCCACATGCAAAAATTCGCGGCGCGGTTTTCCAGTTCCCCACACGACTAGTTGTTTTTCGTTCTGTGCTTTCGCTTCGTGCGCTTTACGAACAAGCGCGGCAAGCACGTGCGATGTTTCCAAATCGAAATTATCGTTAGGCCCGTACAGGTTCGTCGGCATGACAGAGATGAACTTCGCGCCGTACTCGCGTGCATACGCCTGGCAAAGCTTGATCCCGGCAATCTTGGCGATCGCGTACGCTTCGTTCGTCGGCTCCAGTGGACCGCTCAACAACGCGCTTTCCGGAATCGGTTGCGGTGCCAGCTTCGGGTAAATGCAGGAGCTTCCTAGAAAGAGCAGCTTGCGGACGCCGCTCTGCGAGGCGGACCGAATAACGTTGTTCTGAATGCGCAAATTCTCGAGCAGAAACTCCACCGGATAATCATTGTTTGCCTTTATTCCTCCGACTTTTGCCGCCGCGAGAATCACGATGTCCGGGCTCTCTTCTAAAAAGAACTGCAAGACCGCATCCTCTTTCATAAGGTCGAGTTGAAATCGATGCGGCTTCAGCAGATTTGTGAACCCTTCGGCCTCAAGCCGGCGCATGAACGCGCTCCCGACCATTCCGCGATGGCCGGCAACGAAGATTTTATCAGACTTCTTCACCTGCAACTGTAGTCTCTAGTCAGAAATTGTCCGGCAGGCAAGGTGCCCACTGGGTGTTTGGTCTTGCTGAGAATAGCGCATCCATTTTGAATCCGGGGGAATGAGATTCATTCCTTTGATCACGCTGCCCTTCATTGTGATCGCGGCAATCGCACAATCATCGGCAACACCGCCGGAGTCACCTCCGGCTACAGGAAAGGCGCCCGTGGATCAACTGATTCCCTGGTTGTTGGATGAAGACCAACAATTGCGCGGCGTCCGGTTCAGCGAACTAATTTTCGATACGACCGGGAGAAAGGTGCTGTCGTTCGAGGCGAACAACGCGGTCGATCAGCGCATCGCCAAAGCGATCAGCACCGCGTGCGATGAGACGATGAAGCGATTGAATGCGCCGGACAGCGTGATCCAAAATGTCGATCGGATCAACGAAGTCAGCAGCCATTTCGAAGACACTTTGCGGCAGCTGCTCAGCGCGACTCCCGGTTTGAAGTGCGATTTGCCACTCACAGCCGATGGCAAATTCCAACGTTCAGGTTATCCGGATTTGCGCATCACCGATCTGGAGAGCAAACGCGTGTTCTATTTGGACCCAAAGCTTTACGCCGCCGGAAGCCGCGACAGCAGTTTCCGCACATTTTATTTCGAGCCGAAGAAATCGACGAATAAAGTGCGCGACGACGCGGTGCATTTCGTCGTTGGATTTGAGCATGCGCAGCGCGATGTAGCCGCCTCGCTCAGTCGAGGCGCTTCGGGGAGTGATCAAAACACGGCGACAGAGCGCCGTGGCTACAAGGCGACGTGGAACTTCACGCGATGGGATCTCGTCGATCTTTCGCGGTTTACAGTCAAACTGAAGGCCGAATTTCAGGGAAGCAACCGCGACATGTACCGTCCGGAGGCAATTGTCGCGTCCAGCGCGAAATAATTCTGGCTCGTCATGCTCCTCATGGTCGAAATGTGATCGATCACGAGCATGAGCAGGAGCACGTAGGAGTTGCTCGCTCCACTGCCCGGACGTAATGGTATTGCTCAATGATCTCAAGGCCGAAAGAGACATTTCAGTTCGACGCGATTGACGATGTTCTAAGCGACATCGCGAAAGGGCGCATGGTGGTCGTGACCGATGACGCGGATCGCGAGAACGAAGGCGATCTGGTCATGGCGGCGGAAAAGGTCACGCCTGAAGCGGTCAATTTCATGGCGACGCACGGCCGGGGCTTAATTTGCGTCCCCATTTCCAATGAGCGTGCCGACCAACTGGGCTTGCAACGCATGGTGACGCAAAACCGAGAAAAGCATAACACCGACTTCACCGTTTCAGTGGACGCGGCGCGAGGCGTGACGACCGGAATAAGCGCCTATGATCGCGCGACGACTATACTGGCAATCGCCAATCCGAAATCCGCGCCGGACGATTTGAACCAACCGGGTCACATATTTCCACTGCGCGCAAAAGACGGCGGTGTGCTGCGGCGCGCCGGTCACACCGAGGCCGCTGTGGATCTGGCAACAATGGCAGGCCTGCAAGCGGCGGGCGTGCTATGCGAGATTTTGCACGACGACGGCAGCATGGCGCGTCTTCCGGAGCTGATGGAGTTCCGCAACAAACACGGGCTGCGCATTTGCACGATCCAGAGCTTGATCGCCTTTCGGCGCAAGAGCGAGAAGCTGGTGGAGCTGGAACAAATTGTGAAATTGCCGACCGACTACGGCGAATTCGATTTGCATTTGTATCGCTCGAAGGTCGATGGGCAGCACCATCTTGCGCTTGTGAAAGGTCGGATCGACAAGAACAAACCGACGCTGGTGCGCGTGCACAGCCAATGTCTCACCGGCGACGTTTTCGCGTCACGCCGGTGCGATTGCGGAAATCAATTGCACGCCGCGCTGCGGCAAATCGAAGAGGAAGGCCAGGGCGTTCTGGTTTATATGCGACAGGAGGGCCGCGGTATCGGGTTGGCGGCAAAAATCCACGCCTACAAGTTGCAGGAGGAAGGACTCGATACCGTTGAGGCCAACGCGAAACTCGGGTACGCAAGTGACCTGCGCGATTACGGGCTCGGCGCACAGATTCTTTTCGATCTGGGTGTGCGACAGTTCCGATTCCTCACAAATAATCCGAAGAAAGTTGTCGGGCTCGAGGGCTACGGTTTGGAAATGATCGAGCAAGTGCCGATCCGGGCTGAAGCCAATCCGCACAACGAAAAATATCTCGAGACAAAAAAGACGAAGCTCGGGCACTTGCTCTAGAGCATTCGCGAATGACGAAGCCCGAATGACGAATGACGAAGGAATCGCCATCTCGTCCGCCAACTGACAAAGCCAGAGGCACGTTCCACATAGTTGCGAGCCGGTTTAACACACAGTACGTGGATGGGCTTATCCATTACGCGACCGAAGAGCTGCGGACACTTGCGCCGAACGCGACGATTTTTCTCCATCGCGTTCCCGGTTCATTCGAAATTCCCGTAGTCGCACGCGAGTTGGCGGCGCAACATCAAGCTGACGCCATCATCGCGTGCGGGGTGATTCTGCAAGGCGAAACCAATCACGCACAAAACTTGAGTGGCTCCGTTAGTGATGCGCTGCAGCGAATCGCCATAGAGCACGGCGTGCCGGTAATCAACGCAGTACTCAGTTTTGATAACGAAAACCAGGCGCGGGCACGTTGTCTTGAAAATACAATCAATCGCGGAACCGAAGCCGCGCGCGCAGCGGTGGAAATTGCGACCGTTTTGTCGGAAGTTCGTAGCAAACAAGGAGCGGCGGTTTCCAAAACCGCCGAGGGGTAATGGGTAAGCGACGGCGCGCTA
The DNA here is from genome assembly GCA_963803285.1 of uncultured Verrucomicrobiae bacterium. Lineage (GTDB taxonomy): Bacteria > Verrucomicrobiota > Verrucomicrobiia > Chthoniobacterales > UBA10450 > Udaeobacter. The sequence goes on along the minus strand of CAWDMG010000009.1, from coordinate 161,454 downwards.
GAGAAGCTGCGGTTCAATATCATTTCTGGCGTGATCTTCAACGGGGCGAAGGCCCGGACAAGATCGATGAGTTCTGGGAGTTTTGCCCAGCACCAGAGCGGGTGCGCGAATTCGCCCAGCCTCTAATCGAAGGCATGGTGGCGCATTTGCCGGACGTCGATGAGCGTATCCGCCGTTACTGCGAGAACTACGAATTTCGCCGGATTTCACCGGTCGATCGCAACATTCTCCGGCTGGCGATTTACGAAATGCTTTATCGCGATGACATCCCGCCGGTCGTCTCCATCAACGAGGCGATTGAGCTGGCGAAGGCGTACGGCGGCGCGGATTCAGGCCGATTTGTGAACGGTATTCTCGATCGTATCCGGAAAGATTTGGATCGCCCCGCCCGTGAGCCGGTAAAACGACAAACGCCAGGTGTTGACGCGGAGTCATCCTGAGCGGAGCGAAGTCGAAGGATACCGCAGCATAAAGCAGCGTAGTGCAACGGGATTCCTCGACTTCGCTTGGAATGACGTCATGAATTTTCTTGAATCACTCGCCAAGCAATTCTCCGGCAAACCGATTGACTGGGACGAGCTCGAAGAAGCGCTCATCCGCGCAGACCTCGGCGTGCCGATGACAATGCGCATCATCAAAACGCTTCAGGAACGCGAGGCGTGGGCGTTGCTGGGAATCGGCGACGTAATCAAAGCGGTGCGCGAAGAGATCGCGCGCATTTTGCCGCGCGATTCGGCGCCAATTCGTCCAGCGACCGGCAAACCGACTGTGATCTTGATCGTAGGAGTGAACGGAACCGGTAAAACAACATCGACAGCAAAACTCGCGTGTCATCTGATGCATGCGGCAAATTGTAGGGCGTCTGTGTCAGACGCCTCGGCGTTTCACAGAAACGCCCTAGAGGATCAATGTCGGGTAATGCTCGCCGCGGCGGACACATTCCGCGCTGCAGCCATCGAGCAGCTCGATATCTGGGCAAAAAGAGTCGGCGTTGAAATCGTTCGGGGCCAGCACAACGCAGATCCCGCGGCTCTTTGTTACGAAGCGTATCAAGCAGCAGCGAAGCGGGAGATCGACTTTTTGCTTTGCGATACGGCCGGCCGGCAACACACCAAAGCAAATCTGATGGCCGAGCTGCAGAAGATAAAACGCACTCTGGGCAAACTCGATGCAGACACACCGCAAGAGACGTTGCTCGTCGTCGATGCGAGCACAGGCAGTAACGCGCTAAGTCAGGCACGCGAGTTCCACAACGCCCTTGGACTCACTGGACTGATCGTGACCAAACTCGATGGCAGCGGCAAAGGCGGCATTGTGGTGGCGATCCAGGATGAACTTGGAATTCCCACCCGTTTCGTCGGCACCGGCGAAAAGGTGGATGATTTTGCGGTGTTCGACCGGAAGATGTACCTCGGAAATTTGTTGTGATCGCTAAGCTGTAGAACAAGGAGCGACGGCTGGGAAGCCGTCATTCCTCGAATTGAAACGAATGCGTGCTGCGCCGCACGACGCCCTACAATTGCTCGACTACTGCAATCGAAACGGAGTAACTTCATGGCGTCATGTTCAAACGACTTCTCTCGCCGCCCGAGCAAAGTCGCGCGGCAAAAACAGTTGAGATTTATGGCTGGATCATCTTCCTGGAAGGAGGATTGCTTCTGCTCTTTCCCGATTTCATGGCGAGGCTTATGCATTTCGGTCCGCTGAATCCGCAAGCTTCTGGATTTCTGCGTTTGGTCGGCATGCTGGCTTCAGGGTTTGGAATGCTCTACGTCCTGAGTGGACGTCTCAATGCGGAGGGCTTTGTATTCGCCACATTGATCGATCGGCCATTCGTCGCGCCGACCGTGGCCGCGCTGTGGTATTTTGGCGCGCTGCCAGCCCCGCTCGCGCTCTTGTTTGCCATCGAAGATTCCGCAAGCTGGCTCTGGACTTTACTCACGTGGCGCGCTGAGCGGCGACGCACTTGAGTTCAGCGCGTCTCAACCGTCCGCTGCGGTGCAGCTAACGCTCGCTAAAAGCGCCTACCTACAATTTAAAGAATGCCACGCAGACGAAGATCGCGGCGAACACGCAGATCAGGTCGACGAGCAGCATTGTGCTCAGTGCGTAGCGGGTATTCTTGATCTTCACACTCCCGAAGTAAACGGCGAGGACGTAGAACGTCGTTTCCGCTGCGCATTGAAAGACGCAACCGAGGCGGCCGGTGAAGGAGTCCGCGCCATACGTATACATCGCGTCGAGTAGGAACCCACGGCTTCCGGCCGAGTTGAATGGCCGAAGAATTGCGATTGGCAGCGCATTCACGATCTGATCGCTCACGTGAACGGCACGAAACGTACTCGCCAGCGCAGCCGCGAACATCTCAAACAGTCCACTGTTTCGGAAAAGCGAGATCGCGACAAGCATTCCAAGGATGTACGGGAAAATGATGCGCCCGACTGCCAGCCCGTTGTATGCGCCTTCGACGAATGAATTGAAGATCGTCGTGCTCTTTGCCGCGAATTGCTTCTCGCGCAACAAGCTGTAACCGAGAATCGCGAAGATTAGCCCGAGCAGCAAACCGTTCGAGAGATTGCCGGTGAAATGGCTTTTGCTGATCAGATCCAGCCGCGTGATATAAACGAGCAACGCGGCGATAACGGCAGTGATTCCGCCGATTGCGATCACAATCGTAGCCTTGAATAAATTGATCCGCTGCCGAATGCCGACGAGTACGAGCGCCGCAACCGTGCCGATGAATGAAGTGATAATGCATGGTAACATCACGTCCGCCGGGTTCGTCGCGTGTGCCGCCGCACGATAACCGATAATCGAAGTCGGAAGGAGCGTCAGCCCGGCCGCATGCAAACACATGAACATAATCTGTGGGTTGCTTGCGCGGTCCTTTCGATCGTTCAGTTCCTGGAGGCTCTCCATGGCCTTCAAGCCGAACGGTGTCGCCGCGCTGTCGAGGCCGAGGAAATTCGCGGCGAAGTTCAACGTCATGTAAGAAATCGACGGGTGACCGCGCGGCACGTCCGGAAAAACGTGGACGAAAATCGGACTGAGGAGTTTTGCGACGCGTTCCGCAGCGCCGCTATCGATCAGCAACTGCAGGATGCCGCTGAAGAACGCCAGGTACGCAATCAGCGGCAATAAAATTTCGAAGATCGTAGTTTTGCATTGCGGCACGACGCCGTCAGCGGCCTGTTTGCCGGCATAGAGCTTTAAGACCTCGTTGTCGATCGCGTACTGGTACGCTTTATTCTCAAACGTGATCTTGTGATCGGACGCGCTCTGCAAGCTGCGCTCCAATTCGGGTGGCAGCTTATCGAGGTAATATTCGCGTTGTAGCAGCGGATCGTCCTTCTTTCCGCTCACCGCAAATTCGATGGTGTAGTATCGGCCGGTGAAGAGCTGAAAGAGGAGATAAGCAATCGAACAAAGGAAGAGAGCGACCCAAAATCTGCTTAACGCCATTTGGAGCTAGTTCGCGGGCTGAAATCGCGTCACGACCGCACTTAAAGCAGTACGCTCGATGCGCCGCAAGCCCAAAACTGAATCGCGGCAGCAGAACAACCGATCGCTGAACACCGTCGGCGTTCCCGTGTCGGCTGGCAGGAATGAACACGTCCCAACCATTTTGTGTCTAATTTGCGAATTTAATTAAGAAGCAAATCTCTGCGCGTTTCCTTAAGGAAACGTGATTCATGCGAAGACTTAAGCACTGCAAAGAAGATAATTCTCAGCCCAGAAATACAATGAGAGCAACGCGATTAACGTACAAACACAAACGCTCATACAAAACTCTGTGGTTTGGGCTGGCCGGCACATTCCTGGTGATTGTCGGTTCGATCTTGTTCGGGTATGCTCAAGCGCAGAAGCAAGAAGCCGAGAAAATGAATCCGACCAAACCCGTTCCAAGCGACGTTGAGTTGCAGCAGAAGTTAACCAAAGACCAGTACAAGGTGACCCGTCAATGCGGCACGGAAACGCCGTTTCACAACGCGTACTGGGACAATCACAAGCCGGGAATTTACGTCGATCTTATCACCGGCGAACCGCTCTTCAGTTCGCTCGATAAATTCGACAGCGGCACGGGCTGGCCCAGTTTCACCAAACCCATTAAGAAGGATACCGTGACGGAAAAGCGCGATACTTCTTACGGAATGGAGCGCACCGAAGTCCGTGCGAAATCGAGCGATTCGCATCTCGGCCACCTGTTCGACGACGGCCCCGCTCCGACTGGTCAACGTTTCTGCGTGAACTCGGCTGCGTTGCGCTTTGTCCCTGTGGAAAAATTAAAGGAAGAAGGCTACGGCGAATATCTGTCGCTGTTTCAGCCACAGCAACAGCAAGGTCAACAGCAGAAGCCCTAATAATTGTAGGGCGTTTCCGTGAATCCCGAAAGCGTTCGGGACTGACACAGACGCCCTACAGTTCACTATTCGTCGTTCGGTTTCGTCATTCACCGGTCGTATGCTTTTTTTTGAATACAGCGACGCGCAAAGTAGGTTCCACCGATGATCACCCGCGACGATTTTGACTACGCGCTTGAAAATACACACGTGATTCTTGCGCCGGAGCGTCAGATCGCGACGTTCGGCAGCACCAGTTTCAATTTCTATTTGATTTCGGAGTTGATGGATCGCGTGAACCACGTGCGGATTCGCAACGGGAAAATCCAGGCGGAACGGCCGCAGATTCTGACGTCGGAGCATTATTGCCGACTGCTACTGGAGGGCTTCGGAGACAAGGCGGAGCGATACGTGGATCAACTGCGTGAGCACGCGCGGAACGTCTCGGTGCTCCGTTACGGTTTTCAATTTCGCAAAACCGATCTAAACGAACAGACGCTCAGCGATTCAATCGAGACGGTGATCAATCGCACCAGGCGGCAGGTAGAAAACAAAAACGAACCGCTCAGCGCGATCATTCAAGGCGTAGACGACGCGTGGGAGGTTTGTTTGCTCAAGTTCACCATCGACATGGTGGAGCGCTCTTCCGGCGGTAATCTCGGCGATTTCAGAAAACGCGGTTTAATTTGATGCGTCTCACTTTTGCCGCGAGAGGACTCGCCAATCAAACCAATCAGCACTGTCATGCTGAGCGAAGTCGAAGCATCTCAGCATTTGAGGCACTGACGCCACCAAGCGATTGAACTGAGATTCTTCGACTCCGCTTCGCTGCGCTCAGAATGACAACTTAAGATGTGTGGAGCGCTCGTTTTGGCCGTACTTTCGGCGATTACCGCAAACGCGCTTTGATCTGAACAAGGAGCGACGGCTTGGGCAGCCGTCGAATCATGACGGCTGGGAAGCCGTCATTCCTTGTTCAAAGATGCGTCCGAATGAATGCACCTGCGTTGGCGAGAGCGCGTCGGCCATCTTCGAGCTTAGCATTCCACAAAGTCCATGCATGAATCATGTGTGGCCAGATCTCCAAAGTCACCGCCACATCGGCTGTACCAGCCCGCGCGGCAAGTCGAGTGGCATCATCGAGCAAGGTCTCATTAGAACCAATCTGGATTAGCATGGGAGGAAAGTCTCTGAAATCAGCGTAGAGCGGCGAGACACGCGGATCTTTTCTGTCCATGCCAGCGGGCAGATAGGCATCAGCCAATTCATTTAGATACTCCTTGTGAATGAGCGGATCGACCGCGGCTTTGCTCACGAGGGTCGAACCGGACATCGTCAAATCCGTCCATGGCGAAATGACCCACGCGCATGCGGGAAGCTCCTCGTGCGCGTCACGCAACCGGCCGATCAATCCGAGAGTGAGTCCAGCCCCGGCGCTGTCGCCACCGATCGCAATATGCGCAGCGGCGATACCTTGATTTCCCAAAAATCGCCATGCAGTCAGCGCCTCATCGTACGCTGCAGGAAAGGGATGCTCCGGCGCGAGTCGGTAGCCGATGGCGAGTGTGCGCATTCTCGCCGCGCGGCCCGCTTCGGTCACCAAACGACGATGACTCTGGATTGAACCGGAACAGTAGCCGCCGCCATGGAAAAACATGAGGACGCGAGAAGGATCGCTGCCGAGAGCCATCGAATATTCGCCCGGAACGCCGTTTACATCGACTGCAGTCAACTTTACGTCGTCTGCAACGGGCCAAACAGCCCCAACCTCATCGAGTCGTTTTCGCCGTGCAGACCAGCCGACTGGACGCGGCTTCGAACTTAGCAGTGCACGGATCGCATCGATTTCGGTTTGAGCCATTGTTTCGATTGAAAATTATAACGCAGTCTAATCAGCCGAAACTAATTCCCGGCTCGACGACTGCCAGTGGAACTTCTATTCCCGTTATGCCCGCACAATCGATGCCGGATTGCTTGACGACCATCAACATCGTTGTTGCGTCCTGACTATGGCGGACATCTACGACGCCGTTATCATCGGCGCGGGACACAATGGTCTCACGTGCGCCTGTTACCTGGCGAAGGCGGGTCTGCGCGTGCTCGTGCTCGAAGCGAACGAGAACATCGGCGGCTTGACGGTCACCAGTGAGATCACGATGCCGGGTTTTCACTCGGACCTGCACGCCTTTGGTTACCAGTTCGCCAATTTGTCGTCCGCGCCGGATGAGTTGGAGTTAAATCGTTATGGGCTGGAACTATTGAAGCCCGAAATTTCTTTCGCTCACGCGTTTCCGGACGGTCGCACCGTGCACATGTACACGGATCTGGATAAAACTTGTGCGAGCATCGCAGCACATTCGAGGCACGACGCGGAGCAGTGGCGGATTCTTTTTCAGCAGTGGCTCGCCGCCAAAGCTGTAATCGTCGCGACGCTGAACAACCCGCCCCGTCCGCTGTCCGAACACATCGCAGAACTGGAACACGCGCCGGGCGGCATGGACGAATACCGCTTCGAAATGCAGACCCTGCGCGAGTGGACGAACCAATCGTTCGAGAATGAAGCCATCCGGTTATTCCTGGGCGCGTTCTCGCTGCACGCGAACGTTGCGCCCGACCAGGTAGGCGGCGGACAATTGGCGTGGCTCTTCGATTCCGTGATTCAGGACCATGGCAACAAGGTGCTGCAAGGCGGAATGATTAACCTCGCGCATGCCCTAGCACGTTGTCTTCAAAATTACGGCGGCGAAATTCGCACCAGCGCACGGGTTTCCAAGGTTTTGATCGACAATGGCAAAGCCGTAGGTGTGCGCCTAACCAATCAGGAAGAGATTGCAGTCGGTCGGCTTGTCGCATCGACAGTTGATCCGCAGACGCTCGTGCTCGATTTGCTCGGCAGTTCGGTGGTTGGGAAAAACATCGCGCGCAAGATCGAAGAGTACGAGTGGGGCGACTCGATCATGGTGATTTACCTCGCGTTGAGAAATTCCCTCCAATTCATAGCCGGCGAAGAGACTGCTCGTGCATCCTATGTTCACTGCACGCCGCCGTCGTTGGAGTATGTCGCTCAGATGTTTGTAGAAGCGCGAGCAGGGCTGCTCCCAACGCGTCCCGTGTTGGTGGTTTGCAACGATTACACGGCTGATCCCAGCCGCGTTCCAACTGGCAAAGGTTTAATCAAGATTCTGGTGAAATGCGTGCCATATGAAATTCGTGGGGACGCCAGCAACAAGATTGCCGGGCGCACGTGGGACTCGGTCAAAGAGCAGTATGCCGATCACGTTCTTGATCTGTTGTCAGAAAAATATATTCCAAATCTCAAGACGAGCATTTTGAAGCGTGTCGTCCATTCCCCTGTGGACCAGGAACGCATGATCAGTAGCGCTGTGCATGGCACAGAACTCCAGGGCGCTTTCCTGCCGTACCAGACCGGCGCCATGCGGCCTATTCCTGAACTGGCTCAATACCGCACACCAATTCCAAACGTCTATCTGTGCGGATCGAGTAGCCATCCCGGTCCCGGCGTTTCGTTCATGCCAGGTCGAAATGCGGCGCGGGTGATCCTAGACGATCTGGGGCTGGATTTCACAAGCATCGCTTCACGGACAAGCCCCCTGTAGCGTGCGCTGTCCACGGCGCATTCGATTGCGCAACAGAGCACACCGATATTTTCCGCTGAGGACAGCGGACGCTGCAGCGGCGCAGATGACCGATAACTTTGCGCTTTCTTCACTTCGCTCACTTTGGCATTGTGCGCGCTCGGACTTCGCGTGAAAAATTATCTCCAGCTTAATCTCAGTCTGCTTTACTGGATTTTGGTTGCGCCGTTCACGGGACAATTTTTCAAGATTGGGCCAATATTCCGACAAATGGTGTTTATCGGGGTGCGTGCGGCTCCGATGGTAGCGCTCACGGCATTCAGTGTAGGCGTGACACTGGCGATGCAGGCTGCCCATTCTCTCGAAAGTCTGGGCGCAGAAATGTACATCCCAGATCTTGTGATGCTCACGCTGTTGCGCGAGATGGGACCGGTTCTGATCGCTGTGATCGTGATCGGACGGAGCGGCTCTGCAGTTGCGGCCGAAATTGGCACGATGAAAGTGTCCGAAGAAATCGAGGCGCTTGAGGTGATGGCGATCAACCCCGTTCAATTTCTGGTCGGTACCGCGTTTCCTGGCGATGATGGTCATGCTGCCTGCGCTCACGATCTTTGGAAATTATATCGGCATCCTCGGCGGCTGGGCAGTCTGCGTTTCCGCGCTCGATTTCAACACCGCCGGCTACATCATGGAGGCGCTGCAAAGCGCGGAAACGTGGGATTTGTATTCGGGAATGATCAAGAGCGTGGTCTTCGCCTGGATCGTCATCACGATCTCGTGCAACGCGGGGTTAAATGTCGAAGGTGGCGCCGAAGGCGTCGGTCAGGCGACTACCGCTTCGGTAGTGCAAGCTTTGCTGGCCATGCTAGTGATGAACGCTGTTCTGACAGGGATTTTCTTTTTCGCTGCATGAAAAATACCGGAGAAACTATCATCGAGGTGAACAATCTCGTCCGTAGGTTCGGTGATCGCGCCGTGCTCGACGAGCTGTCGTTCAATGTCCAGCGTGGCGAAACTCTGGTAATTATGGGCGGAAGTGGTTGCGGCAAGAGCACACTGCTTCGTCATATGATTGGGTCCATGAGACCGACTTCCGGATCGGTGAGACTTTTTGGCGAGGAAATTAGCGGGATGAAGGAACGCGAGATTGAACGGGTGCGCCTGCGATTCGGAATGCTGTTCCAATCTGGCGCGCTACTAGCGTCTCTCACAGTGGGCGAGAATGTGGCTCTGCCGCTGCTGCAGCACACCAAAAAGTCGCCCGACGAAATCGAACAAATCGTGAGAGGAAAGCTTGAGATGGTCGGCCTGACCGGGTTTGAACATCTTAAGCCAGACGAAATTAGCGGAGGAATGAAGAAGCGGGTCGGGCTTGCGCGCGCGCTTGCCCTTGATCCGGAACTACTATTTAGCGACGAGCCAACCTCCGGGCTGGATCCAATCATGACCGCCGTGGTCGACCAGCTAACGCGAAAGTTGACTCAAGGCAGCCATATGACGGCAGTGGTGGTGTCCCACGATATGACAAGCGCCTTTCGCATCGCGACACGTATGATTATGCTTGGACATGGCTCGATTGTGGCGCAAGGCACGCCGGACGAAATTCGAAACAGTTCAAACGCTGAAGTGCAACAATTTATCAACGGTCGTGCCGACGGACCGATCCCATTGAACCTTTCACAGGAAGAACATAAAGATCATCAACACGTCCAGCCCCGGCCGTTTCGGGGCGCGCGATTCCGTTTTCATCGCAAACATCCATGAAGCGCAATCTCTCGGATTACTTCGTTGCCCTTTTCGTGGTCGCGTGCAGCATCGTCCTGCTCGCCGCACTAACATTCGCACTCTCGGGACGACAGTGGAAAAAACCGACACGCACTCTGCAAATCAATTACGAAGATGTGACCGGCATAAAAGTAAATTCCGAGGTGCGCTATGCGGGCGCGCCGGCGGGACGCGTGATCGCGATGCGACATCTTACGGCTAAGGAGCGTGATGCGAGCGCAGACAAGAAGGACGCTGTGCAGGTGACCGTCAGCCTGGACGAAGAAATTCCGCCGTTGCCCACAGATGTCACCGCCACGCTCAGCTCCGATACGATGCTCTCCCCGAAATTCGTGGCGCTTTCCGCAGGGACACCAGGTGGTCAGACGCTGGCAAACGACGCGTCGATTGAGGGCCATCCAGCATACGGGCTCGAACAAATCACTGCGGCCGCCGGCCCGTTGTTCGATAACGCGAACAAATTGCTCAGTAATCTGGACGTCACTGTCACGGGTTTGAAGAAAGATCTCGGCGAATTCACGCCGAAGCTCGGACCACTGGCCGACTCACTGAAAATGGACGTGGACCATTTACAAAACGTTATCACAAACCTGGATGGCCTTGCGAAGGGTGCGGACTCAGTGCTTGGCACTGCCGACAAATTTATCAGCACCACCGACAAACAACTCAACGAACAATTAAAACAACTGCACGTCACGCTTTTGAATTTAAAAGTGGTGACGACCTACGCCAAGGAGCTCGTCGAAACGCTCGCCCAAAAACCAAATCGCATCATCTTCAGCGGCAAACCGGCCACGCTCACACCTGAATCTGAAATCCTCAAGAGCTCAAAGCCTCTGCCGGCGAGAAAACCGTAGTTGTAGCCGCGTCGCTGTGCGACGCTTGGCCGCCAAGGGACTCACATTCAAGAGCAAGGCTAGCTGCCGAGTCGCTTATAGCGCCGCATCATTTTGAAGAAGCGGAACGAGTCGCGCCCGGGATGGATCTTGCTGACTTGATCGGTGTAGACAGTCGTGATTGGGACTGATTCGATCCTGTAACCTTTACGGCTGGCGATGATGAGCGCTTCGGTGTCGTAATCGAACCGGTGCCCGCCGCCAAGCATGTCTGGAATTAGCTGTCGATCTAGCATGCGGTAACCGCATTGCGTGTCCGGAATTGTTTGTCCGCAAACGCGGCTGATCTGATTGCTCATATAACGGTTCACGACGCGCCGCACCGTTGGCATGCGGGCGACGTCGTTCATGCGGTTGCCAATAAAAAACGTGGGGCGTGTCACCGAAGCTGCCGCTTCCAAGAATCGATCGATCTCTTCGGGAAGATGTTGACCGTCAGAATCCAAAAGGATCACCCACGTGATTTGTCGATCTTGTCCGCTGCCCGACGAATTTGCAGCCCCAAGCCAGTGCGCGAGTCCGGTCTTAATTGCCTCGCCTTTGCCTTGGTTTTGAGCATGAACAATAACTTCGGCGCCGGCTTCGCGCGCGCATTGTTCCGTCCGATCGGTTGACCCGTCATCAACAACGAGAACGTGATCCAGCCGCTCGCGGGTTCGACGCGCGATGTCGCCGATGTGTTTTTCGTCCTGATACGCCGGAATAACCGCTGCGGTTTGCGATCTAATATCTTTCGTCATGTCGAGCGAAGTCGAGACATCCCGTTGCGGAACCTGAATGTGTTGCCGCGAAGTTCCTCGACTTCGCTCCGCTTCGCTCGGAATGACAAGCATTGCAAGCGCGATGCTGTAGCGTGCGCTGTCCCCTCAGCGCAGAACCTATCGTATTCAGGACATGGAATCCGCTGAGGACAGCGGACTCTACAGCGGAAGAGTCGTCCGCTTCGCGTGCGATTACCGCCGCACAACCGGGTGAAAATCAGCCGCGTGATAAGAGCTGCGGACCAGCGGCCCCGAGGCGACGTAGAGAAAACCTTTCCCGCGGGCGATGTCCCCGTAGTAATTGAATTGCTCGGGCGTGATGTATTCAACAACCGGCAAATGCTTCGGAGTCGGGCGCAAGTACTGACCCATGGTCAAGACTTCGCAGCCGACCTCACGCAAATCGTCCATGGTCTGGAAAAGTTCGGTTTCCTTTTCACCGAGGCCAAGCATTACCCCGCTCTTGGTCACAATCCCGCCATTGCGTGACGATAATTCCTTGGCCCTACCGCAAAGCCTCCAACGAAATCCTATACTTTGCGCGAGAACGCACGACAGGCGTGAGCCGTTCGACCGTTTCCATGTTGTGATTGTAAATGTCGGGGCCGGCGTTGAGGACCGTCTGGATGCACCAGTCATGTGCGTGAAAATCCGGAACGAGCACTTCGATGACGATTGAAGGATCCATTTCGCGAATCGCAGTGATCGTGCGCGCAAAATGATCCGCGCCGCCGTCTTTCAGATCGTCGCGTGCAACCGCGGTGATCACGACATGCTTCAAATTCATCCGGTGCACTGCCTCGGCGACGCGCTTCGGTTCGTCGCTTTCAAGTGCGAACGGCTTCGCCGTCGTTACCGCGCAAAATCCGCAAGCCCGCGTGCAACGATCGCCCGCGATCATGAAAGTAGCGGTGCCCTGGCTCCAGCATTCCCAACGATTCGGGCATTGCGCGCTCTCGCAAACCGTGTGCAACCGCAAATCGGAAATCAGCGCTTTGGTCGAAAAGAAAACCGGATTCGACGGCAACCGCACTTTGATCCAAGGCGGCTTCTGCGCCTGGTGCAGGGCTGGATCGATCTTCGCGCAGGACATTTCGAACAAAAGTTACAACGTTAAAAACGTTACAAAAGTTAAATCGCTGCGCATCGCCCTTACCAATGCCGACGCCGCATCATCGTCGCGCACCTGGTCGAGCAATTTCGGTTTGCCCGCAGCCGGCGTTCTCTCTACGATCTCTGGCATTGTGGCGATTGCTGTCGTCTCAGGTTTCAAACGCAATCCGGATTAGATGTTGCGCGTTGCGACCATACTGCTCGCCGTCGGAATCATGTCGGCGGCTATTGCCGCCGAGCCCAAGGAGCTCGGCGACGCTCGACGCGAATTCGAGTCGCTTAAGAACCCGACTGAAAGTGATCGCATGCGTTACATCACTCGTCTGGTGCGTTTACGCGAGAGCTTCACTCGCGCGGACGCCGAAATGATGTTGGCCATCGACAAAGAAGTGATCAGGCATCCGATGCCTGTACCACCTGGGCCGAACGAGCTGCGCAGGCGAGTGATTGGTAAGTGGACGTCGCCTCGGCATCAGTATCTCTACCGTGCGAATGGCACATGGACCATGTTGCCTGAGTTCATTGACGGAGAGAAATCTACTGCTGGAACATGGAGTATCGAGGGAAACCAGTTCATTCAGAACTTTAAGAATTCACCAGGATCACACGAGGAGATTATTCTTCTCACAGCAACGGATTTTGTTTGGAGCACCAAAACAGCCCCTTACTACCTGAGAAGAGGCGATGTTTTTCCTTGGCGTGATTAGTCTGACAACAATCTAGCCAAGCGATGGCAGCGAACCGCGATATGGCCCACGATTCACTTCATGAGTGTCTGCCACCCACCCGATTACTGCGTTGATCGCGATACCATTTCCGCGGTCGCTGGTCTTATTCCCGTAAAATGCGAGGCGATCTTCGCAACTCGGGATGACGGTGCGTTACAATTTCGTCCTGCCAGACAGCGCGGCCGATAGCGTCAATTCATCTGCCGATTCGAGACCGCCGCCGGCTGGGATCCCGCGGGCGATGCGGGTGAGCGTGACCGGTTTACTCTTCAAGAGGTCGACGATGTAATTCGTGGTCGCTTCACCTTCGACATCCGCGGCTAACGCAAAAATAATTTCCGAAATTTTTTCCCGATCGATGCGATCCACCAATTCTTTGATGCGCAAATCTTCGGGAGCGACATGGTCGAGCGGCGAAATCTTGCCGCCAAGGGCATGATATCGACCGCGAAATGCGCCCGTTTTTTCAAGGGGAAGAATATCAGTTGGCTGTTCTGTGACGCAGAGCAAATCAGTCGATCGCGACGGGTCGGCGCAGATTTCGCAGATTTCATCGGCAGCAAAAAATCCGCACAAGTTACAGGAATGAATCGAGTGACGCGTGTCCGTGATGGCGCGTGCAATTTGCTCAGGTTGATCGCCGCGCGCACGCACCATCCAAAGCGCAATCCGCTCCGCGGAGCGCGGACCGACGCCCGGCATTTGCCGCAGCTGCGCGATTAAGTCCCGGATCGCCGCCGGATATTCGGTCTTTCTCAACACGTGCTCAGGTAAAAGTAGTGCAAGCCTCTGGCTTGCAATTCGGTCCGGATACGAGCGAGACGCATGTGCTACGTTTGCTTATTCCTGGGGCCATTGCGTCAATTGCAGGATGAGCGGCTCCAGCCGGCGCAAATAAAATTCCAGCGGCGGATCGTCTTCGGTTTCCGAAGCCGCGCGCCTTCTGAAATTCGGCATACGCTTCCGCCCAGCGTTTCTCTCGATACAGAACTACCCCGCTCCAGAACGAGTCGCGCTGCGCGACGCGCTCTGGTCCGGCTTCAGCTGCAAGCCAAAGCGGTTCGTAAACTTCAAGCCGGTCGTGCGAATTCAGTCCGCTCACAAAATCAATCGGGCGCGCGACAACTGCTTCGCTCACTCGATCAAATGTCGCCGTGTCCATCAGAGCCCTGGATCCGTAGAAACGATTCAGGGCGCAAAATCTGCGCGCCAGGTCGATCGGTTCGCCGCTCGCCAGGAGCAGCGGGCGGCGGCTCTCTTGTAATGCACCGGCAATGATCGCGCCGGAGCTGATTCCGGCTCGGATGTCCCGGCTGGCGGCCACCTTCTCCTTATCTTCATCCTGTTCGCGAGAATTCTTGATCAAATCGAGAACAACGCGCGCTGCTTTTTGCGCGTGTTCCGGGTCGGGCGCAGGAAATCCAAAAACGCCGACCACGCCTTCTCCGTCGGCGGCTTGCAGATAAGCACCTTCTTCCACCAGACGCGCAGCGGTCTCGCGGATGAATTTTGCCGTGGTCTCAGTGAATGCGGCAGGTTCGCCGCCTTCGGCGAATGTGATTTTGTTGCCGATGTCACATACCACGACGCTTACATCGTATGTCCTTGCCTCAGCATCGAACGAAATGCTCCCGTCGCTAAGACGGCGAAATTGTTCGTTGGAAACGCGATCGGCAAACAATGTGCGGATTAGATGTGAACGGTTCCTGCGTAAGAAAACCGACCACCCTTCTGCGGCCAGGACTGCAAACATGAGCGCCAGGACTGACGGCGCCGGCTGAAAAAAAACGCGGTAAAGAGAGCAAACCCACGCGAGGCCAAACAGTTCCACCAGCAATAACCCGATTAATAACCAGGCGCGCCATCGCGAAACGTTGCTCAAGATGAGCCAGGCGACGCCGAGGGCGATCACCAAAACCAAGACGTATTGCCATTTTTCGCCTACGACGCGTGTCGCGCCCGCATAATCGGTGACGAGTTGCGCGGCAACAGCCTCAAACCCGGCGATGACTTTGGTCGCATGCAACGCCATGACAATCAGCGCAACAGCGAATCCAATGATGAGCGTTGTGATCAACGAACGCTTCATGACAATCAGGCGTTTTGCACCGATGCAACGGGATAGTGCGATTGCACGACAAGGTCGCTGAGGAATTTGTCCGGAGCGTCGATTGCCGCAGCATTAAGAACAAACTGTGTTTGCCCCGTGTTCTTTTTGATGAGGCTCATTCCAAATTGGTAATCCCTGAACAAATGAGCGCACAGGTCGCTCATGGTCATGCGCTCGGCTTGCGCGCGCTCGACCAAGCGACGGATCGCGCTCTCGTCGAAAACAATTTGTAATCCATGTTCCTTGCTGAATTTCTCTGCGAATTCGCGCGCGCCGGCTTCGAGCATTTGCGCCTCGATCTTGTGTCCCTCGGCCATCAGTTGCTCGAGAACCCGTTGTGGCTCCCGCACGAGCGTCGCGCTCACGCGCAACTGACTCAGTCCCGAGCCCGCCAGATGAAATTTGTAATCTCGAAACAGCTTCTCAAACACGGTCAGCAACCCGCGCGCGCCGGTTTTTTCCGTCGCCGCAGCTTGTGCCAGCAAACGCAGCGCTTCGTCCTCGAAGCTGATCTCTATTCCGTAGGCGCGAAAGGCACGCTCGTATTGCCGGAGCAAACTGCCCTCGGAAAACTTCATGATGTCGAATAGATCCTTCGCGTCCAGGTCCTCACAGACGACGCGTACCGGCAAACGCCCGATGAATTCCGGCTCGAACCCGTACTCGATGAAGTCCTGCGTGGTGACGTGTTGGAACAACTCGTTATCCATCACCTGAAGTGGTTGCGCGCTGAACCCGATCTGACCGTGACGGACGCGCCGCGCCACTTGTTCTTTCAACTTCTCAAAGGCGCCGCTGACGACAAACAGAATGTGACGGGTGTTGATGGTGTCGCGTTTGGCTTTGCCGCGCCGCTGAAATTCGAACGCCGCTTGCAATTGCGCCTGGAGATCATTCATGCTGCGCACCGGCACTTCGGTTTCTTCCATCAGCTTCAGTAGTGTGGTCTGCACGCCGCGCCCGCTCACGTCACGGCCTATCAAATTTCCAGCCGAGGCGATCTTGTCGATCTCATCAATGTAAATGATGCCGAACTGCGCAAGGTTCAGGTCGCCGTCGGCCTTGTGCACCAATTCGCGCACCAGATCTTCGACGTCGCCACCGACGTAACCGGTCTCGCTGAACTTCGTGGCGTCCGCCTTTACAAACGGCACTTTGATCAAATCGGCGATGTGTTTGATCAAATACGTTTTGCCAACACCGGTTGGTCCGACCAGGATCACGTTTTGCTTGATGTATTCAATTTCCTGAGCGCGGTTCGGATCCTCTTTCTCGAGCCGCCGAAGGTAATTGGCGTGGTTGTAATGATCGCAAACCGCAATCGCGAGGACTTTCTTCGCTTCCTCCTGTTTGATAACGAACCGGTCCAGATGCGCCTTGATATCGCGCGGCAGCAGATGGAATTCGAATTCCTTGTGCTCGGTTTTTTCCGGCTTTTCATCTTCCTCGGCGAGCGCTGGCTCGGGCTCGGTAATTGTCGCAACTGATACGCCGTCGCCGAAATTCTGTTTCATGAACTCCGTAATCTTGGACTTCAGCTCTTCAGGCGAAGGAAACGCCGGTGGTGTTGGCGGTGGGTTTTGTGCCATGTGAAGACAAACATCGAGTCAAACAAGCTTCGTGGCAACGCTTCGTCTAGAGTCTGACCCTCACGCGTCGCGGTTGTTCGGAGCTTTCAGTTGTGCCGAAAAAGTCCAGAGAAGGACCAGCGCGATGAGTGTCGCCGAGCCTCGGCGATCTCGAATGCTCGTCGCGCCGCATCAAGTTCCGCCAGAAGTTCGTCGTAGAAGGAAAAACGCTGCTTGGGGTCGGGTGCGATCATTCGCTGCAAAACGCGCGCAGTCGGCGCAGATACCTCCGGCGCGATAGCTCGCAACTCTGCCGGACGCTGCTTCAATTCGTGCAATTCTGTCGCGGAATTTGTGCTGCTGTCGATAGGCGGTTTCCCTGCGACAGCATGAAACAGCGTCGCGCCAAGGCTGTAAATGTCGCTGCGAACGTCCTCCGGTTGGTTGCACAATCTCTCGGGGGCGACATAAGCCGGCGTCCCCCAGATCACTCTATCGCTCTGTGGATCCTGCGTTGCGAACGCAGCGAGCCCGAAGTCGCCAATCTTCGCCGCCTGCTCGTCGACAAACAAAATGTTGGCCGGCTTCACGTCTCGATGAATCAAACCCTTCCGGTGAGCTGCGCGAAGTCCTCTCGCGATCTGAATGCCAATGTCGAGCACCTGGTGTTCCTGCAAGCGACCCTGCGACTCCACCAGATCGTCGAGACTTCCATGATCGATCAACTCCATCACCACGTAAAACTGGCCGTGGTCCATTCCCAGCGAGAATATCTGCACGACATTGGGATGATTTACGGCAGCCGCAATGCGCGCTTCTTGTTGCAATTGAACATCACGATCCGCTTCGCTGCTAAGATCCCGGTGCAACAATTTGAGCGCAACGAACCGCTCCAGTTGCGTGTCACGCGCCTTATATACTGTGCCCATTCCACCGGCACCGAGCGTCTCCACAGGCACAAAATGATCGAAGGTTCGTTGCAGGAGATTTTTCTGACCGCAATTTCGACAGACCACCCGTACCAGAGGTTCATAACCATCGGCATCGAGTGCGGCACCGCATATCCAGCACGTTGGCGTCATGAACAACTTCCTCTAATCGACATGGAAATCGACTGTAACATTGACGAGTTTGAGGGCAAAAGGAAGGCCGTGGCGAAGTTGAAAGCGACAAGCAAGGCACCGACAACGTTCAAATTGGTCGTGCCAAAAGAGCATGGCCGGATGCGCCTTGACCTTTTTCTGGTCAACTCACTTCCGGAATTCTCGCGCTCTCGCATTCAGCAATTAATCCGCGCCGGCTTTGTTCGCGTCGGTGGCGCAACTGCGCGACCGCACCAGCCTGTGCGTTTTGGAGACGAAATCGAAGTCACAGAACCGCCACCCGAAAAAATCCAAACTGAGCCGGAAGCAATTCCGTTAACGATTCTGTACGAAGACGACGATCTGATCGTCATCAACAAGGCAACCGGGATGACTGTCCATCCGGGTGCGGGCCAGCGTGAACACACTTTAGTCAATGCGTTGCTACACCACTGCTCCATGTTGTCGGGCATCGGCGGAAAGGAACGGCCTGGCATCGTTCACCGTCTCGATAAGGAAACAAGCGGCTGCATCGTCGCAGCAAAAAACGACGTGGCGCATCGGGAATTATCAAAACAGTTCACCGCGCGCACAGTGGAAAAGATTTACCTTGCCCTGGCCGCCGGAAAATTACGGAAAGAGACCGGCGTAATCGAGAACAAAATCGGACGACATCCGGTGCATCGGCAAAGAATGAGCGTGAGTTCACCCCGGGGTCGCACGGCAAAAACTGAATATCGCGTTCTTCGTTCGGGCGAGCAGGCGAGTCTGGTTAAATGCACTTTGCACAGTGGCCGCACACATCAAATTCGGGTGCATCTGCATCATCTTGGTAATCCTGTGTTAGGCGACAAAATCTACGCGCCGAGACAGGCTCAAGATTTTCCCCGCCAGATGCTGCACGCATGGAAGCTCGGTTTTCGTCACCCGCGCACCGGCGAATGGAAGAGTTTTGAAGCTCCGTTGCCTGACGATTTCAACCGAGCGATCGAAGTTGCGGGACTTTAACCCGGATTATCCAGGGTAAAATCTTCGGCGATAAATTTCGGTCATCGTCGCGACTGCATCGATCGCGCCGTCGAGCAAAGAAAGCCCCGATTCGGGGTCAATTTCCTGCCAGTAATCAACAACCTCCCGTCTCAGATCTCGCAGCAGCGAGACGCTCGTTCCTTCGCTTGGATAGCACTCTTGCAGCATGGCGGTCCACTTTCCCTTTACATCATCGGGTAGATCGCGATTGCGCGAAATCGCATCCCCGATCTGTATCGTTCGCCAGATGACTTTGTCGCGCAGCGTCACTTGATCGTCCACCTCGCTTCTCTCGTCGACGTCGCATGGCGGCTCGTCATTCGGAGCCATGTGCAAACCATGGAGCGCAGCCAGGGCTTCGCCGCTCAGTCCCTTCTCGATCGCTTAATGTCCGAAATCTGCCGATTCACTTTTTTGTCCCAAGCTTCGTCATCGGCTCGCTTCTGAATGTCCTCCATCAGGTTCCTCGCTTACTCTACCCCGCGCGCCTCGGCACCATCGCGCTGGCCAGCATCGTTTGCACGACTTCGCCACGCTGATTGGTCGTCACGTTGCGCAAGCGGATAATCCCATGCCCCGGCCGGGATCGTGAGAGGCGCAATTCAAGAATATCAGTCTCCACCAAAAGCACGTCTCCGGGCCGCACCGCATTGGGCCAGCGCAGTTCATCCACGCCGAGACCGATGGCGCCCTCGGCGAAATTTAACGTTCGCACAAACAACCGCATGCTCATCGCGGCGGTATGCCAGCCGCTGGCAATCAGTCCTTTGAAAATGCTTCTCTCCGCGCGCTTCCTGCTGAGATGAAACATCTGCGGATCAAACTTGTGGGCGAACTCGATGAGCTCCTTTTCCGTCACGCTCAACGGCTCAGATTTGAACCGATCGCCTATTTTCAAATCATCGAAGTAGCGCTCCTTCATTATGACAAGAACGAGAACACATTGATGCGCCATCGTGCACGACTGAGCAATAATTAAATGCTCTTCCGCGGCGGCTTACGAATCGGGTTTTGTTTCCCGCGCTTGAATGGTACGAGAGAAGGCTCAAACTTCATTTCGTGGCCCCGGTACCTCTGCGCAGTCCTTCGGAGAAAGTCGGCGGCCTTTTTTATTTCGGCCGGATGCTCGATAAAATCCGGCAGCACGCCAAAGGCGAATTGCCGTCAGATTATCACACCAACCTGGGAAAGGGCTTTGATGAAAAATGCGTGAAGTTTCTCCGCGTCGACTACGATGGGTTGGTCGAGCGGGGGAAACAGGGAGGCACCGATGAGGAAATTTTGGATTGGTGTTTCAAAGTCGGCCGCAAACCAACTGAAGACGACGTTTACGTTTGGAACGAATTCATGCGGAAGCGCGGCTGGAACGACGAAGTTTCGGAAATGGTGGTACGCCGGAAAGCCGAGGCAGGAATGACCGACCGTGCCGATATTCAGACGTCATTTCAATTCATCGACGCCGACGAAGGGCGTTTGCCGAAGCCCGGGTAGAGTCGGCACGCCGCGCAGTCCGGCGACGCAGCGTGCCGTCGCTACCGTCTCTATTCTTCCAAGGTATCGATTCGTTCGGCCAGATTGAAATCAAGTTCCGTCAACCCACCTTTGCTGTGCGTTGATACCGCCAGACGGACTTTGTTGTACCGGATATCTATGTCGGGGTGATGTTCTTCTTCCTCAGCCACCTCAGCGACCCTGTCCACAAAATCGATCGCATCGACAAAATCATCGAATTCGAAAGTGCGCTCGACCTGGTTCTTCTCCAATTCCCATTCTGGGATCTTTTTCATTCGATCCTTGAGCTCGCTCTGTTTGATCAAGTCAGCCATAACGGGACAACGAGTATCACCCGAAAATCGTTTTGCAACGGTAAATCGAGCGCCTACAAATCGAGTATCCTGCGAAGGTTTTTAGCCGAATCGAAGACCTCTACTGCGCAGTGGCGGGCGTGCTTCGACATTCGCGGCCAATCTCGCAGCACGTCGCGCACAGCCGCCTCTGCCTCGGCGGCCGACCGGATGAAACTGAAGCCGTTTTTCGCCGGAAGGTACCGTTCTGCACCGGTCTCTTCGGTAACCACCGGGCGGCCCAACGCAAGAAAAGCCGCAGCGCGATCGCTGATCCAGCCGGTGCGCCACGCCACGTCAACGCCCTTGATTGCTGTAAATTCGGCAAGCGCACTGGCCAGGTAGCGGCGATACGACTTCGGCGTCCGTGCAACCCGGTGGGGATCGACAATTTTCCAGCCGAGCTGGCGTAGTCGCTCTCTTTCGGGATCCTCCGCAGCGATGTTCATTGCCAACTCAAACCGCGCCTCCGGCACGCGCGCTGGAAGATTCAGGGTACCGTTCGAAGGCAAACCTTTTCGATAGATCGGGAAATTCGCCGGCGACCTCCACCGCCCCGCCCCAATACCATTGCCCGACGGTTGTGAATTTCGGTATGCGCGGCCGCGATTGTGGCCGGAACAATTTCGTGTCCACGAGCGGATAAAATGTTTTCCAGGCAAGCTTTTGTGGAGGCAACCGTGTCGCCTGCGCAGCCGGCACGGCTGCCATTACAGATTTCGGCAGCCGACAGTCGTCTCCATGAACGTTGAGTCCGATCGTCCAGAATTCGTGGTGGTACGACTGCCCCACTTCCATCTTCGTCATCCAATAGAAGATTTCGCTCGGGTCGAGATCACAAAAAATGCGCCGCTCAAATTTCAGCAGCAGCGGCGGATGAATCGAATATGCGAGATTGAGCAGGACATTGGGTCCGCCGAGGCGTTCGAGCAGCTCGCGTTTGGAAATTCCGACGCACTGCAGCGAGTCCAGGTCATGCGTATCCGCTGCCGGATTCTGGTAAAGCAAACAATACCGCCCGGCCAATCCATGCGCCCGCAATTGCCTCTGAAAATTCCTGATCTTCGACTGGTCAGCCAGGCATCGTCTGTGCCCGGCAAGAGCTCCAGCCAGATCGCATCGAGCTTCAGTCGCCGCAGCCCGAGCATCCATTGCAGCGGAACCGAAAAATTGCCACCGCCTTCGCGATACTTCGCCGCAAACCCGCAGCCGAGGAAGATTGTCACGCGAGCAGAATGGTCATTCTGCTCGCGTGCTCAAGACGAAGCTGCGCAATCTTAGAAAATCTTGCCGTGCGGCAGATGCGCTCTTCTGGTAAACACCTGAGGCGGACGGGCCTGACCTGTGCAAAGGTCGGCATTCGGCACCGGGATCACCGAACCAAGGAATTGCGGCTGCTGTCGCACGTTCAGTTCCTGCTCGAGATCGTAACCGAAGCCAATCAACTGTGGTTCATGCAAGAAGGTGCTGTACATCAGCATGCCAGCCGGCCTGCCGTTAGCGCGAATACCTACGGGAAGCGAGAGGTTCGGATAACCGGCCACCGCTGGTCCGGTGGAATTAGTCAGGTGTGGCGCGACAATCGCATCCAGATTGCCGGCAGCGAGTGCATCATCAATTCCCGAGCGCGCGGTGTTTCGAGCATGTGTTCGCGCGGCTATGTAATTCGGATCGTTGGGATACCCAGGGAACTGTTCCGATAATTCGAAGACCTCCTGACCGTAGTAAACCAGTTCCTGCTCGCAATGCGCGTTGTTGAATGCAATCAGATCAGCCAGGGTTCGCAGGTTGGTGTGCGTGAGCGTTGCGAGATACTCCGCAATTTGTGCCCTGAATTCGTACAGCAACGCGGTGAACTCATCATCGGTGTAAGCGAATACGTCACCGGTATCGGTATTGACGATAGTGGCACCGAGGCTTTCCATCACGTCCAAAGCGTTCTCAGCAAACGCAACGGTTTCTTCATCGCCCGGGATGCCGCTGCCGTAATAATTGTAGTCGAAAAAGCGGACGTCGCGTCCGATTCGCGCACCTTCCAGCGAGCCGCGCTGGAGAAACTGCGTGTATTCGTCGGGCAGTTGATGCCCAATCACTTCGCCGAACGGGGACTGTAACGCGCCGAGCAGGATCGCGATGTCAGTAACGCTCCGTCCCATCGGACCCGCCGTGTCCTGCTCATGAGCGATGGGGATGATCCCCTCTTGCGAGACGAGTCCAAGAGTCGGTTTCAAGCCCACGACGTTCTCGACGGCCGACGGTCCCGTTATTGACCCATCTGTTTCCGTGCCAACGGCCACTGAGCACAGATTGGCGGCAGCGCCGTTGCCCGAACCAGAGCTCGATCCCCACGACGTATAGCTTAGGTCGTAAGCATTAATCGTATCCCCACCCCGCGCACTCCAGCCGACGGTGAGAGGATAGAAAATGAGATTGCCGCGAAAATTTGCCCATTCGCCCAAATTTGCTTTGCCAAGAATCACGGCGCCTGCTGCCCGCAGCTGCTGAACGATTAGCGCATCGGCCGGTACACGGCTATGAACCAGCGCAAGCGATCCTGCCGTCGTCTCCATGTTGTCGTGGGTCGCGATGTTGTCCTTGACCAAAATGGGTATGCCGTGGAGCGGCCCACGAACATGGCCATGACGGCGCTCATTATCCAGATGTTGGGCGATGGATACGGCATTTGGATTTGTTTCGATGACCGAGTGGAGCAGTGGGTTCAACGAACTGATACGTCTGAGGTAACCTTTCACTAATTCCTTGCTGCTCAGCTGACCGGAAGCCATGGCGGCCTGAAGCTCCGGAATACTTTTTTCAACAAATTCGAAACCGCCCGCGGCAGAAGCGGAGCGTTGCAGAAGCGAAGTGAGGCCTCCGCTTAGAAGCGCAGCGCTGCTGAGCGCAGTTGTGCCGAGAAATTTTCGGCGAGTTACAATGTGGTCGAGGTTAAGACGATTCGAGCTTTGCCTGGTCATAATGATTTCTCCGGTTGCGCTGTTTCGCGAATGAACAGACGTGATTTGATTTTAGTGACCTGCGTCCGGAAGATTCCGGTTTGGTCAGTTTGAACTGCAGGACGGATGCTGTTCGCGATATCCTCCATAACCCCTGCGTCAGCTAAATCGATCCTGATCTTCAAAGCGGTCGTATTTTTTCCAGCATGATTTGACCGTTCGACTGTTGCTCCGCAGATTAACCGACTCTCTCTCGGGCGCCCGTAGCTCAACTGGATAGAGCATCTGACTACGGATCAGAAGGTTAGTGGTTCGAATCCTCTCGGGCGCGTTTTTCTGCAACTTTGCTCGCGCTTGCTTGCCACGCCGTGGCTTCAGCGAAGGCGGGTGCTCCTGCTCGCCTGCCGCGCCGTAGCTTTAGCGGAGGCGGGTGATCGAATCTTTCACTGAAAATACGGCCGGATTTGCCCGTATTTTTTATCGCCAATGCCGCTCACTCGCTTCAGATCATCAGCGCTTCGGAACGGCCGCGCAGCGATAATGCGCGCCGCCATCACATGCCCGATTCCGGGCACGGTCGTTAGCTCTTTTTCTGTCGCAGTGTTGATATCGATTTTCCCCAGCTGCGATTTTTCTTTCGTATGCGACTTTTTCGTCTCGACTGGACTGCCGCTGGTAATTGACACGACTGGTTTCGCAACGGGAGAAAAAACGGCAGGCGAGTCCGGAGGTGCCGCGCGTGACCGACTCTTTCCGTCGGCAACAAAAGAACTGAAAACTGACGACGTTTGTGCATGCGCATTCGTTCGCCCTGCGTTGGCGCCCCAAGCTCCGATCTTGTCTCGTTTCGCTACGTCCTCGAATTGCTGAAGCTTTTCGATTTCGATTCGCGAACTCGCTAGTCCCGGCGGTGCGGCTTTGAAGCCGTAAGATCGAGCCAGTCCATTGCGTACCAACTGCTCGCCCAGATCACCCTCTTTGGTCTCAACGAATGCGTAAAAACGTTCCAATCTGCTCTTACCCATCGCATCGGACATATGCGTGAATACGGTGAACGGTTGGGACAGTTTCTCCTGCGTAAATCCTTCGCCGCCCGACCTACTTCGATGGCCTGCGGCACCGTAATACTAAAATATTTCGCCTGTTCAATAAGCCGTCGCGGGGTCATTTGCGTCCGTTTCGGGCGCGTCAACGAGATAAAGACGAAACAGGTATTCCTTCTCGCCGGCACTCACATGAAAGCTGTCGCCATCATTGGCCGGGTTCGCGATGAGTCGGCAATCTTTCAAGCACAATCCATTCCTTTGATTGATCTCGTGCGCGAAGATCAACATGACGCGGCTCCAAAGAACAATAACGGCGATGAGCGCGCTTACGCCCACTCGCGAGAAAATCGAAGAGGGATGAATCAAACGGCCACCTTGCCTCACACTTTGAATAAGTAGCAGCGTTCTCTCAAGCCATTTTGAGCCGCGCCAAATGTGTCGCGTACACGGCGACCAGTGCGCCTAACACGCTGCCGGCAATCACGTCGCTGACAAAGTGATAATTCATCGCCACAAGACTAACGAGCATCGGCGCAGAAAGAACAATCGCTACGATGCGACTGCCTGGCATAGCCATCATCCATACACCCGCGAATCCGAAGATTCTGCAGGCGTGACCTGATGGAAAGCTGCCCACGTCGTCGCCTCGCTGAAACGGATGAAATCCGTATGTGCCCGTGCCGATCAACGAGGGATTGTCATGCCGCCAGGTCTCCGGCCAATAGCGACCGAAGACGTCGCCTAACGAGATCCGGAAATCGTCAGCAACGATCAAGCTGATACAGGCGACGAGCAGCACCTTCTGCCATCGCAAAAATGGTCCCCACGCCCGCCGAACAATCAAAATCGCCAACACCAGGGCGGACCAGTTCTGCACTTCCGGCGGCGGATACGTGAGCCAGCGAAAGACTTCAATCTTGTTGATCTGATGGTCATAAACAAAAAACGCGACGCTGCGATCAACCCAGAAGTAACAGATGACCACCGCAAGAATACACGAACCGATTACGATTAAACTGCGGCGCAGCAGATTGCGATACTCCTCGTTGGTCGTCATTCTGGCGGCACTTCGAATTGGCTCATCAGTTTGAATATCTCGTAACGCTTTGCGATTTCCTTCATCGAGAGGTTGCGCAAACTCTCCAGACTGAATGCTTCCACGCAGAAACTGGCCAGCACACTTCCGTAGATCATTGCCTTGCGGAGATCGTTGAAGTGCACCTTTTTTACTGTGCCAGCGAGATAGCCGGCCATGCCGCCGGCGAAAGTGTCCCCTGCCCCGGTCGGATCGTGGATGTCTTCGAGTGGGTAAGCGCCGCAACTGAAGAAGCGATCGCCTTCGCCAAACATCAAGGCGCCGTGCTCACCTTTTTTGATGGCAACGTGCGCGGGACCCATCTTCTGAATACGTCGTCCGGCCTTGATGAGGCTCGTTTCCTTGGTCATTTCGCGCGCTTCGCTGTCGTTCAGGATCAAAAGATCAACGCGCCGAAGGAGCGCATCGAGATCGCCCCTGGCTGTCTCGATCCAAAGATCCATCGTATCGGCGACAACGAAACGGGGACGCACCATTTGATCCAGCACGTGCATTTGCAGCGACGGCGCGATATTGGCCAGCAGAACGAAATCGGTTTGCCGATACGTCTGTGGCAACTCGGGCTTGAAATCTTTGAAGACATTGAGATCGATGGTGCGCGTCTGGCGCGTGTTCAGGTCCCATGAATATTCGCCTGACCAGCGGAACGTTTTTCCATTCACTTGTTGTACGCCTTCCGTATCAATCTTTCGCGATCTCCAAAAATCGAATTCCGATTTCGGAAAATCATCGCCGACGATGCCGACGAGCCGAACCGGCGAAAAGAAACTTGCTGCAAGTGCGGCGTACGACGCCGAGCCACCCAACAATTCCGAGTGTTCCTCCACCGGCGTCTTAACCGTGTCGATTGCAATGGAGCCAACAATGAGGACAGACATGATTAGAATGACGAAATCCGAATGACGAAGCACGAACGAATGACAAAGCTCGAATGACGCACCAGGTGTTGCGCGTTTGCTTTCTCGGGGCTGACTTTCGTCTTGTTATTCATTCTTTCGACCTCTCCAGATTCTTGAAAAGATCAAATGCAACTCTCTGGCTTCCATCCATAGCTCGCGTGCTTGCAGCTTCAGCTCTGGCACAGCGCGAGCAATCATGCGCAGGAAA
Source organism: uncultured Verrucomicrobiae bacterium (assembly GCA_963803285.1). Taxonomy (GTDB): domain Bacteria; phylum Verrucomicrobiota; class Verrucomicrobiia; order Chthoniobacterales; family UBA10450; genus Udaeobacter. The sequence continues at coordinate 134,399 of CAWDMG010000009.1, read as the reverse complement.
TGATTTGTTTCGCGTGCTTCCTTTCGGCACGTTCCGATGCTTTTTAGAAAATCCTTTTTCGAGACAGAATCATCCGCTTCGACATAATTCGCACCGACACTTGTGCCTGCTCCAACGAGCTGATTAATCAGACGGTTAGTTACCGGGTTCTGTGGAATTGTCTTCGCGAAATCAATTACTGCTTCGCCGAAACGCGCTGTGCGCTCTTCCAAATCGTAAACGCGTTTCTTCTCCGGCTCTTCGCGAATAACCCATTCTGTATCCCCATTCCGGAACGAATCATCGGCGCTACCCGGCTTTTGAGCTTCGTATTTCGTCATTCCTTCGTCATTCGTCAATTGAGCTTCGTCATTGATCAGCACTCCTTCGTCATTCGCCATTCAGCGTTCGTCCTTCACGCCAGCATATCCGTGGCGCAGCGCGCGTAATCAACAATGTTGTGCGCCTTGAGTAACGCTGAAACCATCACAACGCGCTTTGCACCGGCGTCGATCACGCTCTGCAGATTGTCGACGTTGATGCCGCCGATGCAGAAAATCGGCAGATTCACTTCTGCATGAACGCATTTGATGTCTTCAAGACCAATCGGCACGTAATCAGGTTTTGTCGGAGTCGCGAAGATCGGGCCGAATCCAATGTAGTCCGCACCTTCACGCTGCGCCCCGCGCGCTTGCTCGATGCTGTGCGTGGATTTTCCGACCAAAATCTCGTGATCCACTTTCTGTCGAACGATTTCGATCGAGTCATCATCCTGGCCGACATGCACTCCTTCGATTGGCACGCTCTTCGCGACTTCAGCGTGATCGTTCACGATTAGTGGCGTGAAAGATTTTGCTGTCAATGCATGTAACTCCGCTGCGAGATCCACCAGTTCGCCGATTAATTTGTTTTTTCCGCGTAGCTGAATCAGATCGACGCCGCCCTCGATCATTTGCTCCACCATTCGAGCAGCATCCCGTCGTTCGGCGTAGCCCAGATCAATAATCCCATAGAGTCGGCAATCATGTAGTGGCCTCATCATAGTTGTAGTGTCCGCTGTCCTCAGCGGATTACAGGGGCGCAAAACCCAATGCGCTGAGGACAGCGCACGTTACAGCACTCGGCGTTTCACTCATGCAAACGAAGGGGCCGCGTACTCAAGTTGAGCTTGCCCGCTGAAATGAGGCGGTCGATCAACCCAGTGTCGTAGTTTCCGTCGCGAAAATCGCCGTTTCGCATCATGGCGGCATGAAATGGCACAGTCGTTTTGATTCCGCTGATGTAGTACTCGTCCAAAGCACGTCGCATTCGATCGATCGCATTGATTCGTGTGGAGCCGATTGTAATTATTTTCGCAATCAGCGAATCGTAATATGGCGGCACGGTGTAGCCGGTATAAACGTGCGAGTCGATGCGAACGCCGCGGCCACCTGGCGCATAATAAAAATCGATGCGGCCCGGCGTTGCCTGGAAGTTGTTGGCCGGATCTTCGGCATTAATACGGCATTCGATCGCGTGCAGCCGCGGTACCGCGCGCGCGACATACGACGAAAGCGGTTGGCCCGCGGCGATGCGGATCTGCTCCTTTACGAGATCGCATCCATAAACTTCCTCCGTGACGGTGTGCTCCACCTGGATGCGTGTGTTCATTTCCATGAAGTAAAAGTGTTTTTCCCCATCGACCAGAAATTCAATCGTCCCTGCATTCTCGTATCCGACTGACTTAGCCAATTTCACGGCAGCATTTCCCATTTTCTTTCGAAGACTGGGTGTCATCACCGCCGACGGGCACTCTTCAATTACTTTTTGGTTACGCCGTTGAATTGAGCAATCGCGCTCGCCGAGATGGATGATATGGCCATGGCTATCGGCCATGATTTGAAATTCAATGTGGCGCGGATTGACGATGAGCTTTTCCAAATAAAGCTGATCATCTCCAAACGCTTTCTGCGCCTCATGACGCGCGCCATGGAAAGCCGATTTGAGGCTGGGCTCGTTATGCGCAGCGCGCATGCCGCGGCCGCCACCGCCGGCAGCCGCCTTGATCATCACCGGGTACCCAAGTTTTTTCGCGATCTTTATCGCATCGTCCTCTGTCTCGACGATTCCATCGCTGCCGGGCGTTACCGGTACGCCGGCTTTGCGCGCAGCAGCACGAGCAGCGTTCTTGTCGCCCATCGATTGCATCGCACGCGACGAGGGGCCGATGAACTTGATGTTACAGCTTTCGCAGACCTCCACGAAATGCGGGTTCTCGGCAAGGAATCCGTAGCCGGGATGAATCGCGTCAACATCGCCGATCTCGGCCGCGCTCATGATCCGATCGATTTTCAAATAACTTTCAAGACTGGGCGCCGCACCGATGCAGATCGCTTCATCGGCCAACTGGACGTGCAGCGAATCGACGTCTGCTTCTGAATAGACTGCGAGAGTGCGAATGCCGAGTTCGTTGCAGGCGCGAATCACCCGTAGCGCGATCTCTCCGCGATTAGCAATGAGAACTTTCTGGAACATGTGGGACGCGCGATTCGGCGCGCCCGGCGGTCGCGCCCTACCGTGTTTCTGTCAGCGGACTCTAAAAAGCGCCTGGCCAAATTGAACCGGCTTACCGTTGTCAGCGAGAACTTCGGCGATAACTCCGCTGGTTTCGGCCTTAATCTCGTTCATCACTTTCATCGCTTCGATGATGCAAACGACGGTGTCTTCGGTGACAGATTTCCCGACTTCAACAAAAGCGGGCGCGTCGGGCGAGGCTGCGCGATAAAATGTACCCACCATCGGCGAAACGATCTCTTTCATCGGAACGCTATCGATCGCTTTCGCAGCAGGCGGCGGTTCAGCTCCCGCGACTGCGCCTTTGGCCGAACCGGAGGCCACTGCCGGCGCAACTGTGGTTGCTTGCGGAGCGGAAGCGCCCCTCTGCAGCTTCAGACGGAAGCCTTCCTTTTCGATCTCGAACACGGAGAGATCGTGCTTCTTCATCAAATCGATGATTGCTTTGATTTCTTTGATGTCTTTGATATCTTTGATGTCCAAGGCTAGCTCCTGGTTAAGGCTGAGGCGTTTTAGGTAAAGCAGTTTTAACAGCCAGGTCAAGCAAAGGCATTAAAGTAGCGCGAGCCTCTGGCTTGCGAGATGATCGCGCAACCGAGACGGTTACGCTCCCTCATGCCCCACTTCGAAATCGTAGATGAGACTGACGGCTACGTCGTCGTCAATAAGCCGCCACTTCTGCTCATTCATCCGACCAAGCCGAACGGCGCACCTACGCTCTGGAAACAATTGCGCGAGCTCCTCGCATTCGAGATTGCAAACGGCGGACAGGTTTCAATCGTGAACAGACTCGATCGAGAGACGAGCGGCCTGGTGCTGGTTGCAAAAACCGCCGCGGACGCGCGTAATTTTGGACTGTTGATGCAGCGACAGCAATTGCACAAAGATTATGTCGCGATCGTTTGGGGCTGGCCTGACTGGGAACACAAACTCGTTGACGCCCCGTTAGATCGTCAGAGCAAACATCAACACTCGGTGATCTGGCTCAAGCAAATGATTCACGTTGCGGGCGCAGCCGCACAGACGGAATTTTTTGTCGAACGGCGGTTCAAAAGATCCACGTCGTCCGGCGATCGGTTCAGCGTCATTCGCGCGATTCCGCGCACCGGACGCACTCATCAGATTCGGGTGCATCTCGCCTCAATCGGCCACCCGATTATAGGCGATAAAATCTACGGCCCCGACGAGCAGTTGTACCTGCGTTTCATCGAAACTGGGTGGACTCATGAGCTCGAGCAGAAGCTCCTGTTGCCACGACATGCCTTGCACTCGGCGAAACTAGCCATCGAGAACGCGCACGTATGGACTAGCGCGCTCCCTCCTGATCTTGCCGAATTCTGTAGCGGCGGTGTCTGACCGCCTTTCCAAGGAGCGGCAATCGCCCTCCTTGATTTTTGGCGCTCAGAGAGCGACGCGACAGGAGAAAATTGCAATCCGATCAAGCGTTCCTATCGTAGCGCGCGAATGAGATACGCTCGTGCATGCGCTGTCCTGTTTTTTCTCAGCGTTTGCTTCCGGCTCTTCGCCGGCACGCCGGAGGTTGAATCCGTGCCCAGCGACTTTAATCCCCCACGAATCGAATTCGCGCTCGAGACCGGCTACTTGTTTGGCGCGATTAATCCGCCCGCGGATTATCAAATCGGTGCGCTGTTTCTGACAGAAAGGATCCGTTGGGGAGTTGTTCGAACCGATAGCTGGCTGCGCGGCTATCATCAGTTCTATATTAGCGCGATTGCGGAGCCGATTTTCAAAGGAATCGAGAATCACTACTTCGGATTCAACGTGGGGTTTCGTTACAACTTCGTTCAGCCACACTCGCGCTTCATTCCTTATGTTTCGGGCGGTGTAGGGGCCGGCGGGATCGACAGCCACCCCGAAGTGCCGGGCGCCCAGGGGCAGGATTTCACGTTCAACATCTTATCGGCAGCGGGGGTTTCCTACATGGTGAATGATCACTGGAAGCTGGATGTCGGCGCGCTATACCAGCATCTGTCCAACCGCGGACAAACCGATCCTAATCCCAGCCTTAACCTGTTCGGCCCCCAGGTCGGCGTCACGTACTCCTTCTAATTCCGTCTGTCATGTCGAGCGAAGTCGAGACATCCCGCGGCGAAACTATGGGCATTGCACCGGGATTGACAGCCTGGCCTCGTGGACTTCGTCCGCTGCATTGCAGCCTCGACTTCGCTGCGCTCCGCTCGGAATGACAAGTTCATGAGCGCGCCGAACGAAAACGTCCTCGTCATCAGACGTGAACTCTTCGACCAGCTTGGGAGTTTTCACGGCCTCAACTTCGAGCCGCAAAAATATCTCGATGCGTTCCTCTCGCGTGGAAACAATTTTTTTCTCCCGCGCCCTGAAGCTGAGATCAATCCTGCTTACAAACAGATCATTCCTTACGCGCTCATCGCGTTTCAGAACAAAGTCGCTCATTACGTCCGCGGAAAGAAAGCCGGCGAACAGCGTCTGGTCGCGAAAGGCTCAATCGGGATCGGCGGTCACATGAATGAGACCGACGAATCTCTCTTTGCCATGGATGAGCAAGCGTATCGCGCGGGTGTGGAACGCGAAGTCAATGAGGAGATCAAAATCGATGCACCGTTCGAAGACCGCATCGTTGCGCTTCTAAACGACGATACGACCGAGGTCGGGCGCGTGCATCTTGGCGTTGTTCACGTATTCAAACTGGTCGAGCCGAGAGTGGAAAAACGCGAAGCGATGATTACCGGCCTGACATTTCTTGCGAAGGACGAATTGTTCGCGCGCCGCGAAACCATGGAGACCTGGTCGCAGATATGTCTGGATTCGCTCGACCGCTTGTTGCTGTAGCCGGTTCCCTGCTGGAACCGCCGCGCTGATTTCTCTTAGCCTCCAGCTCCAGGTGCAGCTGTAGATGCAGGCGGGGATTGCGGTGCAGGTCCAGCCGGAGATGCTGCTGGAGATTCCGGAGCAGGCGCAGCTGGCGGCGGAGGTGGAGCTGCGGCGGGAGGAGCAGGGACAGGCTGCTCCCTCTGGGGGATGAATGCGATCTCGTCAATCTGCCAACGGCCCACCGGGTGCGAGATCGTGATGTCCATATCGGCGTATCTAGCTGGATAATATATCCGCGCATGGTAAGACCCGTGTGGCTCGAAGAATTGTGAATTAAATTCAATCTTGCCCTGAACATCGACCGGCCGAACCGGCGCGCCGAGCCTCACAATCTCGTTCATGAATTCCTGTTGCGCCGAAGCCGGAAAATTCATGCGCGCCTGCGGACTGAGCCGGGAATTGAAGAAATTGGGGTCGTGCTGGACAGCAATTTTCTGGAACGCTTCCTTGGCAAATTGTGTTCCTTCTTTGGCCGAACTCTCTTTGCTGGAATTAAGCCACCACCACGCGCCACCAAGCAACGCCAGCACTATGATGAGCAGAACCACCACCTGCCCGGACGATTTGTGTTTAGAACTTAATTTCAATTGTTTCATCTTCGTTTAATAACCGAACCCCATGCTCTTGATTACTTCGCCATTACGGATGAGCACAGAATGTTTTTGCTTACCTGTATAAGAGCCAAAACGATTTCGCGCGTTCACGGTGAAATTAACGAGATAACCGGACACAGCTTCGCTGCCCTTCCCTACATCGGATGGTTTTGGTTCTCCGTTCCACTCAATGCGTGCGCTATCCGGATCGATCAATTGCTTGTTCAGCCACGGCATAATGATCTCCTTATAATTGGTGGGGTAGGGGCCGTAACGCGCTGTGTCGGGTGGGGGCGTTTGGGCATTTAGGCTGCCGGCGAAAATCGTTCCCAACGCGAGCGCACAAATCACCGACTCCGACACGAACGCTTTCATGTTGTTTCTTTACCATCCTCGGCGGCGGCTAGTCCAGCTTAATGCGACGGTCACTGTCAAGCTTTACAGAGGAAGACAGTCTGCTTACGTCACGGTGGTACCGATATCGTGTCCGTGAAAAAATTCCTGGTCCTAATTGCGATAGTCGCAGGGTTGGTGGTCTCGTCTATGTCAGTTTTGTCGGACGAAACTCCAGCGCAGACTCCCATTCAAAGCGCGACCACAAGCGATACTGCAGGCAAATTCAACGGACCAGACAACGACTCCCCTGCCCTGCAACGGGCGACACCGCTCGATCCGGTTGCGGCGACACAGGCCTGGTTAAACAGTGTGCCGCGAGACAGGCGTGAAAAATCAGATGCGTATTTTGAGGGAGGTTACTGGTTGCTTCTGTGGAATTATCTTTTGGCCGTTGGAGTCTGCATTTTGCTGCTGTCCTCTCGGATTTCAGCGCGGCTACGCGATTTGTCGGAACGACTAACGAAGTCCAAAACTCTGCAAGTCGTCTGCTACAGCGTTCCGTATTTGCTGCTCATTTATGTGTTGAGCTTTCCGCTAAACGTCTACGAGCACTTCTTTCGCGAGCATCAATACGAACTCGCCACCCAAAGTTTCCCAGCGTGGTTTCAGGAGCAGTTGATTGGTCTGGGAATTACAATCGTCGGCGGGACAATTTTCCTGATTGTTCTGTACGCTGTGTTTCGGCGAGCACCGAAAACATGGTGGATCTGGGCAACTGTTGTCGCCATCGTTTTCTCGTTTTTTTTACTGATTATCGCGCCCGTATTTATCGAGCCGCTCTTCAATACGTATAAACCGCTGACGAAACCGGAAATCAGCGAGCCCATTCTCGTGATGGCACAGGCGAATCAAATTCCCGTAAAACAGGTCTTTGAGGTGGATGCGTCGCGTCAAACGACGCGGGTAAGCGCGAATGTCTCCGGAATTCTCGGTACGACGCGCATTGCGCTGAACGATAATCTGCTCAAGCAATGCACCATTCCCGAGATCCGCGCGGTGATGGCACACGAGATGGGACATTACGTTCTTAATCACGGCGCGAAGTTGCTGACCTACCTCGGAGTTTTCATCCTTATCGGATTCGCGCTTACTCGAGTTTCGTTTGATGCAGCCGCCAGACGCTGGGGCGACAAATGGAGCTTGCGTGGCATTGCCGATCCAGCCGGACTCCCGCTGCTGGCGTTGATCTTCAGCACGTTGCTTTTTCTCGCCACGCCGCTTCTGAACACCGTGGTGCGGGTCACGGAGCGTGAAGCCGACGCCTTTGGAATCAACACCGCGCGTGAGCCCGAAGGGATGGCAGAGGTGGCGATTAAACTTGGCGCCTATCGCAAACTGAACCCGACGCCTCTCGAGGAATTCATCTTTTACGATCATCCCAGCGGCCGGGCCCGGATTCGCATGGCGATGGATTGGAAAGCAGCGAATCTGTCTGCGGCGGAAGGTCCGAAATCCGGATGTCAAAATCCGAAACAAACCGAGGAATAATTCCGTCAACCCATCTCGCGCGGGTGTTGCGAAGGCGCCGCGGCAGTGGCAGCAGACTTGCCCTTCTGGATCAACATCAGATTACGAATGTAAATCAGCGAATTGGGAAGATAGGCAAGGATGCCGACCGGATCGCGTTTGAAGATGAAGTAAAGGCACATAATCACGCTGCCGCCGATGCTCCAGTACCAAAATGAAACCGGGATGACACTTTCGCCCTGCCGCTCTGAGGCGATCCACTGCACAAGGAAACGCATCGAAAACGTGGCGTTCCCGATCAGGCCGAGGATAACGAGGTAGCTCCAGTCCAGCCCAAGGAACCGGTATTCTTTGCCGATCCAGGTGATTGCGATAAGTGCGAGTGTGTTCATACGATGCGGTTGTTTAATCTCTCGCCGTTTGTTTCACAAGGGGCAGGCTGTAGCCGAGGGCGTCGACCTCGGCTGATGGGTGCGAAAAGTGCGCTGCCGCGGTTAGCGTCCGCGGCTACAACTCTTCGCCGTTAATCGCAATCAACTGAGTCGGCGATTTGGTTCGCGTCAGACATATTTACCGCAAACTCCAATTCCGATTACGCGGAATTTTTCATTCTCGATATGAGCGTATCCGCGATTACAGCTGGGGTGTCCGCTACGGCGATTCCCGCCGCCTGCAGCGCTTCAACCTTTCCCGCTGCAGTTCCTTTTCCGCCGGAAACGATCGCGCCTGCATGACCCATCCGCCGGCCCGGCGGGGCTGTTTTTCCCGCGATGAATGCTGCCACGGGTTTTTTGCAGTTCGCTTTGATCCATTCCGCGGCCTCTTCTTCAGCCGACCCGCCGATTTCCCCGATCAAGATCATCGCATCCGTGCCCGGATCGTCATTGAACAATTTCACGCAGTCGAGGTGCGATAGACCGTGAATCGGATCGCCGCCGATTCCGATGCAGGTTGATTGTCCGTAGCCGCGGGAGGTCAATTGCCATACCGCTTCGTAGGTCAGCGTTCCAGAGCGCGAGATCACGCCAATGTTGCCGGGCTTGTGAATGTAGCCGGGCATAATTCCAATCTTGCACTGCCCGGGCGTGATGATGCCCGGACAATTCGGTCCGATCAGCCGCGATTTCCTTCCTCGCATTAGGGCTTTCACGCGCATCATGTCCATCACTGGAATTCCTTCTGTGATGCAAACTACCAGCTCGACTCCGGCATCAACTGCTTCAAGGATCGAATCCGCAGCGGCAGGCGCCGGCACAAACACCATCGACGCGTTGCATCCGGTCTTTTGTCGGGCTTCCCAAACAGTATCGAACACCGGCACTTTGGCCTCGAACATTTGGCCGCCTTTTCCGGGCGTGACACCGGCGACCACATTCGTGCCGTAGTCCATGCACTGCCGGGTGTGAAATGCACCCGCGCTGCCCGTGATGCCCTGCACAACGAGCCGCGTGTTTTTATCAACGAGAACAGACATGGCTAAATAGCGATCACTAATTCACCGTCATTCCGAGCGAAGTCGAGGAATCCCGCAATGCAACCTTAGAGCTAGTTCCGCAGGATCCTTCGACTTCGCTTCGCTTCGCTCAGGATGACGGCGCGCACATCTCATTCGAGCTTCGTCATTTTCTCTTGTGAATCACCAATTTGTTTCCGTCGGGGTCACGGAATTGCGCCATCCAGCAAACGGGCGTCTCAGATTTTTCCATATCGAACGTCACGCCGCGTTCTTTGAGCTTCGCTATGGCAGCATCGATGTCGCCGACTTCGAACGCGACGGTCGTTCCCTCGCGCGAAGGTTTCCAAGCCGGGTGACAACCGACTCCGATCGTGATCGGGCCAAGATCATACTCGATCCACGCCCCATCCATCTGTGTGGAAGTCGGTTTAAGTTCGAGCGTCTCCTGATAGAATTTTCGCGCGCGTTCCTTGTCTGATACCGCAATGGCAACAAAGGCCACTTCATTCGTGATCATTTGCAGACTCCTTTCTGGTTTTCGGGTTTGAGTTTGTGAATTATGAGTTTGTTTCCGTCCGGATCTTGCACCACCGCCATGTGACAACACGGCGTTTTAAACGGCTCAGCGGCGAATGGTGCACCGTGATTTTTGAGCTGGCTAATCGCTTCGTCGAAGTTTTCCACCTCCAGCGCAGCGCCTGTCCCTTGATCTGATGGCTTCCACTGCTCACCGACATTGGCAATCGCGAGCGTATTATCACCGATTGTGTACTCGATCCATTTTCCTCCCATCATTTCGTTCGAGACCTGCAAACCAAGAACATCCTCATAAAACTTTCGCGCTCGGGCGACGTCCGTTATGGGAATTGCAACAAAACCGATTTCCTTGATTTTCATTCCGCGGCCTTCTTTTGCTGTTGTTCCAGCCAATCTGTCATCATTCGAATAATTTTCGGATCAAACGGTGCCTCTTTCCCAGCGAACGAGTCAGCCATGCTCAGATAATGCTGTCCGCCGTGTCCCATCTCCGGCACTTCGACAAAACGCGCCGCACCGGGAACGTTTGCGTTCACAATTTGTGCGATCAGCTCAGAATCTTCGCGGCTCATGATCCAGTCGTATTGTCCGTGCAAAATTAACGCCGGGACTTTCACGCGGGACCAGGCGGCTGCGAGATTCAGCCTCTGCAAGTCTTGATAAAACTTCAGTGGTCGTCCGTAAAGATGGGTTTGGTCTTTCTCTTCAGGCCATAGTTCTGCAAGCTCCGGCTTTTCTTTCAAGATCTCCGGAACGCTGCGGCCCTTAATTAACCACTCGTAATAAAGTGTGGTGGCGCCCTTTATCCGATCAGTCACTTCGCCCGGCGACTTCTTCATCAGAGCAAAACGCCGGCGTTCGATGTCGAGCATGTGCTCGAACCACGTTTTGACCCAGCCGCCGATGGTGATGTAGCCGCGCACCTGCGCCTGTTGTGATTCCGTCTCCGGAACCAAGGATGCGAATCCGCCTCCGTTGCTGCTGCCGAAAATGTATACGCGATCTGAGTCGATGAAGTCGTAGTTTTTTAGCGCGCGAAACGCCGCGCGATACCCGGCAAGCTCCGTGTCGAAATCCGTCTGCGAACAATCGCCTTCGCTGTCCCCGCAGCCCGGTTTATCAATCTTGAACAGGCAAAACCCTGGGGTTTGCGCCAGCCCGCGCAAAATCAAACCCGTGGCATCTTTCGTGTCGGCCGGCGCTTCGACCGAATCGCAACTCAGCCAACCGGCGAGAAAAATGACCGGCAATTTTCCCTTCGCTTTATGCGGCTTGGTGATGATGCTGCGCAAGCGTTTGCCGTCAGGCATTGTCACCGAGTCGTAGATGACATCGACGTTCGGATAACTCTCGCGCGGCGCTTTGGATTTGCGCGGAAGTCCGTCTGCTGAAACCGCGGCGGTAAACGCAAGGAATGCAACTGCAGAACTCAGCTTCATTTGCCTTTTGCCGCTCCGACAGCCTTTTGCGCTGCATCTGCGAGATCGTCCGCCGCGATTAGCGCGAGGCCGCTTTCCTTTAACAGTTGCTTGCCTCGCTCGACGTTTGTTCCCTCCAAACGAACGACAAGCGACACCGACAGTTTCACTGTTTTCGCTGCATCGATAATGCCCTGTGCGATCACGTCGCATTTCATGATCCCGCCGAAAATATTTACCAGAATCGCTTTCACTTTCTTGTCGGCTATCAGGATTTTGAACGCTTCGGTCACCTGCTCTTCTGTCGCGCCACCGCCGACGTCGAGGAAATTCGCCGGTTCGCCACCATAGAATTTGATGATGTCCATGGTAGCCATGGCGAGCCCGGCGCCATTGACGAGGCACGCTATGTTGCCGTTGAGCCCAATGTAATTCAGCCCATGCTTTGATGCTTCGACTTCGCGAGGGTCTTCCTCGGCGATGTCGCGCATCGCCGCGATCTCCGGATGCCGATACAGCGCGTTGTCGTCAAAGTTAAACTTGGCATCCAGCGCCAGGACTTCGCCTTTGTTTGTAACGACCAGTGGGTTGACCTCGACCATCGAGCAATCATACGCAATGAAAGTGCGATAAAGTCCTTCGAATAATTTTGCCGCGTTCTTTAGCTGCGATGATTCGAAACCGAGTCGGCTTGCCAGTTTGCGCGCCTGGTATGGCTGCAGGCCGGCTAATGGTTCAATCGGCTCCCGAATAATTTTCTCGGGCGATTTCGACGCCACAGATTCAATTTCGACACCGCCTTCCGTGCTGGCGACAATCACTGGCGCAGCCGTCGCGCGATCAAGCAGAACAGCAAAATAAATTTCACGCGCAATATCGGCCGATTCTGCGACCAGCACTTTATTTACCTTGCGACCGTTGGCGCCAGTCTGGTGCGTCACCAGAATTTGCCCGAGCATTTTCGCGGCAACTTCCCGGACTGCATCAGGCGTTTTGCGAACGTGCACGCCGCCCTTGAATCCGTTCTTAAAACTGCCCTTGCCGCGCCCGCCGGCGTGGATCTGTGCTTTAACCACAATCTCGATATCGCCCAGTTCACGCGCGATCTGCTCCGCTTCATCGAGTGTCGCCGCGACTCTGCCGCGCGTTGTAGCGACATCGAACTTCTGCAGCAACTCTTTGGCTTGATATTCGTGGATGTTCATCGGGAAGCTAACAATCGAACGGGTATGTCATTCTGAGCAGAGCGAAACTGCAACGCGGCGGACGAAGTCCGCGAGGCCAGGCTTCCAATCTGTGATCTTTTCTGGACCAGTCACACACAAGAATAAACCGAGATGTTTCGCTTCGCTCAACATGACACTAGCTATCTATCGATGCATAAACGGGCAGAGTGGAATAGCTCGCGCAGCGGGACTCAGCAACGATTTTTCTTTTTCGAATTGGCTTGCGTTGCGGAAATCGAGCCGACTACGGTGGCAGCCATGAAAACCTCAACGAAAATCTTTACGGTAGCGGGCACGCTCGTACTCACGCTCGCGTTCGGAGTGGTCGCCGGCACGCCGGCGCAGGAAAAAGCGTTCACCGACAAGTACAAAGCAGCAATGGAAGGCAAGGACACAGCCACCCTGGAGGCTTTCCTTTACACACAAGGCTCAGACCCTGAGGCCCTCGAGTTTTACAAAATGATGCAGTCGGGTGGAGCCGGTGGGAAAATTTCGACGATTGAGCTTGTTAATCTCACGCCCGAGGACGTTAAAAAAGCGACGACTCCGATGGACGGCCCAACCGGCAAAGTTTGCCTGAATCTCAAACCGACGAAGAAGCTCGTGATCAAGGTTGAGACAAAGGACGCAAGCGGAAGCTCATCCAGCAGCTCCGAAAACTTCGTCGCCGAGAAGGACGGCAAATTCGTCATCCCCGTGCCGGGACCGTGTAAGTAGCGCTGCTGAATTGGGGAGCGGGTGCATTGTGCTCGCCATGGCTGGCATGTTGCCAGGCAACCGGCTGCACAGCTCATGATCTCGAGCGCTAAACTTCGTACCGCTTGAAGTACGCGCGCTGGTCATCCGGCAACAAGCCGGATGATGCGAGCAAAATGCTCACGCTCTCCCTTAGCTTCGTCCGTCTTTGAACAACGTGCCCACCGTGCGTTGATCGGTCGGTGGTTGGAGCGAGTTAACGAAATTGCGAAACCGTTCGGAAAACACTTCGGGCCGAAGTTTCCAGTAATGAGCCATGCCTGGCGCCACGACGTAATGTCGCAGCAGTCCATGCCAGCCCTCCCAGAGATCCCTGTCCATCATTCCGTAAACATAATGGAAATGGATGGTCTCGAACGCTTTCAAAAATTGGTAAACAGCATGAAAAAATCTCGCGCGTTCTTCAATTGAGAGTGCACTGATATCTTCGAGCCCGACACGCCAGATTCGTTCCAGCTCAGCATTTTCCATTAACGGCTTCGTCACATCGCGCAAGGCTGTTGCCGCCGCGTCTTGCATAGCGAGCTTGGCCACACGCGTGCTTTGATGCACTTGTACAGCCAGATATAGCACCGACAAAACAACAGCTAGCGAGCCGATCAATTGCGAGATGGCGCTAATTGCATCCCAGTTCATTGTGGATGCAACCATGCATGTTTTGCATCTTCGCGCTGAAAAATCTCTTGCCACAGATTGACACGGATTTTCACGGATTAGGCTCGGCCGCTTTTAATCTGTGTTCAAGCCGTGTGCATCCGTGGCCCAGCTCCGCTTCCGATACTTCGGCTAATCGCCAACTTTTAGAACTCCGCTACCTGTTCCTGCGCCTTCATCGCTTCCGAAAAGCGGGAATGCTTGAACCCCTCGCAATTTTCATAACGAGCAGGTTCATGGAGCCGGCGCGCCCTCGCGCCGACAGGCAGCGGCCCGAGCCGCGGGGCGTCTCCACCTACTGCGTCTTGGCTTCAGAATGAAAGGCGCCGACCCATTTTTTTTCCTGCTGAACCCAAACGCTTCCGCAATTGTACGTGCCAGATATATCCTTGCCGTCGGCAGTCGCCTGCAGCTTCGCCTTGAAGGTCATGACAGCCATCTTCGGATGTGGGAAGACCACCTTCACGTCTGAAAATGAGTAGTCGCGCAGATCGGTCTTTGCCATGTCCGCCAGCTCAGCGTCCAAATTCTTTATGCCCTCCGCATAGACGCCGTAATACTCCTTCGACATCAGGGCCTTGAATGCATCAGCCTGTTTGTTTTTGTATGCTTCCCAAGAGGATTTTTCGCGATCAGTGATCGTCGACTCGTTCGCAGCGGATTTGCCTTCCTTCGCCGGCTTCCCCTGACAAATGTAGACAGGAGCTATCGCAAGCAGCATGACACAACAAAGATTGAATGGTTTTTTCATAGCGGTCTGTTTATTCAAGCGCGGACTATCCGTCGAGTCTTTTGATTCAGGCGACTTGCGGGTTCGTTCGTTAGTTAGCCTGTTTCAGTTCCCGAGTGTGCAGGCGGTGGCATCAACACAGGCAAAAATTCCGGCGGCACAAAGCTGGCCCATACATCGTAATCGGGACCGAACTGCCGAAGGAATAACGGCGAAAAGGCCCCAAGCGTAACTGGAATTGGCAAAAGAATAACTGAGCCGACGTACGGGATCGCAGCGATGCAACAAGTCGCGCATGTCACCGCACAACTAATCACTCCGGCTGCGACCACTAGCACGAGAAAAAACAACATATAGAGGAGCACCGGCCCCGGATGGGCTGCGGTTAATCTGAGCGTCTTGCCGAAAGCATCCATTGCCCGACATCGTTGGCGGTACATGACCGGAACCATTAATTGTAAAGTCAGAGCAAAACCAAAAGCCAGGCAGGCAAGGACAAATAAGAAGACGCAGAACGCGATCAGTAATGCGGTTCCAGGCCGGGAACCATCTCCGCGAAAGAATAACGGAAGCGCGAGCCCGAGCATTCCGACGATAGCGAACATGATCAAAGTCAGCAGGGCCAGAACTGAAAAAATAAAGAGACTGTTTGCTTCGGCACGGAACTCTTTCCACGGCGCGACGATCGCAGCGCGATTACGAACAATGCAGTCAGTAAGAATGAATCGACCGCGCGCACTCACCCACGCCAAAACAAGAACTAGCGCCAGAATGATCAATGCTCCGACGGCAATCAGAGCAATTACCCACCATTCTATTTGCCCCTCGGACCAAACGTCCTGAAATGATTCAGCTATTGCCTTGTTGTCTTCGCGTGTGCTCCAACTCAGTGGATTAGAGGAAGTAAACCCGGCACAAAGACTGGCAAGAAATGCCGCGAAACCTATGACGAGCCACTTTCGCAGATCGAACGGCTGAAACAAAATTTTCTTCATCAACTCGAAGGCTTCGCCGAACGGCTTGAAGATTTCGATTTTTAATCCGTTTCCGTTCATATTCGGTTCGGTGCCAACCGGCGGCGATTGTATGGCAACCGGGGCGGTTGCCAAGCCAAACGACGATCAACTAAAGCGTTTGCGGTACAATTTCGCTCGAGATGACGCGGGCTGTCGCGTCCGCTATCGTCAGCGGAAAAGGACAAAACAAATGCGCCTGGGGGACGGCGCCCGCTACAGCCACTGCAAGCCGTTGTGGCGTTAACTGATCAGGGCAATCTTAATATCGATGTCGCACACAAAACGACGCTATCCAATTGGCGCGGAATTAGTCGGTAAAAACCAAACGCATTTTCGCGTTTGGGCACCGAAAGCGCAGCAAGTTGATGTCGTTTTGGAAGACACACCGGGAGCGAAACCATACTTTTGTCCGCTGACGGCCGAGCCGGGCGGATATTTTTCGGGCGCGGTCAATGCAGGCGCCGGCAGTCGCTACCGTTTTCGGGTGAATGGGGCGGAGAATTTTTATCCCGATCCAGCGTCGCGTTTTCAGCCCGATGGGCCGCATGGATCTTCATGCATTGTGGATCCGACAAACTTCGAGTGGAACGATACGAAATGGCTGGGACTGAAATTAAAAGGCCAAATCTTTTACGAGATGCACATCGGCACGTTCACCAGGGAAGGAACGTGGCGCGCCGCTACCGAACAATTACCCGAGCTGGCGCGCATCGGAATCACCGTGATCGAAATGATGCCAGTCGCGGAGTTTCCCGGGAGATTTGGCTGGGGCTACGACGGCGTCGATCTTTTTGCGCCTTCACATTTGTATGGAACGCCGGACGATTTACGCGCGTTCATTGACCGTGCACACTCGTTAGGTCTGGGCGTAATGCTCGATGTCGTTTACAACCATTTCGGGCCCGACGGAAATTATCTGGGCGTTTACTCCGACGATTATTTGCTTCGGGGAAAAGGACACGAATGGGGCGACGTGATCAATTTCAACGGTCCAAATTCAGGGCCAGTTCGTGAATTTTTTATCACGAACGCCCGTTATTGGATCGAGGAATTTCATTTCGATGGCTTCCGTTTCGATGCGACGCACGCCATCCGCGACGACTCTGACGAATACATCGTTGGTGCAGTCGGTCGCGCGGCGCGCCAAGCGGCGGGTTCGCGTTCCATCATTCTTGTTGCCGAGAACGATCTGCAGGAATCAAAGATGACGCAGCCGCAGAGTGAAGGCGGCCACGATTTGGATGGGATGTGGAATGACGATTTTCACCACAGCGCGATTGTGGCGTTGACTGGTCAAAACGCCGGGTATTTTTCTGATTACTCCGGCAAACCCCAGGAATTTATTTCCGCTGCGAAATACGGTTTCCTGTATCAGGGGCAGGCGCTTTCGTGGCGAAAAGTGTTGCGCGGCACTCCGGCGGCCGGCACTCCATCGGAGGCGTTCGTTTGTTTCATAGAGAACCACGACCAGATCGCGAACACCGGCCAGGCTGACCGACCGCGCTTTCAAACTTCCCCGGGACGGTATCGTGCAGTTACCGCTCTTCTTCTGCTCGGACCGTGGACGCCATTGTTGTTTCAGGGCCAGGAATTCGGCGCGTCCAGTCCTTTTCTATTTTTTGCGGACGTCGGCGATGCAGTCGTCCGCGATGGGATTCGCAAAGGTCGCGCTGAATTGCTGGCGCCATTTCTATCGCTCACCGAGAAGGAAACATTGAGGCGCTTGCCAGCGCCAGATGCTCCTGAGACGTTTTCAAGCTGCAAACTTGATTTTTCAGAACGCGAAAAGAATCGGCAGATTTACGATTTGCACACCGATCTCCTGAAATTACGTCGAGAAGATTCCGGGTTTCGCCGACAGAGTTGCGGCGGAATCGACGGCTCGCTGCTCACACCAAAGAGTTTCGCTCTCCGGTATTTTTCGGAAGCCAATGACGATCGTTTGCTGTTGGTGAACCTCGGAGAACGCCAATTTGTGCATCCTGCTTCGGAGCCTTTACTCGCGCCGCCAACCGGTTGCAGATGGGAAACACTTTGGACCAGCGATTCGCCGCGCTACGGAGGAGCAGGCACGGTTGCAGCCGCAACCCCGGAGCAATGGATTTTGCCAGCCGAATCCACCGTTGTGCTACGACCAGTCGCGTAGCGTGCGGTTGTTGAACACATTTGCCCTGACGCGATTCACAGCGCATAACTTCCGCCCGATGAAATTCGCTCTGCTGATTATCGCATCTGCTTTGGTGCCCGTGATTGCCCGTGCACAGGAGACGCCGACGCCGACAATTACGCCGCCGCCGAAAGTTTATCCAGTCGCGTTGCCCAATTACGACGAGGAGACAGCTACGCGGCTGCAAATCTTCTTGGACAACAATGATTTTGGCCCCGGCAAGATCGACGGAAGAATGGGCGAATTTTTCCGGAAAGCGCTCATCTCATACAAACACGCGCAAGCGATGCCGAAGACCGGCGCGGTCGATCAATGGATGCTTGATCAGGTGCCGGTCACTTACACGACTTACACGATCAGAGAAGAAGACCTGAAACAGGTCGGCGACGTTCCGGGAAGCCACGCTGAGCAGGCAAAACTGAAATGGATGCCTTACGCATCGCTGCTGGAATTCGTTGCTGAGCGTTTTCATTCTGCCGAGGCATACATTCAGAAACTCAATCCCGGAAAAGACTGGGAACACCTTCAGCCCGGCGAAACTCTCAAGGTGCCAAACGTCTTACCGTTCGAAGTCGAGAAATTCACGGAAGGAAAAGTTCCTGAAAAGCCGGCGTTCGCTTCTCGCAAGGTTTTCGTCGACACACAGGAGCATTTACTCGAGGTATTCGACCATGATCAGCTCGTCTGCGTGTTCCCGATCACGCCCGGATCCAAAACTCTGCCGGCGCCTGTCGGCACATGGAAAATTCTGGGTGCGACCGTCTGGCCCTGGTTCCGTTACGATGAAGGCATGCTGAACTACGGCGTGCGCACTGAGAACTATTACAATCTGCCGCCCGGCCCGGACAATCTGGTGGGCATTCTATGGATGGGTTTGAATAAACCCGGCATCGGTATTCACGGCACGAATAATCCTGAGACAATTGGCCGCGCTGCAAGCCATGGTTGCATTCGCCTCGCCAACTGGGATGCGGCGCGCGTGAAAGACCTCGTAAGCGTAGGAAATACCGTGATCATTTTCTAAAGTAGCGCAAGCGTCTCGCTTGCGATCTCGTCTCTGGAGTCGCGCATGCGTCCTCCCTTTCGATTGTAGCCCCCTCTCGCAAGCCAGAGGCTCGCGCTACCTTGAAAATTTTTCGCGCGGAATCGCGAACTCAAACGTCTAGGCTGTAGATCGCAACAAAATGGATGCCAGTGAACGCGAACAGTATAGGGCGGCCATACACGGCGATCGCCAGGCATTTGAAATGATCATTCGCAACCACAGTCGAACACTTTTTGCGATCGCTTACGGCATTTTGCAAAATCGCGAGGAAGCCGAAGACGTGGTACAGGATTCGCTGGTCAAAGCCTGGAAGATGCGCTGGCGCGTACGCGATCCGGAGAAATTTCCCGCCTGGCTCAGCATGATCGCTCGTCATCGCGCGCATGACGTTTTTCGCAAACGACGACCCATACCATTCACTCACGAAGCTATCGAAACAAGCGAAGCCCATACGCCTGATAGCGTTGAGATCGATCAACAATTGCACTTAGCGCTCACCACCTTGCCGGAGCTACATCGCGCCGCGCTCACCCTCAGGTATTTCGAAGACTTGGACTATCGGACGATCGAAAACACGCTCGGCCTTACGAACGGCGCACTGCGCGGAATTCTGGGCCGTGCTCTGGCCTCGCTGCGTAAACAACTTCGCCCGGCTCTCGCTTCAACGGACTGAATTATGGCAACTCTTCACGACGAAATCGACAACTGGGTCGCCGCTGATTTTTACGGCGAACTCTCCGCCGACGAACAACGCCAGCTGCATACTCATCTCGTCGATTGCGCCGCATGCCGCAAAACCCATCAGGAAACCAAAATAATGAACAAAATTCTGGAAGAAAACCTCGTTCAGCATAAGGCCGACCCAAACTTCGAACAACGAATGCTAGCCGGTTTTCGAAACCGCGTCCCCGAAAGAACGGGACTAATCAAATTCCTTGCTGATCTGATGCGTGTGCGTGCGGCGCAATTCACCGCGGTCGCTGCGGTGTTGCTCGGACTGGTGCAACTGGGCCGCATGATCACGGGCGAAACTGCAACTCCGCTGCGCGCTCGCGATCGCTACGCTCACGAAGAATTGTTCGAACAACCCTCACAGGTCGGGGCGACGTTGGAGCCTGGTCGCGCCGGCGCTCTAGGTAAAGCGGACGAACTCACTGCTGGAAAACCACAAAAAGACCTGGCACTCGCACCGCCGCAATCAGCCGCTGAAACCAGATCCAAGGGCCTCGAGCGAGACTTCAAAACGTATCCAGCAGTTGCCCCGGCTGAGACTGCGCGGACGGAATTGGCTGCTAAGGAAAGTGCTAGCGAGGCGGTTGTGATGAACGACGCAGCGGCGCCGAGCTCAGCCGAACTGCCTGCGGCGGAGGTGGCTAATCGTAAATTGATTCGGAATGCAAATGTGGAGCTGGAGATCGTCAGCTTTGACGATGCTGTGCAAAAGATCACCGCATTGGCGAACGAAGAACGCGGCTATGTGGCGACGACAAATTCGCAGAAACAGGCAAATGGAAAACTGCGTGGGCAGGTGATCGTCAAAATTTTGCCGGAAAATCTGGATCGCTTTCTTCAAAAGATTCGCGGACTTGGCGAGTTGAAGAACCAGACATTGGGCACCGAAGATGTGACCAAGGCATACTTCGACACCGATGCGCGTCTGAAGAACGCCCGGGTGATGGAACAGCGTTTGATCGACATGCTGAAAACGAAGACCGGCAAAGTTTCCGATTTGCTTCAGGTCGAAAAGGAACTCAGTCGCGTGCGCGAAGAGATCGAGAAAATGCAGGGCGAACTGAAGTATTGGGATTCACAGGTGCAGTTCGCCACGGTCACGATCTCGCTGGCCGAAAAGGACATGGAAGAGCCGGCGGCCTTCCTGATCAAAGAGCGTTCGCAGCTCGCGCTGTATGCGCCAGACGTTGAGAAAATTTACAACGACATCAAAGCACTCGCGTCGCAGAAGGTGCAGATCACAAATGCGCAGCTGAACCGGGATTATTCCGGACGCGTCTCCGCAACGATGAGCATGTTGATCGCGCCGGAGGAGAGTGCCGCGGTGATTGCACGCGTGAAATCTTTCGGTCGCGTGGAAAATTTCCAAACCCAAACGGAACGTATCGCTCAGGGTGGCAGCGGCATGTCAGAGAACGCTAGGACCAAGCGCGACAAGGTGGAGCTTAACATCACCATCTCGCGCGAGGAACAGGAGCAGGCGTTTCAGCAAACGAGCCTGCGGATTCGCACGTCGTCCGTGGACGAAAAGGCAAAGGACCTTCGAACTGTCGCCGAGAGACAAGGCGGACGCGTTCGCAGTTCTACCTTTAGTCGCGATCCCAATGGACGCGAACTGGCAAACGTTTGGTTGCGCGTGCCGATGAAAAATTACCCGGCGCTGATGGAATCGCTCGATTCGTTAGGCAAAGTGGAGAACGTGACGGTGCAACGCCAGGACCGCACAGGCACGCAGATTGATGAAGCCAACGCGCCGGCCGATATCTCGATTCAAGTTTACAGCCAGGGCAACATAGTCTCGCATGAGAGCGGTCCGCTCGCCACGCTGCGACGTACTCTGGCGCAAAGCGCCGGCGCAATCATGTGGAGTTTGCGCATGATTGGGGTCGCGATCGCATTCCTTGGCCCGTGGGTAATTGCGATCGTCGCCGTGATCTGGATCGCCAAACGCGTGATGCGCGCGCGGCGATAGTAGCGCATGCGTCTCGCTTGCGTAGAAAATGACGGCTGGGAAACCGTCATTGCTTGAATGGATTTGCAAGCCGGAGGCTTGCGCTACTTTACATCGAATCATAAGTTGTATTCGCCCAACGAGGAAGTTCCCAAATGAATTCTCAAAGTGGTATCAGCTATGACAACGCGGCCGTCGCCAGTTGCCCCAAACATTTGCTCCAATTCGCAGTCGATCAGCGCTACGACGATTATACTTCGGTCGATCACGCAGTCTGGCGATTTATCATGCGCCAGAATATTTTTTTCCTGAAAGAGTACGCGCACAAAGTTTATTTTCAGGGGCTCCTCAATACCGGCATCTCGTTTGATCGCATCCCGCGGATTCAGGAGATGAACGACATCCTGGCGAAGATTGGCTGGGGCGCGGTGGCCGTGGACGGGTTTATTCCGCCGGCAGCGTTCATGGAATTCCAAGCCTACAAGGTGCTGGTGATCGCGTGCGACATGCGCCAAATCCATCACATTGAGTACACACCCGCGCCGGACATTGTTCACGAGGCCGCCGGGCACGCGCCGATCATTGTCGATCGCGAATACTCGGAATATTTGCAGCGCTTTGGAGAAGTCGGCGCGAAAGCGATGTCGTCGAAAAAGGATTTCGAGCTGTATCAAGCCATTCGGCACTTATCGATCTTGAAGGAACGACCGAACGCCAACCCGAAAGAAGTCGATGTGGCAACCAAACTGGTTGAACATCGGCAGAAAACGTTAGGCGAACCTTCCGAAATGGCGCTGCTGTCGCGCCTGCATTGGTGGACTGTTGAGTACGGACTCATCGGCACACTCGAAAACCCGAAGATTTACGGCGCCGGTTTGCTTTCGTCGATTGGCGAATCGGTCTCATGTCTCGAGCCAGCGGTAAAAAAGATCCCCTATTCCATCGACGCGGCGGCTTGCGCGTTCGATATCACTACGAAACAGCCACAGCTTTTTGTCTGCACTGATTTTCAGCACCTGAGAGATGTGCTGGAAGAATTTGCGAGCACAATGGCGTTCAAAGTTGGCGGACTTGAAGGCGTCAACAAAGCCATCGAATGCCAGAACGCCGCAACCTGTGAGTATTCGTCGGGCGTGCAAGTCAGCGGTGTTTTCACCGAAGTCATTACGGACGAAGATAATTCGCCAATTTACATCCGCACGACGGGCAAAACTGCGGTGGCATTCCGCGACAAGGAAATCGAGGGCCACGGAGTTGATTATCATAAGGATGGGTTTGGTTCGCCCATCGGGAAATGGAAGCAGACGTCTGCGTCGCCAGAGTTGCTAACAAACGATCA
This sequence comes from uncultured Verrucomicrobiae bacterium, assembly GCA_963803285.1. Taxonomy (GTDB): domain Bacteria; phylum Verrucomicrobiota; class Verrucomicrobiia; order Chthoniobacterales; family UBA10450; genus Udaeobacter. Next base: position 111,513 of record CAWDMG010000009.1, on the reverse strand, counting down.
ATTGCACGCGCTCGGAATCGTGGAAGGCAGGAAGGCGAAAATTGAATTTGTCAGCGGGATCGTAGTATCAGGCAAAATCGAAGACCTTTTGCGTCGCGACGGAAAAGTGCTGCTGATCACGTTCTCAAACTGCACAGCCAAATACGGCAATCACGTTTTGTTCAATCCCGACTGGGGCATGTACGACATGGCCGTTGGCGAGCGCATCAGTTCTGTGTTTAACGGAGCCGCAGACAAGGACGCCTACAATCAAGTGGCGCTCGTTCCGAAGGAGCGGACAATCAAAGTGCCATCCGATGCAAAACGAAAACGACTTGAAAATCTCTATGCGCAGGTGCGCACAATTCGCGAGAGCAAGGCCGGCTACGAACGGCTTGGCGAGATTTGGGAAACACAACAGGCCGAGCATCCCGAAGACTGGCTGTTGTCGATGGAGATTTTTGAGATCCTCGACGCGACAGACCAACAGCGCGAATTGAAAACCCGGATCGAAAAGTTCCTGAACGAGAGAAAGGCGAAGACGAAAGATCTCTCGACGCTAATCAGCTGGGGATTCAGGTTGGTCGAGTACCACAAGCAGCCCGAATACCAAGAGGTGCTGCATCCCTCGCCGAAGTGACTGTGGCCGCTTCGCTGTGCCAAGCGCGGTAGCAGTTCGTCGGGTTCAGGATGCGCCGCCCACACGGCGGCGGCTACAGCTACCGTGGTTTGTCATTCCGAGCGAAGTCGAGGAATCCCGCGATGTAACCTTAAAGTAGCGCCAGGGGATTCTTCGACTCCGCTTTGCTCCGCTCAGAATGACCCGCTAAAAGCCTTCGTGTTTAAAGTGCCGTTGGCCCTTTTGCGCCTTTGCGTATTCGTCTTTGCTCAAAATATTTTCGTCGAGCTGCATGTCGGTGCGCAGAAAGTTTTGAAACCAGGTTTCGATCCGCTGTCGATCTTTCAGCACTTCCTCCGTGATGTAATTAGCGTCAATGTTGATGCAAATCGCGCCGACGATTCCGAATTCCTTTCGTTTGATCGGAATCGTGGTGCATTTGAATTTTCGCGCGCCGATGTTCAGTTCGTAATTCAGCTTGTCCTCGTTCAGCAGCTGGCGGCGTTTCAGATCTATCAGCAGATTTGTTGTGCCGTCGCGCAAGTGCCGGCCGGTCACGTTGTTTTCGAGCGTAATCAGCGAGTGCGCAGGATCAGCCAGATTGTGAAGCAAGATCTCAATCCCAGTATTTGGAAACGACTTTCCGATCAGCCGAACAATCCGCTCGTAGTTCTCGAGGAATTCGTGTGTGTCATCGGTCACTCTTTTACCGTCGTATTTTTCAAATAGCTGCGCGTAAACCTTCTGCTCCGTGGGCTCTAGTTGCGCGCGCACATGGTTTTGCTCGCCGATGAAAATGAGCTGTCGCGCGGCAGTATGATCGTCATTCTTGAGGAAGTAATGCATGCCCAGCCGGAAATCTTTCAGGCTGAACTCGCCAAAGTTTTCCCGAGTAACGGTGAACGGATAGAAGTCTGTACTCTTCGAGATTTCGGCCAAACTTTCGGCGCCGCTCCTTGTATTTGCCCCACAGAAAACCGAGGCCAAGAAAGAGCAACGATACGATTATCGATGCAACGACATTGATCGTAAGCTCGCTCTGCAAAGCGTTAATCATATTGATCTCTTCGTTGTTAGGTCCGTAAACCCGATCTTGAGTACTGGTGAAAGCACGATTGCATGTTCCGCTTCCTTTAGGGCCGAGTCCTTCTCCCCGAGCGTGGCGTAAGCCACTGACAGGAATGACGGAAACCAGGAGTTGTCGGGTTGATTTTTGTAGAGCGGCTCCAGCGTATTGCGCGCCAGTTCAGCATTAGCTTTTGCCCCAGCCGCATCACCGGCAAGGCGCTGCGTGAAAGCCAGTAAGACCTGAAAACCGGCCCTCTCCATCTCAGAAGCAAAGTGGAATTGAGCCTGGCGGGTTTGCAGCAATCGAACGGCCTCGCCGAGATTCCGTTCAAGTGTCAACTGGGTGATCTTACTCCCAAAGGCCGTGCGCGAACATCTCGTTTACCTTTGCCACCGCTTTCGCGGTCTTTTGCAGTGTTCCTTCGGTAAACGGCTGCCTTCTCTCCACAGAGCCGATCGTCTGGCATAATGTCCAGCGCCCGATCGTAGAGCTTTCGCGCAGCTGGGAATTGTCGAACCATGCCGTAGGTCTCTGCGGCGTCTGTAAGTAACTCCACATTACGTGGGTCCATGGCGAGGGCTTGTTCGTAGAAGGCAATGCTTTCATCCCAGCGTCCCTCGCGTCGGGTAACTCGGCCTAGGGCCGTTCGTACCTCGCTGCTGCCTGGTAACATTTTACTGAGCTCTTTGAACGTGGTTTTGGCAGCCCCGTAATCACGCATCACCCGGTATTGATAATAACCCAAGGCGAGGAGCGTTTCGGACGAGTTCGGCTGGAGTGTTCTGTGCATTCTCCAATGCGCTTTTAGCCGCATCGCGCCGAGCAGAAGTTTGGTCGGCGCTTGAGAAGTAAAGGAACGCGTCGGCACGAGAAAGCCGCGCCCAAGCGAGTGCAAAATTCGGGTCAAACTCCACCGCGCGCTCATAAAAGCCGATGGCTTTCGGTAGGAGATCGAGCGAGGAGGGAGTGCTGCGCCCTTCAAAAGCGAGGCCGCGAAGATAGGCATCGTAGGCCTCCGGGTTGTTTGTCGGTTTAACTGCTAACGCCTGCTCCTCGGACCGGTTAGCTTCGCCTGCAACGACTCCGCTATTCGTTTGGCGATGTCGCTCTCGACGCCAAAGATGTCAGTCAACTTCCGATCATAGGTCTCGGCCCACAGGTGGGAATCAGTTTGCACGTTAATCAACTGCACATTGACCCGCACCTGATCGGCTACTTTTTGGACGCTACCCTCAAGAATGTTCGCGACACCAGTTGCTTCGCGATCTCGCGGAGATTGGCAGGTTTGCTCTGATATTGCCGCGTGGAAGTGCGCGAGATCACTTTTAAATCTGCAATGTTGGACAAGCGGGTCAGATTCGCTACAACACCTGCTGATCCCAAGTTGCGCGATCACCTCTTCGTTTGGCGCGGTGCCGCCACGTCAGCAGGCTACCAAGCTGTTCCCCTCATCCTGGACGTCCACAGCGAAATAGGCGTTTTGTTTTTCTTCGCTAAGATTGTCGAAGCGACGACTCCGTAGGCGACCGCTGCGCGATAAACATTCCGCCGCTTGAGCTCAGTCAAAAACTTCGTTGCATTCACTCTGCGCGCTTTAGCGAAGCTCTCGCCACGACAGCATTCTACGTTGGTGGGTGTTACTTCAAAAGCGCGCGTTGCGAGATCCCACATAACGACTGAAAACGTCCAGCCTAATAAGAACGCGGGGATTATCAGCAATAGCGGGAACTTCGTTAATTCAGTTACTGAAATTTCTGAAAATTGTCCTGCCACTCTCTATCGATGGCTGGTTCCCTCCAGGAGGCGGGCTTATTTGTTTCGCGAAGCCTTGGAAATGCCTACGCGCGTCCTCCATCGCTTTTGAATCACAGATTTCCAACCAAGCTGGAGAGCGTAATGTTTTCGATGAGCGTGTCTGTCGGGCGCGCTAAAGCGAATGCCACCGCATCAGCCACCTGCGTCGCGCTCATCATGCGGTCGCGTGGCCATTTGCCCTCGACCTGGCTCCAGATTTCGGTGTCAGTCGCGGCCGGATAAACATTGATCACACGCACTTTGCGGTCGCGCAGCTCTTCGCGCACGCACCGTGAGAAGCCTTCGAGCGCAAATTTGCTCATGCAGTAGGCACTCCAGTTTGGGAACGCGGTTTTTGCCGCGACGGAAAGAATATTGACGACGCTCGAACCCGGCGACATCCGAGGCGCGAAAGCGCTGTGTCAACAGGAACGGCGCGGTAACATTCACACCGACCGTTTGCTCCCATTCGATCGATGTGATCTCGGTGAACGGTTTCACTATCGCAATGCCTGCGTTGTTGACGAGCAAGTCGATTGGGTTTCGGCCGACTTCGGCTATGAGATCGGCAACGCCGCGCACCGTCGCGAGATCGTGAACCAGTGGCGTCACCTTCGCACATTGCGGCTCGACAACTTTGCGCGTCTGTGCCAGCGCCACCGTATCGCGTCCGTGCAAAAGCAGTTCCACATCTTTGCCGGCGAGCTTCTCCGCAATTGCGCGGCCGATGCCGCGGCTGGCGCCTGTGATAAGATATCGTTTCATTCGAAGTTATTGTAGCGGCGGTCTCTCACCGCCGACCACTCGATTTTCGACGCTCAGAGAGCGTTGCTACAGTTCACGTTCGCCGCAACGTAAACCGGTTATTCGCCGTTTCCCATAGACGCAACCGCACCAGCTGTTGATTCACACGATTGTCAATCTTTGGCCAAAGCGCGCGGACGATGTCCTCCCCCGTCGAAGGCGCGCCGCGAAAATCCTCCGTTTCCAAATCCAGATGGCGATTCTGCCAGGGTTTCAGTGATTCATGAATCGCGTCGTTCAACGCAACAAAATCGTAAAGCGTTCCACTGCGCTCATCGTATTCGCCTCCGATCGTTGTCTCTGTCAGGTAGCGATGGCCGTGGCCGGTGGGATTGTTGCACTTACCATAGAGCCTCATGTTCTCGACCTCAGAAAGTGTCGCCGTATGCAATCGATGCGCTGCATAAAACGGTACCTGCAGCCCCAAAAAAATCGTGTTGTTTTCCCGTTTTTCGGCAAAGAAATCAGCCCGCTCGTGCAAACGAACCCGATCGAGTGGCATCATCGAATTTACGCGTTCGTAGACGTATTCGGCCAGGCTCTCAGTGGTTAGCGGACGTTCTTTTAATCCGATTACTTCGTTGAGATACTGGTGATCGAGTTCGGTGCGCAACGCGCGAACACAGGTATCGATTTCGTCATAGCGGACCAAAGGCCCTTTCGGATCGAGTTGTTCCGCTCGAAACGTGAGCCGGCAGCGATAATTGTGTCCATGCGGTGCAGTAGCCGGCCCAAACAGCCGTGCGTTTTCCTCGGCGCTTAAATGCGGCGACATCGTTCTGCGCGCCGCTGACAATTCGAACCAAAAATTCGCTTCGCAGGCGCCGGTGAAATAGTAGGTAGCGCTCCGCTCGGGTGACTCGCTCAAGTGACAAACAGACAGTTTTGCTCCCACGTCCGAAAACAGCGACGCGACATCGCAATAAAGCTGACGCGCAACGTTCTCCGCAGTCGGCGGAACCTCTCGAAACGACGGATTATCCTGGTTTAAAAATTTGTGATCGAAACGGTCGCGAAGAACTTTTCCGGCGCGCTGCTTAATTTCGCTGATGTTGATCAGCATCCCGGTTGCTGGATCGACCGGTCCGGTGAAGACGAAATAAGCAATGTAATTCCGGCCGCTGCCATAGCGCGCATTCGTTTCCGGTCCAAACGCTGTCGCGTTCTCCTTGTCAGTCCAACCGTCGATGTTCAAGCGTCGCGATGCGGAAAATTCCAGGCGTTTGCTGACGGTCAGGAGCATGAGGTCAACCCATCTGGCCAGATGCAGACCGCAAGAGACACCGCTAATCGGCAATTAGTCAAACAGTGTTTTGACTTTCTTTTAGCCTCCATGATCTTTGATCTAATGAAACATATAGGCTGGCGCGAGCGGTTGTTCAAAAGCACGCGAGGGAAAATCCTTGAACTTTTGCGGACACGAGATTGTACAGTGAACGATCTCGCTGAAGAGTTGCGCCTGACTGATAACGCCGTGCGAGCGCACCTTGCCAGCCTCGAGCGCGACAGACTCGTGATCCATTCGGGCATGAAGCCGGGCTTTCGAAAACCCCACGCTACATATGCGCTCGGCCCCGAAGCCGAACAATTATTTCCGAAGGCATACGGGCGACTGGTCTCGCTTCTCATGTCGATATTCGCGGGTCAGATTGAGCCAAGACATTTGCGCGCCGGAATGCGCGCTGCTGGCCGAAAGGTCGCCGGCGAACATCTGCCCGACTTGCGTGGCAAAACGCGACAGCAAAGAATTGATGCTGCACTCGGCATTCTCAAAGAACTGGGCGGCTCAGCCAGCTTTAAGGAAGAAGATGGAAAGCACTTCATCTACGGCAACGGCTGTCCAATCACCGCCGCAACGGCAAATCATTCCGAAGCATGTCTCCTGGCGGAGTCGTTGCTGACCGAATTAATCGGCTCGCCTGTGAAAGAACATTGCATCCGAGGGCCGACGCCATCCTGCCGGTTCGAAGTAAAATAACGCTTTCGTAGCGATTGAGAGGCGTCCACCAACCCTGCGACTTTCGAATTCCCAATAAGAACTAAATAGTCAAATAACGTATTGACTTATTAGAATTAGATGGGAGAAGATTGTTTGTTATGAACACAACCACTGATCAAATACACGCCGCAGCGAGCACGGCCGCGGAAGATGCCAGATCTTCGCCGGCTTATCAGGCATACCGGATCCTTCATTTCGGACTGGTAGTTGCCCCAATCCTCGCCGGACTGGATAAATTCTTCCACCTGCTGGTTAATTGGGATCAGTACCTTCCTGGGGTGGTGGCGAGAATGTCGCCTGTACCCCCACACACGCTGATGCTCATTGTGGGCGTAATCGAAATAGTGGCGGGAATTGGCGTCGCGATTAAACCGCGAATTTTCGCTTATGTCGTTGCCGCCTGGTTGGCAGTGATCATCATAAACTTGTTGCTAATCCCCGGGTACTTCGACGTTGCGCTGCGCGACTTCGGGCTGTTGCTTGCCGCTCTTGCATTGGGTGGGTTGAGCCAGCAATTCGCACGGCGCTAACAACGAGTTGGATAGAACAGCTTTGGCGTCTGACACAGACGCTCTGTAATTGATGCTTCAGCAAGGATTGATGCTTCAGCAAAGAGGGAAATTCGGACCGGGCGCGGGGTACTGGTAGTCAGGCAGCTTGCCTGACTCGGCTGGCAGGCTGCCAGCCTGCCGAGACAACCTGGCAGGTTGTCTTCCTAATCGTTTAGCAGCGAGAGAAACTCGGAACGCGTTCGCGCGTCCTCTTTGAAAACGCCAAGCAAACATGACGTTTTCATGACCGAGTTTTGCTTCTCAACGCCTCGCATCATCATGCACAGATGTTTCGCCTCGATCACGACACCAACACCACGCGGATGCAACGCTTTCATTAACGCGTCGGCAATTTGCATCGTCAGGTTCTCCTGGATTTGAAGCCGCCGCGCAAACATGTCGACAATCCGCGCGGTCTTCGACAGACCAACGACTTTTCCGTTGGGTATGTAAGCGACGTGCGCCCTGCCGATAAACGGAATCAAGTGGTGCTCGCATAACGAATAGAGCTCAATGTCTTTGACGAGGATGATTTCGCTGGCTTCGGATTCGAAGAGCGCATTGTTGATTATTCCATCCAAGCTCTGCCTGTAACCAGCGGTCAAAAATTCGAATGCACGCGCTGCGCGGCCGGGCGTCCTAACCAACCCTTCGCGCCGCGGATCTTCGCCAATGGCTTCGAGCAAGTCGAGAAACGATTGCTCCATGCTCGCGACCCGAGCAGCCCCGCAGCGTTGAATCTTGCTGATTCGACGTTCAGCCGCTTGCAGCTCAGTTTCGATTTCGGAATTTCCGTCCCGCATTGGATTAACTTAGCGTGAGTACTCGCGGTCTCAAGGAGTGACGGCTTCCCAGCCGTCATATCGTCATATCTCAAGTCGACGGCTGCCCAAGCCGTCGCTCCTTGGGTTTACTCCAGCCAGCTCTGCGGATACTTTTGGTCGTCGAGCGCAACAGCTTGCTCAGTGAGCTCGAGTGTATGTTGCGTGTCGAACATCACCGCCAGTTCTTCGGTTCGCGTAGCATTCTTGCTCGCCATGATCGTCCCAGGATGGGGTCCGTGCGGAATGCCGCGCGGATGTAGCGTAATCGAAGCTGGTTCAATCCCGCGACGCGACCCGAAATTGCCGCGCACGTAAAACAAAACTTCGTCCGCTTCAACATTATCGTGCACCCACGGAATTCTTACGGCTTCAGGATGCGTATCCAGCATGCGCGGTGCGAACGTGCAAACGACATAACCGCGAATCTCGAATGTCTGATGGATCGGCGGCGGTTGATGGACCGTGCCGGTGATCGGCTCGAAGTCCTGCGCATTAAACGTGAATGGATAAACGTAGCCGTCCCAGCCAACGACATCGAAGGGATGATGCGCCATCGTCACCTGAGTCCAGCGCGGGCCGTCCTTCACTAAAATTTCGGTATCTTCATCCTTGTCGATCGCCAGCGGTTCGGTTGGGCCGTGGAGATCGCGCTCGGAATACGGCGAGCCCATTTTGATCTGTCCCTCTTTGTTCATGTAACGCTGCGGAATTCGGACCGGCCCGACGGATTCAAGAATCAGGTAATCTTCTTCCTCGACGTTGTCTGGAACGAGTCGGTACGTGATACCCCGCGGAATCACGATGTAATCTTCAGCGCGATATCGCTGTTTACCGAAAACGGACTCGAGTGTGCCGCTACCTTTGAATACGAAGATAATTTCGTCGGCGCCGCCGTTGCGATAATATTGAAATTTGTCGTAAGCCTTCTCAGGGCGCGAACGATACGCGACCACGTCCTGGTTAAACAAAATCGGAACGCGGCCGGTGTAGAGATCTCCTCTGCGAGGAATGTTGGCCGTTTTCAAATGATGATGCCGCAAGGGGCTCTCGGTCGCCTTCTTTAGCTCCTCGCATTTCAGAAGTTTTACGCTACGCACCCGCGTTGGTGGGCGCAGATGATACAAGATTGAAAACGCCTCGTTGAAACCTTCGGTTGTAACTACGTGCTCGTAGTAGATGCCCTCATTTTTGTAACCCGGTCCGGCGCCGTTGCGATGGAACCAGATGTGATGCTTTCGCGGTATCTCGCCAAGTTTTTCGTAATACGGCATTGTCGATTCTCCTTTGTTTACGTTGTCATTCTGAGCGCAGCGAAAAATCTCCGATCATTCGCTTGTCTTTGGCGCTCTCTGCCAAAACAGACAATCTGAGATGTTTGAAAGCCTGGCCTCATGCTTCGCATATCGTTGCAGCGCTTCGCTCAACATGACAAATTATAAATTTCCTCTCGCCTCTTGCTCGCGTTCGATAGCTTCGAACAACGCTTTGAAATTGCCTTTGCCGAAGCTCTTCGCGCCTTTGCGTTGAATGATTTCAAAGAAAAGCGTCGGCCGATCTTCCACGGGCTTTGTGAAGATTTGCAGCAGATATCCTTCGTCATCGCGATCAACTAGAATCCCCAGTTCTTTGAGCGCATTTAGCTCTTCGTCGATATGACCAACGCGATCGAGCAGCGTGTCGTAATAAGTCGAAGGCACTTTCAGGAAATCGAGCCCGCGTTGCTGTAGCGCGGTCACCGTCTCAATGATGTTGTTCGTCCCCATCGCGATGTGCTGCACGCCTTCGCCGTCATAGAAATCGAGATATTCTTCCACCTGCGATTTCTTTTTACCTTCAGCCGGTTCGTTGATCGGGAATTTCACGAACCCGTTTCCGTTGCTCATCACCTTGCTCATCAAAGCAGAATATTCCGTCGAAATATCTTTATCGTCGAAGGTGAGGATGTTGCGGAACCCCATTACATCTTCATAAAACTTCACCCACGGATTCATCTGGTTCCATCCCACGTTTCCGACACAGTGATCGACGTGCTGCAAGCCGGTTTCCGCAGCGCGAAACGCCGGCTCCCATCTCCGAAAACCTGGCATGAACGGCCCGGTGTAATCATCGCGCTCGACAAACACATGAACGACTTCGCCATAAGTATGGATCCCGCTCAGAACAATCTTGCCATGCTCATCCTTTAACGTTTTCGGTTCCATGTAACTTTTGCCGCCGCGCTTCGTGGTCTCCTTCCAGGCAGACGTCGCATCCTTCACTTTCAACGCGATCGCTCTGACGCCGTCGCCATGCTTAAGAATGTGATCAGAAATTGCGTGTTTTGCGCGAAGCGGTGTGGTCAAGACAAACGTGATCTTGTTCTGCCGGACCACATAGCTGGCGCGCTCCCGCACCCCAGTTTCCGGTCCGCTGTAAGCCACCGGCTGAAAACCGAGCGCGCTCTGATAAAAATGCGCCGCCTGCTTCGCATTCCCGACGTAAAACTCGATGTGATCAGTTCCCTCGAGCGGCAGAAAATCCTCCTGTGCCGCCGGAGCTTTTTTGGTTTTTGGAGCAGCAATTGTGGTTGGCATAATGACCTCCTAACTCTCTCGCGCCGAGCGCGCCTTCTAAATATATGATCGACGACCGCTAGTCGCAAGGGTAGCGCACGCGTCTCGCGCGTTGGTGTAGCCTGCCCTGAGCAAAGCCGAAGGGGCGTCGCGCCGAAACGCACTTCTCTTTGGATTGGGCAGGCCGGGAGGATGCAGAGTGGCAAGAAAAGTTCGCGATCGCGAGGACGCGCTCGCCAACCCGCGAGACGCATGCGCTACCCAGAGCCTGTGTGCCGTCAGGCTATCGTCTGCCAAACGGGCGGTTGGACATATAGCCATATCGCTGATATGGTTTGCCATATGAAGACCACGCTCAATATTGACGACACGGTCATGGATCGCCTGCGGCGGGAAGCGGCCAGGCAACGCAAAACCATGTCGGAGCTGGTTGAGGCGGCGCTGCGTCAGTTGTTTCGCGAGCGGCATTCAGCGAAAAAGAAAAAGCTTCCGGCGTTGCCGACATTCAACAGCGGAGGCTTCCTGGTCGACATTGCAGACCGGGATGCCCTCTATGATGTGCTTGATCGCGAACACGATGACCTTTATCGACACTAATATTCTCGTTTACGCGGCGGACACGCATTCCTCTTTTCACACCACTTGCCGATCCTATCTCGAGCGCCTTCGGAGCGGCAGTTCGCCGTGGTATGTGTCGTGGCCCGTTTGCTACGAGTTCTTACGCATCGCGACACATCCACGATTGCCGAGAAAGCCCTGGTCAATTGCCGAGAGTTGGCGATTTCTTAACTCGTTAGCGGCAAGTGAATCCGCTCATTTCTTGCTTCCAACCTCACGTCATCGCGAAACGTTGGCAGCACTCATTGACGAATTGCCGCATCTCAAAGGCAGCATCCTGCACGATGTACATACGGCCGTGCTGATGCGCGAGCATGGCATCCGCGAAATATGCACGCGCGACACCGACTTCCATCGCTTCCCCTTTATAAAAGTGATCGACCCCGTGGGCGCCTGAGTCGCCGCAACCGTCTGGTGAACGCGGACGGAATCTGGTATGGTAGTCCGTGTTTCTTGAATGAATCGGCTTTATTTTGGCGATAAGCTCAAGTGGCTATCCGATCGGAAAGAATTTCCCGATGCGGGCATCGATCTCGTTTATTTCGATCCACCATTTAACTCGAACGCCGATTACAACGTGCTCTTTCGCGAGCCGAGCGAGCAAGTCAGCCAGGCGCAATTCCACCATTTCACCGACACGTGGAGCTGGACCGACGCCACCGAGACCTGCGACCGGTAGCTTGAGTCGATTTACATCCACGCGATGAAATATAACGACGAGCATCGCGCCCTAGTGCTGGAACGCTTGCAACGGATAGCCGCCGACCACGGTGGCGTATGTTTGTCGAATCATTACATCAACACTATTACGAAGCTGCGCTGGCGCTGCATCGCAAGCCACGAATGGGAGGCCATCCCGCTTAATGTCTCGCGCGGTCATTGGTGCATGATCTGCGGCAATGAGAGACAGGGGCGAGCGAAAGCTCACTCAATCGAGATGATGCAAGAGATTGCGGATTCCCGGGGCGGGCAATGTCTGTCATCCTCTTACAGAAACAATCTTTCTAAACTTCGCTGGCGTTGCGCGAAAGGACATGAATGGGAGGCCGTGCCCGGAAGCATCGTAGGCTCCGGCAAGCACGAGGGGAGTTGGTGTCCAATATGTGCTGGCAAACTCCCGAAGCGGTTGGCGTTCGAAAATCTAAAGCAACTCGCCACGGCCCGCGGTGGACAATTGCTGTCAATAGGTTACCACAACGCAAAAACGCCATTGCGGTGGAAGTGTGCTAGCGGTCACGAGTGGGAAGCAATCCCTGACGCGGTCAAGCGCGGCACATGGTGTCCTGTGTGCGGCGGCTCCTATCCGTTAAACCTGGCGATGATGCGAGACCTCGCAGGCAAGTACAGCGGCGAGTGCCTTTCGACAGAATACGTGAACAGCAAGACTCATCTTCATTGGAAATGTTCTGAGGGACACGAGTGGGCTGCAAAACCTGACCACGTTTTACAGGGACACTGGTGCCCAATCTGTTCGGCGGGCGTCTCAGAACGAATTTGCCGCGCGCTGCTGGAGCGAATGACCGGTGTTCGCTTTTCGAAGGCACGACCTCCGTGGCTCAGAACCAAGCGTGGCGGACAGATGGAGTTCGATGGCTACGCGCCATCACTAGGCGTGGCATTCGAGTATCACGGTAAGCAGCATTACCAGCGCAATATATTCTTTCACAAGGATCCTCGAGCCTTTAAACAGCGTCAGCAGGACGACGAACAAAAACGGCGCCTTTGTCGACGCCGAAAGGTGATCTTGCTCGAAGTTCCATATCGGATACCTCACGAACAACTTCAGGTGTACCTCGCGAGCTTACTCGATCGCGCGGATTTGGGCGTGATCTGTGATAGAACACCAATAAAAGTCGCGCAACTCGATGTTTGGCGTCGCAACGACTGCAATGATGCACGTGCGCTCGCCATTTCACGAGGCGGCGCGCTCATTTCCGACTATTACATCAACAACAATACGAGGCTGCGCTGGCGCTGCGCGCAGGGACATGAATGGGGAGCGAACCCCGCCTCAATCAAACGCGGCACTTGGTGCCCAATTTGCGGCGATAAACGAGCAGGGAGAAAAAGGACGAAACATACAAATGACGAAATGAACGCATTGGCAAAGACGAAAGGCGGTATTTGTATCTCCGGCACTTACATCAACAGCCGGTCAAGGTTTCGCTGGCGTTGTGTGATCGGTCATGAGTGGGAGACTCAGGCTTCGGTTGTAATGGCAGGTCATTGGTGCCCAAAATGTGAGAAGCTTCAACTAGGCAGAAAGTATGCGTTGACGCTCGAACAGATTCAAGCGACGGCGAAAGAACGAGGAGGCCAATGTCTCTCGGACGCCTACCTAAACACTCGGCAAAAGCTGACGTGGCGCTGCGCAGAAGGACATACATGGCAAGCGAACGCGAACAGTATTCGGCGCGGCTCGTGGTGTCCAATTTGCGCACGGAAGCGATCAAAACCCTTACTCAACCGCACCGAACGCATCGACGCCCCGCCGCAACTGAATCCGTTCGCAATGGCTGCACGAGAGACGGCACGGGAAAAACAAACCGAGATGCTGTAGAGGCGCCGACGGTCTCACTCAACTCGAATCTCATGCCCAGCAAGGATGCAAAAATCAATGATTACATCACGCGATCCTTTCGAGATGTCGCCGATGAGGACTATATTGCTGCCCGCGCACTGTATCGTGGTAGCCTAGACCTACAATTTCTGTGGTCAGCATTGCAGACCATCGAGAAATATTTGAAATCCATTCTTCTTTACCACCGGGCGACCACGAAAGGCTTGGGTCATGATCTCTCGACTACGCTTGCCAGAGTGCGAGAAGTTACAGATGCATCATTCGAAATCCCGGGTGACGTCACAAGATTCATAGAGCGACTCGGTGCGCAAGGAATCAATCGATACTTCGAGCACCCCATCAATACGGACGGCTTGGGACTGCTCGAGTTGGACAAAGCTGTTTGGCACTTGAGGAGATATTGTCGACCTGTGCGCGCGGACGCGAAGGTTCCGATCAGCGGGCGTCTCGAGCAGATTTTAGACAGTCCTTCTGACGCGCGAAGGGCACTCACGTGGAAAAACCTCTATTTTGGACGTTATAAGGAGATCAAGTTTAGCCGTCGCATCAAGTGGGCGAACCCGAGTAATTTTATATTTCCAGAAATTTTTCCGGATCTCGATAAGATCATTAAGTTCCTCAAACCAGTTCGAGACCACTTCTTACGGTTGTTGAAGCGCAACAATGATGCAGTGCCGCATCAAGAAAGGCGCAGGCTTCAGCGTTGACGCAAATCGAGCGCTCGGATAGGGCGGCTCACGATTCTTGGATCGCAAAGGCTTTTCTGGCTTTTTTTGCGGCCAGCGAGGATGTACGATTTTGCAGGTTCTGGAATACGGAACGGCAACATGATAATGTAAGACGAAGTTCTGAACGATGACGTACGGCATCCCTCTTAGAGAAAATCGAGAGTGGCGAGTTGTCACCGGGCTTTTATTACGTGCACGTGCCCACCCTTGGGCCGACAACACGCGGCGAAAGCATCCAAGGCGCGCGGCGCGGCAGCGGAGGATTTAGTTAAGGTCTGGCAGGTGAATCGTAGCGATCATGCAGCGCGCACTTCCGCCGCCAACCTCAATTGTAGGGAGTTTAAGCTGCAGAAGTCGCGCGTAGCGGCTCAATTTTTCGCGTTGGTCCTCGGTCAGTGCTCGATCGGCGCGAGTGGAAAGCACCAAAAGCTTATCTCCATCGTTATTGTGGAGCTCGATGGCATTGCCGGCAAAGTTCGCGATCTGATCTGCAGATAGCTCAACGATCCCCTTTCCGGTCTTCTCCAACTGCGCTCGCACATGTTGCCGCTCGGCTTTGTTGGGAATCATCTCCAGACCAACCATCGCAAAGGCCGTGCCGATGCACATCATCACGTTGGTGTGATAGATCGGCTGGCCATTGGAGGCGATACTGGTAAAAGTGACCGGCTCATAGCTGAAATCCTCAGCAAAGCGTTGGATCAGTTTCGGATTCGAACGATTTGAAAACGAGACGTAGGCAACTTTGTTCAGGTGATCCAACACAAGACTTCCTGTGCCTTCCAGGCAGCAACCTTCATTCTCGAACGCCGAGTAATCGATCACATCAGTGACACGATAATGCTTCCGTAGTTCCTCAACGATGTCCCGCCGACGCTCGCGTCGCCGCAGGGCTGAATACATCGGGAATATTGCAACACGTCCATCGTGATGCGTCGAGATCCAGTTGTTAGGGAACACGGCGTCTGGCTTTTCCGGTTCGGCTGTGTCTTCAAAGACATGCACGTTTACTCCGGCGATGCGCAGGGTTTGCACGGCTGCGTCGAATTCTTTTCTCGCCACCAACGTCAACGCATCAGAATCGCGATCGGCGTTACATTGGAACGCATTGTCTGACGCCGTTTCCGGATTGGGGAAAAAGTGGACGGGGCGGATCATCAGCACCGAGTTGGTGCTTTGCGCGTGCGCAGGACTTTGCGTCATTGAGCAGCTACATCCTACCCTACTCGGCGAGATGTCGCACGAGCCAGCAGAAACTTTATCGATGTATGAGGCGTACTCGGAATACGCGAAACGATTTTCACAGGTCTTCTTCTGTCATTCTGAGCGAAGCGAAGAATCTCAGTTCCTTTCCGTGAACGACATTCAGGCCAACAGCCAGAGATGTTTCGCTTCGCTCAACATGACAGAAATCAGTCACCGAAGGAAATGTCGACATCGCGCGCGGTTTGCACCAGCTCGCCGTTAGGCGGAACAAGCTTTAGGCGATTGACTGCTTCGGCTATAGGCACGTGACGCACCTGGTAGTTTTGGTAACTCACCATTGACCCGAAATGCCCCTCGTTCGCTAACTGAACGGCTTTAACTCCGAAACGCGTCGCAAGAATGCGGTCCAACGTCGTGGGCGCGCCGCCGCGCTGGAGATGGCCGAGCACGCAACAACGCGTTTCTTTATCTGTGCGTTTCGCGATTTCGCGTGCGACAATTTCTCCGATACCGCCCAGCCGAAACTCGCCACCTTCCACGTCGCGTTTCACTTGTTCGCCGTGCTTCGGTCTCGCGCCTTCCGCAGCGACAACCACAGTTCCAAGGTAACCGGCCGCTTCGCGCGAATTGATCACACTTGCGACCTTATCGTTATCGAACGGGATTTCGGGAATCAAAATGATGTCGGCCCCACCGGCAATACCGCTTTGCAACGCGATCCATCCCGCGTGGCGTCCCATCACTTCGACGACAATGACCCGCCGATGGCTCGTCGCCGTGGTATGCAATCGATCCAGCGCGTCCACTACGACATTAACGGCAGAATCGAAACCGAACGTGATGGCCGTCGCTTCGAGATCGTTGTCGATCGTCTTCGGTACGCCAATGCAGTTGATGCCGGCCTCCTGCAGTTGTTGCGCAGTCACCAGCGAGCCGTCGCCGCCGACAACGATCAACGCTCGGACCCGGAGGTCTTCCAAGATCTTTCTGGCGTCCGCGATGATCTTTGCCGGCACAACTGTTCGATCACCCGCGCCGGTCTTCGCAACGAAATGGCCGCGATTGGTGGTACCAAGAATCGTCCCCCCCAGCGCCATGATTCCGTTCACAGCCTGCCGATCGAGAATGATGTGATTGCCAGGCGGCAGCAGCCCTTCAAATCCGTCACGAAAACCAACCACTTCCCAGCCGAGCTTATCCGCTGCCAGCACTACGGCGCGCAAAACCGCATTAAGCCCGGGACAGTCGCCACCGCTGGTCAGAACACCAATGCGCGGTTTCATTTTTGCAGAAGCGATTTAGAGGATTTTTTTTGGATCAGCCATCCGACCCGCAGCCGCCCATTGATCGTACAACTGCCAGCCGCGTTGCATCAGGGCCGCCCCTTCTCCGAATCGGCTAGTGCTGCCAAGGAGCACCACCATTAAATGACGTGGATAAACCGTTTCCATCTGGCCGTTGCGAACAACTTCCGATTCGCGATTTGCATACAAAATCAAACAGTCGCCAGCACGCGTTGAGCGGCCAGTCTTCACTCCGTCGATGCCGTTCCTGCCGAGGAGCTCGTTCGTGTTGCGAAGCACGTAACTCAGCTGTTGACCCTGGCGATTAAATGAAATCTGGCGTTCCCTTTGCGACACATAAAAGCGAAAGCTCGGCTTGTTCATCGCGTATCGGGTGAGACGCGCCATGTCTTCCGCCGTGGAATACGGCAGCGGTTTCACTTTCCAATCGATGCCGTGTGGATTGACAAAACGCGTGCGCTCCATCTTCAACTGTTTAGCCAGCGCGTTCATCTGAGCAACGAACATGTCCGCCGGTGTCAATTTTGCACCCGCCTCAACCGATCCCAACTGCGAACCGACGTGGTAAGCGAGCGTGTAAGCAGCGACGTTATCCGATTGCACGAGCGCGGCATAAAGAAGATCGCGCAAGGAGACGCTGTCACCCGGTTGAAAGCCGATTTTGTTTTCCGTTGTCCCTTGGAACGCCTCAGGAGGAATGGTCACCGCGCCGTTGAGATCGCCGGATTTCCTCTCTGACCAATCCAACACCACGCATGCCGTAGCAATCTTTGTGAGGCTACCGACCTGCAGCTTTTTCCTCGGTTCCTGTTCTTCCAAGATGTAGCCGGTTTGCGCGTCGGCAATAAGGTATGCCTGCGCGGCTACCGCCGAACGAACAACGGAGGCGCTCGCAAGAAATGCGAGGAAAACGATGAGAAATCGACGTAGTGAATGCATAAGATCCCCGGAACGGCAGCACCTTAATCGCCGCATATTGATTCGCAAATGCTTACCACGCGCTGGACGCGACGATTTCGAGTTGAGCAAAGAGGTGGATTTACTTGTCCGAAGACGATGGCAAACGAATTGGCCTTTCGCATTCTCAAGAACGTACACCCAGAACATAGAAGTGGCTCCAGAGGTAGGATTCGAACCTACGACCAATCGGTTAACAGCCGACCGCTCTACCACTGAGCTACTCTGGATCGCGATGCGCTCGATTGAGCGGCGTTGAACTTTGCGCACAGGGCCGCGTGCGGCAAGAAAAATTGGTTGCGGGGGCTGGATTTGAACCAGCGACCTTCAGGTTATGAGCCTGACGAGCTACCAGGCTGCTCCACCCCGCGCGATGAAAATACTTGGGACATCGACTCTCTGCAAATCGAAAAACGGTCGGACTTGCACGAAACGTATTTGTCTTTCGCTGCATCGCGACTTCGTTGAGATGTGAGCGGGAAAATTCTTGTTGGCACGGCAAGTTGGTCGGACCCGGGTTTTGTGGAGCGTTGGTACCCGAAGAAAATGCCGGCAGGCGACCGATTGTCATGGTATGCGCAGCATTTCGACTTGGTCGAAGTAAACTCGACGTTCTATTCCGCGCCGGAACCGAGAATGGTGGAGCGCTGGTGCGCTGCGACGCCGGATGATTTCACCTTCGACGTAAAATTGCACCAGCTGTTTTCATTTCACTCAACACCGGCAAAGCTGTTGCCTCGGGATTTGCAAAGCTGCGCGCAGACGGATGCGAAAGGGAAAGTCAACCCAACGCGAGACATGCAGGAGGCGCTGCTAAAGGCTTTTCTGCGAGCGACTGCAATCTTTCGCAGCGCCGGGAAAATGGGCGTACTGCTTCTGCAACTTTCGCCAGCGTTTTCGCCGCGGAAACATGAGTTGAACGAGATCCAGCCGCTGATCGAGATGCTAAGTGGGTACGAGCTGGCGATTGAGTTTCGAAACCGGAATTGGGCAATAGGCGGTCAACTGCAATCGACGATTGATTTTCTGCGGAAGCACGAAGCGATTTTTGTGAACGTGGACGCGCCCGCATCAGACCATTTCACTGTAATGCGATCAGATGTGGACGATGTAACAAACTCAAAGGTTGCATACTTGCGCCTGCATGGGCGCAACGCAAAGGCTTACATCGCCGGCAAAACCGTAGCGGCGCGTTTCGACTACGATTACAACGAGAAGGAAATTGAGGAGGTCGCGGCGCGCAGCAGAAAACTCGCAAGGGAAGCGCGCGAGTTGCATGTGATTTTCAACAACAACAATCTCGATTACGCGCCGTGCGCGGCGCTTCGTCTGCGCAAGGTGCTTGGACAAATCGTCAATGCACCGGCGCAGACACTGGAATTGTTCTAACTCGAAAAGAAAACGTCCAACGCTCAACGCCGAACCAAGCGTGGCATTGTCCCTCGCACCGAGACGCGATTCTGTAATTCGATGTTTGGCGTTCCACGTTGGGTGTTCGGCGTTTTCTGCCAGATTGGGTGACGTTGAAATCACAGAAGGCACAGCAGCCAGACGAGCCCGCTTATGAATCGCGTCTGCCGAAGCCGCTGGCGCGAATGAAGCGCTGGTTGGCCGCGCATCACATGACGTTGATGACGATCGCCGACACGCCGCACTCGATAGCTTTGGGGTCCGCGATCGGAATTTTTTTCGGGTTCACTCCGCTGTATCCGGTAAAGACATTGCTGTCGATCGCCGTAGCGTGGGTTTTCCGCTGCAATAAGGTCGCTGCGGCGGTTGCGGTAACGCTGCACGATGTTCTGATCTGGGCAATGCCGGCAATCTATGTCGCCGAATATCACCTCGGGTGCTGGAGCCTTCAGCGTCCGGTGGCCCAACGCGTGCGTTTTCGCCAGTTTGGTTTGGGCGATTACATGCACTGGCACGTATTTTCGCGGGTCGTTTGGCCCACCTTCTGGCCTGCTTTTATTGGTTCGCTCTTTCTGGCCGTTCCCTCCGCGATCATTGTTTATTTTCTCATGCGCCTGTTGATCAGCCGCGCGCGGACTCCGCAGAAAAGCGGTTGAGGGTGGAACGCGTTGTCCTTACCGCGTTGGCAGAAAAATGCGGCTTTGCTGCCGGATAGTTGCGCCTTCGGCGATTCTACATCGGTCACACCAAGAATTTGGAAAATCGGATTTCAAGTCATAATCGAACCGATAAAACACTCGGCAAATTCACTCGAAAAAATGGTCCGTCGAGATTGGTTTGGTCGGAGGAGCATGCCGATCGTGCAGTCGCTAGGCGTCGCGAGTTCGAAATTAAATCCTGGAAGTCAGCGCGCCTGATTCGCGAGCATCTCGTGTGTTGAAGATGTAGCTCAGTGATAGAGTCCCGACACAGTCGGGATTAACCGATTGGTCGTAGGTTCGAATCCTACCGCTGGAGCCAAAATTTTGGGAAATTTCGCGCACTTTCTGTGAAACTTTATGCAGTTTCGCGCGTTATTAGTTAGCAAACGGAATCTTCCCCACAACGAAAAGACTGCTTTAACACCACAAGTTTTTTGACCCGCGTCTATGAAAATACTCGCGAGCCGAATTGATCAGGAATTAAAGAAAGCCAATCATTGTGCCGTCTACGAACCCGACTTGTCGCGTATCTGGCCGGATGATGGCAGGCCGCGCGAAGCGCAGATCGCTTCTTTCGCCAAACTAAATGGCTGGCGGCTTCGCTTCTACAAGGACGGATTCTGCGCAATCTTCGATAAAGATCCTGTGGCTGATTGAGCGCTTCTGGTTTTTCGTCGCTAC
Source organism: uncultured Verrucomicrobiae bacterium (assembly GCA_963803285.1). Classification (GTDB taxonomy): domain Bacteria; phylum Verrucomicrobiota; class Verrucomicrobiia; order Chthoniobacterales; family UBA10450; genus Udaeobacter. The sequence continues at coordinate 91,136 of CAWDMG010000009.1, read as the reverse complement.
CACGATTGCGGCTTAGATGTCGTGTCGCCTGGCGCGCGAATCACGTTGCCAGATGACAGTCGGGATAAACGCATTCGTCGTTTCGGCTACGATATTTAAGTACAATGAAAGCGTTGTTTTCAGTATTTCTCGCGTTGGGAGTTTGCGTTGGCAGCGTTCAAGCTGGGCCTGTCCGCAAGGCGAGGAACGTGGCGAAAAGTACGGCAATTACCGCTAAGAACGTTGCGCACAGTGTGGTGAAGGGCACAAGGAGAGCTGTCCACACGGTGGTCTACACGTTCACGCCATAGTCGAAGGCCGGTACTTGAGACTTCGGTAGTGGTTTTGCGGCCGTCATACGGACTGTCGGTGAGTGGAAGTGCGATTGGACGAAACACAGTTTCGAACACAAATTGTGCAAAACTGTCGAATCGGGTTTCGTCTTTTCGTTTTTAGGGGAATGATCGCGCAATCGCTCTTTAGCCGTACGATAGCTTCGCCGCGGGCTCGCGAAGTTGGCATCCGCATTCTCGCGATTCTTTTTATTCTCTCGCTTTTCCTGGGTGGCGTTCAGCTCCGCCGCTGGACCGGGCAAAACACGCGGCATGTCCGTTATCAGCACGACATCGTCAACGCTTTCTACTGGGGACAAGAGACCCTGCAAGAAGCGCGCCGGTTAGCGCCCGACCAAGCTTCTGCCAATTCGTGGACAGGGTTCTACCGCGGCTATTTAGCGCTCTACGACCGGGTAAAAGAAGAGGCGTACGAAAATGATTACCATCTCGATTATCCGCCGCTGCGCCTTTTGGGAATGGCAATCTGGACCAAACACGTGCGCAATGCAGTCCCGTGGGTTGATAGCCAACGACCAAAACTCGTCAACCCGTTGTTGAAAATCAATCTGGTCTGCGAACTGGTTTCCGCCGCGGCGATTTTCTTTCTCGTTCGCTTATGCGTACGCCGCTCATTAAACGCGCACTCAACCTGGCCGGCCTGGTTATCGCGGAAACAGCGCGCCTCAATTTGCGGTCTCGCCGCGGCCAGCGTGGCATGGCTCGAACCATCCATGATCCTCGATGCACACGGCTGGCCACAGTGGGACGTATGGATCCTGCCGTTCTATCTCTTCGCCGCGCTCGCCGCTCTAAATAAACGCTGGTTCTGGTGCGGATGTTTGCTGGCGTTAGGCGCGATGCTCAAAGGACAGCTGTTGTTCGTCACGCCCTTTTTTGTCCTTTGGCCATTGTGCCAAAAAAGATGGATGAGCGTGCTGCGCGTGCTAGCCGGGTTCACAGCAACCGCGGCGCTGATAGTTTTACCCTGGCTTCTGCGAACTCCCGGGGCTTGGATCGCACTCGCTGCTGTAACTGGGGCCAGCCTGTTGGTCGCCTTGCGATACAAGTTGTGGCATAAAGGCGCGTGGCTCGCCGGAATTCTCGGGTGCGCCGCGTTTGTAATCGGCGCATTCGCTGGGGGAAGCTTCGCGTGGTTTGAGATCGGTTTTCTCTATGGGACCAAGCATTATCCGTATCTTTTCATCAGCTCGTGTTACAATCTTGCATCTCTACTCGCCGCAGCCGGTTGGTCCCTGAAAGATGATTTGCTGTCAGCTCATATCGGATCGGTTCACTTTCACGTCACGCTGCAATGGGGGTTGCGTCTGTTTTTCCTGGGCACAGTGGCGTTGTGCGCTCGCGGCGCGGCGCGACATCTGCGAAATCGCGATCCGCGTGTGCTGATTGCGATAACTGCACCGTGGTTGCTGATGTTCGCGCTGCTCGGTCAAATGCACGAACGCTATCTGGTGTGGGGCGCGGTGGTCAGCGCTGTCGCGCTGGGCGTCAGCGTCCGTTTGAGCATTATTCATTTCATTATCTCAGCTGCCAGCACGGCGATGATAGTCCACGTGATGTTGGTCGATAAGAAGCTCGATCCGACGCTGCGCGCAATCGACGTGTTACACGGCATTCGGCCGTACGCATCGGTCTTGATGCTTGTTTGTGTGGCTCTTTACTTCTGGGATGCGCTCGGCTGGCGGATTCCGGCGTTTCGACGTGGAGCGGTTAAAACGGCCACGTCAGGTTCGCTCTCGCTCGGACCAGAGCCGGAGGAAGCCTGAATTGTACGCGAACGATTTACGACTGAACTCGATCCCGTTGGCCATGTGGTAGCCACCGGTTCGCCGCAAGACGAATCCGTCCGGTGTGCAGACCTGCGGCCGGTCCCATTGGTAGGCGGGCAGTCCTCTGCCCGCCGCGGTCATACACGTGATTGGCGCGCACGGAGTGTTGCGCCCTACCTCAGACGGCCCGTAGGGGCCATGGGCTACACTATGTGTGACCGACTATTGCCGCGCGAGCCGGCGGAATAAGAACACACCGAGCACGATAAACAGAACATTCGGAAACCAGACGAGCAGTTCCGGATGCGCATGTGGATTCCCACGCAACGTATCGCCAACGATTACGAATAGAAAATAGGTGGTGGCAACAATCAGGCCCATGGCGAAGCCAATTGACGTTTCACGGCGATGCGCCGTCACACCCAGCGGCACGCCAATGATCGCAAAAGCCACGCACGCGAACGGAAACGAAAATCGTTTGTTGATTTCCGTGCGGCTGGCGCTGCGTTCCCGCGTGTTCTCGCTCTTGAGTTGCTCCAGCAATTGCTCAATCGACAGAGCGGAACGGCTCGGTCGTTTTTTCTCTTTGTCGTACAGCTCTTCGAGGCTGATAGGCAACGTGCCTTCCACCATGTTAATGCCGTCGCGGATCTTGTGGAGGTTGAACGGGTCTTTCGGGTCGCGCTCCTGGTAACGAGCTCCATACAGACGCATCAGGATTTGTTTATTCGCCAAATCCGCTTCGAGCATACCGGTGCGCGCGTACGTGACCTTTACGGGCAACGCCTTCTCGTTCATCTCGAACACGGTAATGTTCTCGAGCTTGTTGCCTTCTTTTTTGCCGACATAAATCCTGCGGCCGGGAAACTGATCGATGACCTGATCGCTGCCGAAAAGCGCCATGGGATTTCTCGTGGCGAGATCAAAAATGGTGCTACGCAATCTCTCCTGCGCGGCAGGCGCAACCTGCACATTGAGCCAGAGACAAATCGCCGTGCAACCAAGCGCTATGCCCGCAAGCGGAACAGACACGCGCGTGACGCTTACGCCGTTAGCGCGCAACGCGATCAATTCGTTGTCGGCGGAGAGCCGTCCATACACTAGCAGGATCGCAGTCAACAATCCCCACGGAATGGTGAAGATGAGTGAGAAAGGCAGCACGTAGGCGATGAACGTGATCAAGTATTCCATCGGCACATCGTGATTCACCAGCAACGGCAGTAGCTTTCGGAAAATATTGCCGACCACGAGCACCAGGCTCAGCACCGCGATTGCAAATGCGACGTTCACCAACAATTCGCGGCTAATAAATCGATCGATCAGCTTCATCTTGCGTCGCAAACTTTAGCATAAAACGCGCGGATATGCCGCGTTCGACGCGGACTCGCGGAATCTCAACAATCCCAAAGCGCCGGAGCACCGGCGCACTCCAAAACGCAAGCGACACATTTGCGCAGTGTCACCGGTCACGTTTTGGAGTGCGGCGCTGCTGCGCCGCTTTTGTTGCAGCAAAGCCAAGATATTTTATTAAGATCAACCAAATGAAAGGCAGCATTTACGATGTCGCGATCATAGGAGGCGGACCGGCCGGCAGCACGGCCGCTGCACTGCTCGCGCGTGCCGGACGTCGTGTGATTCTCTTCGAGCGCGAAAAGTTTCCGCGGTTTCACATCGGCGAGTCGCTGTTGCCGTTCAGCATGAAGGCATTTACCCGGCTCGGGCTGCACGAAAAATTTCTGAGTGCCGGGTTCGTTAAAAAATACGGCGGCGAAATCATGGGTGCGTGCTCCGATACCGGAACGAAGTTTTACTTTAAGGACGGCTATCGTTCGCAAACCGATCACGCCTACCAGGTGACACGCGGCGATTTCGACAAAGTGCTGCTGGATCATGCGGCCGAATCCGGCGCCGAAGTGCACGAGCAGACCCCGGTTGACGCAGTCGAGTTCTCAAACCATGGCGTCGATCTGTCGGTGCGATCCAACGGGTCGGCTAATTCAATCCAGGCGCGTTACCTTGTCGATGCCAGCGGACGCACCTCGGTGCTCGGAAGGCAATTCCAAATCAAGAAAACCTATGATCATCTTCAAAAGCTGTCGATCTTCGCGCATTACGATGGTGTCTGGCGTCCGGAAGGGATTGACGGCACGCTGACAGTTTTGATTCGGGCCGTTGATCGTTGGTTCTGGCTGATTCCACTCACCGATGAGCGAACGAGCGTCGGAGTGGTTCTCGACAGTGACACTTTTCGTAAATCCAAGCTCAGCGCGGAAGATTTTCTCGAACAAGCGCTGGCGGAACAGCCAACCATTGCGAAGCGAATGACAAAAGCGCGGCGCGTTTCGAAGATCTATGTCGAAGCAGACTTCTCCTATCGAAGCGCGCGTTTGTACGGCGATCGCTGGTTGCTTACGGGCGACGCCGCCGGATTTATCGACCCGATTTTCAGCAGCGGCGTTTTTCTTGCGGTGTTCAGCGGTGAAAAATGCGCCGACGCGCTGAACGAAGTGCTCGATCACCCGCGCAAGGCAAAACGCTTGTTCGCGCGCTACGAACGATCAGTAAACCGCGCGATGGACGTTTATCTTCGGTTCGTCAACGCGTGGTACACGAAGGAGTTCATCGAAGTTTTCCTCGCACCGCGCAACGTGCTCGGTCTCGCGCCAGCGGTGAATGCAGTGCTTGGCGGAAATGTGGGCAACAGTTTCCCGATTCGCTGGCGGATGTGGGTGTTTTATTTCCTGGTTTGGCTGCAACGCCACCACCCGATCGCACCGAAGCTCACGCTCACGCCGAAAAAAGAACAAACGTCTTCGCCCATGGAAACCGTACACACGGCACCATGAGATTACAGGTAGGGGCGATTCACCGAATCGCCCGCGTGTCCCTGGCAGTTGCTTGGGCGATTGAGGGCAATCGCCCCTACCTCATTTCCATTGTCGCGATCACTTGTTCTTGCCTAACAAGTTGCGCTTCCGTTTCACATCATCAATTCTCCGAGCCGGCTGCGGGATGGCAGACCAAAACTGGCCAGCTCATGTATCGGACAGCCAAGGCGACGCTGATCGGCGAGGCAATAGTTCGCTTGTCGAACACGGGCGATTTTGAATTGACGGTGTCGAAAGGCCCAGGAATCACATTGTTGTCCCTCCGGCAAGATTCGGAGTTTGCGGAATTCAACGCGAGCTTCACGGGTCAGCATTGGTCTGGTCCTACAGTGAGCGCGCCGCCACAGCTGCGCGGTTGGCTCGCGTTACGCGATCAATTCCTTCGCGCGCCGAATCAAAAAACGCTGCGATACGTCAGCGGCAGCGAGAGCTTTCTATTCCGCTTTTGAGCGCGCTTTTCCGCTGAGGACAGCGGACGCTACAGGATTTGGAGGCGTTTGACACAAACGCCCTATAATTACCGCTTGGCTTAATGACTGGAGGGCGTCTCTGTGAGACGCTGTTCCTAGAATAGCATCTCGCACCTGCAGCATTGGCATCTTCGCGCCGATTCGTGTTGAATGGTGGCTTGCTCATGCGCATCAGCGATTTCATCGCCCGAACCGTCACGCAGCGTCGCACGCTGGTTTGGTGCGGTGTGGCGGTGCTGACCATGGTTTGCATCGCCATTCTTCTCACGTCGTTGCGACTGGATTCTGAGATCTTCAACGTCTTGCCCGGCAAATTTCCATCGGTACAAGGCCTGAAAACCTACGATCACGATTTTGAACAGACACGTGAGCTAACGTTCGCGCTTGTCTCGGATCCACAGGATGTCGATAAGCTTGAGGAATTCGCGCCGGTGTTTGCGGAACGGCTGCGCGGACAAGCGTGGAGCGCGCGCGTGCTCGCAGGTTCCCCCATGACCGCTGCGGATGGCATTCGCGATCTGCAATCGATCGCCGTCCCGTTGCTTCTCAACCTGGAACCGAGCGCTTTTGACGAGGCAATGTCCGTTCTGCAACCGGACAAAATTCGCGATCGCCTTCATCGTTTACGCCAGCAGATCGAGGCGGGCTCGCCGCGGCCGCAGTTCGAGCTTTCGTTCGATCCACTCGGATTGATTGCGCCCGCGCTCAAACCTTTTGCTCAAAGCACCGCGATCGAACAGGAACAACCGCTCACCTCACCGGATCGCACAATGCGAATCTTTCTGGTGGTGACGAATCAAAAGTCGATTAGCGCGTTTGAATGCCAGCACTTGATGCGGCGCGTAAATGAGTTTCGCAAAACCGCCGCCGAAGGATGGGATGGCAGCAGCCCTCTGCAAATTCTCGTAACGGGGCGCTCGGCGTTTGTATCCGAAATTTCATTGAGCATGCGCTACGATGTCGTCGCAACATTGGTTGGATCAGTCCTGCTCGTGAGCATGATTTTTTTCGCTGGGTTTCGCCGATGGCTGCCTTTGGCGGGCATGGCGTTTTGCCTTCTTCTGTCAATTTTGGTAGCGCTAACTGCGGGACAGCTTCTTTTCGGGCGGCTGAGCATGATTAGCGTCGGCTTTTGCGCCATTCTGGTCGGACTTGGCGTTGATTTCGCGATTCTCACCATCGGACGCTATCATCAGGCGCGCGCCGATGGCGAACCACACCAGCAAGCCATCGCCACTTCAGTTGGAAAACTTGGACGGGCGGTTTTTTTCGGCGCGCTTACGACGGCAGTAGGTTTTCTCGCGCTAGTGCTGAGTGGCGCGATGAGTTTTGCCGAACTCGGCGTTCTAATTGCCATCGGCATTTTCGTCGCCAGCCTGTTCATGTGCTCGATTTTATTTTTGTTTGTCCGCGAGCGACAAGGCGCGATTGCCCGCGACTGGCTCTTTGATCTGGTAGCGAGATATGTTCGCGGAATTGTGCGCAGGCCGGCTCCCATGCTGATTTTTTCCTCCGCGGTTTTGCTGCTGCTCACTGCCATAGGCTTTTCACCCGTTCCTCCGCTCGAATTCGAAGCCAGCACACGCTCGCTCCAACCGAAAAACATTCGCGCAGGTCAGGCGCTGGAAACAATCATGAAAAAAATGCCGGTCCGCTGGGAACCGGTGCTGGCGATCGTTCGCGCCACAAACTCGCAGGAATTGCATGACTACTGGCAAAAAATTTCCGCGCATTGGCGTGAATTCCAGGCAGCCGGAAAGATCAGGGGTTTCTCCACGCCCGCGGCACTTTGTCCGTCGCCGGTCTGGATGGGACGAAATCGCGACCGTTTGCGCGGTATAAATTTTCAGGCGGCACACGAAACATTGACCGAAACTCTCGAGGCGGAGGGATTCAGCGTAGAAGCCTTTGCTCCGGCGTTCGGGTTGCTCGACGATTTACAACGCATGGCCGATCCCGGCGTGCCATTGCCGAATTGGCGGACCCAATTACCTGAATCATCGAGCTGGTGGTTTTTGATCGACCGTTATTTTGGCCAAGACCCGTTGCTGACGACTGGATTTGTTATGACTAACGGACCGCTCACAACACATGAGCAAAGCCAGGAGCTGCAACGCGGTCTATCCGTGCCTGGCGTTCCCTTGATTCTGACGGGCTGGACCTACGTGCTCGCCGATCTCCAACCGTGGTCGCACCATCAACTCCTGATCATCAGCGCGTTGATGGCCATTTTCGATATCTCGTTGCTGGCTATTTTGTATCGCGACGTTCGTTTGTGGCTGATTCAGATCATCACACTTGCGTTCGGGATTGGAGCGATGATCGCTACAATGAAGCTGCTAACCATCCATTTGAATCTGCTCAACGTGCTCTCATTCCGTCTGGTGCTCGCAATCGGCGTGGATTACGGAATCTACGTCGTGCTCGTCTGGCAAAAAACTCAGGACATCGAGCATGACTTGGCCGGGGTGGTGAAACCGGTCTTGCTCGCGGGGCTGACAGCGATCAGCGGCTTCGGGTCGCTCGCTCTTGCACGGAACCCGGCGCTCACTGGCCTGGGCATAGCGTGCGCCATCGGCATTTTCTGGAGTCTGATCGCCACAATTTTCTTCACCTTACCTGCAATGGCGACCCTGAAACCCAAGTGCTAGCACTAGGATAGTTAAACCCCGCATTGTTCAGACACTTTCCGTTTAGGTAAAGGCCTGTAAACTAGCAAGCAAATGCGCCGGCAGGGATTGCTGTGGCTAAATGCGGCTTTATCCGTTATGCCCGCTTCGCTTTTCGCGGGCGCGGCTGTCGAGGGACGCGTGGAACTTCCGAAATCGCGCTCGGCGCCGGTTCAGGCAAAACGATACGAGATCGTAACCAAGGCCGGAGTTCTTTCGACGCAGCCGCCGCTGGCCGTGATCTATCTTGAAGGCAATTTCGCGCGACCAGCTTCGTTGCCAACGAAAGAAGTCGAACAAAAGGATTTGACGTTCATTCCAGCGCTCCTGCCGATAGAGGTGGGGACCAGAGTTCAATTCCCAAATCTCGATGACCAGTATCACAACATCTTTTCCTATTCACCCGCCAAGCGATTTGATCTCGGCCGTTATCGCCCAGAGGAACGTCCGACCCCATCGGTGACGTTTGATCAACCGGGCTTGGTGACGTTGCGCTGCGATATTCACGAGCATATGCGCGGATTGATCCTCGTGTTGAACACGCCGTACTTCGTTATGTCGGACACGGCCGGCCGCTTTCGATTAGATAACCTTCCGGCAGGTCGCTACACACTGAAGGCTTGGATCGACAGCAAAACTACGCGCGAAAAGTCAATCGACTTAAAGGACGGTCAAACGCTGCACGTTGATTTGCCATGAGCGCCGCGGTTGCAACGAGAAACAAAGAGGTCGCGAGCTTTCGCACACGATTGTTCACCGCAATCATGGTGATTGTAGCAACATTGACTGCGCTCGGGTTTTATCTGGCACAACGCAGAGTCACCGCGGACGCTGAGCGAAACCTGCAGCAGACATTTCAGACCGAGCTTTCTTCGATGCACAAAGTTGAGGAACTGCGCCACGCCGCACTCGCAGACCGCTGCAACATACTTGTAGCGAAGCCGCGGATTCACGCCGCCATCGAGGATGACGCAATCGATCTGCTGTATCCGAGCGCGAAGGATGAGTTGCGCGATCTCATGGAAGGCGAGGAACCGCCGCCCGAGCAGGCAGCACGATCTTTACACGCCAGATTTTATCGCTTCCTCGACGACACCGGCGCAGTCATCAAGCCACTCGATCCCTCGGATGTAGGAGAATTGGACCAAGCGACAGAAGCTCAACTTTCGCTGACAAGATTACCCGACACACGGCAGATCGGGTATATTCAATCTGCTGGCTCTATCCACGAAGTGATAGCGGTGCCGATCTTCTCGACCGACACAGGCGATCTGGTTTCGGCGCTCGTAATCGGGTTCAAGCCTTTTGAGCTCGAAAACAAAAGCACTGGAATGCAAAGTGGCATTTGGGTGGATGGCCACCTGCATCTGCCTGCGCTTACGCCCTCCGCGCAAAGTTCCCTTAACGAGAAGATAATACCTGCGCTCGCTAATTCTGATTCAGAGCAAAACTATTTTCGCGTGGAAGTAGCTGGTGCGCCTCAGCTATTGTTTCATAAGCGCCTCAATCCCGGGTCCCTGTTTCCACCCGCGTACGAAATTTGTTTGTATCCTCTTGCCTCGTGGACGGCACAACTGGATCGTCTCCGCTGGCAAATCGGCGGCGCCGGCGCACTTCTGTTGTTAGGCGGATTCGTCGCAAGCCATTTTGTGGCACGCAGCATGTCCGCGCCGGTGAAAAAACTGGCGCTCGATTCGGAAGAAAATCGCGCAGAACGAGAACGGGCCGAGGCCGCTCTGGCATCTACCGCCGAGGAACTGGAGCGATCCACCAGATATTCAGCCGACGCGTCGCACCAGCTGAAAAGCCCGATGACGGTCCTTCGGATTGGTCTCGAATCACTGCTGGAACGCGAAGGATTTAAGCCGGAAGTCTACGAAGAGTTGTCCACTCTGCTTCATCAAACACGTCGGTTAACCGGTGTAATTGACGATTTGCTCTTGTTGTCGCGAATGGATGCCGGTCACCTTCAAATCGCATCGACCCCCGTGAATCTTAGCCAGCTCGTTGATGAATGGGTGGATGATCTTGGCGCGTTGCCTGATTCCCCGGACGTGAAGATTGAAAAGGAATTTCCGCATGGGCTTTTTGTCGCTGGAGAAAAGCGCTACACATCGCTCATCGTACAAAATCTTCTGGAGAACGCGCGAAAGTACAATCGCGCGGGCGGACGAATTCGGGTTAGCGCACGTGGCAACGGCAGCGATGTCCTGCTGACGATCGGAAACACTGGTCGTACGATTCCGCCGGGCGAAAACATCTTCGAACGGTTCCATCACAGCTCGAGTCCCTCCGCCGCGTCGGGTCACGGGATCGGCCTGAATCTGGCGCGCGAACTGGCCCGATTGCATGGCGGTAAGTTGCGCCTGGTGCGTTCCGAAAACGATTGGACAGAATTCGAAGTGCGCTTTTCCACCGCTAACGGTGTTAATGCAGTTACATGAAGGCGCAGATCTTCAGCTTGTGCATTTTCGCGTGCACGGCGTGCGCTTTCGACATCGATGATGCTCTCGACCGCCTCGACAGCACACTGACGATCTCGGGGTTTCAGAATAACTTTCGCGCGCGATTGAGCGGCACAGTGGATCTGGAATTTTATAATTTTCAACAGCCCGCGCCCGGTCTCATCGATTCAGAAATCGACAATCTCTTCAATCCGCGTCTTACCCTGTTTCTGGACGCGCAAGCCGGCTCGCAAGTGTATTTCTTCGCGCAAGCACGACTGGATCGCGGGTTCGATCCGAGCGACCACGGCGCCGACGTTCGCTTGGACGAGTATGCGCTTCGAATTACCCCATGGCAGGACGGCCGTTTTACACTGCAGTTCGGCAAATTCGCGACCGTCGTTGGCAATTGGGTCCCCCGACACCTACCGTGGGACAATCCATTCATCAACGCGCCGCTGGTTTATGAAAATGTAACTGCCATTCAGGACAAGTACGCCCCCTATTCACCTCTGTATTTCATTTATGCACCTTACTTTCAGCAGGGAAAGTACGCCTTCAATCCAGTGATCTGGGGACCTGACTACGCCAGCGGGATTTCTGTTTCCGGCCGATTGGGTCGATTTGATTACGCCGTCGAAATGAAGAATGCGTCACTCTCTTCGCGTCCCGAATCCTGGTATATTACCGAGAATGGCTTTGAAAATCCGACTTTTAGCAGCCGTGTCGGATTCCGGCCTAACGAAGCTTGGAATTTCGGCTTCTCGGGTAGCGAGGGTCCATATTTTCGGCGTGAAGCACAATCGTCGCTGCCGCCCGGCCGCGACATCAGCGACTATCGAGAGTTTGTTCTTGGACAAGACATCAGCTTCGCATGGCATCACCTGCAACTATGGGCCGAGTTTTATGAAGCGCGTTTTGAAGTCCCGAACGTGGGAGATGCAGACACGTTTGCTTATTACGTCGAAGCGAAATACAAATTTACGCCGCAACTGTTTGGCGCTGTTCGTTGGAACCAGCAACTATTCAACACAATCAATAATGGTTACGGTGGCAGACAACGCTGGAGCCCAGACCTCAACAGAATCGACGTCGCCGCTACCTACCGTCTCACCACGCACGCGCAGCTAAAATTACAATACAGTTTTCAGCATGAAACCACTGCTCCTGGCGAAGACAACCACTTGCTGGCTACACAGTTTACCGTTCGCTTCTAATCGTCCAATGTTGCCGATAAACTCGTGAGAATCCTGATCGTTGAAGATGAGCTTCCCGTGGCGCGGCAAATCGCCGCAGCACTGACCGAGGACGGTCATGATCAGAAAACCGTTCACAGTGGTGAAGCCGCATTGGAGGCAGTGCGCAAGGGGTCTTTTGATCTAATTGTGCTCGATGTTCGCCTGCCTGGTATTGATGGTTTCGAACTGTTAGGGCGCCTGCGCGAGCAACATCTTGCCAGTCGTGTGCTGTTACTGACCGGCGCGCAGTGCCGTCGAAGATCGAGTAACCGGCTTGCAACTCGGGGCCGACGATTATTTACCCAAGCCATTTGCCATGCGTGAACTCGTCGCGCGCGTCCGCGCGCTCGGGCGCCGGTATCCGGAGGAACCGGTGATCTGTTTGCGCTTCGGCGATATCACGCTCGATTTATCGACGCACGACGTTCATCGAAACATGCAGCGGATCGAGCTTTCTCCGCGCGAGTTGATGTTGTTAAAGGTGCTAATGCGGGAACCAGGCCGCGTGTTCACACGCACGGAGCTGTGCGAACGCGTGTGGGAGCACGCGCACGAATACGATACCAAGCTGGTTGAGGTGTTCATTGGTCGACTCAGAAAAAAACTCGGTGAGCCTCCCCTGATTCAAACCATTCGCCACGTAGGCTATACCATGGGCGGCCCGGAGGGCAAAATTCCTGGTCGCCGTGGTACGAACTCGCAACGGCGAGGATGACTGTCCCGGTACAGATGCCAGGGGGTCGCGGCGCTCCCTGAGGGCCGTGCGTGCCGCTGGCTCGCATCTGAAGTAACAGCTGCGTTACCTTTGCGAAATTGCAGCCAGTGACAAGTTGACTGCATTCTCATCGCGTTGAATCGCTGAATTCTACCAAATGGGGGGCTGCAATGAAAATCTCTTCCTGGAATGTTATCCTGCTCTTAGCAACGGCTGTTTCGCTTATCGGGTATCCTGGGTCGGTAAGTGCAACGACGTTCAACGTAACTATTGCGCCGAACGGCAATCTCGTTTTCTCTCCGTCAACCGTCACGATTCGCACAGGCGATAAAGTGAAATGGACTTGGAGTTCCAGCGGCCACACAACCACGTCCGGGTCCCCGGGAATGCCCAACGGCATCTGGGATTCTGGACTTCGCGCCCAGGGGGATACTTTCACTCGCACGTTCAACAGTGCGGGCACGTTCCCATATTACTGCGTTCCGCACGGTGGATGCTGCAACATGGTAGGGACTGTAACCGTCGTATCTGAGACACCCACGCCGACTCCTACCCCTAGGCCCACTGCGACAGCTACACCTAGGCCAACCGCAACTGCCACGCCGAGACCGACAGCGACGGCTACACCCAGGCCGACCGCGACGACCACGCCGAGACCGACAGCTACACCGATCCCAACGGCTACGCTCGATAACATCAGCACTCGCTCGTTTGTTCAAACAGATGACAATGTGATGATTGGTGGCTTCATCGTTCAAGGAACCGAACGTAAGACCGTAATCATTCGTGCCATCGGCCCGGAGCTCACTCAATTCGGCGTCCCCAATGTGCTGATTAATCCGACATTGGAACTGCACGACGGCGCCGGAGGTCTGATCGCCTCCAACGATAATTGGCAGACTACGATAATCGGAGGCATAATCATACACAGTCAGGTCCAACAAATCATCAACAGCGGTCACGCTCCCATGGACCCCAGAGAGTCTGCCATCATTGCAAGTCTGCCAGCTGGTAACTACACCGCCATCGTACGCGGTGTGAGCAACACCAGAGGAGTTGGACTGGTGGAAGTGTACGATCTAAATCCCGGCAGTGATTCCAAGCTAGACAACCTTAGTACTCGCAGCTTCGTGCAGATAAACGACAACGTGATGATTGGCGGTTTCATCGTTGCAGGAAATAGACCAAAGAGAGTGATCATTCGCGCCATCGGCCCCGAGCTCACTCAATTCGGCGTTCCCAACGTGTTAGCTGATCCAACACTCGAACTGCACGACGGCACCGGAGCTCTGATTGCCTCCAACAACAACTGGCAGACCACAATAATCGGCGGGATCATTATGAACGACCAGGTTATGGCAATTCTCAATACCGGACTGGCTCCAGCAGATGGAAGGGAATCTGCCATCATAGCAAATTTACCAGCAGGCAATTACACAGCAATCGTGCGCGGTGTTAATGGCACCATGGGCGTCGCTCTCGTGGAAGTGTACGATCTGAATTAATGTTGGGCTTTACTAAGTCAGCCACGCGAAGGGACTGAGCCAATTCAAAGGTAACAGGCGCGTAACCTTAGTCTGATCGTATTAGCCGCATTTCACAGTAAAAACAGCCATGTCAATTCGGCGAATATTGATTGAAAGATCGCAAATTGTTTTGTTCCTGCTTTTGATCTTGGCCGTGCTCACGTTGGCCTACTCAGGTGGCCCAGCACAGGCAGATTCAATGTCTGGGAAATGGCTTAGCCCTGCTCCAAGCGCAGCGAAAAAGAATCCGATCGCGCCGACCCACGACTCGATTGCTGCCGGCCAGAAGATCTATTCGAAAACGTGCGCAATGTGTCACGGTAAGGGCGGGGACGCGGACGGTCCTGCCGTAATCGAGCTGAATATTCACCCGGCCAAACTCTCCGATCCACAGCTAGCAACGGAATCGGACGGAGCCCTCTTCTGGAAGATTACAACCGGAAAAAAACCGATGCCGGCATACGGGAAACGACTTTCCGAAACAGATCGCTGGCATTTGGTTAATTACGTTCGAACGCTCCCGAAGCGATAACACATTTGCAGCTTGATCAGGTTCCGGACTTCCGTGGTCAAGCTGCAAGGTTTTACAAACCGGCGTGTGCTCATTTGCCTTCTTCGCCTAACTAGTGTTTCTGCTCCACCGCTCCAAACCGCAAACTCAAGGTCTTGGTGTCGGATTTCCCCGAGGCCGCGGTCCTGGGGACCCCCTTGGTGACGGGCTAGGCCTTGGCGTCGCGGTAGCCGTTGGTGTCGCAGTTGGACTAACTGTTGGAGTGGCAGTTGGTGTCGCGCTTGGAGTAACTGCTGGTGTGGCAGTTGGACTAGCCGTTGGCGTTGGCGTTGGTGTTCGCTGTGTTGCCGATCATGATCTGAACCACGCCTGTGCTCAATGGACTAGCCCAGAGATTACCGTTCGCATCGAACTCGACGGCAACCACCTGCCAGTGCGTCAGCGGAGAATTCTTAGGCGTATAATGTAGCCAGGTTGTTCCATCGAACGTGCTAACGCCGCCGGTGTATGGAAATGTTTGCCCTTGATTGTTGGCGATGGCGATCAGGTTGTCGCTCGGCCGGCGAGCGACATCACTCAAGCAAATCGCCTTGTTACCTCGCGTATCGCACCGCGCGCTGTGAAGGTAACAACCGCGTTACTTTTCCAATCCGCCGCATCGCCCTCATCGATACGATTCCTTCTGCGAATAAACACTTCAACTCTTATGAAAACGACTAATCATTACTCGAAGATCGCTCTGCTCTGGTTAGCAGCAGCGATGTTCACGATCGCGTCTGCACGCGCGGACACGTACTCGTGGACAAATTTTCAATCGGACATTCCCGGCGTTGCGCAGCACGTCGATCCAAACCTTGTCAATCCCTGGGGCATGGCAGTCTCGGCGAATGGAACATTTGGGTCAGCAACAACGGCACCGGTATTTCAACACTCTACAATCAGGATGGCACAGCCCTTTCGCTGGTAGTAGAGATCCCAACGGCTGCGCGGAACAGAGGCGTGGGCAATCCCACCGGACAGGTCTTCAACGGCACGGCGTTCTTCCAAGTGACAAAAAATGGAAACTCGGCGCCCGCTCGCTTCATCTTCGTCAGCGAAGATGGTTCCATCTCAGGCTGGAACCCGACGCTGGATCAAACACACGCGATCATTGCCGTCGACAACGGTACAAACCACGGCGTTAACCGCGCCATTTACAAAGGCGCAACGCTCGGCGTCGCTGACGGTCACAATTTCCTGTATGCGACAGATTTCCATACAGGCAAGGTGCAAACCTTCGATGAAAACTTTCATCAGGTAAATCCCAACGGCTTTGTGGACCCGAACCTCCCGGCTGGGTACGCGCCGTTCGGCATCAGAAATTTCAATGGCGAAATTTTTGTGACCTATGCCAAGCAGGATCACCGGCGCGAAGATGACGTTGCGTGCGCCGGCTGTGGTTTCGTAAATGTCTTTGACACCAGCGGCAATTTCCTCAGACGATTGATCTCAAACGGCGAGCTCAACGCACCGTGGGGACTTGCGCTGGTAGAGGACGGACTTTGGGTCGGCAATTTCGGAGATGGTCGCATCAACAACTACGACCCGGCGACCGGCGCTTTTATCGAGACGCTGATGCGAGCCGATGGCACGCCGCTGCAATTTGATGGCCTGTGGGATCTTCTTCCTCTCGGGGACGGAGTCTACTTCACTGCCGGAATCGCCGACGAAGAGCACGGCCTATTTGGTCTAATTACCGAGGACGAAAATTGAGGACGCTGTAAAATTGGGGGCGCACGCTACCTTGACCGTTGCCAAAAAGGGTGTTGTCCCGGCAAGGGCGTGCGCTCACCATTTTGTGTTCGGTCTGCATTTTCGGTAACAGTCCTGTTACTATTTCGAAGCTTTCCGAGCCAGGATCCGCGGCTCTTTCATTGACCAGATTTGCCGCCGAAAGTACCGTTTCGGACACGGGGTATGGTGGCTAACAAGCAGGAGATTTCGTGCAATGGCAGCGGTTTGCGTTCGCGGCGGAGAGTTCTTCCAACAGCGGACGTCCAAACCAAAGCCGATGCGTTTGCGACCACGCATTGGAGCCTCGTATTAATTGCGCAGGGGCAATCGGCCGGGGCGGAAGAAGCGCTGGAAGAACTTTGTCGGATTTACTGGCGACCTCTGTACGCTTTTGCCCGGCGACAAGGTTCCGACCCAGAAGAAGCGCGAGATTCAACGCAGGGTTTCTTTCAGCTGCTACTCACACGTCGCGACTTGGACGCAGTCCGCAAAGAGAAAGGACGCCTGCGCTCCTACCTACTGGTATCCTTTAAACATTTTCTGGGAGGCGAACGACGCCGGGAGATGACGATCAAGCGGGGCCACGGACAGTGGTTGATTCCGCTGGAAGAGTTGCATGCGACTGAGCGCGCTGATCTTCCCGCCGGTGGACTCGTTGATTCGTTGAGCGCCGATCGGCTGTATCAACGCCGATGGGCTTTGGCTCTCATCGAACACGTTCTCAAGCGCCTAAAGAATGAGTACCGCGCGACTGGCAACGCGTTTCTCTTTGATTCTCTCAAACTATTGTTGCCAGACGAGCCCGATGCGCCATCGCGTGCGGAAATCGCTGCGAGATTGGGTATGACGGACAACGCGCTCAGACAGGCTTTCCACCGTTTCCGTCATCGTTATCAGATGTTACTGCGCGAGGAGATTGGTCACACCGTCGCCGATCCTGGCGAGATTGAGGATGAGTTGCGTCATCTGATTACTGTGCTGCGATCGTAATGACAGCGAATTGTGTGACATATTTTTAGCAGATCAATCCGAGGCCGACCCGTGAAATTCGTGCCGAACGTTTGCCCAAAATGCGACGCGGAAATTTTTGCCGATGCGGCAGAAGGCCTTTGTACCGCCTGCCTGCTTGAGACCGGTCTTGGGCTATTTTCAGAGGTAAACGACTCTGGGCGGACGAGCGAGTCTGTGCGCGTCGACGTAAATGGCGCCCGAAAGAGCAACGGGGCACCAGATAAGACCAGCACGCCAGGGAGTCTGGGCGACTACGAATTGCTGGAAGAAATCGGCCGCGGAGGCCAGGGCGTTGTCTATCGCGCGCGACAGAAAAGTCTCAATCGCACCGTAGCATTAAAGGTTCTCAGCGGAGTCCACTGGACTAAGCAACCGCGTCTCAAGCGATTCCGACTGGAAGCGGAAACCGCGGCGAGTTTGGATGATCCGAACATTGTTCCGATCTACGAAATTGGCGAGTGTGAGGGGTCGTGCTACTTCAGCATGAAATTGGTCGAAGGCGCCCCACTTGACCAACTCGTTAGGCGCGAGCTTCTGCCGATCCGCCCGACAGCGGAATTGATTGCCAAGCTCGCGCACGCTGTGCATTACGCGCACCAACGCGGTATTCTCCATCGAGATATCAAGCCAGGAAACATTTTGGTAGATGCAAAAGGCGAACCGCAGCTTACCGACTTCGGCCTGGCGCGGCTCACTGAAACGGAGAGCACTGTCACACGCACGATTGAAACGCTAGGCACGCCGAGTTACATGGCCCCGGAACAAGCCCTGGGGAATAACAACCAGCTAACCAGCGCGACTGATGTCTATGGATTGGGCGCGGTGCTTTACCATTTACTTACTGGTCATCCACCATTTGCAGGCGGCACAACCTACGACACGATCCGGCTCCTTTTGGAAACCGAGCCACGACAACCGCGCCTGTGGAACCCAAAAATAGACCGCGACCTAACAACCATCTGTCTGAAGTGCCTCGAGAAAGACCCGCAGCGCCGTTATCCATCCGCCCTGGCATTGGCCGAGGACCTTGGCCGGTGGCTCAAACATGAGCCGATTCGTGCGCGGCGCGCAGGAATTTTCAGTCGTGGAAAGAAGTGGGTTCGCCGAAACCCGCTCGCTACGGGGTTGATGGCATCTTTGGCAGCCCTGGCGGTGGCAGTGATTGTGATCGTTTGGAAAGTCGGGCCGATGGGACAGCCTTCGGCAAGGGGTGTTGCCGTGTTGCCGTTTGAAAACCTAAGCCACGATAGAGATGACGCGTTTTTTGCCGACGGTATTCAGGACGATCTCTTGACGAAATTGGCGCAAGTTCGCGATCTCAAAGTCATCAGCCGTACTAGCGTGATGCAATATTCGCCGGGAGCAGCACGCGACATTCGCCAAATCGGAAAAGGGCTGCAAGTCTCTCATGTCTTAGCTGGCAGTCTGCGCAAGACGGGTTCGTGGCTTCACATGAATGTCCAGCTAATTGATTCCCGCACCAATGCACACGTCTGGGTTGAGCAATACGACTGCGATTTGAAGGACGTATTCGGGATCCAGGGTAAAATTGCACAAGAAGTCGCGGAACAGCTTCGAGCAAAAATCTCATCCGCTGAGAGGTTGGCGATCCACCGTCCACCGACTGCCGATCTCACCGCCTTTAATTTGTACAGCCGCGCCAAGAATCTTCTCCTTATAGAGACGAATTTTACGACCGGCGCAAAACCGAACTTCCTGCAGGCAATTGATCTACTGAATCAGGCAGTGGCGCATGATCCGGCCTTCTTTCAAGCCTATTGCCAACTCGCCAGGGCACATGAGCAGCTTTATCTTTTTGGTATCGACACAACGCCTGCGCGCTTGGCACAGGCGGACGCAGCCGTCCAAACCGCGTTGCGCCTTCGTCCCGACGCGGGTGAAGCCCACCTCGCCCGGGCGGAGAATCTTTATATGGGCTACCTCGATTATGAAGGCGCGCTGTCTGAACTCGCCACAGCGAGCCAAACACTACCTAACGATCCGAAAATATTCGGGTTGAAGGGTTCCATTCTGCGTCGCCAGGGCAAGCAAGAAGATGCATTACAGAACCTGGAGCGCGCGGCCGACCTTGACCCACTCAACTTTTCCACGCTGCTGCAGTTGGCGCTTAGTTACGATTATCTCCGGCGTTACGCCGACGAAAAGGCGGCCTTGGATCGCGCGCTCGCGGTCCAACCTGACGATGTACAAACAAAAGTCGTGCGCGCTTACGTGGAATTCGATTCGAGAGGTGATACTCGGCCTCTGCACCAATTGATCGATGAGATCCGCAAGAAGAATCCTGCTGATGTTGAGAATGTGGCCGATAACTGGCTTGCGTGCGCACTCGCTGAACGCGACCCGACCGGCGCTGCCGATGCGTTGGCAGCGCTCGGCGAAAACAAATACGGTTTTGATATCGTAAAATTTAGTCGCCCTTTCGTGGAAGGTCTCATTGCGCGAATGGCCAATGATCATGAGAAAGCGGTGGCGGCGTTCACCGCTGCTCGAGCTGAGCAGGAGAAAGTCGTGCAAGCCCACCCGAATTACGCGCCGGCGCTGTCTGTGCTTGGTTTAATCGACGCTGCTCTCGAACGGAAAGATGAGGCGCTACGGGAAGGCCGGCTGGCCGTTGAGCTGCTTCCGATAACAAAGGATGCGCTGAGTGGCAGCAGTATCGTCCTCTATTTTGCGATGATCGCTGCTTGGGTTGGCGAAAAGGATCTTGCCTGCGAGCAGCTTGCCAGAGCCAGGATCCATTCGAGAGAAGTCAGCTATGGTCAATTGAAACTGCTACCGTCATGGGATCCTCTTCGAGGCGAGCCGTGCTTCGAAGAATTGGCCGCCTCGCTCGCTCCCAGGTAAATTGGTACCTAATTCCCGGCGAAGGCGATTTTCCGCGTAACAAATCGCCAGACTTCGCACAGTACAACAATGAGTGGCCCTATTCACCGACCAAGTTCACCAATCACCGCCGAAAGGAAATCACCTTATGTTCAGCATTGAAGAAGTCAGAACAAACAATAAGACCAACCTGCTTGTTTCATCGTTCGTGGCCCATTTCGCCGCAGCGGTCCTGGTCCTCATAATGGTCCTCGGCTCGCCCACCGACGCGGCCGGACCCAGGCCCAGACCAACCCCAACCCCAGCCCCGACCGCAACCCCAAGACCAGACCCACACGCCCCCGGTAATTTCCGGGTGACGGCGCTGGGGACCTGCACTGTTTCGGTGGCGTGGGACCCGGTCAATTTCACTTTGGAAGACTTTAATTACTATCTCTCGGGCACTAACCAGGCCCCTCCCGCAGTCCTGCCCAGAACGGCCACCAGCCACACCTTCACCGGACTAGGTGCGGCCAATGAATATTGGTTTTTCATTTATGCGAGAGACGTATCGGGAAGGCCTTCCGGGCAGTCGCAGCTAGTGACCAGAACGCTTTCCGATACGAGTCCGCCAACGACCGCGCCGGGGGTCTCAGTCACGGAGGTTGGATCCAATTACGCTTCCATCGCCTGGACTCCAGCCGAGGACGGCGGGTGCTTGTTGT
Organism: uncultured Verrucomicrobiae bacterium; assembly: GCA_963803285.1. GTDB lineage: Bacteria > Verrucomicrobiota > Verrucomicrobiia > Chthoniobacterales > UBA10450 > Udaeobacter. Next base: position 70,242 of record CAWDMG010000009.1, on the reverse strand, counting down.
CTTACGAGGTCTGGGTGAACGGCAATCTTTATGTCCAGACAGGGAGAAACGTCCTGGCATACACGATCAGGTTCCTGCAGCCGGCGACGACCAATTCAGTCACGGTCCGGGGCTACGATTCAAGGAATCAGCAGGGGCCGTTCTCCAATCCCGTTTCGATCACGACCTTGCCGCCCAATCCCAACGACCACACCCCGCCGAACACCCCGGCTAACCTGCAAGCGTTCGGTTACGGCGACCTTGAGTTCCAGTTGTGGTGGACCCAATCCACCGATGACTTCGATCGGCAGGAGAATATTCGCTACGACGTTTACCTGAATGGCCACCTCGAGGAAGTCCGCTTCGGCTCGGGTTTTATCAGCAGCATTTATGGTGTGTCGGGCGAGAACACCATCGAGGTTATCGCCACGGATACCGCAGGCAACGCATCGCCGCCGGCCACGACTACCATACACGTACCATAACCGTTCCAAGCAGATCACGGGGAAACCTTTCATTCGAACAATCCAACCGCTGTATCCGCGTAATGCGGGGTTACTCGGGAGCTGAGGCACACGCGATTTGCGATGTGCCTCTTTTGCTTGAATCAAGCCACAGACCCGCACTCATACTAAGTTCAGATCGCGTTGGAGAGTTAGGAAACTTTCCTCGCCAAATTAATAGCTCCCTCCAGAGTAGCAAAGCCGCCTACCCCAACACCGAGAATTGCTCCTACATCGAGACCTCGGCCGACTCCAGTGCCCCGGCCGTAAATCTCAAGAGCAGACTACGTGCTCCCCCAAGGGTTGGCGAAGCCGGCAATTTTTATTAATCCGCCGATAGTATTTCTGCGTAACAGATTCGCGGATTTCGCACAGTACAAGACGGAGGGGTCTTTTTTCTAACGGAGTTATGCAAAAGAAATCCACGTCTCAATCCGCATTTGTCAATCTGCGCGTTCTAGTCGGGTTAAGTGTTTTCCTCGTTGGCGTGTTTCTGGCGCTATTTGCTACGTCGGCCGAGAGTGGACGGGCTCGCCGTGGACAGGCGAATCCCGCCGGCTTGGACCCGGTGATCTCTGTGACTCCCAACAGCTTATCAGTGACGCTTCAGCAAGGTCAGATGGAGAGCCGAATACTCACCATCGCCAACCTGGGAGGGGCGACGCTGAACTGGGACCAATTCGGAGGGCCTGGTTGCGTGTTGCCGAGCCAATGGATAAGCGCACAGCCGTTCGGTGGTTCGATTGCCGCCGGCCAATCTCAAGAGATGACCGTCACGTTCAACGCAGCCAATGTGCTCTCGGGCACATACACGGCGACCCTGTGTTTGACCAGCAACGATCCCGTGAACCCGATGGTTACCGTTCCGCTCACCTTGACAGTTACAGCGGGCGAGGGTACGCGGATTCTCTTTAACCAGAGCCTCTTTTTCGCTGGGCAAACCGGGTCAGGGTCAGGCGCGCCGACACAGCGCCTTGTTCCACCCGGCGCTTTCGATGCCGAAGGAGCCGATGACTTTCCCATCCCAGACCAGAAGGGCTGGACGATCAGCGAGTTCAATTTCGAACTCAGACTGGGAGACTTCGGCCTTTTTACAACTGAACTCCCTGTCCTGGACATCCGCGTGTATCCCGACGATAACGGCCAACCAGGGGCCCAGGCTGTCTGCACTTACAACGCCATCAGCGGCGCCATGCACGGCATTACACTGCTCCGTGTGCCTTTGCCGGAACCGTGCGTGCTCGGCCAGGGTATTTACTGGGTGTCCCTGCAGCGGAGTAACGGTCCGCTACGATGGGCCGCCATCAGTCCTTTGCCGCCACCTTTCATCGACGGCGAAAATGCCCGTTGGCGTAACCCTGGCGACGGGTTCGGAACTGGCTGCACTGACTGGTCTGACATTGGAACCTGTCTCACCGACGGAAAACCGATCGCCGGTGAAGGTTCGGAACAATACCTGTTCCAAGTGTGCGGCGCCGTGACCGGTCATGGCAAAGCGGTCGGCTGTGGCAACGAGAACGCCGAGATCAATCTGGCCGTCACGCTGGCCGTGGACAATGGTGACCCCGATCAATGCGGCACGGCAACGACGCTGGACGTGGACACCGGCACTGCCGTTAACGTTTGCTATAAGATTACCAATGTCGGCAACGCAACGCTCGACTTCCACTGGCTGCGTGACAACTTGAGCAGACTGGGTTGCAACGAGGCGTGCGTATACACCACAGGATTGGGACGGCTGAACTTTGAGCCGTTGCAACCCGGGGGGACTCTCCAGTTCAATAGACTGCTGACAGCAACCAGCTCGCAGACGATCACTGCCGACTGGGAAGCAACAGATGTGCTGCCGTGGTACTTCCCAGGCGTTGAAGGCTTCCAGTTCACCGACATTTCTGGCTCCGGCACTCCGCTCGACTTGGATGACGATGGTTCGGCTAACGTGACGATGCCTTTCCGGTTCAACCTTTTCGGAACGAGCTCGGACCAGCTCTGTATTAACAACAATGGTTTCATGCTATTCGATTGGTCCAAACCCTGCGGTGGTTTCCATCAGGATCTAGGGATTCCAACTGACCAGATACGCTCCACTGGAATGATCGCACCGTTCTGGGACGACCTATTCACTGGTGGGAACGTTTATTACCAGGTAGTCAACAACGCGCCTAACCGCCGGTTCATCGTTCAATGGAATCAAAAGGATCATTACAACAACGGGTTAAGTGATCCTGGTGGAGTTACCTTCGAAGCTATTCTCGATGAAACAACAGGTACCATCTCGTTCCAGTATCTGAATACCGTATTCGGCAACCCACAGCACCCGGAATGGGATCGTGGCGGCAGCGCAACCATAGGATTTCAACAATTTTTTAACGATGGTTTCGGCGGACCGTGGCGCAGTCTTCCATTTCATCAGCCGGTCGATCCCGAATCAGGTCTAACATGGTCTTCGACGGGTTTCTTTCATGCCGCGTCGCTCGCGACGGCGACGCTCAACGTTAATGTACCCGCCATTGCAGTCAGCCCCGAAGCCTTGGAAGCAACCGTTGAACAGGGCGGTATGACTTCGGCTCCATTGACGATAAGCAACACAGGCGCCCTCGATCTGCAGTGGAAGGCAGGAGAGTCCCCTTTGAGCACCAGGTCGCATTTCCCGTTAGCTTCGAGTCGCGTGACCACGAACGAAAATGCGGGCAAGTTTCTAGATAAGAGCACGGACCTGTCGAGTTTGGCGCCTCGGAAGAAGTTGCGCATCAATCGGGCCAGCCGTTTAGAGAACCCATCCTCAAGTTTTGCCACGCAGGCTTTTGCCGTACGGGTCGACTTTCTCGGTATACCTGCTGGTTTTCGCTACAACCGCTTTAACGATCTTGCGAATCCGGGCGATACGGAGCAGGTCAGTAACATGCACGGCTTAAATGGATTTGCCGGGGCATTCGTCGGGAGCGACTTCAGCCGGGAATTTCTGATCGATGACGTTAACGCCTCCTTCTTCACCATCGACACAGCAAGCGGCGAGCAGTCGTTCAGTAATGGTAGCGTGCACGGTTCACCAGAGATTCTTCCTAACGGGGTGTTCCGCAGCATGACTTGGGATCCAACCACAAACACGCTGTATGCGGTCGGGACCAACACCTTCGGTATTTTCCCTGAGACACGCTTCTTCCTGGCTCGCATTGATATGGGGCATGAGATCCTGGCAACGACGATTGGCGAGCTTCCGAGTATTGCACAAGGGGTGGAGATCTTCGGAATTGCCGTCGATCCAATTGGCCGCATGTTCGGGGTCGATGTGCTCGGTGACCGGCTGTTCGCAATCGACAAGCATACTGGAGAGGCAGCGTCTATCGGGTCGCTCGGTTTCAATGCGGCCGGCGTTGTAGGATTGGACTTCGACGATGTCACGGGGACGCTTTACCTGACAGCCTTGGACAATGCTGCCTCGATCGGGAATCTCTACACATTGAATACGTTGACCGGTGAGGCCAGCGTCGTAGGTCAAATGGGTGAAGGGGATCAGCACTATGCCTTGGCAATCGCATCTGGAGCGTCTTGTGTCCCGCCCACCGAGATCCCCTGGATCTCACTGGACCCTGCGTCGGGCAACATCCCCCCTGGTAACAACGATGAGGTGGCAATGCACATGGATGCAAGCGACCTTACCGCCGGAACGTACCACGCAAATGTATGTGTTGGCAGCAACGATCCAGTACGGCCTATGGTCGCAGTCCCTGTTACCCTAACTGTCACCGGAGGCGGCAATCCTACACCAACGCCGACAGCTACACCAACTGGGACACCTAGTTCGACCCCTCGACCGCGTCCGACCCCGCGGCGCCATCCCACACCTTCGCCGCGCCCCTGATCTGAAAATGAAACCAAATGTAACAAGTCTGTAACCAATGGCTGGTTGACGAAATCGTTTCGGTACCTGGACGAAGAATATCGCCGTGCTTGAGCGCTCTTATAATGGACAACTTTATACGATCCGATCCCGTGACGTTTTACGACAGCAAGAGATGCACGTTCTTTCGCAAAACAAAGCCAATGATGGATCTCATTCTAACCGAATAAACCTATATGAAAAAAACAGCTGTATACGCACATTATTCAACTCGGGAAATGCTGAGCGTCGCATTGGTGTTACTCTTCGCGTCGTTTACGGGCTTGACGGCAACTGCGGCGCACTCGAGGCCGCGCCTTCCGGCACCAGCGGGTACCTGTAACCTGCCACCCATTCCCGCGCCTGGACAGACCGTCACGTGGACTCTCGCAGGCAGCCCTTACGAAATCTGCCAGAACATCACCATCCCATCCACTTCGACCGTTATTGTCGAGGCTGGAGTTCACATCATTTTCGACTCCGACATGCAAGTGATTGTGTTGGGTACAATGCAACTTCAGGGACAAACCGCTCAGCACATCGTGTTACAGGCACCGGCTGTTTTCCCACCGATCATCGATATTGATGGCGGAGTTTTCAACGCGGCTTTCTCAGACTTCACTGGACAGGTGCGCGTGGAAAACGGTGCAAATGTCACGCTCTCTGACTGCGCGTTTCAGGGCAACAATGCCGTGCTTTGGGCACAGGAGTTGCCGACTACGCAGCCGTTCATTCGGATAGAACGCTGCACGTTCACTTCGTCTTCTGCCTTCATCACTGACGCTTTCGCCGTGCTCAACGATAACGTGTTTAACGGTGCCACTTGCTCCCTGTTGCGAGGGTTCGCCGACGTGACGACGACGAACACATTCACCAATGGGAGCTTCTCGCTGAACCGCCAGGAAAGCGTGCAGCCACTTTACATCAACGGCGTGCACGCCAGCAACAGCACAACAGCAGGACTGGTCCTATCGGGTGGCAATTACTCTGTCGGCATTGACACCGTTCTTCAGAACAATCCTTATCCTGTCGCACTTGAAGGCGGTTTGCTTCCAGAGAGTGCGATTCCATTAACCGGCAATACAATTAATGCTGTTAATGTTGGTAATGGCGGATTCGCCGGGCGAGGCCGATGGTCTCAGATAGCGCTGCCCTATCGGCTCACTCAGCCTACGACCGATTTGCCGGGCGGCGATCTTACCGTCGACCCGGGTGTGATTGTCGAAGCGACCGATCCCGATGCCGCACTGCGCTTTCGATCGACGCGTCATAGCGTTTTGAAGGGACTTCCCGATACCCCGATCATCTTTCGTGGCCTGAACGGACAGCTCTGGGACGGTTTGCTTTTTGCTACAAACTCTACGACCGGCTGCCGCTTGGAGTACTGCACGATCGAGAACGCGCACTTCGGCACTGTCAGCACGGATAACTGGCTGTATGTGGATAGTTGCCGATTCGCCAACAACATCGTCGGCGCGAACATGAATACTTTCGGGGCGATCACGTTCGCAAAAACACGTTTTCTTACCAATGGCAGCGGCGTTAGCTTTGACTTACAGGGTAGTCCGTTTCTGAATAGCCCGCTCACGCCGAACTCGTTCGAAGGGAATGGCGCGGGGATTGATGCGTTCAGCGCTGGATCAAGCGCAGATGCTCGAAACTGCTGGTGGAATGATCCCAGCGGGCCGACGACTCCGCGGAATCCTGGCGGACAAGGCGATTCGATCGTTGGCGCGGGCGAACCCGGCGTTCAGTTTGTTTCATTCCTGACCGGTCCGCCGAATTTCAATAACACACCGCCAGTGGTCCGGATGGTCGGACCGGGCCTGACACAATTGTATGCATCGCCGGATCTTCAAATTCCTGATTTTCTGCTCGATCAGGGCACGAAATACATTGTCAGTTGGACTGCCCAAGACGATGACGCCATCGCCAGTCAACGAATCGACTTTTCACCCGACGGACATTTTCCCGATCGTTACTCGACCTTGGTCAGCAACATTCCAGCTTCCGCGCGATCATGGGAAATAACTATTCCTAACCCCGGTTTTGCCGGGTCGAATGAGCCGCAGTTTTTCCGTGTAGTTTCGACCGATGCAAGTGGTCAGGAGGGTTTTGACGAAGCGCCGGTGCTGGTTCCATCAGGTAACATCACTGGCACCCTAACGATCACAACAGAATTAAATGGGCAGACTTTTACTGGCGGCCAGCCGATTCCCGATGTGGACTGGACCGGATCGGTAAATTTCGGAACAATCACGCCGGTCGTGGTTCTGGATTCTGATGGCGCAGGTATATCAGGTTTGAACATCGGCGGCCACGGTGTGTTCTCCCAGGACTTTCCATTTGTAAGTACCGACCGTGCGCGGTTTGCGTTGCAAGTTCGGAACAACTCCAATGACACGGCGTGGTTTTTTGCCAGCGGCTACTTCTCAATCCGTCACGACTCGCGCCTGGGATTGCAGCCGCCAAGCGTAGATCTCAAGTCACCGCTTGGCGGGGAGTCGTTTCCTGGCGGGTCGATTGTACCGATCTCATGGACAGCTACGGCCTCAGAGGGTCTCCGCTCGTTCGATATTCAAGGGTCGTACGACTCCGGCCGCACATGGCACCCAATCATACGCGATTTGCCAGGCACGGCTGTCAATTACGCCTGGCAACTACCCCCATCAACTGGGATCCCTGATGTGCGGATCCGAATTGTCGCCAGGGACGTGCGCTTCCAGAACAGTTCTTCCACCAGCGGACCTTTCAGCGTCACGCCTTCGGGTCCCACACCAACACCGACCGCAACACCGACACCGAGTGTTACACCAACTGCGACGGCTACAGCTACAGTGACGCCCACGGCTACTCCCACAACTACGCCAAGACACGCACCAACACCAAGGCCTCGTCCGTCACCGCCACCAAGACCGTAGGCGGTTCCCTTCCGATAAGCGATGAGCGTTTACTTCACGACCGAAACAGCGGACGAAGAACAGAGGTTGTTTGGTGTAATTCCTGAGAACGAAAGGTAAAGGACGTTAAGATTGGGGGGCGCACGGTTCCTTGTCCGTTGTCAAAGGGTGTTGTCCCGGCGAGGACGTGCGCTCACCACTCCGCGCGCGTTTAGCTTGCCCCCAAAGGATTCTGCTTATCTGAGTCCAGATGCAAGCCTCAGGAGGCTTTCTCGAATTTGCGCGGGCGTCCATGCAGCAAAACCGAAAACAAACGCTGGCTTGAGCTTCGCCTCGATACAATAAAATGATAACGGTGAGGGCTTGATTCCGATGTCGGTGCAGACGCGCGCGACTCTCGCGAAATCTGTTTCGCATCGAAGCCATGCAACGAAGTTTAGTCCGGCTTCCGGAATCTGGAGGGTGAATCGATCACCGAGCAGCTTGTTGAATTCTTTCATGAAGAACTCCCGCCGCTCGGCGTAGAGTTTTCGCATGCGTTTGATATGGCTCAGGAAAAACCCTTCATTAATGAAACGCGCCAGCGTGGCCTGATCAATAGCCGACGAGTGTTGGTCCATTGTGCTGCGAATTTTGACCAACCAATCGATCAATTGCTCCGGCGCAACGACGTAGCCCAGCCGCAAGGAAGGATAAAGAATTTTACTCATCGTTCCCGCATAAATCACCCGGCTGAAATTGTCGATTCCCTGCAGGCTAGGGAGCGGTGGCCCGGTAAAACGGAACTCCGCGTAAAAGTCGTCTTCAAAAATGAATGAATCATGAGCATGGGCAAAATCGAGCAGCGCCGTCCTGCGACCGAAACTCATTGTCATGCCGAGCGGGTATTGATGCGAAGGCGTTACGTGGATAATTTTTGGCTGCTTTTCTTTTGGCGATCGCGCGATCACTATTCCTTCCTCATCCAGCGGCTTTGGAACGACTCTGGCTCCCGCTAAAACAAAGACTCTCCGCGCTTGATGAAAACCGGGATCTTCAACCCATACGGGCTCGCCCTTATCGACGAGCGCCATGGCGCTAATGAGCATCGCCTGCTGCATTCCCCCAACGATCAGGATTTGGTCTGGATGACAGCGTGCGCCTCTAAAATCGCACAGATAAGTGGCAACTGCTTTGCGCAGATCCGCGTCTCCACGACTCGACGCGTGGCGTAGTAGATGGGCACCCTTTTGTGCGAGCGCCTGCGATCTGAGCCGTTCCCAAATGTCGATGGGGAATTCATCGACCGCTGGAAGTCCGGGAACCAAGGAAACACCTGCGCTGGCGTCCAGCGCTCCGAGATCAAACTGTTTGCCTACGCGCTGATCTGGAATCGCTCTTACCCGGCCGGAGATGCGGGGTCGCTGCTCGACCTGAGGAAGCGCTTTCGGTTTATCCGCCGTTAAAAAGGTTTCGGGGAGCGGATGCGCCACGAACGTTCCCGATCTGGGTTTCGAGCGCAGATATCCTTCTGCGTGGAGCTTCGAAAATGCGAGGTTCACTGTTAGTCTTGAGATGCCCAAGTCAACAGCAAGGATCCGAGACGAAGGAACCCGACCCGCGCTGACACTAAAACTGCCGGATCGCAACTCATCCCTGATTTGGCGATATAGTTGGTCGTGCAGTGGTTCAGCCGCGGAACGATCGAGTCGAATCATTTCGAACCCGATGATTGAACGTCGCCGTCTTTTTTTCAAAAGCGATTTCCTATGCAACATACCCTACCCTGCCCTGTTCTGCGAGTTACTGTGCCGTTTGCATGTGCACAATCAAGAAACAATGGAATCGCGTTTGCGCAAAGCAAACTGTCATCCCAAGGGCCGACGCAAAGCCGAATAGCCACCCAAACTGGCCTTATTACAATTCGCTAACTGGATCTTGTGCTCTTTGCCATATTCGAGTTTTTGATTTGTTATGTTTATCAAATCAATTGGGATTGGTCTCATTGGGGCCATGCTTTTCGTCGCAAACGCAGCGGCCGCGAACTCGGTGCTAGAAGGTGTAGTTAAGGATGCCAGGGGACATCCCGTTCAAGGCGTGGATGTTCGAATTGAAGCGAAGAATGGCGGCAGGTTGCTCACGACTGTTAAAACAGATGAGAACGGTCGTTATATTTTGAAAGGTCTCGCGGCGGGCACTTACCGAGTGACATTGGTTGTGAATGGTGCCTTGAAGACTTCCATCAATAATACCACGCTTGAACCAGGTGAGTCGACACAGCTTAACTTCAATTTCACTCAAACGCGCGCATTTGTAACCGTAAAGAAAGGCGTACATAAGGTTTGGATACCGGCATTTACGGGAAGCCGTTTACCTGGTCGCTGGGTTGAAGTTGATGACGGCGGGGCCTGGGCGGCGGAAGCTAGCGCCAACAACGTTGTACGGGTTAGTGGCGAAGAACTACAACGAACAATTCACAGCCTGGACATCAAAAGAGGCCAATAACCCAGCCGGGGGTCCTGATCCCCACGCGTCATGTCACCGACCCCTCAGAAGCTCGCCGGCGTTACGAAGATACAGAACAAGGTCGTAGCCGCGACCGCTCGAATAGGGTTTACCCGCGGCTTTAAACCCGTAGTCACCCGCAAAGCGCATTGCTCGCGCATCTGCCCGGGTCGTCGCGAAAACATTCTCATTCCCGGCTAAACTGATTAACTGCCCGATAATACGACGCGATAGTCCTCGCCCCTGGTGTGATCTAGCGACAGCTACCCAGCCCAGCTCGACACGATATTCATCTGGTGCTGTGGTTGCTCGCGCTTTCGCGAACACTTTACTTCGATAACCCAACTGGGGGCGTTTTAGCGCACCCACTCCGACGAGTTGCCCATTTGACTGCCTTAGAAACAACAGTCGAGAAGCGTCGCGTATGCGCTGCGTTAAGCCTTCTGGATCTACTGTGCCGTATTTGATGACCAAGTCTTCAAAATCGGCTAACGCCTGCGGGGAGCAATCTGAGGGAGAGAGTATGTACGAAGTTACCATCGCACTGTCTTGTCGAGATGAATTTGGGTGATCGCGGAACGGTCGCACGCATTATGGCGACAATTCGTATGATTTTATCATTGGCGCATCAAGAGTAAAAGAGTCAGAATCCCGTACATATGAAAACGAAAAACCTCTTTTTCGTCCTTATTCCCTTGCTCACCTACCTTTTGGCTTCACCGACATCGCAAGCTGTCACCCCGCCACCGGATGGCGGTTATCCCGGCGGCAACACCGCGGAGGGGCAGAACGCCCTTCTTAGTCTCACCGCCGGTACATACAATACGGCGGTTGGTTGGTTTTCACTTCAAAGCAACCCCACCGGCAACTTAAACACGGCCATCGGCGCCGGGACGCTTCTTGCCAACACCGCAGACAACAATACGGCTACTGGCGCGGCGGCACTTTTAAGCAACACCACTGGCTTTTCCAATACCGCCGCCGGAGCGTTCGTCGCTATTTACCAACACCATCGGCATTTTCAACACTGGCAGCGGGGCCTTTGCACTTTTAAACAACACCAGCGGCGTCGAGAACACGGCCAGCGGTTATCGTGCGCTCAGTGGCAACGCTACAGGCGTCGGCAACACAGCTTACGGTTCTCAAGCGCTCGTTCAGACCACGGGCGATAACAACATCGCTTTGGGGGCTCACGCCGGTTTCAATATCAGTACGGGCAGTAATAATATCCATATCGGCAACGTAGGTGCTGGAAACGAGTCAGGGACCGTCCGCATCGGTGACAACAACCAGACAAAAGCGTTTATTGCCGGCATTAACGGAGTGAACCAGGGCAGTCCGACGGCAGTTTTCATAAACACATTGAGCGGTCAGCTCGGCACCACACCGCCGGCTTCTTCGCGGCGGTACAAGAAGGAGATCAAGCCGATGGACACTGCCAGCGAAGCCGTCCTTGCGCTCAAGCCAGTGACGTTTCACTATAAAAGCGACGACACAAATACGCCGCAATTTGGTTTGATCGCCGAAGAAGTGGCCGCTGTAAATCCTGATCTTGTGGTGCGCGACAAGGAAGGAAAACCCTATAGCGTCCGCTACGATCAGGTGACCGCAATGTTGCTCAACGAGTTCCTCAAGGAGTATCGCAAGGTGCAAGAACAGAACAGCAAGATTCAACAACAGGAAGCGACAATCACTGAACTGAGATCAACGGTGGCGCAGCAGCAGAAGGACTTCCAAGCGACTGCCGCGCACCAGCAAAAGCAAATCGAAGCGGTGACTGCGGGATTGCAGAAGGTAAGGGCACAAGTCGAGATGAGCCGGACTGCCCCGCAGATAGCCATCAAGAGTCAGTAAAAGCTTTCGCGTGTTGCGGTCGGCACGGCGACAGAGCGCCGTGACTACAAATCGCCAAAGATTCTTACCGAAGGGAACAATGGACACAAGGGTTACAAAAACCGCTGCTAGAAATTTTATTTGGGCGCCAGCGAGGCGACGATTTTTTCAAAGCACGGCTCGCCGCGCAGCGGATCCCAAAACGGCCCTAGCTTCAATTCGCCATAGCTGATCTCGTTTCGGCGGTGGTTGACGATGGCAAGCTGTTCGCAGGCGAGATCGTTATCGCCAACCCACGCAGCGATAATAGCCAGAACCCCGATCACCCGCGTGCCGTTGGTTGCATCTTTTTCCACGGGAAGCAACTCAACCGCGCGCCAGCCCTCCCGGAGCGCTTCCTCTTTTCGCCCCAACGCAGCGTCGATTAACCCAAGCACACATAGAGCACCAGCGTCATCGGGATCGGCGCGAACCAGTTTCTCCTGCTCCGCGCGTGCAGCAGTGAAAGCGCCACGTGCTTTGGCATCTTCTTTTGTCATCCGAGCAATAAGACCTTGCACGAAACGGGCGCTGTATCTGGGAATCGTGTTGCCAAGAGTGTTTTCCCCCATTGCCGCTAAGGCATCGGCAGCAGCAGCAGCGTCGCGCTCTGCCAGGGCGCACTCAAGCCAGCCAGCGGCCACACTTTGGATTGCGCCATCACTTTTCCCGTTTAGTTCGTCCATCAATTGGTGCAAAGGGCGGGTATCTGCTTTCCAATACAGCTGCACGAACGCCCGCGTGACTTTCGTCTCCGCGTCGTCCGGCCGGATAGCCAACATGCGGTCCAAGATGGCTGCTTCGTCGGCGTAGCGGCCAAGAAAGTAGTAGCTGAGAGCGGTCTGCTGTAGCACGAGAAAGTTGCGCGGATCGAGATCGATCGCACGCTCGAGATTGCGTAACGCTTCTTCTTGATTCCCATCCGGGCGGCGACGCTCAATGTAACCCTTCAGCTCGAATAACCGGGCGTCATTGGGCAGAGTCTGGCGAGCGATTTCCAGTTCCCTCAACGCTTCGCCATAATCGAGGTATCCTCGATAGAGATGCTCCGCGCGCGCAAGGTGTGCTTCGCCCGCATCGGGGTGCAGGCGAAACGCTGCTTCGACGGCTTCTTCAGCTAACGCCAGACGCTCAGGGGTGTGGTCCACATGAAGGTGGTAAAGCTCATCATGAACGTAGGCGAGTTGGCAATAGGCTTGGAAGAAAGTTGGATCGCGCGCGACAGCCTGATTTAGCAGATCGGCGGCTTGGAAGAGATTTCCCTCGGGAATAATGCCGAGGCTTTTGGCGCGGCTGTAGAGATCGAAGGCGATGAGATCGGCGGTGGGTGGACGCTCGATGGCCAGTTTTTCATCCGGCGAGATTTTAGCGTACAGCTGCCCCGCGATCGTCTGTGCTATTTCACTCTGAATTGCGAAGAGATCGGCCACATCCCGATCGTAGGTTTGCGCCCAAAGGTGCGTGTCGGTGCGCGCGTCGATTAATTGCGCGTTGACTCGAAGCCGATTGCCGATTCGCTGTACGTTGCCTTCCAAAAGATGGGCAACGCCTAGTTGTTGGCCGATCTCACGTGAGTTGCGCTCATTGCCGCTCTTATAAAGGTTCGCCGAGGTGCGGCTGATAACCTTGAGATCGGCAATTCTCGCAAGATTGGACATAATTTCATCCTGGACGCCGACAGCGAAGTAGGCGTTTTGTTTTTCGTCGCTAAGATTGTCGAACGGCAAGACCGCAATGCTCTTCTCAGGGACCCGTGCAGAGACCGTTAAGACGGCGTCGGCCGGGAGAGGCGAGCTCGGTGCTCGCACGCTGGGGGGCAAGCTGCGGTAGCGGACGAAAAAGAAAACTGTAGCGCCTGCGATCACAATCGCTGAGATGGTACCTGCCAGCAGCCAGCCATTTTTTGCAGACAGCCCCAAAAATCTTCTGGGTCGGTCGATCGTCAGACCTCCAGAAGGCTTTGGGGCTGATTTGTGAATCGGCTCCTCGGTTGTTGCTTCGAAAACGGCATCTGCCCTCGCCGCACCGCTACGCTCAAGGGTTGCGGACGCGGGCGTTCGCTCGTTAACTTCAGCGACAAAGCGATAGCCGCGACCCGGAACAGTCACGATGTAGCTCTCTGAGCCCGGTGTTTCGCCGAAGACCTGTCGCAACTTTGAGATGGCTTGCGCCAGGTTGTTTTCCTCGACAATGGAATCGGGCCACACCGCTTCCATTATGCGCTCCTTATCGAGGACGGATTTGTGGTGCTCCACCATGTAGAAAAGCGTCTTGAAAACTCGCGGCGTAAGAGGGACCGGCGTTCCATCCAGCCGTCGCAAGAGCCGTTCAGTGGGGTCGAGTTGGAACTCGCCGAATTCGTAGACGTTAGCCTGGGGCATCTGCATGGCAGTTTTCAGATAATTCAGAAAAAATTCAGCCGCAGCCTAAAGACTTTCATAAGGGCACCCGGCATTTTCCACCACGCGCAAGTTCGGTTCAGACCTCGCCTGCGCACAAGGAAACAAAAACCCACAAAAACAGTAAATCCAAAAACCACGCGTGACGACAAGAAAATGAAAAACCACCCAAAAAACAAAACAACGAAATATGAGAAGACAAAATTATGCTCTTTGCTTATTCCACTAATCCTGGCTTGCTCTGCGTTTTTGCCCCCGAATGCTTTCGGGGTTGTCCCGGCTCCTGACGGCGGCTATCCGGGCGGCAACACGGCAGAAGGGCAGAACGCCCTTTTTCGTCTCACCAATGGCACATACAATACGGCCGTTGGTGTGTTTTCGCTCAGGAGCAACACCGAAGGCAACTTTAACACGGCCCTTGGCGCGGGGACGCTCCTGCTAAACGTGGGAAATCAAAATACTGGAGAGGGCACAGAAAACACCGCCACTGGCGCCGGCGCGCTTTTGAGCAACACGACTGGCGCCTCCAACTCGGCCCATGGAGCCTTTGCCCTTTTTAGCAACACAGAAGGCGGCTTCAACACGGCCAACGGGGAGGACGCGCTTTATTACAACACCACCGGCAACTACAACACAGCCACTGGAGCCAGTGCACTTTTTCACAACACTGAGGGCGCCGAGAACACGGCCACTGGTCATCAAGCACTCTTGCAGAACACTACTGGTAGCAGCAATACTGCCGATGGAAGTTTCGCGCTCTTTACTAACATCACCGGGAATGAGAATACGGCCACTGGTTTCGGCGCGCTTGACTCTAATACAACCGGCAACCAGAACACGGCCACAGGTTCTCGAGCACTCGTTGTCAACACTACCGGCGATTTTAATACGGCGATCGGCGCCGCTACGCTCCTTCGCAACTTCAACGGCATTGCCAACACGGCCGTCGGTTATCAAGCGCTTCTGAACAACTCCTCAGGCGGTGGCAACGCAGCGATTGGTGAAAATGCCCTCTTGAACAACACCACCGGAGTCCAGAACGTCGCATTGGGCCTTGCTGCCGGCGGTGGTATCACTACAGCCAATAACGTTATTTGCATCGGCTCCCAGGTTAGCGGTGGGAACATCAGCAATAGTTGCTTCATTGGCAACATTCGCGGTGTACCAACGGGAATCGGCGACGCCATATACGTCATGATCGACTCACACGGGCAGCTCGGCACGCTCAGTTCATCGCGCCGTTTCAAAAAGGACATCAAACCAATGGATGAAGCCAGCCAGGCTATCCTGGCGCTCAAGCCGGTCGCCTTCCATTACAAGAACGACACGACAAATACCTCGCAGTTTGGTTTGATCGCCGAAGAAGTCGCAGAGGCGAATCCCGACCTCGTTGTGCGTGATGAAAAAGGCGAGGTTTACACTGTGCGCTATGAGGCCGTGAACGCGATGTTGCTCAACGAGTTCCTGAAAGAGCATAAGAAAGTTGAGGAATTGAAGAACGACTTTCAGTCTACCGTCGCACTACAGAAGAAACAAATACAGGCTCTCATGGCGCAGCTCACACAACAGGCGGAGCAAATCCGAAAGGTGCGCGCGCAGGTGAAAACGAACAGGCCTGCGACCGAAGTGGCTCTCAAAACTCCGTAAAGCGTGAGTGGATGCAGCTTGCGCTTGGGATTGTCGATCCCGGCCACAGCCGCAGCAAAGATAAAACAGACCTACAGAATTGAATCATATGAAACGAGCAATAAACATCGAAACAACAACTCTATCATTTCTTACCCCAGCGCGCCATAATGTGAAGCATTGTCCGCGCGTTTTCTTCGCGCTTGGCTTCCTTGCGCTGTTCCACATGGCGCAAGCGGTTGTCCCGGCGCCAGATGGCGGGTATCCGGGAGGCAACACGGCAGAGGGACAGGCCGCGCTTTTGAGCCTCACCAGCGGCGGGTTCAATACAGCAGTCGGTTTTCTGTCGCTCAGAAGCAACACAGAAGGCCAGTTCAACACGGCCATCGGCGCCGGGACGCTCTTCGCCAACACCGGAAACCAAAATACAGCCACTGGTGCCGGGGCGCTTTTGAGTAACACAACCGGTGCGAACAACACAGCCGATGGAGCGTTCACTCTCTTTACCAACTCCACAGGCGCCTTCAACACGGCCATGGGCGTTAACGCGCTCTTTACCAACACCACCGGATTCCAAAACACGGCCATTGGTGATGGTGCGCTGTATTTCAATACCATGGGTTCCAGCAACGTAGCCTTGGGAAAAAATGCCGGTACCGACGTGACCACGGCCAATAACGTTATCTGCATCGGCGCGGACGAACATGGTGCAAACCTGAGTAACAGCTGCTTTATCGGCAACATCCGGGACGCTCTCGTAGCCCCCGACGCCGCGTTTGTGTTCATCGACTCCACCGGCAAACTCGGCACCACCACCGGCTCTTCGCGCCGGTTGAAAAACGAAATTAAACCGATGGATCACGCCAGCGAAGCGATTCTGGGACTTAAGCCAGTAACGTTCCATTACAAGAACGACAACACAAACAAGCCACAATTCGGTTTGATCGCCGAAAAAGTAGCCGAGGTGAACCCGGATCTCGTCGTGTGCGACAAAAACGGCGAGCTCCTCACTGTGCGCTACGACGCCGTGAACGCGATGTTACTCAACGAGTTCCTCAAAGAACATCGCAAGGTGGAGGAACAGGAAGCGGCAATCAGTAAACTAGGCTCCACTCTGGAGCAGCAGCAGAAGAGCTTTGAGTCCAGGCTCGTAGAACAGGATAAGCGAATTGCAGCCCTTGCATCAGGTCTTCAGAAGGTGGGCGCTCGAATTGTAGTAAGCAAACCTGAATCGGAAATAGTCGCCAACAATCGCTGAGAATCGCGATGAACCAAACAGAAACGCAATTCCCAACTGAAACAAATTTATGAAATCAATCCATACCAGTCCAACTGCAAACAATTCCAACAATCGCTTGTTTTCGCGGCGCGCTCTTCTCTTGATTCCGGTCGCACTAACGTGCTTTGCGCTTTTCGGCCCGAATGCCGCCGGGGTTATCCCAGCACCCGATGGAGGCTATCCTGGAGGCAACACGGCAGAAGGGCAGAAGGCCCTTTTTAGTCTCACCAATGGCACATACAATACGGCCGTTGGTGTGTTTTCGCTCGGGAGCAACACCGAAGGCAACTTCAACACAGGCATTGGTGCCGGAACGCTCTTGACCAACACTGCAGACCGAAATACGGCGATTGGCGCTGGGGCCCTTTTAAGTAACACTGCTGGCAATTTCAATACGGCGAATGGCGCGTTCGCCCTCTTCACCAACACAGACGGCGGTTTCAACACGGCCAACGGTGAGGGAGCGCTTTATTACAACACCACCGGCGGCTACAACACAGCCACCGGCGCCAGTGCACTTTTTAACAATACTGAGGGTGCCGAGAACACGGCCACTGGTTACCAAGCGCTGTTGCAAAACACTACTGGTAGCAGTAACACTGCCGATGGAACTTTAGCGCTCCTTAATAACATCACCGGGAACGACAATACGGCCACTGGTTTCGCCGCGCTTGACCATAATACAACCGGCAACCAGAACACGGCCACAGGTTCTCAAGCCCTCGTTGTCAACACTACCGGCGATTTTAATACGGCGACCGGCGCCGCTGCGCTCTTTCGCAACGTTAACGGCGTCGCAAATACGGCTGTCGGTTACCAGTCGCTTCTGAACAACTCCACAGGCGGTGGCAACACAGCGACTGGTGAAAATGCCCTGCTGAACAACACCACCGGGGTCCAGAACGTCGCATTGGGTCTTGCTGCCGGCGGTGGCATCACTACAGCCAATAACGTTATTTGCATCGGCTCCCAGGTTAGCGGTGCGAACATCAGCAATAGCTGCTTCATTGGCAATATTCGCGGTGTGCCAACGGGAATCGGCGACGCCATATACGTCATGATCGACTCACACGGGCAGCTCGGCACGCTCAGTTCATCGCGCCGTTTCAAAAAGGACATTAAACCAATGGATGAAGCCAGCGAGGCTATCCTGGCGCTTAAGCCGGTCGCCTTCCACTACAAGAACGACAGCACAAATACCTCGCAGTTTGGTTTGATCGCCGAAGAAGTAGCAAAAGCGAATCCCGACCTCGTTGTGCGTGATGAGAAGGGCGAGATTTACACCGTGCGCTACGACGCCGTGAACGCGATGTTGCTCAATGAGTTCCTCAAAGAGCACCGCAAAAACGAACAGCAAGAATCGAAGATCGAGGAGCAGGGAGCGGAAATTGCGCGTCAGGAAAAGCAAATTGAAGCGCTTACTGCAGGGCTCCAGAAAGTGAGCACCCAGCTCGCCGCAGCGAGTCCGTCCCGTGGCGGACTTGAGGCGAACAAATTCGCCACAGGACGAATCCGCGGTGGCGGACCTGCAACGCAAACAGTTCTAAACGATCGGTAAATGCCCAGCACTACCATCTGTGGCAGGGCTATTCGCCAGAGTGTATTGGCCTAGCGGTGGGGTGTAGCCCAGCTACCGATCTGCAATCCGGCCAGCACGAATTCGACCGAAAGGGCGGTTAGAATTATCCCCATAACCCGGGTGAGAATCGCTGCGCCCTGTCGGCCAATAATACGCAGAATTACGTCTGACAGAAGAAGTAAGACGTAATTCTTAACCAGTCGGCGACCTACTCAATCTCCGCAGTGATCTTACCGTTGACGTCCTTCAAAGTGACCGTGTCAACGCCTGCCAGCTTTAGCTTATCGAAGGTTACTGAGAGTCCCTCGTCATCCACCAGATTGAAATCCCAGGTTTCTGATTTTGCGTCATTCTTGAAACGCACCTGGATTTTTCCCCCGGCGGCCAGCACTTTTCCGTCGAGAAGGATGTTTGCGTCCCAGTCCTTGTTGTCAGAGGCCGTGATGTAGAGACCTTCAAAGCTTCGCCCAGTCTGGTTCACAAGGGTGAAGTCGAGATCGGACGCGAATGCGCTTGCGACGCTTAGGAGAAGGATGAAGAGAAAGAAACGAAATTTCATGAGTGAGAGTTATTTCTTCTTCTTCTTGTGAGAGGTGGTTCTTTTGTAAACCGTGCGACCGTATTGGTTCTTCACCTTTGTAGTCTTGAACACCTTATTGCCTTTTCTCTTCTTGCTTGTGTATTCGTAATAGCGTGGTTGGCGGTAGATTTTAGGTTGGTTGAAGTAGGGATCGAAGTCGCTCGCATAAGGCCGGTCGCCCACATACACGGCGAATCCGGCATGGCTTACTTCGGCAAAGCTCGCGACAAGAAAAGCCATGATTACGATCCGTGTGAGGAAGCGAAAAGTCACCCTTGTCGTCTATCAGGCGCGTTTTGCCGAGTCAACGGGAAATTACACCTGTGTAAGATAACCGATCATCGACCGGGAATTCTGCCAAATTCATCGAGACCTCCAACCGGGAAGAGTCAAGAGAGGTCACATGCAAACATTTAAGATTGTGGCGATCAGCTTGCGTGCAGCAATTGCATTCAAACGTTCAGATTTGACTCCGTTTCCTCGCGTCCCCGCTAGCCCTGTACCCCTGTAAATCATTAAGTCGCGAGTGCTTCTAGGGAATCGAAGCGAGATTGGCGTGGCTAATCCACTGCCAGCCGACGCCTGCCGCTTTCTTCCACACGCTTAAACGGTAAGCCGGTTTGGGGGGCAATTGCTTGCCATCGATGGTTTGTGCGACGGTCATGGTAAAGGTGACTACGATGTTGTCGCCGATGACCGTCGATTTGAAGTTGCTTAGCCTAAAGTCGCCCAGGTCCATCTTTTTCAGAAGCGCAATTTCACCGGCTCGATCGCGCGGCCCATCTGGATGAACAGACTGAAATCCATCGGCGATTCTGCTTTCAACAGCGTTCCAATTCTTTGCTTTAATATAAGTCGCCATATCTCTCTCCAGTTTTTCGCCTTGAGATGTTCCCGCAGCGGCAGGAGTCTCCTCGGCACGGAGGCAAACGGCTGACAAGATGAAACAAAGAACAACAGCCAAATCGTGAGCGCTGAAAAGGAATGGAATTCTTGACGCCACTTTGGCTGGAACAAATTGATCATTGGTCGGTTTCATTGGAACAGGACGCTATCGGAACCCCGGAGACAGTCAAAGAAACGCACTTGGAACTGAAGCGGCGATGCGTACCGGTCGCGTCGTTCGTCAAATGCTCATCTGGCCACGATGGGATCGAGCCAACCAAACATTTTTTGAAAAAATACCTCTCGCGCGCCGGCCTCACAGTGCTCGCCAGCGCCTTCACTTGCTGTAAAGAGCACATATTCTTTGGGACATTGTAAGGCGTTGCACAAATCCTTGCCGCCGCCGCGACGCCGATCGTTTTCTGCCTCAGCCACAAATGTGGGACACCGAATGTTTTTCGCTACGTCGGCGAGCGAGTACGCCTGGAACATCTTGAAATATTCCCACGGCGTTGTCGCGCCGTGCACCCACATGCCGCGTCCAAGAATAAATCGTTGGGTCGTGTTCTCTTGCAGTTTTTTGAAAAATGGTTCGAGTACGGCAACATCATTTTTCGCCAATGCGCTCGCGATCTCGGGCGGAAACATCTTGTTAATGAGCGCAGCTGGGTCAAACAATGCAGCATCCGCAATACAAGCAGCAACCCGATGCTCGAACGCTGCCGCGCGCGGCGCGAGATAGCCCCCAAAGCTACCACCGTATAGCGCAATGCGAGATGAATCCACATCCGGTCGTGTGAGCAAATAGTCAACTACCGGCGTAACGACGTTTTCCCAATCCGCGCGCATTGGCAATTTCTGCATAACAAGCGCACCGCCTTGCCCGGGACCGTCAAAGATCAAGACATTGTAGCCGCGGTTCAACGCTCCACCGGCAATGCTGAAGAATAGTTCCTCACATGTGCCGTCATAGCCACCCGTACACAACAAGGTTTTATGCGCCGTGTTACTCGCGTCGGGTTTGATGAAATAACCGGGCAGAGTTGTGTTCTCGTACGGAATTCTAAGAACCTCGATCGGCTGCTCGAACAACGCGGCGGCTTTCTGAAAGGAATCGGTTTGTTTCTGGTATGCCTCGATCACGCGCGGATCAATAGGCAGCGCAAACATGAAAATGTACGCGGTGCGATAATAATTCGATGCGCGCAGGAACGCGTTACAGGCGCTGACCCGATGCCCGGCGGCGTGCGATTTGACCGCGAGATCGTACAAGCGATCGGCATAAGACGACCATGCGTTGTACCAGCTCGCCGCATCCCCCGCCGTGATTTGTGCTGCAATCGCCCACGCTTCGCCGATCTGTGCGCCCAGT
Organism: uncultured Verrucomicrobiae bacterium; assembly: GCA_963803285.1. GTDB lineage: Bacteria > Verrucomicrobiota > Verrucomicrobiia > Chthoniobacterales > UBA10450 > Udaeobacter. The sequence continues at coordinate 48,904 of CAWDMG010000009.1, read as the reverse complement.
GGCGCGTGATCGAGCGTGCGCAGGAATTGTCCGTCGTACTCAGGATCATCGAAATAGATTTTCATATAGGTTCGTCCTTAATCACACGAAATACGCTACAAGCCGTACTTTGCACAGAGTCGAAATTTTTGCCGCCGGAAATTTCGTTCGAAGCCGGCGGCGCCACCTATGGCGTCTCACTCAAAGCTTCCCCTGACCTCCTTCCGCGGGATATCGCGAGTCAAAGGCTCGCTTGCACAACCAAACTAAGAATGTAAAAATTTCCCTCTCCGTCGCGATGGTCCGCTCGGTTCGTACCTCGAAATCCCCGGAGACAATCCATGAAACGTCGTAGTGTCCCATGAAAACGAAAATTAGGATCCTAATCGCGTTGGTTCTGCTCTCGGCAGCATCGCTGACGATACTGTTTGGGTCACCCAATACACAACCGAGCGGCAATCCTCAGACTGAGCCTGACGTAACAGTGCCCGGGATAGTCTCCAACAGCAGCGACAACGCAGGCATGCGTACTCGCGCTGACACGGATCTACCCAGTGTACGGTACGGATCGCACATAGATCTGAACCAACCTAGCGTGACTTTGGAACAGTTGGATGCGCATTCGCTTACGCTTGAGCCGAACCAAATTGGCGTCAACAGAAGTGTCGAAGTCTCGCCGAATACGCGCGCACAAAAACTCGTTAATCCTGATGGTTCTCAGATAATTGTGCTCATCATCAAGAGCTCCGGGGCTTCTGGCGTAGGCGTACATTTCCGCAACTTTGCGCTTGCTGATGGCGAGGAGGTGTACGTGTACGGCGCTGCTAGCGATAGCATCGTTTTTGGTCCGTTCACGGACAAGGGACCGTGGGGCAGCGGAGAATTTTGGTCTGGCACTGTCGATGGGGACACGGTCGTTATCGAGTTCTATAGGAGAAGTGATGAAAACGGTCACGGATTCGAGATTTTTGAGATATCGCACATTTTGGCCGAACTAGATTGGCGACTCCGGACCAATGAACCCGACGTTCTGTTTTGCGAAGTTGACGAGTCATGCTACGGCGACCCCGAGAAAAATGCCGTCGCAAGAATTCTATTTAACAATAATGGCCCGCACGTCTGCACGGGCACTTTGCTGAACGATCTTACTCAAGATCGGACTCCCTATTTTCTGACAGCCAATCATTGCGTTAACAGCCAGGCAGTCGCTCAAACTGTTGAAGCATATTGGTTTTATCAGACAACCAGTTGTAACAGCGGCGTTCTGCGAAGTTGGGTCCATTCTCCACCGGGCGCTAATCTCCTTGCGACGCAAGGCTCGAATGATTTTTCCTTCATGCGACTACAGAACAATGCTCCTGGCGGGGCGTTCTTTTCCGGTTGGACTTCCACCGCTCAATCAACAGGCACTACTGTTTTCGGACTTCATCACCCCGACGCGTATATCCCGCCAACCATCAATTCATACTTACGAAAGTCGACCGGCAGTATTACGAACACGAATGAGAATTGCCTCGGCTTGGTAAACGGTTATGAAATCGGCTGGACCTCTGGAAGCTCCGAGCCTGGGTCGAGTGGGTCAGGCCTCTGGAATTCGAACCGCTACCTTGTGGGCGTCTTAAGTTGCGGGCCTCTTCCGCCCACGTGCAATAGTCCACGGGCTTCGTACACCAAATTCGCCAACTTCTATTCCCAGATACGACAGTACATATCATCAGGGGCACCGTCGGCGCCAGTAGCTAACCCGGCGAAGTTCGTGGCCAGTTACAGTTTCAGAGCCAATTGGAGGAGCGTAAACGGCGCAACCGGTTATAGGCTGGATATGGCGACCAACAATTCGTTTACCAATTACGTGGCAGGCTATCAACATTTGAACGTTGGTAACGCACTTGGCCGGAGCGTCACCGGCTTGAGTCCCAGCACCACTTATTATTATCGGGTGCGCGCATATAACGGGAACGGCACGAGTGGCAACTCCAATGTTGTAGGTGTGACGACACTTAGTCCAACTGGATTTCCGGTCGTTATAACGAATCCGGCAACCTTGATTGCGAGCCATTCAGCCAGGCTCAACGGAACAGTAGATCCTCACGGATTAAGCACCACGGTGTACTTTCAATATGGAAGAACCACCAGCTATGGGTCCAGAACGCCCAACCAGATCAAGATTGGCAATACTTATCAGAACGTCAGCGCGAACATCTCGGGCTTAAGTGCGGGTACCACTTATCATTTCCGGATCGTGGGCACCAACACCGCCGGCACCAGATACGGCGGCGACAGAACATTTACCACACAGTAGCCGACAATTCTCGAACGTCTCGCCTCTCATCGCACTGTTCGATATCACTTTCTCATCGCCGGGAGGAGAGCAAAAGAAGCAGAATCCGCAGCATGACCTACTGGCGTTGTGCAAGCGGATGAAAAGTTGACTGCGTTTCTGGAACTGGAATAGACGATTCGCGCTTGCGCCGAATTGGCTTGACAAGCCGGCGAGTTTTTTCGCAAGGCACGCGGATATGAAACCGAATACTCTGTCTCTGCTTCTTAGCTCCCTGCTGGCTTGCTTTGCGATTTCGCCAAGAGCGCAAGCAGTCATTCCGCCACCAGACGGAGGCTATCCCAACTTCACCACGGCAGAAGGGCAAAAGGCACTGTTTAACCTCACCACCGGCTCTGCGAACACAGCAGTTGGTTGGAATTCGCTCTTTAGCAACGCAGCAGGCAGCTTCAATACCGCTACAGGCGCCGGGTCGCTTCTTTTCAACACCGCAGACGCAAATACGGCACTCGGCGCCGCTTCGCTATTATTCAACACCACCGGTATTAACAACACCGCCGTTGGAGCGGCCGCCCTTTTAAGTAATACCATTGCCGAGGAGAACACAGCCACTGGAGCGTTCGCCCTTTCTAGCAACACTCAGGGCGATTTCAACACGGCCAACGGAGCGTGGACGCTCTATTTCAACACCACCGGCGAGCGAAACACGGCCATGGGCGATAGCGCGCTCTACAGCAATAGCACGGGCAGCCGCAACACGGCCATTGGCAATCCTGCGCTCTTGGCCAATACCACGGGCGACGACAACACGGCCACGGGGTTTGGTGCGCTCCGGAACAATACGACCGGCGGCCGCAACACAGCCAGTGGTGCGCAAGCGCTCTCCAGCAACACCATGGGGATCGTCAATACCGCGACGGGTTCTCAAGCACTCGCCAACAATACAGACGGCACGAGCAACACCGCCACCGGGGTTGAAGCACTTCAAGACACCACCAGTGGTGATGGCAACACCGCCAACGGTTTTCAAGCGCTCCGACACAACGACACCGGCGAATACAACACGGCCATTGGCCTTTTTGCCCTGGGTAACGTCACTACTGGACGCAGAAACACAGGCTTGGGCCGTTCAGCGGGCACCAGCGTCACTACGGCCGATGACGTTATTTGTCTCGGCAATCAGGTCAATGGTGCGAACGTAAGCAACAGTTGTTATATCGGCAGCATCTTTGGCCAAACCTCTGCCAGTGGAATGCCGGTTTTAATCAATTCATCGAACAAGCTCGGCACGACAACATCGTCAGCGCGTTTTAAAGAAGACATCAAACCGATGGACAACGACAGCAAAGCGCTCCTGGCACTGAAACCGGTTACTTTCCGATACAAAAAGGAGATTGATCCGGACCGCAGAGGCCAGTTTGGGCTCGTGGCAGAGGACGTGGAAAAGGTGAATCCCGATCTCGTGGTGCGCGACAAAGACGGGAAACCCTACAGCGTGCGCTATGATCAAGTGAACGCGATGTTACTCAACGAGTTTCTGAAAGAGCACCGGAAACATCAGGCGCAGGAAGCCATGATCGTGCGCCTGCAAAAGCAAGTTGAAACCCTTGCTGCAGGCCTGCAGAAAATGAGCGCGCAACTCGAACTGAACAAATCCGCACCGCAAACGGTGCTGAATAGTCAGTAAAACCTGCCAATTACCGCCAGTCTTTGAACTCGCCTGCGTGCTTGTTTATCGGATCCCGTCTCGGGCGTCATTGGTATGCTTTATTTTGTGGTTGCCGTGTGGAGAGCAAAAGAAGCAGAATTTGGAGCGTGACGTATTTGCAAACAACGCTGGCAATCTTCGCGGCGCTGTCGGTGTCGATGGTGCTTGCCGAAGACTTCAAAACCACTAAGGGCAAGGAATACAAAGACGCCACGGTCATGCGCGTAGAAGGAGACGGAATTGTGATTAGAACCAAAACGGGAATTTCCAAGGTCTATTTCATTGAGCTATCCAAAGACGTTCAGCAAAGGTTTCATTACGGTCAAGCGACGCCCATCGCCACACAGCCTGAGCCGATCAAGGATGCGAAACAAGACGGGCGTCGGCAGGCTGGTGAAGGCCACAGGGTAGTGGTGGTTGGACAGAGCGCTGGCAGCTTAAAACTCATCGTTGCCGGGATCATTGTCCTGGTTGGCGTGGTGTTGGCTATTGTTCGTAGTCGTTCTTAATGACTAGCAAGGACATGAGCAAAGTATAAAGGAAACGTTAGGCTAATCGCTGATAATCTCAGCAAGCGCGACTGGACGTGGAGCTCTGTCTCAGCCGTCGATTCCAACGGGCGGCCGAACCGCCTAAACTATCAATAGCTCGTAGCAGGAAATAGTGAGCAATAATTAACAAACTCATGGCGATAATATAGACACTCATCTGTGCGACCGGCAGCATCGCAAAAGTAACACCGTTGTCACTTCTTGCATTGCGGAGGCAACTTACGTGTGCCAGCGGATGAATTATCGCCCGCGTTGTTTTTGGAACTTTAGTTTGGCGATTAGCATTTGCGGTGAATTGTCTTGACGAGCAGCTGAGATTTTTCCAAACTCGGCATTCCTAAACGGATCTGAATCAGGCGGAGGACTTCTTCCCCGCTGTCGTTCTTTGCCTCTTCCGGACCCGGGATTCCGTAAATCTAACCGCGCGGGGAAAGGAAGGAAGGAAGAATGATGAAGCCGTTGACCCAATTCAAACAGACTCCAATACTTTTGACTACGCTGGCGCTGCTCTACTATTGGATTGTGCCAGTCGCGCAAGCAGTTGTTCCACCGCCGGACGGAGGATATCCCAACTTTAACACAGCAGCAGGGCAAAACGCTCTGATGAATCTCACCACCGGCGCTGGCAATACGGCAGTTGGTTTTTCTTCGCTCTTTAGCGATACGACCGCCAGCTTCAACACCGGTGTCGGGGCGGGAACGCTGTTTTTTAACACCGCAGATCAAAATACGGCCACCGGTGCTGGAGCGCTTTTGAACAACACCACGGGCGATAACAACACTGCCAGTGGAGTGTTGGCCCTATTTGACAACACTACCGGTGGTTCCAATACGGCCACCGGTTTTGCTGCACTCGGTAACAACATCACTGGCAACGACAACACTGCCAACCTAGAGAAAGTCAGTGCGCAGCTTGAACTGAGGAAACCTGCACCGCAAAACCGTGCTGAATAGTCAGTAAAAGCTGAGCGCCACCGCTCTTTGAATTCGCCCGCGTGGCCATGCGTTCGCTCACGTTACCAGTGATGTCGCGAACGCGAATCACAGCATGACGTGAATGGCTGCAATGATTTGCGTATGCGATAGCATTGCTGACGCCTTTTAGTTCGCCATAGCACAAATGGCCGAATGGCAGTACATCGACAAATAGATCGACGCCGCGATGATGTTTGCGCGGTTGGATTTCGTATTCACGGGTGGAATGTACTGCGGTTACCTGGAACGGCATCCTACTTTTTGTTGGGGTGCGATAGAACTTTTCGAGGGTCGTGTGCCCAGTGAAATTCCAGTTCGTACGCAAGCGATCGCGCGAGCCCGTCGAGATCTGGGAAGAGCGTCGCATTCGTTATGTTCATCATAAAGAGTGCCCGCATACCAGGTGGCCTGACCAACTCTGCGGATAATTCAAATTTGACCAGGGTGTCTTTGGGATCTTTGTACGCTACGACGATGTCTTCGATAGGGGTGCCTACCTGCTTCGTGACGATGAAAGTCCCAGATTGCGCAATGAGACGCATATTCATAACGAATGGTTCACCGATGCCAATAGGACCGACCCGGGAGTTTCGGAGAAACTCGTTGAACCTCTCGGTGACGTTGACCAGTTTCTTCGGGTTTATGGCCCAAACAGCCGCCTGCCTCGTTGTCTGAACCAATGCGAAGAAAGCAGCGACGTAGGGCGACCAGGTAAAATCCAAAAGGCGTGTCGGGGCACCGTGGTGTTGCATTAGCGCAAGCCACTGAAAAGTATCTGAGCGTTCTGGAATGTGCGTCAGGAACAGGTGTGCCTTTCTCTGGAAGATACGCGCGATTCGCTCTTCCTGGACCGTCCAATACTTTTCCTTAACGTATGCGTTCAGATAGCGCCCGAGGGTACTCATCAAGGGCCAGGTTGAATCCGCGTGACCGCGAAAACCCCAGCCGTGGCACAGGGCACCAACCTTATCACTATACTCATCCCAGGAGCGGATAGGCTCCACTCGGTATGATTTGTTTTTATTCATCGCCACAACGTACGTCTAAATCCCTGTGAGTTACGAAACAGCTCATTCAACGAGCTGACTGCAGATACAAGTGTTGCCATCAAATTTTCCCGCGCCGCTTCCCTGCATTAGCGGTTTTTCATCGTTGTGTGAAGAAAAAACAGTCAAAATCCGTCCGAGTGATGCTGCGGTAACCTTATGAAGTCCCGTTCGGTTTGTGATGTTTCCCGTCCACCACAGATTAGCTGGCGTGGTGATTTCTCACTGGCTGGCAGCCCTGAAGCATTTGGAAATCATCGCTGACAATCTCACCAAAGGCCCTGAACTGCGGAGCTGGGTCTCAGCTGTGGACCCACGACACGCCCTGATTTCGCGGACCTTCAAATGCACCTTCGATCCGGCTTGAGTTGCCAGACCCGCGTCGTTACAATTGAGCCAAAGGAAAGGACTTAGAAATGAAAAGTTACATTCAACGAACCGGAGCGACTCTATTGCTGGGCATCTCTCTGCTGCCTGCTCTTACGCCGTCGGTTCAACCCCAAACACGTCCGTGGTGGTTTTATGGTTGCCCTAAAGGTGTCGTTGCACAAATCCCCGGCGATGTACCGGGCCCAGGCACTGCGGGGTGGACCCAATATCAAACCTGCTTGCAACAAAACTTAAGTGTGTCGCCTCAACAGAGTGCCCAAGTAGCGCCCATTCTTGCCAATGAAGGACGAAAGGTAATAGCAATCAGAAACAACAATTCGCTTTCGAACGTTCAAAAAACACAAGAGGTTACGTCTCTCCAGAAGCAGTCCGATCCGCAGTTGAAGGCGATTCTTTCATCTGCTCAATACGACAAACTAAAAGTCGTCCGCTATCAGGTCGTCCGATGGGTGACTAAGAAAAGACTCGGTTGGCAGTAAGGAGCAGGGTTTGTGGATTCGAAGCGGCAATCCGTCGTCCGCAGTGAATCGAATCCACGAAGATCCAATTAAATTAGGAAAACGAGCGCGTTTTGCCCAAAACCGCGTTCGCCGTTAGCAGCGCTAGGGCCGCATTGTGACAAATGCAATAAGCAGGGCTAGGAAGGTTGCAACCCACAGTCGCGAGTCAGGCACTTCTTCCCTTCTTTCTTCTTCCCCCCGGATCAATGAAGTCGACAATGGGACGGCCCAATCGTTTTTCATCATGATATGGACATTTGTGCCAATGTCTGCGGGCCACCACCACGTGATCACCTCGCGTCTGCCCGCGCACCGGGTTTAGGTGAATGTAACGGCTGAGCCACAGCAGGTATTGGCCACCCTGCACCAGGAAACTCTTGTAGCGCCCCTGAAACAAATGGCCGTTGCTCCCATGCCGCCGGTTGAACCAGATACTGTAGGAGGCGATCAGCCAGTGCATCCACCGGCTTAAGTTCGCCCGACGCGTTTGGGCTAGAAAATGAAAATGATTCGGCAAAAGCACATAGCCGTGCAATTCCACATCATAGCGCCTGAGCGAGTGCTGCACCAGTTCCAGAAAGCGCAGCCGGTCCTTATCATCGCTGAAAATGACATCCCGCCGGTTGCCCCGCGCCCAGATGTGGTAGGTCGCATCCTCAAATTGCAAACGCAATGCTCGAGCCATCGCGCCCCGCTTCTAGCAATTCGCTCGGCAAACGTCAACCTGATTCTTGAATCTTTAGACACGACCCTATTCGCCCACATTCGCCCATTTATCCTTTGCCTTCGCCCCGAACTTAGTATTCGTTTCGCCACTTATAATGGGTTTATCGCCCAAAGATCTTATCTACAAAGGCAATGACGTTCACTGCCTTTTTCCACCCATCTGAACCAAGGAGAGATTCCACCTCGCCATGATTTTCAATTAGGGTCTTCCGGATGGCTCCCATTATCTCTAGACCAGAACTTCCCAAATAAAGTGCGTCATCCAACTCGCTGACAAACTCTGTATCACCACACTTTTCAGCCTCTGTTTTGAGCTGCGCAAGAAAAGCGTAGACATCGTTGGTAGTCGTAATTGTAAAATCAGTCGGGCATGTAGAATGAGTCGAGTCTGAACAATCGTCGTCCGAGTCGAAGAAGGTCGAGCACACTCTTTTTAGTTGAGATTCCTGCTGCTCGCTTAAGAAAATAATATCAAGGTGCTCACGAGAATTAAAGATCATGCCAAAGATCGCACCGATTTTTTCAACGAGCCCCCTATCCGCACCAAACTGCGTTTTGACGCAGAGGGTCACGCTGGCCTGTCCCTCTAGACTCATCCTTGCTAGATAAGCACGATGAACGCTCTTATCACGTTCAAAGAATTCGGTGAGCCTACCCTTTAATAATCGTTCTGTCGCTCCATCTTGTTCGCCCAAACACTGCACTTGTGAAACCCGCATTTCTTGCGGATGGCTTGAGGGCTTAACGCGTGACATCGTTGTCTACTTTGTGAATGTTTGCGATTGCTGCTTCAAGCGTCCTGAAAATCGTCCCCCATGCAATAAGTTCAACCTGATTCTGCTTAATGAAACGTGTCGCCAAGATTGCGTCGTCCAATATGCGAGAAACATAAACAGGTACGGGCCATCGGGTAATTCGGTACAGCGTATATCCTTCGAGACGTGCGGAAATAATAAGCTGAGTGATGTTTTTATCTGCGAAGCCAAACGACTGCCCAATTAGCTCTGGCTTTATTTCTATCAGCATGTAATCGTCTCGGATCGTATTCCGGAGACGTGCCTTTGCCCAACAAGCACGGGGTTCGCTTAGCGGTTTATATTCACCAGCGCAGGATAGAAAGAAATCTGGGGATCGGTCCACTTTAGAATTCTGGGTTTGCTCCCGAGACTCGCAAGATGTTAATTTGCATTTGAGGACTTGGTACAAAGACCTGTGGCAAACCTCCGCCGACTCCACCGGGACCAGGCGCCGCTCTGCTGAAGATAACGTCTTGTGTATTTTTTAGCGCTCCCTGCAACACGAACTGACCGGAGTTCCCTGGGTACAACCCCGCTACTTGGCGATAATTCGCAACATTGGCTGGATTGACCGTGGTATAATACTGACCCAAGCCTTTCGCCTCATTTCCAAAAACTCGGAAAAGTTGCGTTTCTTCACCTGTTGCTACCGCCTTCGCAGCGCCCGTAAGGACTGCCTTAGCAGCAACTATCCCGCTTAGCACATCAATAGGATTGAACGCTGGACTCTCCAGCGCAGGGTTACCACCTTCGATGGCCCGCACTTGAGAAAGATACTCTTGGTAATTTTTCGGATGCGGATATGGTCCAGCTGATGACCTCTTCTCCATCCGTGGCATCTCTAGCGCTTTTGAATTCTGCAGCGCGTTGCCCGCCCGCTCACCACCAATACTGCTCTCCATCGACTTTTGCCAAAGTGAAATCCGCTCGGCGATTGTGATGTCGACGACGCTCGCGTTGTGGTTGTTTAGCGGTGAGAATCCCGCCATGTTCGTTTCAGTTCCCATTGGATCGGTGAAATCAACGGGATCATTGTGGCAGTAGCGGAAGAGGTTGTAATCGCCGGCGTCGAATAGCTTCGGGTCTTCGCTCATGAACCGCCCCAGCGTCGGATTGTACGCGCGGGCCCGGTATTCGTAGAACGTGAAGGCCTGCACGTAGTTTCCGCGGTAGGTCGCGGCGTATTCGCGCCCTGTGAACAGGAAACGGTTGTTGTATGCGGTGTTATTGAGCTGACCCCCGTTGAACGTCGGTGCCCCAAAGGCATCATATGTGTATCTCTCGATCACTTCGCCGGTCTGGCTCGTAGGCGTGCTGCGACCGTCGAGAAGGTGGGTCACGCTGCCTTCATGGTCCTGCGCGTAATAGGTCGGGTTGCCGTCGTTCCATGCTGGACTGGTGCGCATCAGAATTTCATCAATCCCTTTCCCATACACGTTGCGAGCGATGATCGTGCCACTTGAGTTGTATTCGACGATCGGCTTTTCTCCATCGTAGAGGTAGTACGTGATGTTAGTATCAGTGTTAAGCCTTCGCTTCACACAACGACCAAATGCGTCGTAATAGAGATTATACGTGTTGCCGTTGGTGTCGGTCACCTGTTTCAGGTGCTCGTCATTTATGTAGATGTAAGTGACCGCGCCAGGGTCATTGGGCCCCTGAAAAGCGCCCACTTCGTGCTCGAGCCCGTTGCTGATGCTGCATCCGCTCACCGAACTGTATTGGTTGATGTTGTTTGTTATATAGCTGGCAGTAGGGTTGGAACTGTCGACCACCTGCTGGCGGTTGCCTGCCCGGTCCACATAGTACGTCACCAAACGTCCGCTGAATATATCCGGCACGAACCCGCCCACAGGCAGATCGCTATAATCCTCCGGCGGCGGCGTGGGCTCCGGCGCCTCCTGGTCGGGCGGCTGATAGCCGGCATTGGGATCAATGTTGTCAGTGGTATCCAGGTCCGGGTCTTGGCCTTCGGTATAGGGCGCATGTGGTCCGCCTCCGTATTGGGCAGACAAAAGCTCGCCATCCCAATAATAACCAAAGAGGTCGGCCGTACCTCCCCGGTTCACCTCAGTGATCCGGTTCATGTGATCATAGGTGTAAGCCTCGCTGGAGAAGGTTGTCCAGATGCCGTTCTGCTTCTTTTTCAGCACGCGGCTGCCCATCCGGTTCAGGCTGTCGCGATAATAGTGTTGTTGAATAGTCACACTGTTTGGAAGGTAAGCGTAACGATCAGTCTCGTTTGAGGCGGGGTCATACGCGTACTCGAACGAAGCATTATTCTGTCCAGTGACGAAGATTTTCCAAAACCGTCCAGCATCATCGTAGCTGTAAGTGTAATCGTAACCCGCACCAGTGAGGGATACTTGCTTTAGTCGGCCATCGCCATCATAAAGAGGATAGTTCACCGATTTGCTGCCAAGTCCGGTGACATTCTGCCGGTCCAGCACGAGGTGGCCGGCACCGTCATACTGCCGGGTAACATCGGAAATGACGTTCTGTCCCAGCGGTCCTGTTCCATTTTTCGCTTCTGTCAGCCGGCTGGCGCCATCGTACCAGAACTGGGCCCACTCGACGGTGTTGTTCCAAGTCATTTGCGTCTTACGGTTCCGGTTATCGTAGACGAAGCTCTGGGTCTTGCCGTTAACCGTCGTCCGGCTCGCCAAATTGTGCGCATTGTCGTACACCCAGGACTGGAATTGTGTCCCTTCGGGATATGTCATTTTAATCTTTTCGTCCGAGGCGTTATATTGGAAGGACGTCATCTTTCCTTTTGCATCTGTCACCTGCTGAACCGTACCTGAGGGGTTGTACGCAATACGCGTGGTCAGGTAGATGGTGCCCTGCTGCCCCGGCACCTGTCTGGGCACAGTGTGCCAGATCATGCGATTGAGCGCGTCGTAGCCCTTGGTCTCGTGGAAGCCATCGGGGCGATCGATCTGGTTGATATTACTGGCCGCATCATAATGCCACACTGTGTGGGCTTCCACGGGTGTGTGGTACGCCTCCTTTATGGATGTTTTTCGGTTACGATTATCGTAGTCATTATGAGTGATCTTGCCGCGCGGATCGGTCACGTCGGTCAGGTTACCCACCAGGTCGTAGACAAACCCAGTGGTGAGGTTCAGCGTGCCGGAAGCCCCAGTAGTGGAGGTTCTGCGCCAGTTCTGGTCGTATACGTTCGTGGTCACAATGCCAGCCCGGCTCGTGTGCGTGTAAACAGAATCCGTGGTATGCACGTACGGTGAAGTTGTGCCAGGCTTCAGATAACTAACGTTGTCAGTGTTCTGGAGTGGATCAGTCGTGCTGGTCAGCCGATTGTAATTATCGTAAGTGTAGCTTGTCGTTTTTCGCAATTCATTGTCTTCCCACGCCTTGTTCCCGTACACATCGTATTTGAACCTCTGATACTTCCCATCAGCATGCGTAATCTTGGTAACCAAGCCCCGACCGGCGACAGGGTCCCCATTCAGATTGGTGACCCCATTGGCGTCGAATGCGAGATCGTACTCATACGTCTCGGAGGCGCCATTTGCAGGCAGAGTTACCGTCTGTACCCGATCTGTCCACGGACCAGAGGTGTAATAGGTATAGTGCGTGTGGGGGTCAGTGCCGCTCGGGACACCAGTCTGTTTAGGGTTATACTTGTCGATAAGTAAGCCGCGACCGCCATAGACAAAACTCTCCCATGCGCCGTTTTTAAGATGATGCGTCAGGACCTGGCCGAAACTGTTGTAGGTGAACGCTTCGTATGACGCGGGAGTATTTGCGTCCGATGGATAATCGATTTGAGTGACGCGATGATTCGCGTCACGCCAATAGGTCGTAATCTTCTGGCGCTCGTTACTGACGCTGTGCACATAATGACCATGGTCAACGTAGGTGTAGTCGATGTGACTGGCACCGGGATGCGTGATAGTCAGGATCTCGCCAATGCCATTGGGCGGAGGCGATCCCCGAGCATAGGAGGTAGTGTGCATATTGGCGTCCTGGACTGAAGTGACATACCAATTCGAGTTGTAACCCAGGTACGTGGTCTGCCCCCGGAAATCGGTGTAACTTTGGAGGAACTGCTGCGGGGCGGGACCAAACGTGAGGGTTGGACAGGTGTCCTCGTTAAATCGATGCAGGTGGAGGTTAGTGTACGTGAAGGTACGAGTAGGGCCGTCGCCGCGAGTCTCGGTGAAATTAGTGGGAAAATTGGGTAAGGTGACACGCGGGTCCGGCAAGGTTGGGCCGATGGTGGAGACGACGGCGCCGCTACCTTCGTGTCCCGGAGTCCCATCCCAATATCTTTCCTTGAGAATCGCGCCATGGGGCCCCTGATTCTGATATTCGTAGGCAATTCGCCGCATGGAACCGTGGTAACGGGTATCGTCGCAGCCGTTTACGAGTGGGAAAGCCTTAATGGAGCCGCTGTTAGGATCCTCAGGAACGTTATCCTGCTCGTAGGTGTAATAGGCGTGCGTGGTGCCGTCGCTATAATCGACCGAAGTCAAACAGCTCACAGATGGGTGACCGCCACCAGGTGCTATTGCCGTGTAATGATAGACGACCCAATCGACTTGGTGCCCTTGGCCGTCGTACGCATCGACCCGAGTTAAAAGCACGGATCCATTGTAAGTAAACTGCAAGTATCTCCCGCCTGGCTCGGTTACCCGGGTTATCCGCCCATTAGCGCCCAGCGTTATGTTGGTTTCCTGGCCGTAGGGGTCAACTATTTTGCTTGCGACGGACGGCCACTGTGCGTTGCCAAAGACTATCGTGCCGCCATCGGCGAGGCGGAAGGCGGGATATCCGTTCCAAGTCGTTGGCCAATCGGACACTCCCAGGGGACCCGATAGGCCCCATTGCTCCGTACAACTGCTGTCCCATACCGTTCCGTTTGGATAAGATATCTTTCCGGAGTAGGAATGCCAGTCGTACTCATGGCTCCAGCCATCGCCGAAGTTGCGACTGTTGTAGTAGCGGGTCATCTTCAACGGGTACTTGCCGATCGAGCCTGGAACCACGATATCGTCGATCTGCCGCGTTGCACTGTGATTCAGCACGTTGTATGCGCACCCGGTCGTAATCACGCCTTCGAAAGCGCCCGTCACGCCGATTGGATTATGATCATCTAGCGCGAGCAACGGCCGGCCGACTGATGCAAAGAGCAGAACGAGAAGGAACTTTTTCATGTCGCACGGAGGATAAATGGACCGCCGGCCATTTGTCTGTCGGGGCGAATCCCTGAATTTTTGGCTTGGCCTCCGGCGGATTTCGCCCTACAAAACGATATAACTTAGGACACAACCCTTAGGTAACCGGATATGCAGCAACGCAAAAACAGACGGCTCGCTGCAAACGCATTGAACCCCCGACGCAAGACCCGAGAAAAACAGAGGCCAGATAATAGATCTGTGTACAGGATCAAAAAAATCCCTGACGCAAAAGCCCGACGACTTGTCAGGGAAACGCCCGACAAAAGCAAAAGTGCTCGTTGTTCATCGAATCGGTTTTGTCCGATCCGGCGTGCTTTCGCTGATCGCGAAAAGCATGCAATTTGCAGTGTGCGGCGAAACGGACGAAGCGCCTTTGGCGCGCGAATTGTTTCTGCGCCACAAACCGCATTTGGTTGTGGTGGGGTTAAGGCTCTGCGGTGCTGACGGGATACAGTTGATCAAAGAATTTCGGAACCTCAATCCAGCGACAGCAATACTTGCTCTTTCCGAGCAGGCTGATGCGTTCTCGGCTCAACGCGTATTCCGCGCAGGTGCGCGAGCATACCTCAGTATCGAGGACGCTCCCGAACTGCTCCGAGCGTGCGACGAGATCTCAACCGGCCACCCGTACGTGGGTGCGAGCGTGTTGCCTCTAATCCTAAGCAACTTTGCAGGAGGCCCTAAACATTCTCGCAGCTCCGATATCAGCATCCTGAGCGATCGTGAATTGGAGATTTTCTCTTTTATCGGCAGGGGCGTGAGCGTTTCGGAATTAGCGAGCGAATTACATGTAAGCGTCAAAACGATTGAGACACATCAGATGCGCATGAAGGAGAAGCTCGCGCTGCATACCGCCGCCGAGTTGCGACAAAAAGCTCGGGAATGGCTGGCTAAGTCTGCCGTAAACCGAATACGCGAAGATCCGGAATCAGAATAGGCACACGGAGCGCGCTTTGCGGTGGGATTATCTTCGCGCGGGCACGTACAGCGTAAGCACGCAGGTCTGGTTAACAACGAAGACTTACGGAAGCACGATGCAACCATCGGCGCACGAGGCAGCCTGCGTTCCGACAAGCGCGTACGGCCTCGTCTTAGTTTCGGGGCAAGTGCCACCAGCTGAGCAAACGCAAATGTCTGGTAGTATGATTCTGCTGACCAGCGTACAAGTCCCGCCCCCCGGCTTGGTAGGGGGACGCGGAGTGCGAATCTCGTCTATGATGATAAGAGTTATGATCAAGACAAGGCCAATCCCGAGAAAAGCTGGTATCAGTCGTTGCATGTAACTAAGCATCGTACGTATCGCGAATTGCCACAGCAAGGAAAATCAAACATCTTGTTAGTTGTCCTTCACTGCGTACCGCGGACCGCCGTCGAAATTGCACCCCAATCGCCCGCAGTCTCGATCTCGACCTTTCGACCGCCAAACAAGGTCCAGAATGGCCCTTCGCTTAGGACTACGATGTCGTCGAGCCCGAGACCTGCGCCCCACCAGCAACCGAACCAATTAACCTCGGCTCTGCACGTTGACTTACTGAAGACGAGAGTCGTCGTACTTCCGGCATTGAAAGAAATGGATTTCGTTTCGCCCTCTGCAACCGTAACGTGCTGGCCAGGCAAACCGCAGTTACCACTGTTAACCGTCCGTATTCCCACGGGCCAGCCCTTAGTGTTGTTGAACGTGATGATAGCGATGTTTCGCGGAATCGGACCCGTTCCGCCGGGGTCGACGATCTTGACTGACAATCCCCCAGGCGAATTCACTCCCGTGAACGCGGTCGCAAACTGATAATTCGTTTTGTCTGGATTCATGAATTTCCAGGCAAGAGGACTCGGACGGATCGATGCTAATGAGATCACCTCTAAACCGGATACACAGGCTGGCGCTGGACCATCGCCGGGCCACTGCGCGGGTAGCACATTTACGAAGACTTCTTTGGAGCTCCGACCAGCAGTAGAGTCGGCGTTAATCGTTGCGATAAACCCTCCCGACACCGCTGCATTCGAGGCCTCCACCATCAAGAATGCCTGTCCTGGCGTGGTTGCCGTGACTTCAACCGTTGTCGTCGTGCAGTCAGGCACCACAAAGACTCGCTGGTTTCTTAGGACCTCCCTCGCCTGGGTTCCACATACACTAATTGACAGACCGCTTGGTGTAACTGCTGCCCGAGAAACCATGTCCTTGCAGCAGTCCACTTGGAGTTGAACTGGCCCGGTAACAGGTGCGGGAGCGAACGGGTTATTGAAAAGCTGAAGGGCGTCGAATCGCGTCTCCCCTGGAGAGACATTTAAAGGCCTTGCGCCGATGAGCCAATCCCACGCGTTGCCAAGGTCGCTGGTGATAAAAATTTCTGCCTCGGACGTTCGTGCTGCGCCAACCCAAGCAACGCTGACAAGCCCGCTCAAAATTACGAGCCGTCGGATTCTCGTCATGATGACCTTCAGCAATATCGAGAGCGGTCGAGCGAAGCAAGCGGAAAAGCTGTAGCGCCAGCGATGCACTTTACAGGTGATTTAACGAGTTCGCTGGAGCCGATCGTTGTGCGTCTGAATGGCCTTCAATACACTTGGTTCTAGCCATCCGTTCGATCGCAGTTTCTCCCAGTCACCTTTTGAAATGAGCTCACGGACAGCACTGGAGCTAACTGGTTCCAGCGGCGGACCCCAAAGCGTCGGCTCGAGAAGCATCAGCTCCACTCCCAAGTCAGTCGCGGCTGGCACTAGGACGCCTTGAATGTATTTGCTATGTGCCGCGCTTTCCGATCCTGGACGCAGTACGCAGCAAATTACCCGTCCTTGCTGCGTCGACCCTGCCCCTTTGACGGTATTTTCCATGAGGATCTTACTGAATATCCGCACAACCGTATCTGACCCCATGATTTCCACTCCGGTAAGCCGGCGCCCATTTAGAACATCGCAACAACGATGCTCGAGCTCACTTCGGATTCCATCACAAGCCCGTTTGCTACTGAGCTCCTCTTTCACGCAGACGCTTACCCAATCGAATTCCTCTATCGCCAACTCACACAAAGCTATCCGCCATCTCAGCGGCAAACCCTCTGCTCCGAGTTTCTTCTGCACATAGGCATCACTAGACGGCGCCAGAAACCCACCAACGACGGTCCATCCGAGATTTTCAACGTACTTTCTCGTCTTGAGAAGAGTACGGACGTGCTTCGTGTGTACCGGGTTAAAGGATCCTGACAAGAGCAGAAAAGCCAGCCTACTACCAATATAACCAGACACGCTTAGTTGCGTTCGGACTTTGGCGATCGCTGACTCATCGCAGAACCGCTCCTTCGTCTTGATGGGAACTGTCATCGGGGTAACTCCCCGCTCCGAGTTGTGGTCGGCCCCTGTGCCTGCTTGCTTGCGGAGAAGTCCGAGTGATAATTAGCTGCATAGATCCACCTCCCGGAAAGAATACCCTCCTCGGCCAAGAACTTCTCCTCCTCGGTCAACACGATCTTCTTGACGCACTCTGAACACTGCTCTTCTAAAGGGAGTTCGCTTGTCCCGTGAAGCGTGAAGATTCCTTCTGTCCTTACCATTTCAGGTTCGGTATAGCGCCCATCGATTGCAATGGGATATCTCGATAACACCGACTCAGTTGACCAAGGCGGGAACTCGAAACCGGTCCGAGTATAGGAGTCCAACTTCACAATACCCGCGATTTCGCTATACGTGTTCAGTTTAACAGGGTCTAAGACAAAAACTGTCGGCTTTGATTCTCTAATAAGCGCACAAAAGAGTGCCACATTCAAACTTTCAGTCCACGCAAGCAGCCGCGTAGGCAAATAGCTGTGATGCATAGCGATCAGCATCGTAAGCCCCTGCTTCGAAGTTTTTACATGTGGGCCAGACGAATGCTGTTGGTACCGCTCGACCATCCGGCGTTCGTTCTCTGCACCTCTCGGAAGCCGATATATCACTGGAAGTAGCCGGTGCTCCGCAGCATGACCTCGGTACCAAATCGTGTCCGGATGACCCAACTCCACTATTGCACCTTCGATACTGTAGAAGGGATGTTGCGACGACTTCATTGTTAATCATCCATGGAATTTGGTTTTAGCAACAACTGCGACGTGATGCGAATAAAAAAACCCACCAGGCTCGTCGGGCGCGCGTCACTGAATTACCAATTTCATCACCGGATGAATTTCCCATGCTGAGTAGCCGGGAAGATGGCTTCTCCAGTTTCGTCTTTGATCTTTAAGAGAATGACCGACATCGAAGAGCACTCTGGCCATGAAGCCAATGACCCTTTGGAGAAAATAACTTCTGCGAGCTTGTCATCGACCCCTCACTGGGTTATCGCTTTGCTGTTAGACGCACTAACCAAGAGCGCGAGATCACATGAACATCTCTGTTTTCCTCAGTTATCCCAAACCATGCTTCGGAACGCAGCAAGCCTTCATCGACCACATTAAGAAGTGCCTGGCGGAGCGTGGATTCGCCCCGCGTACACTCGGTGTGACGGACTACGACATGGATGCGCCGCTGACCGCGATACGTAGACTCATGCTGGAGTCGAATGGTCTTCTGACTATTGCCTTTCGACGCACGTTCGTCCAGAAGGGAACGGCAAGGCTGCGGACCGACGTCGCTGGCCTAGAGGAGGTTGGCATCGACGGAAAGTGGCTGACTACCCCTTGGGCACAGATCGAGCCCGCAATGGCGTACCAGCTTGGGTTGCCAGTTTTGATCCTCCGCGAACGAGGTGTTCTCGACGACGGAATCCTTGAACGAGGCGTCGTTGGTCTCTACATGCCGGAGTTCGACCTCGAGCAACCTTTGGACGCATACTTCACCTCACCCGAGTGGAACGGCATCATCGGCAAGTGGGAGTTTAATGTTCGCTCGGTCGTCGAGAAGAAGAGCGCTCCCCCACGACTCTTTTGATCTGCAGGGTACGGTCCGTGCGGAAAGGTTGTGTATTCGGCTGCCTGCTTGTACTAAATCGTCGAGCAGCAGCTGCCGCGCACTTTGAGAATTTAACGCGGTCGCATAAGATGAGCGGATGCGCGCCTTCATTTATGGGATCTTCCTTGCTTTCGCGCTGACGTCCGTCGCAAAGAGCGCGCCGCTTTCTGAGGTGGAGCTCAAAAATCTTCTTGCAGCAATTCGCCAGAACCGGACGACTCAGGCTGATTTTCAGGAGGAAAGAGTGATTCGGCTGATGAAAAAGCCGGTGGTGAGCTCGGGCACGGTTTGGTTCCAGCCGCCTAACAAGTTCCGGCGCGAAGTGAAAGGCAATTCGCCCAGCATCACGGTGAGCAGTGGTCGCGAGCTGTGGATTTATTATCCGAACTTCAAATCGGCGGAGCGTTACCCGTTAGGCAAGGGTTCGCCGCTGGATGCAACGGTGGCGGCGATCAATTCCGCGCTCAATCTGGAAAATATCGAAACCAGCTTCAACATCTCCGCCACCAAGAGCGACAGCGGACATGAGCTTGCACTGCTGCCTCGGACCGCCGCGATGAAACGAGTGTTTCAAAAGCTTGATCTGCGAATCAACAACGAGTTCCGAGTCGA
The DNA here is from genome assembly GCA_963803285.1 of uncultured Verrucomicrobiae bacterium. Classification (GTDB taxonomy): domain Bacteria; phylum Verrucomicrobiota; class Verrucomicrobiia; order Chthoniobacterales; family UBA10450; genus Udaeobacter. Next base: position 29,215 of record CAWDMG010000009.1, on the reverse strand, counting down.
ACGCACGGATATGCTCTTACCGAACGGCGACCGCATCGTCACCACCTATTCGAACCAGACGCGTGCGCCGATTCCTCCATCCACATTCGAATTCAAGCCGCCAACCGGGACGGAAGTGACTACGCCATTGGGACAATAGAGCTGGCACTAAGCAGGAAAGCAGGAAAAACCACAGGCGGATTGGCTCGCCGCGGCGAGCCGATGCGGCGGACCCAACTCAACGCGTTGGGGACAACGCGTTCCACCTTCCTGTCTTCCTGATTCAAGATCTCTCCATGGAGGATACGAACGTTGAAACGCTGCATCTATTCTCGACGGAACAATAATCGTTCTCTAAAACGGATAGCGTGCAGCGGAAGTTGCTGATCTTTCTCATTTCCACTGCCGTCGTCGTTGTAACGTGGGCAGACCCATCGCCGATACCGAACCACATCACTTCGCGCATTCCCCGGCAATCGGTCCAATCGTCCGCGATCGCAAAGGTTGGCTACAGCAAACGCCATCACGTTCTCGAAATCGAATTCGTTAACGGTGCGGTTTACCGCTATTTCGACGTTCCGCTTTCGGTGTATCGCGACCTGATGTCGGCGGAATCAAAAGCGCGCTTCTACGATTCCAATATCAGAAAACAGTATCGCTCGGCTCTGGTTCGGCAGTGGCAAAAGGAACAGCGCTAGATGCAGCAGTAATTGTCGTATGTTCGTTACGGGTTCTTGTTGCTCGCCCGAATGTTTGGCGTCGCCCATTGGGCCGTAATACAGGCGCCGTGTATGTCTCGTCAAATCGGAATCACTGTCTGTTTCGGGACGTGCAGGCTGGGAAACCTGCACGACAATTCCGGCTGGAAGCCGAAGTTACGTCGTGGTTAAAAAGAGTCGGCGTTTCAAATTCGATGAAGTGAGGCAAAGATTCCGCCTCACATCGACTGAGAAACGAGTGGCAGTGTTCGTTGCAACGGCGTTCCTGCTCGGCCTGATCACAAAATGTTATCGCGACGCGCATCCGTCCCCCACCCCTGTCCAAACTCATTCTGGCAAGAGTCGAGTATCGAGATTGTCTTCGGCTAAGGTTGACCGACCGGGCGTACTGAAAGCCGGCGAGGCAACGCGACGAACAGGAAAATCCGCAGAAAAACTTGATTTATCAGATTCAGCGACGAAACAAGAGCACCAGCAAAAGTAACAAACCGGAAACTCATTTCCCCCCACATCGTGTTTGCGAAAGGCATTGTTCCCACAGATCATTCCGCAGTGACCGATCACGTTGAGGCGTTCACGAAGCAGATTTGTGAAGTCATTGTAGGCAAGAACCAGGCGGTAAAGCTCGCCGTCGCCTGTTTGCTCGCGCGCGGTCACCTCCTAATTGAAGATATTCCGGGCGTCGGCAAAACAACGCTATCCCAGGCGCTGGCGCGATCGCTGGCGCTGGCCTTCCAGCGAATTCAATTTACGAGCGACCTGTTGCCGGCTGATATTCTCGGCAATTCCATCTTCGATCGCGCGCAACAGCGGTTCGTGTTTCATCGCGGCCCGCTGTTTTCGCAGGTAGTACTGATAGACGAGGTCAATCGCGCGACAGCGAAAACGCAAAGCGCGCTGCTTGAAGCAATGGAAGAACAACGCATCTCCGTCGATGGGATGACCTATGATTTGCCCGAACCGTTTTTTGTGGTCGCCACACAGAATCCGCAACACGCAGTCGGGACTTTTCCGTTGCCAGAATCGCAGCTTGACCGTTTTCTCATGCGGATCGAGCTGGGTGTACCGGATCGCACCAGCGAGCGCGCAATGCTGCTTGGAATGGATCGACGCGAAATGCTCAAGGAGTTAAAGCCGGTGATGAGTCTGCGAACATTGATCGAGATTCAAGACAGCGTGCGAAAGGTGCACGCCTCACCGGCGTTACTCGATTATCTGCAGGACCTGCTGGATGCCTCTCGACAACGCCATATTACGGGGTTATCGCCGCGCGCCGGGCTGGCTTTGCTTCACGCTTCGCAAGCTTGGGCGCTGATGCACGGACGTGAGATGCTCCTTCCCGAAGACATCCAGGCCGTTGGAGTCCCAGTCATGGCACATCGGCTCGGGCACGACCTCGAACAGTCCGGGCAAAGCGGACGGACACTCGCTGACAATCTTCTTCACAGCGTGCCCGTCCCGTGAAAGCCGGAAAATTTCCGCTGGCTTATCCAACTGCAGGTTTCGCCGCACTGCTGTTTGTCCTCGCCGCGATGTGGTACGCGGCGTCGAGTCAAAACAGTGCAGTAATTTATCTGCTTTTGTTTTTGCTAGCTTCGGTCTTCCTGGTCTCAATTCCGCATACTTTGATCAACCTTGCAGGTGTCACCCTGAGGGTTGAATCCGCCAAGCCAACCTTTGCTGGTGACGATGTGTGCTTGCCGGTTGAAATCATGAACAAATCCCGTGCGACCCGCTATGGAATCGAGGTGGCCTTACCGAACGCAGACAAAACTCGCGAGCGCATTGACTGCATCCCTCGGGAGAGCGCGGCCCGGTTGACCCTTCGATTTTCCGCGCGTCACAGAGGCGAACATAAAATCGAAGCATTGGACCTAACGAGTTGTTACCCTCTCGGGTTTGTACATGCGTCGAGGAAATTTGTCTCTAATCAGACCTATCTCGTCTATCCCAAGCCGGCAGGAAATTCTCAGCTACCAACAAACCGCTCACGTTTCGCCGACAACTGGGTTCAGCAAGGTATTGGTCCCGGCGACGACTTTGCGGGGGTCCGCGCCTATGTCCGCGGAGAATCTCAACGTCACATTGATTGGAAAGCTGTAGCGCGCGGGCAACCGTTCATGACAAAGGAGTTCGCTGCCGAAACCAGTGGCGCGGTATGTCTCGATTTTTCCGAACTCTATTTTGCGGATGTGGAAAAAAAGCTTTCACAGCTCACGCTGTGGGTGATCGAGGCTGAACGTGCCCGGCAGCCTTATGGTCTTCGCCTTCCCGGTATTGAAATTTCTCCAGCCCTTGGACAAATGCATTTTCACTATTGCCTGCGCGCTTTGAGTCTGTTCCGGCAACCGGGGTATGAGCAGGAGTAACACACGGGGTCCGATTAAGACCGACACGAGCATCCCACGCCGACCGCTGCTTTGGATGGCGGCAGCATTGCTCTTTACGCTACCTCCGTTCTTCGACTCTCTCGCCATCTGGGTTCCATGGCTTTTTCTTCTCTCGCTTGCACTGAAATTTTGGATGGAACCGAGAGGTTACCGGCTTCGCTCTGTCGTTTTGAAACTGCTGCTCGTTGCGACGGCGCTTACGACTGTTTTTGTCAGTTACGGTTCTGTTAACGGCGTTGAGGCGGGCATATCACTACTTGTGATTCTCATGTCTCTGAAGATTCTCGAAGCACACACGGCACGCGAGTTCCGAGTCATGGTACTAATCGGGTGGATGCTTTGTCTGTGTGGATTTTTCCTGTCCCAAGACTTGGCAAGCGCGCTTTGTCTCCTGATCGCGTTTGCGCTGCTCGTAGTTGCGCTAATTCAGTTTCATCGCGGAGTGTCAGCAGGCGCGGTCTGGCCTCCCGTTGCTACGACGTGCAAACTCCTCCTTCAGGCCTCACCGCTTGTGGTGCTGTTTTTCCTGCTTTTTCCGCGGATCAATGCTGGACTTCAGTTTGACCTGCGTCCCTTACGTTCAGCAAAAACCGGCTTTTCCGATCGACTTTCCCCTGGCAGCATCGCAGCTACTGCAAATTCTTCCGAGATCGCTTTCCGCGCGGAGTTTCCTGGAAGCAGCACTCGACCGTCTGGTCCGATGTATTGGCGCGGGGTCGTTATGTGGCGTTGCAACGGAATGGAATGGCGCGCTCCATACGCGCCGCGGCAGAAATCTTCACCTCCCACGCTCGACATAGAGAACAGTGGCGCGGTTCAATCGACCAACGCCAAGGAAATCCAGCAACGCATCACGCTAGCGCCACACGGGGCGCGCTGGATGTTCGCGCTCGACCGCCCGATCAAAACTGTTTCCGGTGCAATGCTCGCACGCGGAGACTATCTCTCCAGCGTCCAGCCGATCCGAAAATCTCGCCGCTACGATGTCGTGTCATCAGAATCTAGCGGGAACGAGATCACAGCCAGGGAACGAGCGGAAGCACTCGAGGTGCCGGCATCAATTAGTCCAGCGGTGCGCGATTTGGCACACTCCTGGACGGCGCAAAGTCGTGACCCGCGTGGCGTGGTAAGGAGCGCGCTTCAGTTCTTCCGGACGAAAGGGTTCACCTATTCGTTAACGCCAGGCGAATACGACAATCTGGAGGAATTTCTTTTCCGCCGTCGCGTGGGGTTCTGCGAACACTATGCTACGAGTTTCGCTACTCTGATGCGGTTGGCAGGAATCCCTGCGCGTGTTGTTGTCGGCTACCTGGGGGGTGAGGTACAACGATCTAGGCCACTTCTTTCTGGTGCGGCAGGCGGACACGCACGCCTGGTGCGAGATTTGGCTTGGGGAAAACGGATGGACTCGAGTGGATCCAACGGCCGCAGTTGCGCCGGGAAGAACAAGTTTCGATCTCACCACGTTTTTAGAGACAAGCGTCGCTTCCAGACAGATGGGAAATCGCGGCAATACTTTGATAGCACAGTTGCTCCGGTCCGGCGTGTTCACCAACGTTCGGTTCATTTGGCAAACACTGAGCTATGAGTGGGACACTCGGCTTCTTGCGTTCGACGCCGACGTACAGGACGTCTTGCTAACGTCCATGGGAATCGCCAGCCGCGGTCCGGTCTTTCTCGTCGTAGAAATTCTGTTCGTCGCAATCGCACTGCTCGCAAGTTATTTCACATGGATGCAACTGCGGACGCGCTCGCGTGTGGACCGGGTGAAGGCATTATATGAATATTTTTGCCGAAAGACCGCCCGCCTTGGTGTGTCGCGCGATCCCTGCGAGGGTCCGTCAGATTTTGCTCGGCGCGCTGCTCTATCGCTGCCTAACGAATCCAATCGCATCCGGCAAATCGCCGACACGTACATCCTGCTGCGATACGCGCCGCAACCTGCGCCGGGAATGCTGGACAGATTTGCAAAGGAAGTGAATGCGTTTGGCGCCCGCGCACGACACTGACGAGGTGACGGTCTCCGGTCGAGAGCAAAGGCCGTTGCGACCTTTTACTGGGTCAAACCGCGACCCGAATCGCAGCTCCGAAGGTTGTGGCTAGAGATATTCTCGCGGAATCGGATGCTCCGCGCTCTCTTGCTGCCAATAGATCGTCACAATCCACCAACGACTGCCGTCATGGAACAACTGAATGCTGTTGATCCCGCGCATGAACGGTTCGGGATCGCCCGGGGTGTGGCGGGATTCGTACGTGCTCCAGACATGCGCGATCTGCCCGAATTGTTCGGTACGCCTTGCAATTTCTTTCTCGTAAAATCCGTTCCCGTCAAAATACGGTTCTACACGCGCAATGAAGCCATCCACATCCAGTATTTGCGGTGCGAGGCTGTCATTTTCTCCTGGCTTTGCAGTCGGGATAAGACGGGCGCCTGGATAATACAATGACCGCTCCCGGTCCCAATTCCGTTTCTCGCCAGCGGGTCCCGAGATCGAATCGTAAGCCGCTGTGATAATCGCGTCGATGGACGCGACATCGCGCGGATCAGCTGATTGAGGCGTTAAGTTTTCAGGCATTGGACGTCTTTCGACAGAGCTCGAGTACCTTCATCGCCGCGTTGTGCCCGGGAATCCCGCTAACAGCGCCACCTCGCAAGGCGCTTGATCCACAAAAAAATACATTTTCGTATTCCGTCTCAACACCCCACGTGCCGACCTGCTCTCTGCGCTCGGCAAATGGAAACGTCGGTGCGTTATGAAAAATATTTCCATGGTACATCCCCAGCGCGTCCTCGATATCCACGGGGCTTTTGCTTTCGATGCAAGGACTGCCATCACGCGCCAGAGCCAGGCAACTTTCGATCGGCTCTTCCAACCATTGGCTGATGCTGGCGAGATATTTTTTCTCAGCTTCCCGGCGCATTTCTTCATTATCCCGCACGAACAAACTCCACGGCGCGTCCAATCCAAAGAGCGTCATGGTGTGAAAGCCCTGCTCCCGCAGCTCCGGTGCGAGAATGGTATCGTCAGTAAGCGTGTGGCAATAGATTTCGCACGGCATTTTCTCCGGCAACCTGCCGTCTGACGCTTCGTCGTAGCTGAGATTCATCTGTTGGTAGCCTTCATCGCTATGGAACGTCCCGCAAAACGCTTCAGTCGCCGGAATTTTTTTTGCCTTCAGTTTCGGCAAACGATTCAGGAGCATGTTGATCTTGAAAACTGAACCTTCATCAGTCCGATCCGGCTGATAGAATCGGCCCGTAAACTTTGCCAGCAAATTTCGCCCAAAGTTAACCAGGACAAATCGCGCCTCGACGGTCTCGTCTTTTCCGTTCACGTGAAATTCAACGGTGCGCGTTTTGCCCGCGACGTTCAGCGCGTGGACATGAATATTCGTTAGCATTTCGGCGCCTGCTTTGCGTGCTGAGCGCTCCAATTCGGATGATACCGCGCCCATCCCGCCGACCGGCACCTTCCATTCGCCCGTTTTATTGCCGATCAAATGATAAAGGAAACAACGGTTTTGCAGCAGCGAACTGTCATGCGGATGCGTGAAGACGCCAACCTTCGCATCGGTAAATACAAGGCCACGCACCAGATCGTCTCGCAGGTAACGCTCGATTACGGTCCCGAGCGGTTCTTCAGCCAAAGTACGCCACGCTTCGCGCGAGATTTCGTCAATCTTGAACCGGCGGGCCATTTCTTCCCTGGAAACCAGCGGCTCGAGCATCGAATCCCACACGCGCTCGGCGAACACCCGCGGCAGCGCGTAGAAGCGTTTCAACTCATCGTACTCAGTGGTGTTCCCAGTCAGTTCACACATCGATCGGCGGCCCACCTCTTCATCGACGTTGCTTAAGAGCAACGCGCCATCGTGTCCATGTTTCATGTATGGCGTGCACGATGCGATCGCGCGTCGGCGCAGTTCCAGATTCAATCCGAGATCGTTGATGATCTTGTGCGGAAACAGACTGACCAGATATGAGTACCGCGACAAGCGCGCGTCGTAATCCGGAAAAATTTGCTGCGAAATCGTCGCGCCACCGATGTAATCATTTTTTTCCAGCAACAACACGCTCAACCCGGCGCGCGCGAGATACGTCGCCGCGACCAGTCCGTTGTGTCCAGCTCCCAGGATTACAACGTCATATCTGGATTTCATTGAAGTGAGTATCGTGCGAGAAACCGTTACTTGCCACGCCAAAGCCTCGGCGAAGGCGGGTGGCCGGCGCCTAAAATGACGACATCGTATTGCGATTTCACGGCTTCTTTTCCTCGCAGAGTTTTTGGAAAGCGGGATCGCCGCGCAAAGGATCCCAGAGCGGATCGAGCCTTAAGAGCGCTGGTGTAATGGGCGTTTGGCCGTAAAACCAGCTACTATATGGCGTTTGTAACAGCCGCGTGAGAGTTGAGATCGCCTGGCTATTCTCGCCGAACATGGTCTGAATTAGAGCGAGGTTCTCTTCGCAGGCAGGTCCATACACTCGCATCTTTAGCGCTCGGCAAGAGCTTGATTGCACGTTGCGCTTCCTTTAGGGCCGAGTCCTTCTCGCCGAGCGCGGAATTAGCCAGAGGACAGCCCTGCGGCAAACGCGGCGCTGTCTGGTTGATTTTTGCAGAGCTGCTCCACTGTGTTGCGCGCGTGTTCAGCCGCAACTTTTGCGCCAGCGGTATTCCCAGCAAGGCGCTGCGTGACAGCCAGGAAGGCCTGAGTAATGGCCTTGTCGGTCTCAGAAGCAGAGTGGAATTGAGCTAGGCGGGCTTGCAGGAATCGAATGGCCTCAGCGTAATTTCGTTCAAGTCTCAATTGAGTGATTTTGATCACGACGGCAATCGTAGATGGAGTCTGCGCGTTTATCTGTGACAAGAACTTACCGGCTTGCTCCAAGTTACCCTCGGCCTGATGAATGTTGGCTTTTGCCGCTATTACACCCGGATCGTCGGGGACGATATCCAGCGCTCGATCGTGGAGCTTTAGTGCTGTCGGGAATTGTCGAAGCTCCGCGTAAGTCACTGCCGCTTCATTAAGTAACTCAACGTTCCGCGGATCGAGGGCAAGGGCTTGCTCCCAGCAGGCAACGCTCTCATCCCAGTGTCCCTCGCGTCGGGCAACAAAGGCAAGGGCAGCAGGGACCTCACTGCTGCCTGGTAACATTTTGTTGACGAGTCCGAACGTGGTTTTAGCAAGCTCGTAATCACGCAGTACGTGATACTGATAATAACCCAAGGCGAGCTGGGTTTCGGGCGAGCGTCGGCTGGAGTTTCTGCGCGTTCTCCAGCGCTTTTTTAGCCGCATCCCGCCGAGCGGCAGTGATGTCGCCACCGGGGACGAAGTAAAGAAAAGCATGCCCACGAGAAAGTCGCGCCCAAGCGACTGCAAAATTGGGGTCAAGCTGCACCGCACGCTCGAAAAAACCGGCGGCTTGCCTTACGAGATCGGGAGAGTAGCCGTAGGAGGAGGAGCTGCGTCCTTCAAAAGCCAGGCCGCGTAGATACGCATCGTAAGCTTCCAAATTATTTGTTGGCTTAACTGCTAACGCTTGCTCCTCGCGACCGGTCAGCTTCGCTTGCAACGACTCCGCGATTCCTTTGGCGATCTCGCTCTCGACGCTAAAGATGTCTGTCAACTTCCGATCATAGGTCTCGGCCCAGAGGTGGGAATCGGTTTGCGCGTTAACCAACTGAACGTTGACCCGCACCTTGTCAGCCACTTTTTGCACGCTACCCTCAAGAATCGTCGCTACGCCAAGCTGCTTCGCGATCTCGGAGAGATTGCGAGGTCTGCTCTGATATCGCTGCGTGGACGTGCGCGAAATTACTTTCAAGTCCGCGATCTTAGATAAGAGCATCAGAATTTCATCCTGGATACCGTCGGCAAAGTAGGCGTTGGCTTTGTCTTCGCTCCGGTTCTCAAATGGCATGACTGCGATTGATTTCGCGGGAACCTTAACTGACTCGGTTTGCCTCCATGCTTTATTTCGAGACGATCTCGCCGACTCGCGATCAGCCCATTCCGTTCGCTTCAAACCTTCGGGCGTCAGATCGAAAGCCCAAGCGAGAACGAGCGCAATCGGGAAACCCAGGATAAGGAGAAGAACAACAAGCCGCACCGCCCAACTCGGAATTTCGAAGAACGGAAAAATCTGACTTGCGACCTGCATCAGCAGCCACGCGACGACGCCGTACGCGATCGCAACCTTGTAAACGTTGCGCCGCTTCAGCTCGGTCAAAAACTTCGTTGGATTCACTCTGTGCGCGGCATTCTATCTTGGTGGGTGTGATTTGAAAAGCGCGTGCAGCGTCCAAAAACACGGGTAAACCGTCCCAACTGAGGGACCCTGAGTGTTCCTAGCGGCCTTCTCCCTGACTTCCGAACTTACCGAGTTTGTCGTCGCCGCCGTCTTATGTCCTACGCACTACAAAATACCTGCCAGAAAGAGAACGAGAGAATTTCAATCATGCCCTTTTTGCTTTGGCATTTTTCTACCGGCGACAAGATCGAGAACTGCCCGGCGTATTGCGATTTCATGTCAAAGCAGAAGCAAACGTCCAACGTCATTGAACGTCCAATCCAGAAATGCATGCAGTGCGAAAGCGCCGCGCGTAGCTCCTTGACCTAGTCAGGTCGCTGTGAAAGGCCTTCTGAATTCAGCGTTGGAAGTTGGGCGTTGAGCGTTGGGCGTTTTCTGAAAGACCAACGAGCTTGCAGTCCACAAGCAAATTAGGAAGCTTTCCCAATCTTATGGCCGCGTTCGAGTATCTATCGGTTCTAATTTCAATCATTCTCGCGTTAGGTATGACGCGGGTTCTTGCGGGCGTCGGTGAAATGCTGCAGGCACGCTCGCGGCATCGCATCTACTGGGTGCACGTCATGTGGATCGTGAACCTCTTCCTGTACCTGGTGATCGCCTGGTGGATCTTCTACCGCTGGCGCGACCAGCAGCCGTGGAATTTTTACCTGTTTCCTCTTCGTCCTGATCTCCCCAACCATTTTGTATTTGGCATCACTTCTACTCTTTCCGCGGGAAGCGAATGTTGACACTGTCATCGATTACAAGGCGCACTATTATGCGAATCATCGGGCTTTCTTCATTCTTTTCGCCATGTTTATACCAGTCGATATCGTTGACTCACTGCTAAAAGGCATGCCCCATTTTCTTTCCTTAGGACCGATATATTTCGTGAGCAGCGTCCTTTATTTCGCAGGGCTGATTACTGCTGCGATCACGAGCAACGATCGCTACCATGAGTTCTACGCCGTGTTATTTCTTCTCCAGACCACCGTCGGCAGCTTGCTGATTTTTCAGACGCTTGTTTGAATCGGGATCGACTAGGCCGGCTGAGATTGTTCAATCTTCACTGCCAGATCGAAGGCGAGCAGAGGCAACCCGACATCCCTGGCAGACCGTGCCGATATGAATCCATGAATGAACCACATCGCCGGAAACGATGTCCTTATAATTACAGACCGTTGTTTCCGGCATAGCTCGATGAGAATGTTTCTCTGGCAAAAATGCACGATCGTCCTGCTCGTTATTGCGATCTTCGGCGGCGCCGCATATATCGGGCGTATCGCCTTTCGCCCGGAAGGCTTGGCGAGATACAGGTCGATTCCGTGGGTGACCTACGTTCATCCCAACGTAAAAAAACTGAAGCAAGCTCGAACTCTTAGTCAGCGAAGGGAACTTGAAAGAAGCGCGCACAATTCTGGTAAACACGCTGATTACTGCGCCGAAATCACCCGTCACCCGCGAATTGCGCGACCTTCTCGGCGACGTCAACACGCAAATCTTCTTCTCCAAAGAACCTTCGCTGCGCAAAACAGAATATATTGTGAAGCGTGGCGACGCGCTGTCGTCGATCGCACGAAAGCTCCAGTCTACCGCCGAGGCGATCATGCGGGTGAACGACCTTGACTCCACATTGATCCGGCCGGGAGAAAAACTGCTCGTTCCACAGCTTGATTTCACCATCACGATAGACCTTCCGCGGAACCGCCTTGTGGTGCATGATAGCCACGGATTTTTTACTCAGTATCCGATCGCCTCGGCGGAGCTGCCGCCGACACGACAGCCCACCATTCAAACGAAAGTAACGGCGAAGTCGTTTTGGGAAAACGGCAAGCCGGTGCGTGTCGGTCGTGAACTCCAGAAGGAAGGCACTCCGCGCATCGACCTCGGACGCAGGGGTTACGTGCTCTATGGCGTGGAAGAAGAGAGTGATAACACTACTTCGCAGATTGCGGTCGAAGCTGAGGATGAAGAGCGGACACCGAATTCTGACGATGCAAATCGCCCGCCTCAAGGAATTGCCATGCTAAAAGATGATCTCGCCGAGATCGAGTTGCTCATTCACAAGGGAACACCAGTGACGATCATTCTTAATCGCGAATAGACACGGCACGAAATCATCGTTGGATTCCAGGGCTCGAAAGTCTTTCCAGACCACCGTCGGCAGCTTGCTAATTTTCCAGACGCTTGTGTGATTCAAACTTGAGTGAGGGCGGCCGAGATTATTCAAGTCGATTGCAGCGTCCAGGAATGAGCTCTTTGCAGCTCGAATCCGAGCATCTTCGCAGAGTGTGCGGCAACAACAGACAAGTGAGCCGCGTTGCCGTAACGATGTCATTGCATATGAAGATTGTTTCCGGGGTGGCTCGATATGCCTCTGCCGCTAGCGCCCGTTGAGCACCGTTTGAGGTGCGGATTTACTCCACTCGAGCTGCGCGCTCACTTTCTGGATTTGTGCTGCCTGCTCTTTCACCATTGCCACAAGACTCGAAACCGTCGCTTCCAATTTTTCCACTTTCTGATGCTCTTTGAGGAACTCGTTGAGCAACATCGCGTTCACTGCGTCATAGCGCACGGTGTAAGGTTTGCCTTCTTTGTCGGGCAGCACTAACGCCGGATTCACTCTTGCGACTTCTTCGGCGATCAAACCAAACTGCGAAGTACCCACCGGATCAATCTCTTTCTTGTAGCGGAAACTAACTGGTTTCAGTGAGAACAGTGCTTCGCTGGCTTTGTCCATCGGCTTAATTTCGTCTTTAAAGCGCGCGGATGAGGTCACCGTGCCAAGCTTGCCGCTTGAGTCAATGAAAACGGCTGTTCCGCTTGTCGCCGTTTGAGCGTTAATTCCACCGATGAAACAGGCTGAAGCACCGGGATTATCTGGCAAATTGTCACCGATTCGGATGGTGTTACTCTCACCGGGAGAGCCGGCGACGTTGGCACCAATAACGATATTATTGGCTCCGACGATTTCATAGCCGGCACTGACCCCTAAAGCCGTATTGAAGTCACCGCCCGGGTGCGGGAGCGCGCCTGCACCAACGGCCGTGTTAGAGTTGGCGGTCTGGTTGACAGCGAGCGCACTAGCGCCGATGCCCGTGTTGAAGCTGCCGTCGCTGACAAGGAGCGCAGTGTCGCCGATGGCCGTGTTGCCGCCACCGGTGGCGTTGAACCGGAGAGCAGATGCTCCACTTGCGGTGTTTGCATTCCCGGTGGTGTTGCTAAAGAGTGCTAAATACCCGTTGGCTGTGTTGCGGACGCCGTCGATGTTGTTAAAGAGCGCATTGTCACCGATGGCTGTGTTGAAGTCGCCAGTGGTGTTGTGAAAGAGGGCCAGGGCCCCAACGGCCGTGTTGCTGGAGCCTTCAGTGTCGCTAAAAAGCGCCGCCCCGCCAATGGCTGTATTTCGGCTTTCGTGCACCGCGCTAACGAGCGTCCCGGCACCTAGCGCCGTATTGAGCTGGCCGTTCGTGTTGCTCTTGAGCGAAAACCACCCAATCGCCGTGTTGTTAACGCCAGTCGTGAGACTTAACAGGGCGTTTTGCCCTTCTGCCGTGTTGTTTGCCGGGATAACCACCGTCCGGCGCTGGAACTACCGCTTGCGATTCATGTCCAGCCAGCGGCAGCGAGAGCAATGTAAGTAATATGAGAAGTAATCGTGCCATCGTTTTCATAGCTCAGCACTCTCGCAACGCCCTGCCCTGCTTGTCGAGATCGAAATGGGTGGCGCCGCGGACGTCGCTTTCTCCTTTGGCTGGGGATACGAGCATATCTTCGCAGAGTCTACGGAAACAATTAGACGACTGAGCTGGTCTTGACGAGATCGAGCTCCAAGTCACAACGCGACGCCAGTGATGATCATCCGCGCATCGGGGGACTCGTAGGGGACGGATTGTGGTTGCGCGTTGATATGATCTGGCCACGCTGGCAGTGGTGAAAGAAGTAGCCGAGGCCGAATCTATGTCCGCTACGAGCGTTTCGCCCGATCCGAAGGCGCCGATCCCGGAACAGATTCGCTACATCATCGGCAACGAGGGATGCGAGCGCTTCAGCTTTTACGGGATGCGGAACATTCTGACCGTTTTCCTTGTCTCGTCTTTGCTTCTTTACCTGCCTGAAGCCGAACGCGCACGCGGCGCGAAAGACATTTTTCACACGTTCGTGATCGGCGTCTACTTTTTTCCGTTGCTGGGTGGTTGGCTGGCTGACAGGTTTTTTGGCAAATATAATACGGTCTTCTGGCTGAGCCTGGTTTATTGCGCAGGCCAGGCATGCCTGGCGATGTTTGTTACGAATCGCACCGGTTTTTACATCGGTCTTGGACTGATCGCGCTTGGCTCGGGCGGGATCAAACCGTGTGTCGCCGCATTTGTCGGCGACCAGTTCGACCAGACTAACAAGCACCGCGCCAAGGTGGTGTTCGAGGCGTTTTACTGGATCATTAACTTCGGCTCATTCTTCGCGTCGCTTTTGATGCCGATCTTTTTGCGGCATCTCGGGCCCTCGGTCGCGTTCGGCGTTCCCGGCGTGCTGATGTTCATTTCCACAGCGATCCTGTGGGCTTGGCCGCAAAAGATACGTGATGATCCCGCCCGCGCCGTCCGATCCGCATTCGTTCCTGCGCGTGTCGCGCGATGCGATCGCATCCGGTTTGCGCGGTCAAGTGCTCGCCGCCATCGCGATCGCTAGTGTGATCGGATCTTTTGCGCTTACGCCAAAGTTTGGATTTGTGATCGCGGCCTGTCTCGCGCTTGTGGGACTGATTGCATTCGGCGGGGTAGGCGTGTGGCTTCAGCTCGATTGCGTGCGCAGCAAACATCCCGCGGAAGCTATCGAAGGGGTGCGTTCGGTTTTGCGCGTCCTTGTGTTGTTCGCGTTGGTGACGCCGTTCTGGTCGTTGTTCGATCAAAAAGCATCGACGTGGGTGTTACAGGCAGACGCGATGGCGAAGCCGAACTGGTTTCAGCCCTCGCAGATGCAAGCACTGAATCCTGCACTCGTTATGCTCCTGATTCCGTTCAACAACATGGTGCTTTATCCCGCAGTCAGACGTTTGGGTTACGAGCTAACACAGTTACGGCGTATGACTGCCGGCATCGCCTTTGCCGGTCTCGCATGGATCGTCGTGGGCACGATGCAACTTGTGCTCGATCACGGCGACGTGTTCACCATTACCTGGCAAGTGCTGCCTTACGCATTGCTCACGTTTGGCGAAGTGCTGGTCGCGACAACTGGACTTGAATTCGCTTACAGCCAGGCGCCGCTGTCGATGAAAGGAGCGATCATGGCGTTTTGGAATTTATCGGTAACCATCGGCAATCTTTGGGTATTGGTGGCAAACGCGGGTGTGCAAAACTCGGCAGTCACGAAATTCATCGCCTCAACCGGTTTCGGCGTGACTGCGTTTCAAATGTTTTTCTTCGCTATATTTGCCTTTGCCGCCGCGCTCGCGTTCGGCCTCGTGGCACGCACTTATCCGTTGGTAGATCATTACCGGCGGCAGGAAACCTAGGTCTGGTAGGGCGCGCACTCCGTGCGCGCCGCTTAGCACGACGGCGTGCAGAGAACTCCCATCCTACCGGCACGCGTGTATCTTGTTCATTTGCCGGCGATATCCAGAACGACGCGGAACCGCGCTTTGCCGCTCATCATTCGCTCGTACGCCTCGGCGGCTTTTTCCAACGGAAAAATTTCGTTCATGGAATGCACGTCCGTCGACGCACTAAATTCGAGTGTGTCCTGCGAATCGATCGACGTTCCCGAGTACCAGCCTTTGACGGAGCGGCAGCCAGTGATGAGCAGAATCGGATCGACCGAGAGCGGCCCCGCTGCACCGATTACCATGAGCACACCGTTCGGCGCAACTCCGCCGAGGACTGCTGCCATCGCTTCAGCATTCGTCACGGTCGCGATCACAACTTTCGCGCCGCCAAGCTTATTCAGTTCCACTGCCGGATCCGAGGCCTGGCTGTCGATGTAGTGGTGTGCGCCGAGTTTTTTGGCAAAGGCTTGCTTATCTTTTCCGCGCGCAATCGCCACAGTGTTGAATCCCATCCTTGCTGCGAACTGCACGCCGAGATGACCGAGTCCGCCAATCCCGAGCACAGCAACCACATCGCCGCTGCGCGCGCCGCTGTTTCTCAGCGCGTTAAACGTCGTCACGCCCGCGCACATCAGCGGCGCGCCGTCGACGGCAGAAAGTTCATCAGGCACAACCGCCAGCGCTTGAGCCGGCGCAACCATGTATTCGGCATAGCCGCCATCGAAAGAAATTCCCGTGGTAAGCAAGTTCACAGTGCAGGCAAAAAACTCGCCGCGCCGGCAATGATCACAATAACCGCAGTTACCAGCGTGCCAGCCAATCCCGACTCGCTGACCAGTTTTCCACGGCTCTACCCCCTCGCCCACTTTATCAACGACACCGATAACTTCATGTCCCGGAACACGCGGATACTGGATACCGGGCCAGAGTCCTTCCTTCACTAACGAATCGCTGTGGCAAACACCACACGCTTCAATTTTAACGCGCACCCATCCCCGGTTCGGCTCAGGAATCTCGCGTTCGACTAACTCAAACGGCCCGCCTGCACGCGGGATTTCGACAACACGCATTTTCTTGCTCATGCGTTTCCATCGTCCCAGTCTTGAAAAACACAAGAGCCATAGCGCCGCCGTGAGACATACTTTCGCGCCAGGTGATTCGAATCCGCGCGATATTTGGCGCCCGAACGATTCAACTGAGATGAAAGCTCGCCAATCGCGCGATGCAATTTTGCGGAGAATTTTTTTCGCGGCCGCTTTCGTATTCGCCGCTGATCACCGGCGCGGCCGCTGAAAAAAGCGCAGTCCTCACCGGCAAAGCCGCGATGGGTGATTGGACAAGCGATGCGCCTGGCGTGAGGCGAAATATCACCGTTGAGGATTTGCCGCCGCCTGGCTCGAATGCTCTCGCAATTAATCGGGCGCGCGTTGTAGACCGGCCACCTAACGCACAACCCAAAGTTCCGCCGGGATTCAAAATCGAATTGTACGCCGCTGGTTTTCGCGATCCGCGATTCCTTCTCAGCGCACCCAATGGCGACATCTTCGTTGTAGAGAGCCGCGCCAATCAAATCAAGGTGCTGCGCGACACCAACGGCGATGGCAAACCGGATGTGACTGAAACTTTTGCAGAACGTAGTCTAAACAAACCGTTCGGAATCGCTTTTTATCCACCGAGTGACGATCCGCAGTTTTTGTACGTCGCGAATACTGATGGCGTCATTCGATTTCCGTATCGTAATGGCGATCTCAAAGCGCGCGGACCAGCGCAGGAACTCGCAGCACATCTCTCGCCCGGTGGGTTGTTGCGCGGCGGCGGGCACTGGACACGATGCATTGTGTTTTCACGCGATGGTAAAAAAATGTACGTGTCGATCGGCTCGCGCTCGAATGTGTCGGATAACGCTGCGGAAGAAAATCGCGCGCGCATCTTCGAGTTTAATCCTGACGGCAGCGAGCAAAAGATTTACGCCTGGGGAATTCGGAACGCCGTCGGCATCGCTTTTCGGCCAGGCACAAACGAGCTTTGGATGAGCACAAACGAGCGGGACGAGATCGGCGAAGATTTGCCGCCCGACTACATCAGCAGCGTGCATCCCGGCGGATTTTACGGATGGCCGTGGTATTACATCGGAAATCATCAGGATCCGCGCCACAAGGGAAAGCATCCCGAGCTCGCCGATAAAGTCATCGTTCCCGACGTGCTCGTGGAGGCGCACTCGGCTTCGCTCAACTTATGTTTTTATACCGGAGACCAATTCCCGTCCGAATACAAAGGCGACATCTTCGCTGCGTTCCACGGTTCATGGAACCGCATGAAACGTACTGGTTACAAAGTCGTGCGCGTACCGCTCGACAAATCAACCGGCAAAGCGAGCGGCGAATATGAAGACTTCGTGACCGGTTTCGTCACGCCCGATGGCAAAGTCTGGGGGCGCCCGGTGGGAATCACGGTCGCGAAAGATGGCAGCCTGCTTATCAGCGAGGACGGTGACAAGACTATCTGGCGTGTGAGCTACAAGTAACACAGCTATCCTGGCTGTTAGGTCGAGCGGGCATCTTGCCCGCGCAGCTGTAGTGGCTAGGAAGCCTGCCCGACGAGTCAGGCAAGATGCCTGAGTTACGCTTGCGCGGCCGTACGTCTCGCGTGACGCTTGTAATACATGAACATTGGTTTCGCTCAAATTAATCCGACCGTCGGGAACTTCATGGAGAAAGCACAAACCAATTTTCATCCTGACAACACCGAGCTGCGCGGTTAAATTCCAGCGATGAGCAAAGCCGAGATTTTGCAGGAATTGCCCAAGCTCACTAAGGAAGAGCGAAAGGAGATTCGTCTGAAGCTCGCTGAACTCGATCCCGATGAGTGGCTTGATGAGGACGATCCGCTGACTAACGCCGAGAAAGGTCTGCTTGAAAAGCGTCTGGAAGACATGGAAAGGCAGCCGGAGAAATCCATTCCATGGACAGAAGCGGAAGCACGGCTTAAGGCTCGATTCGGCACGTGAGTTGGCAGCTCCACATCCGGGATGAGGCGTTGACCGACATCGAAACCGCCGCTGATTGGTACGAGGAGCAGCAGCCGGGCTTGGGACAGGATTTCGCGCGCACTGTCCAGCAGGCCATAAACAGCCTGCCCGCCAACCCGTTGATTCACCGCTTACGTAACCGGCGGCGCAACGTGCGCTGGTTCTTGCCAGCCCGGTTTCCATATCGGATTTGCTACCGCGTGCGGGATGACCTGATTACTGTTTTCGCGGTCATTCATGCAGCGCGGCATGATCGGCACTGGAAAAAGCGAGTATGAACCACGAGTTTCCGCAAGAGTTAGCGGCTTGCCGCTTTATGCGTTGCGCATAATCTGCATTTAGCAGCATGAAGATTGGTTTCGCTCAGATCAACCCAACCGTCGGAGATTTGAAAGGAAATTGCGAGCTGATCGCCACGCGTATGAGCGCCTCGCCGCGGCGGGCGCGGAACTCGTGCTTACGCCGGAGCTGGCGATCACCGGATATCCGCCGCAGGATTTGGTTCTCAAATCGCGGTTCGTTCCGGAAAATCTGGAGTTGCTGGCAAAGCTGCACGCTCGCGTTGGCGACGCGGCTTTGCTCGTCGGGTTCGTTGATCGCAACGAAGGACGCGGCAAACCATTTCGTAACGCCGCCGCTTTGCTCGAACGCGGCAAATCAATCCGGAAAACCTACAAATCGCTTTTGCCGACTTACGATGTCTTCGACGAAGAGCGGTATTTTCAGCCGGCCGAGCGCGTCGAGCCATTTCTTGTTCACGGGAGAAAAATCGGCGTAACGATTTGCGAGGACATTTGGACGGAACACTACCTGCCGCGACCGCTCTATGATTGCGAGCCGGTGCGCAGCCTGGTGGAGCAAGGCGCGGAGATGATCGTGAATCTAAGCTCGTCCCCGTTCAGCTTGCACAAGCCGGCGATCCGCTACGAGATGGTGGCAGGCCTCGCACGTGCTCACCAACGCCCGATCAGCTACTGCAATCTGATAGGTGGCAGCGACCAGCTGATCTTCGACGGTAATTCTTTCGCAGTGAATTCAGCGGGGAATGTGATCGCGCAACTCGCGGCGTTTCGAGAGGACGAACGAGTCGTAGATATGGATTCCAGTTCGGCAATCGAATTTCACCGGGGCAAAATACCGGAGCAAATTTTTGCGGCGGTATCTCTCGGGCTCCGCGATTACTGCCGCAAATGCAATTTCCACTCAGTCGTGGTCGGTTTAAGTGGCGGAATCGATTCCGCTGTTACCGCAGTCATTGCAGTTGACGCTTTAGGCGCGGAAAACGTAACCGGCGTTTCCATGCCAAGCCCTTACTCGTCGCGCGGTAGCGTTGAGGACGCGCAGGCGCTCGCGCGTAACCTCGGGATAAAATTTCTCGAGGTTCCGATCACCGACGCGTTTCAGGTTTTCAAAGCCCAGTTTAAGGAAATTTTCAAAGGCCTGCCTGAAAACGAGACGGAAGAAAACATGCAGCCGCGTCTGCGTGCAATGATCTTGATGGCGCTCTCGAACAAGTTCGGTCACCTCGTTTTATCGACTGGAAACAAGAGCGAACTCGCTGTCGGTTACTGCACGCTATATGGCGATATGGCAGGCGGGTTGGCTGTAATTAGTGATGTTCCGAAAACCATGATTTACGAGCTAGCCCGCTGGATTAATTCCGATTACGCGCGTCGGGCGATTGAGGTCAATCGCCCCTACCTCGCCGGGACAGGTAGCGGCGGTTCACCCGAACCGCCTCGGAGAGAAATCATTCCAAAATCCACGATCGAAAAACCGCCCAGCGCCGAGTTAAAGCCCAACCAGAAAGATCAGGACACACTGCCGCCGTATGAAATTCTCGATGAAATCCTGCAGCTTTACGTGGAAGAAAACCTGAGCGCGCGCGACATCATCGCGCGGGGGTTTGACGAGAAAACGGTGCGCTGGGTGCAGCGCCGGGTCGATTTCAACGAATACAAGCGCGAACAAGCTGCGCCTGGACTAAAGGTCACCAGCCGTGCCTTCGGCATCGGTCGCAAAATGCCCATCGCGCAAAAGTATGTCGATTAACAGCGCTGCGGCCCCCCGCCGACGCCCTTGATATGCCCATAATCTCCGGCGCGAAAAATGCACCGTGCAGGAATCGAAACTGCCACCCAATGTAGTGAGTTCGGATGAGCAGGTTGCGCAAGATTATTTTCGGTCCTGTTATCATTGGCATCGTGGCAGAGCGCAACTTGCTCATACCCGGGTCCCGAAGGACTACGCGACTCGCGACACGTTGTGTCCTACTTCTAAACAGGTATCTGCTTGCCTGTTGAGTTCCATACCACGGGCAATCCGCTTAAACCATTGGCTTTCCTGAGTTCGAGCATGGGGAAGACTGGGCCGGGGTCGGCTTTGCGCCACGAAGAGATACAGTCGTGGCCGGTGATATCGTGAAGGTCATATTTTTTCATGAGGAGAGAAACGAGGGCGAAGACCGACCGGAGTTGGGCCTTGGGATAAACTTCCCATTCCTTTCCGTCCCGCGCTTCGCTGCTGCCCTTGCTGCCGTTACGATGCGAGGCGGCCACAGTAGAGCCATTTGGGTAACGCTCGCCCGTGTTCAACTTCTTGTGAAGGGCAGCGTTCATACCCGTGTTGGCCATTTCAATACCGATGCTGACGTTATTGGCGCCGTCGTACGTTTTCCTGGTCCGAGGATCTTGCCAGATGGCCATACCGGGACCTCCGGCGTGACCGCAGGCGCGATTGAAAGGGCGGCATTGATAAATCGTCCCGTCGCGGTCGACTACGACGTGAGCGAGGATGCCATCGTTCTTTGTTCTCCAGCCGCTGACGGAGCTGTCAGCAGAAAATCCTTCCGTGTAGTGGATGACGACATAGAGCGGTGTGAGGGGGTTGCCACCGTCGATGGGAGCACGTTTGGCGGTGGTGAGCCAATGCTCCGCGTCGATCTTGCCGATCGCGGCTTTCGTAAGTGGCATCTTCGTCGCGCCGCGTCTCCGAAGGCCTGCAGGCGTTTTCACAATGGCCGCGGTGCCGCGAGTAGGTGCGGACTTTGGGTGGACGCTTGCTCCGGCTAGCAGAGAGATTGCTTTCGGGACCAGGTTCAGCACATCGTTGAGATAGGTATCGCTGACGGTATAGCAGCACTTGAGCAGGTAACTAATATAATCCCTGGGGTTGCTCGCGTGCGTTTCCCAACCGACATAGGGCGAGCGCATCAAGAAACGCCAGTAGCCATTAATATAATCTGAAGGGCTGGCGAATTTGCAGTAGGTATCCAGCCCATCGTGAGCCATGTATTTCACGGGCTGGATGACGACCCCGTCTTTGGCTTCCGTCCAATTCGCCATTTCCGGACGCCATTTCAGACCGCCGAAGTTGAAATAGTCGCGGGCGAGCGGGCTCTTGGCCCAACCGGACTCGAGAATCCATTGTGCGAGGCTGGCGTTCTGAAGGTCGTCGAAATCTTCAGGGTGAACATTAGCTTTAACCGTTCTTAAACAGCGCGGCCAAATCCTTCCTCTTATAAGCAGACACCAGCTGATCTAGAAGAGTCGAGGCGGCTGTCACGACTACCATCGGAACTGCCGGAACCACGGGAGTTGCTCGGTGGGGCTTGGCTCGGTGTCGGGAACTGGCAATTCGCTCGCCCCAAGCAACGCCGGTGAAAGCTTCGTATATGGACTGCGTCGCGATTTTCGCCAGCTTGAGGAGATGCTTCTTCGAGTTGTCGCCCTCCATGCATCCGAGTTCGAGCAAATGGGCGACCGGCCGCGTGTCCCGGATCCATCCTAATCGTTTGAAGCCCGACTCCGTGTCCGGTCGCGCCCAAGTCGTCCCGTCAGCTCCAAAGCGCTTCAAGGCGTTCGCTACAAAGATGCCGATCTCCGTGCTAGCCTGGCTGGGATAGTAGTACACTCCACAACGCAACGACGCCTGTTTCGCTGGCAGGCCATCCGCGGAGCAGCGATGGATTTCGATCGCCCACGCGTCGTCTGCATTGTAACGAGCATTGACGTATTTGATCGCAGTTTTGAGATCGCTTTCATGAGGCACGACGTCGACGGTAATGCCCTTTTTCTTTAATTGTTTGGCGATCTCGTCGACGAGAATGATCGCTTCATCGGCTTCCTTGAAATCCCCAATCACGGTTCCCGGATCGCCGGCGTCGTGGCCGGCAGAGAACACGACGGTTGTAGGCTGACGCAGTTTCTCAAAGAGTGATGTTTTCATGGGCGTGTGGTCACAGCCCCATTCATATCCGTTGAACGCTACTTGTTCTAGATATTTCCAATGTTTGGGCGCCAGCCATGCGGCGGTCGTAGCAATATATCACTTCGCAGTTGGATGCTGTGGAATTTGTGGATGGTGCGCGTCTCACAGCAACCACGTTCTTTAACCAGCCACCCGATCGCGGAAAGGAAATCAAAAACCTGTCTTGTGCCACAAATTTTACCTGACTCAGCCATGCTGCGGGCTAGTATTGACCTCGTATTATGCCGGATCCGTATGAGGGCTCCTTGCAGCGCGATGCCGAGCGCGGCACAAATACGAAAACATTCCAAGTTCCAGGTGGGCGGCCGGACGAAATTTGCGTCGTTCCAAAGCACCTTCCGTTTGCCGACTATCGTGGCAAGGACGGGGCAAAAGACATCGCTGATGAAAATCAATTGGCCAGCTACGATTTTAATAAAGCCGGCCCGGCGGAGTCCGGTGTCATAGCCATTGTTCCCAAGCGCACCAGCACCAGTGCAGCAGTCGACGTTTATCAGATCCCTGCCGGCACAACCCGGCCTGATCAGATCACAGCCAGCTATTGTCTGAGTGTGGAAAAGAATGGGAAAAACATGGCGAAGTTCAAGCAGACCGACAACGTCCATACTACCACCTGCACCGCGGCTATTCTTGGCTATTACCACGTCGCCCGCGCGCTCGGCGATATCTGTGAGATCAAGCCCGCCGTCCTGCGCACGATGGATATCGAGCAGCACAAAAAGATGGTTAGGCTGGCCGCCGAGCTGGGAGCTCATGGTCTTGTCGGCCAAAGCTGGGCGCTGTTCAACCGCTACTATGCCAACCCTCGGGGCTCGGCTGTCGCCCAAACGCTCTTTACTTCCGACTTTCAGCAAATTTATGGCGCCCTCCTCGAAAACACTACCGGCGAAGAGAACTACACCGAATGGTTAAACGCGGGATCGGACCTAAGCAGCACGAACGCCTTTCGCCGGATGGCGGACTCGCGTCCGGTCGAGGCGATTCTTGGTTCTCGCGATTTCACGCAAAGCAACGTGCAGGCGCTTGTCGGTATGCGCGACATGAGCGAGATGATCCTGCTCGACTATCTGCTCGCGCAGTCAGATCGCCTGTCGGGAGGCAATATCAGTGACTATAACTTCACTTACTATCGCGACGGCGACAAAGTGAAATCGGTCAAGACATCGAAAGCAACCGATATCCCGTCGGGCGCAACAAAGGTGGTCATCAGAAAACTAACGATCAAAGACACGGATGCCGGTTTGTTGAACAACAATGTCTTCGAGAATAAGGGCTACCTTTCCCGGATCAGCCATCTGCATCCGAAAACTTTTGCCGGCCTTCAGACCCTCGCGACGAAGTGGCGGGATGATCCCACCGTAAAAGAATTCTTTCATCGCGAGTGCACCTTCAGCAATAGCCAGCTCGCGCGCTTCGAAAAATACCTGCTCGCCGCCGCCAGCACACTGCAAAGCCGATTGGACAGTGGCAAGTTGCGGCTCGATCTCGACCTCGACGATTTCTTCGCCGGTGTCGCGCCTCCTCCCCCTCCGCCAGTCGCCCCCTCCAAAATCAACGCGACCGTGGGTCAATGGGAAAAAGGAGCCGTTAACACACCCGCAGACGTGTTAACCGTGCAACGCCTCCTGCTAAGCGCCGCGCAAAAGCTCAACGATCCCTCGCTTGACCCAAAAGGAATCGACGGAAAGATCGCGCATGCGGCAGCCAACTCAAAGACCATCTCCGCCATCCAGGCGTTTCAAACCCGCTCGGCACTCGAAGTGACCGGACTTATCGAACCGGCCGACGAGACGTGGACAAAACTGCTCGCCGCAGCCGGTGAAACGACACCTCTTCCGCCTTCACCTCCTCCACCGGTCGCCCCCTCCAAAATCAATGGGAGCGTGGGTCAATGGGAAAAAGGAGCCGTTAATACACTCGCGGATGTGTCAACCGTGCAGCGCCTCCTGCGAACCGCCGCGCAAAAGCTCAACGATCCCTCGCTTGATCCAAAAGGAATCGACGGAAAGATCGCTCGTGTGGCAGCCAACTCAGCTACTATCTCGGCCATCCAGGCATTTCAAACCCGCTCAGCACTCGAAGTGACCGGACTTATCGAACCAGACCAGGAGACGTGGACAAAACTACTCGCCGCCGCCGGTGAAACGACGCCCTAACGATCACTGAGGGAAAATATCAGGCGGAGCAGAGGGATATTTGGCTTTCAGCTTTGTGAAATACTTTGGATAATCGGTTCCTTCCTCAGCGGGCATCCACTCCAGTAGCGTCCATTTGTTCGCCGTTTGTTGCAGAAGCCCGGATTGCGACTCGTAGTGTTGCCGTCCGTCTGCTGATTGAGGGCTTGACTTGTATCCAAGCCCACCCGTTATGGACCTTCAGATACGGAACGATTAGCACCAGGTTTTTTCGCCCTTGACGAGCTAACGCGTGTTGAACTGCCTGGAGGATGGCATTCCTCTCACCGCTACCATCGGGCGGAGTATGTGCCGTGTTTACAGACGCGCAGCTGGCCAAAACCAGTGAGGCAATGAGCAATATCGGTGTGACGTGATCTTTCATGGCATTTCTTAATGCTAAATTTCGAGGGCGCAGTCAATCCTTTGGAGCGGCGCGCTCCGACCGTGATTCAAGTGTTGCTACAGAGGTATTTAGTCCCACTGCTTCCGTGGCTTCGTCCACGTACCGCTGACCACCACTTGTGTGTCATCCACAAGTGAGTTGTCTTGAATAAGTCGCGCCACATCTACCAACTCAATACGAATACACCCGTGGGAAGCTGCGTACTCGGGCACACTAGGGAAATAATGAAGCGCAATCCCTCGGCTTTGCACAAACCACGTAACGTACGTAGCGCGAGAATCGCTGTTAAGCCTTCGTTGGAAGCCTTCCACTGGACGCGTTCCTTTTGGAGTACATTTGGACCCCGACCGCCGACTTGTGGCATCGTCATCGCAATTAAGACCTTTTAATCCTGCACCAGGTGAACTCCTGAACGGCCCTGTCTCCTGACTATCAGCCTTCGGCCCCGTCCAGGTAAGAGTGAGCGAATGATCAGGATCGTCCAGGCTCACCGAAATTTGCTGTATGTACGTCTGCGGAAAATCATCATTCCGGAATGGATGGGATGGGTCCGCTGGTGGACTGCCAGCTTGCAGGAGTGCCTGCCATGTCTCACCCTCGGGCTCGATCAGTCCATCAACCGAAAGATTGGAACGGCTTTGAAAAGCTTCGATGGCAGCAACCGTGTTCGATTTCCGGGGCGGCCGCGCAATTAGTCCATCAACGCCTTTCGGGTCCAGCTCAGGCGCTTGTAGTTTTTGCGCCGCCGTTTCCAAAAGGCGTTGCACAGTTTTCACATCCGCTGGGAGATTGCTCGCGTTTTTTTCCCACCGGCCAACCGAGTCACTAATTGCTACCGAAGGAGTGCCCCGAGTCTGTGGCTGAGATTCCAGCGCTCTTTCTCGCGAGGCCTCCGAAACAGGTTTCCCTGCATCTAATCCCTCCAGTTTTTTTGCACGCGCTAAGCGTTGTTTCAAAGTCAGTTTTGACTTCGCTGATTTCTTTCGTTTTCCTTTTTTAGAACCGGTTGACCGTGCGCTCCGACGTTTTAACTGAGGTTTTTTCTTTGCCATATATGTGTCACCTGGTTGCTTCGTTTACACGAACTTGAAATCCGCTGATGCCGCGTGCTTAGACCGTTTTTCCGCGTGCCCGTCGGAAAAGTCGACTGGCTGTGCCTTTAGCGCAAGCAAGCCGGAATCGGTAGCGTATTCCGTAGCGACGCCGCTGTCCCGGGGTCGGAGAAAAGCGATGCATCCCGAGGGAGACTGGGAAATGAATCAGTAGATTGCGGTGTCAGCACCGACATCCTAAATCGTTGTCACTGGATACAGCTACGTTCTACAGCAGATTCAGCGAGGTAAATGCCTGAGTGCGGAAGATCAGATGCACCGTGCAGGAATCGAAACTGCAATAGGGTAGTTCATTTTATCAACTACTTAGGCGGCCGGAATCGCAAATAGACTCACAAAAATTGCGATCAGACGCAATGCTGATCGAATTGATCCGGTTATGGCGGGGGCTTGATGAGCGAACACAGCGGACGTTACTCGGGGCTGCTTGCGCTTACGACCTGGGTGGAGGTGGCAAATGACGACGGAAGAGGTGTCGGTCGAAAAGGGATAAGCGCCTGCTGCAATTCCGTCGCCATTCGCAGATCCGTTTCCATCTGCTCGTTTTTCTGACGAATCTCGCGGTCACGCTCCTCGAAATCCCGAATGTTCGTCAGTAAGAGCGCGTTTTAAACCTTGAACAGCGTTTCGGTACCAATGAACCCAACGAATCCCCCACTCTCATCCACCAACAAAACGTCATCGTAGAAATTTTCGTCGGGCCGCGCAAACACGGTGCGCAAGACATCGCCAATTGGCGTCGCCACGCTAATGCGCGTTTCCTGTTTGCAAAGATGGTCCCTGATCGGCTTGCGCGCCCACAGTGAAAAACCGTAGCGCCCGCCAAGTAACGCTGCAATTTCTTGTCGCGAACACATCCCAAGGAGCCGCTGACCGTCAAGCACGGCTAAAAAATTTACGGTTCCGCTTTTGAAAATCTCAGCGACGCTCTCGACTGACGCACCAGCCTGTGTAGCAGTGCGATGGCCGACAAGAACGCGTAGGTCGATTGACTCGGCTCGGACCGGTGGATTGAGATCAATTGGCACCAAGGAAACTTCCTGTTCGCGTTGCGCGGTCGTGTACATCGACATTTCTCTATCAGACTTTGAAAACGATGGTGTGTTACAATTGATGACATTTGGCCAGATCACAACTGGCTACATCAAACTGAACACGATAGAATTGCGCTCGACTATTTTGTCTGGAGCGCGAGTTCGATGAAAGCTCATGACGCCAAAAAATAAGACATGGTGGGAAACGGCCTTTCCCGCTGTCACATGGTTGCGCAATTATCATAGCGCCTGGTTTAGGTTGGATCTTCTCGCTGGAGTCACCCTCGCCGCATATTTGCTTCCCGCAGCGTTAGGCGATGCATCACTCGCAAATTTGCCACCGGAAGCGGGTCTTTATGCCTGTTTATTCGGAGGCTTGATTTTTTGGATCTATTGCGGTTCGCGTTACACCGTCGTTTCCGTTACTTCTGCAATCTCGCTCGTTATCGGCTCGTCGCTTGGCGAGATTACCGGCGGTAACTCCGCGCGCTTCGGCGCCCTCGCGGCCTGCACGGCGTTGTTGGTCTCGCTCATTGCCTTCGTTGCATGGCTCTCGAAAGCGGGAGTCCTGGTCCATTTCATCTCGGAAAGTGTCATGACCGGATTCAAATGTGGCGTTGCGCTCTTCCTTGCCAGCACGCAACTACCCAAGCTTTTCGGTTTCCACGGTGCGCATGGAAGCTTTTGGGGAAACACAGGCTTCTTCTTCAACCACCTCAACGAGACGAACACAACGTCATTGTTAGTCGGAGGAATTGCGCTCGCGTTGCTTATCCTCGGCAAAATTTTTCTCAAACACAAACCGATCGCGCTCTTCGTTGTAATCGGAGGAATAATTGCTGCATCAACGCTTTCGTTGGACACACGCGGCGTGAAACTAATTGGCGTCGTACCCCAGGGAATACCTCCGCTGAACGTCCCTCTTCTTTACTGGCGTGACCTGAACCAATTGCTTCCCCTAGCCCTGGCTTGCTTTCTTCTCGGGGTGGTCGAAACGGCCGCAATCGGACGAATGTTCGCTGCGAAGCACGGCGGACGATTCGACGCCAACCAGGAGAACCTGGCACTCGCCGCGTCGAACCTGTTCGCTGGACTCGGTGGTGGCTTGCCAGTGAGCGGCGGCACATCGCAGTCGCTCGTCAATGAAGAAGGCGGTGCGAAGACACCGCTCTCCACCGCCTTCGCTGCGGTTTTTATCCTGGCGGTCGTGCTCTTTTTCTCCCGTCTATTGAGCGCGCTGCCTCAACCGGTGCTCGCCGCCGTGGTTTTGGTGGCGATCGCGGGTTTGTTAAATCTTTCAACGTTGAAGGAACTTTGGCTTAACGATCGTTCGGAGTTTGTGGTGGCCATGGCAGCTTTCGCCGGTGTGCTCACCTTTGGTTTGCTGCGCGGCGTCATGCTCGGAGCCTTGATTTCACTTGTCCAGTTGGTCCGCATTTCATCGCGCCCCCACGTTGCCTTTCTCGGGCGAATTCCCGGCACACGCCGTTTCTCCGACCGCGACCGGCATGCGGACAACGAGCTGATTCCAAACATAATGATTTTCCGGCCTGAATCGGCCCTCGTTTACTTTAACGTCGACAATGTATGCGAGGCGATCCTAAGTCGGGTTCGTGTCGAGGCGACACCGCCAAAGCTGGTAGTACTCGATCTCTCAGCTGCACCGCTCGTGGACATGCAGAGTGCGCACACGCTTGCCAGCATGGCAGATGAACTCGACGCCGCAGACATCCGGTTTCAAGCGGTCGAGCCGCGCTCTTCCGTACGCGACCGATTCCGCCACGAGAGCGTCGACAGCAAATTGGGTGGAATAGACCGCTTCACGACCGTCGCTGATGTGATTGACCACTTTCTCGGCGAGTCCGCGCCATCCGCGGTCGCAATCAAATCACCGCTCTAAATTCAACGACGTTTTACAATAAACAGAGTTGCGAAAGACTATGTTTCTTGCCTCGTAATAATTGGAAGGTATAAAGTTCTCTTCAGTGGAACTTCGGCATCTGCGCTATTTCGTCCGCGTCGCCGAAGCGGAAAACGTCTCACGCGCCGCACTCAAGCTTCATATCTCCCAACCGGCAGTGAGCCGGCAGATTCGCGATCTGGAGGATGAGATTGGATTGCCTTTGTTGAAACGCGCCGGGAAGTCAGTGAGGCTGACGGAAGCGGGGCGTGTGTTTCTAAATGAAGCCCGCGCGATACTGGAACGAACGGACGAAGCACTGAGAAATGTGCGTGCACTCGATAAGCACCAGCACATGGATCTGCATGTCGGC
>CAWDMG010000008.1:0-131104 GCA_963803285.1 uncultured Verrucomicrobiae bacterium | reverse complement strand
GTGGACGAAGGAAAACTTAAGGAACTGGCGGCAGCGAAAAAAAAGTTGTTGAGCAAGTAGCGTCCGCGGCGCTGTGCAATATGGTTTGCCTTACGGGCAGGCGGAATCTGTTTTGATTTGACCGCCACTATCTAGGTCCGTGCTCGACGTCCGCTACGTGAGGCGACGCTGCGGATCTCCGGAATCGAGCTAATGAAGGCTCTCCGTCTGGGGAGTCGAAGAAGGGCGGGTCAGGCGGGCGCTTGCTGTCGATGCCCGGACGGGTGATCGGATGCGCAGCCAGCGAGAACGAGCATTGAAAACACAAAGAATAAAGTCGTCGTTCTCACCGGATACGAAGAATTATCTAACGAGATAAGCGAGGAATTATTCCGTCCGATCCGCTCGCGGTCAATCGTGGTAAACCGATAAGAGCAGAGTCATGGGAACTCTACCTGAAGCGCGCTGCTAGTAAAATTACGTGATGACTCACGACATCGCAACGCATCGTCCGCTTGCGTTGACCACGCCTACAAAAACGCAGGCAGGATTGACGACACCATGCTAGCCCAGGACCACTACGTCATCATGGCAACCAAAACTGGCCCCCATGCCGTGAGCACGATATTGCCAATCGCGTACGGCACGGTGTAGCCGAGAGCCGGGAGGTCGCTCTCCGCCTCTTCCTGAACCGCGCGAAGCGCAGCGGTGATCGTCCCTGCGCCGCAACAAGCACCCAGGACAATGACGGGGTTCATCCTCAGCACATAACGACCGAACAAGATAGACACCGCGTGCGGGAGAATCGCGATCACAAGGCCTACGAAGACCAGGCTGATCCCCGACTTCTGGAGCCCCGAAAAAAAGCTGGGCCCTGCGGCAAGCCCAACGCAGGCCATGAAGACGGTCAAACCGACCGTGTCGAAGATCCACATGGCGGACCCTGGGATCCGACCGAACGTCGGGTGAACCGCGCGCAGCCAGCCGAATATCAGACCCATGATCAACGCGCCGCCACTGGCGGTAAGCGTGAGTGGCAGCCCCGCAACTGTAAGGGTGAGCAATCCCATGAAGCCGCCGAGGACGATCCCCAAACCGACGAAGATCATGTCTGTCATCACCGTCTGGCGATCGGCGTAGCCGAGCTCCTTGGCCGCACGCTCGACATCGCGCTCGGCTCCGACGAGAGTCATTACATCGCCGCGCTCCACCCGCGTCGCGGGAGAGAACGGCATCGGCTCGCCAGTCCTGGTCAATTTTTTCAAAAAGACACCGCGCGCGAACTCCAAGGCCGCCAGCTCCACAATACTTTTGCCGACGAAAGACTTGTTGGTGACCACCACGTCGAGCACCTCGATCGGAAAACTGAGGAGTTCCTTGTCATCTACTTCGTCCCCGATCTCTTCCCCGCGGGCCGTATGCAGTTCCGAGCGCGTCAGGACCGCGATAATGTCACCCTCGCGGACGACCGTGTCTGGTTCGGCCTCGATGATCTTGCCCTCTCTGCGGATCCGGGAGATGAAAACGCGAGCTTCTTTGGGGCGCGCCTCCAGTTCGCCCACATTCCGATTGATCAAATTTGGGTTCGTGACCTGGTACGCGCGAACCGCCAGGGCCTGGTAGGCTGACGTAATCTCCGGCTCGCCACCGCCCGAGGCTGCGATCTTCGCACGGAGTTTTCGGGCCTCCTCCTTTAGGTTAACGCGCATCAGCTTCGGACCCATGTTCGGGAGAAACCAGACGATAAACGCTGTGCCGATAAGATAAGTGACGGCGTAGGCTACCGGGATGTTATTGATTAGGCTCGTTTTGTCCGCGTCCGGTATGGTGGCCACGCGATTGATGGCGTCGCTGGCGGTTCCAATGACCGTCGATTCGGTAAATGCGCCGGCAAGCATGCCAGCTGCCGTGCCCACGTCGTAACCGAGGAGTTTCGCAGCGGTATACGCGGCGATCAGGCACGTGACGCAGAGGACGAGCGTGATGGCAAGCTGCGGCAACGCATCCTTCTTTAGCGCGCGGAAGAACTGGGGTCCGACCTTGTAGCCGGTAGTGAAGAGAAAGAGATCAAAGAAGACATACTTTACCACGGCGGGAACCTGAATGTTCAGTTGCCCGATCGCGACTCCTGCGAGCAGCGTGCCCACGGCCGTGCCCAGGCTGAACGTTCCGATCTTAAGCCGCCCGATGAAGAAGCCGATCGCCAGGGTTAAGAAGACCGCGAGTTCCTGGTGCTCCCTAAGAGCTTGGGTGAGATAGTTCATGGTGGGGCTGCATTTCCAAGTTGTGGTTATTGATCACAGAAGTCGTTAGGATGCGATCGACATTCCTCCGTGTACTGGCCGGCTTGTTAGAACTTGATCACATAGTTAAAAATCGCGCGGAAGTCGGTAAGGTTGTCGACATCTCCTCCAAACTGCTGCACGACCGCATAGCGCAGACGTAGTGACAAGCCTTCCAGAGCGCCTTTTTTGGGGCCCCACTGGAGATTAAAATCGAACTCGTTCTGCCGAAACTGCCCCGCTAGGTCCGGGTCTGTGCCAAACACCGCCAGGGCATAGGCGCTCAGCCCGTCGACCCAGGGAAACTCATAACCAGCCCGGAGAAGAAACGCGCCCTCACCTGCTCGATTGAAGTCTTGAACCTGAACACTGGTATAGCCGGGATAGCCGCT
Organism: uncultured Verrucomicrobiae bacterium; assembly: GCA_963803285.1. Taxonomy (GTDB): domain Bacteria; phylum Verrucomicrobiota; class Verrucomicrobiia; order Chthoniobacterales; family UBA10450; genus Udaeobacter. Next base: position 128,451 of record CAWDMG010000008.1, on the reverse strand, counting down.
CCACGGGTTTTGCAAGTTGGCAGTCCCCCAGGCTTGGGTGAAAGCCGCGGTAAACAGCGCCTTCTTGACGGGCAGGTCTACTTTGAGGCCGAATTGATGACCCGAGAAACTGTGGCCCTGCAGGGCGTTATCCCCGACACTACCCTGATCCACATACTGGCCAGCGAACTTTGGCTTCCAGCCATCGGCAAGCGGGACTTCCAGTTTCGATTCGGCATATGCGATATTGATAATGTCTTCACAAAAATACTCGATCGCACCAATGGAGAATTTTCCTTTCTCGTAGAGGGCTCCGGCTGACCACACGCCTCGCTCAACATCAGCGCCCGCGTCTTCTGACATCGAGACAAATACGCTGTCATTTCGTTCTTTGATTTTGTAGAAATACCCGGCTCCGTACTTGATTGACGCTACGTCCTGGGCCGGGGTTGGCGTCGGGACCGCGACCTCTTTTCCATCTTTGCTCAAGCCCAAGCCGTCCGCGGTCACGGCGACGTCGCTGCTGCTCGTGCCAAGCGAGGTGCGGCCCTGCAAAACGACCGCCTCGAAGGTATTTGGCGTCATGCGGGTATCGTTGCGATTGATAAAAGGCGTGTCGTAGCCCTTGGCTCCGATAGTAATGCCCACGTCTTTGACGATCCGGAGTTCAGTGTAGAACTCGCCCAGAACCGTATACCCATTCTGCCCGGGCGCTAGAAGGAGTGTTCCATCCCTGTCGTCAGGGGCGTATATCGGATTGGAAGTGTAAACCGTCGCTCCGAACGCAACGTGGTCGAGAAAGTAACCGGTCTTCACTCCCAGCCATCCGCCGATGGCCCAGGCCTGTTTCTCTGAGCCATTGAAGTCGCTGCGATCGAAATAGAAGCTGCGCAAGTTCAATTCGAACTTTGTATCTTTCAGGGCTTGCCGGCGCTTTTCCAATCGCCATTGACGGTAGTCAAATGAGTCAACGAGGGGCGTCTGACCTTGCTCTGTAGATGTTAGCGCGCTGTCGGTAGAAGCGACCTGCGTCACCGTTAGGACAGGAGGGACTTGTGTTACCGCCAGGGTGAGATCAGACGGGCCGGCCATCCAAACGTCCACGTCCTTCTCCTGTTGGCCGAGGGTGGTCCCCGCGCCGCTTAACACGGTCAGTAGTGCCACTGCGGTGCATGCGTAGTCACGAAAAGAAGCTCGTGTACTCATGATGGTTTGCTGTGGCTAACCTTCGCCGGAGCCTGCTACGTTTGTTTCCCCCCGTCAGGAATAATATTTTTTCACCTTCTTTCCTTTCTATTTGCGACAGCAGCATCGCGAAGTAACCGAACTAGCGTTTCGCTTTCGTCGGGCCTGGCGGGGCAGTCTTGCCTGTAGCTGCCTCATAAGCCTGCCTGTATCCGCGCGCGATGGCGCGCACCGCCCGACCGATGTCGTCGTAGACATGATTCTCCAAGTTTGCGAAGGATATGCGCACCGACCAATCGGGAGCGGCAAAGCCGCCGCCGTTGAGCAGGACGATGCCATGGTCCTCGGCCAGCCGGAACACGATGTCGAGCGGGTGCACGTTCTGCCTTCATCCACTTGACGACGTCCTCGCCCAGGTATTTGCGGGCAAAGAACTCGAAATCGATCAGGCCATAATAGTAATCGAAGTACTCGTTAGGTGCGATTGGATGTCCAGTCCTTCGATCGTTGCCTTGACCCGCTGCTTGCAGATGCCGAGGCAGGCTTTCTGATAGACCTTCTTTTCGTCCATCAGCTCGCTGAGCGAGAACAGTGTCATCATGACCTGCTGCGGAAGCGACAGCCCGGCCGTGTGATTGAGCGCGATGTCGCGGCTGTCGGCCACGATGCGGTCGATGAAAGCGAACTCGCGCGGCTTGAGGGTGAGTCCGCCGTAGCGCTTGTCCAGCTGTTTCTTGGTCGGCTCGGGATGCGCGGCGATCATCTTGTCGAAGATGTTGTCCTCGTAGACCGCGATGGTTCCGAGCCGCCACCCGGTGCAGCCGAAGTACTTGCTGTACGAGTAGACGCCGATCGTGTTCTCCGGGAACTCTCCCATCAGCGAACGGAAACCTGGGACGAACGTGCCATAGACGTCGTCGGTCAGCAGGATCAGATCCGGCCGCTTCTTGAGCACCTCCCCGATTTTTTTAATCGTGTCTGGAGAAAGCGCGACAGCGAACGGATTGCCAGGATTGACGATGAAGAACGCTTTGATCTTCGGGTCGAGGAGCTTCTTGATCTCTTCATCCGGATACTGAAACCGATCCTCCTGCTTCGCATGGATCTCGATGTAATGGAGGTCGTAGTCCTCCAGATGCGCCATTTCCAGGTAGGGTGTGAAGATCGGTACGCCGAGCGCTATCGTGTCGCCGGGATTGAGAATCCGGTTGGCCTTTAGCGACTTGAAAATGTAGCACATGGCGGCGGTGCCGCCCTCGACCGCGTAGATCTTGAACTTGCCTTTCGGCCGCGGGTCTCCGCACATGGCCCATTCCAGGTACTCGTGAACGATCTGTTCGTTGTGCACCAGCATGCGGTCCGGCACCGGGTAGTGGTCGCCGATGATGGAATCCACCAACTCGTGCACGAACTTGTCGGGGTCGAAGCTGAACTTCTTTACCGCCCACGGCACCATCGCCTGCAGGAAGGACGCTCCCGGCATGTCCTGCTGTTTCTGCAAGCCAGGCCTTCAAGTCGGCCGGCAATTCCCTCTGCGCAGGCATCCCGCCTACGCCGGGTGGCAGGTCGAGCACCCGCTTGCTCTCAGTAATCGCGAACTGCCCGAGAAGGAAGAACGCTTCGCGCGGCTCAGTAGCGACCCAGTTTGGGTTGCCACGACCGGCGTTCAGGTACGACAAGGAATTTTCCAGAGCCGTTTTCGATGCCACTTTTTGGACGAAATCCTTGATCTCGAACGGACCGAGTTTGTCGAACTCTTTAAGTTTCGCGGTATCTGATAATGCGCGACTGCGACGTTGACCTTGTCCGTTAGTTTTCGCAGCGCCCAGAGGGTTTGCTTTTTGTTGTCATAGTTTTCTTTGTTGTTGAATCATGTTCGGAAAATGTGTTCTCACGAGAGTAACATGATGATGATCATGCCCCAGATGGTGAGCAGGGTGTTACCCACGGCATAGGTAACGGTGTAGCCGAGCGCCGGGATCTGGCTCTTGGCCTGGTCGCAGACCAGACCAAGCGATGCCGTCGTCGTGCGCGCCCCTGAAACGATGCCGAGGTTGAGCGCGTCGTGGAACCGGAACACGTACTTGGCGACGAACATGCCGAGAATCAAGGGGACCGTGGTAGCGAGCGCGCCCCAGAGGAAGAGACCGACGCCCTGCGTTTTCAGACCGTTGACGAAGCCCGGACCGGCGGAGATGCCGACGATGGCGATGAAGATGTTAAGGCCGACCGAGTTCATGAACCAGACGGTGGGCGTAGGAATGCGACCGAACTTCGGGCGCACCGAGCGCAGCCAGCCGCCTACAATTCCCGCGATCAGTGCTCCGCCTGCGGTCGACAGGGTGATCGGCGCCCCGGCCACCTTGAATACCAGCGCGCCTATCAGCGCGCCGACCACGATCGCCGCGCCGACGAACGCCATGTCGGTGACATCGGTCGGACGGTCGGCGACACCCAAGCATCTTGGTGGCGGCAGCAATATCCTCTGTGCGGCCGACAAGGGTGAGCAAGTCGCCGCGATTGACCTCGGTGCCCGGCAGGATCGGGATATCGGTGGCGGTAGCGCCGCGCGTGATCTTGCGCAGGAACACGCCGCGCGCCGCCGGGCGCGTCGCCAGCTCCTCGAGCGTCTTGCCGTCGACCTCCTTGTTCGTTACCAGGACGTCGACGCCTTCCACCGGCACGGCGAGCAGTTCGCGATCCTCGACTTCGACCGCCGCCGCCCCGAGGATGTTGACCAGCACTTCGCGCTCGCCCGCGACCGCCACCACATCGCCTTCCTTCAGGACGATGTCAGAGGTCGCATCCATGATCTCGCCCCCGCGCCGAATGCGCAGGATGAAAAGGCGCGCATCGGGCACCAGCGACTCAGCCTCGACGACGCGCAGACCGACGGCTTTTCCACCCGGCTGCACCTTGTAGGCGCGTAACGCCCAGCGTGTCCAGGCCGTGCCCGGACCGCCCAGCTGTTTCTTGCCGCCACCATGTTTCTCCTCGTAGTCCTTGCAGGCGGCAACGAGATCAATGCCCAGCAGCTTCGGACCGATGACGGCGATCACGATCGCCGAGCCCATGGTGCCGAACATATAGGTCACGGCGTAAGCGACCGGCATGTTATCGAGGTAAGTCTTGGTTTGGTCGGCCGCCAGGCCCAGCCGGTTGATTGCGTCGGTTGCGAGGCCCATGGAGGCAGAAATTGTCTGCGATCCCGAATAAAGTCCGGCCGCGTAGCCGAGATCGTAGCCGGCGATCTTTGCAACCACCACACAGGCGACCAAGCTAAATACGCATTGCACGACTGAGAAGATTGCCTGGGGCAGGCCGTTGCTGGCAATCCCGCGCACGAACTGCGGCCCGACAGCGTAGCCGACGGCGAACAGGAACATGAGGAACGCAAACGCTTTGAGTGGCTGGTTGACCGTGATCCCGATTTGCCCGATCACGACGGCGGCGATGAGGGTGGCGGTCACCGACCCGAGGCCGATCCCCTTGTAGGTGAACTTGCCGAAGTAGTAACCTAAGGCGAGCGCGAGAAAAATCGCGATTTCCGGGTAGGTCTTAAGCGTCGTGAAGAACCAGTCAATCATGTTATGCTCCGTGTTAGCTCGGTTGTTTCAATTGTTGAGGTTGTCAATGGGTTAGGCCTTTCGCGTTCTTTTTTTTCGAGTGACTCGACGAGAAGCCCGCCGGCTAGGACTCCCGTTTTTTCTCCGGCTAGCGCCAAGCTTTTCCGGCTTGATCAGTTCCAGGCCCAGGGCTGCCTGGTAGCCGTGGATTTCCTTCACATCGAGCTTGCGCATGAAGTCGATGGTCTCCTTCGTAATGACCTGGCCCGGCACCATGATCGGGAAGCCCGGGGGATAAGGGATGACGAATTTTGCCGAGACAGCCTGGCCGCTTTTGACCATGTCATCGATCTCCTTGCTGTTGAGCCTCACATGCGTGCAGTTCTCCGCGTCATAGGCGAGGAAGAAAGGTGTGCGCATGTCCCCCTCGTTTGTCTTGCCGCGGGGATCTTCGCGGAAGGCGTCATGGAAGCGGCTGAAGTTGGGAAGATCGGGAACGTCGGTAACCAGGCTCTTCACGCGGGCATCAAACGCCGCCTTCTCCTCGTGATCATTCGAGAGCCTGCGCTCCAATTCGCGCGAGATATCCGCGAGAACCTTGATCAGGTAGGCAATGTCACTGCGGGTGTTGTTGATATTAGTCTGGAGCAGGACGCTGTTGCGTGAGGTCTTGTTGAGCTGGATATCAAACTTGCTCGCCAGCAACCCCTTGAACTGGGTGCCATCAAACCCCGCGGAACCGCACAACAGAGTGATACGAGTGGGATCCAAAACAAACTCGTCGGTCGCCCATGCGTCATAGATGGTTTTCCAGCTCACGCCATCCGCGTGGAAGTCTTCGAATCCGCTGGCCCGGTGCTCGGCGGGCACCATCTGGGCGTTGGTCGCGATGCGGAAGTACTTGGAGATGAGCGGATGCTTGTTCACCTCACGGCGTAGGATCAGGGAAAGTTCGATCGAGCGGCCCACCAGCTCGTACCCTTCGAGTTCTGCTTGTCGGCGGGCCACGTCGAGTGACGCGATCAACTGGAGATTTGGTGAGGTGCTGGTGTGGGCAAAGAACGCCTCTTTGAATGACGCCTCCGTGCTCTCCCAGCAATCATCATTCACCATGATGTAGGACCCCTGACGGAAGCAGGAGAGCGACTTGTGGGTCGAGGTCGTCGCATAGACCCGGATCTTTACCGCATCCGGATCGGGTAACAAATGCGTGTTGAGTAGTTGCTTCTCATTCTTCGGGTCAATTTTACCGTGCTTCTTTTTGAACTCATCATACTCGGCTCGGTAGGCCTCGGTGGCATACTTCTCGCGCAGGGCTTCGCAGGCGCCCATGGCTGAGCGCATGCGGTGGAAGGGCGAGAAGCGATTGTAGGCATACCAGGCCTCGTCCCAGAGGAAGACCATGTCCGGCTTGATCGCCAGCACCTCTTCCATGACGTGTTGCACGTTGTACACATGACCGTCGAAGGTACAATTAGTGAGTAGTAGCATGCGCGCGCGGTCGAGGCGTCCTTCCGCCTTTAGGTCGAGCAGAGCCTTCTTGATCGTGCGTAGCGGCACCGCGCCATACATCGAATATTCGGTCAGCGGATAGGCTTCCACGTAGAGCGGCTGACCGCCGCAAAGCACGAGACCGTAATGGTGCGATTTGTGGCAGTTCCGATCCACGAGCACGATGTCTCCCGGTCGTACGATGGCCTGCGCCGCAATCTTGTTAGAGGTGGAGGTGCCGTTCGTTCCGAAAAACAGTTGCTGGCAACCAAAGGCCCGTGCTGCCTTTTCGTGGGCGACTTTGATATTGCCCGTTGGTTCCAAGAGCGAATCCAACCCGCCAGTGGTGGCGGAAGATTCAGCCATAAAAATGTTGGCGCCGTAAAAGTGACCGAAGTCCCGAATCCAGTGTGAATTGAAAACCGACTTGCCGCGTGCTACCGGCAGGGCGTGGAAGGTGCCGATCGGACGGCGCGCGTAGTTCTTCAGATTGTTGAAGTAAGGTGTTTCGTAGCGCTGGTTCACGCCCTCCATGAGAGCAAGATGGATCTCCATCAGATCTTCGATCCCGTAGAAAACGCGCCGGATGTTTTTGGAATCGAGATGGCTCGCCATCTTTTCCACCGCGCCATCTATGATTAGATAAACGTCCAGCTCAGGGCGGATCTTCCGAATCGCGCGGGCCAGGGCTACCCCGTAATCCTTCGGCTCCATTGACCCGGGTTCGAAAGAAAGATGCTGGGCCAGATAAGTGCGCAGCAACGGCGCATCGAATTGGGATTTGAAGCGGAAGTTGTCCCTGATGACCACCGCCTGCAGATCGGCATTCATTACCACGCCGAGGATGCCTTCTTCAAAACTCGGCACCGTGACCGCCTCGTACACGAACGGATCTTCCGGACGCCGAAGCTGCCGCAATTCAGCGCGTCCCTGACGTACCTGTTCAGGCGTTGGATCATCGCTGACAATCAGCACCTCAAAGTAGGGCTTGGTCAGGTCACCGGTGTCGAAATAATCTTTCATCAGACGATCATTTAGTTCCGTCTCTCCTTCCTCGCCCAGCTTCCAGGCATTCGCGGAACGACGATAGGATCCAGTGATGATGGCCTTGGCGATGCGATTCGTTAGTCTCGAGAAAGTGGAATAATCACTCCGGGCCAACGCCTCCTTTAGTGCACTCATCATGGCTTCCCCCGGATAAGCGTGAAAGGTTTCAAGAATGCGGAGCGGTGCGAGAAGGGCTTCAACTTTGGCGAGTGTTTCCTTGGTGGAAGCGCCGGAGGAGGATTGGGCGACAAGAGTCTGGGCTGCATGTGCCAAGTCCTGCCAGCGATCACAGCGAGCCTCGCCGGCGCTAAACATACCGACGGAATAACGGGAGGGGGACTTGGATGTTTTTGACGACTGAGTAGGCATGATTTTGTGAGGTGAATTAATGGTTAGCTATTGCGAGTTCCATTTCTCGTGGCGGGTCCTGCTTCCAATTCGGCCGCAGAAAAATACGAACTATTGGAGGCAGGCCGCTATAGGACTTTGGTCCAATAGGACTATCCAAGGTTTCAGTTGTCCAAATATGTCCAACTGGTTAGCATCTTGATGGTGGCGAGCCGGGACTTACCTCCATCTAAAACAGTCCTATGAAGCTCAAGTTTTATGGTACGCGGGGATCCATCCCCATCTGCGATGCCGGTTTTCAGCAATTCGGTGGCAACACAACCTGCCTGCAAATCACGTTCACTGATACGAACCGCATCGCTGTTATTGACGCGGGCACGGGATTACGAAATCTGGGCAGAGACCTTCGCGCCATCGGCCACCAGCAGGAACAAATCGTTATCTTGTTCTCGCATTTTCACTGGGACCACATTCAGGGCTTCCCGTTCTTTGGCCCGGCTTACGATCCCAAACAGAAAATCACGCTCCTGACGGTCGGGCGGGACCAGACAATCAACGATCTGCGGGAGATTTTCGAAGTCCAGATGCAGGCGGAATATTTCCCGGTGCAATTGGATCACATGGGTGCCAATTTCGAGTTCCTTCAAATCGCTGATGCCAGCAAGCACTTCACTGGTATCAACAACGTGGCAACCGTGGTCACTGCTCAAAGACACAACCATCCCGGTGGCGCGTATAGTTTCCGGATTGAGCGAAATGGCAAAGTGCTCGTCGTTTGCACAGATGTGGAGCATGGCGAGCAGATCGATCCGCGGCTGGTGGAGTTGACGCGCGGCGCGGACTTGTTAGTCCATGACGCGCAATACACGGCCGAGGAATTGCAGAAACGGCGTGGATGGGGACACAGCAGCTTCGATCAAGCCATGCAACTTGCCGAAATGGCAGGCGTGAAGCGTCTGGCCCTCACGCATCACGACCCCGAACACGACGACGAGTTTCTCGAGCGCATCGAAAAATTGTGTCGAGAACGGTTCCCCAACGCGGTGCTGGCCCGCGAAGGAATGGAAATCCCGATCTAAGAGGAAAGCTAACTCTGCAGTCGCCATCGGGCAGAAGCCCAGAGCGAACACCAGTGCTGCACATACTCGTGGGCGATGGGTTGCGTTTCGTAAGGATGGAAGAACCAGCTCAGGTCCGAATCTCACCGGCCACACATTTAAGCGACTATCGGACCTTGGTCTTATCGACGCTGCTGATATTTCTTGATAGTATCCTCCAATGACCCCTTCGCCTTCTCACGTTACGCCCAGCAACGAATATTGGTGAGTACCCCACTAAGCTGTGAAAGGAATCATGCGCCTTGTCACTGCCGCTGCAGGCACGTTCATCGGCGTGCTGGGCACGGCGCTTCATGCGCAGGATCTCGAGCCGCGCGCTTATAGCAACTCGCCGATTGGTCTCAATTTCGTGATCGCCGGATACGGCTACGCATCGGGCACCGTACTCACCGACCCGTCGTTACCGCTGGAGAACGTCAGCAACGAATCGCACGTCGGCGTCCTCGGTTTCGCCACGACCTTCGACGCGTTTGGCCAGTCCGGACAGTTTGGCCTGATCGTGCCGTACGCGTCGATCGCCGCAAAAGGTCTCGTCTTCGGCATGCCACATGCGCGTTATGTCGACGGCTTTGCGGATACGGCATTTCGTTTTTCCATGAATTTCGTCGGCGCACCCGCGCTGACGGCGGCGGAGTTCAAGAACTACCATCAGGATTTCATCTTCGGCATGAGTCTGCGCGTCACCGCCCCGCTGAGTCAATACGACGGAGATAAGCTCGTGAACATCGGCACCAACCGCTGGTCGTTCAAACCCGAGATCGGATTCTCGAAAGCATTCGGGCCATGGACGGTTGAGCTCGCTCCTGGAGTCACTTTGTATACGGACAATCGCAATTTTTTTGGAGGCAACACGCGCGAGTTGGCACCGCTTTACGCTGTGCAATCGGGCCTCAGCTACAACTTCGCGCCCGGCGGGTGGTTTTCGCTGAATGCTGGTTATTTCAAAGGCGGACGAACGACGGTCGATGAGGTTGAAAGCGACGTTCAACTGGAAGGCATTCGCTTCGGAGCGACACTCGCGCTGCCGGTGAACCGTTATCAATCGGTGAAGCTCTACAGCATCAGCGGCTACAACACGCATCGCGAGCACGACTTCCAAGCCTTCGGCATCGCGTGGCAATACCGATGGGGCGGCGGGTTCTGAGCCGCTTCGGTGAATCGGTTGCCGGCCACGCTGGACTACGCGGGCGACGGCATCTCTCGTCGGTCAATCAAGAAACCGAACAAGGCCCTTTTGATTTCGTAGCGCGGCGCCTCAGCCCTCGAGAACCGCGGCTTTGCCGCGGCTGCGCACGACCGGTTGATCGGTAATGATGACTGTCGTCCCTGGTGTGAGCGTGTCGTAAACCTTGGCCGCAAACTCGGGGTTGACGCGGAGACGCTCAGCGAGCTTCTCGGCAGGAACGCTGCGGCCACCGCTCGTCACGGTCATCCACTTTCGCGCAGCCCGGCCGGGAGCCAGCGAGCTTTGCCGGTCGGTCGTGCCTTCGAGGAGCGAGTAGACATGATTCCCCAGCGAACCGCGGCCACTTACCTCCACCGGCGCGCGCCCGATGACATTGCCGTTGCGATAGACGTAAACCGCTTTATCGGCCGAGCTGACTACCATCGTGATCGGGCCGCTCGCGCTGCGTTCTGGCTTCCAGTCGTACTCAGTGCTCGCGAGCGGACGCACCATTGCAGCTGAGAGATCCTTCGGCGCCAGCAGTAGTCCGGGGCTCGAGGCGAGGTGCGGCACCGGGACCTTGCCATCGCCCACCACAACGGTCCCGCCCGCCGACGTCACGCTGAAAAGCAACTGCGAGAAATCATACGGCATGCGGATGCAGCCGTGGCTGGCGGGGTAGCCGGGGAGGTTCCCCGAGTGCATGCAGATGCCGGTGTCGGTGAGCCGCTGCATGTTGGGCATCGGCGCGTTGTCGTATTTTTTCGAATAATACTCCTTACTCTTGCCGAGAATACTGAAGACGCCGCCCGGCGTGGAGTGTCCTTTTGAGCCAGTGCTCACGGTCGAGCGGCCGATGAGAATGCCGTTGCGATACACGTGCATGGTCTGCTCGGGAACACTCACCAGTACCATGAGCGGACCGCTCGGAGAGAGCTGCGGTTTCCACCAATACTCGCCCGGCTTGAGTTGGCCGGTTGGTTTTCCAGTGGGCGTGCCTTTGGTATGAGACGATGGTTGTTGCATCGCCTGGACGGTGGTGAGCAGGGCGACGCAGAGAGCGAGGATTTTCAGGAATTTCATAAGATGATTAGAGACGCGAGCTGTCATTAGAGCAGAAAGCCTGCGCATCTCCAATAAGACTTTCGTCCCATGCCGGCGCCTGGGGCCTACGACAACCGAATGGACGGGGTTCTTGAGTTAACATATGATGGAGCTCACCGCAGGGGAAAAGCGATGCCCTGTGTCGCCGCCGCGGCCGAACAACAAGATCATGGGGCTTAGCCTTGCGCTCCTCATCAGCACTTCCTTCTCGTCTTTTTGACTGATCGAAATGACGCCTAATCGGGAGGCGCAGGTCTATCTTCAAGTTTCAAAATCTCCGCCGGCACACCCAGCCAGACGGCTGCCTTCGCGCGGTCGCGAAATGCGCGCGCATCGATCGGCGTTTCCTTCATCAGACTTTCGTACATGCGGGCGATCCCAAAACCGACCCAATCTTCGCTAAACAAGGCCGACTTCACCGGCGTGACTTCGGCGAATTGCTCCGCTCGCTTCCGCGCAAATGCAAAAACATGACTGGTGCGAACTGCCACCATCGTTAATCGACTCAAATCAACGAATCTCCTCAACGGCGGTGACGTTTCGTCGATGGTGCAAAGCCATTCGGCGATCTCGTCCAGCAGACCATCATCCAGTACGCCTTCTGGTTGCCAGGCAACCAGATTATGAGCCGGATAATGCCGCAGGTGAGCCGGCCCAGGGATAATCCTGGAGGCCGGCAAAGGCTCCGAATCATCAGTTGGATTGTTAGGCATAACGGCTATTTGCGAAGGTGCCTCTGTGCGCAGGCCGGGCGCACTCTCTTTCACCCTAATCTCCAGGCTTGGTTAAAGGCGTCTCGAACAGCAGCGATAAATTTTTCGTTATCCAAGGGCTTGATGAAAAAAGCAGCGGCACCGGCCCGCATCACGGTGGCTTCGGCGGCGTGATCCTCATGACCCGTGATGAAAATCACCCGAGTCTCGGGCGATCTCGCGCACAGGTGTGCCAGTAATTCCATTCCCGTCATCCGTTCCATCCAGATATCCAGGACAACAAGTCGTACGTGATTTGTCGCCATTTCATTTAGAAAATCCTCTGGATCGCCAAAGGCACGTACCTTGAATCCCTCCAATTCAAGCAGGCGACTGATGGATTTGCGCACCGATGGATCGTCGTCAACGAGATAGCAAATCTCAGCGGACGTAGTTGGAGAACAGTCAGGCGCTAGCTTTGTTCCAGTTGTCTGGCTCATAGATACGAAGAACGCTGCCGAATTGGACAGCGGCAGTCAGGCAAATGGAAATGAGACTTTGGTCTTATGCCCTGCTGTCAACGACATCTTCGATCACGAATACCGATGGATCTGGCTTCATCATGTTTTCTTCTTTACCGGTAAAGTAAAAGAGAAGCGCGCGCCGCCATCGGCGACATTCTCGGCCTGGATGTCACCGCCATGAGATTCCACGATGGAGCGCACAATTGCCAATCCCATTCCCAGCCCCTGGTCCTTGGTGGTAAAGAACCGATCGAACAAGCGTTCGTGCATTTCAGTGTGAATGCCTGTGCCATGATCGCGAACGCTCAAGCGCACTTCATTGTCGCCATTGCCAGACGTGCTAATCTCTACCTTGCGTCGGCTGAGTGGTGTCTGCCGCATGGCATCAAGGGCATTACTGACCAGGTTCACCAGGACCTGCTGAATCTGGACCGGATCTCCTTCGATCAGTGGCAGGCCCGTGGCCAGCGATGTTTTTATCTCGCAGGAATAGGCCACTGCATCAGGCCTGACGATATGCGCTACTTTAGTGACCAGCTCATTCAAATTAATTCGGCGCAGGGTAGGATCGCTTTTCTTAACTGTGTTACGCACGTTGCGAATGATATCGTGAGCGCGGCGCCCGTCTGCCTCCACGTCGACCAGGATCTCGCGCAACGCTCCGGGGTCCTCCTTGCCCTTGTCGATCGACCGCATTCCAGCATTCGCATTCGTTATGATGGCCGAGAGCGGCTGGTTAAGCTCATGCGCGAGCGAGGCAGTCATCTCACCGAGTAAGCTGACGCGGCTAAGCAGGTTAATTTGTTCGCGGTGACGCCGTAATTCTTCTGCGGCCTGCTTGCGCTGCGAGATATCCACCACCGAAGCCAGTACAAGCAGGCCTTGCGGTGTGCGAATAGAATTCAGCCCGATCTCCGCGGGAAATTCAGTTCCATCTTTTCGACGTGCCAATAGCTCGCGACCAGAGCCCATCGCGCGTTGTTCCGGACTGGCTAGAAAGGCTGCGCGCAAAGCGGAATACTCTGCCGCGAATCGCTCAGGAATAAGGACCTCAATTATCTGGCCAACCAATTCTTCTCGTTTATAACCAAACAGTTCTTCCAGATGTGCATTTATCAGCACGATGCGCCCTTCTTCATTGGCCAGCAGAATTCCGCTCGGTGCGGCTTCCGTCACAAGACGAAAGAGCTCTTCCGCTTCCTTCCGCTTGGTCACATCGATAGCCACGCCGAGCAGACGCACCGACTTCCCATCACCGTAATCAAGGCAACGCGAGCGGCCACTGATCCAGCGTACCGCCCCATCGGGCAGAAGCAGGCGATACTCGATGTCATAGCCGGTCTTGGTTTCAATGGCCCGTCGAATGGCCGCGTCGCGGATGGAACGATCTTCCGGATGCACCCGTGCCTGAAATATTGCGTGAGTAATCTCCTCTTTCGGATCGAAGTGAAATAGCTCACGCACCTTGTCCGAAACCCACAACTCGTTAGCTACGGTGTCCACTTCCCAAACTCCTACGTGTGCTGCCTCAGCCGCCAGGGCTACGCGCTCTTCGATCTCGCGGAGCGCCGATTCCTTCTTCAATAAATCAGTGATGTCCACGCAGGCGCCGACATAGCCACGATATTTCCCGTGCGATCCATAGCGCGGCACTCCTTGATCGGTAATCCAACGATATTCTCCATCGGAGTTCTTCAGGCGATATTGCATAACGAATGGTTCGCGCGCATCGATAGCGGGGCCGTAGGTCTGAGAAATTTTCGCCAGGTCATCCGGATGGACGCCTTCCTTCCAGCCGTTACCAAGTTCCTGCTCCATGCTTCGCCCGGTAAACTCGAGCCAGGCTTTGTTGAAATAATTAGGAAGCTTGTCTTCGTCCGACACCCAGATCAGGACAGGCGCTGCATCGGCCATGGTCTGAAAACGCATTTCGCTTTCAGTTAAGAAACGTTCGGCCCGGCGGCGTTTCACGAGATTAGCTAGCAAACCGGCGATAAGCACCGCTTGCAGAATGCAGATCGAAAGACCGGCGATGATCCACGTCCGGTAGCGATCCCAAACCGTCGGTACGCGGAACAAGACCGTGCTTCCAGGCGGCAGTAGTTTCTCGTCGATCTTCCACCGCCGGAGCTCGCGCCAGTCGAAACGCGGAGGCAGGCGCTCGACCATGGTTGGAGGAAAACTGGATGCCGGTTCGCCACCCAAAATGCGAATCGCGATCTGCGCAGCTGCCTTCCCGACGCGCTCGCTCTGGTAAAGGCGCCCACCAACGATCCCTAAACCGAGTTGATGATCGAAGATGCCGTTAATTGGAGCGCGCGCCACGGCATGGAGCCGTTGCAGCGCCTCATCGGCATTGATGGTTACTCCTCCGGCGTCACGAAGCAGGAGGAGAAAAAAAATGTAGGAATCTGGCGGTAACGTCGAGACCCGATCCCGCATTTGCTGGAAGGAGAGATCGTTGTAGTAGGTGAATTTAATCCGGCTCGCGAACGGCTCGACTGCCTTTTGAAACACCCCCTGCCAAAGACGTTCGAGCGGCGTTGCACCCACTATGACCACGATATTTTTTGTCGCGGGCGCGATTTGCAGCATGTCTTCAAGGAGGCCGGGAATTTCATATATCTGCCCGACGTAGGCTGCGTTCTTGTCCAACGCGTCCGGCGGCAGTAACCGGCGATCGGCTGAGGCGTAAAGGATGGGGATTTCCGGAAAAAGACGGTCGCGATAGGTAGCGACGAAGATCGCGGCAGGAGACCCGATCGGCACAACGAGGTCGGGCTGCCATTTAGCCAGGCGCTTTTGCAGATAATCAACAATCGCCTCCTGCATGTCGCGGTCGGGGTAACGCGCCATGTCCAGCGAGACCTCGTCGAGATCCACGCGACCACCCATCTTGCCCACCAACTCGGTCTCGAACGCCGTGGACTCGACCGTGAAAGGCGGCGCGGCGCTGCCAAAGGAATGGACAAGCAGAACCCGCTTCGGCTCATCCGCCGCCGCGTTTTTCAACCCGAGGAACACCATTGCCGCGATTGCGACAAGGACAGAAAATTGTGCGCGCCGCACTTTCCAGATGTCACATGACCGTAATTTGCAAGGCAATGGCAGCTTTAACGCTACCCTCGTTGCAGCGTTCGCTCGCGGCGGCCTCGTTACACAAAGACCGGCCGCCCAAGCGTGATCGTTCCAGTTCACGAAAGGCTGTGATGCGCCTTATCTGTAACATGTCCGGACGGGCGTGAGAAGCACGCTTTACGGCAGTATCGACTTTCGTCCTCTGAAAACCCGCCCAACGCGACTCGTCCCGTTACGACCAAATCGCGATGAAATTCCAGCCGTTACCGGATCAGTCGCCGGGAAGGAGGGGGCAGGTCATGAACAATTGTAGCGTGCGTACAGGAGGGACGAGTCGGTGCCTACCGATCGAATCCTCGATTCCAAGAAGATAGGACCAAGGTCCTACTTCCCCGGTAACGCGCATGCGACAAACTTAGCTGATGTTGGATGGAATAATGCGATTCGCAAAGAAAGGTGGAAATTTATGAATTTACAATTCTCTCGATCCGGATTTCCCAGACGAGCACTTCACGGCGTGATCGCCATCCTGGGCGTGGCGTCGTTGCCATGGAGCTCTTTTTTGGTCCAGGCGCAGGAGGCGCCCCAGGCCGAATCGCAGGAAATGGCAACTACCGAGGAAGCCCCCAAGATCCCTAACGACCAATTGGATTCTTTGGTGGCGCCGATCGCGCTTTATCCCGACGCGATGTTGGCTCAAACGCTGGCCGCTTCTACTTATCCGTTGGAAGTCATGCAGCTGGACCAATGGATGGATAAGAACAAAAATCTGAAGGACAAGGCACTAGTCGACGCCGTGGCCAAGCAGCCGTGGGACCCGAGCGTGCAGTCGATGGCCGCATTTCCAGACGTGGTGCAACGGATGGCGGAGAATATTCAGTGGATGACAGACGTGGGAAATGCGGTTTTGGCGCAGCAAAAAGATGTGATGGACGCCGTGCAACGTATGCGCGCAAAGGCGCAGGGCACCGGGAATCTCAAGACCGGTTCGGAACAGAAAGTGGAGACCAAGACAACGCAAAGCGGTCAGCAGGTGATTGTAGTTGAACAAGCTAACCCTGAGGCGGCTTACGTCCCGTCATACGACCCCGAGGTAGTCTATGGGGCTGCACCTGCCGAATATCCTTACTATCCTTACTCCTATCCCGGATACCAGCCGGGGACAGCCCTGGCTTGGGGATCGGCCATCGCCGTGGGTGGCGTATGGGCCCACAACAACTGGGGCAATTGCGATTGGGATAACGGCGATGTGAACATCAATAACAACAACAATTTCAATAAGAACTACAACAAGAACGTCAACAAAACCGGTACTGGCCAGGGCAACAGCTGGCAGCACAACCCGCAACACCGGGGAAACGCGCCTTACGCTAACAAACAAACAGCGAATAAGTACGGCGGCAAGACAGCTGGCGGTGCTGGAAAACCCGGCGGCCCCGGCGGTGCGGGTGGCGTTGGTGCCGGAAAACCCGGCGGCCCCGGCGGTGCAGGTGGCGTTGGTGGGGCCGGGAAACCTGGCGGTCCCGGCGGTGCGGGTGGCGTTGGTGGTGCTGGAAAACCCGGAGGTCCCGGCGGCGGTGGCGGTGCTGGTAAGGCAACTGGTGCCGGCGCTGGCAAGGCAACTGGTGCCGGCGCTGGCAAGGCAACTAGCGGCGGCGCTGGCAAGGCAACTAGCGGCGGCGCTGGTAAGGCAACTGGCGGCAGCGCTGGTAAACCAAGTGGTGGTGGAAAAGGAGGCGCGGACAAGGTCGGTGGCCATAAGCCGTCGTCGGGCGGCGGCGGAGGCGGCGCCTTCGCTGGCGGGAGTGGGAGCTCTGCTAAAGCCGCGAGCAGCCGGGGTGGCAGTAGCATGAAAGGTGGCGGCGGTGGCGGTGCCAAAAAAGGTGGTGGTGGCGGCGGCGGCAAAAAAGGCGGCGGTGGTGGCAAAAAAGGCGGTGGAGGACGCGGTAGATGAGCAAACAGTTGATTGAGCAAAATCCTATGAAAAGAAAATCAAACATCACGAGTTCGTCGAAAATTCTCGGTTCTGCGATCCTTATTTCGGGCTTCGTAGCTCTGGCTTTGCATTCAGCGCTAGCGGTCAAGACCGATGCGGCCGCGGCACCGGAGGTGAAACAGAAACAATTCGATACACCGCAACAGGCGGCCGACAGCCTTGTTCAGGCGGCGGAGTCTTTCGACGTACCTGTCCTGAAAGAGATCCTCGGACCAGGCAGCATAGACCTCGTCAGTTCCGAAGATCCGGTCGAGGACAAAAATCGGGCGGTTGCATTTGCTGCGAAGGCGAAAGAGAAGAATTCGGTTGCCACAGATGCGAAGAATCCGGACCGCGCTGTTCTCACGATTGGAAACGACGATTTTCCTTTTCCGATTCCAATCGTGAAGCAAAAGGACAAGTGGTACTTCGATGCCAAGGAGGGCCGTCAAGAAATTCTGAATCGGCGTATCGGTGCAAACGAACTGGACGCGATTGCCATTTGCCGCGGTTTCGTCGAAGCGCAACAGGAATATGCTCAGCAAAAGCACGACGATTCCAAGGTGAACCAGTATGCCCAGCGAATCATCAGCACGCCTGGGAAACATGATGGTTTGGCGTGGCAGAATGCGGACGGAACGTGGGGAGGTCCGGTTGGAGAAGAAGTCGCCAAAGCGCTGGAGCAAGGCTACACAGAGCGGAGTAAGCCATTTCACGGCTATTATTTCAAAGTTTTGAAAGGGCAAGGTCCCGCTGCGCCTTTAGGCCAAATGGACTTCGTCGTGAAAGGAGCAATGATCGGCGGATTCGCCCTTGCTGCAGCACCGGCCCAGTATCGGGTCACGGGAGTGCAGACCTTTATCGTTGGCCCCAACGGAGTCGTGTACCAAAAAGATCTTGGGGCGGATACGCTCAAGGCATTTCAAAGCATGGACCGGTACAATCCCGATAAAACTTGGGAAGTAACTGAGGACGATGTGGAGGAGGACTCACAAGATTAAGGTTCCTCAAATCGGAGAACAAAAGCAGCCTGACAATTACCCACTGAGCTTAGGTGGTGGTATTGAGTCCTCCCCATCTCATGCGCTTAGTCGATGGTAGTTGCTAACTCGTCGTCGGGCGCCGATCTGGCCGCGGCGGCCGCACGCGGGTCCAGTGGTGCTGGATGACGAGGACCTGGGTGTAGAGGATCCAGGCAAACATTAGTGTCGATAGCAGCGCGAGCAGATTGAACATGAGTAGTAGCCGCGACTTTCGCTTATCCATCCGGACCTGCAACGCCGCCATGTCCGCACGCACCGCGTGAACATTTTCCTGCGCCTCACCCAGTCTGGTGTCGATCCGCTGCGTAAGCCCTTTGAGCGCGGCAACGGTCTCAGGGGCGATGTTGCTGTTCTGCTCCACTACGAGTGCGCGCAATGTGCCACGCAGTTGTGTCACGTCTGCGGACAGCTCTTCGAGCCGGTTAAAGGTCTCGTCCAACGCCGCCAGCCGCGGAGCACGGTCGGCCATCATCGGTAGCGAGTTCAGCAGGCTCACCGCGTTGGCGACGTTCCCCACAGCATCCCGCACAGGATTTAGCACCTGCTGCATCTGTGCGATGCGTGGCGCCAGACTCGTCTCGAAGCGCTCGTTAAGGGCATTGAGCACGGGGCGGTTCGCCTGCGCCTGTGCGCCGGCGGCGATGATGGTTTCGGACGCCTGCCGCACCTCCGTCCGGCTGGTCGCGATGAGGTCGTCCACCCGGCTCACTCCGGCATCGACCACGCCGATGCCGACCTCGATGAGACCAAACGCCTTCAGCGCGATGTCGGTGGCCTTGCGATCAACGAACCACGCGCCAAAGATGCCGACCAAACTCAGGCCAATGAACAGCACGGCAAGCGCAATGGCGGCAATGCGAATTATCTTCTCGAGGATTGGCATCCTGGGTTCCGATGTTCCTTTCAGGTCAAAGCATGGCTATTACCTAACGAGAGGTGGGGCAGGATTACCGCGTCCTTTCAGGAAAATCCCCAAATGTCCAAGCTAAATTCATTTGCGTTTCCTTCTATCTATCCACCATAACAATAGAAAGATCGCGATAGGTAACCCTACCCAAAATAAAATTGCCTGATAACCGTAAAGTAGCCAAGCGAGATTCATTAGTAATGACGTTGCCTGGCCAGGTCTATATCACTTTGTCATTGTCGTGTGGAGAAGAAAGGAGAGAAAATCGCGCGCGTGAAATATTGGGAAAGCATCGCTGACAAGCTTAGCAAAGGCGTTTGGAGTTGGAGCTATATCTCAGCGATTGATTCTTGCGGGCGAACAAGAGCGCTTTTGAAGTTGGCAAGTCCGACTTCAACACGCGTGCCCACGCCGAGGATTGAAGGCGATAGCATCCAAGCTCATGAAAACCGAACCAGCAGAACCGCTCTTATCAGAACCACCTGATTTCTCGCTGATCCTCGGCGGACCGCTCTTTCAGCTCCTGCGGCGTGCGCATCTTTGCGGCGATGTAGCGGACTTGCTGTGGCGTCGTGTGATCGCCCTGGGACTCATTACGTGGCTGCCGTTGCTGGTTCTGTCGATCGCAGGAGGACACGCGTGGGGCGATAGCGTCAGGGTGCCGTTCCTCCTCGACGTAGACGTGCATGCCCGGTTCCTGCTCGCGCTTCCCCTGCTCATCGTAGCGGAACTGCTGGTCCACCAGCGGATGCGCGTTGTTGTGGGGACGTTTGTGAAGCGAGGCTTGGTGCCCGACGAGGCGCGCTGGAGGTTTGACGCGGCCATCGCCTCGGCAATGCGCCTGCGCAATTCAGTGCTGGCGGAAGTGCTCCTGATCGCACTCGTCTATGGACTCGGCGTTGTGTTCATCTGGCGGCGCCACGCGGCCATGGATGTGCCTACCTGGTATGGAATGACTGTGTCTGGGAAACTGCAGCCGACTCTCGCTGGTTGGTGGCTTGGCTGCGTGAGCCTACCCCTCGTCCAGTTCATTTTACTACGCTGGTATTTTCGGCTGCTGATCTGGACGCGATTTCTTTGGCAGATCTCGCGGATCGACCTCCGTCTCGTGGCTATTCACCCCGACCGCGCCGGCGGCTTGGGCTTTCTTTCCACCGTCACGTATGCGTTCGCTCCCTTGCTGGCGGGCCAGGGAGTGCTGCTAGCCGGCGTGATGGCGAACAAGATCTTCTACGCCGGCGCGAAGCTGACCGACTTCAAGTTGGAACTCCTCGCGATGGTGATCATGATGCTTTTCTTCGTGCTCGCGCCGCTGCTGGTCTTCATCCCACGCCTGGTTCGGACCAAGCGTGTTGGCTTGGCGGAATACGGCGGGCTCGCCCAGCGTTACGTGCGCGAATTTGACCGTAAATGGCTGCGCGGTAGAGCTCCGGCCGAAGAACCGCTGGTGGGCAGCGCGGACATCCAATCGCTGGCCGACCTCGGCAACAGCTTTGAAATCGTGAAGGGCATGAAGCCCGTCCCGTTCGGCAAGGAGACGCTGCTGCAACTGGCCGTAATCTCGCTCGCACCCGTGGCGCCGCTGATCATGACTATGATTCCCTTGGGCGAATTGCTTGACCGCTTCCTGCACGTCGTCTTCTAACCTCCAACACATTACGCCAACAATAAAGTTGGGCTATTCGCGCAGCGCCACCGGCCGTTGCAGTTCCATGGCGGCGGCAATTCGGAGCGTCGCAGTCACGAGGAAGTGGTCCTATGGGAAGCCGCTGGGCTCGCGGGTGCGGTCCCCGCCGCCGCATTGATCGCTTGGCGCGGTCGCGCATGGTTGGTAATACAAAACATGGTATGAGCAATCTCCTGCCGCAGCCGCGGCCGCCGGCGCGTCGCCGTGGTTTGTGGATTTCGCTCGGCTTGGTTGTAATCGCCCTGGTCGTCGTGGTTGCCGGGTTTTTCTTCGCTCGGCGGCAGATCGAAGAGTTTTTTGCGCGCAAGCTCGGTGAGCGGCTTGCAGAGGACGGCGTTTTCATTGGCTGGAAATCCGCCGACTGGGTGCCGGGAAAGGGGATCCGGCTTCATGGGCTGGCTGTGTATCGTGATGCCGCGAAGCACGACCGACTCGCACTGCTTGGCCTCGTGACGGCGAGAAGACCCGCGCCATCATTTCTTCGCTGGGACAAGATGAACTTCAAGGCGGCGGATACCCAGGTCCTGCTCGGCAGCGGAGCGGGTGAGACGAGACTAGAGCACATGGACATGCTCTTGCTCGTCCAGCCGGGGAAGGCGGACCTGCCGGAGTGTCATGCGAGCCTGCAAGGATTGCGTATCGAGGCGAAATGCGCATTTGTGGCCTTGGCTCATGCTGGAAATGCCGAGGCGGTCGCCGCAGCGAGACAAGTGGTGCAGCGCGAGGGCTTGTTCCGCGGTGTCAATCTCGACTGGCTGAAGTCGGTGAAGGAGGGGCTGAAGTTTCAACCGGAGAAGGATGAACCGGTGCTGAGGATGGACCTGCATTCACTTCCGGACGACCGCGGCATGGAGTCCACGATGACGTTTGATGGCGCGAAGTTTCAATGGCGAGGGCAGCGGTGGGACTTCATGCAGGCGGCGGTGAAGATCCCCGTCGGCAAGAAGAATTCAAATTCACCGATCGAGATCGATCATGTGCGCATCGGCCATGCGAGCCGGAAAGCGGAGATCGCCGGGGCATTCGATCCCGCCAGTCGTGTCATCCGCATCCGCAAATTTGATTCGGGGATCGACCTGCTGGCACTCGTACGCGACATGATGCCGGATGCCGTCGGGAGTTTGTCCGCGGTAAGCACCAGCGGCGCCTTGCGAGTCAGTGGTGCGGGAGAGATCCCGATGGATAAGCCTGAGAACTTCCGCTGGAATGGAGACATGACACTCGATGGCGACTTCATTTATGCGAGCGGCCAAACAAACATCGCACTTCAGAAGCCGACTTTTTCAGTGCGTGTGGAGGAGCAGGTGGTGACCATCTCCGATCTCAAGGCGGGCCTCTGGGATGGAAGTCTCGATGTAGCGAGGTTGCAGGTCCCTCTGGCGTCGAAGGAGAAGAAACTGCGATTCGAAGCGCAGCTCAGCCTCGACGGCATGCGATTGCAATCGATCATCAACAGTTTTGGCGAGGCTCGGAAGCAGCCTGGGGTCGTTCCGTTGGACTGGAAGGGCGCCTGGCGAATCAGCGGTGGGGGAGAGATCCTGATGGATCACCCTGAGAACTTCCGCTGGAAGGGTGACATGGCACTCGATGGCGACCTCATTCATGCGAGCGGCCAAACAAACATCGCATTGCAGAAGCCAACTTTTTCAATGCGCGTGGAGGAGCAGGTGGTGACCATCTCCGATCTCAAGGCGGGCCTCTGGGATGGAAGTCTCGATGTAGCGAGGTTGCAGATCCATTTGCCCTCGAAGGAGAAGAAACTGCGAATCGAAGCGCAGCTCAGCCTCGACGGCATGCGATTGCAATCGATCATCAACAGTTTTGGCGAGGCTCGGAAGCAGCCTGGGGTCGTTCCGTTGGACTGGAAGGGCGCCTGGCGAATCAGCGGGGCGGGAGAGGTCCCGATGGATCAGCCCGAGAACTTTCGCTGGAAGGGCGACGCGGCGCTCGGCGGCGAGCTTGTCTACGCGAGAAACCAAACAAACATCGCATTGCAGAAGCCAACTTTTTCAGTGCGCGTGGAGGAGCAGGCGATGACCATCTCCGATCTCAAGGCGGGTCTCTGGGAGGGAAGTCTCGATGTGGCAAGGATACAGGTCCATCTGCCCTCGAAGGAGAAGAAACTGCGAATCGAAACGCAGCTCACACTCAACGGTGCGCGGCCGTCATCAGTCAGGAAGAGTTTTAGCGCGGGTCAGAAGCAGCCTCGTGTCGTTCGGTTGAACTGGAACGGCGCCTGGCGAGGTAGCGCTGCGGGAGAGATCCCGGTGGATCACCCTGAGAACTTCCGCTGGCATGGCGAAATGGCGCTCGGCGGTGATCTCTTCTATGCGAGCGGCGAAACAAAGGTCGCACTGCGGAAACCGACTTTTTCAGTGCGCGAAGAGAAGCAGGTGGTGTCGATCTCGGCCTTTAAGGCGGGCCTCTGGGAGGGGAGCTTCGACGCGCCGAAGACGCTGGTCTATCTGCCTTCGGCGAAGAAGAAAGCGCGATTCGAAACGCAGTTCGCAATTAAGGACGCCCGACTGCAATCGATCATCGACAGTTTTGGCGGCACCCAAAAGGAGCCTGGTGTCGTGCAATGTGATTGGCAGGGTGGCGGTGAATTTGATCTGGCATCGCTCGCTGGTTCCGGCGCACTAAGCATCGGCGAGGCGGACTTCGGTCGCGTGCCAATTGTCGGCCCGCTGCACTTCGTGTTCAACATACTGGCGCCGCGATTTCACACGGATGAGCCATCCACGATGACCGTGAATCATCGGATGGCGGGCAGCATTCTGCATCTCGAGGATTTGAAACTGGTCAGCGAGCATGCCCGCATTCAAGCGGGCGGCGACATCGATCTCGCACGCGAATACACTCAGCTCACCGCGAGGGGCGGACTGCGGAAACTCCCGGGGCTTATCACCGTCTTGTTCACTTGGCTGCTGGAATTCAAAGGCGAAGGCCCGGTGGATAACGTGCGCTGGAGCATCAAGGGTTTCCCCGGCTTTCATCCGATCGTCAACGCCCCGAAGAAAACCACCAGGACAGCGGACGCAGCGGAGAAGGAAGCCGACAGGGCGGTGAAGGGTTTGATCGAACTACCCGGCAAAGTGTTTGAGGACAAGTGAGCAGCGCCGCAATTCCCCCGCGGGGCAGCGGAAAAATAGGGTGTCTTTATTTTTTATGCCTTCGGCTATTCGCGGCGCGCCGCCTGCGGCTGCGGTGGAGTCGCGGCGGGTCCTCGGAACGTCGCGGTGACGGGGAAGTGATCCGATGGGTAACCGCCGGGCCCGCGGGTGTGGTCGATCTCTGCATCGATGGTCTGGAAATCGAGCTGGCGAGAATCCAGTCCATGCGCCGTCCGCTGCGCCCGCCGGTGAAGAAATGCACCGTGCCCTCGTCGCGCGTGGCGACCGGATGCGCGGCGCGAAAAACGTCGTGCAGCGAAGTCGCCGCGGTCGGCTGCGGAGCGAGCAGCGTGTGGTAGGGCGTGGAACCGGGACCGGTATTGAAGTCGCCGGTCACGATGCAGGGGATGGCGCCGGCGATGTGGGCGATCCGATCGCGCAGCAATTCCGACGACTTCGCGCGCGCCCAAGGGCTGTAGGCGTCGAAGTGCGTATTGAACCAGTAAAAAGACGCACCGCCGGCGCGCGAGCGGAGCTTTACCCAAGTAACCATGCGCGGATAAACCTCGGCCCACCCGCGGCTGCCCGGCTTCTCGGGAGTCTTGCTGAGCCAGAAATATCCGCCATCGAGCAGCTCGAAACGGGCGGTCTTGAAAAACACGCCGCACATTTCGCCGCGCTGCTTCCCGTCGTCGCGACCAACGCCGCGGAAGGTGTAATCGCCGAGTTGCTGACGCAGATAGGTTTCCATCGAGTCCAAACCTTCCTGCGTGCCTAACAAGTCGGCGTCAAAGGCGCGGACGCGCTCGACGACAAGGTCGCGTCGCTTATCCCAGATATTGTGTCCGTCGAGGATCGTGCGGACACGAAGGTTGAAGGTCATCACGCGCAGTTCGTGCGCGGTTCTGAGTTTGGAAATCTTAGGCTCGGTGACCGACCAGTCGTGAGTGGCGCAACCGCATGCCAGGACGAGCGCGAAGCCGGCCAGGGCGATTCGCCGGGCCAACGATTCGGCCTTCACCGTTTGTTCTTTCTGGCCTCGGCGAGGTGTACCCGCAACCAATCGCCCGTAGGCTGAGTGTGATCATCCGCGAATTTCACCAGGTAAGGTTTTCCGGTGATGTAACTCTTGCTGGCAACTCCGGTAATGAAATCCTCAGTCGTCTTCACGCGGTTGCCAGCCCTGGCGAGTTTGTCGCGCAGATGCTGCGCAGCCTCAGCTCCGGAATATTCGGTGCCGTTGCGAATGAAGCGAACGCCGGATGTCCCGATGTAGGAAATCAACTCGTCGATTTCTGCCTTTGTCTGCGGATCCAGCGCCAACGCGATCGCTGTGGTGAGGAGCAAGGTGAAGATGGAAGCGAGAAGCTGGCGCATGAAATCGACGTGTCGATTTGGGCGCGATGCTCAGAGCAGCCACTCGATCGGCAGCCAGCTTATCACCTGGGCCTCGATGCGTTTCGTGAGGCCGGCGTCGGGCTCGGAGTGGTAGCGCACTTCCTTGTCACCCTCGCGCGTCACCCAGACGAGGCGCTTACCATCGAGTTCCACGCGGTACGCGTTCCGAGAGAGGTCGCGTTGGGTCTCCCCGGGCAGACGCTTCGCCAGCGCCGGACAGTTGAAGAGCACACCCATTTCAGTGTTCAGTTTGCTCGAGCGCGGATCGAGATTGTAGGAGCCGATGAAACCAATGCGGCGGTCGAAGGTAAACGTCTTTGCATGCAAACCCCCGGTGCTCAATCCGGCCGGTTCGCGAAAGCGCCGCTTGAGCTGGGCGCCGGCGGTCGGCTTCATCTCGTAGAGTTCGATGCCGGCTTCGATCAGCGACTTGCGGTAGAGCTGATATTTGGAGTGGACCGGCACCCCGTCGGTGGAAGCCAGCGAATTGGTGATCACGACCACCCGGACGCCGCGCTGGCGCACGCCGGCCAGAAGCTCGACACCCTTCTTTCCCGGCACGAAGTAAGGCGAGACAAGGAACAGCTCGCGCTTCGTTTGATCCACGACCTGGCGCAACTGCGGGGCGAGATGCGTCTCCGTCTTGCCGGCGGACGTGGCCACTTTGTCCGGATGGTCTTCCACGATCGTGGCCTTTCCCCAGTAGTAGGGAACGCTTCGATTCCTGATTTGCCGGGCAAATTCACTGTCGCGCAGGCTCTGCGCGTAGGCAGAAGCAGCTCGCGGTTTCATGGTAGGCGGTGAGTGCCGCCCGCTGCGCGGCGAACTGCTCGGGCGTCGTGTTTTGTCGAGCCAGCGCGGAGATCGGAATCGCAGACTGGTTGTTCCAATAAAGATCGAATTCGTCGGACACCTCCTTCACCACGGGGCCGATGACCACCACGTCGAGATCGGCATAATTCATCTCCGCATGCGCCTCGAAATATTCATCGCCGATATTGCGGCCGCCGACGATGGAGGCCTGCCCGTCGGCGGTGAACGACTTGTTGTGCATCCGCTTATTGATGCGCCCGAAGTCGGCGACCATGCCGAGCAAGCGGGGCGAACGCAGGGCCACGGGATTGAACATGCGCACCTCGATGTTCGGATGACTGTCGATGGTGAGCAACGTGGCGTCGGAGGGCATAACGCCGAGATCGTCGAGCAGCAATCGCACGCGCACGCCGCGGTCGGCCGCGCGGAACAGATGTTCGAGAAGGACCTTGCCCGACATGTCCTTGTTCCAGATGAAATACTGCACATCGAGACTGCGCTGCGCTGCATCCGCCAACGCCAGCCGCGCGGCCAGAGCCTCGCGTCCGCCCAGAAGTGTGTGGAGGCCTGACTGCCCCTGATGCGCTGCAACACGCGGACGCACCGCCGCCGCCAGCGCCGTGCCGCCGTTGTTTTTCATGGCCGTGGAAGGCGGGCGCTCGCCGACCTTGGGAAGGCCTCCGCACGCACCGAGTAAAAACATCACCAGCAATGTGCCGACGCATTGACCCGAGCGTTGGTAACTAGGAAGCATACCGGTTGGTGGGTTGATTGCTAAGGGGAGGGCTAGGGACGGCTGGCCCTTTGCCCGGCGCCGACTTTCCGTTGAACTGCGGGTTGAGGCAGGCGAGGCAGACGGTTATCCATACGGCTAGGCCTAACCCAGAATAAAGAGGGACCGTAGGCACGTAAGAGCTAATCTATTTGCAAAGCCACGTCGCGAACAGCCAATTCTTACAAGCAATCAGGCGAATTGCTTATCCGCTTCCTGCACGTCGTCTTCTGATCAGTCAGTCAATTAGAATGTTTCGATCTGGATTGCAGAGTTTGATGTCGATAATGGAACAGCCAACGTGCCTCTGTGCGGGTTCATCTCTGTCATCCTTTGCGAGCTCCTAAACGCATAAGACTAAAGTCTCACATGCGGCTTTCAGAAGCGCTGTTAAAGTTGTCTTAGATCACGTCATCCGACGTCCCAACGCACTTTTGACCGGGGTAAAGGGTGGTTGAAAGGCTTAACCTTCGCTGAGGCACCGCTTAGCGCGATCTCCAGATTCACCTGGAGCCCCGAGTCGACCGAAGCGAGGCGGCTGTGCAAAGCGCCTCGTGAGGATGATTCCTCGTTCCGCGCGGCTTTGGAGCAGTCAACCCCAAATGAAAGGCGTTTATGAAATTCGTTAGTCTTAGAAGAGAGCGAACTCGCCGGCAAAGCAAGTTAGAGAAACCGTCCACCGCCAGAGTTGAATTTTTCACCAAGCCAATGGCTGTGCCTCGGCAAATCCACACCTATACCGAGCTCCGGCAAAAAATTCACGATGATCTGCGGATTCAACATCCCGAATGGGTCGATCGAAACGGCGAATCCCCCATGTGTGATGCTTACGAAGCGCGCCTCACAGAACTCCTGGACACATTGAAGCGAAAGGCCTCTAACCAGATCGCAGCCGGGAAGAACCATATGAATCCATTGATTCAACTGAAAGGATGAGCAATGACGGCGATTCTAGTCCGATTCCCAAATGCATCCGTCAAACTCGACGACGTCGAGGAACACAGCGTCCTTACGGCGCTCGAAGTCATTTATGAAGGCGGCTCGCTCCACGGCAAAACCGCCGATTTCCCCACACGCGACCTCGAGCGCTTTGTGCTTGGCGTCCACCAGCGTACTTCGCATTTCTTTGAAACTTATGAGCGCACAATCTGCGTCGATATTCGCAGCCGACGAACGATCTTTCGCTATGCCGGCCGCACTGCTAAACGCAACAACAGCAGTTGGTGGGAGAGGCTGCTCGCGGAGCTTCGCATCTGCAAATTGAAGGCCATCGAAATATAAAACCCCTTCTGCTGCAGACCCCCGGTCCAGCTTACGTGCGCACAGCAGTCATGGAGAAATGAGCGAGCACGTACGACGAAAGTCCCATAGTTTTTGCCGAAGATAACTGCGATGATTCGCCGAGTAGGCCTATGATGTCTTGTACTAACACTGTGCAGCGAAGCGGCAGGGCAAGCACTTACAAAGACCTTCGTTCGCTCGCATTTCTGGACAAAGACATGGTTGAAGATTTACAACACTGAGATCGCGAGTTGATAAACCATGAAACCAAAACATTCACTCATCCGTTTCTACGCCAAGTCGCGTCGGCCTTGCTGCAGATACTTCGTTCCGCTCATTGCTTTCACGCTCCTGGCAGTACCGTCGCACGCTCACGCGTCATTTCTCCACGGTGAGACGCTCGATACAGTCGCGAACGTCATTGCGTGGTTCGCGTTCATCATTGTTCCGCCCGTCTTAATCGTGGTCTTTCTGCTGGTCCACATTCTTCCTGAAAAGGTTGCCGAAAAGAGAAGGCATCCACAGCTCGGAGCTATCAAGTGCCTGTGCCTGCTCTCGCTTTGTTTCGGGGGACTGCTCTGGCCGATCGCCTGGCTTTGGGCCTACTCAAAGCCAGTTTTGCACAAGATGGCCTACGGCACCGATGTCGATGACTCGCACGGAAACCTGCACGGCGAAAAACCGGCCACCAGTGAACTTGAACAACTCCGCGCTCGCGTCGTGGAACTCGAAACGGAAATTAAAGGAGGGAAGGCGTAATGGAAGTCATCCTGCTTGGCATCTACGGGTTCTTTGTCTGGCTCATTTTCTTTAAATTCAAGTGGCTGCCATGGAATTTTACCACCCAGTGCATCACCATCACGCTGCCCATCGTAGCAATGATGGGTCTTTTCCTTCTTCTGAACATTGCCGCGCCCGCGACTGACGACGTGCGCGCGATGAACTACGTCATCCCGATCGTTCCGCGCATAACCGGTCAGGTGACCGAGGTGCCGATTCAACCAAATCGGCCGATCAAGAAAGGCGACGTGCTTTTCAAGATCGACCCGGTGCCTTTCGAGGCGGCGGTGAAAGCCGCCGAAGCCACGCTGCGCGGATTGCAGGATCAACTTAAAAACGCGACGGCCAAAAAAGCGGCGTTAACTCCGCGGATCGATCTGGCGAAGAAGCGCGTCGAGCAATTCACGGCACTCGCCGCGAGCGGGGCCGGGAAGCGGGCCGATCTGGAGCAGGCGCAAAGCGACCTCGGCAATCTTGAAAGCGAATACCTCGCCGCCGACGCCACGGAAGCGCAGGCCGGGGCGCAGATTCTCAAGGCCGAAGCCGACCTGCGCGATAAGAAATTCGACCTCGAGGGCTGCGTCCACCTTGCTCCGTCGAACGGACGCGTGGCCAACCTTTCCCTGCAACCCGGCGTACGCGCGACCCAGTTCGCGACAATGCCGGTGATGAGCTTCATCCAGGAGGACGATCCGTGGCTGCTGGCATTTTACCGGCAAAACGAACTGCGCTACGTCGAACCCGGCGACGAAGCGGAAATCTTCATGAAGGTGTATCCGGGCCGCATCATCAAGTGCAAAGTCGACTCCATCCTTTGGGCGACGGCACAAGGCCAGCTGCCAATCAACGGCAACCTCCCCAACACCGCGCCGATGTCGGCACCCGAACAGCGCATCGCAGTGCGACTCCTCACGGATGGGAAGGATAAAGACGTCTTCCTCGCTGCCGGCGCCCGCGGTGGGGGAGCGATCTACACGAACGATATTACGGCGATCCAGATCCTGCGTCGCGTGATCGTCCGCATCGCGGCCAAGTTCGACTGGTTCGTCATCAAACATCTCTCCGCTCTCTTCGGCGCACACTAGGATCAAACGATGAACGCTCGGCGCTGCATCCTGCTTCTTGCTACGGTCAGCAGCCTCGTGCTTGCGGGCTGCGTTCTGAAAAATCCGCCCTTTGGCGCGGACATCATGCCCGAGTCTGCTCGCGCGAAAATCCCGGGAAGGTGGGCCGGCCCGCATCGCAGCGGCGAAGTGGTGCCAAACTGGATCCGCAATTTTGGCGATCCGGAGCTGACCGCGCTAGTTGCCGATGCCGTGGAACGGAATCCCGATCTGAAAGCTGCCGCCGCCCGCGTGGAAGCATCGCGCGCTGCTGTGCGCGTTGCGGCATCATCACTTTACCCGCGAATCGCGATGAAGGGATTGGGTGAGCGCCAGGGACAGCGACTTAGCGGCGATCTCGGTCGCGACATCAATCCGCCGTCCTTCGGGGGTCCGGGAACGGAGGACAGCGGCGGCTCGGGACTCGACACCAGCATGGATTCATCGTCACAACGTTGGGTGTATGGGCTTGCAGCCGGTGCCGCGTGGGAGGCCGACGTGTGGGGGCGCATTCGGTCGAAAAAAGCTGCCGCGAAAGCTGAAAGCTACGCGCTGGAAGCGGACTACGAATTTGCCCGGCAATCCCTGGCCGCTGCCGTGGCGCGCGCGTATTTCACTACTATCGAAGCCGCGCAACAGGAGGCGAACGCACAGGACACGCTCAATATCTACCATGAGTATTCGAAACTCACCGACGAGCGCAAACAGCAGGGTTTTGCCAGTGACTTCGACGTGTCGCAAATTACATCGCGCACCGCCGCCGCCGAGGACGCGCTCTACGCCGCACAGGCGGCGCGGGCGCAGACAATCCGCGCTATTGAGGTCGTTACCAGTCGCTATCCGGCCGGCAAATTTGATGTGCGACGTTCTTTCCCCGGCCAACCGAGAAGCGTCCCCGCCGGTATGCCCGCTCAAATCCTCGAACGCCGTCCGGACCTCATCGCCAGCGAGCGCCGTTTCGCAGCCGCCTTCCACCGGGTAAACGAAGCGCGCACCGCTCGTCTGCCGCGCTTTGTGCTCAGCGCCACGAGCGGGCTTGGAACCGCGGACCTCGATGGGGTCGGCGCGCTCGATGCCCTCGTCTGGAGTTTCGCCGGTGGGGTGACGCAACCGATTTTCTTTGGTGGTGAACTCAAGGCTGCGCAAGATATTCGCACCGCCGAGCAAAAAGCCGCCGTCGCGACTTACGTGGGCCACGCGTTGCGCGCGTTCCAGGAAGTGGAAGATGCGCTCGCCGGTGATTACTATCTGCGCAAACGCGAAGGCGCGCTTGGCAGCGCAGTTTCGAGTAGTGCCGAGTCTGTGAAATTCAGCAAAGAGCAGCTCGAACAGGGCCAGATCGACATGTTCACCGTCCTGCGTCTCGCCGGGGAAAACCTCGCCGCAAGGGTCCAATTCACTCAAATCCGCGCTTCCCGGCTCCGTGAACGTGTGAATCTGTACCTGGCTCTTGGCGGTGACTTCGAAGGAACCGGGGCACCAAAATAAGTTCCTCTAAATTGCGATAAGAACGCCAGTTAATGCGGACTATTACCAATGATTACCGCGATGCGCAGATTTTGAATCTCGGTGCTGGCAGCGAACGCGGACCGTACCTGGTGACGCAAACCGGCGTCGCGCCACGAGAGTCGTTACCCAAGACACGCATGTTCGTGCTACGCCCGGATGGATTCTGGGTCGATTTCAATGCTTACGCTTCGCAGGGAAAGCCCGAAGCGATGGATGAGATTGTCTTCTCAACTACGACGCAGGTAATGGAGAAGTTTGGGAAATTGTTCGGCGCGCCTCGTGTTCTCGACCTGCCGATCAATGAAGACGGCCTTAAGGCTTGGATTGAGCGCCAGGAGCATGGCGCCCCGCTCGAGGCCGCTCGCATGTGGGGGGTTGGATACCGGGAGCGCCGCAAAAAGCGCCGCGGCTAGAATGAGTCGAAGCCGGTCTCATGAATGGTTATTTTGTCATTCTGAGGACCGTTTGCGCGGCGGTTGTCGATGATGTCGTGCGTCGGCATTGATTAACTTGGACGGAAGCGCACGCGCCACGGTTCTACAACTGCAAGCCGCCCAGGCAATCGCTCCAGCCATTCCGGGCGTGAAACAAACGCTTCCATAACTCGCAACACATCGGCTGCGACCATGTCATCGGGTAGGTCTAACACAACGATTCCAGCGTAATCTGCCGGCGGGTAATTTCGGATATCGCCGAAGTCCTTATCGCGCGTGACAATGCTCAACCCGTTCTCGCGCGCGTGCCGAGCGATCACGCTGTCATCAGCCGCACCGATCCCGATTTCGCGAACGTCCGTAGCTTCATGGCCGAAAGCGCGGATTCGCGGCGCAACTGAGAGCGGCATGTTGGCGTCCACCAAGAAGCGCATGCGGCCTCACGCGGGCAACGGATGATGCTGTTCCTGCTCGACTAGCTCGCCAGCGAATTTCAATGCGGCCCGAATATCGTCGCCGCTGATGCCATATTCGCGCTGCACGTCCTCAAATGTCATCCCGCCCGCCAGGCTCCCCACCACGATTGAAACCGGCAGCCGCGTCCCGCGAATCACCGGCTTGCCATGACAAATTTTCGGATCGATCACAATTCGGTCGTTCATGAAGCGAAACTACAATCTAGCGAACGTGTCGCCAAGCTCCAGTTCCGCGGCCGCTCTCCGCTTTGCCCCGCCGCGCAGCGTTGTAGCCGCGGGGCGGTGGCCCCGGCGGGCCGGCCAGCAGCCTTTTTCTTGGCTGCTTCCAAGGCGTCGGCCGAAAAGTGCGTGCGAGGAGAATTGCCACGGTGCAACGCCTGCGACGACGTATAGCGTTGACGAAGCCACTTATGGCATTGCATCAGACCACTGCAAAAACGCCGCTCCCCCTCGCTCCAATACCTTGTTCAACGCGCTACTCAGACTGTTGAATAACTTCCCGCAAAATTATTGACGGACTACCTCAGATGTCTGGTCAGGCCTTCGTTGCATCGCTGGCGGTCTTCAGTCGCTGCACATAGTCAAGTCCCGGTCGCGCAAGTCGGAAGGTCGGTTCGCCTCCGTAATCACTGGCGGATCTGGAGGAATAAATCCCAACTGAAGCAAGGTGCGAACATCATCGTCAAGCAGGCGTGGCTGTGGAACTCGATACATCGGCGCTGAACCCCCAGTCCCCGGAAAAAGAGCGAACTTGGGTCCGTCTGGCGCGTGGAAAACGACAAGTCGATCAGATTCCGTCGTGACAAACAATGAAAGAATCTCAAGCGCCTGCGCGGAGAGTTCAATTCCCGGGTGCAGCGATTCGACGACGGGCGCGAAGCCTTCAATGCGTGAAAGTAGGCGTGCGAGCATTTGTTCGATGTTGTTGAGCTTGGAGGCGAGGCGCTGGCTGTCCTCGCGCAATAGGGCATCCACCTCTGACTGCAAGTGGTATGTGTCGCAGATCAGAGTTTTGATTTCCTCGTGGCGATGATACTCCAACCACTCCACGAACGTCCGATGATCTAGCTTCTCGCGATCGCCTTTCTCTTGGCGGTAATTACAGAGTAGACCGACAATCGTCGCGAGCGTGGTGGAGATCGTTGCTGGGTCCATCGGGGCCTAACGAGAATTAGACGAAAGTTCGTATAAAAGGCGAACATTTTTTCGTTTAACTGTCGATCTCGTTGCGAGTCCATAGTGTCCGCATTCTGGTGGGCCCGGATTTCGCCTGACAAGCTCAATCTTGTGGCGTTTCGACGATCGTCTGCGCGATGCTGAGCCGCGTTTGCACCGCGTCGAGATCGTTTTGGACGGCTCTGAGATGTTTTTCGCTACCGCTCAACATGACATGCCGTTGATTTATGAAACGGTCTTCGTTCTTTGGCTGGATCATGTTCACATAAACGTTTTATGGTCACTTGGAGAAAACGCAAAGCGCTAGTTGTGAAAGTGTTGGGAAAGCCACGGAACGGCTCTGGTTCTTTCACCATTGCGCTTGCGATTTCGTGCAGGACAAACTCTGCTAAACTGCGCTTATGGCAGGAAAGCGCGATTTTGTTGGAGAACTCAAAGCTTATGTCAAGCGGTCCGCTCTTGCGGCAGGAAAGGAAACAACCGACCTAGCTTGGGGGCGGCTCAGCGCGATTCTTACCGCGTTCGAAGCCGCCACGAAGAATGACGATGAAAAACTTTGTGACGAGCTTCGGCGTCACATCGTTGTGAGCTTGGTCGCCGTGATTCAAGGGAGCGCACGGCGCACAATCGCTGAAATTGTCGATATCAAGGAAGAGCGTGAGGAAGAGCTGCCGGAACCTCAGGACGTGAGAATAACGATAGGGATGATTCGAGAGCTAAAGAAGCGTGAATTTTCTGTAGGAGAACTGATCGCCCACTTTTCATCGCTCGGTGGATTCGAGCAACTGTCGTCTGCACTACAACGCGTGTTTGGAGAAGATCTCAATACTATCTTTCTTAATGCTTGCCGAGCGGGCACGATACAAATCACGGGATTCGAAATCATGCGTAAGGATATTGCCAACACAAGCGCAGCTAAAGAAACTCTTTGAGTATCGAAATATCTACTGCCACGAGGAGGGCGTCGGTGTCTCGGTCAAGGACGACGAACTGCTCGATTTAATTCGCGCAACTGAACCATCGTCGGGGCGCTACGTCTCCTTAGTATACAATTGAGCAAGCGCTGCTGCGTCGGCCTCCGCGGTTACGATAACGCGGGCCAACCTATTTCTCCGATCTGGATGTAACCAACCAAATCTTTGAGCGTGTAATCAACTTTCTCGAATACGGTTTCAGCCATACAACATCATAATTCTCCTTTGAAAGCTTTGTCGGATGGCGGGGAAGAGCACAGCTCCGAAAACTAGGTTGGCAGCGCCTGTATAGATGTGCCATTGTGTGCATCAGCCAGCTCTGCGCACCCTTCAAGTCCCTCAGTCGTGCCTTGGTTATCACTAGGTCGTTTGCAAATTTTGGATGTGTCACGGCGTGCCGCACCTCAATCGCGCGAAGAACAGCCGCCCATGCGTTACCGGAGAAACAATTGTCAGGCAATTTTTGCCCAAAGCAATCCGCCCACAGGCGAAGGGTGACTTTCAATCCCTCTCGGATTGGCAGAAACTTCGCACGGTCTTGGGAATCGATACCATTCTGCGCGGTATCTGAGCGAGCCTCTCTCAGCTTTCGGAGGTCCGACGCAGAGATCGCGAAACGTCCCTGCTTAGCGCCGGCTACTAGAACGCGCCTCATTCTGTAAGTCACACCCTCTATGAGCGCGAAGAGAGCACGTGCGTATGCGCGGTCTCGATAGGTAACAGCGTTCTGCTGTTTCATGTCTTCCTCGCAGATAGTGAGGTCGCCGAGCAGCATCATAAAGACGCCTGCCAGTTCCGATTGTTCACGTCGGATGTCGAGGTTCTGGGTCAAATCAGCACGTCTGGCGTTCATAGTTCTCCTTTGAAAGCTTTGTCGATGATTGAGGAAGAAGGGCATCGAGTTCCGTGGCGGTCTCGGCTCGCAGGCGTCGCTTTGCCATCACAGGCTGCCGATTAAAGCAAATCGAACGCTGTCAATATGCCGACGAGCCGCTGTTTACTACTTTCATCATTCAGCTGAGGTTGAGAGCGAGTCGAATCCGCCATTTCCAATTTCCCGAATCTCGGTGGAGTACGCGTTGCACCCAATTCTCGTAACACTCCAGCAAGTCCCTCTTTGGCAGTTTAGATAGGCCTGTCCAGTTGCGCTTGAAAATATATGCCGCGTTACCTTCCTGTGGATTCTCTAGAAGTACATGCTCCGTGCGATCGAACACAAACGCGAAGTATCCTTCGAATTCGTCGTTGCCAACGTAGACATGCGAGGGTTTAAGGCTCTGAGCATAAATCAACCGTTCTTCGTCGTATTGCAGATGCGGATATCGCTTCTTGAGTTCGCAAATCTCATTCGCAATTTGGGCTATGCCGTTTGGGCCAGGTGGTAAGAAACGCCATGGAACCCTCTCAACCACGAAAGACCAATCACCGCGCAGGTATGCGGCTACGTCAGATTTCAAGTGCTCAAAGATCTTTCTTTGGAGATCCAGACCGCCCATTTCATGGCGGTATCGTGAGTCCCATTCCGCCTGCCTAGCAGGAATTCTCGTAATCGCCTCTTCGTGTTGCTGAAGCTCCTTTGTGTACTCGTCAAATCGCCGGTCGTAACTCGCTCGCTCGGCGAATATCGTATTCCACTCCTCACTGACCGCTGGTGGCTGATACTTCAGCGCAATTCGAGCAAGGGCTACGTCCCTCTCATACAGTAGCATTTTGATGCTCCGCTTCAGCTTCCTCTTCCCTGGGGTCGTATGTCGGGGAATCTGTCGTTCGAGCTTGCCGATCTGTTCGGCGAAGTCGACTCGGCATTGTTCACAATCGCGTGTTCCTGGGTTTCTTACCGCGGGAAGCTCCCGCAACACTGGTTCGATTGGGGCTGCAGGGACTTCTGGCCGCGCGGGTATCCTACTCAAATCGCTGTGTAATTTGTTCTCGAGAATCATCAGAAGCTTCTGCAGGACGTCCGGGCTTGGGCAGTGAGTAACGTTGCCCTTTGCTTGCTCCAAGTTGGCGCGAATGTTCTGCGCGAGTTCCGGAAATGATAGGGCTAATGCCGCTTCGGGCGATACCAGGACACGTTCGCTCACGCTGCAGCTCCAGCTTCTCTTTGACCGCCGTAGGGCCTTGTCTGCGAAATATTCTTTTCTCGTCGGATTCGTTTGAGTAACATGGAAGCGGCCTCGTCGTTTGGATCTTGAGGAAGGAGTTCGCCGCGGAAGGCTTTGACGAGAATGGGTTGGGTTACCTTCTCGACGTGCGCTTTGGCCTTGGCGTAGCGCGCTTCAATCTTGTCGGCCAGAGCAAACAACGCTTCCAACCGGGGCACGATCTCCTGTTGTTCGGAAGTCGTTCTCACTCTTAGCCTGTTTTTTGAATACTAACCCATCGAGTCAAAGAAGTCTCCCATTTTGGAGAACCGTTTCTTTGAAAAATGCGGTCTGTCGTCGAGTCCCGCTTCAAATGTCGAAACTGCATTTCAACAACTTCGCTCATCAAGTCGGTCGTCTTAAAGGTATTCCGAACATCAAACGCTCGTCTTAGCCAACTCATTCGAGGGCGTCTCTTCTTTGCGGCCGAATCGGCACATATAACAATCTGCGGATGCCGTGCGATTCGCATGAGAAAGCGCAAATGACATTCAAAGCCTCGGTGATTGGGTAATTCTGAAAGACAATTTGCAATCGAAATTAGACGCGCTTCTGCCAACTGAGCGATTTGAGCGAAGTTGTAGTTAACAGTTGTCGGGTCAAACCTCTTTCCTTTGGGCACCGGGAAATCAACGGCCTCATAAGAAGGTACAACGAGCGTTTTGCGAAACCGCCTCCCTATCAAATCTGAAAACAGGAAATTGTGGAAGGTTCGCCAATACCCCTCTTTATCCATGATTATTGCGCGGAGAATCGGGGTTCGATTCCTTTCCGATACAACCAATCGATTAGTCCGAAGAGCTCGCATGCGGGTCCGCCACCAATAAGACAAACAACCCCCTCGGTCTTGTGCCACGGTTCAAGAACAGACAACGCGGCTGTTCGACGTCGGGTTAGGCAATTGTAGAGCACGTAAGCATAGCGCGGCCCGAAAGCGGCGAGGTATGCTCGACGCGTAAGTGGTTTGTGATACGAAATTTCTCGATTGCGCCAATAGGCCTTGCGAAGTTCTGGGATCTCGTACCGTAATTGGTTGCACTTCGAATCCGTCAGTTCATCACCCTTCAAACCCCAGTCGTGCGCCAAGTAGCGGTAGATATCGGCTGTAATGTCGAAAGGCATGAACAGTTATGTCATTTCGTAGGCGTTTACGTTATTTCCGAAGGCGCTTCAAGTTCAAAAGCCTGTCGGTATGCGGCCGAAAAAAGCGTGGGAGATTCATCCGATCCACGGTTTCCGTTCATCGCGCTCGTGAGCATTTCCAGTTTTGAAAGGTTTGCGGTTGGGTGCGAGGCTTCGCCGCCATGAATGCACCATCTCTCGTTCGATAATTCCTGCCCTCACTTGGTTGCGCGCCTACGAACGAAGCTGGTTGCGGACGGATATTTTCGCCGGCATTACGCTCGCCGCATATCTGCTTCCCGCTGGTTTGGGAGACGCATCACTGGCCAATCTGCCGCCCGAGGCTGGACTTTACGCGTGTCTGTTTGGCGGACTCGTCTTCTGGTTGTTTTGTAGTTCGCGGCACACAGTTGTCACTGTCACTTCTGCGATTTCGCTGCTCGTTGGTGCATCCCTTGGCGAGATCTCGGGTGGCGATACAACGCGCTTTGGCGCACTCGCTGCGGGAACCGCTTTGCTTGTTGCATTCATCGCGTTCCTCGCCTGGCTCGTTAAAGCAGGCGTCATTGTAAATTTCATTTCCGAAAGTGTGATGACCGGCTTCAAATGCGGCGTCGCCCTCTTTCTGGCCAGCACGCAACTCCCTAAGCTTTTCGGCTTTCACGGCGCGCACGGAGATTTTTGGGAGAACAGCGGCCATTTCTTTAAGCATCTGCACGAAACAAATCCGACATCACTTCTTGTCGGAGGAACGGCGCTGGCTGTGCTCATTTTGGGAAAGATTCTTTTGAAGAATAAACCGGTGTCGCTCTTTGTAGTCGTGGGCGGTATTGTGGCCGCTTCTGCACTCTCGTTAGGCGAGCGTGGCGTAAAGCTGCTCGGCAACGTCCCTCAGGGATTGCCTCCGATCGGCCTGCCAGCCGTTTACTGGCACGATCTGAATCAACTGCTTCCGCTAGCGTTTGCCTGCTTTATGCTAGGCGCTGTGGAAACCGCAGCTATCGGGCGAATGTTCACTGCCAAACATGGCGGACGGTTTAATGCCAATCAGGAGTTCCTGGCGCTTGCGGCTTCAAACCTGGCCGCAGGGGTCGGGCGCGGATTTCCGATCAGCGGCGGCATGTCGCAATCGCTTGTAAACGAAGGCGGCGGTGCGCGCACACCGCTGTCAGGCGCGCTCGCTGCAGGAATCATTTTAGTCGTCGTCCTGTTCTTCTCGCATCTGTTAAGCGCGTTGCCGCAGCCGGTATTAGCAGCTGTGGTGCTCGTCGCCGTTGCAAGTTTGTTCAAGCTTTCAACGTTGAAGCAACTCTGGCGCGTAGACCGTCCTGAATTCGTGGTAGCAATGGCGGCCATTCTCGGTGTTCTCAGCTCGGGTCTGCTCCGAGGCGTGATGATCGGCGCAATCATTTCGCTGGTGCAACTGTTGCGAACAGCGTCCAGACCGCACGTGGCATTTCTCGGGCGAATTCCAGGCACTCGCCGTTTCTCGGATCGCGAACGTAGTCCAGATAATGAACTCATTTCCGGTATCCTGATTTTTCGGCCGGAATCAGGTCTTGTGTACTTCAACGTGGACCATGTCTGCGAATCGATTCTGAAACGCGTGCACGCTGAACCGACGCCACCGAAGTTGGTTGTGCTCGATCTCTCTGCTGCGCCGCGCGTGGACTTGCAAAGCGCTCACGCTCTTGCCTGCATGGCCGATGAATTGACGGCCCGACGCATCCGGTTCCAAGCGGTCGAAGCACGCTCTTCCGTTCGAGACCGGCTCCGTAACGAGGGTGTGGATAGTAAATTGGGTACCATCAATCGCTTTACTTCGGTCGCGGACGCGGTCGAAGATTTTCAGAAAATCTCCGATCAATAGCCATGAGAACATTAACGCCGCGATGATCACTAATCTTTTGATCGGCTCGGGCCTGGTTGCGATAACTGTAATTATTCACGCCATGGGCCTGGGCATGGTGTTAAGCCACGTGTTGCACTCCAGCGCGCGACCGGATACACGCTTCTGGCCAATTGCATGGCTGCTGACTCGCATTGCGTGGTTCCTCATTATCATTCACTTCATTGAGATCGCCGTCTGGGGGCTATTTTTCTGGTGGTATAAATGTCTGCCCGACCTTGAGTCGTCGTTTTATTTTTCCGGTGTTACCTACGCCACCATTGGTTACGGGGACATCGTGCTGCCAAAAGAATGGCGACTATTCGCGCCAGTGGAGGGATTGACTGGCATTCTGATGTGCGGCCTCTCGACGGCATTCTTCTTCGTCGTAGTGAGCAAAAATATTCTTCAACGCATGGACGACAGAGAGCAAATCTGACTGCGTGAAAATGCGAGAAGATTCGGCGGGTTCGCCAAAGGGCGAGCCACAGGAAAAAAAGAGATGGGTTGAGCCCGTCACGGCGTTGCTGATGGCGTTCGCGACACTCAGCACTGCATGGTGCTCCTATCAATCGGCGGCGTTCACTCGAAAGAGCAATCGGCTAATGAATGAATTTAACTCCCTGGAGCGCCGTGCCAGTCTGCACACGATGCAGGGGATGCAGCAGGCGACAATTCACACCGCCATGTTCATGGAACTCCTGGCGGCGCAGCGCGACGGCAACGAAAAGCTCATGAACTTTTACGCCGAACGTTTTCCGCCCGATGTACGTAAGGCTTACGACGCATGGCTGGCACAGAAGCCTTTCGAAAATCCAAAGGCCGATTCACATCCATTTGTGCCCAAACTCTACGAGATACCCGGAACACGGGAAGCCGCGGAGCTGAATGCGAAGGCCGCCGGCAGTCTTCAACAAGCGCGGCGTGCGGGGAGTGTCTCGGGTCAGTACCTGGCGAATACTGTCTTGTTTGCCACAGTGCTTTTCTTCGCCAGCGCTTCGGGAAGATTCGAGCAGCGCCGGGTGCGCGTAGTCGCATTCATCTTCGCTGTTGCCGTGTTCGTGTTTGCGCTGCTGCGGACGGCGATGCTTCCGCGTTGAACCGGTAGACAAACTGGTCGCATCGAAGTACGACTTCCACGGCGATACGGCCGGAGGGCGACATCGACATCGAGGGTGAGTCATCGGCCGAAGAAAAACATACTTATGAAAACCCATGCACTTAGAATTATGACTAGAAAACTTATGAAACAAACATTCCTGATTATTTTTATATCGTGTTTTGCCGGCTTCGCTCTGCCGGCGTTCGCAGCCGAGCAACCGATAACGGACGTAGGCACACTTGATGAGACATCCGCCAAGGAGGCCTTTCCAGCCAAGCCGCCATATTCGCCATACGCGGGACGCAACTTTCCCACGCGGCCGTTCTTCGGCGATACGCACGTCCATACTTCGTTCTCAATGGACGCGGGCGCGTTCGGATGCCGACTGGGACCGTCCGAGGCATATCGTTTCGCGAAGGGTGAGGAGCTAACGGTTTCCAGTGGTCAGCGTGCAAGACTGTCGCGCCCACTCGACTTCATCGTTGTGACGGATCACTCGGATGGGTTCGGATTTTTTCCGGAGTTATTTGGAGGTAACCCAGAGATGCTGGCATATCCGCAGGGCAGGAAATGGTACGACATGATCAATTCCGGCCAGGGTGCCGCCGCGGCAGTCGAGATCATCCAGAGTTTTTCACAAGGGACAATGGCTAAGGGCTTGCTCCCGCTCCCGGGCACCGCAGTCTATCATAGCGCGTGGCAGGAAACGATTAAAGCGGCTGACAAGGCGAATGATCCGGGCCGGTTCACCGCTTTCATCGGCTATGAATGGACTTCGAACACCGGCGGAAACAACCTTCATCGTAATGTCATCTTCCGCGAGAATGGTCAGTGGGCCAGCCAGGTAGAACCTTTCACCACGCAGAAACCCCTCGGTAGTGACAATCCGCGGGATTTGTGGAAATGGATGGCCGGCTTCGAACAAAAGACGGGCGGCAGCGTGCTTGCTCTCGCGCATAACGGCAATCTGAGCAACGGCATCATGTTCCCGATCATCGAGTCGTTCACGGGCAAGAAAATCGACCGTGAATACGCCGAGAATCGCATGCGCTGGGAGCCGCTCTATGAATGCACGCAAATAAAAGGCGACGGCGAGACACATCCATTCCTTTCGCCTAACGACGAGTTTGCCAACTTCGAGCGCTGGGACAAAGGCAATCTCGACCTAAGCGTATTGAAAAAGCCTGAGATGCTGGAGTTCGAATACGCGCGTTCGGCGCTTAAGAACGGCCTCAAAATGGAGGCGGAGCTTGGAGTCAATCCTTACAAGTTCGGGCTCGTCGGCTCCACTGACGCCCACACCGCGCTCGCTACCGCTGATGACGACAACTTCTTTGGCAAGACTTCCAGCTCCGAGCCAAGCGCAGACCGCGCTACACATCCATTTATCAAGACCAAGAACGCAACCATTATGGGCTGGGAACAAACCGCATCGGGTTATGCCGCAGTCTGGGCAGCTGAGAACACACGCGAAGCGCTCTTCGACGCGATGAAGCGCCGCGAGACTTTCGCCACTACCGGTCCGCGCATGATCGTACGCTTTTTCGGCGGCTGGGATTTTGAGGAAAACGACGCGCAGAATCGCATGCCGGCACGTATCGGCTACGCCAAGGGCGTGCCAATGGGCGGCGATCTTCGCGCTGCTCCCGCTGGCAAATCGCCAACGTTCCTTGTTGCGGCTCTCAAAGATCCAATTGGGGCAAACCTTGACCGCATCCAAATCATCAAAGGTTGGGTAGACAAGGCGGGCAAGACTCAAGAGAAAGTTTACGACGTAGTGTGGAGCGGCGATCGCAAACCGGGCAGCGACGGAAAGGTTCCGTTGGTTGGGAATACCGTGGACGTGCCGAACGCGACCTACTCCAATTCGATCGGCGCTACCGAGCTAATCAAAGTCTGGACGGACCCGGACTTCGATCCGGCGTTGCGCGCATTCTATTACGTGCGCGTGATTGAAATACCGACGCCGCGCTGGACAGCTTATGATGCGAAATATTTTAACGTGAAAATGCCGCCCGAAGCTCCGATGACCACAACGGAGCGCGCCTACACGTCACCAATCTGGTACACACCCGCTAAGTGACAGTCCCACTTATGAAAAAACTTATTCGCGAACCATTCATTCACTTCCTTCTCCTCGGCGCGACCATTTTCGTCGCGCATCG
The DNA here is from genome assembly GCA_963803285.1 of uncultured Verrucomicrobiae bacterium. GTDB lineage: Bacteria > Verrucomicrobiota > Verrucomicrobiia > Chthoniobacterales > UBA10450 > Udaeobacter. The sequence goes on along the minus strand of CAWDMG010000008.1, from coordinate 85,292 downwards.
TCTCGTGTCCGGACGCACCGATAATCAGCCGGGGAAGATCGTCATCACACAGGGGCAGATCACGTCGATGGTGATTGGCTTCTCTCGTACCTGGCAACGCCCACCTACCCATGAAGAGTTGGGAGGCCTGATCCGGGACCGCGTGCGTGAGGAAGTCTATTACCGGGAAGCGGTAGCAATAGGTTTGGACCAGAATGACCCGGTTATCCGGCGCCGGTTACAGCAAAAGCTGGAGTTCGTGACGGACGATTTCGCCGCGGTAGCAGAGCCGACGGATGCGGAGTTAGCAGATTATCTGAAAACGCACGCCGCAAGTTTTGGCAGCGATCGGCGGTTCACCTTCAGCCAGGTTTATCTCGATCCGAGCAGGCGCGGCGAACACCTGGCGCAGGATGCGAATGAATTGCTGATTCAGTTGCGACCGCAAGGCCTTGATGTCGACCTTTCATCGTTAGGCGATGTCTTCCTTCTGGAGCACCGATTCGAAGCGGCGCCGAGCACCGAGATAGCAAAACAGTTCGGCGAGAAATTCGCGGCGAAGCTGGCCGACGCTCCAATCGGACAATGGTTCGGTCCGGTCGAATCGGGCTACGGCATGCACCTTGTCTTTGTGGAGGAACGGAGCGAACGCCGTCTGCCTGAGCTAGCTGAAGTTCGTGACGCCGTTCGTCGCGACTGGACCAACGCTCGCCGCTTGGAATCAAACGAGAAGTTTTTCCAAAATTTACTCAAGCACTACGAGGTAGTGGTCGAAAAGATTGATCCAGCGAAAGCTGATCAAAAATTGGCAAACGCGAAATGATCCGTCAGCCTCAGATTATTGAGCAGAAGCTAAGCAGAAGAGGGAAGGACCTCGTTCTTTCTCTTTGCTTCGGCGTGATCTTCTTCGCTTTAGCTTCTTCGCCTATATCGGCACACGAAGTCCGCCCAGCGTATCTCGAACTGCGCCAAACCGGAGCCGAAACCTACGATGTTTTATGGAAAGTGCCTGCGCGCGGCGACAATATGCGACTGGGCATCTACGTCGAATTCCCATCGGGGACAACTAACGTCACTACGCCTCGAACCTTATTCGCTAACGATGCCTCGACTGAACGGTGGAGTATCAAACGACCCGGCGGGTTGACCGGCGACGAGGTTCACATTGCCGGTCTTGTGGCGACGATAACAGACGTGCTGGTGCGGATTGAAAATCTGGATGGCGCAACTCAAGTAACTCGTGTTACCCCATCGTCGCCGTCATTTGTGGTAGCGGCCGCGCCGAGTGCGCTGGAAGTCACGCGCACTTACCTCGTGCTTGGGGTGGAGCACATTCTCTTCGGCATCGACCATCTGTTGTTCGTGCTAGCCTTGCTTATTCTGGTGAAGGGATGGCGCAAGCTAGTCGGAACGATCACCGCGTTCACGGTCGCGCACAGCCTTACACTAGCAGCCGCCACATTGGGATTCGTGCATGTCCCAACCAAGCCGGTCGAGGCGACGATCGCGCTTAGCATCGTTTTTGTGGCTTGCGAGATCGTTCATCGGCGCCAGGGCCGATCCGGTCTTACCGAAATGTGGCCATGGGTAATAGCGTTCAGCTTTGGGCTTTTGCACGGGCTCGGCTTCGCGGGCGCGCTACGCGAAGTGGGCCTCCCGCAAAACGCCATCCCGCTCGCACTTGTCTTCTTCAACCTCGGCGTGGAACTGGGACAACTCCTCTTCATTGGCGCAGTCATGGCCGTAATCGCCGTGGCGGTTTACGCCGCCAGGAAACTCAATCGATCGAACGTCACTCCACAATCCGCCTTCGCCTGGTGCGAGACCGTTTCCGCTTACGCCATTGGTGTCGTCGCGGCCTTTTGGCTGATCGAACGAACCCTCAGTTTTGTTGCATGAATAGGCGCTTGGCACATACCTTGGTTTCCTACTGTCCAAATCTGCAGTGGCAGCGTCTCGCCGTTCTCGCTGTTGTCGCAGTATTATTACAAGAGTTCCGGGCATTCTATAGCACCGACGATTTCGTCGCGCGCTCGTATCTCGCGCTTGCTAACACGTCGATGTCCGGGCGCGTAAAGCAGGCCGCCAGCAATTTGCGAGCGACTGGCAAGACGATGTTTCCATCATGAACGCGACACTTCCCACGCACAAAACCAAGATCGTCGCCACGATCGGCCCGGCCTCGGAATCACCCGAGATGCTGGCGCGTCTGATTCGCGCGGGACTCGACGTCGCGCGATTGAATTTTTCCCATGGGAGCCCTGCGAAACACGCGGAAGTTATTCAACGCATCCGTGACGCAGCACGAGAAACCGGCCGGCGCGTCGCGATCATGGCTGATCTTCCGGGCCCGAAACTGAGGCTGGGAAAAATCGATCCGGAACCGATTCAACTTCTGCCAGGCGCGCGTTTCACGTTAACGAATGGGGACATCGTTGGTAACGCGCAGCGCGCAGCGACGACTTTCGATGGGTTGCCGCGCGTGGTGAAGCCCGGCGACAAGATTTTTCTCAACGACGGTGTCGTGCAGCTTGTGGTCAAGCAGGTGGTGGGCAACGACGTGGAGTGCACCGTTGTTGTTGGCGGCGAGTTGCGGTCACGCAAAGGACTGAACCTCCCAGGCATTGATCTTGGGATCAGCGCCTTTACGGAGCATGATCGCGCGTGTTTAGAGTTCGCGCTCAAAGAAGGAGTCGACGCGGTGAGTCAGTCCTTCGTCGAACGCGGCGCGGACATCGAGTCTGTGCGGACCGCTGCGACAAAACTTGGCGCGCAGCCATTCATTATCGCGAAGATCGAGCGAACGGATGCTATCGGACATTTTGACGAAATTCTCGCCGTATCCGATGGCATCATGGTCGCGCGCGGCGATCTCGGGGTTGAAGTCCCTATCGAGGAGATCGCCTACACGCAGAAGCAGCTTATCGCAAAAGCGAATCTTGCAGGGAAACCGGTTATTACTGCGACGCAGATGCTCGAATCGATGGTTTCGAGCCGTTTGCCAACGCGGGCCGAGGCGACTGACGTCGCTAACGCGATTCTTGACGGCACTGATTGCGTCATGCTCTCCAGCGAATCGGCGGTGGGAAAATTTCCCGAGGAATCAGTAACGATGCTGGCGAAGATCGCCGCATTTACCGAAACACATCGGTCGCCCAGGAGTTTTGCTGCTCAACGCGAATTTGTGCAGCACAAGGCAGCAACTATTGGCAGTGATCGCATGGCCACCCTGGTCGAGCACGCACTTTGCACGGTTCCATGCGATCTCGCGCTTGTGCCAACGCGTGCCGGCATGGTCGCGCGCGCCATTTCGCGGTTCAAACCTCCGGTGTGGATCATCGCGCCGAGCTCAGATTCCGCTGCGTGTCAGAATCTCGCGTTTTCCTACGGCGTCTATCCGATCAATCTCGCCGAGGAACCCGATGACTGGCGCGAATGGATTGCGCGCTGGTTGCGCGAGAACGGAATCACCGCCGAACGGGTGATGCTTGTCGCCGGCCCATCGCCGCGAAACCCGAAGGCAAACTACCGAATCGAGCTCATGCGCTTGGACGCGGGGAACGCATCAACCGCGGATACCGGTTTGTAGGACGAAAGTCCAACACGCAAACTCGCGTGATTTATGAAGAATCATGAAGACGTTAAAGGGCGCGGGAATATTTAACTAAGGATATACTATGCCATTCGAAAAATTTGACCTTGAGAACCTGGATAAAGAGCGGCGCAAGGCCGTCGCAAAGTCAATTCGCACAATGACCGTCGAAGAACTTAAGGCGCTCGGAAACGAAATCTTTCGTTACGCAGACGATCCGTGGCGCGAAAAGTTCTTCGCCTTCATTGCTGAGAATCCCGGCGCCACTTTTCATCACGCAGTTATGAGCGACGGCGTCAACATCGTTTACTGCCGCGATCAAGATAAGGGCATGTGGTTTCTCCCTGGAAGCGGCATGGGGCCTTTACAAGCCACGGGCCGGAGGATGATGAGCGAAATAATTCGCGGACAGCGCTAGGGCGCCGCCGAGCCGAATGAACCGCTGCCGTGTCGCGGTGTTCTGTTCTGACATATCGATTTTTCCAAGCGTGATATGAGCAAACAAAAGACTTCCTTTGGACGAATGCATCGCGCGCATCCGCGAAAACCGCGACGCCTGGTTGGCCGCACAGACAGTAAAATGACCGTATGAGCAAGCGAATCGGCGTTGTGATCGGCGGCGGCGATTGTCCGGGCTTGAACGCGGTGATTCGCGCAGTCGCGAAAGCTTCGGCGAACCGCGGCTGGGAATGCATCGGCATTCTTGGTGGCTACGAAGGTTTGCTCGAACCACGGCGAACGATTCCGCTCGATTACCAGATACTCAGCGGATTACTGCCGCGCGGCGGAACGATTCTTGGAACGGCGAACCGCGGGAAATTTTCCGCCAAAGTTGGCCACGGCGAAAGTCGCGCCTTGCCGAAGGAATTGCTCGAGGGTGTGAGAAACGGAATGGACGCCTTGGAGTTATTCGCGCTCGTGTCCATCGGCGGTGACGGCACGCTGAGCATCGCGCATCAAATGTTTGAATACGGGATTCCGATCGTGGGCGTGCCGAAGACAATTGACAATGATCTCGAAGGAACGGTTTTCACATTCGGATTCGATTCGGCCGTCTCGTGCGCGACCGATGCGCTGGATCGCCTTCACACGACCGCTGAAAGTCACAACCGCGTCATGGTTCTCGAAGTCATGGGACGTTACGCCGGCTGGATCGCTCTCTACGCAGGTGTGGCGGGCGGCGCGGACGTGATTTTGATTCCTGAGATTCCGTTCTCCTACGAAAGCGTCTGCAACAAAATTCAGGAACGCGAGAATCTCGGGAAAAAGTTTACCATTATTGTTGTCGCGGAAGGCGCGAGAGAGAAAGACGGCGGATTTGTAACTTGCGGCCCGCACACCAAAACCGGCGAGGCACGACTCGGCGGGATTGGCGCGGTTGTGAGCGTGGAAATCGAGAAGTGCACGGGCAAAGAATCGCGCGTGTGCGTTCTCGGCCACCTGCAACGAGGCGGATCGCCGACGACGTTTGATCGCGCGCTTTGTTCAATCTTCGGCGCAACAGCGGTGGAACTTGTCGCTGCGGGTGAATTCGGGAAAATGGTCGCGTTCACCGGACCGCAGGTTGGCGCGATCAAAATCAGTGACGCCATCCGCAAGCTGAAAACCGTGGGTCCCGACGGCAATCTGGTTCGCACTGCTCGCGCGCTCGGCATTTGTTTCGGCGATTAGTCATAGACACGCCAAAACTGACGCGCCAGGTGCCTTTTGTTTAAGAGCCTTTGCTTCGCTTTCGCGCAAGAAAATACGCCAGTGGAATCCCAGCCAACATCGCCAGCACTGCGAGCAATAAACACTGAGGCGCATGCCTCACGAGAAAGAAAGGCGAATAGCGTTGATAAAGCACAAAGCCGGGAAGAAATCTGTTCCACGGGAGGAGAAGCACCAACAAAAAACCGACCGCAGAACAAATCGGCATCCCCAACGCGGTGCGGTTTCGATTGTTCCAGTAATATGCGCTGCCGATCATGAGCGATGTTAAGAACAACATCGTAAGGCATATCCCGGCTACACGACGGAATTTCAATCCACCAACGGCAGTTGCGTAGCGACGAAAATCCTTCTCGAGCAGAGTCGATAATGTCTCGACTTTGTCGGCAGACTCCCCGCTCACCGATACCCGGCGTAACGAATCGCCCAATTCAATCGTGACCGACGAAATTGGTTTATCGGCTTGCTGATACGCGTAAGAGAATCCGAAAACTTCATTTGGAAACGCGACGCTGCTCGCAAGCGACAAGTGCGGAATCTCGATGTTCTGACCGTCAATATTAATCGTTCACAGTCTCCCGACCGGAATCTTCGGGACCATTCGCCGCGTCAATAAGCGAATGGATCTTCAGCAAAATAGCATCGAGATCAGTCGCTCCCATTTTCAGGGCAGGCAGACCACGAACCTGTGAAAATTCTCCGCCACTGGACAGGGACGTTGTCGCGAGTGAAACGCAAACGCTAAAGAAGAACGGCAAACCGCATTTTGGAAGCGTAACAAATACTCGTCGTGCCTGGCTCGAGACCAGGGAGCGATTATCTTGCGCCTCTCCTTCGCGAACGTCTAGCGACATTGCCAACCAAGCCAGACGCCGCCGCCCGAATTTGCGGATCCGACATTCGATAAACGCTTCGATCAAGCAGATAATGAATGAATCCTGTCGCGAATCCGAGAGCGACGAGTGCAGGCAGCCACGTTGAGCTTCGCAGTTGCACCGCAAGCGAACCGAAGATCCGGTCCCCGTAATAAGTTCCGGTCTCGCGATTTGCTTCCACCTCAAAAATGGGAAGAAACACGAGCGACAACAACATGAGGAAGAGCACGACGGCCCATGGCCGCACATTCAATCCGTGCAGGTATCGGCGCAGTACGCCGGTTGTCGGAGCTGACTCGGCCGACGGCGTTTGTGACGCCAGCCCCGTAGCGAGTATCCAGTGTTGCGATGTCCAGATCACAAGGAAGAGAAACAAACTCCGCGGCCGAAGCGCCAACCCGACCATTACTGCGAGCCCAACGATGTACAAGACGCGCGGCAACGACCATTGTGGCGTGCGCAGTTCGGCGACCAACACGATTGTGGTGATGGCAAACAGCGCCAGCATCGCGCCACCGCGGATTCCATTCTCAGCTGATACAATCCACGCCGGAAACCAGCGATCGACCCACTGGTCTTGATACGCGACTGCTCCGGCGAGAATGTCGGCAACGAACACAAGAACGCCGCCAGCAGTCGAGGGCGAAGAAGCGATCGAATCGCCTTGTTTGAATGCACAAGCTGCGGTCCGCCCGCGAACGGTAGAGTGAAAGCGCACCGAAATGTTGCGCCGCGAAATGGTATGTCACGCAGGCGTAATCGATAATTGCCAATCCGATAAGTCGTTCCTCGCGCGTCCAAGGCAACGCTGAGTCTGCCGGAAGAAACAGCGCAAAACATCCTGTTGTTAAGAAAATCGGCAGCGCGATGAATCGGATCGGCTGTTCCCGCAGCAGCGGACGATACGCTTCCGTGCAGTATGCGAGGTAAGTGCTCGATAATCGGTGACCAATCCAAAACAAGGCGGTCAAACCGAAGTAAAGCAGATCTAGTGGACTCGACTCCGGGTTGGAATAGCCATGGGCGAGCAATAGCACGATCGGCGCGAGCCATATCGCGCTGAGCATCCAGAACCCGTCCCAGAGCGGTCCACGCACCCACGCTGACGAGTATTTCCGCACCGTTGGCGCTGCCGTTTCGAACTCAAGGACGGCAGCGGGTGAGGAAAGCTCGGCCATTCGAGCAATTACTGAATGCACCGTCGGCGGCGCACTCAGATTTATTTATCAGTCAACCCCGTTATCTCTGGATTTGCATGTCGACGCCGCCACCAGTGGCGTTGACATCAAGGCCGGTTTGCGTGGCGGCAAGGCGGACTATCACACCGGCCTGATTTGACATGAGGGTGCCAGCTTTTCCTTTGACGATAGTCACACCGCGGGTGCCCTCGGCACCGACATTATAATGCCCGTTGAAATCTTGAAGATGCTTCAGGTTGAAAACCTCGCCATACGCGGAAACGCCGGTCATGCCGACTTTGCCTATCGATAGTCCGTTCACCTTGACCGGATAGTCTTTCCCCTTGTAGGTCAGCGTTCCTGAGCCCCACCTGAAACCGATTCCAAGGGCGAATGAACCTCCGCTCAGGCGCAAAGTTGCGTCTGTCTTTGATTCATGGGTCGCCGCTTGGGCGAAGCCTGTCATCATTGCGACGAAGAGCAATAAAATTGCGATTTTCTTGACATTATTCATATGAATTTCTCCATTAATTTGCTGAAACTACCATTTATGTCCGACTGTTCTATTGGACGAAAGTCTTATATGTCTTTCGGCGCCGTCTGATCTACCCTTCCCGGGCAACTGTTGAAAGCAAAAAAATATGAAGTCACGAAGCTACACATTAATTCATGGCGTGATAGTCATCGTTGGTCTCGCGTTGAGCTCCACCGCGTTCGCGCAGCAAGCGCAATCGCAAGAGATGACAACCACAACGAATGATCAGGAGACAACGACGCTTCCACCCGAAGAGCTGGACTCGCTGGTTGCGCCGATCGCGCTGTACCCCGATCAGCTCCTGGCGCAGACTCTCGCCGCTTCGACCTATCCACTGGAAGTAGTTCAGGTTCAACAGTGGATGAATAACAATAAGAATTTAAAAGGCCAGGCGCTGGCGGATGCTGCAGCAAAGCAGCCGTGGGACCCGAGCATTCAGTCACTGGTAATGTTTCCAGACGTTGTTCAGCGGATGGCTGGCAATATCCAATGGACGACCGACTTGGGAAATGCATTCCTGGCACAGCAATCGGCCGTCATGGACGCAGTCCAGCGCATGCGCGGCAAGGCTCAGGGCACGGGAAATCTGAAGACTAGCGCCCAACAGGTAGTGAAGACCGAGACAGTGTCCAGCGGCAAGCAGGTGATTGAGATTCAACAAGCCAATCCCGATGTTGTTTACGTCCCGTCATATGATCCGGTGGTGGTGTACGGAGCTGCTCCCCCTGCGTATCCCTATTACCCTTACACTTATCCCGGCTATGTACCAGGGACAGCTTTAGCGTGGGGCGCTGGAATTGCGCTGGGTGCCGCCGCTTGGGGCGCCTGGGGCGGTGGAGGCTGGGGCTGGAATTGCGGATGGGGCCACGGCGACGTCAACATCAACAACAACAATAATTTTAACAGGAACTACAACAAAAACGTAAACCGGAACGTTAACCGGGGACAAGCCGGCCAGGGCAACAGATGGCAACATAATCCGCAACACCGGGGAAATGCACCTTATGGCGACAGGGGAACCGCGAATCGGTATGGCGCCAATAATCGTCAGCAGCCAGGCGGCGGTAATCGTGCGGGCGCAGGTAATCGACCAGGTGGCGGTGCTGGAGCTGGCGGCGGAATCGCTGGCAATCGACCAGGCGGCGGCGCAGGCGCAGGTAATCGTCCGGGGGCCGGTGCCGGTGCTGGCAATCGTCCCGGCGGTGGCGCCGGTGCTGGTAATCGTCCCGGCGGCGGCGGAGCCGGAACACGACCTGGCGGCGGCGGGGCTGGAACACGTCCCGGTGGAGGCGGCGCTGGAACACGCCCCGGTGGCAGCGGCGCCGGAGCGCGGCCCGGTGGCAGTACGGCTAAAAACCAAGTCGGTAATCGTAGTGCATCATCACGGCCGAGTTCCGCTTCTCGCGGCGGCGGTGGATTTAGTGGTGGCAGCGCAAACCATGCGCGAGCAAGCAGCAACAGAGGCGGTCACAGCATGGGGGGTGGCGGATACAGCCGCGGTGGACACAGCGGAATGAGCCGTGGTGGTGGCGGCGGTCATCGTGGCGGTGGCGGCGGCGGCGGTCATCGTGGTGGCGGTGGCGGACGCCGCAGATAAGGAATTGTGAAAGAAGGGAACTAAGATGAAACCAAGATTAACAATTATGACTTCCTCGAAAATTTCGCTGATCGCCACTGCGATCGCCAGTTATTGCTCGTTAGGCCTTGCTTTGCATGCGGCGCCACCGTCCAAATCCGACGCACCTTCGGCGCCGCAGCCAGCCCAAAAACAATTCGACACACCAAAGGAGGCGGCCGACGCCCTTATTCAGGTAGCAACGAATTTCGATGTCGCCGCCGCAAAGGAGATTCTGGGTCCAGACGGCGAGGATCTCATTACTTCAGAGGATCCCGTTCAAGACAAGAACCGGGCGGCCGAGTTTGCAGCAAAGGCACAGGAAAAGAATTCGGTTGAAATCGACAAGAAAGATCCGAAGCGCGCCATTCTCCTAGTGGGTAAGGATGATTTTCCGCTTCCCATTCCGCTCGTGAAGCAAAAAGGGAAGTGGTTTTTTGATACGAAAGTAGGCCGCGAGGAAATATTAAATCGACGCATTGGAGCTAACGAACTGAACGCGATCCAGATTTGTCGTGGTTTCGTCGAGGCACAACACGAATATGCCTTGGAAAAACACGATGGTGCGAAGGTGAACCAATACGCGCAGCGAATCATCAGCTCGCCGGGAAAACATGACGGGCTGGCGTGGCAGAACGCAGACGGAACGTGGGCAGGTCCGGTTGGAGAAGAAGTCGCAAAGGCGCTCGAACAAGGCTATTCGAATCCTCGGTAAACCTCAGCCGTATCACGGTTACTACTTCAAGGTGCTGAAGGGGCAGGGACCCGCGGCGCCACTGGGAGAGATGGACTTCATGGTTGGCGGTGCAATGATCGGCGGGTTCGCCCTCGCCGCTGCCCCTGCTGATCATCGGGTGACTGGAGTCATGACATTTATCGTTGGCCCCGACGGAGTCGTTTACCAAAAGGATCTCGGAGCAGATACGCTAAAGGCGTTCCAGAGCATGGATAAGTACGATCCTGACAAGACTTGGAAAGTAACCGAGGACGACGAGGAAGAGGACGTACAAGACCCGGGTTCCGAGCCGCAAGCACAATAAAGCGTAACGACTCATCGCTGCTGTTTCCAGAGCGGGGCGGATTCTCTCTTTGCGACATTTGATTGCGCTCTCATCCGTCGCTCGATGCCGCTGCCCACGTTGAGTCGTAGTAGAAATGAAACTGCTCCGTTTCTTCTTGTACGCGCTGGCTTGGATCGCGGCGGCTCTCTGTTCGGCATGGGCGTTTGGCGCGCTCTATTTTGATTTTCCCAAGGCCGGCGCGTTCGCAGCAATTTTGTTCGTAATCGCGCTGCTGGTGATCGTCATCTTCGTTCGCGGAAAATTGCTGAAGCTCGGGATCATTTTTGGGGCGTGCGCGCTTGTGGCTGCGTGGTGGCTGACGTTGAAGCCGGGCAATGACGCTGCCTGGCAACCGGATGTTGCGCAGACTGCATGGGCGGACATCAACGGCGATGAGATCACCATCCACAACGTGCGGAATTGCGATTACCGCACAGCGACCGATTTCACGCCGCACTGGGAAACGCGCACGGTGCGGCTCTCCCAGATCACGGGTGTGGACGTGGCCATTAATTACTGGGGCTCACCCTGGATCGCACATCCGATCGTGAGCTTTCAATTTGCTGATGCGCTTCCGCTCTGCTTTTCCATCGAAACGCGCAAGACTGTTGGACAGCAATACTCCACTTTGGAAGGTTTCTATCGGCAGTACACGCTCATTTACATTGTGGCAGATGAGCGCGATTGCATTCGTCTGCGCACTAACTATCGACGCGAGGATGTTTATCTTTACCACACGCTGGCTTCCCCGGCTCAAGCGCGCCAGAGGTTTCGCGAATACATAAACACCATCAACACCCTCCATGAGAATGCGCGCTGGTACAACGCCGTTACCAGCAACTGCACCACAAGTATCCGTGCCCAGCGCGCGGCTAAACTCCGTACCCCATGGGATTGGCGAATTCTCTTTAACGGAAAAGCCGACGAAATGCTTTATCAGGATCACGCCGTCGCCACTGGAGGATTGTCCTTCGCCGAATTGAAGCAACGCAGTCTAATTGACGAACGGGCCCTCGCCGCAGACCAGAATCCGGATTTCTCGATCGTCATCCGGGAGGGTTTACCGCGGAGCGATTAGCAGATCGCGGGACGAACGGCACATGTTCAAGCTTCACATCAGCCGGGTGATTTAGTATCGCCATCTGACCATGAATCGAGACCTCTTTCTGGTACTAACGCTCAGCGCGACTTTTCAATGCCTGGCCCAAACGCCGGAACAGCTCGAAGTACGACGCGCGGAACCCGTGTTTGAAGAGCTGCCGGAGCTCAAAGCGAGTGAAATTCTCAAACCGGAACTGCTCAAGGGACCGCATTTTGGGGTGCGCGATCCGGTGCCGACGGGTTCAGGCATGAATCAGTTCACGATTGATTCAGACTTTGGTGTTTTCGAAGCGGACGGAAACGAAATGCTGCTCCAACGGCTCAAAGAGATCGACGCGATCGCGCGGTTACGGGAGATTTCACGTACCGACGAGTTCAAGAAATCATTGGTGGCTGCGGCAAAGAGCCCGCTCAACTCGGCCAAGAACATTGCCAGGGATCCGGCGCAGGCGATTTCCAACGTTCCAAAAGGAATCATGAAATTTTTGGGGCGCGCCAAAGAAACGGTTGAGAACGTCGGGAAAGGAAGCAGCGACGGCGACGGGAACAGGATGAAGGACGCGATCGGTTACTCGGACAAGAAACGAAAGATCGCGCTCCAAATGGGGATCGATCCGTACACCACCAACACCGTCTTGCAAAAGGAGTTGGACGACGTCGCCTGGGCTTCGTGGGCGGGTGGATTCACCTTTAGTGTCGCAACTTTCCCGATCAGTGGCCCGATCGGAGCGGCGCTCACGGTGACTAATCTAAACAGCACCGTCGAGGAACTGCTCCGTGAAAAATCACCGTCCGAGCTTGAGCAAATCAATCGCTCCACCTTTCGTGCGATGGGCGCCAGCCCGAGTGACATCGAACGGATCCTTCACGGTGGCGCGTTTACACCAACACAGGCGACGACATTCGCGGTCCATCTCAAAGCACTCAAAGGCGTCGAAAATCGCGGCGCCTTTGTAAAAACTGCGGCACAAAAAAGCACCACCGAAGCTGACGCTCTTTTTTGCGTTTACACCGCTGCCTTGATGAATCAGATCAACCAAAAAACGCCAATCGCACGGATCGTCATGCTTCGCGACTTTCCGATCTGCGTCGCCAAAGATGGAACAATCATCGTCGCGCTACAGTGGGACTACGCTGCCTGGACGGCGGGTGCTGCCAGTTTCACTGATGAAGTGCAAAAGCTCGCCGCGAAATCCGATCAAAGCGCGCATGTGTTCGTCGGTCTTTCTGGAGAAATTTCTCCGCGTTTGCGCGAGGAATTGGGAAAACGCGGAATGACCGTCCAAGATCGGCTCGTTCCAGGTCCGCTGAAGTGATCAGGATGTACGACCAACGGCCATAGCCACGAAAGAAACGATTACCGCAATGCTCGATCAAATATTTGGCCGGTTCTTTTCAAGCCAGTGGATCGTTTTTGCTGTACTCGTGATTTTGCTGGTCGGTTTCTCCCAGTTGGCATGGCGCATCGTGAGGGGCAATTCTGGGATCAATTTGTAACGACGCGCAAACGCAGCGCGGAGCCTCAAAATCGTATGTGGACCGAAGTGGTCGCCGCTGCTGCAGAGCGGCCGTCGCCGATTACCGCCAGTTTCATTGCCAGCCTCAACGAAACCATTGACCTCGAAGCGACGCGCATCTCTGCGAAGCGCAACCACGTACCCGGCGCTGTCTGGCTGCTTTTGTTAGGCGTGGCAGGTTGCGGCTTATGGCTGGTCAGTTATCAGGCGGGAACTTCCGGGCGAAACTCAATTCTTGAGCGATTTATTTTTCCGGTGCTCGTCGCCATCGTGATCGCGCTGATTACGGACATCGATACGCCGCGGGGAGGTCTGATCTCAATGGATGAACGTCCGCTACTGGAATTGAATGAGACGCTGAGTGGTGCTTCCGCGAAAACCACACCTTAATGTCCGTGGAAACCGGCGCTCAATAGTCGGTCACCGGCGATTTCAGTGGCCGAAACATAAATCGCGTTTATCTGTTGATTCATGAGAATGCTCACCGTGCGATTTTTCGTCGCTGCGGTTTTTTTTGCCGCCGCAGCAGTTGCCTTCGCCAATCCTTTTAAAAGCAAGATCATCCAGAGCAACGATTCGGTTCTTGAAATCACGGTGCCTGGCGATCATTTTATGAAGATCACAAACTTCACACAGGACGGAGGCACAGATCGGGGTGTTATTGAGGTGGTCCTGCCCGGTAACACCGAAAATGGCGGAAGCGCCAACGTTCTGACCGCAACACGGATTGATTTTAGCACCGGCGCTAACGCGCAGAACGCTCCCGAAATTAATAACCGAGTGACAATCGCCGGTCCGGCTATCGTGAAGATCAGGCCAATAGTCGGTGCAAAGCTCTTCATCACTTATAGAAAAGAGCGTGACGAGGGCAGCGGCGGCGGCGGTGGTGGTGGTGGTGGCGCTAGTCCAACGGTGATTCCGATCTTCAGTCCAACTCCCGGGGTAACGCCCACACCGACTGCGACTCCGTTTATCTTTCCAACGCCGTTCTGAGGTTAGCCCTTCAGCGCGTCAATCGCTTTCCATTCTTCCGGCGTTAATTTGAGCTTGGCAGCGGCGACATTTTCTTCCAAGTGCGCCAGAGATGACGTGCCAGGAATCGGCAGCATTACCGGCGATCGCTCCAGAAGCCAAGCCAGCGCCACTTGAAAAACGCTGACGCCGTGTGCCTTTGCCGCGGTGTCCACCGGGTTTTTAGATTTCAATCCTCTGCCTCCTCCGACCGGGAACCACGGTAAAAACCCAAGCTTTTCCTTTTCGCAATAAACCAGAACATCTTCCGATTCGCGGTCTTCAATGTTGTAACGGTTTTGCACGCTAACGATCGGAACAATCTTGCGCGCTCGATCGATCTCTTTCCGGTCCACGTTCGATAATCCAATGTGCCGAATTTTTCCTGCGTCCTGCATTTGCTTCAGCGCACCGACGGATTCTTCAATCGGCACCTTGGAATCGACTGTATGCAATTGATATAAATCGATCCGGTCGAGGCGCAGCCGTTTGAGACTTCCATCGAGTGCTTGCTTAAGGTGGTCAGGTCGGCAGTTTGGCACCCATTGACCGGGGCCGGGGCGTGTGAGACCGCCTTTCGTCGCAATGAGAAGCCCTTTCGGATAAGGATAAAGCGCTTCGGCGATGAGCAGTTCGCTTGTATCCGGACCGTATGCATCGGCGGTATCGATTAAATTCACGCCAAGTTCCACCGCGCGTCTGAGAACCTTTAGCGCTTTCTGTCTATCGGTCGGCCAACCCCAAATACCTTCGCCGGTGACACGCATGGCGCCAAAACCAAGTCGATTGACAGTGAGGTCGCCGCCCAAACTAAACGTCGGATTTGTAGCCATGTTTGATGATGTTGCCGTGTCAGCTCCAAAAGTCACATCGGATTTGCCCGCGAGAAGCGCGGCGCCACTCGCCAAAGTAATTCCAACAAACCTGCGGCGCGTGACGCCGCGCTCTTTGTTCCGGGCAGCAAGTTCATCCGTCATGGCGCGAGGAGATACGTTCATGAAAACCGTTTTCAAATGCAAGGCGATGAATTCCTTCGCTCGCGTATCACAACATCGAATGCGTCTTCGAGATTTTTACCGAAAGTCACAATGCCGCCTTCATGTCCCGCCATGACGAAAATCTTTTTGCTTCGCACTTCACCTACCTCGAACAGACGGATAATTTCGTACGCCATTTCCGGCGTGCCGTAAACAACCGCCTTCGAAGTTGCCGGTGCGTCATCGAGAAGCGTCCGCCATAAAAATGAGTCGTGACAATGAATCACTGCAGCGGTCGATGAATCGGACTCGTAAATCGCGGCGTGCGTCAGCGATTCCGATGAAGGAATCGCAGCGCCTTCGTAGCGGAGCCAATTCCTCGCGAAATCGTACTCCATAACTCGTACACAATCCAACGACGTCAATTCGGGGAGACCACCGGTCGCTGAACCGGTGATGTAAAAATTCCCGCTCACGCCGTCGCGGACGCTCAAGTTGCCGAACCCGATCCCATTTGAGTCCACACCCATCAAATGCAGCTCCAGAAGTTTCCGCCTGCATGCGTTGAGTTCAGCAATGGCCTCGAAGGGCGCGATATCCGGACGCGCGCGCTGATATGTGAATTTTACGTAATGGCTCACGGCGCGTGCTCGGGAAAAAGCGATCGAATGCTTTTCTCGTTTGCTTCGCAAACGCCCCGCTCGGTGATCAGGCCGGTTACCAACTCTCTCGGGGTCACATCGAAGCCGTAGTTGGCGGCGGGACTTTCGTCCGGCGCAATTCGGACCGCGATCTGTTGTCCATCACGCCAGCCGTCGGCGTTTTTTACTTCTTCCGCGGCACGTTCTTCGATCGGAATTTCCTTCAATCCGTCGCGCATTTTCCAATCGATCGAGGACGACGGCAGCGCAACGTAAAACGGAACGTTGTTGGCCTTCGCGGCTAAGGCCTTTAGATACGTACCGATCTTGTTTGCCACATCTCCCGTGTACGTAGTGCGGTCGGTGCCGACAATTATCAGATCGACTTCACCGCGTTGCATTAAATGGCCCGCCGCGCTGTCTGCGACTACCGTGTGCGGCACACCGTGCTGGCCCAGTTCCCACGCAGTAAGTTTCGAGCCCTGATTTCTCGGTCGCGTTTCAGTCACCCACACATGCAATGGCAAGCCGCTGTCGTGCGCAGCGTAGATCGGCGCAGTCGCGGAGCCGTAATCAACAAATGCGAGCCAACCCGCATTGCAGTGAGTCAGCACATTGACCGCTCCGCCACAGGACGGATTCGCCGTGGCGAACTTGTTGCGCTTCGTTTCCGCGATCTGCCGAATTAGCTGTAGGCCGTGTTGCCCGATCATGCCGCAATGCTCCGCATCTTCATCCGCAACTAAATCAGCCGTGCGCAGTGCCAATGCGACTTTTTCATCGGCAGTTTTTCCCGCGGCGATATTTTGTAATTGCCGCTCGATCGCCCACGAAAGATTCACCGCTGTCGGTCTCGTTGCGCTGAGTTGAGCTGCCGCGCGAGCGATGTGCGCATCGAATGAATCTCGCCCCACGCACGCAGCTTCTAGCGCGGCCAAATACATGCCGTATCCTGCGCTCGCACCGATCAATCCTGCTCCGCGAACGTGCATTTCGCGAATCGCCGTGGCCATCTGCTCGACGCTGCGAACTTCTTCGATCACGAAATCGTGCGGCAAAAATCGCTGATCGATGAGCTGCACCACGCGTTCATCGTCCGGCTTACGCCAGATGGTCCGGAAATGTTTGCCGCCAACTTTCACGCTTCGCAATTGTCCTCTCGCTTTTAATGCATAAATGGCGCTGTCATGTTGAGCGAAGCGAAACATCTCGGTCTCTTTTCGCTGGCGGATCGGTCCCAATTTGATCCGAGCTTCTTCGCTTCGCTCAGAATGACACTTATGATCTGTTTCTAGACATCAATTCCCATTGGCACCGCGCCAGGAATATCCTCCCAGCCAGCGCGCTTCCAGAATTCAGCGCCCCCAAGATTGTAGTCGGCCACCAGGATAATAGCGCGCAGGATGCCAACCCGGCGTAATCCGTCCAGACATTCCTGCACCAGACGCTTACCCAGTCCGTATCGGCGATAGGCCGGATCAACGGCCAGGTGATAAATGTATCCGCGGCGTCCATCGTGACCGCACATCACGACGCCGACAATTGTCGAGCCGTCGATTGCCGCTCTGCTCAACCCCGGATTGCGCGCTACAAATTGAGAGACGCCTTCTTTGTCGTCTCCCTCCGCAACCTCCAGTCCTTCGACTCGTTGCCAGAGCTGAAGCGCGGCGTCGTAATCGCCGATCGAAAATTCCCGCGTTTGAATTTTGCGATCCACGTTATTCGCGGTCTGCTTTCATCTTGACCAGCAACATTCTAAAAGCCATCTCGTAAATGTCATTCTGAGCGAAGCGAAGAATCTCGGATCAAATTCGGACGGATCACCAACGGACGTAGACAGAGATGTTTCGCTTCGCTCAACATGACAGCGTTATTTCTGAGATGAGTTCTAGTCGAATAATCATTTCCGAATCGGTGGGGTAACTATGAATGTCCAAACCTACGATCTACTTTTTGTCACTTGTGATCGGCGTGTATGCCAATGCGCAGTCGAAACCTTCGGCAACTTTGATTGTAACTAACGCCGTCGTTTACACGGTAGATAAACAGCATCCAAAAGCCGAAGCAGTCGCTGTGATCGGAGATCGCATCGTCGCGGTTGGCTCCCGCGCGGACATTGATTTGTGGCGCGGTCCGCAAACCAAAGTGATCGACGCTGGCGGCAAACTGTTGCTGCCCGGATTTAACGATGCGCACGTTCATTTCATCCAGGGTGGCGCACAGCTCGTTCAAGTCGACCTGGTCGATGCGGCAACTCCGGAGGAGTTCGCGAGACGCATCGCGGCGCAGGTGAAAAAGACGCCGAAAGGCGAGTGGATTTTGGGCGGCCGATGGGATGAAACCAAATGGCCCAAGCCGGAGCTTCCGGCCAAGGACCTGGTAGACCCAGTCACGGGTGACATTCCAATTTTTGTTGAGCGCTACGATGGTCATGAGGCGCTCGCCAACTCAGTTGCGATGAAGCTGGCCGGGGTTGATGCGAAAACTCCCGACGTTCCCGGCGGAGTCATCATGCGCGATGCAAGCGGAAATCCCACTGGCGTTTTCAAGGATGCAGCAATGCCACTGATCTACAAAGCCATTCCGCCGATGACGCATGAACAGCGGCTTCGTGCTGCTCGCGGCGCACTAAAACATGCGGCGTCGCTGGGCGTCACGAGCGTGCAGCACATGAACCCTGAGTTTGCAGAGGTTGCTGCCTATTCGGAGCTTGCGGAAAAAGGCGAGCTTACCACGCGCATTTACGCGGTGCCGATGGAAACAAACTGGCGCGACCAGGCGAAGGTCGGCATTCGTCGTGCATGGGGCTCGAGCTATCTGCGACTCGGCGCAGTGAAGGGCTATGCTGATGGCTCGCTAGGCTCACAAACCGCTTACATGTTCGAGCCGTTTACGGATGATCCCGGCAACCGGGGCCTGTTGAGCGACGAAATGCATCCGCCCAGCGCGATGCGCGACCGGTTGATGCAAGCCGACGCCGCCGGATTACAACTGCGCGTTCATGCGATCGGCGACCGCGGGATCTCGATGATCCTCGATATTTTCGCCGATATCGAAAAGGAGCACGGCTATCATGACCAGCGTTTCGCCATTGAGCACGCGCAGCACATGGCGCGAAAAGATTTCGAGCGTTTCGCGAAACTTCACGTCATCGCCTCAATGCAGCCTTACCACGCCATTGACGACGGCCGCTGGGCCGAAGCCCGTCTCGGCCACGATCGCGCGCGGTACAGCTACGCCTGGCGCAGCTTCCTTGATCATGGCGTCACGCTCGCATTTGGAACCGACTGGCCCGTCGCGCCGCTCGATCCTATTCTGGGACTTTACGCCGCCGTCACACGCGCAACGCTCGACGGGAAAAATCCCGGCGGCTGGATTCCAGAGGAAAAAATCACGCTGCCGGAAGCGATCGAAGCATACACTGTGGGCTCGGCATTCGCCGAATTTCAGGAACGCGAGAAAGGCTCCATTACGCCCGGCAAACTCGCGGACATGGTGATAGTAAGCGACAACATCTTTGATCTGAAACCGGAAGCCATTCGCAACGTGAAAGTGCAGACCACGATCGTGGGCGGCAAAGTCATCCATGGAGAGAAGTGAATGGGATAACACCAGTCGCGTCAGAGACCACAGATTTTTATCTGATCCGTCATAGCATTCTTTTTGTAGTAATCGCCGGTCTCGCTTCCGCCGGATTTTTCTACTTTGGTACCGGACTGCATCCGAGTTGGTGGGCGCTTTGGTTAGCGCCGATTCCGGTGCTCGCGGTGGCGCCACGACTTCGCGGCGGCGCCGCTTTTCTGCTCGGTTCGGTCGCATGGCTCATCGGCGAAATGAACCAATGGAATTACGTATGGCACTACCTCGAACTGCCAGCGCAAATCGCTGTGCTTTACTTCCTGGTTCCTGCCGTCGTTTTTGGTTTCTGCGTTCGATTCACGCGCCGTTTTCTCCAGCGTGGATCGCTCTTCCTGGCCACGCTCGCTTTTCCCGTCTACTGGGTGACGTACGAATATCTCACCGCAGTGATGTCGCCCCACAGCACCTGGGGCAATCTCGCTTACACACAAATGAATTTCCTGCCGCTTGATCCAGGTCGCTTCGATCACCGGTCTGTGGGGAATCAGCTTTGTCGTGTTTCTGTTTGCGGGCACAGTTGCGGCCCTCTTAAGCGGCGCCGGAGACCGATCGCGGCGTAGCGCGCTTGCCGTCTCGGTCGGTTTCCTGATTTGCTCGGTTCTTGCGCTTGGCGAATGGCGATTGCACTCCAATCCATCGGTCGAACCTGTCGCGGTAACGCTCATCGGAAAGGACGTGCCGATCAGCGTTTACCGTGGCTCCGAAGAGCAAGCCTTAAACTTGCTGCGCGAGTATGCGAACGAGGTCCGTCGTGTTACGCCTGCTGAAACACAAGTCGTTGTTCTTCCGGAAAAAATCGGACGCGTGAGTGAGAACTAATCTGGGAAAGGTAGACGCACTCTTTTCTTCGGTTGCGGGTACGACGCAGGCGGCGATTGATCTTGGCCTGGTTCGAAAAACCGCGTCCGGTTCCTTTAATTCTTCCCGCTTTTATTCGCCGGACGGAAAACTGATGAAGAACTACGACAAGCACCATCTGGTCCCCGGCATGGAATCCGAGAAACCGGGCCACGGACGAGCAGTGCTCGACGAGTCTTCGGGACGTTGGGGACTTCAAATTTGCAAAGACATGGATTTTCCGAAACTCAGCCGGGAATACGCCAGCGAGGGCACGAACCTAATGCTGGTCCCTGCATGGGATTTTGATCTCGATCGCTG
Organism: uncultured Verrucomicrobiae bacterium; assembly: GCA_963803285.1. Lineage (GTDB taxonomy): Bacteria > Verrucomicrobiota > Verrucomicrobiia > Chthoniobacterales > UBA10450 > Udaeobacter. The sequence continues at coordinate 64,703 of CAWDMG010000008.1, read as the reverse complement.
GTTGCACTCGCGGATGGCGATACTACGTGCCGTGGAGAACGGTTTCGCCCTGGCGCGCTCGGCGCGAAACGGATTACTAACGCTGAGCGATAGCCGCGGCCGTATCATTGCGGAAGCGGCGACGGTGCCGGACCAATTCGTGTCAATCAGTGGAAAAACAGACGTCGCCCGCGAAGAAACATTTTACACGCGAACCGGCAATTGGTTTGCCTGGCTGTGTGTGGCGACATTCGTCGGCTTGGTCGCATTTCAAGTCTTTGCGCGATCGCAAACAACCATCGAGCGCACTACGATGCGGTCGCACTCGCCGGGATGAAATTTTCCGGTTCGTCGAATCGAAGTCGTTTCCGCAGCTCATACCGGAGCAGAAAGAGATTGACGCACATTTGGATGATGATGGTGCCGACCGACAGATACCAGATTTCCCGGATCTCAAAACCCGGCATCCGTGAGATGATCAATGCCGGCACCGCGAACAGAACCAGCCGTGTCAGAGAGCTAAACAACGGCGGCAGCGTGTTGCCGATTCCCTGAAACACGCTGGAAGTAGTGAAAACAATTCCTGCCGATATGAAATTCAATGACACAATCCGCAGGTATTCGGTGCCGAAGGCAATCACTCGAGGATCACGTGAGAAAATTCGAATCAACGTCGCCGGTGCGAGATATGCGATCAGCGTGAGCGCCACCATCATCAATGATGCAATGCCGATCGCCGAATAAACAGAATGCCGGACGCGATCTGCGCGACGGCCGCCGAAGTTTTGTCCCACAACGGGCGCAACCGCAAAGCTAAGCGCCACTACCGGTAAAAAGAGCGCCTGCATCACGCGCGCGCCAATTCCGAAACCGGCCTGAGCCTCGGGTCCAAAGCCGCGGATGATTGCGTAAACGAGCACGATGTAAACGAAGAGCAGCAAGAACTCCGTGCCCGCCGGGACGCCGATCCCCAGCATGCGTTTCCAGATTTTTGTTTGCGGCCGGAACAGCGGAAATCGGAACCGCACGTAGTGATATTTCTTTTCGAAATAAATTATCATCAGCACATCAGCGATCAGAATCGAAATGAACGTTGCGAGCGCTGCGCCCGTCACGCCGAGTTTTGGCCACGGACCGATTCCAAAAATGAGCAAAGGAGCAAGCACGATGTTAAGAAACACACTGAGCACCTGGAAACCCACCGCCGGTTTTATGATGCCAGTGGCGCGCAGCGCTGACCCCAGCGCAACGAGAGGAAACTGGAGCAGCAGTCCCGGCAGAAACCAAAGCAGGTAAGCTTTTGCCAAATCCGCGGTAGCTGTGTCCGCGCTCAGCCAGTCACAATACGCCGGCCGCAGAATGAATCCGACAATGCCCAGCCCGACCGCGATCACGATCGACATAACGAAAGATTGGTTGAACACCACCTCAGCTCGTGGCTGATCCTTTCGTCCGGCCGCTTGCGACATCAACGTGGTCGTTCCCACGCCGAGCATTTGGGTCAGCGCCAGTACAACCATCATGAGGTTGCCGGCCACACCGACCGCAGCAATCGCTTCTTTCCCGAGGTGTCCGACCCAATAAAGATCAGCCAATAAATAAAGGGTCTGCACCAGCATGCTTGCCGCCAAAAATGCCGACATATGCAGTAAATGTTTAGTGACTGAACCCTGAGTGAGATCCTTCATTTAATTGCAAAACTTTCTGCCCGTTCGACCTGAACTTGTTTGCGCGGCAAGTCACGGAGTGAAGCCGGTGACGGACTGTTATTCCAATCCATCAGCATCTTTTCCATTTTCGGACCTTTATCATTTAGCCACTTACTCATTTGGTCGCCGACTTTCTCGCCGTAAATGCGATGCGAATAAACAATCGAGCAGCCAACGCCGTCCACCAGTTTGAAACGGGCAAACGCCGCCTCGATAAAATTTGACCGGCCAAAAACAATAGCGATGAAGTGCTCTGCGGGCCGATCCGGCGTGCGAGGGACGGAATCAGTTCTGAGCACCCGGCCGCCGTGGCTTTTGTAATTTTCAAGGACCGCGTTCGCCTTCACCGCCAGCGCATCACCGTCGTGCGCGCTCGGATATACATTGATCGTGACCATGTCCGACCACTTTTCCAGATTGTCCTGACCTGCCGGCGTGAATTCGTGTTGGCCATTTTGCGACCAGCGGTGGAAATAACCGATGCCGCCGAACATGAACGCGGGCTTTCCCTTCTGTAGTGGCAGCCATGTCGGCTGCAACTTTTGTGATAAGAACGGTGTTTGACCGCCGATCTTCCGCAATGGCGACGCGATACATGCACGCCAGAGCTAGCAAGACAAAAATCTGGAGCGCGCAAATTCTCATGCTGTTGCAGGTGGTGGAATCGGAGGGGGGATCCCGTCGGACATGCGCTTTCGCCAGGCGACGCGATGGAGAATGAGGAAAATCAGCCAACTAACAAATGCAACCAGACCGCCGGGAATGGTGACAAGCATGAACCAACCCATCACACCGAGTGAATAAAGGAGCTCACCGTAATCGTGTCCGTTGATGATGCACGGATGCACCGAGCCTTCGTCCACCTTGCACCCGTACGCATTCGCGATCGCAGCGCACAACATGACGGATCCTATCGGCGCAAAGGCGAACGCCGCGATGACGAAAAGGGCCAGTGAGTACCAAAACCATGGAAATCTTTTATGTGGCTTGCCGTTCATGACCGCGATTCCAGATCATAGATTAGGAATCAAAATTCTTGCTCGTGTGTTCAAATCTCTGATCTATTGAGTTTCGTTGACGAATCCCGTGTTGTTCGGCCCATTCCCAAAGTGCGGTGAACTCGGCCGGCGGCGACTTATGCGTTCGCTGAAAATGAGCCCGATGGTCCTTTAGCATTTTTCCCAATGTCATTCCGTCAGCGCCAGCACGATTCGGATCTGCGCCACGCTGGAGCAATAGCAGCGCATCTGCGTACGCGAGATTGTCATCCAGTCCCATTGCCGTTCGGTAAAGCAGCAATGGATAACCGGCAGAATCCGAACCATCCGCTGGCATGGCAGAATTCACATCAGCACCGTGATCAAGGAGCAGCTCAAAGCGCGATCTCGCCTGATCTTTGTAGTAACCCAAATACCAGTTCATGAGAATCATTGGCCGGCCAAACTCATCGCGAGTATTCGCATTTCCGCCTGCCTCCAACATTGAGCGGAGGACGGGCGCCGACGAATGCCCCGCGCCAGCCATCGCGAAAGAGTTTCGGTTACCATTTGTGTAGTTCGGGTCCGCTCCAAGCGACAGCAAAGTTCTAACTGCCTCGACGGATTCGGGTCGCTGCCACGATTGTCTCACAGCGAAGTTGAGCAGCGTCGCACCCTCTCGTCCCGGCGCCTGCAAATCGGGCACGCCCTTCGCCGCTATACGGATCGCTTCGGGATCGTTCTTCACGATGCCTTGGGCAACAGCAAATAATGCCGGCTGATCGCCAAAGTCCGCTCTTCCAGAGTCCTGCTCCGCCTGCAATTGGCGGCGATGTTGCTCGCCCTTTTCCAGCGAGGTGAAAGCGGCCACGACGAGCCAGACCATGGCGCCAACACCGATAAGAACGACAATGGCGATCACGCCGATCGCCCATTTAAGCACGGTTCGTCCTTTCACTCTTTCGCCTCAGATGAACACAGGTCGAACACAGATTACAAGCCTCTGGAACCCTGTAGCCGCTTCCCTGTGGGAAGCGAGGGCTGATAGGTATTTGACATCCTGTACGCGGCGTCGCCCACAGGGCGACGGCTACAGCAATGAATGACGTAGTAACAATCCCGCAAATCTCTTAACCCGTGGCCTGCAATGTGTCAGTGTTCTCGCACGAACTTCTCAATCTCACTCACGACACGATCGAGTTCGTCAATGAGATCCGAATGATCGCCGTGCTGCCGAAACGCGGTCACAAGGGTTCGGTAATACCAAACGGTGCCGTCTTTTTTTCCACCGAACCGTTCGAACACTTCGAGACCATGTCGTCGAAGCTCAGCCAAAATCGCACGCGTGTTATGCAACTTATCTGACGCTGATACCAGCCGTGTCGAACCATCGGAGTGTTTGAGATGCTCGATGTAAGCGCGCTTTCGTTCCAACCACGGCGGCTTTGGCGTTTTGTATGTGTCGGTGCATCCATCCACGATCCTGGCGACGTCATCACCAAATTTCTCCCGGATATCGCGCAATCGTTCCGCGCCACCGCAATCTTCCGCCGTATCATGAAGCAGTGCGCCGATCGCTTCGGTTTCATTCGCGCCGTACTCGAGTGCGATAGCAGTCACGCCAAGAATATGCGCGACGAACGGAATTCCCGTTTTCTTGCGCATCTGATTAGCATGCGCGCGCGTCGCATAAATCAACGCTTCTTCAAACTTCTCCGACAACTTCATTATCGTGATTTTGTGCGATGCAGCTGTTGTAGCCACGGCGCTGTGCACCGTCCAAATCGCGGCATGAGAGCATTATGAACGCCACACAGCGGCGTGGCTACAACATTGGTTTGGCGCTTCACCTGTCTGGATGCGTCTTCTTGAACCCGTCCTCGTAACCGTGTTCGAACGCCAAATTCCAATCTGATTGATTGCCCGATCCCTGCTGCTTGAAATACTTCTGGGCCACCATGTTCAACGCCGCGGGCGTGGGCAACTTTGCGTCGTGCGATGCTTGTTCTCCCGCTTTCTCGCCAATCCAATACGCCTGCCGTTCCTCCGCTGTACGGCCGTGCTCCGCGCGATGCGTGTAGAACGCCGTCACACCGCACACGATAAACGCCGCGACTGCCATCATCACAAAAAATCGGACTGGTTTGAATTCTCGGGGCATAACGGCGGCTAGCCAATCATACGCGGTTCTTGTCGGCAACATTCATCTCAAACGTGACGCCGCCAATCAATTCACACATTCTTGCCACACCCGAAATCAAATCACATTGTGTCGATTGAAGAACCCACCGGATGGCGAAGCGCGTCGAGCTGTTCGACAGCACCTACAGCCACTTCACCAGGCAGGATCCTCGATTTCGCGATCCGGACGTTACCGCACAATAGGCCCCGAGTAAGCTGCCCTTCCGCTTTAATCAGTTGCGCACCGCTTCGGCGAAACGCTCAAGATATCGCCTTTGTTGCTCTTCAGCAGCGGACTTATTCGGGCCTAGATCGAACTCGACCTTTTCCAGCGTGCCTCTGAAGACTTTCGGCAGGATTTTGGCGTACCAAAGTTTCGGTACTACGGGCAGGCCATTGTCGGTTCCGATGTCCATTCCGGCGTAAAGGCTGAAGCGCAAAGGCACAGTGTGTTCGAGTCTGCCTTCAGCCTCCTCTTTACCATTGATGAAGAGCCGGCCCATCCCGCCGGTAGCGAGTTCGCCCGCTTTGTCTGCCGTGAATTCATAGCGCACATTGACCTTCCCTTTCGGCAACCGATCGCGCGAGTCGAGCGTGTCGAGTTTCAGGCCGAGGAAACTGTAGGTGAAATGCAGCCGATCACCCTCGACGTAAAAAGAAAATCCACCAAGAAAACTGGCCTCGGCTACGATGACTCCAGCGACTCCAGGGAGCAACATGTCGCGGCCGGGATTATCGAGGTCGGCACTGATGCTGAACGATCGATTGTAAACCGGAGGAATCATCCCGGAGGTGATGTTTTCCGTCCCCGGGTAGTAGGTAAACTTGGTCTCCTTCGTTGTGGGCCATGGGAAGCCATAAAAGCCCGCCAGCTCGGCCAGCAACGGAAGGACCTGGTATTTCTGCGCCTCGGACCAAAACAGGGCGGTCAATTCGCTCACCTTATCGGGATATTTGTCCGCGACGTCATCAGCCTGGGAAAAATCTTCATTTAGATTGTAGAGTTCGCACTTCACATCGTCCGGATTCCATTTACCGGGAGCGAACTGTGCAAGCGTCGCAGGATCAAGTTTCCACGGGATCCGCGGCATACGCCAGGAGGCGAGCCAGCCATCTTTGTACATGGCTCGATTTCCGAGAATGGCGAAATACTGCTGTGTGTGTCTTGACGGCGCTTTGGCGTCGTCAAATGTCTGCGCGAAACTGACGCCGTGCATTGGCATCTGCGCGACACCATTGACTTCCTTTGGCGCAGGTATGCCAGTGACGTCAAGGAGCGTTGGTGCGACGTCGTTGCAATGCGTGAACTGGCTACGCAGGCCGCCTTTGTCTTTGATGCGTTTAGGCCAGGCGATCACCATCGGATTGCGAATGCCACCGAGATGCGATGCGATTTGTTTCCCCCACTTGAAGGGCGTGTTACCGGCCCACGCCCACGCCGCCGCGTAATGCGGATCCATGTCCGGGCCTCCCCATTTGTCCAAACCCCCGTACTTTTTGATCGCCTCCAATTGCTGATCGGCCGTGAGTGGGATGCCGTTTAAGACAACAGACTCATTGAACGTGCCCGTCTCAGTACCTTCCATGCTCGCGCCGTTGTCGCCCCAGATGTAAATGATGAGTGTGTTGTCAGCGATGCCCAGATCTTCAACCGCCTTCACAACTCGCCCTACGGTGAAATCGGTGTTTTCCTGATAACCGGCGTAAACCTCCATCTGGTGGGCGTAAAGTTTCTTCACATCTGCCGAGGCGCTGTCCCAGGCCGGGAACGCCGGATCGCGCGGCGTGAGTTTTGCGTTGGCCGGAATCACACCCAGTTTTTTCTGACGCGCGTACGTTTCCTCCCGCAACTTGTCCCAGCCCATGTCGAACTTCCCTTCATACTTGTCGCTCCACTCCTTGGGGACCTGATGCGGCGCGTGGCTGGCGCCGGTCGCAAAATACATGAAAAACGGTTTGTTAGGCGCGACCGATTTCTGATTGCGGATCCAGGCAATCGCATGATCAGCCAGCGCAGGATTAAGGTAGAAATTCTTTTCCTTCGGCACTCCGATGATGGTGTTGTTTTCCGTCAACAACGGATCGAATTGGCTGTTCTCGGCACAGAGGAATCCCCAAAAATAATCGAAGCCCATTGCGTTGGGCCAATGATCAACCGGACCAGCAGGATTCTGTTGATCGTCCGGGGTAAGATGCCATTTGCCAATGGCGGCAGTGCTGTATCCGTTGCCCTCCAGGATTTGCGCAATAGAGGCGGCGCTTTTCGGCCAGTTCGAGCTGTAACCGGGCCAGCCGCCTTCCAGCTCCGCGATCGAACCGAATCCGACCGGATGATGATTGCGTCCTGAAAGCAACGCGGCCCGCGTCGGCGAGCAGAGCGCAGTGACATGAAAGGCGTTATAACGCAAACCTTCCGCAGCCACCTTGTCGAGTGTCGGCGTCGAGACAGGACCGCCGAATGTCGAAGGATTACCGAATCCAGCGTCGTCGACCAGGATAAGAAGAATATTCGGCGCTCCCGCGGGAGGTTCTATTTCTTTCGGGAAATCCTCTACCGAACCTTGCAGGGTTCGGTCGGCGACGCCTTTGAACGGCTGCGGGGGAATCGGCAATGTAGTTCGATCCCATCTCGTGTCCGCGCCGGGTGCTTGTTGTGTCCCCCACAGCAGAGCAATCGAAATCATGCCGAGATTCATAATTAGTTTTCGCATAATGTGGCCCTCCATTGAATCCTCCTAAAACAGCGAAGGATGACTCAAGGCCAACCTTCCAACTGTAAGATGAAGAATATTTTTACTACCTTTGGCTAAAGTCCGTCAACGCTCGATCTGCTTAATCGCTCGAAGTTGAATTAGGATCGACGTCAAAGAGGAAAAATGAAGCGTAAACGTATTCCGTCTTGACGGACCCTGCTGATCGCGGATTCAATAACATTCATCCGATGCGAGGGGGCCGAATCACCAGCGAAGAAAAATCGGCGATCAGTACGTACGTCGGTGCCGGCGTCGCCGTGCTGCTCGCCGTCGTCGGGATTTACTTTTTCTTTCTGACGCAGAAAGAAAAAAAGGAGACCACGACTTTCGATCCTAACCGGCCGGTGCCTACCGACGCTGTGTTGAAAAGCCGGTTAAAGGCCGAGGAATTTGCCGTGGTGCGGGGGAATGGTTCGCAAACACCTTTTCAAAATGAGTTCTGGAACAGTGAGAAGACCGGCATCTACGTGGATATCATTACCGGCGAACCGCTGTTCGCTTCATTCGACAAGTTCGACGGCAAAGTCGGCCTGCCCACGTTCACGAAACCCATTTCGAAAGATCAGCTCATCGAGGTACCCGACAACACAAACGAAATGCAACGAACCCAGGTGCGCGCCAAGCGAAGTAATGCCCGGCTTGGCCATGTCTTTCCCGACCCGAAATCGCCTACCGGCCAACGCTACGTCGTTTACTCCGCCGCCTTTCATTTCGTTCCGGTCGACGAGCTGAAGGATAGAGGTTACGAAGCGTACGTCCCGCTTTTCGACAAAAAGTAAGCTCTGTCGCGACGGCCTGCGACCGCCATTTTCCCGGGCAACTTCGCACTCATCGCCGGGTTAAATCGGCGAAACAACAGGAGGAAATAATCGATCATGGGAAAAAAATGTTTCGTCATCGCATTGGCGGTGTTCGCATTCGGGTCTGGAACTGCTCTGCGCTCGAACGCCGGCACCGATATGATTGAGCCTTACCGCGCTCCCGCGCCCAGTTACAATTACGCGCCGCCACCACCGCGCCCTGTGTTTTACGTTCCGCCTCCGCCAGTTCGCGTCGGCGTCTTCATCGGCCCGGGTTATGGCTATTACGGTCCGCGGTATGGATCCTACGGGTCACGCCGCTTCTACGGCCGACACGCTAACTGGCGTGGGCACCATCATCGCTGGCATTAACCAAGATCTGTGTAGAGACGGCTGTGTCAGCCGCCAGCCAGGTGAAAGCGGATACTGGCGTCCTCAACGATTCAGTTGCTCAGATTCTGTTTTGATTTCCTGAAATCCCGCTTGCTTTAGTTGTTGATTCAACGCGGGAAGATCGGACTCCAGTAATTTCCGCCACGCATCTATCATTGGTCCGGCTTTTGCCTCAAGATCCGCGACGGCAGCTTTGGTCGCGGCTGTCGGCGCAGCATCGGCGACTTCGATTTCGTTGAACAATCGCGTCGTCGAATCTAAAACGAAGAGCGACGGTTGCGCGCCAGGCCGCGGATGCGGCGGCCCAAATTTCATGAGTGGTTGGGCAAAGGCTTCCAGTTTTTGCGTGAGATCGGGTCGCTCCGCGGCGCGGGCCTTGAGTTTCGTTAGCTGCTCGGCGATCTCCTCGAATTTCTCTCCGATCGGCGCCAGCTTGAGCCGCAGCTGATACAATCGCCACGAAAGATCGAATTGTTCCTGAAGATCGTCAGCCGACGCTTTAACACGCGGATCCATTGCGACCGTCAATGGCTGGGTGAAACTTTTGCCGTCAACCGTGAGCGTAACCGTGTAATTACTCGGCACGACCCAAGGCGATGTTGCCTGCGGCGCCGTGTTGCGATACGTCGCCGAAATTGGAAACTCCGGTTCCACACCTGCGATCGGTGTGTAATGCATGTCCCACAGAAACCGGTGCATGCCTGCTTTTGTAGAAACCGATTGCGACGGCCGAATCCAGTAGCTCGGAATTTTGAGCCGCTTCGGATTCGCCTCTATTGGCTTATCAGCGCTCGAATATTTTCTGATTAACCGACTTTTACCATCTTTGATCTCAATCGTGACCGGACTGCTCGCATCTTTCGCCAGGAAGTAATCGATCATCGCGCCGTCTGGAGGATTTTCGCCGGCCGGTTCGTCCGGCGGTAATGGCGTGTCGGTGTTCAGGTTCGCGCGAACGCGCAACGCAATTTGCGGTTTAAACAGCCGCGTGTCCGAGTCGTTGTAGCCGCTTCGCTGTGCGAAGCGACGACGTCGCCCGCAGGGCGGCGGCTACACTGCCGAAGCGGCGTAATGTTGTCGAGGATCCAGAACCCGCGACCATGCGTGGCCACGACGAGGTCGTCGTTCTTGATGATAAGATCGCGCACCGAGCTCGCCGGCAGATTTATTCGCAACGATTTCCAGTTCGCGCCGTCGTCGAACGAGACGTAAACGCCTTTTTCAGTTCCGGCCAAAAGGAGACCTTTGCGTTCCAGGTCTTCGCGAACGGCGTTTACAATTTGCCCAGCCGGTATTCCGTTCACGATTTCTTTCCACGTTTTGCCGCTGTCGTGCGTCGCAAAAATGTGCGGCCGCAGATCGTCCATCCGCAACGTGTTGACTGCTGCGTAAGCGGTGTTCGCGTCGAAATGTCCGGCTTCGATCAGCGAAATCTTCTGCCACGCGGAAATGCTCGGCGGAGTCACGTTGCTCCAGGTTTTACCACCATCGGTCGTAAGATGAATCAAGCCGTCGTCGGTCCCGCACCAGATCCGGTTCGCGTCGAGCGGTGACGGCGCAACGGTATAAATCACGCCGCGCCGATGAGCCTGCTTCGTTGCATCCTCCTTGTATTTTCCAATGCTCACCGGCAGTTCGTAATTCGGTCGTGACAAATCCGGACTGATCTTTTCCCAATGATCGCCACGATCGCGCGTTTGCCAGAGCGTGTTTCCAGCGAAAAAAAGCAAATGCGGATCGAGCGGCGAAAAGACGACCGGCTCGGTCCGCAACATCCGGAAATCTTCCGTCTGCACCGGCACTGGAAGAATGTTCTGCGCCTGACCGGTGCGACGATCGAATCGCGTCAGTTTGCCGCCGATGATAATGTCTGGGTCGAGCGGATCGGCAACGACGTAACCATATTCCTCGGCCGCAACGGGTCGCCAGTCGCGGAACGTGATTTCGCCTTGATCGCCGCGACTTTTGATTCCGACCGAACCGCTTTCCTGTTGGCCGCTGTAAAGCCGATACGGAAACGAGTTGTCTGCGCTCACGTGATACAACTGCGCGGTCGGTTGGTTATACCACGAGCTCCAGCTCGTTCCGCCGTTCACGGTGACGATGGCGCCCTGGTCCGCGCCCAGCAGAATGATGTCGGGATTATTCGGGTTGATCCAAATATTTTGGTAATCGTCGCCGCCGGGTGCGCCGCGCCAGCCATCCCAGGTTTTCCCGCCGTCCGTTGATTTCCAACAAACAATGCTGGCCGAGTAAACGATTTGCGGATTTTTTGGATCAAACCGCACGACCGATACATCGCCTCCAGCCCCGCCAATGCCAAGGCCCGCGCGCGGGTCATCAGTTGTTCCGTGCCAGGTCTCGCCGCCATCGTCTGAACGATAAAGCTTTGAGATCGTTTTTGTCCGGACTGCGGCGAAGAGAGTTTTCGGTGCGCTTGGCGCGATCGCCAGATTCGCCTGCACAATGTTGTCCGGCAGACCTTTGGTTAATTGGCGCCACGTCTTACCGCCATCGACCGATTTGAAAACGCCGCCACCGTTGCCGTTGAACACGCCATTTTCCCACGGTCCTTCGCGCGATTCCCAAAGCGCAGCGTAAACAATCTGTGGGTTGCCCGGATCGATCTGCACATCGCTCGCGCCAATGTTCTCATCGCGGTACAACACCTTTTCAAATGTTTTGCCGCCATCGATGGATCGATAAACGCCGCGTTCTTCGTTAGGCCCGTACGGATGCCCGGCTACGGCCACAAAGACGCGGTCCGGATTTTTTGGATCGACAGCCAATTGCGGAATCTGCTGCCCGTCACGCAATCCGAGATGCGTCCATGTTTTTCCGGCGTCAGTCGATCTATAAACTCCATCACCGACTGAAAGATCCGGCCGATGCAATCCTTCACCGCTGCCAACATAAACGATGTTGGGATTTGATGGCGCGACTGCGATCGCGCCGACCGATGCCGTCGGCTGATCATCGAAGATCGGCTGCCACGTCCGACCGTAATCGATTGATTTGAAAACGCCGCCGTTCACCGGCGCCATATAGAAAACATTCGCCTGCGACGGCACACCGCAAATCGCGCGTGTCCGGCCGCCGCGGTAAGGCCCAATGTTCCGCCAGCGCAGAATCGAATCGAATTCTCCAGAGCGCGCCTGCGCAATTCCCAAAAAGATCGCGAACCCGATTACGATTGCATTTCGAACCGATCGCATAAACGGCCACTCTCTTCTGCGAAGCAGAAACCCGCAACAACCTCTCGTATCTGAATCCAAATCGAGGCGCAACCGCATCAAATCCGAAAAGGGAACCGTATGGATTCAATGCCGGCACATCGCACGACTTGGAAGATACGACTCGTCGCGTTCGGGATTGGTATTATTGTCGCCGCGGGCGTATTTGGCATCGCGCTCGTTATCTCGGACGATCTTCGTCTCCTTTACCTCAGCGGTGCATTGCTCTTTGCTGTTGCCACATTTTTACTGGGCACCAGGGCGCGAGAAGATTTGATCGCCGCTGTTCTGCTTCTCTTCGCATCCACGTTCTTATTCGCGTTCTTTGTCCTGTCGCAAACACCTTTTCTTTGGCCGACCCTTCTGGTGTGGATGGCGATTGTGGTGTGGCTGCTATTCCGGAAGCGATTCGCTAAAATTATCACAATTGTTGGGGCTGTGATCTTAATCGCGGTCTCAGCCTGGTATTGCGCGTTGTACATCCCGGAGCAGATGCAGCGCGCGTTAACCCACCTGGGCAATGGCGCAGCGCCCCCATTCACTTTGCAACCAATCAGCCAGAGTCCGGTGCCGATTCGCTCCAGGCCCGGCAAAATTCTTGTGCTCGATTTTTTCGCCACCTGGTGTTCTCCATGTATTGCAGAGCTGCCGGAATTGGAGCGTGTTCGTGCCGATCTTCAGACTAGCCGCGATATCGAATTCGTCCTCGTCGGCACGAATAGCGGCGGTGATACGCCAGAGCGTGTGCGCGCATTTGCGCAACGTCGTCAAATTTCTCTGCCGGTGGCATTTGATCCCGATCGCAAAATCATGCGCTCATTTGGTTTGAGCGGGTTTCCTAACTTGGTGGTCATCGATCGCACCGGGCGCGTGCGCTTGACCCACACTGGCTATAACAGCTCCGAGACGAGCTTCCGCCGCGATCTCACGCAGCTGCTGCAAAGTTTGTAACGTCGCCCGGAAAACGTCGGCCGCGCACGGGAATCCCGGAACGTCAGGCCGGCAGGCCTTTCTTTGCGATCAACTCCATCTGCTCGCAGAATCGATCGAGCTCACTGAACGTCGTGTACAGGTTGGGTGTGATTCGAATGCCTTGAAATTCTTCGTGCATGATCGGCACGGCGAAGATGCGATGTTTGTCGAACAAATATTTCGTCACAGCCTCGGGATTGGTGCCGTCGATGTGAACATTTGCAATTGCGCATGACTGGTTCGGGTCGAAAGAAGTGTTGAACCGAATTTTCGGCACGCCATTGAGCCGGTTCATCCAGTAACGCGACAGATAGCGTAACCGCGCTTCCTTACGCTTGCCGCCGATTCCGTTATGAAACAGAAGCGCTTCGCCGATGGCGAGCTTCGGCGCGGCAGAGTGGGTTCCGATCTCTTCGAATTTGCGGATGTCGGATGCCTGCTTGGATTCAGCGGCCATGAGCGGCCAAAGTTTTTCGATCTTATCGCGCTTGACGTAAAGCATGCCGGTCCCTTTCGGCGCGTACAGCCATTTGTGGAGACTTGTGCCGAAGTAATCGCAACCGAGATCTCGGTGTTTGAAATAAAACTGGGCGAAGGAATGCGCCCCGTCGACGATTGTTTCAATCCCGCGGGCACGCGCCATGTCGCAGACTGCTTTCACCGGGGTAATCTGGCCGGTGATGTTAACCATGTGGGAGATAAGAATGAGCCGGGTCCGGTCGGTGATTCCTTTTTCGAACGCAGCGGTGATCTCGTTCAGGTTCTTCGCCGGAATCGGAATCTGAATGAGCTTGAGCTTGAGGTTTTCGCGTTTCTCGCGCTGACGCAACGTGGTGAGCATGCGCGGGTAATCCTGAGTAGTGGTGAGAATTTCGTCGCTGGGTTTGAAGTCCATTCCCATGAGCAGGGTCTCGAGCGATTCCGAAGCGTTGCGCGTGATCGCGATTTCTTCGCGGTCGCAACCGAACAGCTCGGCCAGGCCGGTGCGAATGGTTTCCGATTGCGGCTCGAGAATTTGCCACATCGTATAAGCGGTCGCGTCTTCCTGTTCCCAGATGTAACGCACGAGCGCTTCGGTCACAATCCGCGGACTTGGCGACACGCCGCCGTTATTCAGGTTGATGATGCCGCGCGTGACACTGAACGAGTTTTGAATGGTGGCCCAGTAATCTTCGTCGGTCGCCGCTTCTTGCGGCGTGAGATGCGCAACGGTTTTGGTCGCTGCTTCTACGTTTCTCAGTAACGACGCGACCGTTGCCGAAGAAAGCGCGGCGAGACCGAGGCTTTTGCCGGCAAGAGAAAGGAAACTTCGGCGCGTGGGCATGCGCAGAGTTTAGACATTTAGCTGTTCAGATGTTGAGCGAAAAAACTGACTCCTGCCGCTCTGGGGCAAACACGGCATTACTTGATGCTTGCTGTACAACCCAATTTTGCGCGAATGCAACGCTGCCATAATCTTGCCACACACACTTCAACAAAGGAGGAACAATAACCATGGCTATGTATGTCAGTCTTGTGCAGTTCACGGATCAGGGCATTCGCAACATCAAGGACACCATTAAACGATCGGAGGCTGCTATGGCCGAGGCCGAAAGAATGGGCATGAAGATTATCCAGCCACTATGGACGATGGGTGCCTACGACGTTGTGGTGTTGCTCGAGGCGCCTAACGATGAGACCATCAGCGCTTTCACCCTTAAAATTGGTTCAATGGGAAGCGTCAAGACCCAAACGATGCGCGCCTTCCGCAGGGAAGAGATGGAAGGCATTCTGTCGAAGATCAAATAACAGTTGCCTGCGCGCATCATAAGCCGCTTATGATGCATGAACCCGGCAGGTGTAGTGGCGGCTGGCCGCTCGCGAACGCTTTCGGAGTGTCGGTGCGGCAGCCCTCGAAGCGGGCAAGTTTCTCCGAAGCCGCCTTGACAAAGTCCGCAAATTGCGTAGCAGACTCTTGATTACGTGATCCGACGCCTCAACGCACTTTCGGCCGGGGTAAAGGGTGGTTGAAAGGCTTAACCTTCGCTGAGACACCGCTTAGCGCGATCTCCAGATTCACCTGGAGCCTTGAGGCATCTGAAGTGAGGCCGCTCTTCGAGGGACCCTCACGAAGATGGTTCCTCGTTCCGCGCGGATTTGGACGAGTCAACCCAAGATAGAAAGGCGTTTATGAAATTCGTTAGTCTCAGAGCGAAGCGCGCTCGCAGACAAGGCAAGCTAGACAAACCATCCCGCGCCACTCATGAATCTTTCGCCAGACCAACGGCCGCGCCTCATGAAATCCATACTTACGTGGAGCTCCGGCAACAGATTCACGACGACCTTCGGGTCCAACACCCCGAATGGGTCGAGCCAGATGGCAAATCTCCCATGTGCGATTCTTACGAGACGCGCCTGATGGAACTGCTCGATCGTCTGACGCGGGGAAAATCCGCTCAATCTATTGTTGATCCTCATCGGCTTCTCGAACAGGCAGCAAATTGATTCGACTCACCAGCTACATAATAGCTGAGGTTGCACGGCGTTATTTCGTCGCCTTTTCTTGTCCTTGGCGAGCCGGAGCCTCGCGCGAAGGCTGCTTGGCAAACGCGAGGCGCTCAGTCTTTTTTCGGCGCCTTGCGCGTTTCTTGGCGTTGTCTCTGCCTTTGCTGTGTCCCATAAACGTCAACCTTCCGCTGATTGTCGTGCCGTAGCAACGGGACGAAAACGAGGCCGGCGTCTGGGCTGTTGCTGCTGCCGCGGTGTTCGATTCGGTACCTGCGGCGCCGCATCCTGAATTGTCTTGATTTCGAACGTCCGAAAGAGCCCAGCCAGATCGATCACGTCGTTTGCGGCTGATCTCAATACGTGGCCGAGATTCGCGGCGACTGACGCGACTTCCACGCGGATTCCGTGTCGGCGCAGCTTGATGACGAGATAGGCGAAATCGGCGTCGCCGGTCACGAGGATCACAACGTCGGGCCGCATCTCGATCGAAAGCTCGAGTGCGTCGATCGCCATCATCACGTCCACGTTTGCCTTATAATGACCTTCTTCGGCGGGCGCGCCATCTTTGGTCACAACCATGAATCCATTGGAGCGTAGCCAATGAACGAATTTGTTTTTTCTGTCCCGTTCCTCCTGCCAGGTTGAAATGGCGGGGGGCAATCCGGCATAAACCACCATCTCGATCAGATCACGTGCAGTGTTTGGCCCCGCCAGGAAATCACGGAGCTTTAACCAATCGAGCCCGCGTCCCGCGGTCCGCACAGAACTGCTGACATTCGACTCATCCACCAGCACCAACACTCGGGAACGAGCACCGCTTTCCTGATTTAGCTTACGCATATGTCCGGCCGCGCGAAGCAGATCGTCGATCGCATCGGCGGCGCAAACCAGGATTTGTTAGGCTGCTTTTTTCTTCGCCTTCGCCACACGGATCCCGGGAAACTCTACCACCTGCGGCGGCGCTGCATCGGCGCCGCTCTGATTCAGGGTCGACTCAAAGCTCAACTTCCCCGCAGCGATCTCTGATAGCGCGATATCAGCGTGACCCAGTCCAGGAACAAATTCGATCATCGGTCGACTACCGAGACACAGTTGTCGAACGCGTTGGGAGACCATGTTCACCAGGATTTTCGGATTAGTAATAACTTCGGCGGCGGCTTTGACTAGATTTGAATTCATAATTTAGCTCACAATGACCATCAGGCTGACGGAGTTAAATTCCGAACCGGAGTGGGACCCTGATCGCGTTTCGGGGAAATCGCAGCCGAGACCCAAGTATCGTCCGTTTTTGCCAGAACACAATTGGCTATTCTTTGGCCTTTGACCTGCGGCTCGACGTATTCGACTCTCCCCTCTCTGCAACGCAAACGCTATCTCTTTGTCTGCATCAATCGTCGGGCCGAGGACAACCCGAAAGGATGCTGCGCGGCCAGGAACTCGGAAGAGGTGTACAGAGCGTTGAAAGAGGAGGTTGCCACGCATGGACTGGCAAAGCTGGAGGCGCGTGTGTGCACATCGAGCTGCCTCGACCAATGCGCCACAGGCGTAACGGTTTTAGTCGAACCCGATCACTTTTTTTACGGACGCGTCACGGTCGCGGACGTCCCGGAGATTGTGAAGGGACTCGCTAAGGGCCAACCTGTTAGACGTCTCGTGCTCACCTCGGATCCAACACAATGAAGCTGGATGGGATGAGCGGCATGGAAGGTAGCTGCGAGGGAGGCAGCGGGCGAGTTTCAAAGCATAGATAAATCCTTGTTACCCATCTATCATGAACCGTTGACGATGCATGAATGATCCACTCCTTGCTGCTTGGCCTGTTCCCTTAAGAAAACTCAAACAAAGAAAGAACAATAATCCCATGAAACAGCTTCAAACTTCTCTGCTGCTAACAGCAGCATTGTCCCTCGCGGCGACTTCAGCTTATGCGCAGGCAGCCAAAAGCTCTCCTGCGGTCGGGGCGTCGGCCTCACCTTCAACTCCACCCACCATCGCGTCGGCCATCGATCGCGAGATTAGCATCGTAGAAAAAGAGCTGATCGATGCCGCTGAAGCGATGCCGGAGGGTAAGTTCGATTTTTCTCCGGAAAAGCTGAACATTTCCGGCAGCGACTACAAAGGTGTGCGCACCTTCGGCCAGCAACTAAAACACGTTGCCGCCTCGAACTACTTGATCTGGTCACCGATCACCGGCGAAAAAGCCCCCGACACCGTCAACGACGGCAAAGGTCCGGAGAATATGACAGCCAAGACGGACATCGTTAAGTACCTGAAGGATTCCTTCGCGTTTGGTCATAGAGCGGTAGCAACTCTAAACGCGTCGAACGTCGTCGAACCGATTACCTCGAGTCGTGGCAAGCCCACCACGCGCCTTTTCCTGGCCACCTTTGCCCCAGCTCACGCGTTCGATCACTATGGCCAGATCGTCGAATATCTCCGGATGAACGGGATCGTACCACCGGCGAGCCGCGGGCAGTAATGCATGCAGGTATCAACAGTCAATGAACAAGCTGCTGCTCTTGCTTAGTTTGATTGCGGTCGCCTGCGGCTGGGATAACCGCTCAATGCTAATTGCGCAGACGCAATCAGAGGCGAAAGCTTCGCCGTCTGCAACTGCATCGCAGGCGGGCGAGGACGAGAACAAACCGCAAGTGCTGAAGACGAGTCCGAGCGGGGCGTTTCGTGTCGTCCAAAATGGGGAGGAGTTTTGGATTGTCACGGCGGCCGACGAAAATCAACGGACAAAAATGCATTCGGCGGAACTGGTGATCCCCGAGGAGTTTCGGTTTTCGCCGGACGAAGGATGGTTGTATGTCGAGCTGCATCACGGCTCCTGTATGTCGGGCGCAGATCTTTACCGAAGAAGCGATAGCAAAGCTGCGGGACCTAACGACGTCGGACCTTTTCAGCCCATCAAGCCATCACTGGAGGACGGCGCCTGGGCTGAAGCGCTAAAACAACGGTTGTTCACCAAGAATTTTGCCGACGAAGGTCTCTGCGCCATGGTTCGCTTCGGCGCGTGGAGCGACGATTCGGGCCGGTTACTCCTCTTCATCCGTGGCGGCGAAGAGCGACGCGAAACGGTTGGAAGATACCTTTATTATAATACGCACACCAGCGAGTTCGAACTGACGCCTTATCTGCGCAAGGTCAATGCGGCGTCTGCGAAGTCGCATGAGATCAATGTCCTGGCCTGTGCGGAGCCGGTCGATCCGTTGCCCGACGAGGCGACGCTGAAACAGCGGTACGCCGAGGTCGATAAGAAGCTGAATGAGAATTATCAGAAGCTGATTGCCGCAGCGGAGAAAGAGGAAAAGGAGACCGTTGCCGAGCTAAGGCGATCGCAACGGGAATGGCTGAAGGCGCGTGATGCCGGGCTGAAGATTTACCTGGCAGCATTTTCGCCAGCGGAAAAGGAGCGTAGGCGGTTGCAGTTCTTGATCGATGTGTCGCGAGCCGAAGCGGAAGCAGACGAGGATGCAGCCGCACCGGCTAAGTAATGATCCTCGACTTCTATAGTGGCGGTCTGTAGCCACGCTAGAATCGCCCCGACTCAAATCACACCGTCGTAAGTCCGGAAAGAGAGGCGAGGGTAGCACCCGCCGCGCCTGCCGGAGCCCACCACGTCTGGTCGCCGACGATTCCGTCCGCTTGGACACCCCGATCCTGTTGGTAGGCTTTGACAGCGGCTTCGGTCTTCGGCCCAAAGTCACCATCCACAGCGCCCGGATCAGTCGCAGGAGCTGAATATTTCTTGAGACCTTTTTGTAACGCGGTCACAACGCTGCCCGACGCACCACGAGCTAGTAGCGGTGTATTTGGATCGGCAGGAAGCGCCTGCCACGTTATCGGCCCCACGATGCCATCCACCATCAAGCCGGCGCCTTGTTGGAAATCTTTGACGGCCTGTTCCGTTGTCGAGTCGAAGGTGCCGGTGATATTGCTCGGCGCGAGCACTTTGGTCATTACAAAGATACGCTGAAGTCTTCGTACATCGCGACCAGTCGCGCCGATGCTAATTGTTGGGCCGCTGTTCATGATTCTACTCTGTCTGCTTTTGCCCGCTTCTCATGCGGTAATTTGGGAAAATATTCTACCATTCAAGCAAAGTTCAGCGACCACACTCAAAAGCGAGCGCCAACAAATCACGGGTGATGAAAAGTGGACATGGCGCCGCTAAATAGTGCGGCTAATATCGCCGCCACAATTAGCCAAAGAACAAAAATGACTGGCAGGAAGCAGCAGAAGACGACCAACGCTGCTGCCATCCACTTAAACATGATTTTCAGAAGAGATCCGAACGGAATATCGAGATCGACCACTGACACGCGTTGTGATGACAACAACACCGGGGGTGGTGCTGGAGGAATGACAGGGGCTGTCGTACCTGGGGGTAATTGCGTCCCGTATTTCAGCATCGGTAGATAGTCATCGATCGTCTTCCACTCGCCGCTATCGAGGGGCTTACACGCCGTGTTTCGATCGATACGCCTATCCGCGAACATCTGCGCGACCTGTGCTTCTTCGTATGGACCTTCGTCGCGATCGGAAAACTTTATCAAGTACGTTTTCATGTGCCGCCCAGTCGTTGGGTATGATCAGAAGCGATTTCGAAAAAACCAAGCAAGATTATCTGGCCCGACATTATCCAAACCTATCGACACAGGAATGACTGGTTTTGCCGTCGATGTAACGATTCAACGCTTTAACGGCCGCGAAGCGATGACGCGACCCATTTTCTTCCCCTGGGGTATTCCTCGCTATTAGATCAATGTCTGCGATTGGTATCGCATGCCACTGGAGCCTTGCCCCACCTGCGGCTACGCGCTGTCCATCGTCGATCATCATTGCCGTCATTGTGCTACCGCATCTCGGGCAATTACGTCGCAGCCCTTTTATGTGAAACACCTGCAGCAAATGATCATCATGGCCGCGGTTGTGTTAAGCGTTCTCGGTTACTTGATCTTCTTTCGCTAACGAAAACGCGCTGAGCGAACGAATCAGTCTTCCATCGGGGAGCGAGCCGCTACGCTGATTTGGATCCGGAGGAAAATTGATCCTCTTTGTTCTTGAATAGGATATTGAACGTGGTCAGCGAGCCATAGCAGCGCGTGATGTATTGCTGCAGGTCGACCTTATCTGCGTCAGTGAGTTTATCGCTCGCGTTCACCTTCTGCTCGAGCACGCGCAGGTTGTTGCGCATCATCACGATCTTGTGAAAGAACGTCTCCAACGGCACCTCCTTTGACTGCACCGACGCATCAGACGGCCGCAGCACCAGGGTGCCCCTTTGCCACCGGTTCGCGATGCCCTGCACAATCGTATCATCTTTCTCCAGCCCGAGCGCCTCAACGATAGCGTGCGCAGTTTCGCGAATGAAATTGCTCAGCGGCACCTGCAGCTCGGACACCGCTGCGGTCGGCTCCGCCGGGGTGAGCTCGCTCGACTCGGGAGCGATTGTCCGCCGCGCATCATCGAAGGAAATCTCAGCAGTGAGCTCGGTGAGTGTTTTCACCTCACCGACGCCGTATTGCGGGTGCCGCACGCGCATCCCAATGTGAAGGCTCTCAATTGGCATCGACATTCCTCAACCTGCACCAGTCGGACGAACTTCGCCATGCTGCCTGTAAAAGACCAACGGGTCGACGCTCAGGTGCAAAACGGGCAGGCTCCGCAGAGGCGTGCCTACACTAATAAACAAACGGCACCAGCCGCTTAGTGCGCCGCATGTATTCGGTATATTGCGAGCCAAGCGCGCCTGACAAAGCATTCTCCTCCACGTTCATGCGGTGAATGAATGCCGCGCCAATCGGCAGAAGTATGACAAGTAGCGCGGCCCAGTTACCCAGAGACAGAGCTAGACCCACGAAGGCCAGGAGCACACCAGTGTAGGAAGGATGACGCACCACGCGAAACGGTCCGCGCTCGACCAACTCATGATCTTTTTCAATCGTCACGTCCACGGTGAAAAAGCGGCCGAGTGCGATGATGGCCCACCAGCGAAGAAGCAATCCAGCGACAAACAGCACCACGCCGGCGAAGACAAAGATTCGATGATGCGGCAATGTCGCCGCCGGCCAATGTTTCGCCACATAAACCCCAGCCGCCACACTCACCACGATTACGAGCCATACGACGCGCAACGTACTCCGATCCTGCTTCGTCCCGGTGCGGCTGCGCGAGCGGCGCGTCGCCGTCAGCAATAACTCCGAGATCAGATAAACCAGTCCGAGCAGAAGAGAGACCGACATTGCGCTGAGCAGTCTTATATCCAGCGACTGATCAATGGAACTGATGGGATCAGCGACATAGAAGGTAAAGCTTATTTTTCGCAGGTGTTCAGAAAGCGGAAAAGCAGACGGCCGCGGAGCGCGCGCTTGAGAAGGAAAAAAGAAGAATTAGGAAGCAGGATAGCGGAAAGCGGATTTCGGACAGCCGCCGCGTTCGTTACCCCTGGGCCATGGCGCCCACTATCAACAAGATGAAGCTCGTCGCCACGGCGATGGCCACTTTCGTTTCGACAGATAAGTTCATAATTTTCCCTTCAACTATGGCGGCAATTCGTTGCCCCGTTTTGATTTTTCCCTTGTGGATGGCTTCGAATTTCAGCGCGCTGATGGATGCCAGACGCAATTGAGAAGTCAGAAGTAAGAAGGAAAAATTAAGAAGAAGCAGAACGCGCGAAACAGATCTCAGCCGCCTTCGTTAAGCTGGGGCGCGTGACCAGGTTTTCCGGGTGAAATATTTGGGACGCGAATGAATGCGGAGACACGAAATTTTATTGATATGAGAACGAAATCTTTCGACAGGAATGGGTCCGTTCATGGACGATTAGAGGAGAAAGTGGCGATCATTACAGGCGCCGGCACGGGGATCGGCGAAGCGATCACGCACAAGTTTGCCAAGGAAGGAGCGCGCGTTGTGGTATGCGGTTTGCCGGACGATCCGATCGAAGACGTAGCCAAAGCAATCCGCGAGAACAAGGGGAAAGCGGTCGCATTCGCCGGCGATATTTCCGAGGAACGCGCCGCCAAACAATGCGTCGATCTTGCCATTAAAGAATTTAAGCGCCTCGATGTGCTTGTTAATAACGCAGGCGTTTTTCTCGATAACGCGGTGACACAGGATTATCCGATCGAGGATTTCGATGAGACAATCCGGATGAACATTCGCTCGGCGTTTCTGATGACACGGTTCGCGCTGCCGCATTTGCAAAGGTCGCGCGGCAATATCATTTCGGCCGGCTCGGAATCGGGGATGATTGGCCTGGCGCAAAATACACCTTATGGCGGAACGAAAGGCTGGATGCACGCGTTCATGCGCGGAGTGGCTGTGGAGCAGGCGCAATACGGTGTGCGCGCGAATTGTGTTTGCCCCGGACCAATCGATACGGCGTGGACGCATAAGGAAACCGGCCCGATGGACAAAGAGATGGAGAAGACACTGATCCAGGCCGTGCCGTTGGCGCGGCGCGGGATGCCGGAGGAAGTCGCGAATGTGTACGCATTCCTGGCATCGGACGAAGCAAGCTATGTAACCGGCGCGCTCTACGTGGTGGATGGAGGGACGACCATCGCAAAAGGACCAGTAGGCGATCTGGTGCCGGAAAAATTACGCAAGGAGCCAAAAGGTGAGCTCGAGCTTCAACATTCGCACCATGGTTTAAGGAACAAGCAAACCCATACGGTAAAATCAGGGAAGAATTAGGAAGAAGTAGTCAACTGAAGTCGGAAGGAAGCAGTGAGGCTGACGGATTCAGAGTCAAATCCGGAGTTCGCTTTCGGCTTGCTTCGTCTGCAGTCGTAACTGACCGCACGCGGCGGCAATGTCGTGGCCCTTCTCGCGGCGCAAGGTTGCGACCACACCGTGCTTCCGCAGGATTGATTGAAATATTGTCTGACGCGTGCGTGAGGGGCGTGACCATTCCAGGCCTTCGACGGTGTTGTAGGGAATGAGATTGATTTTGGCCGACAGACGACGCGCGATTTTCGCCAGCTCGCGGGCCTGCTCGTCGGTGTCGTTGACGTCGGCGATGAGAATGTACTCGAACGTCATCCTTCGTTTTTTCGCCACGTAGTAATCGCATGCTTCGAGCAAGACTTTTAGTGGATACCTCCTATTCACCGGCATGATCCGGCTGCGGACTTCATCGGTCGCGCCATGTAGCGAAAGGGCGAGCCGAAATTGCGTGGATTCGTTGGCTAGCTCGCGAATTTGCGGCGCCAGTCCGCTAGTTGAAATGGTGATGTGGCGCGCGCCAATGCCGAGGCCCCATGAGGCATTGATGATGCGAATCGCGCGCAGAAGATTTTTCAGGTTGGCGAGCGGCTCGCCCATGCCCATGAAGACGACGTTATCGATTTTTTCTCCGCTCTTCTCTTCAATTGCGATGAGTTGTTGCACCATCTCGCCCGCATCGAGATTGCGCGTCCAGCCTTCCAATCCGCTCGCGCAAAATTTGCAGCCATAAGCGCAGCCGACCTGACTCGAAACGCAAATTGTCCGGCGATCCGAGGGTTGGCCGTAAAGTGCGGGCGACGCTGGAATAAGGACAGACTCGATCAGGTTTTGGTCGCGTAAGCGGAAAAGAAATTTCTGCGTGGTGTCTTTCGAGCCAAGGACGCGGACCAGTTCTGTCTTCGGTGTGTCAAATTCCGCGGTGAGCTGAACGCGTAAGTCGTTAGGCAAATCGGTCATCGCGTCGAAGGAACCGACGCGTTTTTTGAAGATCCAGTCGGTAATCTGCGTCGCGCGATAGGAAGCCGCGCCGCGCTGGTGGAGAAAATCCGCCAATTCTTCCAGGATGATTCCAGTGAGCGAAGGCTTCACGCGAGAATCTACGGCGCAAGTAAGAAGTAAGAAGAAAAATTAAGAAGGAGGAAAGCTAATCAGGAAGCCAGGAAAACAGGGAAGGTATTATCTGAATTTGAAAGCCTGGCCGTTGCTTCGCATCCGTTGCAACTGATTAACTCTTTGCTGTGGCATTTTCGAATTCGCACGCGCGAGGGAACCAAATAACAGCGATTGCACGAATTGTCGTTGCGTGATCGACGCCGTGTAAGGCGTCTGTTTCAGGCTGCTGGGCGGAATTCCGGAAAGCGCCTGAATAGATCATGGACATCAAACGACTAAACATGATTATTATGAAAAAACTTACTAGTTTACTGATAGGCTGTTCACTGGCATTGGCTGGAGCCGCGTTGGCACAACAGCCAGTCGAACAACAATCACCATCAAAGGGCAAGCACGCCCCGGAAAAAGCGCACGCGACTCAAGCACATCCCGGCGCGAACGCCGCGAAGCCTCATGCCCCGCCCGCGACGCACCAGGGAGCAACGCAGCCCCACGGCACCACGCATGACGCCAGTGCGACGAAGCAACAAGGGGCTCCGACTGGGCACGGAGCTACGCATGAGCACGCAGCTACGACTGAGCCCGGTGCAGGAAAGAGCGCAAAAGCTCCAGCAAACGAGGAATCTGCGACTGCCCCGAAAACGAATGACTCAGCCGACGCGTCGACACCCAGTGCCAGGCAGCAGCGGATTGAGCAGCGGAAAAAAGGGATGAAGGGTCAGGCCGCGGCGCCAAAGACATCTCCTAATCCGGAAGCCCCGGCCGCTGGTGCTGCTGGCGCAGGTGCTGTTTCGTCAGTTCCGGCTGCAGGCCAGCAAAACGCGCAGGCTAAAGCGGGGGCCAAGGGGAAGAAGCCCGATCCGCAGCAAGTGCAGCAGGTCAAATCGCAGCACGCGAGTTTCCGCGCGCAGCCAAAGCCGCAGCAGGTTCAGGCGGTTACTTTCAATCAGAACCATCGGATTGAAGGAAGTGATCGCTGGCAGGGTCAGCATTACGAGGTATTCCGCTCGTATCATCCGCAATGGCACGATCAGGGGTGGTATCATTCACATTACAACCGTGTGGAGCTGATCGCTGGCGGTTACTATTTCTTCAACAATGGCTATTGGTTCCCAGCGTGGGGCTACAGTCCTTCGGCTCAATATTATGCTTACGATGCGCCGATCTACGTTGGTCAACGTGCTGTGCCGCCAGACCAGGTGATCGCGGACGTGCAAGCCTTGCTACAGCAAATGGGCTATTACACAGGTGAAGTGGATGGATTGCTCGGCCCGCTCACTCGGGAAGCGCTCACGGCTTATCAGAACGATCAGGGGCTCACCACGACGGCGGTAATCGACCAGCCGACGCTCGATTCCCTCGGATTGGCGTAAGTTAAACTATAAACCAAAAAAAGCCGCCGCGCGCAGGAATGCCTCGGCGGCTTTTTGTTTCCAGGCACGATAGGAAAGGAAGAAGTAATAATTAGGAAATGCTGTGTGATTCCGGCTTGCGCAATACAAAGGCCTGGAGGTTTCGTGTTCGCATGGCTTCGAAAGCCTGAAACTCGAAATAGTTAACGGTGTTGAATAATTGGTTCATCGATCTTGTCTAAGATCGAAATGGGAAAAAGGGAAAAACACGGAGGGAAATAATGAAACGAGTTCTGTATTCAGTATGCATTGGAAGCCTCGCGCTGGCGCTTACAGCGGGAGGAGCGCAAAGGGCCAAGGATAAACGGCCTGAGAGAGCGAAGGCGCAGCATAGAACAGCCAAGGTTCAGGCGGCACACCCCGCGAACACCGGCAGGACCATGAGGGCGCATCGTAACGTTTCGGCCGTGCAACATCGGCAGCGATCGCACACGAGGCCGCGCACCAGTTCAAATGCTGTGGTCAAACACAACACCGGACCGCGCGCGGTTCGAGAACGAAACCTCGCGAGGAACGAAAGAATGCGTGAGCGGAACGTCCAGAGGAAACAAGAGTTTCGTGCGCGACGTGACGTTGCGGTGAATCGCAAAAGGAATGTCGAGGTGAACCGGACAAGAAATTTCGACGCGAATCGTGAACGAAACGTCGCGGTGAGCCGGACAAGGAACGCGGACGTTAATCGTTATCGCAACGCGAATGAATTTCGCGGTCGCAATAACGTAGCGATCAATCGGAATCGAAACTTCGCAGTCAACCGCACACAGAACGCCGCCTATTATCGTGGAGGCAATGTGAGAATCACTAATAACTGGCGTGGAGACGCGTTCCGCGGCCAGCGGTATGCAGCGTTCCGCAATTACAACAGGCAATGGCACGATCGCAGTTGGTGGAGAAGCCACTATGATCGGATCATTTTCGTGAACAACGGCTGGTATTACTGGAATGCAGGCTACTGGTTCCCAGCGTGGGGTTATGCACCGTCTGTGAGTTATGTGTATGACGGCCCTATCTACGGCTACAACGGATTGTCGCCTGACCAGGTGACCGTCAATGTTCAGGAACAGTTGGCGAGCGCCGGTTACTACGATGGACCAATCGATGGGATCCTTGGGCCGATGACCCGGGAAGCCATCGCAGCCTACCAGGCTGACAACGGATTGGCGATTACATCGGCAATCGATGAGCCGACACTTGCCACGCTGGGCCTCGTCTAACTTGCCGCAGCCATTTTGAGAGCCGCGTGATGTGTTCATCATGCGGCTCTTTTTTTAAATGATCAGGCTGCAACGGATGCGAAACAACGGCCAGACTTTCAAAGCAGGACTCGAGGAAACGAGATTCCCGAGATAGAATGCAAGCGAGCGAGGCACATAATCTTCTTGGCGGGATCAGACTGGCGACGCATCGCAATCCCGGAACTCAATAGACGCGAGTGGATCTCGTGCAACGATACGAGATAGATGCTCTGGCAAGGGAGAAGAGAAAGTGAGAATGTTGAAGACGCGCGTGGATCCGGCGGCGGCAGACGCGTTGTGCTGGGCGGCGGAATTGGCACGGTTATTCTCGTAGTTCTTTACCTTCTGCTCGGGGGCGATCCGCAGGCGCTGTTCAATTCACAGCAAGCGCAACTACCGCAATCTGCCCAGTTCGACAATCAAGCGCCGCGCGATGAGACATCGAAATTCGTCGGCGTCGTTCTCGCCGATACGGAAGACGCCTGGAATGAGATCTTCCGTCAAATGGGCCGACAATACGAGGAGCCGAGGCTTGTGCTCTTCACGGACCTAATTCAGTCCGGCTGCGGCTTCGCTAGCGGCGCCACCGGCCCGTTCTATTGTCCGCAAGATCGACGCGTTTACATCGACCTCGGTTTTTTCCGTCAGCTCCAGGAACGCCTGGGTGCAGGAGGCGATTTCGCAGAGGCCTACGTCATCGCGCACGAAGTTGGACATCACGTGCAGAATCTGCTCGGTATTACCGATCGTGTGCAGGCGGCGCGCGGTCGAGTGAGTCAATCTGAATACAATCAGCTCTCTGTCCGGCTAGAACTACAGGCAGATTTTCTGGCAGGCGTTTGGGCGCGTTATACCGACCGAGTCAAGCACGTTGTAGAAGCCGGCGATATCGAGGAAGCAATGCGCGCAGCCAGCGCGGTTGGCGATGACAGACTTCAATCCAGGTCGCGCGGTTACGTCGTGCCCGATTCATTTACGCACGGGACGTCCGAACAACGCGCCCGCTGGTTCCGCCGCGGCTACGAGACAGGCGACCTCAGCCAGGGCGACACGTTTAACACGCGTAACTTGTAACACGGAACAAGACTGTAGAGGCACGAGTGTCGCGTGCGAGAAGTAGCAGCCGGTACGGTTGCCGCCACAGATGCCGCGAGTCCGAAAAGCACAAAACCGATTTTTCTTTGCGCCTACATTTTTCATATCGCCCTGCCGGACGTGGGAGCAAAAGCAGAGGAAGAGGGAGAGGAAGCCGTTAATCCCTTCGGATGTTATTTCTTACGCCGTAGCAGTCTGCCGGCGTATCGCAATCGGTATCAGAAGGCCTTCGGAGGTCAACGTCTTGCTACTTGAGTAATCACGTATACCTGGTCGAAAAACCGGATGGCTAAGACTTTTCTGCGACCCAAATTTGCGGACGCCGCTCAGCGCTACTGTTGCAGAAAAATCTGCATGTTCTGAAAGTCAAAGGTGACCGCGTAGGGCTTGAAAAAATCGTGGCCTACCATGCCCGCGAGGTGAAATCCGAACATGTATTGCCACGGGAACGGCCCGTCATAAAGACCCGGAACGTTTTCTTCCTTTATGTCTCCGAATGAAAGTTGATGCACGGTGTATGGCACGATCTTCAGCGTCCCGCCTCCGCCCGCGCCTTCAGTAGCTTTGTTTTCCTCCAGCTTGATCCCGGCTTCCTTGATAACCGACTCCGCAAGTTTAACACCCGCGCCCACGAGACCTGTGTCAACGAAGAGCAGAGTGGGCGGAAGCATCTCCACGCGACCCCAGCCTACCATGAAATGATCGCTGGCCATCCAAATGGGAACTGTGACTCTCTTGCCTGGCGATTTTGCCTTAAACTCTTCCAAGTTCTTGGCGTCTTTCCGGCGCAGCACAAGCTCGCCGTGCGGATAATCCATCGTGGTCAGGAAATGGTAAAACAAGGTGGTTCCGATAATTCCGTCGATTTGTTTCACGCCAAATCCTTCCGAAAGCTGTCGCAAAGGAATCATCGCGGTTGGCACGTTTTTAACTGTCCAATCCCCGAGTGTGAGTGACTCAATCCGCCCAAGATGGACCTGAGTGTGCTGCCCGCCGGAAAAGGTGCCTTGCACCGCGCCGAATTGCGGGACGCCAAGCTCCTTTGCGAACTCCGTGTCGAGCGTAACCTCCGAACCCCCGGTATCGATGAAGAATGTGACTTCCTTGCCACCGTTCACGCGCACATTGACTAGCGGAAGCGGATCGGTCTTTACGAACTTAACATGCGTACTTGCCCCGTTGCCTTTCAATTCGTAGGGCGTCTGATCCTTGAAACTCTCCAACATCGCAACGTTCAGTGTCGGATACTGCTCACGAACCAGTTTGTTGCTGCTCACGTCGACGCCGCTCAACGCGGCCGCTGCCTTTTGAAAATCATCGCGGCGATAAAACGCCTGGGCCAGCATGATCTTTGCGTCGGCGTCATCCGGCCGCAGGCTTATCGCTTTTTCCAGCCATTTCTGTGTGTCATCGAGCCGATTCGAAAGCAATGCAATGCGACCCAGCTGGAGTGTTGCCGAAAAGTCCTTCGGATTTTGAGCGACAATTTGCGAGTAGACTTTACCCGCTTCGGCAAACTTACCTGCCTGAAAGAGTCGATTGGCCGAATCGATTTCTGATTGCTTCGGCTCGGATGTGGCGCGTCCTGGAAAACTACAACACGCGATGCTTATGGCGACAGCGATGCAAGTCCTGGCAAATTTCATTTGAATTCCTTGTTCAGCGATATCGCGCGCAACGTAACATTCTCATGAGATTTGTCGTTCGTGATTCAAAGTCGCGCACGCATTCGCGGCGTAATGGTGTTCGAAAAATTGGACGGATGAAGGAAGAATTAAGAAAGCGATGTTTGATGTCAGACGTTTGATGTTTGATGTGAAACCATGAGCGAACGTATTCGCGGCGTGCTCGCGCCAGTCTTAACGCCCTTTAAGCCGGATCTTTCGCCTGACCGGGAACGTTTCATCAGGCATTGCCAATGGTTGCTTTCGCAGAATTGCGGGCTCGCCCCGTTTGGCACGACCAGCGAGGCGAACTCGATGTCGACAAGCGAGCGCATCTCACTGCTCGATGCGCTGATCGCAGCGCGTCTCGATCTGTCGCGAGTGATGGCGGGCGCCGGTTGCTGCTCGATCTCCGAGACGGTCGAGCTCACCGCACATGCGGTGAAACACGGTTGCGCCGGTGTGCTGATGTTGCCGCCGTTTTATTACAAGGACGTCAGCGAAGATGGCCTCTACCGGTACTTTAGCGAAGTGGTGCAACGCGTCGGCGATGCGCGTCTGAGAATCTACCTCTATCATATTCCGCCGGTGGCGATCGTCGGGATCACACCGAAACTGGTGGAGCGTCTCCTGAAAGCTTATCCAAACGCGATCGCCGGAATGAAAGACAGCTCGGGCGATTGGAATAACACCAAAACGTTTCTCGACGCGTTTGCAGAAAGCGCCCGTCCGGTCACAGACTCGCCGTGGAGAGCTCGGACTGGGTTCGACGTGTTTGTCGGCAGCGAATCGTTCCTGCTCGCAAATATGCGCAATGGCGGTGTGGGCACGATTTCCGCCACGGCCAACGTAAATCCGGCAGCGATTTACGAGTTGTATCAGAAGTGTAGTAGCGTTCGCCGCGGCGAACGCCGGGGTAATACGAAGGCGCTTGGCACAAGCGCCTCTACAACAGACCTCGAAGCGCAACAAGCGCGGTTAAACGTCGTACGTGACGTTTTCAGCAGCAGGAAATTTCCGTCGCTGATCGCGGCGTTGAAACAGGCGATCGCGATCTACGCGAACGATCCGGAATGGGCCAGAGTCCGGCCCCCGCTGGTCGAGCTCACGACAGCGCAGGCGAAATTGCTTGCCGCCGAATTGAAACGGATCGGCTTCGCGATGAACGGAATCAGGAGAGACTAATCAAGAACCAGGAAAATCGGATTTCCGCGATGGTAGCGGCGACGAAATTTCGGCAAAAACCTGACTTATCAACAGGGCCAAAATTTTTGGGGATACGAAGTACATAAAGGTGAAAGGAAAAACTATGAGAATCGTGATAATGACAGCAATAACTGCGATGGCGTTACCGTTTATGGCGCTAGGCCAGACAACGGAGGAGCCACAACAGACGCAGGAGCAGACGAAGGACACACAGACTACTGCTCCGGCGAAGGGGAAGAAAATGCATCCCGCTCAGGAGCAGAGCAAATCGCAGGCAAAACCTGAGACCGGCACGAATGTACGTGGACAGACGAACACGAACGTTAAGGGTCGCGCTCAGGAAATAAACAGGAATCAACCTGACGCACGTTCGAGTCACGAGCCAGACGAATGTGAACACGAATCAGACGACGACAGTGAACAAGGATGAGTTCAGAACGCGTCATACCGAGGTGTTCAGTCTTGGGCGGCATCCGAAAGAGTTCTTCGTCCAACGATACGGGGCGAACCATTTTCGGTTGATTGGGAACACATACTTCGTCTTCGTGGACGGATGCTGGGTCGCGGTTAACGTGGACGGCTTTACATACACGGAGCGCGTGATTTGCGCGGGCGATCCGGAGTTTGTTGTAGTTGATTAGCGCATATCATTTGCGCCACACACAAAAGCGCTCCGCTGAAAGCGGGGCGCTTTTTTTTGCCTTTTGTCGGCGCGGCAGCCGACCAGTGTTCAGCGGCCGACGTCCAATCCCATTACCTCATCGTAATGGGCGAGAAAGTCTGCGGGATCCCGATAGATCGCGATTGCGCCCGCCTCGCGCAACACTGATTCCGGCGTTCCACCACAAAGAAACGCAATAGTTTTCAGGCCAGCTTTTTTAGCGGCTTCGATGTCGAATCTTGTATCGCCGACGGTCACAGCATCGGCAGCTGAAATATCGCCAAGCTTTTCCAATGAGGCGGCAAAGATATCTGGTGCCGGTTTGGAGCTGTCGGCATCGTCACCCGACACGTAGCCGTCAATCAGATCGCCGATCTTAAGCAGGTCGATGTAATACTTTGTGTCAGCCTTCTTGCCGGAACTCGCGAGTACGATGCGTTTGTTGTCGTCGTGAACGCGCTGAAAAAGTTCGTGCACTTTCGGAAACGGTCGGACCATTGGAAGATATTCTTTTCTGAACAGATCGGACCGGTATTCATCCAACTGTTTGCCGAAACGTTTGATCTCCTCAGGCGTGAGAAACTCGGGTAAATATTGGTCCGAGCCTTTGCCGATCTGCGCGCGTAATTGTTCCCGAGGAAATTGTTTGCCGAATCCCCGGAACGCGCGGTCCCAGGAATCGACGTGCAGTTCATTGGAGTCGACAAGGGTACCGTCAATATCGAATATGAAAGCGAGCACGGAGAATAAGCGCATATCTCAATTTGAATCGCGTTTCGCTGGTGAAACGCGCTGAGTCGCGCGGGAACCTCCGCCCTTAATCAAACGGGCAGTCGCACGCTTTGCGGATGGCGGATGCGGTTCTCAGGATCGTACCGCTGTTTCAGTTGCTGGAGGCGCGCGTAATTTTCTGCTCCGTAATAGGCGGTTGGCCAGTCTTCAAAAGCAAGATCGGGATAGTTTGCGTAATGGTTTGTGACCCCGGCTTGAGCAATATGACTGCGCATCCGGCCTATCGCCTCTCGAAGAACGGCGGCATGCGACGGCGATTCCCAATATGCTTGAGACTCGCCCAGGTAAGGGAAAGCGCGATGCGGATAGGCGCCTTCCACATCGCCGGAAATGGCGCCCCCCAGGGTATTGATTTGAAAAATCAGTCCCGGAACAGTTAAGACTTCTTGGAAAATACCGGGCAACGCAGGCCTAATGTCGTCGATTCCTTTGTAATATCCGGCGCTGGCGTTTTTAAAATAAACCGGGCCTTGCTCTCCATAATACCACGTCAAGGCCTTGTTTAGAGAAGTGGGACCTCCAGAGGTCATTTTCTTCGTTAGGCCAGCGAGCCGGCGACGGAAAGCCAGTAACCCTTTTTGTTCGCGCGAACCTATGGTGATGACAACCACAGTGACCTGGCTGCCGTTCATGATCCAGGCCGAAAACGCTTCGTTAGGCAAACCAGAGGTTG
Source organism: uncultured Verrucomicrobiae bacterium (assembly GCA_963803285.1). Classification (GTDB taxonomy): domain Bacteria; phylum Verrucomicrobiota; class Verrucomicrobiia; order Chthoniobacterales; family UBA10450; genus Udaeobacter. The sequence goes on along the minus strand of CAWDMG010000008.1, from coordinate 31,628 downwards.
CTTCGAACCACGCTTCCAGTAACGCCGTGGCGCGTTTCGGATCCAGTTTGTAAGCCCGAAACTTCCATGACGAAAATTGTGCCGGGGCGGGGCGCGTGTTGAATGTTAGTTCGGTTACTATCCCGAAATGGCCGTTTCCACCGCCGCGCGAACTCCACAGTAAATCTGGCTCCTCGTTTGAGTCACGGATTATCCCGGCGCCATCCACCATTTTGACCCTGCGCAAATGGTCGCAGGTCAAACCCCATTTTCTGGCGAACATCCCGTAGCCGCCGCCAAGTGTAAGACCTGCGAGACCGACTGTTCTGCACGATCCAGCCGGCAGGAAACGGCCTTTCGGCAAGAGGAACTGGTTCACTTCTTCCAGCCGACAGCCCGCGCCGGCGGTCAAAATGCCGGTCTTCGGATCAAGCTTCATCTCGCGCATCGGCGAAACGCTGACGACCAGTCCATCGTCGTTCAGACAAAATCCCTCAAAGGAATGTCCTCCTGCTTTTACCGCGACCGGCCAATTCTCTGCCTTTGCTCGTTCGAGCGCGCGTTGAACCCCAGTTTCAGAGATGCAACAAGCGATGTTTTTTGGCTGAGTTAAGATCCCGGCGTTGTAAACTTCCCGGGCAGTCGCGTAATCAGGCGCCTCTGGCGTGAGAAACTTGACGCCATCGACGTAATCGTAGACCGGCGATTTCGATATTGCCGGTCTTTCTTTCGCAACAATGCTCGAGACGTCAGCAAGGATTGCGGTTGTTGCCGCAAGAGATGTGCGGAGGAAGGACCGGCGCGTCTGCATGAATCGCTCTTGATCCCATCCTGCGCGAGGAAGGCAGAAGCAAAAAGGATGAATTGAGCGTGCGGGACACGCGAAAATAGAAGGTAAAACGACGAGGGTAGGAGCGAGCGAGCCGGGAGGCGAGCGAGTTTCAATTACGAACTAGGAACTGCGCCGTTTGCCGTTTAATCCAATGTAGATAAGAGCAAAGCTAATGAAAGCAATTCACGTCCACGAATTTGGCGGTCCGGAAGTTCTTCGGTTGGAAGAAGTGCCGACGCTGCGGCCTGGCCCCGATCAGGTGCTCGTGCGAATGCACGCGATCGGTATCAACCCGGTGGAGACTTACATTCGCGCGGGAACATACGTGCGATTGCCAGAGTTGCCGTACACGCCGGGGAACGACGGCGCTGGTGTGGTCGAGGAGGTTGACTCGGATGTGAGTGAATTTAAACCCGGCGATCGTGTTTATACCGCGGGATCGATCAGCGGGACGTATGCGGAATTTGCGTTGTGCAAAAAAGAGCAAGTGCATCCGTTACCGGCAAATGTTTCGTTCGCGCAAGGCGCAGCCATGGGGACGCCGTACGCGACGGCGTACCGCGGGTTATTGCAGCGCGCGGTCTCCGAACCCGGTGAAACGGTGCTGGTACACGGCGCGAGCGGCGGTGTCGGGACCGCGGCGGTGCAACTGGCGCGTGCTCGCGGGCTGCGCGTGTTCGGCACAGCGGGTAGTGACAAAGGACTCAAGCTCGCGCGCGAAGAAGGTGCGCATGAAGTATTCGATCATCGCTCGGCTGAACATTTTGAACAGGTGATGAAAGCTACCGGCGGGCGAGGTGTTGACGTGATCGTGGAATTACTCGCGAACGTGAATCTCGGGAGGGATCTGACCATTCTCGCAAAAGGCGGGCGCGTCGTGATCATCGGGAGCCGCGGACCGGTGGAGATCGATCCGCGCAATACGATGCAGCGCGATGCTGACATTCGCGGAATGATTTTGCCGAACACGCCTCCGGCAGAAATGGCAAGCATTCACGCTGCGCTCGTGGCCGGTCTCGAAAACGGAACGTTGCGACCAGTGATCGGCAAAGAATTTCCGTTGGCTGAAGCGGCCGAGGCACATCGAGCTGTCATGGAACCGGGAGCGGCCGGGAAGATTGTGCTCGTGCCGAGCGGTAGCGCTTGAGGAAGAAAAGCTAATCAGGCTGCAACGGATGCGAAGCAACGGCCAGGCTTTCCAACCAGGAGGCCAGGAAAAGAATTGGGGCGCAAATTATTTCGTTTTGCGCCACACGACATCTTCGTTGTTTCTCCTGTCGATTAGCGCGTCGACTTTTCCATTAGCGGTGTAACGGAACAGAATTCTGCCTTCGACACCTTTGCGGAAAAAAAGCTCTGATATCTCGGGCAGCAGTTGCTCCTTTTTGCCATTGCGTTCAACGAATAGCTTATCGCCTTCGTTGGTGACCGATCTCATTTGGCCAGGCGCCAGTTCGTACGTGCCGATGAAGTCGGCAAACTTTTTCGGATCGGCTTTTCCTACCGCAGGATCTTCATAGTAACGATGCGCCTGACTGGCGATAATCTGCCAATTGCCGTTGCGCTGAAGCCACGTGTCAGTGATGTGATAACGCGCTTTCAGATTTTGGCCGAAGATGGTCTCGCTCTCGTCCGCGTCGTAACTGAGTACCGCTGTGTTCCCAATGATCCGGCTTTGAGCCTTCTCGACCTTAATCGTTCCGGAGTATCCGGCTGGGAGCGGTGTGATATCGGCGATCAGCTTCGGTTTGTCGAAGAGGCGTCCCTTCTCGTCTGCGAAGATGCAGTCGTCAGCGAAATATTTTTTCCACGGCGCCTGATTGCCGGATACCAGGGAATCGTACAGCTCCTGAGTGCGTCGGACCAGCTCGTCCTGCGTAATGGGAACATCTGCGGCGCAGACGATGGTTGCAGCGGACAGAAATTTAATGAGCGCGAGCTGTTTCATACGGATGATTAAGAGATAAACGTTAAGAATACACAAAATGACAAAAGAGGAACGTTCGCGGCTTGAGGCGCTCGACACGGCCTTGCAATCGGAAAGCGCGCGCGAACACATTCGTTCTGTTGTGGTGCGTGTTCGCGAGCAATTGGCTCGCAAAAAAGGTGCGCTAATGAGCTGGGAACCTTTTCCGTTGGACCTTTTCGCAACGACACTACCGCCAGAGATTCGATCTGCGTGGGTATTTGTTTTGCGCGCGGGCGCAGACACAGGCGCTGAGAGGCATCCCAATAGTCATCAACGCATGATGTCGTTTGAAGGCAGCGGTGATTTGCAAACCGGTGAGCATGGAAAGTGGCAATCGAATGTTTTGGTTAGCGATCCTAGCGCGCCGTTGGAGCGGCGGTGGATTTCAATCCCGACGAATGTCTGGCATCGCCCAGTCATAAACGCCGAAACCGATTGGGCAGTTGTTTCCTTTCACACTGTGCCCGCCGCGGAATTGATTGAAGAGCGGCCGGATGACAGCCGCGAAGCCGGTACGAAGCAAAAAAAGTATTTAACGAAGTAACGCATTGCAAAGGTTCGACGGATTCTGTACCAACGGCAGAACATTATCTATGAAACCAACGACACGTATTTTTCTCAGCAGTATCGCCACTGTATGCACAGCACTGTTAATCAGCTGCGCCAGCCCGCAGGGCACCACGCAAAATAGAGAGAGCATGCTCGTGGCCTCCGGATTTAAAGTCATCACTCCCAAAACGGCCGCCCAAAAGCAAAAGCTCCAAAATCTTCCGGCCGGGAGCGTGACCATGGTCAAAAAGGGCAAGAAAACGTATTACATCTTCCCTGACACGGCGCACAATCAGGCATACGTCGGCGGGCCCAAAGAGTACCAGGCCTATCAACAGCTCCGCGCCGACAAGAAGCTCGCCAGGGAAGATCTTCAGGACGCGGAGATGTATCAAGACGCGACGATGGAGTGGAGTGTGTGGGAAGGTGGCGAAGGAGTGTGGGGACCGATGGGAGGACCGGCACCATTTTAAAACAAAGCCGACCGTTCGAGCACACCTGAGAAATCTAAAGCAGTTGCAAGGCGAGTTCTATCAGGGCGTTTCCGTCGCTGTGCCCCGGGGAGTTGGGCGTTGCAGTGAACAGTCGTGGAAAAACTGAATGAACGAGACGGCGCAGCCGAGACATTCAATCAATCCGGTGCTGAGGCGGCTCAGATTCCGGCGCTTCTCCACCGTGCAACTTCTCGTTGCGCTCGTCGTTCTTTTGATCTGCGCGCCTTTCCTTGAAGAACTCGAAGGCGGCCATCTCATTCTTTCGGTTTTATTTTCGTTGGTCCTGCTCGCCGCGGTGTTTGCGGTGGCGGATCGGAAGCGCACCCTCGCCATCGCGGTCGTGTTCGCCGTTCCAGCTATCACGGCCAGATGGATCAGCCAGTTTCGGCCGGACCTGGTTCACCCTGCCGTTTTTCTCATTTGCGCACTCCTCCTGCTGGGGTTTGTGATTGCGCATCTGCTGCTGTTCATTCTGCGTGCGCCTGTGGTCACCGTAGACGTGCTCTGCGCGAGCGTCGCGGCTTACCTCATGCTGGGCTTGATGTGGACGGTCGCGTATTGGCTCGTGGATCAGGTGACGCCTGGCGGTGCATTTTCTTTCAATACGAGCCGGGGCGCGCAATCGATGAACGGATTTACTGGATTTTACTTTAGCTTCATTACCCTGAGCACCGTGGGGTACGGTGACATCACGCCGGTTTCACAGGCTGCGCGCTTGCTCGCGACAATGGAAGCCATGACGGGTTCGCTTTACGTGGCGGTCCTGATCGCCCGGTTGGTTTCACTTTATTCGAGAGCGAAATCCGATGATTCCTAAGTTTGACAGCCGCGCCGAGCGATGCCCGTGAATTTCTGAACGATGCAGGCGTAGCCCTAAAGTCTCATAGGAAAACTTGCTGCGCGCAGAAACTTCTTGGCTATCATCGCCAGCCGCTTGAACACAGCGGACGTTATGAGGCTTGAAAACGCGAAAGTATCCGTTCGTCTGATCGCTGCTGTCACGTGTCTGGCGTTTTTGGCCAGCTGTGCGACGGCGCCGCAGACAGCGCGCGGTCCCGAATATGCGCCGACCGCGAGCATCATGAGCGAGGCGCGCTCGGCAAACGTTCCAGTCGAAAAGCGAGCAGCCGATTATTTGCAGGCTTCCGCGATCACAGCACCATTGCTAGGGAACGGCATTGGGACACCCGCCTGTGAAACCTACAACGCGGCGTGCGGTGAACTGACAGTTCTGCTGCGCTCGAGTGAAGGCGGACGGTTGTGGAACCAGCCGTTGACGCTTCCTGGCAACAACACGACGTATCATTTACGGCTCGCACCCGCGAGTAATGGAGTCTGGGCGCCGAACTACTTCACGACCTTTGAGAACCCAGACCAGATCAAAGAAAAACTGATCAGGAAGAAGAACATTCAGGAAGGCGTGGGGGGGGCACTCTTTGGCGTGCGAATCGTCAATCCACCCGAAAAGTTCATGCCGGCCAGGGGAATCACTGCACCGGTCACAGCCACGCTCGATTTTCACTCAACGGATGCGACGCTCGCACTTCGCCGTCCCGCCAGGCAACCGATGGCCAGCGTTGAAGGAAAAACCCGTCCTCTGGAGGCCAATTTCTCAGCGCCGATCAGCTACTATCAGCCACCGGGTAATCTTCTGCTCATCGGACTGTTGGCAGGGCTTCAATCCAATCGCTATATCGACAAGACTGGTTTGTATTTCCTCCAGCCTTACGATCCCGACCGAATTCCCGTTGTTTTTGTACACGGTCTTTTTTCAACCGCGTTCAATTGGGCGCAAACGATTAACGGACTTCAAGCCGACCCGGAAATCCGTAAGCATTATCAATTCTGGGTTTTTGGCTATCCGACCGGCAACCCCATCCTCTATTCCGCATTGCGATTGCGCGAGGAGCTGGCCCAAGCCGACAAACTTTATCCGAATCATCGCCCGTACGTTGTTGTAGGTCACAGTATGGGCGGGATGCTTACTCGCATGCAGGTGATTACGGTCACAAAGCCGATGTGGGAGAAAGGTCTGGGGGAAACCGCGAAAAACATTTTTAGGGAAAATTCCAGCGATAGCTTGGTTGTGCGTGCCACAACATTTCAGGCTAATCCCCGGATTAAACGCGTTGTGTTCATTTGTACGCCGCATCGAGGGAGCAAGCTGGCCAGTAGCGGATTGGGTAGATTTGGTACCAGCTTGATCGCTCTTCCACTTAACATTGCCTCCGCCATGACGGACGCGCTCACCAGCGCAGAACTTGTACAATTGACCGGAAGTTCCAAACGTCTCCCGAACAGTATAACGGGTCTCAAACCGTCAAATCCAGCGTTACCGATAGTCAATGAAGCGCGGATCACCGTTCCGTATCACTCGATCATTGGTGATCGCGGTAAAGGTGATTCACCAAACAGCACCGATGGTGTGGTCCCTTACTGGAGCTCTCATCTCGACGGCGCCAAATCCGAGCAAATCGTCCCCGGTCCGCATGGGTCGTGCGAACTGCCGCAAACGATTGCCGAGCTTGACCGGGTTCTGCGCCTAAATCTTGGACTGCCTCCCGCCTCGCGAACCACTGTCGCTCAGGCGGCGCGTTGAGACTGCCGACAAGTCGAAGCGCAGCAGCTACAACGTCACTGGTTGCAGAAGTTGGAACTGCATCACGGTTCCGGGGGTAATCACTAACGTTCCGGCTGTATGCCCATACTGCGCCTGGCGCCCCGTCGTTGGCGGGCTACCCGGCTGGAACGCATTCGTTTTTACCGCGACGTTACGGCCGTTTACAGAAACGGAGGTGAGTTCCACTGTCAGCGGATCGTTTTTGCGCGGATTGTAACGAGAAGTTGCGATCTTTCCGAATACTTTGCTTCCAGCCTTCAACAGCACGTGTCCCTTGACCGAGACGTCCTGAGCGAGTTTCCCCTCGAAGCTTCTGCCTACCACAGTCTTCGAGCTGAAGGAGCTAACAGTGCTAACGCTCAGTGTTGTTCCGGCAGGAATCGTAGCCGCATTCAAAGATGAAGCGGCAACGCACGCGCAGATGATTGAGGTAAATGCAATTACTTTTGTTTGTTTCATAGGAGTTGTGAACTGGGTTTTCAGTCAGGTGTTTCGTAAGGTGGCTCGTCTGTTGCGATCGGCGTGACCTGCATCGGCGGATTGATCAACTGGAAGACAACGGCTGCGGCCACGCCCCCGGCGAAGTTTGCCAGCAGATAGATCCAGATGTTGGCCCAATCGGAAATGCCGAGAATGCTAATGCCCAACGCAACTGCAGGATTGAATGCGCCACCCGAAATATCACCGACGGCAAATGCGCCGGTCATCACGGTCATGCCGATCGCCAGGCCATAGAATGAGTTTCCCGATGTGCCTTCGGCTGTGGCTGCGTTCAATACCACATACACGAGGGCGAATGTGAATAGAAATTCCGCAACAAGCGCGGGACCAACGTGCGGCGCGATGGGAGTCACAGCAACACCAGCACGAAGAAACTTACTCACAAGCAACGCAGCGACGGCAGCACCGGCGAACTGAGCGATCCAATAAGGCACGACGTCGGCTGGTTGTACTTTGCCACGGATCAAAATGCCTAGTGTCACGGCCGGATTGTAATGTCCGCCCGAGATATGGCCGCCCGCGTAAACCATCACCATGAGTGCCGCACCGATGGCCAGCGGCGCGATGACGCCCGCACCAGCCCCGATTCCCGTGCAGCCAATTGTCAGCACCAGAAAGAACGTTCCGATGAATTCGGCGATATACTTGTTCATAAATTACTTTCTTACCCGACACAGCTTGAAGAAAGCAAGATAGTTCAGCAATAAGAATTTGGTCCCATCACGGTAAGACGCCGAGACTTGAATGGAAGTCCAACACGGAACAAAGCCGTAATTCTCGCTCAGAACGCCGGTAGCGGAGTTGGCCCAAAGAATAACCGCAACATCTTTTCCCTCCCGAACACGCGCGCCAGTTCTCGCGCGGTGCAATACACCAGAATCAGCAGGCACAAGATGATTTGTATCGCCCAGTAATGCGGCCACACGATCTCCGCGAGCAACTTTTCATTGCCGGCTACGATGCCGCCTGCCTGCCGGGCGAAATCGATGAGCCGTTCCACATAGTGAATGATGCTGGCCATGAAAAGGTAGATCATCGTCTTCCATGCGATATTGTAAGCTAGCGGCTTATTCGGGTAGCGATTGATCGGCGGTAACATGTCCGCGATCAATACCGCCTTGCCGAGGATCAGCGACGCGATTGCAATCGACATCGTGGACAAAGGCTGGTAATGGGAGCCTTCGGTCATCAGCACGCGGATAAACGTGAGCAGATGCAGCACAACGAAAAAGAAAATTGTTGGCGGAAGGATGGCGAAAAATTCTTCCTTAAGCTTCTCGAGTAGTTTGTGCATGGCATTCCTTTGTTCGATGCTGAAAGGTTAATCACGAGAAAACAACAACCAAAGGAGGAACAGGTTATGGGATTATTCGATTCGATACTCGGCGCAGCTAGCGAAAAAGGCGATGCATCTGGTCAAGGGAATCCGTTGATAGGAATTGTCAGCGGGCTTCTTGCCCAGAGCGGCGGTCTGCAGGGTTTGGCCAACAAATTCGCACAGAGTGGCCAGGGGAACGCGTTCCAATCGTGGGTCGGCATGGATGAAAACCAGCCGGTTTCCAGCAATCAAATTCAAAACGTGCTTGGTCCCGAGCAGGTCAACGCGATTGCGACCAGGTTGGGAGTGGATCCGGCTATTGTGTCAACGTTTCTGGCCGAATACCTGCCAAAGATCGTCGACAAGCTAACACCCGCGGGAAAAATCGATCCCGCGGCGGACCATCAGCAGGGATTAGCGGCCATGCTGCCATCGCTCTTGCAAAGCCTTGGTGGCCAATCTTCGACCGACGGCCCAGCGCGCGCATAACGTCCGCGGGCTGTAGCGTTGGCCCCACTACAGCGCCACTTCAAGTTGGAGGAACTGAATTCACGCCGGATGGACCTGGCGGACGGCGACCTCTTCGGTTTGAACAAGCGTGGGAACCTGATTTTGAATTTGCGAGGCGTCGGTGACGCGACTGGAGCTGGAGTGGGGCTAGCAGACATTTCAGCCGTTGTTTTCCTGCGAATACGTTTCGGTGTCGACGAAGCCGCAGGCGAGACTGCAGGTGGAGATGACGTAGCGCTTTCAGCCGGCGAAGCGGTCGCGCCAGCCTTTTTGGACACGCGATCTTTTGGTGGCGAAGGGGACTCGGTGGGGGTCCCAGTCAGCAGCTGCGATTGAACTTGCGCAACGCAAATGGTTAGGCCGATTACAAAAGTTAATGGAAGCAGTTTGGTGGCCATAAAAGCAAGCTAGAAACGTCGCCGGATTGTGGTCAAGACATGTTCTCGATTCGATCGTATCTCATTTGCCATTCATTTGAGGGCGTCAGAATTTCAAGCTCGCGACAAAGCTGAAACCGTCGCCTTCGACGGGGTGCGGACGTCGAAGTCGTGGACCCAGCGGCGTTAAAGTCGAGATGGATCCCGGAAATTGGGCGGCTAAACCGCCTCCCACCCGCGAGCGCCGAATTGATCAGTGAAAAAGAAATCGTCAGAACAAATGTCCCTGACAAAAGCCAGGGACTCTGTTTTTCCCTCTGCACTGCGCTACCGAGAATGTTCGTTCTTCGCAGCCAATCGTTTGATCTGCTTTCAACGCAGACTTGCTTCACTACCGCCTGCTTTCGTTGCGAGCAATTCCAGTGGAACACCGAGCCATTTCGCGGCGTCTTCTCGTTGTTGAAATATTCGAACAGTGATCGGCGAGTCCTGGGTGATTATGGCATGCAACTGGCAATAATGGAAAATCGTGGAATCAGTCGCCAGAATGGCCGATTTCACCGGCGGACGTTCCAAATAGGACAGGACTCGATGGAGAGAAATCTCAATAATGTATCGGAAATTCAGCTCAACCTCATCGTGACCCAATGTATCGAAGAATCGATTGAAAGGCTCCTTCAATCTGGCTTCTAAGTTTTCGATAACATTGACGATTTTGTTCACTGACGCCTCGTTCATCAAACCCCGCGGTCTGTAGATGAGCAGACGAATGTCTTCGTGAAACTCAATTTCAGGTGGAAGCTTCATTAGGATTGCTTCATTTGGTGCAGTTGAGTGTGATGGGAACACTCCCACCCGCGTCTTGAAACGCAATCGATTGTAACCGCAGATTAATGATCTGTTGAAATGCTCCAGGTTCCTATTCGGATAACGCCTCGAGAGGAACCCCGAGCCACTTCGCCGCGGCATCGCGATCCGTGAACAAGGCGACATGAAGTGGCGAATGGTCGGTCAGAAGAGCATGTAGTTTCGTATAATGCGCGGTGTCTGGGCTCGTCACGTAGAAGGCCGATTTCACTGGGGGCCTGGGCGCGGCCGAGAGACGCCGGCCGAGCGCCACGTGAAAGACAAAATCAAAATTCAACTCGACGGCATCGAGCTCCGACAAATCGGCGAATCGATTGAATGGTTTGCTATTTCGTTTTTCAACGGCCCCAATGAACTCGACAACTTCGTTGACCGTTGACTGGTCAAGGACGCCTCGGGGCTTCCAGAGGATAAGAGACAAATCCTTGCGGAACCGAACGTGAGCGGGAAGTTTCAAGTTATTCGAATGAATTTTGCGATTGTTGGTCAAGTTTGCGAGTTGCTTCACTTTCGTGACCGCCAAAGGCGCAGCATCTTCCTTATTGGATTGAGTTACCGAGAATCTTCGTTCTTCGCCGCCAATCGTTCGACCGGCACGCCGAGCCAGCCTCCGGCTTCTTTTCGATCCTGAAAGACGCGGACGTTGATTGGCGAACCCTGGGTCAGCACAGCATGCACCTTGGCGTAATGAATCATCGTCGAATCGGTGGCTAGAATCGCTGACTTCACCGGCGGATGACCGGCATAAGAAAGGCGCCGGTGCAGAGAGAACTGGATGACATATTCGAAATTGAGTTGGATTTCGTCAGCTGCCACCGTGTCGGTGAACCGATTGAAAGGCTCCTGCAACCTGGCTTCCAGATCTTCCAAAGCGGTTAAGACTTTGTTAATCGCTGCCTCGTTCACTAAACCACGCGGTCTGTAGACGAGCAGACGAATGTCTTCGTGAAATTCGACGTCAGAAGGAAGCAGCATTGCGCTTTCTTGCTTTTGTTTTCTTCATCTCGTCCATGTCCCGGATCATGCAACTCCGTTTCATGTTTCACCCTTCACTTTCATGTTTAATCTCCTTTCAACGTAGACTTGTTTCACTACTGCCTGCTTTCGCTGCGAGCAATTCGAGCGGAACACCGAGCCATTGTGCGGCTTCTTTGCGGTCTCCAAATACCCGAACTTTGATCGTAGAACCCTCAGTCAGCAGCGCAAGCAAGCGGGCATAATGAACGATAGTAGAATCCGTAGCCAAAATGGCTGATTTCACAGGTGCGAGGCCTCTGTGTGCTTGGCGCCGATGAAGAGAAACCTGAATAACGTAATTGAAATTCAGCTCAACTTCATGGGTCTCCGATGTATCGGAGAATCGATTGAAAGGCTCTTGTGTTTCGGCCTCGAGATCCTCGATAACACTGATGATCTTGTTAATCGCAGCCTCGTTGATCAAACCGTGCGGTCGATAGACGAGCAGACGAATGTCTGGGTGAAACTCAATTTCAGGTGGAAGCTCCATGGCGTCTCATAAATTCCTTATAATTGCTTTCTCTTGGAAATATATCATTGCGGCTGCGCCTCGGCGAACTTCCAGATCCCATCGATTGAGTTCCGGCTGATCGCGCCGCCGGCGGAATTATTTTGCTCCACGAACCAGTCACGTTGCGTTACATCCTTGCGTCGCCGGCCGTTCTTGGCGGCATCTTCCTGGTCGTAATTGAAAAGCGGCAGCCAAGATGAATCTAACGCCAGTACGCCGTTGAGTTGCTTTCGGGGTCTAACTATCTTGATGGACTTTGAAATGATTTCTGTAAGTCCAGCAAAGGTTGTTTGCTTATTCCGATCAGCCCCTGTCGCGGCGCGTCGAGATCCGAGATCAGGGTAACAACTACAGCTACCAAAAGAGGTAAAAGAATGATCGAGAAGGCGCTCCTCGCTTTGCTGACGCCGGCGGCGTAACCACTGACGTAACAACCAACTCCCGCAACGAAGAGCACGAGCAGCCACGCTGCGCCAGGCACATGCGACCGGAACGCGTGGAGACGTGACGCGCCCAGATCGATCATCTCGTTCAGCGCACCTACGAAAGTTGCAGTGACAGGGGAAGGAGACTCTTTAGCGGCAGCGATCAAATGCTCCCAGATCTCGTGTTGCAAATTCGAGGACTCTTCCTCAAGCGTTCTCAGCTCGTCCGGGCTGGTATCCCGATCGTACAAGGGAATTCGCGCGTCGACGTAGCGCCGAAGTAACTCTTCCACCGCGTTTTTGTGCGTATCTGGCAAAAACGAGGTTCGTAGATAAGTGGTTCCGATCGCGTTGGCCTCCTGGAGTACCAAATTGCGCCGCGAATCATAGCGCCCAAGCGCCATGGCGAAAGTGAAACCCAAAAGCAGAGCCAGTAGTCCGAGAACCGCAGTTTGGATTCCTGTTACCTGACCTTTGTGCCCCTCAGTCGTCTCACGATGCCGTAGTTGAGCTACCCGAAAACCTGCTTCTGCCAGGACCAGGAGGAGTACCGACACGATAAAGAGAACCAGCCATTCGTTTACAAATATTCTGTGCAGTACTTCGTCGATCATTGTGCAGACTCGTTTTCGAAGGCAGTGCTTAGTTTTGGTTAGTCTCGTGTTCCTTTATTAATTTGATCGAGCTCCTACCAGTGAATAACGCCATGACGACCGGAAGCTAGTATCTCGAGCCGCTTCGAAACCAGGTCAACGTAACAAGCAGAAATGCGAGCGCTGGAAGAAAGCACAACCACGGAAGAACATGATCTGTTAGATTTAAACTTTGGCATTTGCACTCTCACTTTAGCGAAGGAATTTGTAACCGGCTGAAAGCCAAACCTAGTCGCCATTGAGGCGTCTTTGCGTGTCCAATTTTGGTAACCATGTCAGCTTCGGCTATTGGACCCTGGTCTTATAGGACGAATATTATCGAATCTTTGAGCGAGCAGGCCGCGCGCGGGCAAACGCGCGCGTCCCGCCCTCATCCACAATTTGCTCTAGTTGCTGCTCCCAGCGGGGTTCTCTAGTTTCTTCATCGCCCCGTCGATCGCCTTCTTCATGCTGAGGGTGTCGGCGCCCTGACTCGGGGGGAAATCCTGCAGACTTTTAAGATGCGCCGCCAGAAACGGTGTCGCCGCCGTCGGAGCCCAGAGTTTCTGGGCCACGAACTTGCGCCCCTCATACTCATAACCCGGAGCGTCAGGAGTGACTTTCTCCAGCGGATCCATGAGCAGATTCGTAATATAGGGCACGCTCGGATAGGCCTTTGAGTCAAACCAGTCGCCGTTATGCTTGACCCCGATGTCCATCTTCCATCCGTCTACGCGAACGGCCATCAGATCGGTTTCGTCGTAGTAAAGGATTTCCCGGCGGGCTGACTTGTTAGTCTTGCCCGTCCAGTAGTCGAGGTTGTTATAGCCATCGAGGTGGACCTTGTAGCTCGTGCCATTCATTTTGTAACCCTTAAGCAAGTCTTCCTTTAGATTGGGAAGCCCGGCGGCGGCCGCGAGCGTGACGTAGAGGTCTTCGTGGCTTTGGATGCCGTTCGCGTCGGTTCCAGCGGGGATATGGCCGGACCATTGAATAAGGCAGGGCACCCGCAGGCCACCTTCCCAAGTCGTTCCCTTTTCGCCGCGAAACGGCGCGTAGCCGCCGTCCGGCCACATCATGAACTCGAAGCCGTTGTCCGTGCTGTAAACGATGATGGTGTTATCGGCGACGCCGAGATCTTTCAGCTTCTGGAGAATGGAGCCGATCTGCGCATCGTGCTCAAGCATCCGGGCGCGCACCACATCTTCCTCGGCGCGGCCTTCGTCGACCGCCATCTGGACATACTTTGGGCTGGGATGCGACCAGATGTGGATTGCAGTTGAGTTATACCAGATGAAGAAGGTTTGTCGCCTTTGCCGACCTTATCCAAATACTTCAGGGTCTCATCCGTTACTTCCTGATCAATCGTTTCCATGCGCTTGCGCGTAAGGGGACCAGTGTCTTCGATTTTTTGCATTCCAACCCTTCCGAATTTTGGATCGGTCGTCGGATCGTCCGTCGTCGTCGCCCAAGTGTGGAGCACACCGCGCGGACCGAACTTCGTTTTGTAAGCGGGGTTCTTCTGACCCGGGTAGTCGAGTTCTTCCGGTTCCTCCTCGGCGTTTAGATGATAGAGATTGCCAAACCATTCGTCGAAACCGTGAACGGTGGGCAGGAACTCATTACGGTCGCCCAGGTGGTTCTTGCCAAATTGAGCGGTGGCGTAACCGGCAGACTTGAGCACTTCCGCCAGCGTCGGATCGGATTTCTGAATGCCGCGCGTGGAACCGGGAATGCCGATTGTCGTCATGCCAGTCCGAACGGGCAATTGCCCCATGATGAAGGCCGCCCGGCCAGCGGTGCAACTTGGCTGGCCGTAGTGGTCGGTGAACAGGATGCCATTCTTAGCGATGCTATCGATGTTTGGCGTGCGTCCCATCATGCCGTGGGTGTAGGCACCGAGGTTCCACATTCCAATGTCGTCACCCCAAATGACGACGATGTTGGGTTTCTTGGTTTGCGCGTGCGCGTCCTGGACGGCGAGCGCAACGAATGTAAGCGCCAGCGCCGCGGCCCCGAGGCCCCGCGTCCAGCGACGGAGTAGTCTTGGTGTTTTCATAATATGTTTGATTTGGTTTCTGTCCGCGCTGCATTCACTTCGCACGTCTGCGGACGGGACGCGGCGAAATTGGTTCGCACTAGAGAAGAGTTTTGTTTTCATGGCTGTTCCCCCGTTCATTTCATCAACTCGATATCCGGCAGCACCCACGTCTTGTCGAAGTAAGGCTGGGTCGGGCCGTAGAGGCGGAAGTAGGTGAACCAGCCTTTGTTGGGAAGGGTCTTGATCCAGTTCTTCGGCGGTTTCCCGGCCGGCGCCTCGGGGCCAAAATACAAATCGACCGAACCATCGGCGTTCTTCGTAATGTCATCGCGCGAAGAGCGGTCGGGATAGCTACCGGTATCAATAAGACAACGGCTTTCGTTATCATAGACTGTAAACGACCAGAACTGCGCGACCGGCGCGTCTTTGGGCACATGCAGAACGTAGTTCTTCCCGCCATCGAGCCAGGTGTCGGTCGAATCCTTCGACGATTCGAGATACACCTGCCCGGCGCCGACCGTGCGACCCATCATGCCCTCGCTCACGCCGACCGCTTCGTAGAACCAGCTTGAGCGCTCGTCGAGTTGGGTGTGGTTGGGCACTTCCTGGTTGGTCTCTTTGAGAAAGAGCGAGTATTCCCACCTCTTGCCCGGCCAGACGTGCGCGTTGGGGAAACGCTTGGCGTAGCCGATCGTGCGGGCCATCACTTCGCCGGTGTTCGCGGCGTCGATGAGGATACTCGTCTGTCGCTCGTCCGGCTTGAACGGTTTCCCCTTCTCGATGCCCAGCGGCACGAGCATCGCGAGGAGCATGCGATCGCGTTCTTGCGCCGGCTCTTCGTTGATAAGCTTGGCGAGCCCCTCCCAGTATTTGATTCCGCGGGGCTGTTCGCCAGTCCATTTCCGCCCTTCGGGCCGAATGTGTTTCATGGCCGGCGGATTGTCGCGCTGCGAGTAAGGATAGATCTTCAATTGCTGGACGAGGGCGAGGGCCTTCTCGCGGTCGGGATCGAGTCCTCGCATCCCGGCCCACACGTTCACTGTGGGGCAGCGAAAAACGTAGTAGCCCTCGGGTTTCATGTCAGGATCGTTAGGGCCGAGAATGAGGAATTTTCCGCCCTTGCCCTTTTCCGGGCCGGTCTGCCCGCAGTCGGTGAGCGGCCGTTGCCAGAAGTCGAGGATAGCGCCCGCGGTCGCGCCCGGTGGAATCTCGAACACCAACGGCCCCGTCTTCTCCATGTTCGGAAAAGCCATCGAGTAAGGTGTGGTAGCGTTAGCGGTGAGCAGCCCGAGCTTGTCCTTGAAGTCGAAGTAATCGACGTAATCGAGATTACCCGCGCCGAAAGTCTCGCGCTGTTCACGCTGCCACTCGGCCATGCCCATGTAGGGCAGCGCCCAGAGGTAGGCTTGGCAGGCGCGCTGGTAGTCGATTTCATCGAATGTTTTCTTAACCGTCTCCTCGGTGGGAAAACCGTTCTTGAGTTCGAGCTTGCCGACTCTGGAGTTGACGGTGCCTGTAGTGGGGAGTTCCTGCGCGACAAAGCTGGAGGTAAGCGCGGCCGCGAGCGCAACTATGAGTAGTTTGGTTTTCATTTAGTTAGCTAGGGTGATGAGTTACTTTCTTTCTGTTGGGAGTTATTTCTGGAGTGCCGGGAGAGGTGCTTTCCACGTTCCGCCTGCGAGAGTTCCCTCCGGCCCATACATGCGGAGAATCATATAATAGGCGCCTTTGTCCGGCGTCGGCAGCCAGTTGCTTTCCTTGTCTTTGCCGGGTGAGGCGCTTTGCAGGTAAATGTCCGCGCTGCCGTCTGCATTGAGCTTGAAACCCTGTGTGCGGCTGCCGATGGCGTAGCGGTTGATCGGGTTCTCGATGAGCAGACGCTGCGGGAGATTATACATGGTCATCGACCAGAAAAACTTGACCGGCGGCACTTGTTCCTTGGTGAAGTGGATGACGTAACGCTTTGTGCCATCGAGCGCTTTGCCATCCGCATCCGCCACATAGGCGTTGTAGATTCGCCTCCTCCTTCGAGTTGCCGTAGATGCCCATCGCGGCTGCGACCGCGCGCTTCATGGCGAAGTCTTTGCCGAGAAATTCACGCGTGCCGAAGATGTCCGCGGAGCTTTTGGTGGCGGCGATGCGCTCGTCGAGGCGCTTCTTTCCGTCCGCGACGCCGGCCGCAAGCGCGGCCTTTGTCTCGGGGTCGAGCGCCGCGGCGTCGAACGCCCGGCCCGCACCGATACCGATCTTCGCGAAGCGTGCCCGCAGGTCTTTCTCCGCATCGGGCGTCGGGCAGAACTGGAGCAGGAAGTTCAGATACGAGATGAATTCGGGTGAATTAGCGCGGGCCTCGTCCCATGCCGGAAACACGAACGTCGGTGCCGGCGGCGGTGGCTTGGTGCCGGCAAATTCACTGAGTGGCGTCAGCCGGTATTGCGATTGGATGGCCTTGAGCGCGTCGGTTTCCTCCGGGCCGGTCCAACTGGTGCGCGTGAGTGTGCCGATGAAATCCGTCTCCGCGCGGATGACCTTGGTGATGCCCTTGGGCACCTCGCCCTTCCAGTTTGGCCCGGCGAAGAGATAGTTCCCCGCGCCGCTGCCCGTGGCGCGCGAGCCGATGTAGGCGAAGTTGTGAGTGTAGAGATCGAACCACTGGAGCACGTAGTAGCGGTCGATCGCCGGCACACTAACGACCCAAGGCTCCGCGCGCAGATCCAGCCAGGCCCACGAATAGGGCGTGTCGTTGCTCGGCGTTACAATGTCCGCATCCGCCGGGGTAAAGCCGCGCGAGTAGTGGCGGAAACGGCCGAAGCCGCCAATGTATCCCGGAAACGACGGATCAACCGCCTGCTGAAACATCGTCTTGTAGTTATAGAGCATCGCGTAGCCGTAGATGTAGGCATCGGCGGCGATGGCCTTCTTCTCGGCGGGAGTGATGTCTGCCGCGTGAGTGTTGATAGAGAACGCCAGCGCTCCGGCGAGCGCGAGAGTGATGGATTTTGTTTTCATGATCGAGAGAACCACAATCACCCTGATTGCGCAGACTGACGATCTGAAAATCAGACGGCGCAGCTATGGGACTTTGGTTCCATTTGCTCCAATTACTCTGGGAGGCCTTGGATTCAAAGGCTGTAAATGAACCGGGCGAAACGCGTCGATGACTCGCCGCCACAATGCGCGCGTTCTCCAAAACAACAACGCGAGAAGACAAGCGCCGACTGCGCTGCCTAACGACATCAGGGCGATGCGACGCCAATCGGTTTTTGATGCGACGCCAGTCGCGGTTGATGGCATCGCTGGATTTCTCGCCACCGTGATCGTGCGCGCCGGAAACTCGATCGTCTTTAGTTGCTGTGCGTCGAGATCGAACCAGGTCAGGCGCGCCGCCGGGATGACAAATTGTCCGGCGCGCTGGCAAACGTAGGTAATTGCGTCGCGCCGTTTGCCCGAAAGATCTCCGCGATTGGTCTCATCGAGCATTTCCGGCGGCTTCGGGTAGATCCCGATGCCGTCGATTTTTCTCGTCGGGAAAACCGGAAAGGCCATCGCGGGAACATCCGGAGCGCTGAAGGTGATGGTGCGGGTGAAAGCATTGCCCGCCTTCGCTTTGCCGGGTTCCGGTTTCCAACTTTCGACCACCTGTAAATTTCGCGCGCTGATGACCGAACCGAGATTCTCCGCGCCCGGCGGCAGCTTCGTGACAAACTTGATCGGCGCGGTCGTGACGGATGCCGCAACGGAATCGTGATCGAGCGGGTTACGCTTAAACTGAAAGCGCACGGTCAGGGGTGGGATCGTTTGCTCGCCCGCGCGTTGCGCGAAAACGGACAGCTCGTGTCGTTGTACGGTGAAGGAGACGCCATCGATCGTCTCGTTGCTCAGAATCGGACTGCCCGATGGAGGCATGAGCAACATGCCGGGCGGATCGGGCAGATCGAAGGTCGGTGCGCTGTCAAAAACGCCGGGCGCCAGAATTTCCACGACAAGGATGATGCGCTGGCCAACCCAGTGTGTTTCCTGCGGCGCAATGCTCGCGCGCACTCGCGGCTCCTGCGCCCAGCTCGCGCTCGTCCATGCGAAAATAATCAGCGCGAGGCAAATCGTCCTCGTCCTTCCTTCTCGTCCTCGTCCTCGATTGCGATCGGTCCGGATTGAGGACGACGGACGAGCACGAGGAGGAGAGAGGAGATGGCTCATCGCTGTTTGTTAGGCGCGGCGTGCGCGGCCTGGTAGGAAAACTTCGCCCGAAGAAAATCGGCCGGCGTCGTTTGCACCCGGCGCAGCCAGGTCGCGCGCAGCTCTTCGTCCGACATTTGCGCGCCGTTGATTTGCGTCGTCGGCGCCTTCTTGTTCTCGCCTTTTTGATCGAAAACGATTTCGTCCGGCTTCACGTCGCCGGTCTGTTCTTTCTCGCGATCTTCGCCCGCCGCTTCCATTTTCGCCTTGCGCGCGAGAGCGAGCGCTTTGTTTTCTTCCGCTTCCTTCCAATGCGCGCGAAAAGTCAGCGCGCGATCGTAGCTGGCGATCGCCCCGGAATAATTTCCATGCATCAAGGAGGCGTTGCCCTGATCGAACGCGCCGGTTGCGCCCGGCACGCGAGCAAAAGTTTTCGCTGCCGCTTCGAAATCACCGTTGCGATATTGCGCCATGCCGATCCGCCACGGATCGGTGTACGTCTTCGTCGCTTCCGCGAATTTCTTCTTTCGCATGAGCGTCTCGCCGCGTTGGTCAGGCGTGCGCCAGAAATTCGGATCGCGCAGCGAACCGGCGCCGAGGGCTGCGATGAAGAGGAGGATCGCCAGCCACCCAAATGAGTCGCGCGTCCGCCATCGCTGCCAAATCAAGAGCGCGTTCATCCGTTCTAGCCCTTGCAGCGGCGGTCTATGACCGCCGAAAGCCACGCGCCAACGCCCGCCATTTTTTTCGGCCAAACGTTTCGGCGGTCATAGACCGCCGCTACAAGATCGAGCGTTTTCATCCGGCAGCGGCGGTTGCGGCCATCCAGCCTTTGCGAAAAAACATCAGTAACACGAGCGCGAGTAGCGGTGTGAGCCAATAGCCGCTTTCTTCCCAGCGTTCGCTCACCTCCGACGTGTTTGCGGTCGCGAACTTCGCCGCGCGTGCCAGCGTGTTCACGTCCGCGTTGTCGGCGGATAATTGCACGACATCCGCGTCGACCGCGCGAGCGCGCTCGCGCAAGGTCTTCAATTCCGCGCCCTCGAGCAACGGCGGCAACAACTGAACGGGCGTGCGCGATTCTTTTCGCCAGTTTGTTAGGGGAGCGACCTGTTCCGGAGCGATGCTGTCGGTCATCCAAAGGATCGAACCGGAGCCCGCATCGGCGAGAGTTTGATCGGCCGCTTGCAAAGCCGTCGCCGCGACATCGCCGTCGTTAGGCATGATCTTCGGCGCGAGCACCTGCGCGAAGGTATTGATGATGCCGTCGTCGGTCGTGATTGGCATGACGACGTGCGCGCTGCCGGCGTAAGCGATCAGCGCGGTCTTCGCGCCGCGCCGTTGGCCTAACAAGTCGCGAATTTTCTCCACGCTGCGCGCGAGCCGGCTCGGCGGCACATCTTCCGTCTCCATCGACGGCGTGACTTTTACGACGATAGCGAGCGCCGCGGTGTCATCGGCAAACGGCGCCGGCTCGCGCCGCCAGGTCGGACCCGCGATTGCGACGATCGCAATTATCCAACCGATCGCGATAAGGAGCAGCGGCGAGAAACGCGAGTGCGTGTTTTGTCCGCTGAGGAGAAACGGCAGCAAATGCGGCGCGACGATTCCGCGCCAGGCGCGGGTTGCATCCTGCCGATACCGGATCGCCCAAACCAAAAGCGCGCACGGAACCAGCGCGAGCAGCCACCACGGCCGGATGAAATGAAACGCGCCGATCATGCTGCGATCCCTGCTGTCATCCTCGTCGTCGTTCTCGTCCTCGATTCTTCATCCGATAAACCCGATGACGAGGGACGAGTACGAGGACGACGGACGAGTAATTGCAAGGCGTGCTGCAAAATCGAAACGCCGAGACCGATCGCGAGCAAAAACCAGTAAACATCCCGGCGCGGTCGATGACTCACTGTCTCGGCCTTGTGCGTCTCGATCGCATCGAGCTTCCGATAAATTTCGTCGAGTTGATAGCGATCGGCCGCGTGCGCGTAGAGCCCGCCCGTCGTGCGCGCGACATTGTTCAGCGCATCGACATCGAGCGCCTGTTCGCCCGCCGCCTTCGGATCACCGACCGCGACGGTGTGCACGACGATGCCTTTGTCATGTGCGATTTCGGCCGCTTTCGCCGGCAGGACTTTGCTCGCGGTATCGTTCCCATCGGTCAGGGCGATGAGGACGCGTTGCTTCGTTTTACTGCGATCGAACACGGTAATCGCCAAACCAATCGCGTCGCCGAACGCGGTCTGCGGCCCCGCCATGTTCACCTGCGCTTCCGCGAGAAGCGTGCGGCAAACCTTCAAATCTTCCGTGAATGGCGCCTGCACAAACGGCGCGCTCCCGAAAAAAATCAGCCCGACCCGATCGCCTTTGCGACGCGCGAGAAAATCGTCGAGCACTTCCTTCACGGCAGTGAGCCGATCGACCGTCTGACCCTTGGCGTCCTTGAAATCCTTCGTCGCCATCGAGCCGGAGAGATCGACCGCGAGGAGGAGATCGCGCACGGGAATTTGCCTGGTGATCGGTGGCTCGATGATCTGCGGACGCGCCAGCGCGAGCACCGTGCAAAGCCAGAGAACCAGGAGCGAAAATCGCCGGAGCCAGCGCCCTCGCATGACGACCGCGCCTAACGAAGGCCGCTGTCCGCTTTCCTCCGCGAGCCGATCGAGAAACGGCACGACCAAACCCTGACGCGGCTCGCGATGCGCCGGCGCCAGCCACCAGACGAGGAGCGGTAACGGAAGCAGCGCGAGCAACCAGGGGTAGGCAAGCGTCAGCATGGTGTTTGTAGCGGCGGTCTGTGACCGCCGGGGGAAGCCATCGCACAGGATCGACGGTCATAGACCGCCGCTACAAGAGATGAGGGCTTGCCGCGTTGCTTGCCTTTCTCTACCAAGGGGGGATGCGTCTCGCCCGGCTGGAGCGCGTCTTCGAGCGAAACCCGGTTTACTTCGTCACCGCGTGCACGAATCGGCGACGCGCGTTGCTCTCGAACACGGACGTCCATGCGGCGATCGAACAATTCGCCGAGAGCGGTCCCTCGCACGGCGCATGGCTTGGTGCGTACATTCTGATGCCAGATCATTGGCACGGCTTCGTCGCGTTCGACGACGCTCAAGCTAATTTGTCGACGTGGATGAAGTCTTTGAAGAATGCCGTCTCGAAGACACTTCGTAGGATGGGCGAACCGCCGCCGCATTGGCAAAAGGGATTCTTCGATCACGTGCTTCGCAGCGGCGAGTCTTACTCGCAGAAATGGGATTACGTGCGCGAGAATCCTGTCCGGGCAGGATTGACTGCACATTCTGCGGACTGGCCGTTCCAAGGCGAGCCATTCGATCTGGAATTTCGTCACGAGTTCTTGTAGCGGCGGTCTGTGACCGCCGGCCGCGACGCTTGAAAATCGACGGTCATAGACCGCCGCTACAACGATTGCTCTCATCGATGATGACGAATCCAGTCACGCGTACGCGCCACCAGTTCCCGGAGCTGGACTTCGTTTATTGAACTGGCTTCACGCGGATCGTAGGAGACCCGTTCGAGAGATTCGAACGGTTTTTCGGCAAAAGGTTTCGTCGGCGCGGATTGGTCGAGAAAACCGAGCCACGGCGGTCCGGTGAGCGACGCGACCGTTTCGCGTGGCCAGGCGGAAAGCGCCGTGCGTTTTATGAGTTCCGCCAGGAGCGGAATCGCCGCGGCACGACGGGTTGGATCAGCGAGGGCTGATTCTTGATGTTTCAATTCCGCGAGCGCTTCCCGCCGATAGCGATTTCGCTGCCAATGCAGAAAGAGCCTAACGAGTCCGACGAGTAGCGCGAGGAAGGCGAAGCCGATGACCCAATACCAACCCGGCGCCGGCGGCCACCACGAAACTGGCGACGGCGCGACGATGTCGTGCAAACGATCGAGGCTGGTCGGATCGGGATTCACGCCTTTCCTCCTCCTCGTCCCTCGTGCTCGTTCTCGATCTTTCCCCGACCCCAGGACGGGGACGATCTGCCAAGGTGCCGCCGCACTTGTTCCGCAACGTCTTCGCTGGTGTTGAGTGGGATCACCGGCGTCTCGCGGTGGAGCAAAAACTCGCGGCCGAGCGCGCGACTTTTCGTCGAGCTATCCCTGAACTTTTCCCGGAGCGACCGGTTTCCGGTATCGATTTCCATCTGGCGCGTGCCATCGCCGAAAACGAGCGCGCCCGCATCGGGCAACTCCGCCTCGAGCGGGTCGTGGACGAAGGCGAAGAGCACGTCGTTGTGCTGCGCGATCCGGGTCAGTAGATGCCGCGAATCATCGTCGTGACCGAAGGCGTCACTGATGATGCAAACGAGGAAGTCATGCTTGGCGAGACGTTCGCAGCGCCGGAGCGCTTCATTGAACTGCGCGGGATTTGAGCTGATTTCCGCGTCGAGTGAAAGGGCGTGATTCTGCGCGAGCACCGCCTGCAAAACGCGCATGACATTGGCACGGCTGCGTTGCGGACGAATCTCGTCAATCCGCGAATCATTAAAGACGAGCGCGCCGATCCGATCGTTCTCCGAAAGGACTCGCCAGGCGGCGAGCGCGGCGGCTTCGGCGGCGGTGACCGATTTCATATTGCGCACGCTCCCGAAGAACATCGTTAGGCGCTGATCGACCAGGAGCAGAACACTGCGCTCGCGTTCCTCGGTGAAAACGCGCGTGTGCGTTTTGCGCGTGCGCGCTGTCACCTTCCAGTCGATCTGTCGCACGTCATCACCGATCTGATAGCGCCGGATTTCATCGAAGTTCAATCCGCGTCCGCGCAGTCGCGAAGCGTGCCGGCCGGCGAGAATCGAATGGACAGGTTGGTGTGGCAGAAAACTGAAGCCACGCGCCTTGAATTGCAGTCGCGTCAGTTCCTCGAGATCGGCGTAGACGCCGGAGGAAGTCGCTTGTTTGCGCTGTTGGATGCTCGGGAGAATTGATTCATTCATTTCGAATCGGAGACGCAGCGGAAACGCTTCCTGGTTGGGGAGCGCACGCGCCCTCGCGTGCTGGTTTCGGCGCCCTCGCCGAAACGAACTTTGCTGGGCTGCGCATTTGAATGCCGGGCTTGATTTTCATTGGCTGAAAGCAAAGAAAAAGTCCGTGCTGGCGAGGCGCCAGCACCAGCACGCGAGGCGCGTGCGCTCCCCAGAGGTCTGTTGTCATGGCACCGCGACCAGCTTCACTATTTCGTCGAGAACGTTGTCGGCGCTTTTGCCTTCGGCGTTGGCGTCGTAACTTAAAATCAAACGGTGCCGCAGACAGGGATGGAGAACGGCGCGGACATCATCCGGCGTAGTGGAATCGCGCCCGTCGAGCCAGGCATGCGCGCGGGCGCAACGATCGAGCGCGAGCGTCCCGCGCGGGCTTGCTCCGACCTGGATCCATTTCGCGAGCTGCTCATTGAAATCGCCCGGCCGTCGCGTCGCGGCGATGAGCGCGACCATGTATTTCTCGAGCGTGTCGGAAACCTGCACCGCGAGAACTTCTTTCCGCGCGTCGAGCACCATCTGCGCGGGAACCTGTTCCTTTTGCTCAGGCGCATGGCCCGCGTCTTCGTTCCGCACCAGCTCGAGAATTTTCTCCTCGTCCTCGTCCGTTCCGTAACCCACAAAAACGTGGAGTAGAAAGCGATCAGTCTGTGCCTCGGGCAGCGGGTAGGTGCCTTCCTGTTCGATCGGATTTTGCGTGGCCAGAACAAGAAATAGTTCCGGCAATTTGTGCGTGGTTCCGGCGATTGTGACCTGACGTTCCTCCATCGCTTCAAGCAAGGCGGCCTGCGCCTTTGCCGGTGCGCGATTGATTTCATCGGCGAGAATGAGGTTGCCGAAGATTGGACCGGGCTGGAACTGAAACTTCCCGCCAGCCGCTTCGCCAAGATAAATTTCCGTGCCGGTGATATCGCTCGGCAAAAGGTCGGGCGTGAATTGAATGCGGCTGAATTTCGATTCGAGGTTTTTCCCGAGCGTCTTAATCGTGCGTGTCTTGGCCAGTCCTGGCAGGCCTTCCATCAGAATGTGCCCATTCGCGAGCAGCGCGATCAGCAACTGATCGATCACATCGCTCTGCCCAATGATATCGGCAGCGATACGCTGTTTGAGATCGAGAATCTGGTCGCGTCCCGTCATGTAAATCTCTATCGTCCTCGTCATCGTCCTCGTTCTCGTCCTCGAAATCAAAGCGGAATCGAGGACGATGGACGAGCACGAGGACAAGGACGATTTACGGCCTAGTTGCCGGGCCGGCTCACTCCTTCGACTTCTTTCAGTCGCTTGAGAGCGTCCTGTTGCTTCAACAACCCATAACCGATGCCGCTCGGATTGAGGGTGGAGCCCATTTGAAACGGATACTGATCGAAGTCCGAGAAAAAGGTTTTGATGTGCGCTTGAATCGGCACCAGCAGCCACATATTGCGGCCAATAAAGTCCAGATAATTTCCGGCTTCTTTCTGCGCCTTCTCATAAGGGTCCATCCGCAGGTTGGTAATCATTGCCCACGCCGGGAGTTCGCGCGTGGCCGTGGCAATGTTTCCCTCGCTGTTTTGCGCGAAGCTCACCTTCCAATCGTTCCAGCGCAGCGCGTTGAGATTTCCGCCCTGGTCGAAATACATGATCGAATCGCGCGGACCAGCCTTCTCCTTGCCCTCGAAGTAGGGCATGAAGTTGTAGCCATCGAGATGCACTTTGAAGTTCTTGCCATGGGCCGTGTAGCCCTTGGCCATTTTCTCCTTGATGCTCGGCTCACCGGCTGCGGCACAGAGCGTCGGGAACCAATCGATGAGCGAGATGACGTCGTTGTAAACCGTGCCCGGTTTGATTACATTGGGCCAGCGGATCATCATCGGAATGCGGAAGCCGCCCTCCCAGGTCGTGCCTTTTTCACCGTGGAACATGGTCATTGCGCCATCCGGCCAAAGCGCCAGTTCCGCGCCGTTATCCGTGGTGTAGATGACGATGGTATTGTCCGCGACCTTCAGTTCATCGAGCAGGTTGAGCAGATCACCGATCATCGCGTCATGCTCCACCATCCCGTCGGCGTGGATACCCTTGCCCGTCTTCCCGAGCGACTCAGGCTTGAGGTGGGTAAAGACGTGCATCCGGGTGGTGTTGAACCAGACAAAGAACGGCTTCTGCGCCTTCACCTGCCGTTGGATGAAATCCTTGCCTGCCGCCAGAAATTCCTGATCCACCGTCGGCATGCGCTTCACATTGAGCGGGCCAGTGTCCTCGACCTTGCCGTCGGCGAAGGAATGGATGACTCCGCGCGGCCCGAACTTCTTTTTAAACTCCGGGTCTTTCGGGTAGAAATAACCCTCCGGCTCCTCTTCGGCGTTGAGATGGTAGAGATTGCCGAAGAACTCATCGAAGCCGTGCTTTGTCGGCAGATGCTGATCCTGATCGCCGAGGTGATTCTTGCCGAACTGCCCGGTCGCATAACCCTGCTGCTTCATGACGTCCGCGATCGTCGGCGTCCATGGTGGAATGCCGTGTGGATCGCCCGGCATGCCAATAGTCAGCAGGCCGGTGCGAAATGGTTCCTGCCCGAGGATGAACGACGCGCGGCCCGCCGTGCAGCTTTGCTGCCCGTAGGAATCGGTAAAGTAGGCACCTTCGTTCGCGATGCGGTCGATGTTCGGAGTCCTGTAGCCCATTAGCCCCTGAGTGTAGGCGCTGACCTGCGGGATGCCGATGTCATCTCCGAAAATCACGAGGATGTTCGGTTTTTTGCCTGGGGCTGGCGCCGGTGATTGCGCTCTTGCAGCAGCGGGGCCGAGAAGGACGCTCGCGCCGGCGAGAACCAAGACAGTGAGAACGAGTTTTGATTTCATCATGGGTGAATCGCGTTTAGTTGGAGGTTTGCTCCCCTCAAACTCGGTAGAAATAAGCGCCGCGACCATGGTGGCAAATCTCTATCCTCCTCGTTCGTCGTCCTCGTTCTCGTCCTCGAAATGAAAGCGGGATCGAGAACGATTATTTGTTTCCCGCTGCTGGCTCCGACATCTTCTTCATCACCTCATCGAGATTGAAGCTGGCGGGCTTCTGCCGCGGCGGAAACTCCTTGAAGCTTGCCAGCCACTGGGCAGCAAACGCCTGCATCGGGACCTGTATGAACGCCCGGCGGGCCAACCAGTCGGCGTAGTAGATGCTCGTCGGGCCGCGTTCGAACGGGTCGCTGCGCAGATTGTAGAGGTTCGGGAGACGCAGCTTGGTGAACTGACCCTGCCACACGCCGACCGGGGTTTGTGGAGATATCTCCGTGTTTTGCTCGAGGAACGAAGCTTTCCACTCCTTATAGCGGATCGCCATCAGGTCGCCGTCATCGCTCCAGTAGAGGAATTCCTTGCGCGGCGATTCCTTCACGTCGCCCTTCAGGAACGGCATGAGGTTATAGCCATCGAGGTGAACCTTGAAGGTCTTGCCGTTCGCCTGATAGCCGGTCAGGCACTTCTTGACCACATCGGGCTCGCCGGCCGCCGCGGCGAAGGTGGGGAGGAAGTCCTCATGGGCGGACGTGTCGTTAACAATCGTGCCCGGCTTGATCACGCCCGGCCAGCGGATGAGGGTCGGCACCCGAAAGCCGCCTTCCCAGTTCGTCGCTTTTTCCCCTTTGAAAGGCGTGGTGCCGCCGTCCGGCCAGGTGAAGACTTCCGCGCCGTTATCCGAGGTGTAAACCACGATGGTGTCCTGCGCGATGCCGAGGTCGTCGAGCTTCTTGAGCAACTGCCCGACGATACCATCGTGTTCGACCATGCCGTCCGCCTCCAGGCCCAAGCCTGTCTTGCCGTCACTCGCCAGTTTGAGGTGAGTGAAGAGATGCATGCGGGTGGAGTTGAAGTAACAAAAGAACGGCTTGTTCGCCTTGGCCTGGCGATCGATGAAATCCGTCGCGGCGGCAAGGAATTCCTCGTCCACGGTTTCCATGCGCTTCTTCGTCAGCGCTCCGGTGTCCTCAACCCTTCCGTCGGCGAACGAATGGATTACCCCACGAGGACCATACTTCTTCTTGAAGGCCGGATCCTTTGGATAGTCAGGGCTCTCCGGTTCTTCCTCGGCGTTGAGGTGGTAGAGATTGCCGAAGAATTCGTCGAAGCCGTGCCTGGTCGGCAGAAACTCATCCTTGTCGCCGAGATGGTTTTTGCCGAACTGACCGGTCGCGTAACCCTGCTGCTTCAGGACTTCGGCGACGCAGAGATCCTTGGCACTCAGGCCGATATCCGACCCGGGTAAGCCGACCTTCGTCAACCCCGTGCGAATCGGCGATTGGCCAGTGATAAAAGCGGCGCGACCTGCGGTGCAGGATTGCTGACCATACCAATCGGTAAAGCGCGCTCCTTCGGCCGCGATCCGATCGATGTTAGGCGTACGATAACCCATCATGCCGCTGTTATAGCAACTTGGGTTAAACCAACCGATGTCGTCACCCATGATGACGAGGATGTTTGGTTTCTTTCCGGAGGATGGCGTTGGCGATTGCGCGCTGGCGGACACGGTGAGAATGCACATCAGTGCGAGACTGAATGCGTTGAGAATGATTTTTATTTTCATACGTTTGGTGTGTTTGGTTTTGGGCGTGATCGGTAGACGAATGTCTTCGTGAAACAACTCGGAAATGACTCATTCGCAAGGCTCGCCCCATGCGATGGCCGACATGTCGCTTGTGGACTTATCTCTCGCGACAAAAACCGATAATAAGACTTAAGTCCTACGGGGAGCCTGATAGATGTAGAGGCGGTTGTGCCAACCGCCTGCTTATGTATTTCGGTGCTTGGTACAAGCACCGCTACAACGCGTTCCCGTTAGTTTTGATTCAACGCGTCACGCACCGCGGCGATGAATTTTTCGTCGTCGAACGGTTTCATGAAGAATGCTACCGGGCCGATGGCCATGGCTGTGGCGCGCGCCGCCAAATCTTCACGGGCAGTGATGACGATCACTTTAGTACGCGGTGAGATTGCGCAGAGGCGCGCCAAAAGTTCCAGACCGGTTACCCCATCCATCCAGATGTCGGTCACGACGATCGGCACATGATGCGTGCCTGCGTGTGCCAGAAAATCCCCGGCTTGATTGAAGGGGCGAACTTTGAATCCTTCAGACGCGAGCAGATAATGCATCGATTTGAGCACAGAAGGATCGTCATCCACTACACAGACCTCGTTTGCTTCCGCCGTACTCGATTCGATCATGCCGCCGCCTATTCTCTGGATTTCTCCGCGGGCAGCCGGCAGGCGAACAACCATGCGTGCGCCGCGATCGGGGGCATTCTCGCCGCTAATGGTGCCGCCGTGCGCCTCAATAATTGATCGAACAATGGCGAGACCCATGCCCATTCCTTTTTGTTTCGTGGAAAAGAAGTGATCGAAAACTTTGTCCGGACGATCCTTTGGCAGTCCCGATCCGAAATCGCGGACTGTAAATTCAGCGACGTCGCCTTTATCGGAGCGCGTAGCGACAATGATACGTCGTTCTGCCGGCGGAAGTGTTTCCATGGCGTCGAGTGCGTTGATGATTAGATTCAGCAACACCTGTTGAATCTGAACAAGAGTCCCCTGCACTGCAGGCACGTTGGGGTCGAGCTCAGTTGTGACAACGCTTTCGCGGTTCAATACGTCGGAGCTGACCAGCCGCACGGTATCGGAAATAATTGCATTGAGATTCAACAGCGTCTGTTCGCTGGTTTCTTTGCGCACCAAACTTCGAATCCCGCGAATTACTTCGCCGGCACGCTGGCTGTCCGCCGCCATCTCCTGCAATAATTCCTGCAGCAATACTGGATCGATATTTCCACGGTCGATAAAACGACGCGCTGCAGAGGCTTTGTTGGAGATTGCGGTCAGAGGCTGATTGATTTCGTGCGCAAAAGACGCAGTCATTTCGCCCATTAACGCCACACGATTTCGATGCGCCATCTCTTCGCGTTGAACTTGTAATTGAAGAGCGGCCTGCTTTTGCGGACTGACATCGAGTGTCACCCCGATTGTTTCTAAAAGATTTCCGTGCTCATCCTGCAAACAGCGTCCCCGCATAATTACCCACCGCGTTCTCCCATATGGCAAAAGAAGGCGGTGCTCGCTCTCGAATGCATCATGCAAAGCACAAGCACGATTATACTCGGCTTTTACTGCAGCTCGTTCATCAGGATGAACCCGTGAAAGAATCAGGTCACAGGTCAATGGCAGATTGGAGTCGAAGCCGTAAATCATGCGTCCCTTATCACTCATCCAGGCGGTACCTTCTTCAGGATATAAAACCCAGAAAGCGAGTTCGGCTGACTCCGCAGCAAGGTCTATGCGGGCATCGCGTTCACGCAGAACCTCCTGTTGCCGCTGGCGATCGATGGCAATCCCTGCAATATGCGTAGCAATTTCAGTCAGACGCGTCTCCTCCGGCTGCGGGCCGCGCTTTTCCTGACGATACATCGCAAAGGAACCCAACACCTCGCCTCGCCACGAAACGATCGGAGTCGACCAGCAGGCATGCAATCCGGAAATCTGGGCCAGTTCACGATAATCAGCCCAGAGCGGATCCGTCATCACATTGGTCACCACCATGGGTTTTCGCATATACATCGCGGTGCCACAGGAACCGTTGCGAGGCCCGATCGGCGAGCCATCTACCGCTTTCACGTAAACTTCCGGCAAATTTGGGGCCGCGCCATGGCGGACATGTTTCCCATCGCGATTCAAAAGGAGAATGGAACAACGCAATCCGTCCGCCTGGCCTTCCATGAGAAGAACAAGGCTGGTGAGCACGTCCCCCAGCGGCGCATCGGCCGCGATCATTTCCAGCACGCGGCTTTGCCCGGCACGGAAAAACTCCTCCTCTTTGATTTCATTGATATTACGGCAAACGATCACTCCGCCTAACAACTCTCCGTTAGCGCCACGCAAAGGGCGGCCGTTGACCCGGTCCAGATCCCTGGGAAGTTTTTCGTGCCGGACAAACATCTCCACATTGTTCACCTCTTCTCCATGGAGCGACCGTATGAGGGGCAATTGGTCGTATGGAAAATGCGTGACCTTGTCCGCCACGTACAGTCCATATCGGCGCGGCCATTCGGTTGCCGGTGTCTGAGTTGCACCGGCTCCGAACATCCGTTCCGCGGCCGGATTGAAGAGGAGAAACTTTCCCTCTTTATTAGCGACAATGACCGCTTCGCTCATGTTGGATAGAATGGATCGAAGAATCTCGTTGGCACGGGCGAGTTCTTCCGCAGCGCGTTTCCGTTCGATGACCAAATCCAATTGGGCCGCGACTGCCGCAATGACTTTGACCAAGCTCGTTTTCACGCCGCGACTCGCGCATGAAAAATTCGATCACCGCGATCACCCCCTGGCCCGAAAGGATGGGAAGGCCGACGGCGGTCTGTAGCCCGACCTCTTTGGCCGCGGCCATCGGGGAAAATTCGGGTCATGCCTGACATCCTCGACCCATGCCGGCTGCTTTGATTGCCAAACCCGTCCCGGAAGACCAACTCCGGGTTCAAAGTGGACTTTCTCAGAAACGGCCTTGAAAAGTTTCAGCGCACCATCACCGCAATACCATCCTGAAACGAAATTAAGTGAAGTTTCCTCCTCGTTCGGACCCACGCCTGGCCAATGACCCAGCCGGTCTTTTCGCAGACGCGCTGCAGCACAATTTCCAACGCCGACGAAAGATCGGTGGCGGCTGTTACTTCCACCATGATTGTCTGCAGCAGATCCAGCTGCTCGCTGTGATCATCACCGCTCATAAGCCCCGGAGTTTAAATCAGAAATCGACCGGCGATCTTAAATGGATACATGTTCATCGACTGTTGGACTTAGGTCTTACTTTAACG
>CAWDMG010000007.1:0-318256 GCA_963803285.1 uncultured Verrucomicrobiae bacterium | reverse complement strand
GATCGAAGAGTTCGTTAGGCAATTGGGTGAAAACAAACAGGTCTTGCATCCCAAACCGATCGTGATCGCACGACAGCGCGACGAAGTTTTTGTGGATGTCGTGCTCCAATACAACGATAGCTACAACGATCAGATTTTGCCGTTCGCGAATTCCATCTCGAACCCTGACGGAGGCACCCATCTCACTGGCTTCCGCACTGCGCTCACAAGGGCAATCAATCAGTACGCAAAACAAAACAGCCTTCTTAAGGACAAGGACCCGTCCCTTTCGGGAGACGACGTACCGCGAAGGGCTAACAGCCGTTCTCAGCCTTAAACTGCCCAATCCGCGCTTTGAATCGCAAACGAAGGTGAAGCTCGTTAACACGGAGATCGACGGAATCGTGAACTCGACTGTGTACGACGGCTTAATGACGTTCTTCGACAAAACCCCGCCGATCGCGCGCCGCATTTTCGAGAAGGTCCTTACCGCGGCCCGAGCACGCGAGGCTGCCCGCAAAGCGCGCGAAACAATCCGTAAAGGTGCGCTCACAGGGGGCGGTTTGCCAGGAAAATTGGCCGACTGTTCTGAGCGCGATCCGGAATTGACCGAACTCTACATTGTCGAGGGCGACTCAGCGGGTGGCTCGGCGAAACAGGGACGCGATCGACGCTACCAGGCGATCCTGCCAATTCGCGGTAAACTTATCAACGTAGAGAAAGCGCGCGAAGACCAGTTTCTCAAAAACGCCGAGATCCGGGCGATGATCACGGCAATCGGTACCGGGATCGGCAAATCGAAAGAAGAGAACAACGGCAAAGACGAAGCGGTGTTCGACATGACCAGGCTTCGTTACGGCCGCATCATCATCATGACCGACGCGGATGTGGACGGCTCCCATATTCGCACTCTGTTGCTGACGTTCTTCTTCCGGCAGATGACCGACTTGGTGCGCGCAGGAAAAATTTACATCGCGCAACCGCCGCTTTATCAGATCAAACGAAAAAAACGCGAGGAATACGTCGAAGACGACGCGCGGCTGAACAAGATTCTTATTTCCCTGGGCGCCGAGGACGTGCGGCTAAAGAATCTCGCCGACGAGAAAGAATTCACTGCAGCACAACTGAAAGACATCCTCGAATCGCTCGAGAAACTCGCGAAACTAAGTGAAGCAGTGCGGCGCCACGGCGGGGACTTTGAAACTTACCTCGGCCACCGCAGTTCCCGGTCGGACAAGCTCCCCAATTATCTTGTGAAAGTGCGCGATGGGAATGAGGAAACCGCACATTATTTTCACGACGAGAAAGCGGTTCGCAAATTTCATCAGGAAAACCTCGATCTCAACTTGTTCGACACTGAGATCGGGCAGGAGTTGCTGCCGTTAAGCGAGGTGCCGGCGCGAGCGGATGGAACACGCCGACGTGGCAGGTTGGTCGAGTTACACGAATCTGCTGCGATCGAAAAAATTATCGCCGAACTGGCTCGAAAAGGTTTGAAAGTTGATCATTACGCGGCCAGCGATCGTCCCATCTTCGAGTTGAGCGAAGGCGAAGGCGAGAAATCGATTTCGCATCCGCTGTTTTCCATTCCGGAAATCTTGCAAAAGATTTTGGAGATTGGCCGCCGCGGAGTGCAAATCAAACGTTTCAAGGGTCTCGGTGAAATGAATGCCAAGGAGTTGTTTCAGACCACAATGAATCCCGAGAAACGCAAACTGCTGAAAGTTGACTTGAATGAGGACAACGCTGTCGACGCCGACAAGATGTTCACGATTCTGATGGGCGACGTCGTCGAGCCTCGGCGCCAGTTCATCGAAGATAACGCGCTGAATGTGCGGAATCTCGACGTATAGAGATGGGAGGTTTGTTTCATAAGCTGCGGCATCCGCGGCGATGTTATGTGGTTTGCACGATTCCTCGTTCGGGGAGCAATTTGCTCACCGACGGATTGCGCGACACCCGCCGGGCAGGCATTCCTAAACAATTTTTTTTACCGAAGGCGAAATCCCGCTACGCCGAGGAGCTCGGAATCGATCCGGCAGCTGGTTACGCCGCGTATGTGCGCACCATCGTGAACACAAAGGTAACGCGCAACGAGGTGTTCGGTTTCAAACTGATGAGCTGGTATCTGGACGATTTCCTCGCGCGGTTGCGAGAGGCACACGGTTTTGGAAATTCTACACCGGGCGACTTGGAGCTGTTGCGGAGTGCTTTTCCCCGTCTTCGTTTTCTGCGCATCGTGAGACGCCACAAATTGCGCCAGGCACTGTCCACGGCTCGCGCACTTCAGACAGGACTTTGGAAAGTGCAGAAGGGCAAAGGCATTCTGCGCGAGCCGGAGTTCGATCCGGACCTGATCGAGCAGTCACTGCACGAAGCGGAACGGCAGGAGAAAATCTGGGACGATTTTTTCCAACGGATCGGTATCAAACCGTTCAACGTGGAGTATGAAAAGCTGTGCCGGGATTATGAGAGGACAATTCGCGCAGTGCTAAACTTTCTGAGAATCAAACTTCCGGCTGGTGCGCGCGTTGGTCCACCTGTGACGACCCGGCAAGCCGATGAAATTTCGCGCATGTGGGAGGAGCGTTTCGTAGCCGAGCGCCCTTCCGCATATTCGCCAGCCTCCGGCTAAAGCAAGTCATGTTGAATCCAAACGAAAAAGTAGAGCCCATAAATGTAGCCGAGGAAGTATCGCGATCATTCCTCGATTACTCGATGTCGGTCATCATTTCTCGCGCATTGCCGGATGCGCGCGACGGACTCAAGCCATCGCAGCGAAGAATTCTGTTTGCGATGCACGACCTGTCGCTTTTCCCAGGACGGCAGCACCGTAAATGCGCAAAGATCTGCGGCGACACCAGCGGTAACTATCACCCGCACGGTGAAGCAGTGATCTATCCCACGCTGGTCCATATGGCACAGCCGTGGGCTATGCGTGAACGGTTGGTCGACGGCCAGGGGAATTTCGGATCCGTCGAAGGCGATCCGCCAGCAGCGATGCGCTACACCGAAGCGCGCATGACCCATCTCGGCGCGGCGCTGATGACAGACATGGAGAAGGACACGGTCGATTTTGTCCCCAATTACGACGAGACACGCACCGAACCAAAAGTTTTCCCAGCTGCGTTTCCTAACCTGCTTGTTAATGGGGGGACCGGCATCGCCGTCGGCATGGCCACCAACATTCCTCCGCACAATCTTGTGGAAGTCATCGATGGCATTTGCGAGCAGATCGACAATCCCGACATTACGCTGGATGAGTTGATGGAGCACGTTAAGG
Organism: uncultured Verrucomicrobiae bacterium; assembly: GCA_963803285.1. GTDB lineage: Bacteria > Verrucomicrobiota > Verrucomicrobiia > Chthoniobacterales > UBA10450 > Udaeobacter. The sequence continues at coordinate 314,994 of CAWDMG010000007.1, read as the reverse complement.
GACCGGACTTCCCGACCGGCTGCGTGATCTGCGGCGTCACCGGGATTCGCCAATATTTCGAAACCGGCCGTGGCAGTATTAAAGTGCGCGGCAAGGCGGGAGTAGAAGAACTCAAAGGCGGCCGTGAACAAATCGTTATCACGCAAATTCCTTATGGCGTGAACCGCGCCACGTTGGTTGAGCGCATCGCGCAGTTGGTAAACGACAAAGTGCTTACCGACATCAGCTACGTCGGCGATCAATCGGACGAAAACACGCGCGTCGTCATCGAGCTCAAACGCGACGCCAACCCGAAAGTCATCATTGCCAATCTCTACAAGCACACCGCGCTGGAGAGTTCGTTTGCCGCGATGATGTTGGCGATCGACCACGGCCGTCCGAAGTTGCTGCCGCTCAAGGACGCTAACGCAGTTTATATCGACCATCGCCGCGAAGTCGTCCTGCGTCGTACGCGATACCAACTGCGCAAGGCCGAGGAGCGCGCCGAAACCCTGGAAGGTTATCTGATTGCACTGGCCAATCTCGATGAATTCCTGCGCATCATCCGCGGATCAGCTAATCGCGACGAAGCGCGAGTGAAACTGCTTGCGTTCGAATTTACGAAACGCCAGGTCGAACAACTCGGTATCCTCATTCGCAATCCTGCGCGCCTCACCGATGGCCGCTATGCATTCAGCGAACAACAGGCGGACGAAATCCTGAACCTGCGTCTGTATCAGCTGACCGGACTCGAGCGCGAAAAAATCGTCAACGAATACAAGGAACTCGTCGAGACCATCAATGATTTGCGCGACATCCTTGCCAAAGAGCAGCGCGTCTTCAGCATCATCAAAAAAGAACTGCGCGAAATCCGCGACAAGTACGGCTCCCCCGCCTGACGGAAATTGCTCCTGACGAAGCGGAGATCAACATCGAAGACCTTATCGTCAACGAGGGTTGCATCATCAGCATCACGCACGCCGGCTTTATCAAGCGGACGGCCGTGAGCGCATTTCGCGCACAGCGGCGCGGCGGCAAAGGCGTGATTGGCATGCAGACACGCGACGGCGCAACCGAGGAGGAGGAAGGCGATTTCGTCCAGCACCTTTTCGCTGCTACCACGCACGACTACCTGATGTTCTTCACCGCTACAGGGCGCGCTTACGTGGAAAAAGTTTACGAGATTCCCGAGATGGGACGCGCGGCAAAAGGGCGTTCCATCGCAAACATTCTTGAGCTCAAGCCCGATGAAAAAATCGCGGCGACGATTCGAGTCCAATCCAAAATATCAGGCACGGGACCGAACGCCGTCGATCAAACATGGGACGAAAATTTGCATATCGTTTTCGCGACGCAATCGGGCATCGTCAAAAAATCGAATTTGTCGGATTACGCGAACGTGCGACGCGGCGGGATAATCGCCATTCAAATCGAAGACGGCGATCGCTTGATCGACGCGAAACTAACAAACGGCAACAATGAGATCGTGCTCATCACCAGAAAAGGAATGAGCTTACGTTTTCATGAAGAACAATTACGCGATCAGGGCCGCAACACGGTCGGCGTTTGGGGAATTCGCCCGGAGAAAAGCGATCACGTCGTTGGTAGTGCCATTGTCGACCCGGACGCGATGCTCCTTGTGGCCGGTGAGAACGGAATCGGTAAGCGAACGGGATTCGATGATTACCGGCGGCAATCACGCGGCGGCAAAGGGATCATCACCATGAAAACCGGCGAGAAAACCGGCGAAGTCGTTGGCGCACTCACTGTCCGTGAGACTGACGAAATTATGCTCATCACCAACAAAGGACAGATGGTACGCACGCGAGTGAAAGAAATTCGCGAGACCGGCCGCAATACGATGGGCGTGAAACTGATGGATTTGCGCAATGACGAAAAACTTCAGGCAATCGCCCCCGTAGTCAGTCAGGCCGAGGAAGAGGAAGCCCAAAGCGCAGAAGAATCCGCTTAGAAAAATCCTGAGCCTATTCGCAACCGTAGCCCCACCGGCCGTTGGCCGGTTTCCGTTTCGCTGTTCAATTGCGAAGATCGCCTACAGGGCCGTGCCTACAGCAGACGCAACCGCGCCCGGCTTTGGCAATCAGTAGCCGCCGCCCATATGCGTCGTAGTCGTCGTCCGCGACACGGGAACCGGTGGCGGGGCTGCCGTTTGGACTGTGGTTTGACGCGTTGTAGTCGTGGTGGTCTCTGGCGTGCTCGAGCACGAAACCAAGGTCAGGCCCACAACCGCTACAACACCGCTCAATAACATTGCTTTTTTCATAGATTGACTGGTTTATTCACAAACCAATTCGTCACAAGTCGCGTCGGCAGATGTATTAGGACTCAGAATTATTCTTTCAAACAAGCGCACGAACCCGGTACTCTTTTGTCGTGCGTCTTACACATCGAGCCTTGCTTGTTCTGTTCGCGCTCGTCGTCACCTCGAGAGCAGTCGCCGCTGGTGACTGGCCAGAAAATTACATTGTCCACGAACATTCCAAATCGCCTGATGGGCATTACGCCGTTACAAGAGCTGCTTTGGTGATCTCAACTGAACTCGATGTTTGCCCGCTGCTTCTTTAGCTCGCCGCGTTTGCGTTTCGATTCCAAAATTTTTCGCTTGAGCGCCGGCGGCCGCGGGGATTTTCGTCGGCGCGCTTTTTCGTGTTCCGCAATTTCTGCCGCGCGGCGCGCCTTGCGCCTGGTTTCGACGGCGTCGAGTAATCGTTCCCGCGCGAGCTTGCGATTCACTGCTTGCGAACGCGAATCCTGGACGGTGACGCTGATGCCGCTCGGGACATGCCGCAGCGTCACCGCGGTTGAAACTTTGTTGACGTTTTGACCGCCCGGTCCCCCGGACCGCGCAAAGCTTTCTTCTACGTCAGCGTCACGAATACCGAGTCGTGCCATTCGCTGCTTGATATAATTTCTCATAGCCTTGAGGGAGCTTGTTAGTCTGCGAATCTGCAATCTGCAATCCAACATTCGCAATCGAAAATTGCCGATGGCCGGACTCGAACCGGCACGGGCCAATTACAGCCCAACGGATTTTAAGTCCGTTGCGTCTACCATTCCGCCACATCGGCGCTGCGGCGTGCATTCTAAGCTCCTTCTAAGATCGGCGAAAATGGATTTCGCAGTGAGAACAGACTCTGACCCGGCTTAAAACAGTGCTTGTCTTAGGTTTGGAAATCTTCTAAAAAAATGTCAATTGGCGCAGTCGTAGTTCGATGTGCCGAAAAGGAAAATCGGAATCTTCCCATGGCGCAAAAGCGCAAATCACCAAAGAAAAGACCAGTCGCCAAACGTCCGCAGCGGAAAAAGCCTGCTAAAAAGAAGATCCAACCGGTTGAGGAGATTCTCTTCCGGGTCGAAGGAAAAATGTCCACGTTCGGCGGGCCACGCGACAAGGGGATGTCAGCGGACGAAGGGCTTGCGCTTTTTACACCGGCTGATCTGCGAGACCCGAAATATTCGTACTTGTTTCTAGCGACGCCGCCGCCAGGCACAACTGGACTTGGGCGGCGGCTCGACTCAGAGAAATACTATTTTGCCTGCCGTTGGAATTATAACGACACGCCAAGGGAATTTTTGAGGCGTGCGCTGGCGCGCGTAGAGAACCCTGCAAATGGGCGCGTAGCAGATGCGCGGCCGGTTGACTGGGGTCCGAATATTTCGACCGGGCGCGTGGCGGATTTGTCTCCGGGATTAGCAAAAGCTCTGGGATTGCAGACGGATGATGTCGTTCGAATAACGATCTTAGCACTGCGCGCGATACCGGTGAAACCTGCAAAGCGCGTCAAGCAAGCTGCTCCGGTTAGTCGACCTGCGTCGTTGGGAAAGCCTTTCATCCAACAGTTCATCCACAGCCCGAACTGTTCCTGCCGCCAGGTCGGAACAAAGATCGACAAAATTGTTTTGCATTGCACTGAAGGTTCGCTGGCAAGTGCACTGGCGGAGTTTCAAAAAAGCGATTCGCGGAAGGTTTCCGTGCACTATGTCATTGATCGCAACGGTGGCATTTACCAGATGGTCAACGACAGTGATTGCGCGAATCATTGTATGGGCGCTAACGCCGGTTCCATCGGTATCGAACACGTCGGCAGCGAAACTGACTCTCTTGCTGCGCCGCAGGCCGTGGCTTCCGCCGCGTTGATCCGCTGGTTACTCCAGGAACATCAGATCCCGCGCACGAATATCTTCGGCCACGATTTCACGCCGGGTTATAGCCGGCCTGGAGGCACGAGTTGCCCAGACAAACTCTTCGGCCCAGTGCACTCTCAAGCCACGATCGCTGCGTGGGTCGCGGCCAACGTGTGAACTGACTAGCCGTCCTGAATTAGTGGCTCCCGAACAGCCCTTTTTTTTGTGCCAGACTGGGTGCGTGGAGTTGGTTTACTTGGCTCCGATTCCTAGTATCTCTTCAGGCAATTACTCAATCCGTCGAGTTGAGGCAATACCATTCGTTTCGTAGAAATTTGCTTGATTATTCGGAGGGAAACAGACTGAAATGCGGTGAACAAGAAGGGCACAGCATAGAACGTCATGCCGACTAACGATAAACCCGAGGGCGACAGCAGGTTTAGGATTGCGTTGGCCAAGACGGTCACGACCTGGGCCCTGGTAGCGATCCTCGCCATAGCGGCTCTTATCATTTTGGTTGCCGGCATAAACGCGATTCGCTTCCCCGAAAAGGAACAAAGGGATCAATTCTTCGACATCGCCAAGTACGTACTCGGCGTGCTTCTGCCGGTGATCGGAGCCTGGGTAGGAACCGTCCTCGCTTTCTATTTCGGACAGGTGAACTTCGAGGCGGCTTCAAGAAGCGCTGCCAACCTCGTGCGTCAGCTCTCACCGCGCGAAAAGCTCCAGGCTGAGGCTGCCAGTCAAGCGATGATGAAGATTGATGAGGTCACAACTTTCAAGATTCCGCCAGACAAGACCGAGGCGGACATTACGATAAGAGAGCTCATCGATGAGGGCTTTGAAAAAGACAAATCGCACCCTCGACAACGCCTTCCTATTCTGGATGCCGAGAGCAAGGGTAAATATGTGCTCCATCGAAGCATCATCGACGCATTTGTGGCTCCCATGAAGCGTCCTCCAGACGTGGACGAATCAACGCTGTCACTCAAAGATTTGCTAGAGGATTCAAAGCTGAAAGACTACATCGTTAATAGCTTCCTGCCGGTCGCTCCAGACGCAACGCTCGCCGATGCCAAGGATCTTCTAGACAAAAATCCGCAATGTCTCGATATCCTGGTTACACAAGACGGAACTAAGAACGGGCTTGTGGTCGGTTGGATCACGAATGTGATGGTGCTAAACGCGGCAACGATTTAAGAACGTCCGCAGCATATCGTTGCCGAACAGATGCGTTCTTGAAGCCGTCGCTCGAACACAAATACCAGTCGGTAAACTCAGCGGTGCTAATTAACTACCCTTCTTGAATCAAGGGCTCCGGCGGAGACGCCTTTCGGAAAATCATCCACACGCCTACAAGGACCAGCGCCGCGCCTAACAACGACGAGAGCGGAAATGTTTCACCGCCTAACAACCACCCGAGCATGACTGCTCCGGGTGGAGTGATGAGCGAGATGCTTTGCAGTTGCGCGACCGTCAGGCGCGGGAGCAGCCAGTACAAAAGCAGAAACGTCAGTGCTGAGCCGATCACAGCCAGATAGAGCAGGCAAAAGAGCGACGACGGGGTCCAGTGAAAGCGCACCGGGTTTCCATCAACAGCGAACCCAAGCAGTAACAACGGCGCAGTTCCGAAAATCATCTGCCACGCCGCGAGCATCGCGGGCGCAAGCTGCATCGACCGCGCCTTAACAAGCACGTTTGCGTAGGCCGCGCTCGCGGCGCCAACGACGACACCCACGCCACCCCAGAAAGCCAGTGGACCGTTAAACCCGAACAGCCGGGCGCAGATCACCGTAACGCCACCGAGTGCAATGATTGCGCCGGCGAGCTTTTGTAACCTTAACGGTTCATCGGGCAGCATCCAATGGGCAAACATTATGCCGAACATGGGTATCGTTGCCTGCAACACTGCAGCAAGACCTGACGAAACATGCAGCTCCGCCCAGAACAACAGCGTGTAGTTCACGGCAAACATGAGGACTCCCGTGATGGCAAGAACGATATAATCGTTGCGCCCTCGCGGAAGCAGATGCGTCCGGCCCATCGAGACGGCTACGAGCACTATAATCGCGATGAGAAAACGAATCGCCACGAATGAAATCGGGGGGAGATCGCGTAATCCGATTTTAATGGCAAGCCAGGTAGAGCTCCAAACAACGCAAAGTGTCAGCCACGCCAGCGGCACACCCCACCCTGCTTTCGGTCGCCACCTTTTTTGCAGTGATACGCTCATTGGTTTCACACGCGCGCGACCATCGCGCGTCGCCTTCGACTCGTAAAGCGAACTCGGGTCGCCGCGTAGTAGGCTATTCACTGATTGACAGTCTGAGCCTCCAAGCCGGTCTCAGAATCGCCTGGACAGCCACGAAGGCAGCCCGCTCTTCTCGTTCCTTCCGCGCCCGCCGCATCTCAATCAATCCAAAAACGACAGCCGTCAAAACCGTGAGGGCCGTCGCAATATTCGCAACCGTCGAAAGTTCCACTGCAGCAACTTGCTCAAAGGCGTCGTTTGATCCACGCAAATTTGGTTTGATGCGTAGTCTGGTTGAACGACACACAAAAAAAGCCGCAGGGTTTACGGAACCCTGCGGCTTATCTTTCCGCGTGCGACTCAGTCCACAACGACCACGTGATCAATCATACGCAAATCGCCCATGTTTGCGTAATAAACGCGCACGCGCGCGCCGGGTTTGATGGCGGATTGGACGATTTCTCCTGCCTTGTTCACAACGTGACCACGTCCGTTGAGAACATAACGACCCGGATTATTCGAACTGTCCTCCCGAACAACGAGTGTATTGCGAGGCTGATAACTGGCAGCCGCGCCTTCCGCAATCATCGTTCTGATGATCCTTCCGGTTACCTCTATAGGTTCAGTTGTTGTTGCTCCTTGTTTCTTATCCGTCGAACTCGGCTGGGCGGATGCCAGCAGCGTAATCAGCACACAGCCAAGCGTGATAATTAGTTTTTTCATGGTTCGCCTCCTATTGTTGATGGTTTTCTGCTGAGGGAGTTTCTGGAGCTGGTGAGCCGTCAACAAGAGCCACTTCGCGTGTTTCCAACAGCCCACTTTCTGCGGCGCTGCCATGGTCTAAGTCGTCGCCGGCGTGTCAGCCAATCGCTAACACGTTGTTCAATAGCGAGTGGGTCGTGTCGAAGTCGACCCGAAGTTTGCCACGCGCGAATCAATCCACGCTCGGCAAGAACTCTTCGCGCACTATTTTTCCGTCCTTCACCGTGTAGACCCCAACTTCGGACAACTGTCGGCGCTCTTTAGACTTCTTGTCGGTAACATCGGCATCATACTGCACGACGAATCGATCGTGACCGACGAACGGCCCCTTGGCATCGAACCTGTGGACTTCCATCGCGTTCACCCACCAATCGATTTTGCCGCGCACGCCTTCCTTGCCGCGAGTTTCCGGTGAGCCGCCGCCCATGCTGTAAGCTTCCACGCTCACGATGTTGTCGTCGTAAAGCGTATCGAGCGCTTCGTACCAGGCTTGTTTTCGAACCAATTCCATGACTTTTTTTGCAACTTCTTCGGTGTTCATTTCTCCTCCTTTGTTTAAGTTCCGATTTCTGCGCCTGTGTCAGCCCCGAATGCTTTCAGGGTTCACAGAAACGCCCTACAGTAAAAATTGTTCAAGTCGATCGAGAAGATTGTTCCAGCCCTCACTGTGACGATCGCATGATTCTTCGCTCGGTAATTGCTCGTGTCTCAATCGGAGTTCCGTTCCGCCGTCAGACTCGGAGAGTTCAACAGTGACAACGCTGGTCCGGTTTTCCCATGCTTCATCGTCATCCCACTGCCACGTGAACGCAATTTTCTTGCCCGGAACCAATTCACGGTATTCGCCGAACGCAGCCCAGTCTTCGCCCTCCTGCGTGATCAAATCCCAGCGATATTTTCCACCGACGCGAACGTCCGCACTGATGTTCCGGGTACGCACGTTTTCTGGGCCAAACCATTCGCTCAATTGCGCTGGATCGGTCCATGCCTCGTAAACGCGAGCGGGCGTCGCCTTGATGAATCTTACGATTTCGAGCGATTTTTTCTCTGCGGTTTTCTCGCTCATGTTTTTCCTTTCGATTTTTCAACGAATTGTTTCAGTTCCGATCCGATTATCGCAGTCCAGCCAGCCTCGAAATTCTTCCGCGCATACGCGGGCGTCTGCGGAAAGGTTTCGATTCCCGTGTGCGTGAGCTTCAGTCGCGTCTTATTGCCCTCGGGAAATAGTTCAAACGTGACGAGAGAATTTCCCGGCTCGCCTTTGTATCGCCAGGTGTAAGCGATTTTCTTTTGCGGAGTCACTTCGGTAACTTTGCACAAGTGGTGATAAGTGTTGCCTTCGTGTTCGACCACGAATTCGAATTCAAAGCCGATCTCTGGCTTGAATTCCTTGAGGTCGAAATACCATTCCCGCATTTGATCAACATCGGTTAATGCGTTCCAAACTTTCGCAACCGGCGCGTCGAGGGTGCGCTCCATGATGATCGCTTCAGCTACATCGTTTGTTTTAGTCATAATGTTTACTCACTTTCATTTGGTATCGGGCTCCATCGTCTTTATTTCCTTTCTACGATGGCCCTGCGTTGTTTGTTTCCTTTCGCCCCACGTTCGATTTCCGTTCCTCGATCAAGCTCGCTTGTGATGTAAGCGATCACGTGGTCTCGCCACCCGCTTGCCCGGCTGCGCGGCCCCGGCGAACCTGTTCGAGGACCCTGGCGGACGCTTCGTCGCTGCCGTATGCGTCGTGCCAATTCCACCACTCATACGGCGGCGTCTGGGGGTAGCCCTCCGGCGACTTCTCCCACTCCTCCTGGCGACCGAGCGCAGTGATGTCCAGGTAGTTCCAAGTATTCCCCAACTGCTCGTCACCGCGGCTATTGATGAAGTATGTGCGGAACACGCGATCCCCGTCGCGTATGAACGCGTTGGTACCGTGCCACTCATCCACGCCAAAGTCATTGTCGAAGCCGTCCGTGATCGTGTACCAAGGAATAAACTGCCAGCCCATTCGTGCCTTTAGGCGTTCGATATCCGTCTGCGGCGCACGAGAGGCGAACGCTAGTGTGGTATCACGGGCGTTCAAATGAGCGGGGTGAGCGACCTGATCCGCCACCATGGAGCAGCCAACGCATGCATGTTCGGGCCAGCCGACCACACCGGGTTCGAAGAAGGCGCGGTAAACGATCAACTGGCGGCGGCCGTCGAACAAATCGAGCAGGCTCGCCTTACCTTGTGGGCCGTCAAATTCGTACTCCTTCTCCACAGCCAGCCACGGCATCCGCCGACGCTCGCCGGCCAGCGCATCTCGGGCGCGAGTCAACTTTTTCTCCTTCGCGAGAAGTTTTTGGCGCGCAGTCTCCCACTCCTTCGCGGACACCACCTCTCGACCTAATTCCAACTCTGTTGTTTTCATTGTTCTGTTCTTTTTGTTTGGGTTGTCTTCTGCTGCGAAATGTTTTGAGCACAAGGGCTGCGACTCCGCTGCTCGATGTCGTCGCCAGAACGGCGATGTTTGCTATGCATAGCGGACACATGAGTCAGGCCTTTCCTTTTTTGGCGCCGGCCTTGTTCGTTTTCTCCAAATAGGCCGCCAGCCGATCGAGCGATCCCTCCCAGAACTTTCGATACTCGTCGACCCATTGCGCGGCTTTTTTTAAAGGTTCGGCGTTTAGCTGCATTTCGTGCACGCGTCCATAGCGCCGGCGGCGGAGTAAACCGGCCTTCTCGAGAACCCGCAAATGTTTTGAAACCGCAGGGAGCGACATGTCGTGCGGTCGGGCCAGATCGGTAACGCGCCTGTCGCCACGCGCCAGGTGCGCCAGAATCTGACGTCGCGTGGGATCAGCCAGCGCGGCAAAGGTTCGATTCAATGTTCTTGAGGAATATTTAACCATCTGGTTAACTATTTAGCAGCAGGATTGCCGCCGTGCAAACATTTTTTGTTACCACTGGCAAAAGCGCAATCTGGCCATGTGTTTCGCCCGTTTACCGATTCTCAAGAGAGAATCGACGATAACGAATCGATCAGGTTCGGGCCCCACCACTGACAAGTGCCCGTTTCACGCCAATGTAGAGGCGCTTGTGTCAAACGCCTGTCATCCGGCGCTTGGCACAAGCGCCACTACAACAACATCTATGAATCTCATGCGATGAAAGCTTCCTTGTTCACGACGTACGGCATCTTTGTCGGATCGCCGCCGTAATTGCCTTCCAGAACATCGATGAGTCCCTGTACACAGCGGCCTGCCATGCCTTTTTCTGGGTCGACGTCGAGACGAGTAATCTGCGCGCCGCTGGCGAAATGATGAAACAGACGGCAACGATCCGCGATCTCAGGATCGAGCAGCGGTGAATCGGGCGGGAGCGGCTCTTTCTCGAAGACGTCGAGCGCTGCACCTGCAATCACTTTTTCTTTCAACGCCTTCGCGAGCGCCTTCTCGTCCACGACGGGGCCACGCGAGCTGTTTACCAAGTACGCGGTCGGCTTCATCAGTTTTAACGTATTCTCGTTGATGAGGTGATAAGTCGGTTTGTTCGCCTCGCCCTCCCTTAACAGCGGCACGTGCAAGCTCGCGTAATCGGCAGCACGCAGAGCATCCTCGAAATCAACATACCTGATTCCTGTTTTCTCTTTCTGAATGCCACGTGCATGGCGCAGGTCCATCAACTCCTGAATCGCTTTGATGAATTCGTGATTCTGATACGCCGGATCGTAACAAAGAATATTCATGTCGAATCCGGAACATTTTTTGATCATCGCCAGGCCGATACGACCCGTGCCAATGATGGCGATGGTTTTGCCCGTGACCTCATCGCCAAGGAACGGCAGAAACGGATGCCACGACGGCCACTTCTGTTCGCGTACGAGTTGCTCGCTCTGCCACATTTTTCTCGCGAGCATGCCCATCATGAAGAACGCAAACTCCGCCGTGGCTTCGGTGAGTACGTCGGCGGTGTTCGTGAACGGGATTTTGTATCTGTTCGCGTCGGCGCGATTGATGTTGTCGAAGCCGACAGCGATTTGCGCCACAGCCTTCAGACTCCCCTTCCCCGCCTCAAATACTTCCTCATCAATCGGATCCCGCAACGTGGTGATTAATCCGTCGATGCCGCTCTTCACTTTCTCGATGATCAATTTCTTCGGCGGCGCCTCAGGTCCCTGAAACACCTCAAGGTCGTAACCGCGCGCGCGCAGAAGATTTTCCGCTCCGTCTCCGATGCGCGACGTAGCGAAAATACGGAAAGGTTCTTGTTCTGCCATACTTGCAGAGAAATGTAATCAGGAACTCAGAATTGCAGGAAAATTTTCTATCGGACGGCACGTTCTTCGCTGGCGACCGCATTAACGCAACGGATGAGGGCCGGAATTTCTGACAGGCTGCCAATTACATAATCAGCTTCCTTTTCGTACTCCCGCTGATCCACGAAGCGCGTGTCGGGAATAGCGGCGACTCGCATTTTCGCGCCTTTCGCCGCGGCCACACCCGCAAGCGCGTCCTCGATCACGAGACATGCTTCTGGAGCGATCCCGAGTTTCTGCGCGGTTTTCAGGTAAATATCGGGATGTGGCTTGCCTTGTTGAACTTCATCGCCAGTGACGACGACGCAAAATAAGCTTCTGATTCCGGTTCGGTCGAGAAACGGACGCGCGGACGCGCTCACAGAACTCGTGGCTACGGCCAGTGGCAACTTCATCTCGCGCAATTGTTCCAGTGTCGTCTTTGCGGAAGGAAACAGACCCACACGGTTCGCGAAAAAATCGATAGCGATCTCGCCGCGAAGCCGCATTAACTCCTCAACCGACGCGGAGAGGTGAAAAGCGTTCTTGTAAAACTCGACTGCGACCTGGTAACTCACGCCGAGGACGTTTCGGTGGTATTCACCGTGATAAGTGATTCCATATTCGGCGAGCAATTTCGCGTCGATCTGGTTCCACCACGGTTCGGAGTCGGCGAGCACGCCGTCGAGATCGAACGTCACCGCATGAAATGGTGGAGGCATGGTGTATTTCCACCTGTTACCCACGTGAAGCCGGTGAGCAATGCGCACACGGTAAATTCAACGGCTCTCCCAAAAGGGGAAACCGCAAATCATACATATTTTTAAACAACTCTGGATTGTCCACGGTCTTAGATTTGTGCTGATGGAACGGAACGGGGGGCACTAATGTCTGCAGTTCAGCTGGAGCAGCCCGTCAATTCGCCAATCTACGACGCGCGCCAACGGTTTACCGCGGCGGACAAATCGCTTTGCGTCAGTGTTAATTTTCTCCGCTCACCCACGGCAGCAGTAATCGAGTCCGCTTTGCTGATGCTGTTGATTGGCTGGATTGATTACAAGACTACCGACTTCGCTATCACGGTTTTTTATTTCGGACCGGTGGTGCTGGCAACGTGGCGGGCAGGACGCAAAGCCGGCTGGTTCATCGCGGCACTTTGCGGAGCGACAGTGCTCATGGCGGACTTGATGGTGCCCCGCAGTGGACGCCTTATTGCGCTCCCTTACATTAATGCCGGCATACTCATACTGGCATCGGCCGCTCTGGCTGAACTGGTAATTTCGTCCCGTCGCGCACACGAACGACTGAAGACGCTACTAGCGCTAAAGACTGTTTCGCTCACCGAAATTCACCACAGGGTGAAGAACAACCTGCAAATCGTATCCAGCTTGCTGAGACTTCAATCTAACAAATTTGCTGAACCGGCTGTTCGCGACGTTTTCACCGAATGTCGCGATCGCATCAACGCCATGGCCCGTCTTCACGAAGAACTCTACAATGAGCGGGGACAGTCACACCTCGATTTTGCGCCGCATTTGCGTGAGCTGACGGAAATGCTGCTGCGCTCGCACAAGCCCGCGGGTTGCAAACTCGCACTTAACGTTTCCGCCGATCACGTTCCGCTTAATCTCGATCAAAGCATTTTGCTTAGCCTGATCGCTAACGAATTGCTGCTGAATTCTCTGAAGCACGCATTCCATGGCCGCGCTACGGGAAAGGTCGATGCTGAACTGCGCACGACTCGCGATCGAGTAAAGTTAACGATCCTTGATGATGGCAACGGATTTCTCCCACCGCCGATCGAAATTGAAGAGCAAGGCGGAACCGGCATAGACCTCGTCCGAGCAATGTCACGCCAACTTGGCGGCGAATTCGTCGTCAGCCGCATGCCTGCGGGCGGCACGTGCGCGACCATTGCTTTTCCAAGCAAAATGTCACGTCAATAACCAGGCGTTAATCTGTAACCCTAAATAACTACATTATGTCAAAAAAACGTATTCTGATCGTTGAAGACGAAGCGCTGACTGTATTAGCGCTCAAACACGAGCTCGCGGAACTCGGCTACGAAATCGCCGGTGACGCGAGCACTGCTGCCGACGCGCTCCGCGCTGCCGAAGACAATCGCGCCGATCTTGTGCTCATGGATATTCAATTGGATGGTGGAATCAGCGGTGTTGCAGCTGCTGCCGCAATTCGCGGGCACCTCGATATTCCGGTTGTGTTCCTGACCGCGCACGCATCTACTGAAACGGTAGCGCGCGCAGTCGAATCCGGCGCGTTCGGGTATTTGCTGAAGCCTTACACCACTCCGGAGCTGAAAGCGGCGATCGATGTCGCGCTGCACAAGCACAACACCGAAACCGCGATGCGCCAGGCACTCAGTGCACGATTGCCGCCCAGTGTGGTACAAACTCAGCCGACCTGAGCAGTCCACCAAGGGAAACGAATTGCGCAAAGCACGCGCTTCAGGCACGCTCTAAAGCCGTGCGACAGACGCTGATTTTTTGAGTCAGTTAGATTTGCAATCGCTCAGCGTGCTTTTCATTAACGAAACTGATCGTCGCACTCAAATAAAACGCTTTTAGTTGAACGTTGAGCGTAGAGCGTTTAACCGTTGGGGGATTGAAGAAGATCGCGATCTATGGCGGCACCTTCGACCCGGTCCATCACGCGCATCTTATTCTCGCTCGCGAAGCGATTGAAACGCTCGACCTCGACAAAGTCATCCTGGTGCCAGCGGCGATTTCCCCTCTCAAGAAGGCCGCTCCGATCGCGAGCGGCGAAGTACGATTAGCTATGTTGCAAGCGGCGATCAAAGGCGAGCCGAAGTTTGAAGTGGATGAATGCGAGCTGCTGCGACCGCCGCCTTTGTACACGATCGATACGGTAGAGGGAATTCGGCGACGCGAACCCGATGCGTCCATCTACTGCTTGATTGGTGAAGACAACGTTGGACAACTGCCCCGGTGGCATCGCTTCGCCGAACTGGAGAAGATGGTTGGCTTCGTGGTTCTCGACCGGACCGGCAAACAACCCTCACATTCTTATCAGTTGATTCACCGCCCCATCGATATTTCCGCCACGGAGATACGACGGAGAATTGCGCAAAACGAATCGATTCGTTATCTCGTACCCGAGTCGGTGGAAGAAATTATTAAGCGCGAAAACCTTTATCGGGAGCAATTGCAATAACGTCGGAAAATCTAGCAAAAACCTGCGCTGAACTCGCCTCGAACAAAAAGGCAGAGGACATTGCCGTGCTGGATTTGCGCAGCATCTCGAGCTTTACGGATTTCTTCGTGATCTGCTCGGCCACGTCCGAGCCTCAACTCAAAGCAATTGCCAACGAAATTGAGACACGGTTACGCGAAGACTATTCGCTGCGGCCTGTCGCAGTTGACGGATTTCCCGCCAGCCAATGGATGGTCCTCGATTATCTACAAGTGGTCGTCCACATTTTTCATCACGACAAGCGTTCCTTCTACAGCTTGGAGTCTTTATGGGGCGATGCGCCGGTGCTGCGATGGGAATCCATTTCGACCCGCTAGGAACAGACTCTGCGCGCACAGGAGTGACGCGCCCTGCCACGTCATGTTGGTAGGGCCGGCAGTTCTCCGCCCGCCGGCAGGTTGATTACTGCTCCTCGCTGCTGCTACTTCTTGGTTGGCGCCGGTGACGGCGGAGCCGGCGGAGCCGGAACCTTCGGAGAACCCTGAGGTGCAGGCGTCGCAGGCGGTTTCACATCCTGCAATTCAACCTCAAAAATCAGGGTCGAGTTTGGACCGATGTCCGGGCCCATTGCACGCTCGCCGTACGCGAGGGTCGAGGGAATGAACAACTGATACTTTGATCCCTGCTTCATCAGTTGAAGCGCTTCGGTCCAGCCTTTGATTACTCCGTTGACCGGAAACGTCGCCGGTTGGCCGCGCTTGTACGAACTGTCAAACTCCGTCCCATCGATCAGAGTGCCCCGATAATTCACTGTCACCATGTCGGTGGCTTTGGGCTGCGCTCCAGTTCCATCTTTGACGACTTTGTATTGGAGACCGCTGGCAGTCGTTTTTACACCGGCTTTCTTCTTATTCTCTTCAAGATACTTCGCGCCTTCGGTCTTGTTTTTCTCTCCGAGTTCTTTCTGTTTCTGTTCCATGTCTTTTTCGAATTGGGCCATGATGTCCTTGGTCTGGTCCGGCGTCAGTTGCGGTTTGCCGGCAATGGCGTCTTTAATGCCGGCGGCCAGGATATCGGGGTTAATGTCCACCTTTTGCCGACCGAGATTAAATCCGATTTGCATGCCGATGCTGTAGCTGACCTTGTCTTTTTGGTCTTTGAGCTGTGGTGATTTCTCTTGCCCGAACAATGGGAATGCAAGTAAGGATGCGCTGATAATAACAATAAAACGTTTCATAAGATCGTGTTTCCGCGCCGTTTTAGTTTAAGGTTGGTCGCCGCAGAAAGTCGCACGCTAATGGATAAATGCCGCCCGTCAAGAAAACAGCTTTGCCATCAATTCCGTGGCGTCGGCTTGCCATTTGCAGGGGTAGCCACCGCCGGACTGATTGCACTCTGGCCGGACACCGGCGCAGGCGATTACGATCTCGCATAGCGACGCTTTGAAAGTTGGAAAAAGAGTCTGGCAAAATGAGTGTAATGGAACTATTTCCGGCCTGACTTCATGGAACCAGGGCGAAGATTTCGCGTCGCTCGGCATCGGCCATTTCATATGGTATCCGAAGGGACGACCAGGCCCGTTCGAAGAGAGTTTCCCGAAGCTTGTAAGCTTCGTATCAAGTCGCGGAGCGAAGTTACCGACATTGCTTCTGGGCGTCGGCCGTGTACAACCGTGCCCCTGGAACTCGCGTGCCGAGTTTCTGCAGGCGCAAAATACTGTAGCGATGAACCAGTTGCGGCGGTTTCTGGTCGACACGATCGATCTTCAGGCAGAATTTCTTGTTGCCAGATTGGAAGCTTCTCTGCCTAAAATGCTGGCCGAGGCGGCGCCTGCCGACCGAACTAACGTGCAGAAACAATTTGAACGCCTGACGAAAACACCACAGGGATGCTACGCCCTCATCGATTACGTCAACTTCAAGGGAGAAGGCGTCCTGCACACGGAGCGTTACCAGGGGCACGGATGGGGTTTGCTTCAGGTGTTGGAAGCCATGCAGAGTAATTCGGATTCAGGCGCGCCTGATGAATTCTCGCGCGCGGCCAAAGTGGTCTTGACTCGCCGCGTCCAGAATGCTCCGCCCGACCGCCATGAATCACGGTGGTTAACGGGTTGGCTTCGGCGCGTAAATAGCTACAGTGGCGGCTAAATAATTTATGCGGAGAGCATTTCGAACACTTCTTTGCGCGCTTTTATTGACGGCTCTTGCCTCCTCAATCAGCGCCCAGTTCCGCCTTTTTGGGCCAAGATCACCAAAGCCTACGCCGCAACCAAGACAGATGCGCAAAGCGTCCGCCTACATTAGCAGCCAGACTCCGTTGAAGGTAAATCAATCTTTGCTTAAGCAGGCGACGCCGGACAACGTCCACGTTGTTGTTTCCCTTCCCAAGCAGCGCGCCTATTTGATGATCGGCGAGGAAATCGTGGCCGATAGTCCGATCTCTTCCGGCAAGACCGGGCATAGCACACCGAGCGGTAATTTCTCCGTTATGGAAAAGGATCCGGACCATCGTTCCAGCATCTATGGCGACTTCGTCGACGGCTCCGGTCGGGTTGTCCGTGCCGGCATCAGCGCCAAGGCCGATTCAGCGCCTAGCGGAACACATTATGTCGGTGCGCCGATGAGGTGGTTTATGCGACTAACAGGCGAAGGCGTCGGAATGCATATCGGGATTTTGCCAGGATATCCCGCATCCCATGGCTGCATTCGGATGCCGCCGGATGGAGCGAAGTTGTTTTACGATACCGTAAGAGTCGGCACGCCGGTAAAAGTGGGCAATTACTAATTTTCCACGTTCGAGGAGCGACGACTTAGAAGCGTCACTCCTTGAGTAATCTCCGCCGCAAAAGATCGAGTGCCGCTTGGGCCGCTAATTGTTTGAATGTCTCGCGGTCCGTTGGGAAAATGAATTTCCTGGCGATAGTCTCTGAATCTCCTGAAGTTAGCGCGATGTAAACCGTTCCAACCGGCTTTTCGTTCGAGCCGCCGGTTGGTCCTGCAATTCCGGTCGTACCAAGCCCGTAGTTGGAGGCTGCTCGTGTGCGCGCGCCCTCAGCCATCGCGCGCGCGACCGCTTCACTCACCGCACCATGTTTGTCGATCAACTTTGAATCGACATTCAAGACGTCGCTCTTCGCTGAGTTCGCGTAGGTGACATATCCCGCCAGAAAAACTTCCGATGCGCCCGACACATTGGTAATCTGGTTTGCGATCAAACCGCCAGTGCACGATTCGGCTGTTGCCAACGTTTGTTTTCGTTGCTTCAGCAATCTCACGACAACTTCTCCAAGCGCTTCGTCGTTGTCGGAGAAGATCGACAGCCCCAATTCGCCACGAATGACGACATCGGCCGCTTGGATCGCATTCGGGTTGCCGATGACGCGAACTTCAACCTCGCCTGGTCGTGCACAATAGCCCAGCTCGATCCCCGGGATTGCCAGAACCTTCTTGCCAATCGCTTTCTCAACCAGGGACTCGCCCATGCCGGCAATGCTGTACGACCTGCGCTCAACCGGGAGTGGCACCTCGATAATCGATGTCAAGATCGGCATCGTGAATTTCCTGAACATGGGTTGAAGCTCGCGAGGCGGACCCGGCAAAACAAAAACGTGCGGCGACGGAATGCGCTCATTGATGTTCGCCTTCAAATAAAAGCCCGGGGCGCTTCCATTCTCATTCGGAAGAACGTGCGCGCCTGCGAGGACATCCGCCTGCCGGGCAATACCCGCAGTCCATTTGATTCCGCGGCTTTGCAACCTCTGCTGAAGCCAAGCCAGCAGTTGGGGGTCCTGATGCAGTTGCAGTCCTAGCGATTCAGCGACCATCTCCCGGGTGATATCGTCCGTGGTTGGACCGAGACCGCCGGTGACGAATAGAATTTCGGAATGCGGGAATAATTCGGTGAGCGTGCGGCGGATCACCTCGCTATCGGGAACCGTTCGCCGTTCCTCGATTCGCAGACCCAACGGAAGGATCTCGCGGGCTATAAACGCAAGATGCGCATCCTGAACGTCGCCCAGCAAAAGTTCCGTGCCGGTGTTAATGAGCATCGCGCGCATGACAGCGTGCACAATCCACGCAGACCGACGACCACACAATGCTCAACGTTGCAAACAAAGAGCTGTCATGTTGAGCGAAGCGAAACATCTCGGATTAGAGATTCTTCGCTTCGCTCAGAATGACAGCTTTGAAAAATCAAGCTGCCGTTTTGTCCTGCTTCTTGCGAATCAGGGGAAGCTTTTTGCCTTCTACCACCGCGCGATTGATCGTGACTTCGGCGATATCTTCGCGGCTCGGCACGTCGTACATGATGTCGAGCATAATGCGTTCGAGCATTGAACGCAGCGCACGTGCGCCGGTGCCTTTGGTGACAGCCTGCGCGGCGAGGGCGCGCAACGCATCTTTGGTCACCGACAGACGGACTCCTTCCATTGAGAAGAGCTTCGTGTATTGCTTGAGCATCGCGTTTTTTGTTTCGGTCAAAATCGCCACCATTTCATCTTCGGTCAGCGTGTCGAGCGAACTAATAACAGGCAGGCGCCCTATGAATTCGGGTATCATCCCGAACGCGAGCAGATCCTCCGGTTCCACGTGGCGGATCGACTCTTTACGCAGCGCTTGCTCCACCTCGAGCGTCGGGCTGCCAAAGCCCATCACTTTTTGGCCAATCCGCTTTTGGATGATCTTGTCGAGCCCAATAAATGCGCCACCACAAATGAAAAGAATTTTTTCGGTATTGACCTGAATGTATTCCTGGTGCGGGTGCTTGCGCCCGCCCTGCGGCGGAACATTGCACGTGCTGCCTTCCAAAATTTTCAGCAAAGCCTGCTGCACTCCTTCGCCGGAGACATCGCGTGTGATGCTCACGTTGTCGGTCTTGCGGCCAATCTTGTCGATCTCGTCTATATAAACAATCCCGATCTCTGCACGCTTCACATCGTAATCCGCATTTTGAAGCAATCGCAGAATGATGTTTTCTACGTCTTCGCCGACGTAGCCTGCTTCAGTCAGCGTCGTCGCGTCAGCGATGCAGAATGGCACGTCGAGGATTCTGGCCAGCGTCTTGGCGAGCAAGGTCTTCCCGGAGCCTGTCGGACCGATAAGTAGAATGTTGCTTTTCTCGATCTCAACGTCCGCCAGCGGATCCGTCTGAAACGCAGCTGACGTGTCCGCGGGCGCTGGAGTTTGCAGCACGCGCTTGTAATGATTGTGCACCGCCACAGAAAGTGTCTTCTTGGCGACGTCCTGGCCGATCACGTATTGATCAAGCGCTTCCCGAATTTGCACCGGCTTGGGCACGCGGATGTTCGAGGACTGACGCCGGGCGTCTTCGTTGAGCTCTTTATCAAGAATGCTTTTGCAAACGTTGATGCAACTGTCGCAAATGTACACACCCGGGCCTGCGATGAGCTTGCGCACCTCGGCGTGGCTTTTGCCACAGAAGGAGCACATGGTGAGGTTCGAAGCGCGCGCCATATGCTCTTATTTTCCGCGTTACCCTTTTCGCGACAATGCTGTTTCGGGCATTTCCACCAACCGACCATCCGGAGGCGTCCTGCCGTCTAATTGTATTTCTTTCCGCGACTTGATCACCTCGTCCACCAATCCATATGCCTTGGCTTCGTCCGCAGACATATAGTAATCGCGATCGGAATCGATTCGGACCTGCTCTTCCGATCTGCCGGTGTGCTGTGAGATGATACGAATAATACGCTTTTTGAGCTTGAACATGTAATCAACCTGACGTTCCACATCGCTCGCCTGACCCTGCGCACCGCCATGCACCTGGTGAATCATGATGTCCGAGTTCGGCAAGGCAAACCGTTTGCCTTTCGTGCCGGCACAAAGCAACACTGCCCCCATGCTCGCTGCCATGCCGATGCAATACGTCACCACGTCGCACGTCAGAAACTGCATCGTATCGAAAATTGCCAGCCCGGCCGTAACCACGCCGCCGGGTGAGTTGATGTAAAGATTGATGTCCTTTTTGCCATCTTCCATTTGCAGGAAGAGCAATTGCGCGATCACCAAGTTCGCAATGTGATCGTCGATCTGCCCGACAAAAACGATGCGGTCCTTCAGCAGCCGTGAGTAAATGTCGTAGCTGCGTTCGCCCCGACCAGTCTGCTCCACGACCATCGGAACCAGCACTTGCGAGACATTTTCATTAGATACGGTCATGAGTTTTCTTCTTTGACGGTCGGTTCTTTAGTTAATTCGATGCTAACATTCGCCTTCAGGAAATCAAGAGTCTTGCCCAGCAGAAGCTGCTCTGCGACTTCGTCCAGAGCGTCGCGTTGCTGCAATTCCTTGCGCATTTTGTCGGGCGTAATGTCATAGCGTGCCGCCTCCTGCCTGATACGCAAATCGAGATCTTCCTTTGTGACCTGAATCTCTTCGCGCTCGGCGATCCGATGCAGAATGAAATTTGTTTTCAGTCGATGCGCCGCCAATCCCGCCGCGGCATCTATCAATTCCTTCTCTTTTTCCTTCAGCATGTCGTCGGTGACACCGCGCTCTCGATTCCGCTGAACTAATTCGGCGAGCGCGCGGCGGGTTTCATTTTGCAGAAGTGCTGGAGGCAGCTCTACCTGAATTCGCTCGTGCAAATACTTTACGATCTGCGACTCCTTCGCCCGTTCCGAATCATGCTCTTTGGCATGTTCGAGGTCGTGCTCGATCATTTCGCGAAGAGCAGGAAGCGTTTTGCCGGGGACGAGCTTGGCCGCTAGTGCATCATCGATCGGCGGCAACACCTTGTCCTTAATCTCGCGCAACGTAACAGCGTAATCGGCTTTTTTGCCGGCCAGTTCCTTCACTGGAAATTCATCGGCAAAATTAACGATCACCAGCCGCGTTTCGCCGGGTTTTAGTCCGATTAGTTGCTCGCAAAATTTTGGCAGAAAATTTTCGGGCACCAGATGCAGCCAGAATTTTTTGCCGCCCTGCAGATTCTTGCTGGCTTGCGGCGCGATTTCGCTGATCGGCTTGTTTTCTATCGAACCCTCGAAATCAAGCACCGCGAAATCACTCATTTGCAACGCACGCTCCGGCACATCTACAAAATCGGCGGATTGATCACGCAAACGTTCGATAGCCGCTTCGACTTCTGCTTCCGAAACCTTCGTGTCCGGCAGTTGGACGGGAATGTTCTTGTGATCCGGAAGCTCGAATTCCGGCGCGGTTACCACAGTCGCGCGGAAGCGCATTGACTTGTCCTCGCCAAACTCGACGTCTTCAATGTTAGTAAGCGAAGCCACACGCAGTTGCTCTTGTTCGACTGCTTCGTGATAACCTTTCGAGACAAGCTTCTTCGTGAGTTCATCCTGGATTTCCTTGCGAAATCTTTTGTCGATCACCGCGCGTGGGGCCTTTCCCGGCCGGTAACCCGGAATTTTCGCGAACCGCGCGAAGCTGTTTGCGATGGCGTCCCATTCCTTTGCAACCTCGTCGGCTGGCAATTCAATCTGCAGCTTCGAGACCGAACCCGGCTGCTTTTCCACTTCAACCTTCATTGTGAATCACTGTAGCGGCGCTCAGGAGGCACCGCAAAATCTGCCCTCGAAATTGTTAGGGCGCGACTCAGTTTACCCGCCGTGCGCGGGCCGTGCGCGTCGCTTCACTTCTTCGGAAATCGGGTGAGATGCGTAAGCACGCATTGCCATCGCCCGTCGCGTTTCACGAAAACATCTGTGGCCCGTTCCTGCGTGCTGAACTCCCGTCCCATAAATTTGCCTTTCGTGCGGGTTACTCCGGTAACCATTGCGCTTTCCCCATAGATGCGAACCCGGAAATCTTCGGATTCCATCATCTCGTGCGTTAAGGCGCCCGATTTGATGACCTCGAAAAAGCGTGCCCGGTCAACTATTTCTCCGTTCGGGTCAATGATGATCCAGTCATCTGTGACAAGTCGTCCGATACCTTCGAGATCGTTCTTAACGATTGCCTTGGCGAACGCCGTTTCGAGTTTCAAAAGTTCTTCTTCTGCTTTCATTCCTTGGCACTTCCTTCTGGCGGACTAGACATCGCTCGCTGAAACACATTTAGCACGTACATACACCGCATGCGTCTGCTGAAAACCAAACCAGTACGCCAATTCGCGATAATCTTCGCAATCGAAGATCACGAAATTCGCAAGTTTGCCAGGTTCGAGGGAGCCGATCCTGTCGCCTCGATTAAGGCTGTATGCTGCGTTTAGGGTTGACGCGGTGATCGCTTCCGCAGGCGACATTTTCATTTGCGTGCACGCCAGGGACAGAACCATCGGCATGCTCGGTGTTGGCGAGGATCCGGGATTGAAATCGGTCGCCAGCACGACCGCAAGTCCGGCCTCGATCATTTCACGCGCGCGCGGATAGCGGCTCGATCCGAGCGCGTAAACCGAACCCGGCAGTAAAACCGGTTGCACGTTTGCCTTCTTCAAGGCGGCGATTCCCTGCTCGTCGGTTTGCTCCAGATGGTCCGCCGTGGTTGCACCCATCTCCGCCATCAACTTCGCGCCACCGGAATTTGTCAGTTGATCAACGTGCCCGCGCAAACTCATTCCGAGCTGTTTGGCTGCGGATAAGATTTTGCGCGACTGATCAATATTGAAATAGCCACGCTCGCAAAAGACGTCGCAAAATTCAGCCAATTTTTCCGCCGCCACACGGGGCAGCATTTGGCTAATCACAAGCTCGACATACTCTTCCGACGAGATTTCCCTCGGCACTGCATGCGCACCAAGAAACGTCGGCACGATTTCCGGCAGCATCTTGCAGCCGACCGCTTCATGACCAGGGGGCGTCCCCGATGCTATACGTGAATCACGTATACCATTGTTTGCGCGCGCCGAGATGTTCACTTGTCGTAAGACGTCCAGGATCTTCAGCTCGGCATCTGGTGTCAGGCCGTATCCAGATTTGGCTTCGATGGTTGTGGTCCCACAGCGCAGGAACCAGTTCGCATGCTTTTTTGCTAGTGTGAGGAGATCGAGTTCACTGGCAGCGCGGGTTTTTTCAACAGTGGACCAAATTCCGCCGCCTGCTTTCGCAATCTGCTCGTACGTTTCGCCTCGAGCCCGGCGTTCAAAATCGTCGAGCCGATTTCCGGCGAAAACAAGATGCGTATGCGCATCGACGAATCCCGGCATCACGACGCGTCCACCGGCATCGACAACTTCTGCATCGCCGACATTCTTTTCGATCTCATCGCTCGGACCGACTCTCTCGATCTTTCCGTCGCGAATGAGCATTCCGCCGTCACGAATGATCCCGAGGGCCGACAGCTCTGTCCCGACACGCGGACGCTTGGGTCCGCTCAGCGTGACGAGTTGCGAAGCATGCAGGACGGCGAGTGAACTCATTGTTTGTTATTGCGGTCATCCTGAGCGCAGCGAAGCGGAGTCGAAGGATCCCGCGGCGCTAACTGGAGGTGTCTCCACGGGATTCCTCGACTTCGCTCGGAATGACATTTGTCAATGCTGTTTCCTGGGGTCAGCGCAGTTTACTTTCCACAACTTGATTGATCTTCTTGAATTGCGCCTCTGAATCCGCGCTTACCTTCTGAACTCGTTCCTGGAGCTGAATCTTGAATTTCTCGTCCTTCAGTTGACCGAGATTAATTCGAACGTTCATCGCTGCCCCCTCAATGCACGCATGCGTGGCCAGCGCTCCGACGCCAACATCTGAGACCGAAGCGGGATTTCCGTTGTCCGCCATCTCCGACAGCAGTTCATAAGATTTCGCCGCGGTCTCCATCACTTTCAACGGCACCGCGGCCGCATGTTTTGTCGCCTCCTGAATCGCCGCAGAGCGCGACGTTTTTTCTTCTGGGGAATTCTTAGGCAGCGCAAACGTGTCCATCACTTTGTTGAACGCGTGCGTGTCTTCATCTACGAGCGATAACAGTTCGTCTTTAAGTTGCTGCGCCTTCACCGCCCAATCGCTGAAATATTCGAGCTTATCGTCCCAACCGCGTTTGCCCGCGGAAAGATTCGCGACCATTCCGCCTAACGACGCGCCCAGCGCTCCCATCAGCGCGGCGACGGAACCCCCGCCGGGCGCGGGCGAATCGCTCAAGGTCTCGTTGCAAAACTCGCGCACATTCATTTCCGCCAGGGACATCTTCGGCTCAGCTGATTCAATTTTTAATTCGATCACCTTTTCTTTCGGGACAAAAGGCTTCAGTTCACCCAGGCCCATCGAACGAACGGCGATGTCGATCAGTTCCTCTTCTGAAACGCCCTCAGACCATTGTTGTTTTTTGAGGAAATAACGGCCGGCATCGACCAAGGATCTTTTCGGCACCATCCCGACGATTTCCGAGCCAGTCACGCGTAATCCCCGTCTCGCAGCCGACTCAGCGCACGCATCGAATGCTGCATGTAAAGACGTTTCCTCAATGTTTGTGAGATTCATCGAGACTTGCGCGATGCCGTATTCTTTCACGAACCAGCCTATTCCTTTTACGTGTTTCAACATCCCGGGAATGCGGACAGGTTCGCCATTCGCGTCCAGGACTGGTTTTCCCGATGGGGTGCCGTCTTCGGTCTTCACTCTCCCCTGCTCTCGCACATCAAACGCCACCGCGTTCGCACGCCGCACCGATTTAGTGTTCAGGTTCACATTGTAAGCGATCAGAAAATCGCGAACACCAATCACGGTTCCGCCGGATTTCTCGTTGAAAACCGCTGGCCCGAAATCTGGTTTCCACTCCGGTTGTTTTATCTTTTCGAAAAATCCTTCGTATTCGCCTGCGCGAATCACAGCAAGATTCGCTCGGGACTTATCTCTGGCCGCTCCTTCGTACAAATACACCGGGATTTTCAATTCCTCGCCGATGCGCTTGCCCAGCCGATTTGCACATTCTATCGCTTCCTCCCAACTGACGTTGCTCACCGGAATGAACGGGCAAACATCAGTCGCGCCCATCCGCGGATGCGCGCCTTTCTGTTTCCGCATGTCGATCAGTTCGGCGGCTTTTCTGATCCCACGAAACGCTGCCTCAACCGCGGTATCCGGATCACCGACAAAAGTCACCACCGTCCGGTTCGTGCTCGCGCCGGCATCTACATCGAGCAACGAGACACCATCTACCGATTCAATCGCATCAGTAATCAGCCGAATAACATTCAGATCACGTCCCTCAGAAAAATTCGGCACACACTCAATCAGTTTTTTCATCAACGTCGAATTCCAAAGGATGGATGTCTGCTGTGATGCCGAACGACGAGAACGCGAACGGTGTCGTCCACTATTCGAACAAGAAAATGGCACGGAAAACGACGAAGATTAACTCGCCGAATATCCCTTTGACGAATCGCGAAAGATTTCGGCTGCTTCGCCGCCTCTACCATGAAATGCCGCAACTCGGGATAGAATTCATTTGCAAGTTCTGTTGCCGCTACTTCCTCGTAATAGGCCATGATCGCATCGATATCCGAATAAACCTTCGGATGAAGGACGAGCCGCGTCAGGTTTCGCGACGGCGTTCGATTCGTTCGTCCAGCTCTTTAAGTAAAATAGCTGAAGATGTCTCAGCGCTAAGCTCGGCGTCGCGCCGCAGGGCTTCAGCAATTCCTTGGTCTTCGTCGTGAAGAACCGGCGGAAGCGATCCTAGCAGGTGGGCTGCAAGAACGGCCCGCTTATTCACGGGCAAATCAAGGGCGAGTTTCTCCACATCAGTAATTGTAGCCACGAACGCCAGTGTAATCAGCGGCGGCGCGGCGAGCAAGTATCCTTGTCTCGGCCCTGTCCTTCAATCGCGCGGTTGCGGCAGCATCGGAATGTCGATCTTGTTTTTGGACGCGAACTCGATCGCGCGAGAGTAACCAGCATCGGCGTGGCGGAGAATGCCCATGCCGGGATCGCTGGTGAGAACGCGCTCCAAGCGGCCCTTGGACTTTTCGGCGCCGTCGGCGACAACCACCATTCCAGCGTGCTGCGAAAAACCGATGCCGACGCCGCCGCCGTTGTGAATCGACACCCACGATGCGCCCGAGGCGGTGTTGATCAGTGCATTAAGCAATGGCCAGTCTGCAATAGCGTCGCTGCCGTCGAGCATGCCTTCGGTCTCGCGGTTCGGAGATGCCACGGAGCCGGTGTCGAGATGATCGCGGCCGATCACGATCGGCGCTTTGATTTCGCCACGCTTCACCAATTCATTCATCGCGACCCCAAATTCTGCGCGTTCGCCATAACCCAGCCAGCAAATCCGTGCAGGCAATCCTTGGTAATGAATCCGCTCTTTTGCCAGCTTCATCCACCGCGCGAGCGTTTGGTTTTTGGGAAATAATTCGAGCGCCAGTTTGTCTGTGCGCGCGATGTCAGCAGGATCACCACTCAAGGCGACCCATCGAAACGGACCGCGTCCCTCGCAAAATAGCGGACGAATGTATTCAGGAACGAACCCGGGAATGTCGAACGCGTTTTTTATTCCGGCTTTTTGTGCCTGAGCTCGAATGTTGTTGCCGTAATCGAACGTGATCGCGCCTTTCTTTTGCAGCGCGAGCATCGCTTCGACATGCACCGCCATGGATTGCATCGCGCGCTCGATATATTCGTCCGGATTTTTCCGGCGGATGGCTAGCGCGTCATCGAGCGACATCCCGTGCGGCACATAGCCATTTAACGCATCGTGCGCGCTCGTTTGATCTGTGACCACGTCGGGCACGATGCCGCGTTTGACGATTTCAGGCAGCACATCAGCGCAATTGCCGACTAAACCCACCGAAACCGATTTCCGTTCTTTGCGCGCCTGATCAATTAATTTGAGCGCTTCATCGAGCGACCGCGCAATCTTGTCGCAATAGCCACTTTTCAAGCGCTTCTCTATTCGCGCCGGATCAACGTCGACGCCGAGAAAAACGGCGCCGTTCATCGTCGCGGCGAGCGGCTGCGCGCCACCCATGCCGCCGAGGCCGCCGGTCAAAACGAATTTGCCGTCCAGCGACCCGCCGAAATGTTTCCGCCCTGCAGCAGCAAAAGTTTCAAACGTACCCTGCACGATGCCCTGGCTACCGATGTAAATCCACGAACCAGCCGTCATTTGTCCGTACATCGTCAGTCCCATCCGCTCGAGGCGATTGAACTCAGCGTAATTATTCCATTGTCCCACGAGATTCGAATTCGCGATCAAGACGCGCGGTGCTTCGTCATGCGTCCGGAATTTGCCGACCGGCTTTCCCGATTGCACGAGAAGGGTTTCGTCATTTTCGAGTTCGCGTAGCGAGTGAACAATTGTATCGAAAGCTTCCCAGCTCCTCGCGGCGCGACCGGTTCCACCGTAAACAACCAGTTGATCGGGATTTTCTGCGACGTCCGGATCAAGATTGTTCATCAACATCCGCATTGCCGCTTCCTGATGCCAGCCTTTGCAGACGGGCTCATTGCCATGCGGCGCGTGGATGATTCGCTTTCCACTCATGATTTAATCGCTCCTGAATCAAAATCGCCTCGCCGAATCGCTTCAGCAACACGGGCAATATCGCCCGAGAGTGGGCGATCGTGCGTGAGCGGTGGCGCGATTTTTCGCACAGCAGCGAACGCTCGCTCCACACCGCGACCCGCCTTCAATGGACGGCGATATTCAAGACCTTGAGCGCCCGCAAGCAGCTCGATGGCGAGCAAGTTTTCCGCAAGATCGACGATCGACCGCAGCTTCAGCGCGCTCGTCATTCCCATGGATACGTGATCTTCTTTTCCGCCTGAGGTGGTAATGTTGTCAATGCTGGCCGGATGAGCGAGCACGCGCGCTTCGTTCACCAGCGAAGCAGCTGCGACATGCGCAATCATGAATCCCGATTCCACTCCCGGCCGTTGTGCAAGAAACGCCGGAAGACCCTCGCTCTTATCTGGATTCGTAAGGCGATCAGTACGGCGTTCGCTCATGCTCATTAAATCGGCCATCGCGATCGCAGCGTAATCGAACGCGAACGCAAGCGGTGCCCCGTGAAAATTTCCGCCAGAAATCACATCACTGGTTTCGGCAAACACCAGGGGATTATCCGTCGCTGATGCCGACTCAATCAGTAGAATGTCTTCACAATGTGCCAGCGCGCCGCGCACCGCGCCGTGCACCTGAGGCATGCAACGCAGGCTGTATGCATCCTGCACTCGTGGATCGCCAGTGAGATGCGACTGACGGATTTCGCTGTCTACCATCAACGACAAAAGATGTTCGGCCACCGCTTTCTGGCCCGGATGCGGCCGTGCATCCTGCAACCGCAAATCGAATGCAACGGGCGTGCCTTTAACCGCTTCGAGACTCATCGCGCCGGACACATCGGCCACGCGTGCGAGGCGCTGTGCACGTAAAAGCGCCAGTCCGCCAACGGCGTGCATGGCTTGCGTGCCGTTGAGCAAGGCCAGACCTTCCTTCGCTTCCAGCTCAAGACTTTTTAATTTTGCGCGCTGCAACGCTTCGGCAGTCGCCATCCGTTGACCTTCAAAAAATACTTCGCCTTCGCCGATCACGCTCAACGCCAAATGCGCAAGCGGGGCGAGATCGCCACTTGCGCCGACTGAGCCTTTTTCCGGAACAACAGGGTGCACACGGCGGTTTAGCATCTCGCAAAGCAACTCGATGACATCCCCACGGATTCCGCTGAAGCCGAGCGTCAGCACGTTCGCCCGGAGCAACATCATTGCGCGCACCTCGGGTGCGGAAAGTGGCTGGCCAATTCCACAGGCGTGACTTCGAACAAGGTTCAATTGAAGTTGTCCGCAGTTCGTCTTGCGGCACTCGAACATCGGAGAGTTTTCCGAAACCGGTGTTGACTCCGTAAATCACGCAGTCGCGTGCTACAATTTCTTCAATAACTCTGCGGGAAGCAGCGATGCGCGGACGCGCTGATGGCGAGATTGCAACATGCTCGTCACCAATTGCGACTGCAGCGATTTGTTCCAGAGTGAGCGTCTGACCATTCAGCTCCACTTGCGCAGTCTAGTAGAAAAAAATTCGTTGGGAAGAGAGTTGCTAACCGATCCCTGATGACCTCTCATTGGTCACTTCCAAATGCGCCGGGTTGTATTTCTGCGCGGGGTGAACGTCGGCAAAGCCAATCGCTGCCAACCGGCAGTGATCGCGAGTCAGTTATCGACACTCGGCGTGATCAACATCGGCGCAGTCGGCACATTCGTCGTGCACGAAGACGTAAGTGAATCAGCTCTGCGAACCGCGATTGCAAAGAAATTGCCGTTTAAATGCGAGATCATGATTTGTCCCGCGCGCGACATCATCAAACTCGCATCGAAGGATCCGTTCTCAGGACAACCGTCAGGACCGGACATTACGCGATTCGTCAGCGTGGCCGCGAAACGAATTGCGACGCCGCCTTCGCTGCCTTTCAACCTCCCGTCAGAGGATGAGTGGCTCCTGAAAGTTATTGCCATCCGAGAAAAATTCATCCTGGGTCTGTATCGACGCCAGATGAAAGCGATCGGTTATCTCGGCAGGATCGAGAAGCTCCTGGGTGTCCCGGCGACAACACGCAACTGGAATACGATCGAGAAGATCGTAAAACTTCTTCGCAACGAATAGGGTGCGCTGAAGTTTTGTTAAAATTGCCACGGAATGAAAACGAACCGGATTGAAGCATTCAGCGACGGCGTCATGGCCATTCTCATTACGATTATGGTCCTGGAGTTGAAAGCACCGCACGATCCAACGCCTGCTTCATTGGCGAAAATGTGGCCAACCTTATTCGCGTATGTCCTTAGTTTCATCATCATCGCGATCTACTGGGTCAACCATCATCATCTCATCCATCTCGTGAGCCGGGTCGATTCGGTCATCCTTTGGGCAAACATCAATCTGCTCTTTTGGCTCTCGCTCATCCCCTGGGTCACGGTTTATCTCGGCGACAATCACGCGCTGCCTTTTCCTGTCGCGCTTTATGCCGCCGTCTCAACCGCAGGCGCGATTTCGTTTTTTTCGCTGCGCGCATGCATTGCACGGCACCATCACGAACCGGAATTCGACCGGTTGAACAAAAAGATGGCGCGCAAAAATCTCATCTCGATTCTCATCTACGTTGCCGCCATCCCCGCCGCGTTTATCTACGCGCCGCTTGCCTTAATCATGATCGCGTTACCGGCGGCAATGTATTTTCTTCCTGAACACGGCGTCGGAAAATTCGAGCGCTAGATTCGATCACCGCGCGCGGTGAGGCGCGCGCAAAGTTTACAGCATCCGTCTTCGCGAGCTCCGCGATTCCTGAACCGCCTATGCGAAACGCGGCGATATAAGCGAATCAGCTCTGCGCACCGCGATCGCGAAGAAGTTGCCGTTCAAATGCGAGATCATGATTTGCCGCGCGGGCGATATTTTCAAGCTCGCGTCAACAGATCCGTTCGCGCGGCAACCTTCGGGCGCGGACATAACCCGCTGCGTGAGCATAGCAGCCAAACCGCTGCGCCTTCCTCTTCCTCTGCGCCTTCCTCTCAATCTTCCTTCCGACGACGACTGGCTGCTCAAGATCATTGCGATCCGAGAAAAATTCGTCCTGGATCCGTATCGCTGGCAGATGAAAGCAATCAGTTACCTCGGCAAGATCGAGAAGCTCCTCGGCGTGCCAGCCACCACGCGCAATTGGAACACGATCGAAAAAGTCGCAAAGATTCTTCGCGACGAATAGCTAACCCCTCGACTCCGAGATTTCAGCGTTCTCCCGGCTTTCTACTTTTGCTGGTCTACCTCCCTGCTTTGTTTGCCTTAGACGCCAGCCCGCGATTTATCCAAACGAATCTCACATGAATTCGCGGGTTGATCGGGCGTTCCGCCGCAGATAAGGTGTGCATGTGACACCGGATGAACAGTTTTATCGCGACACGGAAAATATCGCGTTTCCGAAGCTGGACGATCAGCGCGGAATATCGCCAGGCTCTGGATATGCGCTTTGGAAAGAAGCCCGTGCCAACCCTACCTATCCCTTTTGAGCGCCTGCTCTGCATCGGCGCTTTGATGTTCCTTGCCTCCTGCAATCGGTTCGAGGCGAAGGTGGATCCGAAAGTGGCGCCCGCCGAAAAGTCGGTCCTCGCTCACGGCAATCCTGAACCGGTGGCCGCTTCGCGCGACAGCGATGGCGTGCAGAGCGAGTTCCTCGAAAGCATCGTGCTCGTGAGGCCGAAGAGCGCGGCTGACCTGCAGTCTTTCCTTGCTCGATACGACGGAACGGTTGTCGGCGACGACACCATCCCTGAACCCCCACCCAAACTCGGCATCACCCTGACGGCGGAGGAGCGCAAACCGGCTCAATTCAAAGTCCGCATCAATCTGGGCAAAGCGAACGCGGACAGAATGTCTGCGAACGCTTCTGCGGCGGGCCTCACCGGCCAACTTACGTTTTCGTCTGACGCGGGCATGCGGACGTTCGCCTGCGCGGTGGACGCAACAGCAGCCGGGTTTCGTGTCTCGCGCGACTTCGTTTATCACTCGGACCAATTCCCGGTCGCGCTCTTCGCGACCCAGGAGCGTCAAACGAACCCGGGGCCACCACCCACTTTCAACGACCCGTTCACGAACAAGGCCTATTCGGATTTCGGCACAACGGGAAACCAATCCAATGTATTTCAAGCATGGCAGTTCATCGCCGCGCATGGCATTCAGCGGCGCGCGACCGTCGCCATCATCGACAGCGGTTTCTACCTCGACCCGGCGGGCTTGGCTCGAGGCACGGACAGTGACTTCCCGCCACCTCCCCTCAAACCATTTCAGTACGACATCGACTTCGATGACCCGATTGCCGACGGGGTGAATTCAGGGCCTCCGTGCGGCGGGAACAACCCGTGTTGGTGGCATGGCACTGGGTCTGCGGGCGCCGCCATGGGTATCGGGAACAACCGCCTCGGCGAAATGGGAACGGGTGGACAAATTGCCGATCCCATTCTTCTGCGCGTGAACGGGACGAAAGATCAGCGAAACCATGCGATTCGCACCGCACTGGGCTGGCACGCCGACGTCGTGTCGATGAGCTTCGGCGGGAACTGTGACGTGTATTGCAGGAAGGAAGATCGAAATGACAATCCTTTCGACCAGGCCGTGAACCTGGGCAATAAAGTGGTGTTCGTCGCGTCCGCCGGAAACGGTTACGGGAACCCGGCCGTTGGAGTCAATGTGAGTGACGCGGGTGCTTCGACGTTCATTCACCCGTGCATCGAGGATCATGTGATCTGCGTCGGCGCGCTCAATCCCAAGGCGAACACGAAGATCCAATACTCCAACTTCGGGGCTCAGGTTGTTGTCTTCGCGCCGACGAACATCCCGGTCATGTCGTATCCGCCGAGCAGCGGCGTTGATAGCGCTGGCAACCCTATTCCTCTCCCTCTCGCGCAAGCCGACGGCGCGCCCGTGCCACAGAATTTCGGAGGAACGAGCGCCTCGGCTCCATTTGTCGCGGGCGTGGTGGCAATGATGAAGGCGGTCAATCCCGATCTCAATCATGACGCGGTCGCCCAGATTCTGCGCGAGACCGCGCGCACGGGAGTGGCGCCGGCGAACCGCATGGTGGACGCCTACGCCGCCCTGAGACGCGCCGCCGGTGCCTCGGATATCGTGAACGATTCTCTCGAGAAGAATGATCTCGAAACCAAGCCCGCTAACCTGGGTTCGCTGCCGCCTTACAGCCGGTCAAACCTGAATATCGACAAGCGAGACCGGGATTACTTTCGCTTCGATTCGCCGAACGGATCGCTCATGACGCTCACTCTGAATTATCCCGCGGGACTTGGTGCGGTCGCGGTTCATAGTCTGGACAGTCCGACCGGAATTTGCGAGGCACCTGTCCTGGCCAGTCCTCCAAAACCCATTCCGACTGGCGGTCAAAGTTTTGTCTACCGAGTGCCGGGCGGGCCCCTTCGGCTTGGGCTGCGGGGGGACGATGTCAACGCCTACAACATGGCCATTACCTTCGCTTCGGACACCTACCCGCCAGACGACTTCGAGTCTAACGACACTGTTAGGACAGCGAAGCGCCTCAGCAGCCGCAGGTCGGTCCAGTCCGCATCGGTTGTTTACCTCGGCGATGAGCCGCGCGCCACGATCAACGCTACGATCCATTCTGGTACTGATATCGATTTCTACATTGTCCAGGGTGCGAGGGTCACCATGGCGGAGAAGATCTTCATCGCGGGCGCTCCTTTTCTGGAGCTGTACGGAAACGATTCGCTAATTAACCTCGAGGTCTTCCGGCTGAACGCCGACAACTCTCAAGGCGCGCCGGTGGGAGCGGTGAATGGTGTTAGGTGCGCGCCTGCCCCGCTCAAGATCCAGCTGGATGAGGACGCCTATTACTTGGTGAAGGTCTCCGGCAGTCCGGGACGCTACACGTTGCGCAACAGTGTCGATGGCGATGAGCGGAAGTTTCCGCAGGTGGTGCACGACAGAGTCTATGAAGTGCTCAACCCCGGCGACCCGGTCGAGCATGTGTTACGTTTCCCGGAGACTTTCATCTTTACCGTCGACGGCATCTTCAGCGGTATCCAAACCGCAGGTCCGAATGTTCATCTGAGGCTTCTCGATGGAGAGGGCAAACTTCTCGGTGAAGGCGTGGCGGGACAGGAAGGTGAGACCATGAGCCTCTCCGCCGCGAAACCCGGTCAAATGTATGCGCTTGAGGTGACTGCAAAAAACGCCAATGTGGATCGGCCACATCTCAATCTGAAATGGAACCTTGCCGAGGCAAAGCGGACTAGCGGCAACCTGCTCAAGAACCCGGGCGCGGAGATCATCGCGCACGATCCGAATCAGGGCTTCGCTGATTGGGAGCGCGTCGAAGGTCGGCCTGTCCCCGGTCGTCTTTCCTATGGAGAAGGTGATGACACTCCTTCGCCGCAGGACCCCGGCTCGAAGGACAGAGGCTCACATCTTTTCGCCAGCGAAACCCAAGGGACGCCGAGTGGCATCCAGCAAAACATTCCGGTCAGCGAAGAGTGGAGAAGTGCCATTGATCAGGGCCGTGTGAGCGCCCACCTTTCCGGGTTTCTCGGCGGGAATCGCGCGGCACCGGATCGTGCAATGGTCAAAGTGACCTTCCTTGACGGCAATCGGCGTCCGCTTGGCGATTCATTCCTGCCGGCGGTTGGACCGCGAGAGCGCCAGGACAAAACGGGCCTCTTCCCGGTCGAAACTAACAACTTGGTTCCCGCGGGCACTGCGCTGGTTAATATGGAGCTCGCGTTTGGCGCGGACCAGGCACGCGGTCTCGCATATGCGGACAATCTCGAGCTGATTTTCTCCGAGTACCTCGCGGTGAATGATGCTCCGCCAGCTCTGCTCTGAGGCGAGGCAGTCACCACGCGCAATTGGAACACCATCAAAAAAAGCCGCCGAAATTCTCGATAACGCTTAGAATAAATAGTTTGGTGCGGTTGCTTGCGGGCCGAGGGGGGGCCGGCACCATCGGCATGCATCGATGAAAAACGCTGGAGACGGCCTGCTCTCAGGCCGTGTCGTCCCTTTCTCTACCGCCCTGTCATTTGCTCCAAGTGCTCGGGATACCGGGCTCCTTGCACTTCGATTTGTG
Organism: uncultured Verrucomicrobiae bacterium; assembly: GCA_963803285.1. Lineage (GTDB taxonomy): Bacteria > Verrucomicrobiota > Verrucomicrobiia > Chthoniobacterales > UBA10450 > Udaeobacter. The sequence continues at coordinate 279,907 of CAWDMG010000007.1, read as the reverse complement.
ACGCAGCACTTTCGATCTCGCGCAGATCATCTCGCGTCAGTTCGATCTCGACCGCTCCAACATTCTCTTCCAGCCGCTTCAGTTTTGTCGTGCCCGGGATTGGAACAATCCACGGTTTTTGCGCCAGCAACCAGGCCAGCGCAATCTGAGCAGGTGTCGCGTTTTTTCGTTTTCCGATCTCGCCTAACAAATCGACCAATGCCTGATTGGTTTTGCGAGCCTCTGGTGTGAAACGAGGCAGCGTGTTGCGGAAATCGGTGCTGTCGAACGTCGTGTTTTCGTTCATTTTGCCCGTGAGAAATCCGCGGCCCAATGGGCTGTATGGAACAAATCCGATTCCAAGTTCTTCTAATAGCGGTAACACTTCGTGTTCAGGTTTCTGCCACCAAAGTGAGTATTCATTCTGGATTGCCGTGACCGGTTGAACCGCGTGCGCGCGACGGATCGTTTGCACTCCTGGCTCAGAAAGTCCGAAATGCTTTACCTTGCCTTGGTGAATCAATTCCTTCACCGCACTAGCTACATCTTCAATCGCCACGTCCGGATCAACACGATGTTGATAGAACAAATCGATAACATCCGTCTTCAATCGTTTGAGTGAAGCTTCAGCAACCTCCTTTATGTGTTCTGGCCGGCTGTCCACACCGATGGACCGACCGCTGTTGGGATCGAGTTTGAATCCAAACTTCGTGGCGATCACCACTCGCTCTCGAAACGGAGCGAGGCCTTCGCCAACGAGTTCCTCGTTCGTGAACGGGCCATAAACTTCGGCGGTATCGAAGAATGTGACGCCGCGTTCCACTGCTGCGCGAAGCAGCGAGATCATCTCCTGCTTGTCTTTCGGCGGGCCGTACCCAAAGCTCATGCCCATGCAGCCGAGTCCGATCGCCGAAACCTCCAACCCGCTCTTTCCGAGTTTGCGCTTTTTCATCTCCAAGGATCGCAGCACACACCCTAGATTGCCTCAAAAAAACGCAATGCGGCGAACCAAGATCAAAGACGTCTTCGTTAGCTTTGTTTCCTTCTGTTCGACACTGCGCCTTTGCTCCTCGCAGCCGCCTACCTAGTCCTGACTTCGATGCTAGACGTCAGCCATTGAGCTGCCTGCCGGCGAATCCCTTCGAATTTACCGCATCGCGTTGCGTGTTCCTTTTCGTGCATAAAAAACGCGTTGCAGTAACGTCCCCGACATCGTCATGGGTCCGGCTACTTTCTTAACCGAGCTGAAGCGGCGCAAGGTCTACAGGGTCGCGGTCGCTTACGCGATCGTAGCGTGGCTGCTGATTCAAGCAGCTTCGATTCTGTTTCCTACTTTCGAAGCGCCTCTCTGGGTGATGAAAGTGTTTGTCACCGCAGTAATTCTCGGCTTTCCAGTCGCGCTGATTCTGGCGTGGGTCTTTGAGTTGACGCCACAAGGAATCAGGCGCTCGGAACAAGCTGCGCCGCGAGAATCGAAAATACGCAAAGCGGGTAGCAATTGGATCACGATCATTGTCGCCAGCGTCCTCCTGACTGTCGCGGCGGGAATTGTTGTACTCTGGCGGTCGAACATTTTAAGACTGGAGAACCGTGAGTCCGTGATTCCCCCCGCCTCGCACGCGATCGTCGTCCTTCCGTTTGAGAATGCGAGCGACGATCCCAACACAGAATATCTGGCGGAAGGAATTTCTGAGACGCTGATCAACAGCCTGAGCGGGCTGCGAAACTTGAGAGTGATCGCACGCGCCACGGCCTTTCAATACAAGGGGAAGCAAGTCGATCCCGAGCGAATCGGGAGAGAGCTACGGGTAAGGGCGGTCGTGAGCGGCAGGGTCCGTCAAGTGCAGGACGCACTCAGTATTCAGGTTGACTTGATCGACGCGACGAACGGCACCCAGTTGTGGGGCCAAAGCTACGACGGTAAACTCTCCGATGCGCTGGCCATCAAGCAGGCGATCGCCCGCGAAGTGACCGGGAAATTGAAGCTGCGACTGTCGGGTGAAGAAGAACGCCGGCTCATGCAGCGCGAGACTGTAAACGCGGCAGCTTATCAATTTTATTTGAAGGGACGTTATTTTTGGAACCAGCGAACGGCCGATGGTCTTGAAAAAGGCATTAGTTATTTTCGGAAGGCAATTGAGGCGGATCCTAGCTACGCGCTGGCTTATGTCGGTCTGGCCGATTCCTACAATTTTCTCGGCGCCTTCGGGATCGCAATCCTGTCTCCAGATGAAGCGATGCCGAAAGCGAAGTCGGCTGCGCTCAAGGCGCTGGGAGTTGATGACTCGCTCTCAGAAGCTCACGCTTCGCTGGCCTTCGTCGAACTTTATTACGAATGGGATTGGGCTGGCGCGGAGAAATCTTTTCGGCGCGCCATTGAGCTGAATCCAAATTATGCCCCGGCCTATCAATGGTATTCGCATCTTTTGATGAGCGGCGGTCGAACGAGCGACGCCATTTCGGCGGCAAAACGCGCTGCGGAGATCGACCCGCTCTCGCTGCCTGCGGTAATGAACGTCGGCTGGCAATATCATTGGGCACGAGAATACGACTCGGCAGTCGAACAATTGCGGAGGGTTTTACAGATCAACCCGAATTTTGAACAGGCACACTGGGCGCTCGGGTTAGCGTACGTCGGACAAGCGAAGATGGAAGAAGCGGTGGCCGAGCTTCAGAAGGCCATCGCGCTTTCCGGCGGCAACTCAGTTTACGTGGCCGGGCTCGGCGATGCTTATGCGTTAGGCGGAAATAAGGCCGAAGCGATAAGATTACGCAGCCAGCTGGAACAGAAAACGACCTACGTTTCGCCTTACTGGATGGCAACTCTGCAAGCCGCCCTCGGGGAACAGGATCTGGCATTGGTTTCCCTGGAGAAAGCTTTTGTCGAACGCAACGGCGGCCTGATCTGGATCGGAGCCGATCCAAGAATGGACAGCTTGCGATCGGATCCGCGTTTCGCGGCTCTCGTCGAACGGGTCGGTGTTCCGCCGTGACCCTGGACTTTTGTATGCGCGTTTCGGGATCACGGGCTAGCGCAAAGTTTCAACAGCCTAAGGAAAAGAGTGACAAGCACGATCGCTGAGACATCTAGGTTACTCTTTCCAAGTTTGCCCTTCTGCATTCTGCTGCGTGGTATTTGTTAACAATTTATCATGGCGTGACCATGACTTTGATGGCTTCCCGATCATTCATCGCCCGGTAACCGTCCGGAACGCCGTCAAGACCGACACTCCGATCGAACACGCGACCGGGCTCGATATTGCCAGCAAGAACGTCCGGCAAGAGTTGCTTGATATAAGCCCGCACCGGAGCAGGGCCGCCGCCGACCGTGACATTGTTGTAAAACGCTGGCTCCGATCCGGGAATCGTCTGCTCCTGCGGAACGCCGACGCGCCCCACCGCGCCACCCGGACGAGCGATGCTGATCGCGGTATTCATCGCTTGTTCGAGCCCGACGCATTCCAGCACTGAGTGGACGCCGTAGCCACCAGTCAGTTCGCGAACTCGCTCCACCGCCGCGTCGCCTCGCTCACTCACGACGTCTGTCGCACCGAAATCCCTGGCGAGTGCAATGCGGTCGGCATGCCGGCCAAGTATAATAATCTGCTCGGCACCCAGTCGCTTCGCGGCAATAACACCGCACAATCCCACAGCTCCATCGCCGACCACGGCCACACTCTTTCCTGGTGTCACCTTCGCGATGATCGCGGCGTGGTGTCCGGTGCCCATCACGTCCGAGAGCGTGAGTAACGATGCCATAAGCGCGTCGTCTGCGTGCGCACCGACGGGAAAGAGTGTTCCATCTGCCAAAGGAATCCTTACCGCTTCGGCCTGCGCGCCGGCGACCTCTGTGGTGCCGAAAAATCCGCCATGAATGCACGACGTTTGAAGCCCGTCGTGACAAAACGTGCATGTGCCGTCGGAGAACGCGAACGGCATGATAACGAAATCACCTCGTTTAATCGTTCGAACGTCTGCGCCGACGTCTTCAACCACGCCCATCGCTTCGTGTCCCATTACGCGACCAGTCTCGATGTGCTCCATCTTTTGATATGGCCACAAATCGCTCCCGCAAACGCACGCTCGGGTAACGCGAATGACAGCATCAGTCGGCTCGACGATTTGCGGGTCGGGCACGTTCTCGATCCGAACGTCGCCAGCGCTATACATCACGGTTGCGCGCATAATAGTTGGTTCAAAAACCTACTATCACTCCGATTTCAGCGAAGCCATGTCGATCGAGAAACGGTATTTCACGTCCGACTTCAACAATCTCTCGTAGGCTTCGTTGACCTTCTGAATGGGAATCACTTCGACATCCGCGGTGATGTTGTGTTTGCCGCAAAAATCGAGCATCTCCTGTGTCTCGGCGATTCCACCAATGGCCGACCCGGAGAAACTGCGTCGCCGCACGATCAGGCTAAACGCAGGCACATCGAGCGGCTCTGCGGGAGCGCCGACGAGCGTAAGATTCCCATCGACGCCGAGCAGATTGAGATACGCGTTGATATCGTGATCGGCGGAAACGGTGTCGAGAATGAAATCAAAACTGCCGGCGTGTTTCGTCATTTCGTCGGCGTTACGCGAGACGACGGTTTCATCGGCGCCGAGACGCAGCGCGTCCTCCTTCTTGCTAGGCGACGTGGTGAAAACGACAACGTGCGCTCCGAACGCATGAGCAAACTTCACTCCCATGTGGCCGAGTCCACCGAGACCTACCACGCCAACTTTCTTCCCTTTGCCGACGCCCCAATGGCGCATCGGCGAGTATGTGGTGATCCCCGCGCACAAGAGCGGCGCAGCTCCGGCGATGTTCAGGTTCGAAGGCAGTCGCAGAACGAAATGTTCGTCGACCACGACGCTATCGGAATAGCCGCCATAGGTGACGCCGCCAAGGTATTTGTCCGGAGAATTGAAAGTGAGCGTCATGTTTGGGCAGAATTGCTCCAGGTCACGTTTGCAATTCGGACAGGTGCGGTCGGAGTCGACCATGCAACCAACTGCGACGAGATCGCCTGACTTGTACTTGGTAACGGCCGAACCGACCTTGGTTACGCGGCCGACGATCTCGTGACCCGGAACGATCGGGTAGTTCGTAGCCATGAACTCGCTCCATTCGTTGCGAACTGAATGAAGGTCGGAGTGGCAAATGCCACAAAAAAGGATTTCGATCTGCACATCGCGCTCGGTGGGATCGCGTCGCGGGATTGTCGTCGAAGCCAGCGGCGACGTCTCACTGGCGGCGGAATACGCTTTCGCTTTGTAACTCGTTGGCTGCATACATGAATCTTATTTAGGAATGCGCCAGCATCCAGCAATGCGTTTAATAAAAAAAATATCTGAGGAAATCAGGAAACGTCTTGATGGCGTTCCTTGCGTTCCTGCGTTCCTGGCGTTCCTGCGTTCCTGCGTTCCTGCGATCTCTGGTCAGATCTTTCGCGAATCGTAGGCCCAGTGCAGCAACGCCTGACGCTGCCGGCGACGGCAATTGAGATCGCCAGGTTTACAATGTTTTCTCAATTGCGCCACGTGCCGCCGAACGGCGCGCCAACGTGCGATCTGGCGTAGGTCATCCTGGCTGCGGCGTCCGCAATAATATCGGCAATACCATTGGAACCAACCGCGTGGATCGTCCGGATGAATCCAACCTTTGCGCCGCCATTCGGATAGTGGTTGCGATGCGTTCACGCCAAAATAATTCATCGACGCCTGCGGTCGATGGGGCGAGAGCTTCGCGCGCGTGAACCAACTCGCCGGAAATTCTTTCCGGCAATCGGTCATGTATTTGCCGCCGAAGACGCCGAGCTGGAGCATTTGTTTCGGCGTTAGCTGAGGCGTAAATCCGGGGCGGAATGCGCGCCCCATCGGTTTGGTGCGGAAATAAACGTAGCCCTTCTGCATTTTATCGTTCACCTCCACCCGCATAGGATTCATGAGAATGTCTAAGGGAATCAGGAACCCAGGAATCGAGGAAATGGGATTTCCGAGATAGAAGGTAAAGCTGCGCCGGTAGCAGTGAGCGAACGCGGGAGCCGAGCGAGTTTCAATCGAGGAAGTGCGGTTTTGGAGATAGACTGCAATGCTGCGAGGCAACAACGAAGCTCGTCAATAACGGATTCTGACAGCCTAACTCTTGCTCCTGCTTTCCTGAGTTCCTGAGAGATATTCTTTGTCGGTAACGTGCTCCATCCATTCGACGACTTTCCCGTCTAGCGCTTCTTGAATGGCGATGTGCGTCATTGCTTTGGTGGGCGTGGCGCCGTGCCAATGCTTTTCGTTAGGGGAAAACCAAACGACATCGCCCGGCCGGAGTTCCTCAATAGGTCCACCCTCACGCTGCGCCCAGCCGAGGCCGGAAGTGACGATCAACGTCTGACCGAGCGGATGCGTATGCCAGGCAGTGCGCGCACCCGGCTCGAACGTGACGCTCGCGCCACGAACACGCGCCGGCTCCGGAGATTCAAATAACGGCTGAATTCGTACTGAACCGGTGAACCACTCCGCCGGACCTTTGCGCGACGGCTGCGAATCAGTTCTCTTAATTTCCATCGGCGAATCTCCTGTGTTTGTTTCGTGGCATCGCGATTAACTCTTCGGCGGCCACTCAACGCCAGTGAGTTCGTTAGGCAACTGTTTGGGGTCAACTGGATAGATTAGCGACAAGTCCATCTTGGATTTCGAACCCTGCAGAAATTCCAGTTCCTCCGGTCCGCCGACGATGAGCCACAACACCTCGTCATCGGTGTCATTGAACACCTGGCGCAACTGCTCCGGCGCGACCAGCACGCCTCCGTATTTCGGGACCGTCAACGTCTCGCCGCCGACGCGCATGCGGCCCGTACCTTCGAGCACAAAATAAAATTCTTCCGAGCGGATGTGCTTGTGCAGCGTGCTCGCGCTTTTGGGCGGCAATCGCCACAACCGCGCGCCGAGACTCTCGCTACCGGTGCGCTCCAGATAGTCCGCGTTCGGAATCTTCATCAAGTTCGACGGCCGCCAGTGCAAGTCTTCTGGCTTAATAACGTAGTAACCCTGAATCGCTTTCATGGCTCCGTGCAGGGCGCTCGCCCCGGCGAACGCCTGTTTGACAACGTTCGGCGTTTGACACAAACGCCGCTACAATTTTTCGCCGTACCAATAAACCTCGCAGAGTTGGCGCTTGTGTGCCGGATACACCAAATCGTCTCGGCTCACACGAACCTCTTTAAAGGACATGAAGAACAAACCTGATCCAGTCGATTCGAGTCTGAGCGAAACCATGGCTGCTCGAATTGAAATCAAGGAGCTGGGAGATCCCGCTTACCAAAAGAAAATAACCGATGCGATCAAAGCGCTGGACGGCGTAATCGAAACGAAAATAGAGAAGGGCGCGCTGCACGTCTCGTACGATCCCTTGGCAACGACTGAAAAGAAAATTGAGCAGGCTATCCGCGCCACCGGGAGCACCATCAAGGCTGCGGCCACAGATACGGAGGGTGCGCATCCTGATCTGCCGACATAAAACTGGCTGACTACTGCTGGAAGGAGACGCAAAACAACGAATCAACCAGGCTTCAGGACTGAAAGAATATTGCCCGCTGGATCTTTGAACCAGGCAATCGTCGGACCATTCCCGCGCATGATCCCTTTCTCGTCCGTCTTCAAGTCACCTTGATTGTAATGTTCGAATCGCACGCCACGCTTTGTCAGCTCGTCGACTGCATGATCGACATTCTCGACCGGAAAATTGAGAACGGTGAACGTCGCCGGAACGTGATTGGGCTTTGGATAAATGAGAACATTATTGCCGCCGGTCAGATGCAATCTGAGCAGGCCATGGTCCTCGGACGTCTTTAACCCCAGTGTCTGGCTGTAGAACTTGTTCTCTTCGCGATGTCCGGCGCCGCGAATCCACTGAATGCTTTGCTGTTTTCTAACATGATATTCCTCTCCCTTGAGTGATTCGTCCGAAATCGCGGCTTTGGTTCCCAGATGCTTTTTATGGCTGACACACTTCTACCTGATGAGCGGCTTACGATGCATGTTCGCGCGCAACGTTGTCGAAGGTGTCGCGGCGAGCTCCTTGCTTATTCTGAGCTAACATGCTCGCACATGCGCGAAGCTCCATGTAGCATCCACACCGATCATGAATGCTTGCCTTATCCGAGCATTTCTCTTTTTCATCATACTTGCATCTGCACAGGCGCGCCCGATTGCGCTGGTCGGTGGACGGCTGATTGACGGCTTTGGCGGCCACCCGCTGGCGAATAGCGTGATCATAATCGAAAACGAGCGCATCACTGCGATCGGCACGGTTGGCGCGCTGGACGTGCCGCCCGATGCCGAAATCATTTCCACCGAAGGCATGGATGTGCTGCCCGGCCTCTGGGATTGCCACGTACACACCACGCTTTTGGGTCACAGCGATTACGAGCATTGGGATAAAACATATCCGCCGCGCATGGGGAGCGAAATCATGCCTGCCGCCGCGAGACAACTACTCATGGCCGGCGTGACCAGCGCGCGCGACCTTGGCGGCCCGCTCAAGGACAGCATCAACGTGCGCGACCGGATCAATCGCGGCGAAATTCCCGGCCCCACTCTTTACGTCGCTGGTCCGTTCATTCAGCACGAACCTTATCCCGGCACGGAATACTTCCGCTGGGGCGTCAAAGGCGCAGCCGACGGCAAAGCGAAGGTGAAACAGCTCGCCGACGCCGGAGTCAACATCATCAAGCTGATCGATCAAGACCAGATGACAATGGAAGAGGTAAAAGCAGTCGTCGACGAAGCGCACGCGCGCAAACTTCCAGTCGTCGCGCATGCGCACCGCCCTGAAGAGATTCGGCGTGGATTGTCCGTCGGTGTGGATTGCTTCGAGCACACCGGCCTCGCCGCAGCGCCGGGTTATCCAGACGACGTTTTGGAAGCGCTGCATGAGCGAACGGCGAAAATGAGTTTAGGCCCGCTCTTCTGGTGTCCAACGATCGAAGGATTCATCAATTACGAGTCGTTGGTTGACAATCCCGAGCCGCTGGATGATCCGGCGAATTACGAGGGCGTTCCTCCTGATATCGCCGCAGACATCAAGCACTCGCTCGCGCACCCGAATCAGCTTGCCTACTACCAAATCACACCGCTCCGTGCCAAAACAGTCCGGCACAAATTTAAACAGCTACAGGATTCTGGTGTCGTGCTGCTCATCGGCACGGACAGCGGCATACCGATGAAATTTCATAACAGCTCCACCTGGCACGAACTCGATGCATGGGTCAATCACCTCGGCGTCGACCCGATGACTGCCATTCGCGCTGCCACATACTGGCCCGCTGCCATGATGAAAGTGGATAAAGACTACGGGGCAATCAGCGAAGGAAAGTTCGCGGACGTGATCGCGGTAAAAGGCGATGTATTGCAGCACATCGACCTCTTGCAACGCGTTGACATAATCATCAAGCACGGCAAACGCGTGAAGTAACTAACCGCGCTTTTCAATTATTTCGACCGAGACGAATGGAAACGCCGCTGACGCCTCTCGAATTTGCTCGCCGCGCGCGCAAACTCTATCCCCAGCGTGTCGCCGTGATCGATGGCGACTCACGCTGGACCTATGCACAGTTTCTCGATCGATGTGATCGTTGGTCGGCCGCTTTGCAGAAACTTGGAATCGGTCCGGGCGATCGCGTTGCTTATCTCTCTCCTAACACTCACGCGCAGCTGGAATCGTTCTACGCGGTTCCGCAAATTGGCGCTGTACTGGTGCCGTTAAACTATCGCCTAACGGCCGACGACTTCGTTTATCTCATCAATCATAGTGGTTCGCGCATGGTCTGCGCAGATCGCGATTACCTCTGCACGATCGACAGCATCCGGTCGCAACTTCCCATGCGTCGAACACTTCGTCGCCCTAAACGGAGAAGGCGCGGACTGGCTCAACTATGAAGGAATGATCGATGTCAGCTCAGCTGAATTCGCGCGCGCGGAAATTCACGAGACCGATCTGCTCACAATCAATTATACCAGCGGCACAACCGCGCGGCCGAAAGGCGTGATGATCACACATCGCAATGCCTGGATGAATTCGGTCGGCACGCTGCTCTATGCGCCCATGACCTGTGCCGATCGTTATCTGTGGACGCTACCGATGTTTCACGCCAATGGCTGGACTTTCGTCTGGACCGTAACGGCCGCGGGAGCGACTCACATCTGCCTGCGCAAATGCGAGCCGCGCGCTGTCTTCGAATTGATGGCAGCGGAGCAAGTGACCACGTTGTGCGCAGCGCCGACGGTTTTGATTTCATTGGCAAATGCACCGGCCAATCTTCGTCGCCTCGCACCGAAAGGAATTCACGTTGTCACGGCCGGCGCGCCGCCCGCGGCTTCCACCATTCAGCGGCTTGAAGAAGATTTGGGTTGGACCATCACCCACGTTTATGGACTGACCGAGACAGCGCCGTTCATCACCGTTTGCGAGGCGCGCGCGGAACATGCGCCCCTCCCCGCCAGCGAACGGGCCGCGATCAAAGCGCGCCAAGGCGTTGAGTTGATTACATCGGGCGAGTTGCGCGTAGTAGACACGCAGGGCAACGACGTGCCGCACGATGGCGTTACTCAGGGTGAAATCATCGCGCGCGGCAACGTGGTCATGGCCGGCTATTACAACGACCCCGAAGCGACCAAGAAGGCTTTACGCGGCGGATGGTTTCATACCGGCGACGCCGCGGTCGTGCATCCGGATGGTTACGTCGAAATTCGTGATCGCTTGAAGGACGTCATCATAAGCGGCGGCGAAAACATTTCTTCCGTTGAAGTCGAAGGCGTGCTTTTGCGACACCCGGCAGTGCAGGAAGCAGCGATCGTCGGGTTCCCGCATGAAAAATGGGGCGAAGCACCGCATGCCTTTGTTGTTCTCCACGAAGGCGCGCGCGCCGAGGAACGCGAGCTGTGCGAGTTTGCCCGGGCGAAGCTCGCGCACTTCAAAGCGCCGCACAGCGTGACCTTTGTCAACGAGCTACCCAAAACTGCGACTGGCAAAATTCAGAAATATATCTTGAGAGCGCACCGGCCTGCGATCGCGCCGCAGTAAGTGAACGGGCAGTTCTTAGCGGCTGGTAGGAACCCTGAAAATTATGGACAACCATAACCCGAGCGGAGGTATCCCGATGGCAACTAAATTTGATGCGATCGTTATTGGCACTGGCCAGGCAGGACCCCCTCTTGCGGTTCGGCTGGCAGACACAGGAATGAAGGTGGCTATTATCGAGCGCAAACGGTTCGGCGGCACCTGTGTCAATAACGGCTGCATTCCAACGAAGACGCTAGTGGCGAGCGCGCGCGCAGCTCATGTCGCGCGCCGGGCCGACGATTATGGCGTGACAATTCGCGGCCCGATCGCCGTCGACATGAAAAAAGTTAAAGAGCGCAAAGACGCTATGGTGCACCGCTCCAATAAAGGCGTAGAGAAGTGGCTGAAGACCACTCAGAACCTCACCATTTATGAAGGCCACGCGCGCTTTGCCGACGCGCATCGGGTTCGTGTCGGCGACGAACTTCTCGAGGCAGACAAAATTTTTATCAACGTTGGCGGACGTGCGTCTCTTCCTCCGCTCGGCGGCATCGATGAGGTGAGCTATCTGAACAATTCAACGATGATGGACGTGGACTTTCTGCCTGAGCACCTGATCGTCATCGGCGGCAGCTATGTGGGGTTAGAGTTTGCTCAGATGTACCGCCGCTTCGGCAGTGAGGTGACTGTTGTGGAGAGAGGGCCGCGACTAATTCACCGTGAAGACGAGGATGTTTCCGAAAACATCAAAACGATTCTCGAAGGCGAAAGTATCAAGATCCGTCTACAGGCTGAATGCATCGCCTTTAAAAAACGCGGCGAGAAAGTGGCCGTGCAGGTTGATTGCAACAGCGGCGATAAAAGTGTCATCGGCTCGCATATGCTTCTCGCAGTCGGTCGTGTACCGAACACCAACGACCTCGGTCTGGAACAAGCCGGGATTGAAGTCGATAAGCGCGGTTACATCCAGGTTGACGATCAACTTCGCACCAATGTGCCCGGCATTTATGCGCTGGGTGATTGCAACGGACGCGGAGCCTTCACTCATACCGCATACAACGATTATGAAATTGTCGCCGCTAACCTTTTAGACGGCGACGAGCGCCGCGTGAGCGACCGGATCACCGCTTACGCCCTTTACATTGATCCGCCGTTGGGGAGAGCGGGAATGACTGAGGCGGAAGTGCGAGAGTCAGGACGGAAAGCTTTGATTGGTAAGCTTCCGATGACGGAAGTCGGACGTGCGCGGGAGAAAGGCGAGACGGATGGATTCATGAAAATTTTGGTGGATGCCGAAACGAAAAAGATCCTTGGAGCGTCGCTTTTGGGGATCGAGTGTGATGAGGTAATTCATTCGATCCTCGACGTGATGTATGCCAACGCGCCATATACCGTGATTCAACGCGCCATGCATATTCATCCGACTGTCACGGAATTGATCCCAACCATGCTCGGTGAGTTGAAGCCGTTGGAGTAAACGAGCTCAAAAACATTTGCGAGTTTGCGCGCGCGAATACGCCGTGCGGGGGCGACGGTGGATAGACCGCAAGGCCGCTGGGGAAGCGGTGAGGGATCGGGCGATCACGAGTCAATCTCGCACGCTTCAAGGCCCGCACAGCGTGACTCTCCTTAACGAGCTACCGAAAACTGCGACCGGCAAGATTCAGAAATATGTTTTGAGAACGAAACGGTCCGCGATCGTTTCGCGACGAGTCAACTTTCCTGCGCTGTATTGCGCGCGAGATGATGCTCGTTAGGCGTTTTTCCCGCTTTGCTCATCACCTGCTCGCTGGTCACTGTCTTTCGCACGTTCGCCTCGCTCGAGGAAACCAATTCTGCCCTCGCGCGGCGCAGACCGTCCGTCAGCCCGATCTTGGAGAAACTCCAAATCAACCATTTCGTTGGGTCCCACTGCCATGGCTTCACTCCGTTACGATAATCGTGCTGAAACTCGTGGTGATAGTTATGGTAACCTTCGCCGAAGGTAAACAGCGCCATGAAAAACGAGTCTCGCGCGCTGCACCGCGTCGAGTACGGCTGACGGCCAATAGTGTGACAGGCTGAGTTGATCAGAAACGTGCCATGTTGAAGAAAAACCACTTTGGCCACGCCGCCGATGAGAAAACCACCGAGCGCCCCGATCCAGCCGTTCCAGAGCGCGCCCAGCAAAGTCGGCAGACCAAAACTCACCAGCACGCCAAGCAAATAAATATGTCGATGTTGCCACATCACCAACGGGTCTTTTTGCAAATCGGCTACGTTATCGAGCGGCGGTTCTGGCCAGAGCTTGAACAGAAGCCAGCCGATGTGCGCATGGAAAAATCCTTTGCTGATGTCGTACGGATCTTCGTCATGGTCGACATGCTTATGATGCCGCCGATGATCGCTCACCCACAATAAAACAGAATTTTCGAACGCCGCCGCGCCGAAGATGAGAGTGAACAAGCGCACCGGCAGCCGCGCGCGAAAAGTCGCGTGCGAAAACAACCGGTGATAACCGAGCGTGATACTGAATCCGGTCGCAACCGATAACACTGCGAAGGTCGCGAAATGAAACCAATCAAACCCGAAATACCAGAAATAAAGAGGGAGCGCAGTAAGCGTTAAAACGAAAGTGCCGATCAAGAACGCGCTGTTCGTCCAGTTAATGCGATCGATCGGGATACGGAAAATCACGGGAAGGAATATCGTCGCCGAGTTCTTAAAATCAGTTAAGCAACGGCTGAAACTTTCGCGGTGGCGAACAGCGCGGCGCTCGCTCGAGCGCCGGCTGCAAGATCAATTCCGGATTTACCGGCGATTCGAGAACGAGCGCCGACCGCCGCCGCCGCCGCCGGGACGCGGACGTTCCTCGCGGGGACGCGCTTCATTTACGGTTAGCGCGCGGCCGTTGAGTTCGTGGCCGTTGAGCGCGCTCATCGCGGCACTGGCGTGCGCGTTGTCATTGATGGTGACGAACGCGAACCCGCGCGATTTGCCGGTCATACGGTCCATCATGAGGCGGACTTCGCTGACCTGGCCATGTTGTTCGAACAGATCCTGAAGATCGTTCTCGGTGGTCTCAAAAGAGAGATTCCCTACGTACAGTTTCATTGTGTTTGAATTTGGAAAAACTAAGGAGCTACAGAGCCGTTCCCGGGAATCGGGTTTCAAACCACCAACGAGCGATGCTCACCTGACGATCTACCGTGCCTTGAAGTTAAACAGAGTAATCCAATAAGCGCCCAGTATCGTGCCAACTGCGCTAAACACAAACAATCATTTCATGGGATGTTCAGGGCGCCTGTTGTCGAAAGCTGTGGTCCACTGTGAATGATAAGCGGATACGGTGTGCTTCTGAATCTCAACCATTCAACGTCAAGTTCTGCAACGGCTGTGACCCGCTTCATTAAGTTCCATTTCCCATCGCGAACACTCTCGTCGGCTGGATCGGCGGCTTCTACGAGAAGAGGACCGCGGCTCAATTTTGGACAATGCACGCTGCAATCGCGATCGTTGGAGGGGTTCTTCTCGAGCTATTCGGTCGTCGCCTCACTCGTCTGCTCCACCTCGTCGAGAACTCGTAAACGCGATTTTAGCGAGCAACGTTAGCGACGCTTGCGGGGACCGGCGTTGACGTTTGGAACTTCTTCCCCGAGGGCAGTGGCTAAATCGATTTGATGGTCCTGCTCTTGCACGAGGATCTCGCGAATCTGTTCAGCCATTGCGTATTCTCCGAGCGCTTCACACTGCGGGATGCGATCGCGGTAATTACGAATGGTTTCGTTTTCATTGTCGAGATCGTAGCGCAGCATGTCTTTCGCATTTTTCGATGTGCGGACCGGCTTCGGAGTAACCACCGGCATTTTGCCGAGGTAATCGATCTGCCGCGACAGCGTCAGGGCATGATCGAGCTCCTGCTTGGCGTGAATTTCCAACTGAGCCGCGATGTCCATGTATTCAGCGCCCTTGAGCACCTGAGAATAGACGACGTATGCGATGATGGCTTGATATTCGCGCGACAAGTCTTCGTTCAATAGCTCCGCAAGACGGTC
Organism: uncultured Verrucomicrobiae bacterium; assembly: GCA_963803285.1. Taxonomy (GTDB): domain Bacteria; phylum Verrucomicrobiota; class Verrucomicrobiia; order Chthoniobacterales; family UBA10450; genus Udaeobacter. The sequence goes on along the minus strand of CAWDMG010000007.1, from coordinate 264,850 downwards.
ACGGGAAATTTCGTTGGATTTTTGTTCAGGCATTTAATTTCTCCTTTTAGATTGAAATACAAATTATACGTTAGAGCGCTTTGGCCGCGCCGCTAGTTTTGAGATCGCGTTGCGGTTAGCCGAATTATTGCAGCGGCTTGGACATAGAAAATTGCCGCGAGATGCCGGTAGAATTACATCTGATGTTTTTTCGCCTGCTGCCATTCGCCTTTGTCCGGCATTTGCGCCAAGGTTCGCGGGCGCGAGTAGCTCAGCTCTTCATTGACGTATGCACACGAGAATGACGCTAAGCATGGTTCTCCTGAGCTTGCTTTCGAGCTTCGCGCGCGCAGAGTGGCGGTTCGCAGGGGAGACGGGAGTGGTTTATAACAGCAATCTCTCGAATTCCGATCGATCCGCCGATGTGCGCGATGACTGGGCATGGAGCAGCGATATAAGTGCCGGCAACGCTCTCCAGCTTACGCGTGATTTACGATTGAATTTCGGAGCGGATTTGCGCGGCGAGCTGTGGGATCGTTTTGGTGCATTTAATACCATCGGCCCGGGCGCTTCCGCTGGCTTGCGCTATCGCTTCGGTTTGGGCCGCCAGGCGCCCTGGGTTTTGCTGGAGAACCGGTTTGGCTACGATCGGTTCCAGGACACTGCACAAAGCGGTTATGACAACGTGCTCAATTTTCAGGCCGGCATTGCCGCTCTCCGACCGGATGGCGGTGGAAGGCGGTTATGCGTTCGAAAGTTTTGTCGCGCCGGACGATTTCTACGATCGGCAGGTTCATCGCGGCAATGCGAGCATCGTCTTCGATGTCACCTCGTCTCTCCAGGTCACCGCGGGCTACATCTATCGCGAGGGTGATGTGATTTCATACGCTGTTCCGCCGCGGCCCGATATTGCCCGGTTCTCAATCAAACGCGAAAACGAAGACGAGTTCGGCCAGCCGCTGCGTACCGCCTACAAATTGTTGGGACGCACGCATGCACTTTCGTTTTCAGTTGCCTATCAACTGACCAAGTACGCGTCGGTTCAGGTCGGCTACGAGTATGCCGTCACCACGCACGATCCGTTGCAATACGAGAACCACGTGGTGGCAGCGAACATCGCCGTGGCGTTTTGAGATGAGGCCGTTTCGCGGATTCGTGCTGCTTACCGTTTTGGTTTTCGCCGGCGATCTCATGGCCGGATCGCTCGAGGTCATCGTCAAAGACGACAAAGGCCGGCCGGTTTCAGATGCCGTTGCCTATGCTGCTGCCGCCGGCGCTTCGAGCGCAGCGCCGAAAAAGCAGGCTGTCGTCGACCAACGCGACAAGCAATTCGTTCCTTACATGACGGCAGTACAAGTGGGCACCGCGGTTATTTTCCCGAACAGCGATAACATTCGACATCACGTTTACTCGTTTTCGCCCGCGAAAAAATTCGAGCTGCCGCTTTACAGCGGCGTTCCCGCGGAACCGGTGGTGTTCGATAAGGTCGGCTTCATCACTCTGGGCTGTAACATTCACGATTGGATGATTGCTTACGTCGCCGTGTTGCCGACGCCGTATTTTCAAGTGACGAGACAAGACGGACGCGCTGTGCTGAAAGATCTCCCGGCGGGGCAATACACCGTGCAGGTGTGGCATCCGGCGTTGAAAGGCCAGCCGGAAGCGCTCGGCCAAAGGGTTGACGTCGGCGGCGGCGCAAAAAGTTTGCTGTTCACTCTGCCGCTCAAGCACGACGTGCGTGCCAAGCGGGCGCCTGGCTTAACCACGGGAGGCTATCGCTGAAACTTCGATTCCGCAGTTTTCGGAGCCGGCTGCTCTTTTTCCTGATTGCGCTCCTGACGCTGTTGCAATGCGCAATCTACCTTCTCGTCCGGCACGCTAATCGACAGCATGCCCTGGCGCAGATTCAATCCAGCCTCCGAAGCGGTGCCCGCATTTTCGAAAAGCTGATCGAACAGCGTAACCAGCAAATCACGACCGCGGCTGCCATTCTTTCGCGTGATCACGCGTTTCAGGAAACTTTCGCCGGGGCCGACCAGGACCGTGAGACTACGCTATCTGCGTTAGCGAGTCTCCGCGGCCGGGTCGGAGCCGATGCGGTATTGATCGTATCTCTGGACACGGAACTTCTTTTTGACACGCGCCGCCCACAATTGCACGGCGTGCCGTTTCCGTTTCCAAATCTGATCGAGAAAGCGGAGACGAACGACGGCACCTACGCGTTTGTTGTGCTCGACCGCGAACTCTACGCCATCGCAGTCGCGCCGATGCTCGCGCCGGATCCCATTGCGTGGCTTTGTCCAATGTTCCGCATCGACGACGATTTCGCCCGTCAAATCAAAGTCTACACCAACCTCGAGATCACTTTTCTCAACGGTGACGACTTGTTTGGCACAACGCTGCCAAACCGACCCGCCATCACTCAGATGCTACGCAATCGCGTACTCCCGCCGAAGGAAGTGATTGATCTGCGCCTCGCGCGGGAAATTTTCGTTAGTTACGTCGTCCGGCTTCCGGCCGAGAACGCACACCCTATCGCGCTGCTGCAACGATCGCTCGACAAGGAACTCGCGCCCTATCTTCGACTTGAACGAATCTACCTGATCCTGGCGCTAGTAGGCCTAGGCGTATCCGCCATGCTTGGCTTGTGGATCGCGCGCGGCGTTTCCCGCCCGGTATTGGAGTTGGCCAGCGGCGCGCGTGAGATTGCGGCCGGAAATTACAATCACCGCGTGGAGCTTAAGCAGGATGATGAAATCGGATCGCTTGCCGCCTCCTTCAATCAAATGAGCGCTGGCCTGGCAGAACGCGACCGCGTTCGCGACTTGTTAGGCAAAGTCGTCTCCCCGGCGATCGCGGCGGAGTTACTTCGGAAGAAGGTCACGCTCGGCGGTGAGCAGCGGGAAGTAACAGTGCTCTTTTCGGATCTGCGAAACTTTACCAGAATGAGCGAAGCCACTCGGTCCCGAAGAGATGCTCGCGATTCTCAACCATTACTTCACTCGGATGGCTGGCATTGTGGAAAAGCACGGCGGTGTGGTGGACAAGTACGTCGGCGACGCGCTCATGGCATTATTTGGCGCGCCGGTCGCGTCCGCGGACGATGCCGACCGCGCGCTGCGCGCTGCGCTGGAGATGACCACGGCGCTCGATGAACTGAACCAGCAATGGCGCGGGCGCGGCTTGCCCATGGTCGGTATCGGCATTGGAATTAACACCGGTATTGTAGTTGCTGGCAACATGGGCTCGGAACAGCGGCTCAATTACACCGTCATCGGCGACGGAGTAAACCTCGCCTCGCGGCTCGAAGAGTTAACGAAGACACCGGAATATGAAGCGCGGGTCATCGTCAGCAGCGCCACGCTGGCGAAAGCGAAAGAAAAGTATCGCACCCGCCGGCTTGGCGAAGTGGCGGTGAAGGGAAAACAAATCCAAACCGAAATCTTCGCCCTTCTCGGCTGAGGAATCAGAAAGCCCGAAAGGCTCAGATGAAGTGGAAGTGGAACGCGCCAACGGACGCGGATGTCTCACTCGAAGCGTGAAGTTGGCGCGGCTTGTGCGTTACTTAGGTTGTTCAACACAGAGCCCGTGACAATCGCCTCGGCCTCTCGCGCGCCGTCCGACCTCCCAATCCAGCGCTAACGATGCCGCCGATATGATCTGCGCGGCGGACGGTTGTTCGATGAAGCATTCCGGAAACGCCAGCCGACCTGGCCATGCGGAGCATCGCCGCTTCCACGCGAAGAATTTCCCGGGAGCCGCGGCTCGATCTTTCGCTGCGGGACTCGCGCTCCCCTGCCCCGCTCGTCGCGTGGCGGCGCAGCCTGATTGTAATCGAAACCTTCCGCCTTTTTCCGTACGATCCCGCGACCGATGAAACGCTCGAGCGAACGCAACGGCCCCTGATCTTCCGGCGTAATAAAGCTGATCGCATCACCGATGGCGTGCGCGCGGCCGGTGCGTCCGATGCGATGGACATAATCCTCTGAGTGCATCGGGAAATCGTAATTCACCACATGCGAGATCCCATCCACATCGATGCCGCGGGCGGCGATGTCCGTGGCGACGAGGACACGGACCGCGCCGGATTTGAAATCCTTCAGGGCACGAAGCCTCTGGTTCTGCGAGCGATTGGAATGGATCGTGCCGGTTTTAATTCCGCTGCTCTCCAGCCGACGAGCGATCTTGTCGGCGCCATGCTTGGTCCGGGCAAAAACAAGAACCGTGTCGAATTTTGGATCGCCTAACAAGTGTAGCAACAGCGCGGACTTCAAGTGCGGACGAACCTCATAGGCAAACTGCGTGACCGTTTCGGCCGGGTTCGCGCGGCGGCCAATCTGCACAATCTTGGGCGACTGTTGGAACTGGTGGGTCAACTGTTCGATCTCCCGTGAAAGCGACGCGGAGAACATGAGCGTCTGGCGCTTGTGCGGTAGCGCTTTCACTATTCGGCGAATCGGCGGAAGAAAACCCATGTCCAACATGCGATCGGCCTCGTCGAGCACGAGAAACTCGACGCGGGAAAGATTGGCTGCTCGTTGCTCCATCAGATCGATCAGACGACCCGGCGTGGCCACGACCAGGTCGACACCGGAACGCAACGCCTCAATCTGCGGACGTTCGCTCACGCCGCCGAAAACCGTGGCCATGCGCAATGGAACGTGTTTCGCGTAAGCGCGCACGTTTTCCTCGATCTGCACCACCAGCTCCCGAGTCGGCGCGACCACCAGCGCGCGCGGGCCGCGGGTCTGACTGTTTGTCTTCGACGCAGCCAGCTTCATTAGAATCGGCAGAACGAAAGCGGCTGTCTTTCCCGTGCCCGTCTGCGCAATGCCGATGATATCGTGTCCCGCGGAAATGAGCGGGATCGCTGCGACCTGAATCGGAGTCGGCTCGGTGTAACCCGAATCCCGAACGGCCTGCAGAATTTGGGGCGAAAGATTGAGTGCGCGAAACGGCATAAGGCGACAACTGTCGCCCGTTAAGTGCCATCGCGCACCTACTCTTCCTCCAGATCTTCGAGTGCCCGCCACGTTCTAGGTGGTTAGGCGCATTCCGCACCTGTTCTTCTCCCATTCGACGCCACGCACCGCTTCCTCGCCAACACACGATTTATCCAGACAAATCTCCCGTGAGATTTTCAAATCGTTGCTTCGCCTCAGCGGGCGGTGAATCCGCCGTCGATCATCATACTGTGCCCCGTCACAAAAGACGCCTTGTCGGAACACAGCCACAAAACGGCTTCCGCAACTTCCTCCACCCGACCGAGGCGTCCGATGGGATGAAAAGTGGTAAGATCATCCTTTTTCACATTCATACCCTCAGCGAGACGATCGACCATCTCTGTATCGATCACCGCGGGGTTCACCGCGTTGACGCGAATCCCTTGCGCGGAAAATTCCAACGCAGCGGCTTTCGTTAGGCCGATGACCGCGTGTTTCGACGCACTGTAAATCCCAATTCCCGGGAATCCGATTACGCCTGCGACCGACGAACAGTTCACGATGGCGCCGCCACCTGTCTTCAGCATCTGGGGGATCTCGTACTTCATGGAAAGCCAGACGCCTTTGACATTGATGTCCATCACTAAGTCGAAGTTCGCTTCAGTGTGATCGATAAGCGTGGGCTTCAGGTCGCCTTCGATGCCGGCGTTGTTGAAGGCGACATCGAGACGCCCGCACGTCTTCAACGCATACTCGACCAAGGCCTCGACCTCCGCCGCGACGACGACATCAGTCCGCTGAAAGCTGGCCGTTCCACCAGCATCACGGATCATCGAGACTGTTTCCTCGCCACGCTGAACGTTGCGATTACCGATCACCACCTGCGCCCCTTCGCGAGCAAACGCGACCGCGGTCGCCCGACCGATTCCTGAACCTCCGCCAGTTACTAACGCCACCTTGCCTTCAAATTCCTTCATGTGTGATTTCCTTGTTTTCGAATTCTCTCTGCTCGTGTTTCGGTGATTTTAGCGTGAGCTTTTACCGGTTTGCCGGCAATTCTTTTTTGCTGCCCGCGCAACCCGACGAGATTAGCCTTGCGGGAAGGCGGATCAACTTTGTGGCCTTCAGTAATTTGGGCGCAACTCGATCGGTCCCGGCCGAAAATCCACATGCTCCAACTCAGCCGTATCGAGATTCCAAACGGCGTGAAGCGATGCCGTCCAGTGCGGAGTGACAGACAGATCGGGCTTATTATCGGCGAAAAGGTTCAATAACATTTTGCGGCCCTTGAATTCCAACTCCGGCTTTGAATCGGGTCCTTCGCCTTTGGAGACGAAAATAACGCCCGACCCTTTTTCGTCCGGATATTTGCTCAGGAAACGCTTTCGAAAATCGTCATCGAAGAGCAACCACACCCGCCGCCAGACGGGCTGGATCCGTTTGATCTCATCCGCTTCGATTTCGTAGATCGCCAGATCCTTCATCCCCCATCTTGCTGCTATCCAGATCGCGACGATTGAGTTGCCGTTCCATTTCGCCAGTGGTTGATCGCGCGCACCCTGCCATCGGCCGCCTTCGGTTCCGATTCGTGTCAGGACTGAGTACGGTTTGAGACAGACCAGAAGATTCGGCGGCAGCTCAGCGGTGTCGTCCCCGCGAATCGGATACAAAATCGCGAACCGCTCGTTAGGCGACAGGCTCTTTTCTCCTACTTCGTATCCTTTCGGAATGTCCGGGATTGATTGAACCGCAGCCTTGTCTGGCGACGCCGTCTGGGCGCGCAGCATGCGGCCGTCGAAGAAACAGAACACAAAAACAAAGATTAGCGCTTTCACGTCACCTTTCCCTCAACCCTGTAAAAGTGCATGGCTCCACCGGAGCTTGCCGCTTTCAACGTCAACCCTCAACTCTTGATTGGATACTGCTCGGCAGTGAGTGAGTTCGACATTGGGCGTCGAACGTTGAGCGTTCGGCGTTTTGCCGCCCCTGCCCGTCACTCGCCTGCCAAGCCGTAGCCTTGGCGAAGGCTGGTCACGTGTCATTCGTCACTTCCTGTGAACTTCTTACTTCGCCCTTCTTACTTCTTACTTTTCCTGCGGCCATCGGCAGCTTCACTTTCGAAGTCATCGGCGGAAGTTTGCGCACGCCTTCATCGAGACGGCGCTCGAAATCCTCCGAAATATTCGCGTAGAATGGATACGCCGCCGGATTCGTCGCCAGCGGGCGATAACGGAAATGCTTGTACATCCAGAGCCAGGGGGCGGGATTTTTTCGGACAACCGGCTCGAACTGGTCCCAGCAAGCTTGCGTCATTTCCTGGAGCGAAGCGCCCGCAGGAAATTCAATCCGGGGATGAAAAACCACGCGGTAACGCCCGCCGGGCAGCGGCTCGCAATGGACGTTTATGAGTGGCGCGCCGGTGCGCTGATGCAGCCACACATGAGCAAACGTGACGCAGCGTTCGCGCCCGAAGCACTTGATCGCCACAGTCGGCAGTTTCGCCGAAATTGTCAGATCGACGAGCAAGGCGAAGCGTTCGCCGCGGCGCAGGGCCCGGTACAGATGCGCGACGGCGCCTTTGCGCGGTGCCACGCGATGGCCGCTTCTCTGGCGCAACTTCAGGAAGATCGGATCGAGCAGTGGATTTTTGAATTGCTGCGCGATGACGACACCTTCGAGACCAGCGAAGGCCGAGACAATGCTGAGCCATTCGAAGTTGCTGTAATGATAGCAACCGACAATGACCGGCTTGCCCGGGCGCGTGTTTTCCTCATCCCATCTCTCGCGATTCTCAAACTCAACGTAACGCGAGAAATTTTGACTCGTTAGGCGCGGGCTCCAAAAAAAGTCGAGCATGGTGCGGGCAAAATGCTGATACGATTCACGCACGATCTGCGCGCGGCGCTCGCTTGAAATCTCATCGCCAAAGGCTACGCGCAGATTACTCAGGGCAACACGCCGACCCCGACGATCGAGCATGGCGGCGAGCGAGCCGAGCAAAAGGGCCAGCCGATAACAAGCTTTGCGCGACAAAAGCGGAAGGAATTTCGTGGCGGACTTGAGCCCCAGCCACTCCAAACGGTAGCGAATCTTTCTCGCCTTGCCCATCGCTCCAGTGTAAGCACGCTTCGCACAGGCTGCGAGCGCCCGCTCAGCTAGCAATCGAAATCGAGAGAAATTGAATGGAGCGAATGGGATGAGCGACATGGCCGGTGGGCTGGGATCGCGACCTGGGAGGAGTGTTTAGCGGTCGAGCGCTGCGGGCGCAGCCGAGATACAATGGAGCGAATGGGATAAGCGACATGGAAGGTAAAGTCTGATGACACGGCAAAACGGATTGACTCACCAGTGTCGGCGGACTATTGGAGTCTAACGCAACAAAGCGAGCATCCGGCTTCTCAGCCGGTTCGGCGACAATAGCTAACAAGACCGTTGTCCGCTGCGGTCTAAACATTGAGCGTGGTCAGCTCATTCACACGGGGTTTCCCCGGAGGAAATAGAAATGAAAAAATTAATGTTGGCATTAGTCGTGTCTGCCTGTTGCTCGACTTTCACGATGAACGCGTCGGCTCAGCAAGCCGACCAGGCAACTTCCGATGCGGTGATTGCAATGGTAAAAGCGCAATGGGCGTCCGAAATTAAAGATCCGACAAATGTCGCAGAACAGTCGAAGGACATGTCGGACGACTACACCGAGTTCAACGGCGATTACGCCACGCGTCTCGATGGGAAAGCGATGAATTCGCGGCTGACGGAGGCTACAGGAAAAGCCTCTGGCAAAACGGTGGTGGCGGAAATGGCCAATCCCAAAGTCCAGTCATATAACGGGAATGTTGCCATCCTGACTTACAACTATGTCGGCGTGACACAGGACAAAGAGGGAAAGACGGAACCGATACGTGCAAAATCCACCCGTGTTTATGTGAAAAAGGACAACAAATGGACATTGGTCCACGCAAACTTTGCGGCGGATCCACTGCCAAAATAATAAGACTCTGAAAATCTGAGAAAGGGGCTGCTGAGGCGCGCCTTGCGTTTTGGCGGCCCCTTATCTTGTACCCGACAAGGACTGCATGTCACCCGTCACGTGTCACTTTTTCTTTCGATTTTCACAATTTTCGCGGTTCGTCCGTCGTCAAGTTTTATCCAGTTGCCCATGTCCGCGGCCAGCAACGCCTTGCCGAGAGGAGAAATCCAACTGACGGCGTCTCGTTCGAAATTGAGTTCGTCGAGGCCGACAATAGTTAACGTTTCGGTCGCGCCTTGTTTATCCTTCACCGTCACCGTTGCGCCGAACGTGACGCTGTTAAACGGCGCGTCCGGAGGATCAACAACGTGGACCGATGCCAGAATTTGTTCGAGTTCGGTAACACGCTCGCTGACGGCGTTTGCCGCGCGAAGTTTTTGCAGTTCGTCGCGCAAACGCTTCGCTCCACGCGCGGTGATGTAATTGGTCGCTCCCGGCGGCAGCCCTGACGCTGATCGCTTCCGTCCGCTGCGCTCCGGAAGATCGACATCTTCTTTGACGAATGCCCTACTCATCCAGAAAAGTATTGCAGACTAAATCGAAACGTTCATCTGGAAACGATGAACTGAGCGAATGGGATGAGCGACATAGAAGGTAAAGCTGCGAGGTAGCAGTGATGGAGCGTGGGCAGTGACGGAGTTTCAAACCAAGAAAGATTTACTGACGTGATTGAGTTTTCTGGATTCCTGGCTTCCAGATAAATTGAAGGGATTCAGGGTGCTTAAGATCATGCAAAAAGAATCGTCCTGCGTTCCTGCGTTGAAACTCCGTCGTCACGCCGGGCTTGAGGCTTAGCGTCAACTCGGTATCCTCGCAGGGCATGCATCGTGACCATCAGCGTTGGTACTCGCACCGTCTCAGTAGAGAGATGGGTGTCGCCATTTACGGCAATTACGGCGCGCCTATCCTCGCGTTCCCAACGAGCTGCGGCGACGAATCGGAGATGGAAGGCCAGGGCATGATTCGCACCCTCGCTCCTTACGTCGACCAGGGGCGCATCCGAATCTTCTGCATCAACGGCGTGCAGAGCGATTCGTTTGCAAACAAGGGAGCGCACCCATTCCATCGGAGCTGGATGCAGGCGCAGTACGACGCCTATGTGGCGAACGAGGTTTTCCCGTTCATCGACTCCCAGTGCCAGACGCCGGGCATCGGAATCGCGACGTTAGGCGCATCGCTCGGCGCCTATCACGCGGCCAACACGCTCTTCAAGCATCCCGACCACGTGAAGCGCTGCTACGCGCTCTCGGGCATCTACGATATGCGCGACTCGATGGACGGAATGTATGACGACAATTTCTACTTCAATAACCCGGTCGACTATATGGCCAACCAGAGTGATCCCTGGTTTCTCCATCAGTACGCGAGTTGCGACATCCGACTCGTGACCGGGTGTGGTCCGTGGGAGAACAGCGGGCCGACCTATCGGATGTCCGAGATCCTGAGGAATCGCGGCATTGCGCATCATCTGGACGACTGGGGCCCCGAGGGCGGGCACGAATGGCCCTACTGGCATCACCAGATGTGGGAGTACGTCGGCACGCACTACTAAAGAATCATTCGCCTCGCTCGACTCGTTCACCGTGGCAAAGAAAGTCACCGGCGGCTGCGCCTGCGGATCCATCCGCTACCAACTGCTTAACAAGCCAATGTTCGTCCACTGCTGCCATTGCGACGATTGCCAGCGGCTGACGGGGAGCGCGTTCGTCCTCAACGCGATCATTGAGACTCAGGCGATCAAGCTGCTCCGCGGGAAACCGGTGGCCGTGCCGGTGCCGCGCGAGAACGGTCCGCACAATATCTACCGCTGCCCCAGTTGTCAGACGGCGATCTGGAGCGAATACGGACGTAAACCCAACATCCGCTATGTGCGCGTCGGAACGCTCGACAAGCCGGGCGCGTTGAAGCCGGATGTGCACATCTACACGCGCACGAAAGCGAAGTGGCTCAAGCTGCCGAAGCGAACGCCGTCATTCCGGGATTACTACAAGACCAGCAAGCTCTGGCCCAAGGCCAGCCTCAAACGTCTTAACGCCGCGCTCGGCCGTAACCCGTAACGCAGGCGGAGCAGTGGTCACAAAAAGCCATTTCACAAATCCCCGGGGCTGTAGCCACGGCGCTGTGCGCCGTCCAGAACGCGCGGCTTCGAAAATGCAGACGCCCCACAGGGGAGTGGCTACAACTTTCATGAGATGGCTGTTATTCACTTCCGTTGACATTCGAATCGCCTAACGAGTCAAGGATTAAGAAGGATGCTGAACTCCGTCGTAAGATCTAAAACTTACGGTTTATCAGAACTGGTCTTGCGCACGCGCTCGAGGTAGTGCTCCAGCCTAACCGGCCCAAGCTCCATCATTCCATCCATGAAGCGGCACAGGTCGAACTTGGCGCCTTCGGCGGTCCGGGCGGCGTTGTAAACCTCGGTGACTTTCGCATAGCCAAGGTAATAGGTGGTGATCTGCGGTGAGCTCGTCAGGGTTCGCGTCCACATATTATTGGCCAGTTGATCGCCCTGCAGCGCCTCATCTTTCACAAACCGCACCATTTCCTCGCGCGACATATTTCCGGTGTGCACCCGGATATCCACGATCGTGCGAGCGATGTTCTCGAGCTGCTTCTTGAGATGCGCCAGACGCGGCAACGCGTTGCCCCAGCCTTGATCCAGGAGGAGGCGCTCGCAAAATGTTCCCCAGCCTTCGACATAAACCGGATCTGGGAAGACCGCCCGCACCTTATGCGGATGCTGCGCGGCATACTTGAGCTGCACGTAATGACCCGGAATCAATTCGTGCGGCACAATCATCCGGCTGAACGGCCGGTTAAAATCGCGGAAGAATCCTTGGCGCTGTTCGGCCGTCGCGTCTGGGGACGGCACCGGCAGAAACAAAATCGTCTTTGCTTCCGGCGAATACGGCCCTGCCGGATAGACGCCGCCAAAACTCTGACCCACGAAGTACGCCGGCGCCCGGTCGACGACCAGCGTCAGCGGATCAGGCAGCGTCATGATCCGCTTCTTCCGCACAAACTTTTCGATCTCGACTACATCTGTCTTCCAGCGTGAAGCGTAGGTTTCTTCGTTCGTATCACGGTCTTCGGCCACGCGTTCGAACAGCCGGCGCAGCAAAACGGTATCATCCGCGGGCGGCTCCTTGTCCTTCATCAATTCGCGCCAGACTTTCCGGCCGAAATTTGCAGCTTCAGTTCTCTTGGCCGCGAGATCCGCGGTCGCTCGTTTCAAAACATCCGCCACAGGCTCGTTAATCCCGGTGCCGAGTCGAAACGTCGTCGCGTATTCCCGGCCAAGCCTGGGCGAACCGGTCGCGCTTTGCGAAAACTTCTCGATGTCATCGGCGAGTTCCGAAATCGCCCCGGCCACCTTCACGCCTTCGTCGCGCACTTCTGGATTGTCACCGACCGCTCGCACAAATCCCTCCCGGTAAAACGTCGCGGTCGACCGCAACTGTCCCACCGCGATCTTGCAAAGTTCCGGCGCAACCTCGTCGCCCTTCGCGCGCGCGAAGGTTGCACTGCCCTGGCGAGCGAACGCCGGCAACAGACCGGCGCGCGCGCGAACCCGCTGTTGTCGTTCCGTTAGCGGCAAATCATCGCGCACCAGGAGAAACACGGCCGCGTTAGCAATGACCTCCGACCAGTAGAGCGGATCGCGCTGCGGCCGTCGCAGAACTATCTGCTCGTGTAATTCGCGTTCGACCTGGGCGAGCAACGCTTCAGCGTCCAACCGATCGTCGAACGGCAAATCAGGAGCGCTAATGAGCTTCGTTAGGCGGTCGCGTTCCGCCCGGTTGACTTCAACCCAGCGTGCCAGATTTTCCGTCGAAAAATCCTCCAGCTTGCTGTCAAACGCATGGTTCCCCGCCTGCGTCGCGCGGCTTGGAAACATTTCGAGATACGCACTCAAATACGCGTCCGCGACTCCGCCCCACGCACTCTGCGCGCACAACAACGCAATGGAACCAAAAAAGATAGCGAACCAGCAATGACGCATACAAACACGAGACATCCGAACGCTCCTCCCCACTTAGAACTTAACCTGAAACTTGCCAAGCCTCTCAAACGCTTCACCGCGTGGCGCAGCTCCTCGCTCGCGAAAGCATTCGGAGTTACGCGGTCACGTCGAATTTAGTCTTTGATCTTAGGATTCGCTTCGCCTTACACGTTCACCGATTGCTGTCGAAGATTATTTCTGGATGAGTTCGTCAATGGTCCACACGCGTCGACGCTGACTTGATATCGACCACCGCGGCGCCGTCGAATGCCTTGATCAGCTGATCTTCAATGGTGTGTCGTCAATCTCAACGATTTCACAGTTTCAGTATTTTCTATGTGAATAACCCTGCGAGCGCGGTTGTTGACGACGCGCTCCGAGGTACCGATTCACAAGTTTGCTCACGACGGCCATCGCAATAAGTCGAAAAATCCAGCGCATCATACCACCAGATCGAAACTCGCCATTTCCCAGGCCGTGGTGAAATTTCGGTTTGCGCTTTGCTTCGCGCGGGGGACGCGAACGAGTTTCAAACGAGCGGGACCGAATGAGTCAATCCTTTCTGAGTTTAGATTTGACCGTATTTTTGCCCATCACCACATCTCGAGGGTCGGCGTTATGTTGACATGCGTAGAAACTCGGACGCCGGAATGCTCGGCCGATCAGAGATAGCTCAACCAACCGCCGGGTCGGCGCTGCTTCACCTCGGAAAACCAGCGGCACACGGGATACAACGCGATCACGACGAGCAGCCACACGGCGTAGACTCCGGCGAGGCCTAACCCGTAGTCAGGCGGATACAGCGACCGTGCTTCACCGTGAAACAGCGGCCCGAAAAAAAGCCCGCTGGGGCCGCCATGCCGCAGATAGGAAATGAGCAAGGCGATCGCATGGATCAGAAAAATGTGAACGATATAAAAAAAGAGCGGTACCCGGCCGAAAACGATAAAAGGTCGCCAGAATTTGCCCAGATCGCGATCAAGCAGGGCTAGCACGATGAAGGAAGGACCAAGTGTCATCAGTAGATAGAGCAAAGAGGGCGGATATTTCTCGCATTTGATGAACGAGAAGACGGTAAAGAGCAGGCTCTGCTGCCGCGACCACGGGAAAGGATCGCCATAGATGTTCGTCGCACGGATCACAACGAAGGCCGCACACAAACTGATGCCGAGCCATAACGTTTGGCGACGTCGACGCGCGCGGTCGAGTTTCATCACCGCACCGTAGGCGTATCCGGCGGCCATGACGCCAATCCAGGGTACGAGCGGATAACCGATGTACAAGGTGTAGTTCGGCGAAATGTGGATGGGATTTCCGGCATGCAACACGTTCCAGAGCCAGCCGAACAAGCCAAACTCCTCTGGCGGCACGGAATCGAAAAGGTTGTGCGTGCCGATCATAATGATCCCGAGTGCAGCGATCGCCCACACCGGCAAATAGATCAGGGCAGCCAACGCGACCATTGACCACCCCAGCGCCCAGATCACGCCCCCGCCACCGGAATGGATATCAAAGCTAAACGTCCATCCGAACTGCATCACCGTTAGCTCGAGTAACACCAGCCACAGACCACGGGTGATGAGAAACCGCGCGAGATCAGTTTTCGTTTTGCCGCGCGTCAATGAGAGGAATGCGGCGGTGCCGGCCAGGAAGCAGAAGACCGGCGCGCAGAAATGAGTGATCCATCGGGTGAAGAAAAGCGCGGCGTAGGTTTGGGTAAGGTCGAGCGGGCGGAACAAGAGGGCGTCGTGGCTGAGGAAATCACGGGTGTGATCGAGAGCCATCACCACCATGACCAGACCGCGCAAGACATCTATATTCTCGAGACGCGGCCGTGCCGGTTGTAAAGGAATCGGAGAGTCGCTGACTTCCGCCATACCCTGTTCCCGTTGTCACAAACATCCCGGCGCCCGTCAACACTTCTGTCTCACTTGCCTGCCACGCCGTAGCTCAGCTAAGGAGGATTGCGAAAGCTGGTCATCGACGCCAGCCGGCGACATCCGAATGAATCTCACATCGCTACTACTGTCGACAGTACGCTCTGGCCTATTCCCCTACCCTCGCACCAAACATCATCCCGAATAACGCCGTCTGCAGTTCGGCAAATTACGAGATCCAGTCCCCGATTTGAATCGCAAGTGCAAGGATTTGCACCCAACGACTGTTAATAAGAATTGCAGCTACACCCATCGCTGCGGTCATCGAAGCGACTATCCGCCAGTCCGACTTGGACTGATATTCTGCGCCGGCTTTTCATCCGCTCGTGCTACGAAACGCCTTCCGTCGCCGCGATGCGCGTCGGCTCCAGACCGTTCGCCCCGTCGCAGTTCATCGCTGCCACGCCACCCCATGTCAGTGTTAATCGTGAGCCTTTATTGGGCCTTCGATAATCTCGGGTTTTTGAGTCAGAAGCTTAGACAGATGCTCTTTTACGTAGTCCGCAGCCAGATGCACCGATTCATCAGCACCAGCTTTGTCCTTAAAGACGCCGAGGGACGCGCCCTCGCCGTCGCCGGTATCAAGCCAATAGTAACGCACAAACCCCTTCGCATTCTTAACGATCGGTACGAATTCCTCGCGTATCCGGCGGTCGATCTCTGCACCGTCCTTTGGATTAAAGTGATAATGACGAATAACAGCAAACATGTTGCATCTCCTTCCCTTAACTTTCCGATTTCAACTTTCTTCTGCGAAGACGATTCGTATGTCTTCGCGTCAAGCTCGAAACCGGCCATGCGAATTCCAAAAACGCAGTCAATTTTTCATCTGCGCACACGACCCAACGCGTTCTATCGCGATACGCGTCAACCGTTACGGAACCAGAAAAAACTTTCCTGTGTATGGATCTTTCACGACGGATCCGGACCCAAACTCAGTGATATCGATATACTTGTCCTCTTCCGGCAGATAAGGACTCGTGACCATGCCTTTCCGGCCTGGGACCGGAACTCCATAGGGCAAACCAGCTTTTGCTTTTTCTATATCCGCGGCTGAAACACGCCGCACACTGCCAGTAGGCTCTTCTTCTTTGGGAGGGGGTGATGGTTGTCCGACTGCGGGCGGTGTTGCGGCGGCCGCAGGTGTTGCTCGCGAAGTCCGCCGCCGCGTGGCCTGCGGCGTGTTCGCAGGTTGAGGGCGCGTCGACTGAGGCGGAGGCGGAGGCTGGGACCGTAAAGGCTTGGAAATCGAGTGACCAACTTTCTTGAAGAAGTCTCCCACCGGTCCAGCGTTTACAAAGGATCCGCTCAAGAACAAAAGCGCGATCACCAGTAACAATAAGCGGTCCCTTTTCATCGCCGACAACTCAAAGAATCGTCTCGTTTGTTTACGTTGGACCTCTAACACTCAAAGAAAAGAAAATTTTGGCGATACACGGGGTGGCACAGCTGAGAACCCAACCCAAACTCCAACCGCACTTCTTGACATTGTCACCGATGCGGCTGTCACACAATGGTAACTTCTGGTCGATCAGAAGTTCCTACTTTTGAGCTCCAACTCCACTCTCAACTCTCAACTAAGGACTTTCAACTGCTCAGCTGCTGGCTGCATCCGTTTGGGCTAGTGCTGTGTAACCGGTATGCCTTTACAATCGTTGAGTTCAAAATGGCACGCCGCCAAGGCGCGACGAGGGAGCATGTTCCTTTGCGACCTGTGACCGAGAAGCAACGCCGGCGCCGGACCACTTTCAACTCAACCCTCCGGGCCGCGGTTCCTTGGGCGAATTTCCGCGTCGCTCCCTCGGCCAGCCCCAAATGCTTTCGGGGCAGATGCTTCGCTCGCTCCTCCAAATTCGCCCAAAACCCCTCGTGGCGATTGTGAAGCCATACCGGTTATACAACACTAAATATTGAGGTCGGTAGGCGGAATAACGTTGGAGAAATCGACTGTCATTCGAATGTCGCCGGCTGGGTCAGATCGAGTGATACGCCGTGATCCTCATTGACGAACTTCCAAAGAGACAACACTAACTTCCTGATCGCCTCGCGATCGAAGACAAAGCCGTGCATATGAACCACAGAGTCTTCCCCCTTAATCATATAATCAATCACCGCATCGATATCACCCCGATGCACATCGACAGGTCCAATTGGCCTGAAGCCGGCCTCGAGCAATGAATGCAGCGGGGCGCCGTTGCCGTCTACGACATGAGCGAGATACTCTTCGTCCGGCGAATCTCGACCACTCTCCTTGATGGCGTAGACCATCATGATTTTCACCAGGAGCGAGCACAGTCCGAAGCCCGCGCGGCCGGGTGGAACATCAGGCCACCAACCTCCGCTTGCTTCGCTGAGCTCTCATCACCGGATGCCTGAATGATACCGGTGCCAATAATGTTGTCGGTCGTCCGGTTCAGGACATGAAATAATCGCCGCTCCCGCGCTGCATCGAGGAAAGCATGCGCTGGACGATCAAAGAGCGTTCCTTCGTTCAGCGCCTCGATGAACGTGAACGGGATTCGGTACTCGGCCTCTCCTGTCAGCCGCACATCGATCCTGTCCTGATCTCTAATAACCGGCGGTCTAGCCATTTTTAGGGCGCCACTGCTCGAACGAAACTACCATCGGCGGCGGAACCCGCAGGTGGCACTGCATGCGACCAACCGATTCGGATGAACTCAATCAGCTTTTCATCTGCGCGCGTGATGCATCCCTTTCCGTCGCGATGCGCGTGTTGCTCGCGTTGTCGGCTGGCGTCGGGAACGGATATGATTGAGAACAAGCGCGACGCCAGCGATGACAACAGTGCCGGCAGCGATGATTTTTGCCAGAACAGCCGGATCTTCGGCCGCCGCTACCCAGCGGTCGTAGAAAGGCTCGCGCGGCGCGTCCGGTGGCGACCAATGAAACCGTTCCTGAACCTCTTGAGAGAGTTCGGCGAAATACACCTTGGAGATTCCCGCTTCAGTTTTAAGCACAATCCCATCCGCTTCGATGCGGCTCACCGTCGCGTCTTTGTATACCTTGCCGTTAATGGTTTTGAAGTCCTCCGAAAGTGCGAGTGACGCGAACAGGACTGCCAAAATCAAGATTCCACAATACTTCACGCGACGCGATTCTGCCGTTTTTGGTCTCCACCCGGCAACGACAAAATTATATGAACAGCGCGCGTGTCACGGATCTGCCACGCCGTGAAGTTGATTCTAGAGTTTTTTGTAGCCACGGCCCTGTGGGCCGTCAATGAGTGGATAGAAATGCCATTCTTTCGCCGGCTCGATGAGCATTTTTTCGCGCTTGAACCGACCTTCGGCGTGCGTCACGTGCGGTGTGGCAATGTGTGGAAGCCCGCGGCGACAATGTAAGAATAGAAAGCCACAAGTTTGACGGACACACACAGACTCAACGCAGACTCGGTGCCTTCTACGCGTTTCCTGTAGCGGCAGAGCCTGCCCTGAGGGAAGTCGAACGGCCGTGTCGCCTGCGATTCGCTCCAGCTTCTCCCTAACCTCTGAACTCCGCTCTCGTCACATGGTAAGCGCACTGATATAAAAAGCTGTTCAATAACGCTCAGGATTGAACGGTTGATTGCAACTGCATAACAATGAAGTGGCGAAACTACTTGATTTTTGGCCTTCTTAGTCTCGTCCTATCAGCCCTCAGCGTGGTTCTGTGGATGATTAATCCCTTTACCGATCTATTGTTGCTTCTGGCTGCGCCACCGCTGCGCCTCTTAGGCTATCATCCGCCTGTGCAGGGTTGGTCGGGTCTGGGAAGCGCTATGCTGATCAGCTTTCTTTGGCCACTTACGCTCCCGCCATTGCATTGGCTCAATTTCCGAATGTTACGCTGGAAAAAGTGGGGGTACGCCGGTTTGCTTTTGTTGGGAAATTTGCTTATCACCGCGCTGGTGTTGATGGTCAGAGAAGGATCGTGAAGCCTTGGCGAAGGAGGTTACGATGCATGCAATGTAGCGCATGCGTCCCGCTTGCGACTGAATCGGAGTTAGGCTTTCTCTGTAGTGGCAGAGCCTGCCCTGCTTGCCGGCCGTGGCGGGAGCGCAGTCGAACGGGCGCGTCGCCTGCGATCTGCTCACTCGCTTGCCACGCCGCCTGCTCGCGAATGGAGCTGACGGGATCAGCGACATAGAACGTAGCCGTGACGGGTAGCGGCGAGCAAGCGGGGACGCGAGCGAGTTTCAAACGAGCGGGAGCGAATGAGTCAATGCTTTCGGAGTTTAGACCTGACGCCTTTTCTTCCTCCCTCAGTCGGCAAGCCACTACAGACTATGTTAGTTAGACTATATGCCGGGCGACGACTTCGTAGAGGTCGATCACATGGCGCGCGCTGATCGTGGCGGGCCATGAAATGTTGGGTCGCGGCGGTGTCCTCGTACCAACCCGGAGATGAGAGCGCATGAATTTCCTGTGGTTGCTCGGGCATACTGATGTCGTAGATGGCCGCGCCTTGCTCCGTGCGCAGATACAGCGTCTCGACAAATCCGAACACGCTGGGGATGCCGATCGCATGAGCATTGCCCAGGCGATCGAAAAGATGTGCTAGTGCCTTGGTGATATTCGGCGTGCCCTTGCCGCCCACCTCACGCCCCTTATGAAAAATCGGTTCCTCTTCTTCTGATGTTGACACAGCTTGTCGCGCTGTGGCTTCGAGTAGCTGTGGCGCAAGCGCATTACGCACGTCCCAGCGCAGAGTCTGGCGATCAGTAGTAACGTGGAGATGCGGCTGGCGCAGAGCGCCCGTGAATTCCAGGCGTCGTATCTGGCCCTGCACCGGCAGACTTGCCCGCAAACTGAAGAGCGTCTGGCGCACTGATACTTCCACCGGCTTCGCGGAACTCTCCGGGCGCTTCAACTCCAGGTTCAATTCCGGCGGTCCGCCTTTGTCGGCAAACATCAACGAAAGATGCAGCGTGCCACTACGTGACGCGCGGCCCGTAGCCACCGTGGCACCATCCGGTGTGCGCACCGTGAGCGTGCTCGTAGGATCCAGCTCCTTGAGCAGGATCTGCCATTGCCGCACCGCTCCCCGCTCGATTTCGTGGAAGGCGGGATCGACTCGCCAGAGAATCTTCTCGATGACCGTAAAGTTCTTCTCCCAGTAGTAACAAGTCAGGCTCGCACCCAGGAGAGCCTTATCCAGGTCTTTTGCTTCCCCCTGCCCGAGTGGCTTCGCCGCCGCGAAGGTAATCGTGCGCACGCCGAGGTTAGTAATTAGCCGGACCTTGCATGCGTAGGCCACCGGCGGATTCTTCGGCGTCACCGTAATCTCGCCGTCGTTATTCGCGAGCGTGTAGCCGTGGTCCGGATCGTCCAGCACCCGCGCCTTCACCACCGGCGCCGGCACGAAGATTCTCGCTTCATTGCCGACACGGAAGTTGTTCTTCCCATTGCCGGTGCAATTACCGAGAACCTGCCACTTAAACGGACGCAGGCCGATGTCGCCGAGGCTGCCGCGGGCCAGCTCACCCAAGTTCGCCACCGGGCCAGAGAGCACCAGGCCTTCGGGGACGCCATGTGCCCAGTCTAGGGCAAAGCGCGAATTCAACGTCGGCACGAGCTGGATGACCATGTTCACCATCGAGGTGCATTCATACTCGGAGTCATTGATCTTGTGACATGTCTTCCCCAGGCTTTCTGAGATGTCATCCTCCAGCCTCTGGCCATTGATCACTCCCACAAGCTGGCCGAACGAGACAAACGGACCAAAGGCCATCCCCCCGAGATAATCCGTTAAACTAATCTGCTTTTGCTCGAGTAACGCCACCCCCGCGAACGGCCAGAGTAACGCCCCAGTTAAGGCACAACCGAAGACCTGATCATTATTCGATGGCGCGCTATCCAGTTGGTAGTGAACCAGGAGATTGTTCGGCGTCGGTACGCTGAAACGCGCGCCTAAGTCTATCCTCACATCCATGTTGATGTCGTCGATAAAGCTCGGGCACACGGCCAGCAACTTAATGCCAGCCGTTATTCGCAGCGTCGTTTCCGCCGCATCCCATGAGCCTGCCGGGTCCGATAGAATCCGCATGTTCGCCTTGTTCTTCAGCGAGTCTTTAATCCGCTGCTCGGCGCCTTGCGAGAGCACCTGCGCGTCCATCAGCATCGCCCAATCCTTACCCGACAAGATGTCCGCGGGTCCCGCTTCGAAGAAATCCCGGCTAAGGGCGATCGGCGAAGCGTAAACATCGAAGTCCGCGCGCAATGCCACCCGCGTCCCGCTCGGATCACAAGCAAAGCCCGCATTGATCGCCGAAACCGAACGGCCGAGCAATCCGGTCAGCGCGCTCAGATCGATCGTCGAAGGATTGAGTTGCACTCCGCCAATTACCTGAGCCACCTGCGCCCGCTGCGCGTCATTCATAACAAGCCCAGCCACGCCGAAGTCGACGTAAGCCAGCGCGTAGGAGAGCGTCAACGGCCCACCGCCTTGAGTCTGGTTAGCCGCTTGCAGCGAGATGTTGTACACCGGAGAAATTGTCAGCGTCTGCGCCGGCGCACTCGGTGCTGGCCCATTCTTCTCCAAGTCCGAAGGCCGCACCAGGAGCACCGTCACCTCCTGTTTCACCTGCACGAAAGGCACTGTGATGTTGAAAAGATTCTGCGGCGAAAAGATCCAGACCGACTGCGTGGCCGCGTCCGATAGTTGCGGGACATTGTTGGTGTAAACGATCTTCTGCTCCCGCTGGATCGTCGTGTTGTCACCGATGATCACCTGGTCCACTACCAGCATATTGGTGGCGTCGTTCGGATCAGGAAAACTCAGGTCCACCGCCAGCGGGATCGAGCGCAACCGATTGCGCACCGCGCGGGCAAACACCGCGCCCGACATTTGAAGTTCAAAGTACATATGAAGTTACTCCCGCGAGGAATTCGCTTTGCGCTTGTGGTATCGCGGTTCTTTTGAGAGTGAGGGATGCTCTGTTTTGCACAAGCATTTTCTAGCAGCGAAGTCAGATATTGATCGTCCAGCCTCGCGCCCACAGTCGAGTTAATCGAAAAGTTTCCAGACTTCACCCGCCACTTGTCACCTGCCGAGCCTCGGGCTTCACTTCTTTTGAACTTCTTCCCTCTTCGAAACTCGTTCGCTACCCGCGCTCACTCTCTCCTACCCTCGTCACTTTACCTTCTATGTCGCTCATCCCATTCGCTCCATTCTTCTTACTTTCTCCGAGAGAGCACGACGGCCTGCGATCGCCCTGCAGTGAGTCAATTTGTTTTTCATCCTTGCTCTCAACTCGTACGACTAAGGTCCTATTCACCGCGAGTGAGAGTCACTCTATGCTGAGCTTGGCGGTGTTGCCCACTGCCATTGTCATCACATACCAACAATCAATTAGAAAGCTAAAAATTATGCACTTGAGAATACGAACTATACTTTGTTGCACAGCGATCTTTTCCGCTGTCAGCTTTTTCACAATCACGTTTGCCGAGACAAATCCGCTTTCAAAGGCTCAGGTGGCGGACCGCATCGCCAAAGTTGAGAACGGCGTGGATGATTTCGAGAAGTATCTGACCACCCGCGGCGAAAACGCCAAGGATCAGGCCGGATCGGCGAAGAGCAGCGGAGCGGCAAAAAACAGCGGAGCGGCAAAGCGCGGCCAGGGTGTAAACTCCGCGAACAAGGATGCGCGGAAAGATCAAGCCGGGCAATCAAAAGACGACCTTCAGAACGCCATGGACGATCTGAATCGCACCACAAACCGCCTGCGGCGCAAGTTCGATGAAACGGCGAATTATCTGGAGACCAAAGTGCAAACGGAGCAGGTCATGGACAGCGCCCGCCGCGTTAATCAAGTGGTGGGGAAAGGAAGTAACGACGGCCAGGCACAACGTCTCTGGACCGCTTTACGCGCGAGTATCAACGACCTGGCGCGCGCCTACAACCTGACCCCCATGTCATAGGAAACGGCATACGCTGCCGGGTCCGGCGTGTTGCCTTGAGCAATCTGCGCACGGCCTTTGGCGATGAGATTATCGAGCATGGCGCCCAGCGAGGCGAGCAAAAGGCCAGCCGATAACAAGCTTTGCGCGACAAAAGCGGAAGGAATTTCGTGGCGATTTCCTAATTTTTACTTCTTCCTTCTTCCTTCTTCCTTTTCCTCCTTTTCACCCTCCCAACTCGTCACATGTCACACGTCACTCACCACATCTGGCAAACAACGTTTTCACTCGCACCGCATCGCACTTCTCACTAAAAGTGGGTGTTCGGAGGTGGAACCTATGCCTAATCAGATTCTGCGGCTTCTACGTTTTGCCAGTCTCATGTTGCTCCTTGGATCAGTTGCACCGGCATCTGCTCAAACGGTGGGAGAGCGTGCGAAGAAAAACCCTGACTTTCGAATTTACCCGGTGATTTTCGGTGTCACAGCCACGACCAACTCGACATCCCCAGCGATTCGAGTGGCCTCGATCGGGACCCCAAAAGGGCAGGGTAAAAGTGTGGACGCGGCGAAGATTGTCCCGGACGCATGGATTAAAGCAGCAAAGAAGAAGATTCAGGCAGAGCCACCAAAGCCTAAGGTGAAAGATGGGAAGCCGGTCGAGGTCTTCACGTATTTCTTTTATGTTCCAGACCATCCCAATGTCGTGGTCACTGACTTGGACAAGCCGCTCGACAAGCAACCATGACATCTAACTCCTATGCAGGCTTGCCGCTATCTGAGCCGCCCCCCGGGCGCGTGAACGGAGCCGCGGGGACACGAGCGACGTAGATGGTCAAACCGGGAGGTCGAAGTGAGGGGGAGCGATTGAGTCAAATCACTCGGCGCAAGTCCGAATCACCGATTCCATTTCCATAAACGCCGTCAGCTTTTCAGCGGCGCGCACACAGCGGCGCGCACAACGAAACACCGGTAGCCTACTCCCCTGACCGCCATAGCCTTGGAGCAGATTAGGGTCAGTCCTCACTTGTGACATTTTCCGGATAGGCTAGTCGATGCTCTCTGTGCTTTCTGTGTCAATAGTGTCAATAGTGTCATAGTGAGGACCGACCCCTCTTTCCCCATGTAAGAATGGAAAGCCATGGGTTCGACGACCGACAAACACCGGCTAAACGCAGACCCGGTGGGCCTTGAAGCTACGGTGAGATTCACCGTGCGGTGAACGGTCATCTCACCCGGTAATTCTAAGGAGTTCCTCTTTTACTGATTATTCAGAACAGTTTGCGGTGCGGGTTTGTTGAGTTCGAGCTGCGCGCTCACTCTCTGTACGCTAGCAGTAAGCGCTTCAATTTGCTGTTCCAAGCGCACAATTGTCGCTCCCTGCTCCTGCACTTTGCGTTGTTCTTCCACAAACGCCTTGTGCTCTTTGAGGAACTCGTTGAGCAACATCGCGTTCACGGCGTCGTAGCGGACGGTGTACGGTTTTCCTTCCTTATCCGGCAACACCAGGGCGGGATTCACCTTCGCCACTTCTTCGGCAATTAAACCGAATTGCGGTGTGTTTCCTGGCGTCGGTCTTGTAATGGAATGTGACCGGTCTGAGTGACAGAATTACGTCACTGGCATTGTTCATGGCAGCGATGTCCTTTTTAAAGCGCTCGGAAGAGACAACCGTGCCCAAGCTGCCCGTCATTGGACACGATGACCGGCGCTGTGGTACTGCTCTCCGTGGTTACCGCGTAAATGTTGCCAATCCAAGTTGTGTTGTTCACGTTTCCGCCAGCGGCCTGGATACAGGTAACGCCACTGGCCGTGGTGACGTTGCCGCCAGCGTTAACACCCAAGCCGATGTTTAGGCCGCCGCTCGTGTTAATCGTAAGCGCACCTACACCGATAGCCGTGTTCAACGCGCCATTCGTGTTGCTCCCCAGCGCGGCATCACCGATCGCTGTGTTGAAGTTGCCAGAGGTGTTATTCTTGAGTGCACTCGCACCGACGGCCGTGTTGCCGATGCCACTGGTATTTGCATTGAGCGCAAGCGAGCCAAAGCCGCTGTTGGCGTCGGCATTGTTGTTTACCAGAGCTGCCGTTCCAACCGCCGTGTTATCCGAGCCGGTAGTGTTTAATAAAAGCGCCGCTGCGCCAACGGCTGTATTTGAATCCCCGTTGTTGGACAGGAGCGTTCCGGTGCCGACACCTGTATTAAAACTGGCAGTGGTGCCGCCAAAGAGCGAATACCAGCCAACTGCTGTGTTCGCAGCACCGGCGGTGAGACTGAAAAGGGCTTTTTGCCCTTCTGCCGTGGTGAAGTTGGGATAACCGCCATCCGGCGGCGGATTCACGGCCTGCACTGCCGACGACAGCGCAAGGCAGGTGAGCAAGATAGAAAGGAACGAGGAGAGGGCATGTGGTTTCATAGGCGCGCATTCTGCCTGTTTTGCTCTGCATGGCAACGCAAAAATAATAAAAGATAGTAACCCCGATTTCTCCCATCGACCTCGCTGCCATCAGGCACGACCGCGGTCTGGTTGAGTTCAGGAGAGAGCGTAAAAGCTCCGTTGGGAGCCACGCACCTTTACGGAGTTGAGCGTTTGGCGTCGGCGTGGAGAATCAGGGCATGAGTGACACTCTTCTTTCACGGTTCCTGCGTTACGTCCAACTCGATACGCAGTCGGACGAAACCAGTAAAACTTTTCCGAGTACGTCAGGTCAATTGGTGCTGCTGGAGATGCTGAAGCAGGAGTTGAGTGAACTCGGTGCGGCGGACGTGCAGATGACCAGACACGGTTATGTGGTGGCCAGCATCCCCGCCAACACCCGCAAACGCCGCGTGCCGACGGTGGCCTTTCTCGCCCATGTGGACACGGCGCCGGACTGCTCCGGTAAAAACGTGAAACCGATCGTGCATCGCAAATACGATGGCCGTGTCATGAAGTTTCCGGATAAACCGGGCCTGACTCTTGATCCGGCGACCTCGCCGGAGTTACGAACGGTCATCGGAAAAGACATCGTGACCGCCAGCGGCACGACGTTGCTCGGCTCCGACGACAAGTCGGGCGTCGCGGTGATCATGACCTTGGTCGAGCGGTTGCTCCGGGAGACAAAGCGGAAACACGGACTGATTCGAGTTTGCTTCACGCCCGATGAAGAGATCGGCCGTGGTGTGGACAAACTCGATCTGCGCATGCTCGGAGCCGATGTTGCTTACACGCTGGACGGTGGTCGGCCAGGGGAGATTTGCTGGGAAACCTTTTCTGGCGATGCGGCCGAAGTCATCATCGATGGCATCACCACGCATACCATGGAGGCAAAGGCCAAAGGGATGGTGAACGCGGCCTATCTGGCGGGAAAACTTCTGGCAGCGCTGCCGCGCGAACGCTGCGCGCCGGAGACAACCGACGGGGGGGACGGATTCATCCACCCCATCCATGTCGAAGGCCGGACCGAGCGGGCCGTCGTGAAATTTATCCTGCGCGACTTCGAGCTCAAAGGGCTGGCGGACAAGGGCAAAATATTGCGTGGCCTTTGCCGGGGATTACAAGCCAGCGAACCGCGGGCGCGCGTCCGCTGCAAGATCCGCAAACAATATCGCAACATGGCTTACTGGTTGCGCAAGGACATGCGCCCGGTTGAGCTGGCGCGGGAAGCGTTCGTGGCGGCGGGACTTAAACCGTATGATCACGTCATCCGTGGCGGGACCGATGGCTCACGCCTGACCGAGCTCGGCCTTCCGACTCCAAATCTGTTTTGCGGTGAGCACAACGCGCATGGTCCGCTCGAATGGGTTGCGGTGCAGGACATGGAGTCGGCCGTAACCGCTTGCACGCACCTGGCGGAGTTGTGGGAAAGAAAAGGCTGAGTTGAACTTTCACCACGCGCCTGCGGGGCTTGGGTGGCGGTGATGCGCCCGCGGTAGAGAGCACATGCGTCACCACCGCCGCGTGCACGAACGTGAACAGCACCAGAATAAAAGGTGAATGGAGCGCGCGGGACGCGCGAAATGGAAGGTAAAGTGACGAGGGTAGGAGTGAGCAAGCCGGGAAGTGAGCGAGTTTCAATGGAGCTGATGGGATCAGCGACATAGAACACGCGGCGTTTAGGAAATCGCGCGGGTAGACGGCAGAGCAGCTAGGTAGCTGGCGTGAGCACGTGGGCAGCGCGAGCGATCAAGGTAAAGCCGTGACGGGTAGCGGCGAGCAAGCGGGGACGCGAGCGAGTTTCAATTTCTGAATTGTGAATTCTGACTGATCTGACCTTCTTACTTCTCAATTCTTACTTCTTAATTCGTTCATGGGATTCGCAGTCGGATACTTTCAGTCAACGATCCACTCCAACGGTCGCGGCTGAAAATTCAGGTCGCGTTTTGCCTTGGCGTTCGACACGCCTCGCATCTGGGTCCCGTAGTAAACCGCATCCGCACCACCGTCCTTTTTCAGAGCATCCTCAACTGATATCTGCGGCGGTGGTGGAGCATTCAGCCATCGAGCAAACGCAGGGAGCCAATCGCGCAGCGCTAAAGGCTGATCATTCGCAATCAGATAAATCCCAGGATTGCCGCACTCTGCTGCTGCAATGGTGGCACTCGCCGCGTCCTCAATGTGTAACCACGACCAAACGCCTTCGCCATTTCCGATGATCGGAAACTGCTGCTGTCGCACCTGTCGAGCAACATCGCCATCGGGGTTGAACCAGGTGCCGGGTCCATAGAAGAAACCATAACGTAGGACGATCCCTTCCATGTTGGGATTTCCTAGTAAGCGATGCTCAAGCTCAGTTACCTCACGGGCACCTGCTGCAACCGCAAGCGAGGCATCAAATGCCAGTGGCGTATCTTCATCGGCCAATCCAGGACCAGGAACCGCCCAGAATGCGATCGACTGCCTCAGATAACGCCGCACACCCACCGCTTGCGCGGCAGCCAGCACATTGGCACCTCCTTCTAAACGGATGCGATTGTTGAGGGCGGCGGCAGCGTTCATTGACTCAGGGGTGTAGGTTCTGGGTAGGGCGGTGAGTTGTTCAATCACCACTTCAGGCTGAGCACGACTGACAACCGCTTTGACCGCATCGGTATCAAATACATCGGCGACGGCAGGTTCTATGCCTTGTTGCACCAAAGCCTGAGCTTTTTCTGGAGAACGGGTCAGAGCAACCAGAGCGTGCCCTTTGGCGAGCAATTCCGCGATCAGCGGACGACCGATCGCTCCCGTTCCCCCCGCAACAAAAATCTTCATCTGTGTACCTTCTCTTTAAGTATGGGACTATTCTTCATAACTCCTACTTCTTAATTCTTAATTTTTCCTTACGTTCTTCTTGAGAGCGCAACGGTCTGCAATTGTTCTGCACTGAGTCGCTTTAACCCGCAATCGCCCGTGACGCCGTCTTGTCGCGCCGTAGCTTCAGCGAAGGTTGAAGCTCTACGCGAAGGCTGGTCGTCGAAGGCGGAACGATTCACGGATC
The DNA here is from genome assembly GCA_963803285.1 of uncultured Verrucomicrobiae bacterium. GTDB lineage: Bacteria > Verrucomicrobiota > Verrucomicrobiia > Chthoniobacterales > UBA10450 > Udaeobacter. Next base: position 236,601 of record CAWDMG010000007.1, on the reverse strand, counting down.
AAGTCCGCGACAGCGCAAATGCTAAATAGCCTGCTCGCGAATGGAGCCGCAGGGACGCGAGCGACATAGATGGGCAAGCCAAGAGGCCGAAACGAGCGGGAGCGAATGAGTCAATCCTTTCGGAGTTTAGACGCGCCCCCACTTTCCTTCCCTCTATCCTGAGCGTTTTTCGACTTTCACAATCCGGATACGTCGCTTGCCTGTCGGCAACATGACCTCGCATTCATCGCCATCCGCACGGCCGAGGAGTGCGCGCGCAACAGGCGTATCCTTGTTGATCATTCCTAAATTAGGATTGGACTCGTACGGAACCAGTGTAACGAATGCCTCCTCGTCCTCATCAAGAAATCGATAGCGCACTGAATCGCCAACGGCAGCACCTGCGGAGACAGTTACCGGCTCGGGAACGTGCTGCCATAGCGGGAGCGTCGATACAGAATCCAGTAGTTCGGTCTGAAAAGGCTTTTGCCAAGAAGTCGATGGCTTCGCTGAATCTGCGGTGAACGTATCATTGCGAGCATTCTCGGCATGAGTATTAGCTACGCTGGCCTCACTGCCATCTTCCTGCGTTTCGCCCACTTCGCGGTACTCGACGACGTCCGTTAGATCTACATCAGCCGTTCCGATTGGATCTATGCCCATCTTAGCTAGGGTACGAAGCAGGTCCGCTGTGCAGTCGTCGGCGTCTCGCGCAAAACTCGATCCCCAACAACGCCAAAATGTCCATCCGGCGCGCTCGAGCGCTCTCTGCCGTCGTAGGTCATCCATCCAAACCTCGGGGCTATGGTACTGATCGCCATCGCATTCGATAGCTAGTCTCTTTCCATGATGGCCCTCGACTACTAGGTCGATTCGGCGATTGCCAGCCGATACCTGCGGGGTGACTCGAAAGCCTCTATTTGTCAGTTCGTCATAAACCGCTCGTTCGAAGTCCGACTCGCAGCGATCACGACCTTTCTTCTCGGGATCTCGGCGCAAAGGAGCGGCGAAGTGATCCAACAGCATTGCACGGAGATCGTTCTGGCGAAGATCTTCACGCCGAAAGCTGCGAAATAGATACATGCGATCTCTCGCACGCGAGGCGGCGACGTTGAACCGCTGCTCGTACATCTCGCCCGTAAGCGCACGAACCGTCTCTGTGTCCGAGACCATGGAGATGAAAACAATGTCAGCTTCTCGCCCCTGAAACGTCATTGCATCACCACACCTAATCTGATGCTGCATGATTTTCTCTTATCCAAGTTCAGAGATGAGTTGTTCGAAAATATAGTGAGCTTGCTCTCTCCCGAGGAGAGAAACGACTCCGATCGTACGCCCGGCGAATGTCGAGTCTTTCGTCAATGCCTTGATTTCGTCGATTATTGCCCGCGCTTCGACGCGGTTTACCTTCGTAGATCGGCTGGTACGGTAACCTCCTCGAACAAAAACATCCACCAGCGGAGGCACAATGCGCTCTGCCGCCGTTGGAACCCTAAGGCAGCGAATTTCGCCGTTATAACAAAGCCTGTTAGAGAACTCAATGATGGGTTCAACGCAGCGGAAATGTTCTCTCAGCCGAACTAGGTCTGAAGCAAACATGACACACCCCAAGTCGTACACAGATTTATCTGGGCTGAGTACATCTCCGAAAGGCAGGGTTCGCAGGAAACGCGCATGTAATTGGCGAATATCACTTTCGCGTGCAAAAACAGTCGGACTCACCTGCTTGTTGTCGCCCACAATCAGTAGCTTCTTAGCTCGGAGAAGTGCTGGTAGCGCCCACAAGTCACTCTGCGACGCTTCGTCAACGATAACCAAGTCGAACAAAGCTAGCTCGGACGGTAGGCTTTCCGAGACACGCCAGTGCGGCATAACCCAACAGCGAATCGCTTTATTCGCTTTGACCATCGCGCGGCGTGCGTCTTGCCTGAACCTCACAGCCCGAATACCGGTGCCTTTACCGATCCCGCGAATCGCTGCCATGTACTGCTGAAGAGCCGCCATTAGCCCTCGATCCTGATCCAACGTCTCACGGAGCCTTAGCCACGTCAGCTGCTCAACGAGCCGAGCATACGCGTTGCCCAAGTCGTTTTGTAGATTGACTCGCTGGGCTGAAAGAGCTTGCATGCGCTCGCGCCCATCAATGCTCCTTAGATATCCGCATTGGCGCGTCCACTTCCACGCCGCTGCCCAATTCTCTGGGGTCAAGTCCCGACTATCCTTTCCGACTGGCCGCGTTCTCAGTTGCCGCGACCACTCTTTGCCACCACAGGCAGCGATGGTCGCAGAGACACTATCGATCGTCGCGAAGTCGCCTTGGAGTGACGCTAAACGACCAAACTCATCTAGAATCTGCTGCCAACGTTTTTCAACAGTTTGCGAGGCATGCTGCGCGCTCCCGAGTTCTTCCTCAACGAAACATGAAGCGCGCTTGAACGCGGGAAGCGAGTTTGAACTGAAGAGTTTCTTTAGCTGCACTGACTGATGACGCGCAGCGTCCAGCCGGTGTCGCCTGAGTCGCACTTCAATCGCCTCGGACAACTGCTCAAGGCGGCAGTCATCGTTTAGAAGTCCCTCTGTAGCTACATCCGGCAAAACCGAATTCATCTGCGATAGGAGAGATGGGCGCATCTCTGCACTCCACGCGTATACCTCTGCGAACTGCTGGAGCAGAGTCTCGGATTGGCGCCAGGCCTCCGTCGGAACAGAAGGTAGTTCGGGGATGGGGACCTCAGACGTAAGCGAGTTCCACCTGCACGCCAACTCACGCATTTGCCTGCGTAGGTCTGCATGACCAGCTACCCACGTCCAGGCCGCAACCGACCGCACTGGTTTGCCGTTAAACCGTATCTGCTGAAAGCGCTCCTTACTTCCCTTTTTCCTGAGTGACAACAGCCCGAACGGAGCTTTCCCGAGTGCCGCATTGCGGATAGCGGCTAGCAGGTCGTCGTCTTGGTCCCATTCATCTTCCCACGTGATCGCGACACCCAAGAAATTGCGCCGATAGTCGATTATCTTCGACAGCTCATCCCACAATTGGCGAAGCACTGTGAAGGCGGGATCACTCTCCTTCCGCGAAAATTGATCGTGGAGCCATGCGAGCCAAGGTGTTTGCAGAGAGCGAAGAATTCGCGCCGCATCACGTAACCCATCGCGGAGGCAACCCGCTGCATCAACATCTTGAAGAGATGTTAAGCGTATCCGTGATACTTTACGCTCGTCAATTTCGTCTTGAACCGACTGTAGATCCAGCAGAGCGCCGTGTAAATCTCCGATTTGCTCTATCGTAGGCAACGATGCAATCGCTGGGATTTGTTCGTTCAGATAGATCAATTCTTCGCCTAATCGATGACGCGCTTCCCGGACTGAGTCGATAGCACTTGAATCGAAGTTCGGCTGGTGCTCTAAGCAGTCGGTTAGCTCGTCCGGGAACCAAGCGAACTCCTCCTGTGCGGCGACCACATGTTGCGCAAGTTCCGCCGGTTTAAGACCGCCAAGCGCCAGCGGAGCCGGGTTGATATTCTTCCTAGCCCAATCCGCGAGTTCTCGGTCGATGCCGGCGAGTCGTTCATGTAAGCGATCAATATCTCTCCGCGACTGCTGGATGTCGCTGCGAAGCTGAGTCTTATTTAGTCCGGTAATTTCGGTCGTGATTTTGGAGATGCTTTGCTCAAGCTGCTTGAGACCTTCGCGTTCGCTCGTCAGTAGATTGACTGTAAGGCTCTGAATCGCTTTTGGTAGATGTCCGCGCAAGACAGCGAGCGCAGACTCTCCCTTTGAAGTTACTAATACCCGCTTGCCTTCAGCCAAGTAATGGCAGATCACGTTTGCGATCGTATGCGTCTTACCTGTCCCGGGTGGACCCTGCACGACTACTCCGTTGGCATGCTCAAGTCTGTCTATGATCTGCACCTGCTCAGCATTGAAGGGCTTGGGAAAGTACAATTCCCCCGCCACCGTGATCGCGGATTCACCACCGGTATACCCTGCTGATGATAACCCTCGCCATATTCGCGGCTCGCGTTCCGGCATAGCGCCTTCTGGCGTCTCAACGAGGACCTTCGCGGCAGAGTCTGGAATCGGCTGGGATTCGACCACCTCTCGAAGGCGACGAATGTCATTAATAAGAAAGTTGGTGCCCTTCCGGCGTGAAAAGAGGACCCAAGTATCTGTGATGGTCAGCGCCTCGGTTGGCGCGGGAACTTGGCCCTTCTGGTAATCAACTTCGCGCGGCCAGTAACGAGCTTGGCGGTCTAGGGTTCCTGCAGCACCGGCGAGTACTTGCTCAAATGATACTTCGTCGAAAGGGGTTACATGCGAGTCTGCATGATCCAGAATCGTTCTTGCGGCTTTCTCATAGATAGGTAGTCCCGCAATCTCAAGTTCAACGTATATGTCCGTCTCAAGAATTGGCGGAATCTCACGCGGGCGCACCCTCAGCGACATGTCCGACGTGATAGGATCGATTTCGACAAGTCGACTAATGAGCGGGTAACGGACCCGCTTGCCTTGAAAGCTCCAAACAGCTACCCCAATACCCCAGACTAACTCGATCGCAGTTTCAGCACCTTCCGTCTCAATAGTTTGAAGTAAGTTAAATAGACGGTCATATAGTGCGATGCTGCGTCGCCGGGGGGCTTCAACACGCGCCCAATTTTCCCATACACTAGCAACATACTGCTCAAACTGCGCTTGAAGCTCCGGCAATTCGTCGTAGCGCAGCGGACTGTCTGGATCTTCTTTCCTTGGCAGCGCCTCGCGATGTGAGGGAGCAGCGGTCGGATCATCCTTCACGATGATCCAAGGCGCAAGCTGCGATGTTACATCTGGCGGCTTCTTTGATCTCAGCCGTTCAATCTCCAGCCAGATTTCGCCCGATGTATCAGCTACATTAAAGTGAACGCCTGGTAGCTCCTCAACGTCTGCTTGCCAAGCAAGTAGCCCTTGATGAGCCGCTACATCGAAGGCCGGAACGCGGTTTAGTTTATCCCACTCCTCAAGGTAGTCGAGCATCGCAACGAGACGCTGCTGCTCGACTGTCATTGTTTTACTCCCGAGCTCAAAGGTTCGCTACATCCTAACGTACAGCTCTGCTCCGGCTGGCGTGAACTCCGTCGAGTTCTCCGATGAGCCGGACTCAACTGCGTCGATCCCCGAGATTTTGTGTTCAGCAGCGCACTTACGAACATCTTCGGTAATCTTTCATACACCAAAAACACGGGACACACACAAAACAAAAATGCGCGGAAATGGCATTGTCGCTGGGGAAGATTTTCAGGTCAGCTCTTAACTCCGAAAGCTTTCGCGAGCAGGCCATTTAACGTTAATTTTTCGGGACTGTGATAATCGTTGCGTGGCCAGCCACGCTTCAGCGAAGATTTCGAATGCGACGCCGCGAACACGTTCGCTTGGCAGCGCCGCAATTTTTTGTTCTAGCTGCTTAAATGTCTCTAAGTCATTAAAGAGATCGGCGAGAACATCTGCACCCGCCTGCGGGTGCCGGGCACCGGAAAAGCACCGATTAGCAATGCTCACAACATAATTTATCCGTGGGGAAACCTTGCAAACTAATCGGCTTGTTCAAAGTCGACCGTCAATGTCGACATGAACGCACTTAGCCGTTTGACTTCGGTCGCTTTGAGATCGCGCGGCAGCATCAATCGCGCGGTCAAGCCGTCGCGTAGCGGGAAGGGGTAATCGACAAGTCCAGCGCGCGGCTGCTCAGCGACACGCGGCGACGCAACTTGTGCGTGTGTGCCAGACCCTGCTGCCCCATTCCCATTAGGTCGAGGACTGCGAAGCTTGCTTTGCCTGGTTGGCTTCCAAGCGCCGGGGTCACGGGTGTACGCGAGATACGATGACAGCGCTTTCTTAAACCGCGCTCCATACGTCTCCAAACTTTCCGGCTTGAAATCTTTGGCGCGAAGATTCTTGAATCGTTGAACGACATCCTCTGGATCGATCGTGGTCACATCCACATCTTGCCAGTCGTCGAGCACCCCGAGAACTTGTGTGCACGCCGCGCGGAGCGCTCCGGCGGTATTCTTATTCATCACACCCTTGGTTGCAGCCCAGTCCCAGTGCTCCGCGAGACTTTTTCCAGTAGTATCCATTTTAAATATTTCGAGCGGTTACAGAACAGCTAATACTGTTCCACATCTCGAACTTTCTTAAAAAGATGATAAATCTATCCGTCGGAATGTCAAATGGAAATTACTAGATGCAAAATATGGACGCGGCACCAGGCCTTCGAACACTTGCTCAGAGCAACTCACTCAGGTATTGGCCCTGCCCACTGCGCTGCCTTGGGCGCCGGTTTGGAATTGGTCGTCCTTGTTTTTGAACAGGATGTTGAACGTGGCGAGCGAAGCGCAGGTCGTTGCGTGAATCGTAATTCGTGGATTGTGAATCGAGGAAATTATCGCCAGCATGTTCGCCTCACCACGGTGAATGGCGCCGCAGGGATGCGAGCGACATAGATGGGTCAAGCCGAGAGGCCGACATGAGCGGGAGCGAGTAAGTTAATCCGTCCAACGGCGGACACGGCGACCCGGACGGGTGAGCTTATTTCGGCTGAAGCCCCCCACGGCGGGTGAACTGATTGTCTGCCGGCTGCATAACGTCGACGGTCATAGACCGCCGCTACAAGTCGGAGTTCTCCACGGCGAGTCTTCGATCGCACTGAAACTAACTCCTCGGGGTCTCGTGATGCTATACGTGAATCACGTATAGCGTTTACTCCCCACGATCATAGATCGCCGCCACAGATCTGAGCCTCCGGGGTCAGCGACCCCGGCTGCAGGACTGGCACCAACGCTTTGCAGCAATCGTGTTGCTATACGTGATTCACGTATAGTGCCTCCGTCACCAGCAACCACGGCCGTAAACTTATTTCGGCTGAAGCGTTACACGTCCTCTTCTTCGTCAGAGCGCGCGCCATCGGCGAGAAAGAGCTCCTGGCACAGGTCCAATGCTTGTCCTTTCACTGCACCCACTAACGCATCGTACCATCCGTTGCTATACGTGATTCACGTATAGCAACAGTGGCCAACAAAACTCCTGTGGCGCTCCAGGCACGAATGGCTTTTTCGATTGCGGTTCGTGCAAGGCCGCGTGGCGCAGCTCGATCTTGCTCCTACTCTTGCAGCGTTCGTTTCGAGATTTGGAATTTCAACGCCGCCTCGCCTCGCGACAGATTATTCCGTTGGCGCCAGGCTCGTAATCCTCATGGAAACGCACCGGCTGCGAACCTCTGATGCCGAACATGATCAGGGAGTGTCCCGAAAGGCATCTTTACATGCCATACGTGAATCACGTATAGCATCAAGCGAGCTTTTAGTTGAGAATCGTTTGGCTTTGCCTCGGTAATGCGCCGTTTTAAACGACGGGAACGACCCTCCTCCGCTACGCTACGGCGCGGCAAGCGGTAGCCGGCACCTCGACTAGAGGCGTCTCGGCCTTGTCGGTGATCAGCTTGCGCAGAAACGGAATCAGCATGGGAAATTTCATCGGTAATTCTCAAATCACCAGCAGGTTTCGGAGTTTGGCACGGGGCACGGCGGAAAGAGGGATGCTTTCATCGAAGCTCACCAAACGCGCATCGCGAGAAGTGGCCAACCCGAGCAGATAGACATCGGTCACCTGACGGCTGCCGTGAATCCGATCTGGCGCAAAATGCCTCTTGTCTCGCAGGCTTAGTTGGTCGGACCAAAACTCGTGATTGCTATTCGTAGCAAAACTGGCCAGCAGCCGGATCAACTCAGAAGGCACAAGACGAATCCGCTGGCTGTAGGCGGGATTGGACATGATACGGATGACGCCATTCTCGGTCAGCGGACAACTGGCCCACCCGCGACCGGCGTTGGCCGACCACCAAGTATGGGCGCGCTCGTGAAAAACATGATCTGCATCAAGCAGCGCGATCAGAACGTTGATGTCCAGCAACGCCCGCACGGCTCAGACGCCTTCTTGCTCCATCAATTTTCTGACGTGATCGAAAGTGATCAGGTCGCCGCGCCGGGGAAGAACCGGCACTGCATTTTTCGTCCGTTTAGAGACCGGTGTTGCCGCCAGCGCCCGTCGAGTGAGGGTGGAAATTACTTTGCCCGCCGTGGACTTCTGTTTTGCTGCAAGTTCCCTGGCAGCCTGAAGAACGTCGTCGTCGATGTCGATTGTGGTGCGCATGCATCTGATGCTATTGCATCGAAATCGCCTGTCAAGCCACGGGAACCACGGTAGTTGCTTCGATGGGGACCGTCTCGGCCTTGTCGGTGATCAGTTTGCGCAGGAACGGAATCAGCACGACGAGCGCGATACCGACCGCGAGGCTGCCGGCGCCGAGCTCCGCGAAGAGCTTCGCGTAGCCTGCGTTGGTGGCGATCGCGGTGGTGCCGGTCGGCTCGGGAATCATTCCCGAAAAGTCGCCTGCAAAGAGCGACGCGAGTCCGGTCACGAGCATCCAGCTACCCATCATCACTCCCTGGTATTGCTTCGGCGCGAGTTTGCCGATCATCGCGTAGCCGATCGGCATGATGAGCAGTTCACCGATGCTTTGCAGCACGTAGCTCATGAACAGCCACACGAATGCGCTCTTGCCGTCCACGCCCGCCAGCTTGATGCCGACTGGGAGAATGAGAAAGGCAACCGCCATCAACAGGAGCGATGCTGCAAATTGCTTTGGAATATCGATTCTCCAACCATGCGCGCGCATGCGGATGAAGAGCGACGCAAGCAGGGGCCCGCCGATCACGATGCAGACGGTGTTAATGTTCTGAATCCACTGTGGCTGAATTCTCACGGGACCGATCATCAGGTCGACGTTGTTGACCGCGAACAGCATCAGGCCGCTCGGCGCCATTTGGTAGAGCGACCAGAACATCAGCGAGCCGATGGTCAGAATCAGGTAGGCCGTCATGTTGCGCTGCTCGCGGCGATCGGAGTGGCGGACGGTGATGTAAATGAGGAAGAGCGCCACCGCTGCGCAGATCGCCTTGATTATCGTTCCGGTGCCACTGGGCCGCTGAAGCATGAACCAAACGACGGGGACGAGACCGAAGACAATGGCGATGCCGGCGAGCTGGCGCAGCCGAAACTGCTTCGGCGTTGCGTCGAGCAGCGTGGTGTTGCGGTCGGCGAGAATTTTCCAAGTGAACGCGGCGAGGATAATGGCGACGAAGTTACCGAGTGTCGCGAAGATGAAGAGGCTTCGAGTAACTCTCGGTGGCTTGGAAGTAACCGGCGACGCTGAACCCGACGAAGAAGCCGACATTCATGCCCGCGTAATTCCAGAGGAAAGCGCCTTCGCGGCGCGGATCCTCCGAGGTGAAGCGCTGCGTCAACATCATGTTGATGCACGTGACATTGAGGCCGCTGCCGGTGAGAAAGAGAGCGAGGCCGACGTAGAACAGCGCGAGCGTGCCGGTGGCGATGCATGCGCAGCCGAACACCTGCAGCGCCATGCCTCCGACAAACAGGTTGCGATTCGAAAGGAAGCGGCCGCCCAGGTAACCGCCAAAAAGGTGCAGCCCGTAGTTGAAGGCGCCGAACACACCCATCAGGGTGGTGGCCTGCTTTACTCCGAGATGCAGATGCTTCGTCGCGTAGAGGACCAGTGTCGAGTAGAGGACGGCGAAGCCGAGCGTCGCGAAGATCTGAATGAAGAACAGTGCAGCCGTTCCTTCCGGAGCCTTAGCAAAACGGCGTGTTAGAAAGTTCATCCGGCGCTCCTTTGTTGCTCGACGCGTCGGGTAATGTCAAGCGATGTCAGCTGTAGTGGCAGGCGTACCGCCTGCGCATGTGCTGTAGCGGCACGTCGCGTGCATACTTGAAGAATTGCAGCCGAAACGGCTGCCTCTACAGGAGCTCTCGATTCAACGAGTTGAGGACGACGCGTTCCACCTTGGTATTCCGCAAAACTCCTCAGGGTATTTCAAAAATCTCGACCTGATTGGCAATGCCCCGAAGCGAGCGCTTCTCCGGGGTCGCGGCGATGCCATTTGATTGTAACAGCTTCGAGGCTTCGCTGTCAGAAACGACTCGTCCCGTGGCGAAAATGGAACGCGACGTCGCGAGTCCCTGGACGCGCGCGGCGATATTCACCGTCCGTCCGAAGTAGTCCTGCCGGTCATTCAGCGAAACGGCAAGACAAGGTCCCTCATGGATGCCGATCTTCAGCAGCAAGTCGCCTTTCAACTCCTTCAATGCTTCTCGCATCTTTAGCGCCGCCGCCATTGCCCGGTCAGGCGTCGGGAATGTCGCCATCACCGCGTCGCCGATTGTCTTCACTACGGCGCCGCTTTCCGCAGCCACGATTTCATTCAAGACGCGGAAGTGAGCGCGCACCAAATCGTAGGCAACCAGATCGCCAACTCGTTCGTAGAGTTCCGTTGAGCCTTTGAGGTCGGTAAACAGAAATGTGAGACTGGTAATCTTAAGCCTCTGATCCACGTCGAGCGCGTCGGTGCGATAAATATCGCGGAATGTTTGGTTAGTGAGAAGACGTTTCGCGGTCAAGAAGGGGCGACGCTTGCTCACGAGATCGTGAACTTTGTCGCTAACGACCCAAACAGCGGGGAACGTGCGTGCATTTGAGCGGTTCTCTAAAGTCATTTGGAGTGCGCCGGGGCGCATCTGAACAGGCTCGGCCGGCGTATGATCCCTGGTCATGACGAAGGACAGCGATTGGCTTTCACGCGCAGGCTCGCCGTTCACCTCGATATGCTGCGACATATGAAGGACCGGCTCGAACACGATCACATATCCCTCCGGCAACTGAAGCGAGAGCACCGCCTTCTCGCCGGCTGAAAGCTCGAGAGTCTCCAGAGTCGTTTCCTCAACCCATTTTGCCAATGCCGCGTCATCCGGCAAATCGACTCCTGAACTCCAAAAGATCTGTCTGTAGTATTCGATCCAGGGCAGCGTGCCCGGATCGTGCGCTGCGATTTTCCGCACCCGTGGACTGATGGTGAAGGTGACCTCTACGATTTCGTCGAGCGTCGGTTCGTATTCATCAGCACAAAGGACGCATCTGTATTCGGCCTGCTTTACGGTCTTAAGCGTAGCGCCTGAATCGAGGACGCCACCGCAGGCTGGACAAAGGATGTTCCAGGACATGTCGAAAATACCGAGTCGTGCGCCGTGCAGAAAAGCCGCAAGCACATCTTCCTCATTGAGCTTGTGCCTGGCGGCAAAAGCGAAGGCGTTGATACGGCAGAGATCACGGTCCGGTGCATCCTCGATGAGCTTTTGGATCGCGCTTACCGGCTTCGGCTTCGCTGATTGTCGCAAAGCATTGAGGAGGTTTTCGGTTTCGCTGGAAAGTTTCATGTCACGATCACGGTGATCACCGGGGCAGTTACCGTGTGCCTGCAAAAACGGAAAGCAAGCGACAGATGCGCCAAACCTTTCCCTTGCACACGCGGAGAGGATTAATTACGAAGGTCGCGCCGCAGCGACGCGACATTGCGTGACCGGCAACGATATGGTTCGCAAACAGACGAGGGTTACTTCTGACATTTCTTTTGAGCGGTTGTGGGTAAACCCGCCAAGTAAGATGACTGTCGAACGCGGAATGACTCTGTTGGTGATCTTCTTGAGCGATCACGGTCAGTTTTTGCGGAGTTTCCAAGCGAGCGTTGTTTTGCCATCCGGGTCGATGGTGGCGGTGATTTGATACCAGCGAGACAAGGTGTGTATCGATTCGAACTTTACATCGCCGATCGCCGTTGGTTTCAGCGTTTCGTAATATTCGTGTCTCTCAAGGACGAGTACGTTTTGGGTTCTGCCAACGGATCGGCTCGATATATTCGTGGCCGAGAATTGCCCGCTCCAGTTCAGTGTCGCTGTCGCGCTCGGGCACTTCGCTTAGGGGTAATTGACTTCGGTGAATAAATCACCGGAGAGCTGATAAACCGCAGTTTGTTTCTTGTGCGGCGCCGGGCGAGGTGTGCTGAACAAATTCCCGCGTTGTTGGGTTAAGTCGCTCGACAGGCAGGCGACGCGTTTCGAGTCCGGCGCCCAGAGAGCTTCGCCTTCGCGCTGCGCGCCGGTGCCGATGTCATCGGGCGTCAGATCGCATAGTACGCGCCCGGTCTTCTTCTCGATCAGTTCCGCACGCTCGACTTTTGATCCGCCCAGCTCTAACTCGTCGGTGAAGACTTTGCGGATCGCATAAAGACCATTCGGCGAAAACCAATCGACCATCTCGCGTTGAAACATGGCCCTGGCTGTTAGCGGAAAATGCCGACTCAGATACAGACTGGCGGGAGGCATTAGCCCCTCGCTCAGAATTCGGTTCCGCACCATCATCCGATACGGCAACGGCTGCGTGAGCAGGAATTTCGCGAACTTCTCGTCGCCGAGAATGTGATAAACCACAGTGGGAACGCCTGAGATGCACTCTGCCGCCGCGCCATCGGCATCTTGCGCGAGCGAGAAGAATTGTTTTAGCGCCTTGTTGTCGCCACGCGCCGCGCGCCGGGTGACAGCGGCATACTTGAGACCTCGCCAACGCGCGAATTGGTCAATCTCCGATTCGCCGGCCGGATCCTTCTTAAGGCTCGGCAGATCCTTTTCGGTGAAACGAAGGCGAATGCTACCGAGCTGTATCCAGCCGGATTTGCCGGAGGCGAGCGTGACTTTGCACCAATCGGCGCCGTTTTCGCACTGGAACGTAAAGGGCTCGCCGTTTTTCACCGTTGCGATCACAGCGGCGTCCACACTTTTCCCGGCTCGCACGTCGACGGAGCCAGCGGGATCATCGATCACCCCGGCTCGCTGCGCCTGTGCCAGCGCTGCAAAGACGAGCACGCAGGCGAAGAGTACGAAGCCGACAGCTTTCATTCAAACAAACCTTCAGAATTTCCAACGCGTGCGGTCTTGTTCAGACCTTTGTGGTGAAAGATCAGCCGAATTTCGTTTCTTCATCGATGAAAAGCGCACGCATTTTCTTAAATACCTCGTCGAATTTCGCTGCAGTCACCTTTCCAACTGAGTGAAGGATCATGTGTTGTTCGACGGTGAACAGTCGTTGTGGGCGAATAAAGCAGGGCTGACCGATTTCGCCGCGTTCACAGTCGCTTTTATCCAAGGGGACGGCGAAAGAATCCCAGTGCGCACGACTCGTGATTTGGCAGAGAATCAAATCCGCGCCTGGAAGATCGGCAATTATTAATGCAGGCCGCCGCTTCTCGGGGGCGGAATCGTTCCGCTGAAATGGAATGGCGACAATTTCACCGGCTACAGGTTTGACCATGCAGCATCCTCTTCTGGAGAGTTCCAATCGCGCCCGAGAACAGATTCGCTCAGCTCAGCTCCGTTGAATCCAGCATTTTCATCTGAATCATCAGAGGCGACTTCTTTCTGGCTCGGTTCGGGCGTGCTCATAGAAAATCGTATTAAACAAACACGAGGTCGGGAGTTTAACGTCAGCTAGGCATCGGGCTCATCAGCTTGATCTCGCGAACTTTTTCGGCTGCACGCATCGTCGAGTAATTGGTAAGTGGAAAGCCCTCCGCCGAGCGAACGAACTCATATACTTTCATAGTTTGCGTGTACCCATTTACTTCGATCCGTAACACCTCATTCATATCGACGCCGTGCTGACGAACCCAAGCGTGGAACGTCGGCGAACGCCAACGATAGTTTGAGATGTCGACTATTTCGAACATTCGTCTGATCCTAGACCTCTGACGTCTAGAGCGCAATCAACCGGGATGATGTGGAGTTTGCCTGGAAATTTTGCTATCACTCTTTGCTGTCACTCAATATGCTTCGCGGCTATGCATTTCAGCTGATATTTCAATACGAGATGAAATGGCGGCACAGTTGTTTAGTCGGAGCATTCATTCTTTGTTTAACTTTTGCCGCATCAATGCATGCACAAGAATCCCCAGCCGAGCGAGTGGCTGAAATTCAGGGTGCTTTGCGCGACGCCAAACTGGACGGCTGGCTCTTTTGCGATTTCCGGCATAGCGATCCCCTCGCCTACCGGATTTTGAAGCTGGACGAGAAGATGTTGGCTTCGCGCCGCTGGTTCTATTACGTCCCGGCGTCGGGCGAGCCGGTTAAAATTGTGCAGTCGATCGAGCAGTTTAAACTCGACTCGCTTCCCGGGAGAAAACTTGTCTTTCGCGGTTGGCAGGAATTGCATGCGCGGCTGAAGGAAGTGCTGGGTGCCTCGGGGAAGGAATCGAAGCGTCGGATTGCGATGCAGTATTCGCCGATGAATGACATTCCTTACATCTCACGCGTGGATGCCGGAACAATCGAGCTCGTCCGCTCGTTCGGAGTCGAACCCGTTAGCAGCGCGGAACTCGTACAAAAATTCGAAGCCGTGTTCTCGCCGAAGCAGCACGAAATGCATGTGGAAGCCTCCGATAAAATGCATCGCATCATTCAGGAGGCGTTCGCGGAGATTGCGCGCCGAATTCGCGCCAATGAACCAACGACCGAGTGGGACATCGCGCAGTTCATGCTGCGTCGTTACAAGGAAGACGGGATGGAGCAGGAGCCGATGATCGTGGCGGTGAACGCGAACGCTGCCAATCCGCATTACATGCCGACAAAGGAAAAGAACTCGCCAATCAAGCGCGGGGATTTTGTGTTGATCGATGCGGCTACGAAATTGAACAAACCCGAAGCAGTCGCGACTGATCAAACATGGACTGGTTACGTTGGCGAAAGTGTGCCGGAAGATTACTCACGCATTTTCAACATCGTGCGGGAAGCCCGTGATTCTGCGGTCGATTTCGTGCGCAAGAATATCCGCGCAGGTAAACCGATTCGCGGCGCCGAAGTCGACGACGTGTCTCGTGGCGTAATTACACGCGCAGGTTTCGGCGAACAATTCACACATCGGACCGGCCATTCTATTGGCGAGGAAACACACGGTAATGGCGTCAATATCGACGACTTCGAGACGCGCGATTCACGACGAATCATTCCCGGAGTTTGTTTTTCCATCGAGCCGGGAATTTACTTAGAAGGAAAATTTGGCGTGCGCTCGGAAATCAACGTCTACGTCTCGGACAAAGACATCGAAGTCACCGGGCAACCAATTCAAACGGAGATCATCCCGATCCTGAAGACTCAATGATTTGGGGAGCGCGCGCGCCTCGCGCGCTGGCGATGGCGCCTCGCCATCGCGAACTTTCTCTGCTGTACAGTCTCATTCTTCCGCTGAGGACAGCGGACCCTACAAACCGCCTCGATGTTTTAGCCCCTCGCGGTGTCGAAGCGTTCCGCTCAGTGCGGGAGCTTACGTTTTGTGCTGAACCGACACCATCCAGCCAACGCCGAACCGGTCTTCAAGCATTCCGAATTTGGGCGCCCAAAATGTTTTCTCAAGAGGCATTGTAACCTTGCCGCCGTCCGCAAGCGCGTTGAAGACGCTCTCGGCTTTTTTCTCATCCGGAACGACAATTGAAAGCGAGAAACCTTCGAACTGCGGTTGGCCTTCGCACCTGCCGTCCGAAGCCATCAGGATTGTTTCGCCGATACGAAAGCTGGCATGCATCACTTTGTTTTCCATTCCCGGCTGCGCCATGCCTGGTTCGGGCGCGTCCTTGAAACGGCTCAGCATCTCCACCTCGGCGCCAGCAGCGCTGCGGTAGAATTCCAGCGCCTCTTCGCAGCGACCGTTGAAAAACAGATATGGTTGCACCGACGTATTCGAGTTAGTCATCATATACATAGCTTGGGATTTGTTTAACTGAACGTCAATATGCCGCTGCGTGTTCAACAGTCCCACACTGAAACCGAAGGAGGAAACAGACGACCACATGAAAATTTTGTTATTCATCATCGCCGCGCTAATGGCCGCGGAAATGAGAGGCGAGGAAACCGTTATCGTGAAGAACGTCCTCGGGGCCGAAGGTCCGCTCTATTTCGACGGGAATCTTTATTTTGTCGGCTGGATCTCCAACAGCCTGTCGAAGTGGAATGGGAAGAAGACAACCATCCTGAACAACGCCGCGGGGTGCGGCCATAACGGGTTGGCTCTCACGAAACAAAAAACTTTTCTTCTCGCCTGCACCGATGAACACGGAGCCATTCTCGAGCTCGACCTCAACGGCAAGGAATTGCGTCGATGGGACGCCGATGACAAGGGCCATAAGTTCGATGGCGGCATAAACGACATCGTGGTGACCGCTAACGGCGGCGCCTACGCCACCCTTTTTGGACACTTCGTCGATCCGCCAACCACGGTCATGGGAAAGATCTTTTACCTGGCTCCCGGTGCGAAAAATTGGATCGAGGTCGCGGACGATCTTAACTACGCCAACGGCATCGGTGTCTCTCCCGATCAAAAGACTCTCTATGTCAGCGAGACGGTCGGCAATTGTATCCTGAAATTTGATATTAATCCTGATGGCTCGCTCAGCCATCGCGCCAACTTTGCTCTTCTGAATCTCCTCACCAAAAACAAAGTCGACTCATGGTGGATTGGACCCGACAGCATGAAAGTCGACGCCAAAGGTAACATCTACGTTGCGCAGTGGTCCGGCGCCAAGGTCTTGAAAATATCTCCCGGTGGAAAACTTCTACACGTCTTCAATATTGCTGCGGGTAATGGAACCACCAACGTGGCCTTTGGCGAAGGAGATAAAGACATTTACGTCACAGTAGTGAAAGATCCTAACGATCAAAAGGCCGAGGGATGCATCGTGAAGATTCCAAACGTTCAGTAACCGCCGTTCTAGAACATTTTAAATTAAACGATAGCCGCTGTGATGCGTTGCTGTAGCCGCGGTCCGCTGGGCCGCTTGCTTGGTGTGAAAACGAGCGCTGGGATGGACCGAGGTGGCTTCTACATTTATAAAATCTTCTAGCGCAGAAGGCGTGACATTCACATCAAAGCCTGGGGCAGCGCCCCAGGGTGAAAATCAAAAAACATTCGCGCTGAAAGCGCGATTCACTTCTGGAGACAACAGTTGGATCAGCGCCAATTGAATCGCGCCTTCAGCGCTTGTTTGCATGGCGATTTGAATTCCTGGGGCGCTGCCCCAGGATTCGCCACAGCGAATCCGTCCTGTGGCGGACTTGATTTTGAGATAGCGTTTCTGGCGCTTCAAGCGGGTACGGATTTCCTTGAATCGCTCTAGAACTTTCGCGTCTCGCCCGGTTTCATGAACTTCACTCGTGCATCGTCTCCGACCACGGCGCGAATGTCTGCCTCGCTCGACGACCCGGGCAACGCGCCGTAGTGCATTGGAATAACCACTTGCGGCTTGAAGTAACGATTCACCGCGAGCCAGGCCATACGCACATATTGTCCGTCGGCCACTGCGCCACATCCCATCAGGATGATGTTGGGATGATAGAATTCCTGGATCAATGACATGTCGCCAAAGATCCAGGTATCGCCTTCATCGTATAGCATTCGACCATCGCCGAACTCGAGCACGTAACCCACCGGACGCCCACTTGGTTCGCTGCTGTGCATGGCAGGTACCACGTGAATCTTTACGTCGCCCGCTGTGACCTGATCGCCCACATTGACCGTCTCGACCTGCTCGCGCGGCAGACCGCCCTTGGTCACAAAGGTTTCGAGCATCATTACACTGACCAATTTTGCCTTACTCAATTTTGCCAGTTCCACGGCGTCACCGAGATGGTCGCCGTGCGAATGCGTCACCAGGATGTGACTCGGATGATAGCGAGTCAGATCTTTGTTTTCCGCTGGCGTCGCCGGATTTTTAGTCAGGAACGGATCAATTAAGAGATGCGTGCCGCCGGGCGACACGATCTCGAAGGCCGCGTGCCCAAGCCAGGTAATCGAGATCGCCTTCTTCTCGTTAGGCGACGGCGTTTGCGCCAGCGCCGCTCCGCCGATGGCGAAGGCGACTAAAAGACAAAACTGCATCCGCATCCCAAACCTTTTCATTCCAATGCCCTTGCTACAAGTCGTCTCCCGCGAGCCGCGCATTCACGTTCCCTCGGCCCCATCCCGCGATCTGCACTCCGCATTCCGAAAAAGCGGGCGATTGTCAGAAATCGGCATCTGCATTCTTAGAAACCTAATGACTGCGACCGCTGCCCTTCACAAGCAGATCGAGCGCTACCGGATCATGGCCGGGGAAGAACGTCTGGCCATAGCCCTGGATTTGCATGAAGTTTCTTGCGAGATCGCCCGGGAGGGAATTCGTCACGACCATCCCGAAGCAGAGCGATTGCTTCGCCGCCGCCTGGAACTCACACGCGCCGGATGACCGAACGCGGAGGAACGGCTGACCGCGTTTGTAGAACTTGAATCGGCGATTCGTGCTTCCAGCGAATCGCCTCGACAAAGTGGGGAGAGTTTTCCGAAACTCCTCCGATATGAAACCAAGCATTCCGGCAATTCTAATCACACTTTTATTCGCCTGCTTTGCGCTCGCGCTCAGGGCGCAGGCGGTCGTCCCGCCGCCCGATGGAGGGTATCCCGGAAACAACACAGCCGAAGGGCAAGACGCACTGTTAAGCCTCACGACTGGCGTTAACAATACGGCGGTTGGATGGTTTTCGCTCAAGAGCAACAGGAACGGCCAGTTCAATACGGCGGTAGGTGCCGGGACGCTCTTTACAATGGGGCACGCAAGCCGAAATACAGCCGTTGGGGGAGCGGCGCTTTTTAGCGACACTAGCGGCTACAACAACACAGCGGTTGGAGCCCTGGCGCTCTTTCACAACACCACCGGCTACTTAAACACAGCCATCGGTGACAATGCGCTTTTGAGCAACACCGTCGGCTTCCAAAACACTGCCGTCGGCGGCTGGGCGCTCGTTAACAACAACACTGGCAACGTCAACGTAGCGATTGGTTCCTTGGCGGCCTATTCTAACTTCACGGGTGGCGGCAACACGGCCGTCGGCAATGGTGCGCTTTTTGATAACCAATCCGGCAACTACAACATCGCGCTGGGATATGCCGCCGGCGATCGCACCACCGGCAGTAACAATATCGTCATCGGCGATATTGGCGTGGCGGGCGAGAGCAACACCATCCGTATTGGGGGAGGCGGATTTACGGGCCCTCAGACCGCAGCATTTATCGCCGGTATTAGCGGAACCGCCGTCGTGGGCGACGCCGTTGTCGTGGATGGAAACGGTCAATTAGGAACGCTCGCTTCGTCGGCGCGGTTCAAGAAGAACATCAAGCCAATGGATAAAACCAGCGAAGCAATACTGGGCCTTAAGCCAGTGAGCTTCCAATACAGAAGCGACAGCAAAGGGACACCCCAATTTGGCTTGATCGCCGAAGAAGTGGCGAAGGTGAATCCCGACTTAGTCGTCCGCAATCGCAACGGCGAAATCTACAGCGTCCGCTACGATCAAGTACACGCGATGTTGCTCAACGAGTTCCTCAAAGAGCATCGAACAGTGCAAGACCTCAAATCTACAGTGGCAAAACAGGAAGCGACTATTGCGCAGCAACAGACAAGCTTTCAATCCAAATTAGCGGAGCAGGAAAGGCAAATTGATGCGCTTACTGCGGGCTTGCAGAAGGTGAGCGCACAGCTTCAAACGAGCGAATTCGCCATAGGACGAATCCGCAGTGGCGGACCCACGTCGCAAATGGTCAAGAATCCCTAAGAAGCAGCACTTCACAATCAGCCGTCACGCTTCGCCGCGTGGCGGCTTTTTGTTTCACGACGTGTAACGTTTACCATTCATGGAAGCTCCGGCTACCGCGCCGCACTTGGGCAACTAGGCGCCGCTCCGCCAATCGCGAAAGCAACTAAGACACAAATCCAGTTCCGCATCACAAACCGTATGATTCCAATGCCGATCATCCGTCGGCGCGGGTCGATGCGGATTTGATATCGACCACCGGCGTGCCGTCGAAGGCTTCGATCGGGCCGATCTTTAACCGCGTGCCCTCAATTGCGCGCACTATCACGGGGTGAAGGCCCAGCGGGTTCGGTCGCGCCGGTGAGCGGGTATAAAACACGCCGGTAAGCGGGCGACTCTCGTCGTTGCGCGGATGTCCTTTCAACACGTCGCGCTTCGCTTCGTGCAACCACGTAATCACAATCAGTTCGCTTCCAACTTCCACGCCTAACAAAGCATCCACAAATCGCGGTTCGATTTCGAGCCAGGCGTCCGGCGCGCCTTCCGGTCCCTGCCGCGGCGCGTCTTCACGGCCCTTCACTGTCGAGCGGATGAAGCCAATCGGTTGCAACGTGTAAGAGCTCATTTGTCCAACGTTGTTCACGTTTCCTGCGACGCAACTACGCTTTTGGCCTACGCGAGCCGCAACCGACGTAACTTAGGCTTCCAGCCTGACAGGTCATGCAGGCTTCCCAGCCTGCTCATTTCCCGACCAGGCAGGATGCCTGTTCGACTAAGACAGGCAAGATGCCTGTGTTACCTGTCACACTGTCACTACGCGAGCAGCTCTTCGAGTTCTTCGGTGGTGAGGCCGGTCATGAGCGGTTCCTCGCTGTCGATGGCGGCGTCGATCGCGGCGCGTTTTTTCTCCTGCAGCCGCAGGATTTTTTCTTCGACCGTGTCGCGGGTGATCAGCTTGTAGGCGGTGACGACACGGGTTTGCCCGATGCGATGGGCGCGGTCGGTGGCTTGCGCCTCGACCGCTGGATTCCACCACGGATCGAAATGAATGACGGTGTCGGCGGCGGAAAGATTCAGGCCGACGCCGCCAGCTTTCAGACTGATCAGGAAAACGGGAATCGCGGAATCGCTCTGGAAGCGATCCACGACTTCCTGACGCTGTTTGGTAGAGCCATCGAGATAGCAGAATGGAATCTCGAGCTTCTCCAGGCGTTCACGGACAAGGTGCAGCATCGAGACGAACTGGCTGAAGACGAGGACGCGATGTTCGCCGTCGATCGCTTCCTCGAGGAGCTCGTCCAAGAGATCCAGCTTGGCGGAGGTCTCGGAGGTAGCGCGAGCTTCCAGCTTGCGTTCTGGCGGGGAGTGCAAGCTGGAAGCTTGCGCTACTTTAAGCAGCCGCAGATCGCAACAGACCTGG
The DNA here is from genome assembly GCA_963803285.1 of uncultured Verrucomicrobiae bacterium. Classification (GTDB taxonomy): domain Bacteria; phylum Verrucomicrobiota; class Verrucomicrobiia; order Chthoniobacterales; family UBA10450; genus Udaeobacter. The sequence continues at coordinate 215,651 of CAWDMG010000007.1, read as the reverse complement.
CGCAAACGGAGCAGACCAGTGAGCATCTTCATTCGTTGGGCACCGGCGTTCACATTCTTGCCGGAACTGCCGAGACCCTGCTGGATCTCGCGCAGTAGCGCGTCATAGGCGGCGCGTTGATCACTCGTTAGGCTGGAAGGCACCACCTGTTCGATTTTTTCGGGCAGATCTTTCGCGACGTCGCGTTTCCGCCGGCGAAGCAGGAACGGCTGGAGCCGGCGCGAGAGCCGGCGTTGCACATCCGGCGCGGATCCACGCGCGATCGGTAATTCGTAGCGCTCGCGGAAGTCATTGCGATCCCCAAGGTAACCGGGCAGCGCGAAGTTCATGATCGACCAGAGATCGCGCACCGAATTTTCCATCGGGGTGCCGGTCAGTACGAAGCGATGCTTCGCGCGGAGGGCGAACGCGGCCTGCGCATTTTGCGTTTCCGGATTTTTGATGTGCTGCGCTTCATCGAGCACGGCGGTGGAAAACTTGATTTCGCGCAATGTGTCGATGTCGCGTCTTAGCAGTGCGTAGCTCGTGATGACCATGTCGACGTCCGCGATCGATTTGAAACGCGCGACGCGATCGGCGCCTTCGAGTACGAGCGTCTTGAGTTCGGGAGTAAACTTCCGTGCTTCATTCTCCCAGTTTGTCACCAGCGATGTCGGGCAGACGACGAGTGCCGGGCCCAGGCCTTGATGTGCGCGTAGAAACGCGAGCGTCTGCACCGTCTTACCAAGACCCATCTCGTCGGCCAGGATGCCGCCGAGATTGTTTGCCGCGAGGCGCGCGAGCCAGTCAAAACCGACAAGTTGATACTCGCGCAATCTTTCCGCGAGCGGGCCCAGTTTCGTCTTCGCATCCGGAGACGCGGCGCGGCCGGTGATGAACTTCTTCAGCGCTTCACGACGATCGGCGACGGCGGAGCCAAGCTCGCGCGCTGTTTGTTCGACATACCCGGCGTGGGCGCGGTTGATGCGGTAAAGCCCGGGCTGCGTCTGCGCCGGATCGCAATCGCGAATGACCTGCTCGAAATCCTCCAGGCCCGCGGTGTCGATTACCGCGAGGTGGCCATTCTTTAATCGTGTCTGTGACTGCCCGGAGCGAAGCAGTCGCTGGATGTCGGCGTTCGAAAACACCTCTCCGCCGGGCGTGGTCAGTGAGTAACGCACCTCGAACCAATCCTGACCCGAGCCGACAATCTCGAGCTTCGGCGTGACCCGCTCGATCTCGCCGGTCCACTTCTCGACCTGCGCGGTGAGGGTTATCTTCCAGTCGCGCTGCAGTCTTAGATAATCGCTCGCGAAGAACCGGATAACATTGAGCTGGCCGTGCAGCACGAAGCCGCCGGCGTCTGTTCGGGCGAAGCCAATCTGCTCGAGCCGCGCGACAGCCGCATTCTCTGCGGCGAGATTCCGCATCAGGACGCGATCGATATTTTGCGGATCACGAAAGACGAATTGATTCTGCGCGTTGGTCAATGCTTTGATCGGCGGCGATCGCCGTAGCTACACATCAATTCAGCCGTGACGCTGTTGAGCGTGCCGGCCAGCCGCAGCTCAAAGGCTGGCTGCGCCGTTGCGATTTCTGGAAGGCGAACGCCTTCGCCGGCGCGCACATCGAATGCATCGCGCAGCCGCGGCAAATCGAATGCGAGGAAGTGTAACGCGCGTTCGCCATCGAGCAGCAACGGCCGCTCGATCAGGTGAGTCGAGCCGGCCGGCAACGCTTCGCCGCAGCGAACGAACTCGTTGTTCTGCAGCACCCACGCCTCAGTCGCATTCCAAAGGATCAGCGCTTTCTCTTCCTGCTCGTGTCCGCCGTAGGACGGACTCGCCGTGGCGAGCTCCTGCTCATGCTCGATTTTCCCGCTGTGTTTCGGTGGAAAGTTGCATTTCACCGCAATGCCCCCCTCGCCGCGCGACTCGACCAGAAGCTCGGGACGCAGCGCAGCCGAAGAGATCGTCGCCCGAGTCGCTTTGCCGAAGGTGATGCGTGGATGATTCTGCAACGCGGGAAGCAGGCGCAGAAATGCGTCGCGTGACAAGATCGCCATGCCACTCTCGAAGATCGCCGGGACCGCGCGCAAGCCTTCGATCAGCACGAGATCGGCGCCGTCGACTGCAAACGTGTTCTTCTTCGGGAGCGCGGAGACGAGCGTGCGCTTTCGAGAAACTTCCGCTTCGACGACGATCATGATCTGCCCTTTTTGCCATGCGCCGCGCGAAGTTGGGCGGCAGGATCATGTGCAGTGTCGTTAGGGCGGCGTCAGCCGAATCAGCTGCGACGAACCGTGGACCTGCCGGAGCTTCGGGCATCGTCGGCTCGTTAGGCGCGGCGACTACAGCGGCCGGCGGCTTCAGATAGCCCAGGCCCACCGCGACCGAGTGGGCACAAATCTTCCCCGCCGAGCGAGACTCCCAACAGCTGCAAAGATTCTCGACGTCGATCGCGCTTTTGATTCGCAGGCCGGAGCGATAATTCTTCATGCCTTCGCGCACGTAGCCGCTCAGTAACGGCGGTTCATATTTAGCCTCGGAGACGCGGCCACTTTTGAGCAACTCGCGCGCAGGCTTCATCGCCTGCCATCCCCCTGCATTGAGGAGGAGTTTCTCGGTAATCGGAATATCGCTCACAGGCGAGCAACGTCGCGCATTCAGTCTATTTTGCGAAAAATGCGCGCGGCACATTGCCTGGATTCACGGACTGAACGCTACAACCTCCGCGCTTATTCTTTAATTAGACCTGGATCCTCACGGAACTGCTGTGGCCGCCGCGTCGTATCGGTCCCATGGCCAAGCCGTCGATATTAGTTGACCAGACGCATATATGCCATCGCTGTGGTCATCCCTCGCTCGTGAAACGCGTGATATACGTGATTCACGTATATCAACACAGCCCGAGGTTTGCGCTGGCGACGAGACCGAGAACGGCCAATACGGTATGGATGTCTCACGCTCAGACTTGCCTTTCAGTCTGGGTTTGATATACGTGGATCACGTATATGACCCCTAACCCAAAAGGTGACTTATGAGCTGTCGCTTGCGTCCGCCGACCAGGCGAACGGCGAGGCGCTCATCGGCGCCTGTTCCGTTGAGCGAGCGACTCTACCAATGGCGAAGAAGGAATGATTTTTCGCAGAGCGAGGCAGCTTTGAAGTTGCAAGTGTCAACCCGCACGTTGCAGGAATGGGAACAGGGTCGAGCTCGGCCGCGACACCTCGCGTTGGATGCGGTAAATGCATTGATCAAACCGTGAACGTAGCCCGCGAGATAGTTGACCGGCAGGCCTGGTAGTTGCACCTCTTGCATTATTCGCATTTGAGATTTCTAACGACCGGGACATATACGTGAATCACGTATAGCAACGGACGCCGGCGCGGCGGCAGATCCCTGGACAGTCGGTTCGCGCGGGCTTTTCATCGCCTGCCATCCCCCTGCATTGAGAAGGAGGTTCTCGGTAATCGGAATATCACTCACGGGCGAGCAACGTCGCGCATTCTGTGCGTTTGCGAAAATCCACGCGCGTCATGACAACGGCTTGCGCTCAGTTCTTCCCAGCGGTCTCTTGGCGAAGATGCCAGCGCCGAAACCCCGCGTAAAACGCTCCGCGTCACGCGGTCCCACGCGCGTAAAGCGCTCCGCCTCACGCGCTCGAGGGAAAAAATGGATACTCGTTCTGCTCGTAGCTTTACTCCTTATCCCGGCGATGCAGGTGGCGGTGGTGCGATTCATAATCCGCCGGTGACCCTGCCGATGTTGATCGAGAAGGGGGATGCGATGTTCTCGAGCAGGCCTAAGCGTCCGCTCCTCTACCGCTGGATCGATCTGCCGCAGATTCCGAAGATGTTCCTGGAGCACCTTTGGATTTCGGAAGATCAGCGGTTCTTTCAGCACGAGGGCTTTGACTGGAAGGAGATGGAGCTCGCGCTGAAAAAAGCGGACCGAAAAGGGAAACCGGTTCGTGGAGCATCCACGATCACGAACCAATGCGCCCGGTCGATCTTCCTCTGGCAGGGCCGCTCCTGGATCAGGAAAGGACTGGAATCATATTACACGATCTGGATGGAGGCGCTGTTGCCGAAGCGGCGCATCCTGGAACTGTATGCAAACGTGATCGAGATGGGGCCCGGGATCTACGGGGTCGAAGCGGCCTCACAGCATTATTTCCGCGTCAGCGCGCGCGGCCTAACGAGAGAGCAATCTGCAATGCTGGCGGCGGTTCTGCCGAATCCGAAACACTGGGACCCGACGAAACCGGGCGGGACGTTACGATGGCGTCAGCGGCGCATTCTGCAACGTGAACGGAACGCAAACTTCCCTGAGCGATTACTTCGGTGAGCCGCGTAAAAGGCTTCGCCTCACGCGGCCGTCGCCGTCGGTCAGCCTGGTCGCGTAACGCGCATTCTGTGCGTTTACAAAAATCCACGCGGTTTACCAAAAGCCTGCTCAGAGTTTACTCGCCGTGGCGAGCGGCGGGCTACTTCGGCCGCGAGTTCGCGATCCGCAGCAGCACGTCGGCGTGGCACGGCTCATCAAGCGCGCACCAGCAGGCGAGATCTTTGCCGCGCAGACAGTGGCGAATATCACCCTCGTTGAAATTATCGGCGAGGTGCTGCTCGTATAATTCGACCGCTTTTACGGCACTGAGCGTTTCGCCGTTCATCAATTGCGACCCCACCACGTACGGGTTTCCCCAAACAGTCGGTCGGCCGACGTAGATGGTGTTCGCCGGCATTTTCCAGCCTTTCGCGCGGCTGCGCTGGATTCGCTTCGGTGTGCCCATGCGAGACCGTAAATTCTCGCGCCGCTTTTCCGTTCCGCAAACAACGGCGTTAGCAAATGTTTAGACGCGACCTCTATTTCTTAACTTTTCTAATTTTTGATTGGCTGACGGCAAGCCGTGCCCGAGAGTCGCGAACATTCCATGGCTATTCGAATCCTCGCCACCGGCGGTACGTTCGACAAGGAATACAACGAGCGGACCGGCCAGCTCTATTTCAAGGATACTCACATTGCCGAGATGCTCCGGTTAGGAAGGTCGCAGGTGGAAGTATCCATTCGCACTGTCATGATGACCGATAGCCTGGAGATGACCGACGCCGATCGGAATCTCATCGTACGAAACTGCCTGCAATCGGCCGAGGATCGCATCGTGATCACGCATGGCACCGACACAATGACCGAAACCGCGGCCGCGGTAGCTGGCGCTGTCACCGGGAAAACAATCGTGCTAACCGGAGCGATGATCCCCTACGCCTTTGGCAGTTCCGACGGCCTCTTCAATCTGGGCAGCGCGCTCTCGTTCGTGCAGGCACTGCCTCCCGGAGTTTACATTGCCATACACGGTCAATGCTTTCCCTGGGACCGCGTCCGGAAAAACCGCGAGCGCGGCGAGTTCGAGGAAATTCCGCAGGGCTAAGCGCTAAAAGCTAAGTCGATTTGAATCGCGAGCGCCGATGGGACAGTCAATGCCAGTGCAATGCCGGTCCGGCTCGGACCTCGCACCTCGGATTTTGCATTGCGTCTCGTTGCGCACACTATGAAGCATGCAAAAAATTACTCGAATGTTGTGGTTCGATAACCAGGCGGAAGAAGCGGCGAATTTCTACGTCTCGGTGTTCAAGAATTCGAAGGTCAAGCAGATCACCCATTACGCCGGCAAAGAATTTCCTGAAAAGAAAGGCCAGGTCATGACGGTGTCGTTCGAGTTGGATGGACAGGAGTTCACCGCATTGAACCCCGAAAGCGTTCGGGGGATTTCAAGTTCACCGAAGCCGTCTCATTCGTGATCAACTGCGACACGCAGGAGGAGATCGATTATTACTGGGAGAAACTCGCCGCTGGCGGCGGGAAGGAAGTGCAATGCGGATGGCTTGCGGACAAATACGGACTCTCCTGGCAAGTAACACCGGCAAAGTTTTTCGCCGAATGGGTGAAGGACCCCGCCGGGCTGCAACGGGTGACGCACGAGGTGTGGCAGATGACGAAACTCGATCTGGCAAAGCTACAGAAGGCATTTGCCGGGAAGTGAGAACTGCCCCTGCGATTCACTTCGCTACCGCTCGTGGACGCAACCGGCGCCAAACTGCTCGCAACGTCAGGATTATTGCTACAAGTAAAATAACCGCCCCGGCACCGAGAAGAATGAGGATGCGATTCTGGTTCATTAGCACATACACGCCGCGCTTAGCATAAAAACCATTGAATCCCTTGACGATCCCGGGCAATGCCAGCAGGTCTTGCTTGGTCAATTGCAGCGGACGCTCGTTGGGATGATATCGCGTACCGAAGAAGGTCTTACCGGACTCGTCCAGCTCGATATGCCCGCCAAGCACATAAGCGATTGGAAGCTGCTCGACGAACTCAGCAACACGCTGCGCGCTCGCCAGGTCCGCGTCGGTGTCCTCAATCAGAAGTCGGCCCGGCAGGAGAAAATCTCCCGAGAAGAATAGTCCGGTCTGCCGATCGTAATAGGCAACATGTGAGGAGTAATGTCCCGGGGTCGGGATCACATCGATCACGCGGTCGCCAAGATCAACCAGGCCGGTACCGTTTGGCCAGTCAGTGATGCCTAACCGGTTTTTCACGCTCTCGAGATCCGTCGGCACTACTTCCACATCCGGCAAGGCGCGAAACTGATCGTCGCCAGACCGATGATCGAGGTGGCCATGTGTATGTACGACCATGAGCGGCAGCCTTGATCCACCTTTCGGCAACAAGGAAATCACGGTCTCAGCCAGCGGCATCGTCTTTGCATCAGCCACGGCGCCAGTGTCGATCAACAGCGCTTTGGTTTTGCCAATTAACAGATAGATGAACGGCGCCTCGTACGTCGCGCACAGACTCTCGCGGAGGATAAAAGTCTGTGCGTTATATTGGTGAACTTGAATCGGCGGCTGCGGATTCTTCACGCAGTCTTCCGAACCCTGGTTCCAGTGCACATCCATCGTCCCCGAAACAAGCTGTGAATGCACGGGCGATACGACCGAACACAGCGTCAGCAGCACCGACGGCCAAAGCTTTCTTCGCCGGTTACATGTTCGCAATTTTGTCATGACGGTGATCCTACTTCTTGATTCGCTGGTGAACTAGTCGGGTCAAGCTGCCTGACAACGTCTCCGATTCCACAGAAAGTCGACCTCTTAATGCATCCTTCATCCCTCTTCCTTTCCCTTTCTCCGCGGTGAAGAAGGCGAAACCAAAGAAGTGAGTCGGCGTCGCGGATGAGCTTTTCGATTGCACTCACCGGTTTCGGCTTTGCCGATTGCCGCAAAGCACTGAAGAGATTCTCAGTGTCGGTGGGAAGTTTCATGGACTAGCGGATTGACGACCGCAACACAGATACCGTGTGGCTAGGAAAACGGAAAGCAAGAGACAGTCGTTCGCGTTTCTTGCAACATAACTGCCGACCAAACGTCTCAATCTCCAGCTCGTTATTACCGCCAGTCCAATGCCAGTGCAACGCCGGTTCGGCTCGGACCTCGCACCTCGGATTTTGCATTGCGTCTCGTTGCGCACATTATGAGCAGGCAGGCGCAATTTGGATTGCCGTCAACGGCGACCTGCCCCCATTTTCATTGCCAGGCAAGTCTACGCCAAGTAAGTGAACATCCACACCCATGAGGCCTCTCGCCGTTCTGCTTTTCCTGTCGACCACTGCGATGGCCGCGGATCTCCATCCGATTGTCGAAATGGGCACCGAATATCTCTTCGGCGGCAGCGCCGATGGCAAATGGATCAAGGCGGAGAAAGCAGCCAAAACGATGAAGGGGCGCACCGCCTTTCGCGTTTTTGGGCTCACCCATGAGATTGGCAAAGCCACGGCAGGCAAACCGAAAGCTGCCACGGCGGAGGCGTGTGCGGACATGCTGGAGGTGTCGCTTTCGCCAGAGCCGAAGGAGGGGGTGATGGCTCTAAGCGCGCCATGGAACGCCCTGCCCCGCAAGCCGCAAATCGCTGACCCAACCCAGCAAGTCTATGTCGACGCGGTGCGCGATTTCCTGAAAGACCGCCGCATCAGCGATCCGAAGGTGAAGATCACGCAAATTCTGCGCGTGGACCTGGACGGCGACGGCGAAGACGAAGTGTTGATCGACGCGACAAATTACTTCACCAAAGATAATGATGTGCCCACGGATGCTCCCGCGCACGGCAGTTACTCCATCGTGCTTCTCCGCCGCGCGGTGGCGGAAAAGGTGCAGACGGAATTAGTCGCGGGCGAAGTTTACGCGAAAGATGAATCCACTACCCCGCATGTTTACGAGGTTCTGGCCGTCCTCGATCTCAACGGAGACGGCAAGCTCGAGCTTATCGTCCACTCACATTATTACGAAGGCTCGGAGACCACGATCTACGACTGCTCCGGCGGAAAGTGCAAAGCTGTGCTTTCCGTCGGGTGCGGGTTGTGACGGAAGACGCAGGGCGAACCGTTTACGCGAAAAGGACGGAATCTAGCCCCGCGACCGGGGCTGAGGCTGACGCGATCCGAGATAGCGATTCACGAGTTTGGCCGCCACAGTCATCACGATCAGTCGAAGAGTCCAGCGCATCATACAACAGGATCGAAACTCGCGATTCGGCGGGCCGTGCCGAAGTTCGACCTCGACGTTAGCTCGCGCCTGACCAGGTGGAACGCGTTGTCTTCAACGCGTTGGCCAATCTTTGCGGCTTTGCCGCCTGATATTTGCGCCTTCGGCGAATCAACTGCCATCGTCTTGCGGACAAGCCGATCCACCTTTCGTACCCCATTTTCCGCGGATTGACGGACGACATAAAAACGATGATAGCCAACCGCTGAAGCGCGCGGAAAAACAATCTCAGATCAGAACCTCAAAGATTCCTCCGGACAAAGCGGCGTGCTCGTCTGCTTTGTAGAGGCGCTTGTGCCAAGCGCCTGATTTAGCGAATCCGGTGCTTGTCACAAGCACCGCTACACTGTCGAGCCCGGACCAATCGCGAACTTTTCAAATGTTTATACCTGCCCCATTCTCAAAGGTGGATTCCTCCGGCCAGAGCGGCGTGCTCGTCTGCTTTGTACAGGCGCTTGTGCCAAGCGCCTGATTCAGCGAATTCGGTGCTTGTCACAAGCACCGCTACACTGTCGAGCCCGGACCAATCGCGAACTTTTCAAATGTTTATACCTGCCGCATTCTCAAAAGTGGATTCCTCCGGACAGAGCGGCGTGCTGGTCTTGCTCGGTGTGTTGTTCACGATCATTCTTGCCGGTCTCGACAACACGATCGTCAGCACTGTCATGCCGGTGGCTTTGCCTGAGCTTGGCAGTGCCCACCTTTACGCGTGGACGTTTGCGGCTTACATGCTCGCCGCGGCGGTATCGATGCCGATCTGGGGACCGGGATCGGATCGCTGGGGACGCCGGCGCACGTATCTGGTCGGCATTGTGGCGTTCACGGTCGGGAGCGGACTCTGCGCCATCGCGCGAACGATGATGGAATTCATCGCCGCTCGCGCCATCCAGGGCATCGGAGCGGGCGCCGTTGCCACGCTTCCGTTTGTTCTGCTCGGAGTTGTATATCCGCCTAACAAACGCGGCAGAGCGCTGGGCGCGGCCAGCAGCGCGTGGGCGGTCGCGAGTGTGGCCGGACCACTCCTTGGGACGCTGATCGTCACGCACGTTTCATGGCGCTGGGCTTTCCTCATCAACGTGCCGATTGCCATTGTGGCTGGGTGCCTCGTGATCGCCGGAATGCGCGAGAGCATCGGACATAGCGTCGGCCGATTCGATTTTGCCGGTGCGCTTCTCGCCGGCGCCGGGGGCAGTTGCCTGATGTGGGCGTTTGTCGATCTCGGTGAGGGACAAATCGGACTGATGCAAGCCGCGCTTGTCGGCGCCGGAATCATTCTGCTTGCCACCTTTGTCTGGCATGAGGGACGAACGCCGCATCCCATTCTGCCGTTGACTTTCTTTCATCATGCCGGCTTCGCGTCGTCGATTTCTTCCTCGTTCCTTGCTTTCTTCAGTGGCTTCGGCCTGAGCGCTTATCTACCGCTAGCAACCAACACCGCTTTTCATGACAATCGCGCGTTCGTAGGCGTGGTGGTTGGTGCGTTCACCATTGGATGGAGCACGTTCGCCTTCGCTTCTGGGCGATTAGTCCACCGAATAGGAGAACGACTTCCGAGTGTAATTGGAATCGTTGTCCATATCTTGGGACTTTTCTTCTTTATGGTGGCATTCAAACATGGCCTGGCATCGGTCATCGCTGCGGCGCTTATCACAGGCGCCGGCCTGGGACTGCTCTCGCCGGCGCTCACTGTCGTGGTGCAGAATAGCGTTCCGGTTGCTCGAATGGGTAGCGCGACCACCAGTCAGCAATTCATCCGGCAGATCGGTGCTGCACTTGGGGTCAGCGCGTTCGTCCTGGCCGCGACCGTAGGCGGCTTTCGGTTAGGCTTGCTGTTGATGATTGCAGTGAGCGCCGGGACATTCGCGTGCGTGCTCGCGCTGCCCGCGCACAGCCTCCACGATGCACACCAAAATTGATGCTTGAGAGCTCCTGCTGTCAGCCCTTAGCTCAAACCATACTAACCGCGAATGAACGCTAATAGACACGAATTATTATTGCAGAAAGAGGTGTATGCGGTCGTGGGATGCGCCATTGAGGTCTTAAACGTTCGCGGACACGGGCTGCACGAGAAAATTTATGAGAACTGCCTGTGTGGGGAGTTCCGCTTGCGTGGTATTTCCTACAATCAGCAGGAACGGCATCAGGGGCTATGCAAGAGCGAACTGATCGGGGAATACATTCCGGATCTTGTCGTGCAACAGAAATTGATCGTCGACACAAAACAATTGACCGCATCACCGACCACGAACGCGGTCAGATGTTGAATTATCTCCGGATCACTAATCTACCCGTCTCGGGATCATCCTGAATTTCAAACACGCGCGTTTGGAGTGGGAGCGTCTCGTGCTAAGCGGCGAACGGATGTTGGATGGGAATAAAGAGGATTTGATTTTGTAGCTTCCGTCCCTATTCACCTCCATTCGCGGTTAACTGAAGTTAATTGGCGCCGCCAATCGCAATCAGCTGTGCAATTCGAACCAGGTGGGTTTCAGATGGGCCAGCGGTTCTTTTAGTTTCGCGAGCTCTGCGGCTGGTCCGTGGACTTCGATGCGAATCAAGTCGGCCATCGCCAGCGCCTGCGCTAGCATCGCATCCACGTTTTCCAGGTGCGCCAGCAGCGCTTCGGCGTTGACGTAGCCTTCGCGGCAAAATACTTCGTCGCCGTTGATCGTGAACTCATAGAAAAGATTACCCGTTTCGTTTCGCGTCTTGGCCACAAACTCCGGCAGGATCGCCTTCAAATACGGCATCTTATCCGAAGGCACCTTGAAGTAGGGATGCAAACTGACGAATCTCGAAAGCCGATTCATACCCAATCGTAAACCTTTTCGGGATGCGGAGCGAGACCAGACGCGCGTTCAACAAATGCCTGCCACGATCGGGCGGAGGGTTAACCGTACGTGAGGTCAGTGCTCTGTCCGACCTCGATAATGTAACCGTCAGGATCGCGGATGTAGCAGCGCGTCTCGCCGTACTTGGGGATCGGCTCCGTGATGAACTCGGCTCCTCGACTTTTCCACGATTCGTAGCACGCCTGAATATCCGCGACGCGGATATTCATAAAGTTGTTGATGTGATTTGGGTCGGGCACGGTGAGGGTTACAGACGGCTTGTCGGGCGTCGGCCCGCCCCCGACGTTGACCAGGAGCCACGTATTCGCGATCTGAATGTACGCAGGTGCGCCCGAGCTGTCGCCTCTGCTTAGAATGCGACCTCCGAAGACGGTTTCATAGAAGCGAGCTGATCGGTCGATATCGGCGACGGTGAGAAAATGTGCGATGCTGATTCCCTCCCGCGGGGGCATCTCATAACTCCTCTGCTCGATTTGCACGCTGTTCATTGACGACTCCGATTCCGATCCCGCCATGAGTTTCAGAAGCGCCTGAGCCGCCGAGGTCGACGATGCGGGGTTCTGCCCGGTAACGAGCCGGCCATCGACGATCGAAAACGGCTGCCAGTTCGCCTTCTTCTCAAAGATGGCCCCGAGTTGTAGCAGTTCGTCTTCGACGAGGAACGGAACGACGTGAGTCAGCTGAACCGCTTCTTCTTCCCCATTGGTAAAGCCGGTCACGTGCTTACCCTTCACCAGTGGCTCACCTTTATAGGTGACCTTACGGAAAACGCCCGGTGAATGGCAGACTGCCGCGACCGGTTTGCCCGAGTTATAGAAGGACTCGATCAATGCGATCGAGACAGGATTATCGGCAAGGTCCCACATCGGGCCGTGCCCTCCGACGTAAAAGATCGCGTCATAATCCTCGGATTTCGCGTCGGCCAGCTTGATCGTCTCCGACAGTGCCTTCTGCGCGGCCGAATCTTTCTTAAAACGCGTCATCGCGTCAGTCTGATTTTCGGGCAAGTCGCTCTTGGGATCGATCGGCGGCTGTCCGCCTTTCGGCGAAGCGAGGGTCAGTTCCACGCCGGCGTCTCTAAAGACAAAGTAAGGCGCGGCAAATTCTTCCAGCCAGAAGCCAGTCTTGCGACCGGTGTTTCCCAGTTGATCGTGGGAGGTCAGTACCATCAGTATCTTCATTGTTTGCTCCAGTTGTGCGCACGGCCCGGAACGTGAATCCGTAGCGCGCGCCGCGTCTATTTCATAAATGCCCTAACGAGCGCCGCGACTTCATCCGCTTTGGTATCGAGCGCGAAATGTCCCGCGTCGAGGACGTGGACTTCTGCGTGAGGCGAATCCTTGCCATAGCGTTCCGGCTCGCCGGGATCGAACGAGAGATCGTACTTACCCCAAATCACGAGGAGACGTGGCTGGGCCTTTTGCATCCATGCCTGCCACTTTGGGTAGGCGTCGACGTTCGTTCGATAATCGTAGAAAAGATCACTTTGAATTTCGGCCTGGCCAGGCTGGTTGAGAAAATAATACTCATCAGTCCATAGGTCTGGGTCATAGCGATCCACATTTGGATCGTTTCCGACATGGCGGGTTCGCGTGGTGGCCAGCGAAAGGAGATTTGTGCGCAGCGCATCTTCGTGCGCGGCGCGATCTTTCCAGAATTCACGCCGCGTCTTCCAATTCGCCCCCAGGCCTTCGTTATGCCCAGCCGCGTCTTGCACAATGAGCGCAGCGACGCGCTCCGGGTGCGCCAGCGCCATTCGAAAACCAACCGGTCCGCCATAATCGTGCAGGTAAAGCGTGTAATGCGAAAGACCCAGCGCTTCGGTGAAATGATTCATGACCTCGGCGATGTGATCGAAGGTGTAGGCAAATTTTTTCGGGTCCGGCCAATCGCTGTGTCCGAAGCCCGGGTAATCTGGTGCGACGAGATGATACCGATCAGCCAGCCGCGCGAAGAGCGGCTCGAATTGCCGCGAAGAAGTTGGGAGTCCGTGCAGCAAGAGAAGCGTCGGCGCGTCTTTCGGGCCTGCCTCTCGGTAAAAAATCGACAATCCATCGATCTGTTTCGTGCGATAAAAAGTCGGGTATTCCATCACGGATTCCTTTCCATTAACCTGGGCGAGTGCGAGCAATTCAAACGAACACGCGAGCATCAAAATTTGCGCTACAACAGTTTGCCGCATGATCGGGCCTCCTTAATTGGACACTTCAAAAATCACGTCCAGTAGCACCGGTGTGCCAAGCGGGAGACAGGCTACACCATAGACCGAGCGGCAAGGATTCTTGTGCTCTCCGAACACCTCCTGCAGCAGGTCCGAAGCACCGTCAGCGACTTTCGGCTGATCGCGGACGTCTCCCGAAGTCGCGACCGACACACCGAGCCGGACGATTCGCGTCACCCTGTCGAGTGATCCCAAATATTCTCGCGCCACCGCGAGTAGATTGAGCGCCGCGAGCCGAGCGGCCTTGCGACCGGCTTCGACATCGAGCTCGGCGCCGACACGCCCGACGTATTTCGCCGCGCGACCTTCCGTGGGAAGCATTCCGGTCAGGAAAAGCAGATTACCTGTCTGGACCGCTTCCGCGTAGGTGCCGAACGGTTTCGGCGGGACCGGAAGTTTGATGGCGAGTTCCCGCAAACGCTGCTCGGTGCTGGCCGGCTTGGAATTTTCTACCATTTGCCAATGTGCGCACCGCCGTCCACGTGCAACACCTCTCCTGTGATTTGACGAGCTTCTGTCAGATAAATGACCGCGCTGGCGATGTCTTCCACCGTCGTGATCGTGCCCATCGGTGAAGCGCTTTTCAGCGAGTCTTCCGAAGCATCGGCATGCAGCGGGGTGTCGACGACGCCCGGCGCGACAGCGTTGAATCGAATACGCTCTTTCGCGTATTCCAAAGCCAAACTTCTCACCACCGCGTTCAGGCCACCCTTTGTGATCATGGCAACGGAAGCCGGCTCACCGGCGATTGGATTGTCGGCCAGCGCCGCGGTGATGCTCACGATGCTGCCGCCGCTCCCCTGCATCTGCATTTGTTTCACGGCGAGCTGCGTGATGTACAAAAAGCCAGCAAGGTTCGTCGAGACAAGGGCGCGAAAGTCGTCCGCGGTGTATTCCGTGAACGGCTTCACGATGAAGATGCCGGCATTCGCGACCAAGGCATCGATCGAGCCAAACTTCGTGGCCGCGAGCTCGGCCACCTTTTGCGCCGTCTCAAATTGACCGATGTCGCCGTCGACCAGCGCGAGATGGTCGGAAGCTGAAAGTTCCTTGGATTTCGTCGCGCTGCGCGCGGTTGCCACCACATCGTAGCCGCGCGCGAGAAATGCCTGGGCGATGCCGGCACCGATACCTTGCGACGCTCCCGTAACTATCACTGTCTTCCGCTTGTGATCCATCGAATCCGCGCGCGCGGACCCAACTTCGCGGTTTCCCGGCGGAAAGTGGTTCAGGCAGTGCTCTCTTGCGGAGACGCCTGGCGAACCTCGCGCAGAGCAAATTATCCAGACCTTGGTAGGAAAGTAAAGTTACAACTGTGCGGCAGGAAACCGCCAACCGGTTCGCCTCTGCTCATTGCTCGTCGGTCAGAGCATCGCGGGAGCATTTCGGCGAATCACGGCGCGCGCCCGACCCATTGGGCGCGCCAGGACGGAGCATCAAATGAATCGGCGAAATATTGTGTCTCATGCGACACTCTTCCGTCGCGAAACTCCATGACACTCACGGTAAAGAGACGTTTGCCGCCGTAGTTAATCATGTACTCGCTCACCCAGAGCTTACCTTCTCCGACGATCCGCCTGACGGTAAACTCCGATGGCTTGTCTGGGTGGTGGCTCCGCAGCGCCTGCAGATTTTCACGACCATAAATGATCTCGCCTGACTGCGGATACTCGCAGACAACGTCATCATGATAGATTTCGTGTTCGCCCGCTTGATCACCCGCAGCGGACGCCGCCCAATGTCGATCTATCGCCGCGCGAATATTTTGCTTGTCCATCTCTTCGATAATTAGTCCACTCGTTTGGATCGTTCTGATTCAGTCAAAGAAAATTCACCAGCGCGTCAGTCGTTTCCCTCGGCCGTTCCTCCAGGATCCAGTGACCGGTGTTCGGAAGAACGATTACCGTCACATTGTCGGCCACCAGTTTCATCTGTGCGCCGAGTTGGTTGCCTAACGACTTCTCACCGCCGATCGACAACACCGGCATCGTCAGCTTTGTCTTTGAGAGCGGCGCGAACTCCGTTGCCAATTGCGGCCATGACGCGAAGTAAGCCCAGGCCGCTCGCATCCTCCCAGGTCGGGCATAGGCAGTGGTATAAGCTTTGCGCTCGGCTTCAGGAATCGAATGCGTTTTGTCCGCCGCAAACACATTCCAGAAATACTCGAAGTAAGTCCGCTCCCGCCCTTGCACCAGCTTCTCCGGATATTCGCCATTGAAACGGAAATGCCAGACGTTCGGGGCATCGTAGATCGCTTCCCATCCTTCCACTCCTGGCAGGAACGCATCCATCACCGCGAGCTTCTCGGTCTCGTTAGGAAATTGCGCCGCATAGGCGTACGCCACCATCAACCCGATGTCATGACCCACCACCCGCGCCTTCTCGATTTTAAGCGAACGCGCCAGCTCATGGATTTGTTGCGCCGCGACGAGCATGCCGGTCTTTGCCGGAATGGAAGAGTCACCAATCCCCGGCAAATCCGGCGCGATCACGGTAAACTTTTGCGCGAGCAACGGCATGATCGGTCGCCACATCCGCGAAGTCTCCGCGAAACCATGCAAAAGGATTACCGCCTCCGGTCCGTTCCCAGCTGTCAGATAATGCAACTGCACATCGCCGATCTTCGCGGCGCGCGAAGTGATCTCCAAGCCGGAGGCAAATTGAGAGCCTGCCCTGAGCGGAGTCGAATGGGCTTCGGCCCCTTGAAGCGAGCTAATGCAAAGAAAAACGCAGCTTAAAAGTGATGAGAGCGTTCGCATGGCGAACACTATTTGCGTCGTTCGTTGATTAGACGAGTTTTTTCGGCAGACATGTCAGCCGCATTGCCGCGCACAATTCAGAATTACATCGACGCCAGCAACGCGCACGATGTGCAATCAATTCTGGGGTGTTTTGCTGACGACACGACGGTCCGCGACGAAAACGCATCGCATCGCGGCAAGATCGACATCGAACGTTAGGTCGACGGACAACAATCAAGAAGTACAAGTTTCAGTTCAGACCGCTCAGCGCCGAACAACGCGACAACGAGACCGTTGTGAGTGTCGAAATTTCAGGGACTTTTCCCGGAAGCCCGATTGCTCTCGACTATCGCTTTGCCCTAACAAGCGATAAGATCGCGTCTTTGATTATCGATTCCTGATCGATCGGTCATGTAGCGATCAGCGGCAGCGGCTGCTTCTTCCGGACTGCTGCCGTTTAAACGCGCGTGGAGATACGGGCGCGCACCAATCCCACTAGTTGTGTTTGGCGTGCGTCTTCTCGTATTGACTGTGGTACTGCTCCCGTTTCGCAAAGCAGTTCGGCAAGAATTGCGACGTCCATACTTTCTCCTCGCATCCGTTTCCATTCGCAGCCAGGAACTGTTTCGCGTCTTTAGAGACGGCCCCGACTTCTTTTCGCCGCGATATTATTATGTATGTCTGTCCTCATTTCCGGGGCGGGCATCGCCGGCCCGACCCTGGCATATTGGCTTTCGGTTAATGGCGTGGATTCCACGCTTGTCGAACGCGCGCCACAACTGCGCACCGGTGGTTACGCCGTCGATTTTTGGGGTCTGGGCTTTGACATTGCGGAACGAATGGGAATCCTCCCCGAACTCAAGCGCGATGGATACAACATCAAGGAATTGCGAATCGTTAACGCGCAGGGACGAAGAATCGCAGGATTCGATGTCGACAGCTTTCGCCGGGCCACGCGTGGCCGCTACATAACGATTGCCCGCAGCGATCTGGCCCGAATTATTTATCGCAAGGTCCAAACGCACTGTGAATCCATTTTCGGTGACAGCATCGCCGCGCTGCAGCAACGCGACGATGGCGTAGACGTCACTTTCCACCACGCTCCGGCCAGGCATTTCGACCTGGTTGTGGGCGCTGACGGTCTCCATTCCAATGTCAGAAGACTAACGTTCGGGGAAGAAAGCCGCTTCGAGAAATTCCTCGGTTACTCGGTCGCAGCGTTTGAAGCAATTGGTTATCCGCAAAGAGACGACGACGTCTATGTGAATTACAGCACTCCGGGCAAACAGGTTGGCCGGCTTTCTCTGCGAAAAAATCGCACCCTGTTTTTGTTTGTGTTTGCCGATGAACGCGGCGACCTGATCGATGCCGACGATACCGAATCGAAAAGAAAATGCCTGCGCGCGCAATTTGGTGATCTCGGCTGGGAGTGTCCGCAGATTCTTGCCGCCATGGAATCGTGCGAAGAATTGTACTTCGACCGCGTCAGCCAGATCCGGATGAACACATGGTCAAAAGGCCGCGTTGGACTTATCGGAGACGCCGCGTTTTGTCCGTCATTGCTCGCTGGTCAAGGCTGTGCGCTGGCCATGATCGGCGCGTATGTGCTCGCCGGTGAGCTTGGCCGGAGCGGCAATTCGCCGGAAGACGCGCTCAAGCGTTATCAAGAACGCTTGCGGGATTTCATGTTCGCCAAGCAAACAGCCGCGGAGAAATTTGCCACGTCATTCACGCCGAAGACACGATGGGGCCTCTTTGTGCGCAATCAGGTCGTCAAGGCGTTTGCTCTCCCATTTATCGCAAAATTGGTGATGGGCGGAACCCTGCTCGATCGCATTGCTCTGCCCGATTACTCGGCGGAGAAGATCGTCGTCGGTTGACGGCAAGGCGACGATCTTCCGTTTACCGTTTTTCCTTCTTACTTGTCGGCGCAACGGTCTTTTGAAGCGCGTTCGTCTTTCGACTCACTGCTTTTGTTCTGAATTCAGCGTTGGGCGCTGGACGTTGAGCGTTTAATGCCAGTGCGGCTCGCACCGTTTACTGCGCCTTTGCCTGCGTTGCTTCGCCAGAAGCAAGTACGCCGATCCCTTTGATCCCTTGTTGACCCTTATGTCCGCTCGAAAACCAATGCCATACGTGATTCACGTATAGCATCAATTCACGCTTGTTCGGTGATTGTTGAAGACGCAACTCGCAGTTAGCCTCCAGCGAGGATGAGACATCTCTTTTTTGCTGCCACTCTCGCCGCTGCGCTCCCTTTCGCTGGCTTGCCAGGTCAATTCGAAAAGATCGCTCCCGCGGCCAAAGGGCGCGTCTGCGTCGCGGCCCAGCTCCCTTTGCAATCGCGAAGCATCAGCTTCGGTTTTCGTTCGCTTGAACTCGATAACGATCCGTCCCATTATTCTCCCATGAGCAAAGTCGAGCAGATGGAATCCGAACTTCGCAAGCTGTCGCAGCAGGAACTTTGTCAGATTCGCACCTGGCTCGATGATGTTATCGAAGACGAACTGGAATTTACGCCAGCGTTTGAAAGGTCGATCCGGCAGGCCGAACGCGACATGGCTGAGGGCAAGAGTGCTCGGGTGCGAGAGCCGGAAGGCTCGTGAGCGCTGCCACTCAGATTTACTATCAAAGTTTCGACGCAGTTTTCCTCAGTTACCGCGTACTCGGAAGGGGTCGATCTTCCGTGTAACGAACCATCGCTGGACGTTTTTGAGTCGGATTATCGAACCAGGAAAAAATCATGAGCAACACGAATGAGACTTGCCCGATCTGTGGCGGCAAAAAGACGAAAGGCAAAACAACTTTCAGCGCCGATCTTGGCAGCGGCGTAGTCGTGGTGCGGGAAGTGGACGCGACGGTTTGCTCGCAGTGCGGCGAGGAATGGATCGATGACGCAACCGCACGTCAACTGGAACAGATCGTCAACGACGCGCGAGCGCGCCGGCTGCCAGTCGAAGTAGCAGCACTAAAATAGTTCAGCGAACTGCCGACACATTGCAGGGGAGGCACTTCGATTTTTCAAAACCGAATCACCGGCTTCCCTAGACTGATTGAAACTCGTTCGTTGCCCACACTCACTCGCTCCTACCCGCGTCACTTTTCCTTCTATCTCGCGCGTCCCACGCGTTCGATTCGCAGCTCACAGCCTTCCGCCGTAAAGTTCGCCCCCGCGAAACTGCCCTCATCAGTCCCGAATCGACGCGAATGGGGTGAAGTGCGAACCGCACTTGTATTTTCATGGCCGGTGGGCGGGGATCGCAACCTGGGAGGAGCGTGTAGCGGTCGAGATATAACGCGTCAGTTCAAGCGTAAGCGCAGAAAGAAGTGACTCTGGCGATTGCCTTCCGCGAAAAGTGAGCAGGACAAGCTCATGCCAGGCGGCCAGAGCGGCCAGCAATGCAAGAAAAAAAGACTGACCCCTATTCCATTGGCACCCTCTTCCCCTTGGAGATGAAGAAGAAGCTCGATCTCGCGAAGCTACAGAAGGCATTTGCAGGAAAGTGACGATGACCTGTTTGCGATTCATGTTCCTCTTATGCAAAACATTCCAGGCCTGCGCAGTTGCTACGACAAAGTCGGACGTCTGATCTATTTCGGGCGGATGATGGATAAGATTCGCCTGCACGCCGCCGATCAGCTCCCGCCGGATTACGCAGAGAACCTCGGCGAGCACCAGTTCACGCTCGACGGGCGATGCTGCCGTTTCCTCGGCGTCGCCTATTCGGACATAAAAAAACGCACGCTCGCCGGCGAGCCCGACGAAGCCGTCCTGAACTGGGCCCACGCCCACGGAACCCCGCGCACCGACGAAGAATGCCACGTCTGGAATCGCTTCATCGCCAAGCTCGGCTGGCGCGATGAACGCAGCCACGTCCTGCCGCAGCGCATCCAGGAGAGTGGCCTAACGGGTAAACCGATCGAGACCCTCATCGATCACATCGAATTCGATGAAGGCCGCGACCCGGTCGCCTCACGGGCTTGGGAAAAGATCTGAAGGCGACTCGCGCGCTTGCCGACGTTCGCCCGCCAAATGTCGAATGTTCAGACGCGACCCCGTCACATCACCCGGCTCTGGCGATATCTTCATCCATCGGCAGCTTTTTGATTAATTCTCATCGAAGAACGTCCCGGTGTAACATCCGAATCACGTTCCTTCTGCGAACTGTTAGACGAATGTATGAAAACACTAAAAACTGCTTTGGTTGTGGTGGCAGTCTTCGCTGCCATGAATGCAACTTCGATGAAGGCCGATCAACCGCACATGCAGCGAGCGCTTGAGCTTTTGCGCCAAGCCCGCACCGAAATTCAAGCCGCCTCGCCTACCAAAGGGGGCCACCGCACGACCGCGGTTGAGCACATCAACCGAGCGATCGACAGTTGAAAAGGGCATTTCATACGATCGTAATCACTACTAAGGGTAGATGAATAGGGGTCAGAGCTAACTATCGACACTCGTTCCGCTCCTTTGAGGAGCCGAGCGGCTTGGGATTTTGAAAACAACCGCTGGGAGTGCGGACCGGCGAATTCGTCCATTGGCGAACACGTGACCGGGGACGAGCACGCAGACTTCACGGCTTCGGAATGTCCAAGTCTTTGCAGATCTTCTGCGCGAGAAATTCGATAATCTCGCGATGACGCGGAATGGCCGACGATTTCTGCGCCCGTCGATTGACGTAGATGGTGTGATTGCCGCCTTCGCGCAGGAATTCGCAGCGGTGGTTTTGATGAGTTTCGTCAGCCCGCGAATCTCACCTAAAGGCAGCATGTTCATGCTGTCTACCCGAGCGCTCCTGCTTGATCTCGTGTTCAAGATGTCGAATCAGATCACGCCGCTTCATGCGGTCGCGAATGGTTCACGCAGAACGTCAGCGCCGCGCAATGACTCCTCAGCCAATTCGCGATTCGCCTGCAAAACCATCTCGACCGCTTCTTTCAAATTTGCGCGCGCTTCTTCCAACGTTGCAC
The DNA here is from genome assembly GCA_963803285.1 of uncultured Verrucomicrobiae bacterium. Classification (GTDB taxonomy): domain Bacteria; phylum Verrucomicrobiota; class Verrucomicrobiia; order Chthoniobacterales; family UBA10450; genus Udaeobacter. The sequence continues at coordinate 194,291 of CAWDMG010000007.1, read as the reverse complement.
CTTGCGTGTTCGCTCCGGGCAACTCTTCGACAAAGGCGGCGTAGCCTTCAGGAAATTTTCGGAAGACGGCGGTCAGCTTGATTTCCATGTCAGTCTTGTAGCACAATACACGAGTGCTGGACAGCTACGTCTTCGACGCGTAAAGGCTTCGCCTCATGCGGCTATAATCATGATGTCCCAACGTTCCGCTAATTAGCCACGTGAGCGAACGCTTTTACGTGGTCATTTCAGCCAATGAATCTTCTTCAACTCCTTCTCAACAACTTTGAATTCTCGATCCCCGGTCACTAGCTCGGCGTTGTGCGTCTTAGCCAAAGCTGCGGCGAATGCATCCGCCAGGCTGATCGGGTGAGCTGCTTTAAGTCGCGCCGCAACGTTGGCGAGGTCGCGAGTCACAGGATGAAAATTGATCGGGAGAGCGATCAGGCGTTCCGCTACTGCCTCCCATCCCGGCAAACCATTTCTACGAATAACGATGTACTGCACTTCGGCGTAATTGAGTTCCGTCATGTGCAATGGTTCACGCTCGCTGGCCGCTTTATGGAGCAAGGCTTCGACCTTGTCCGCGCCGGTTTCGTCCCGAAAATAGGCAATAAGCGCGAAGCTATCGAGGACGTAGCCGGGCATGGCGCGCTTCTTCCAGAGCCTTTTCTTCTTTCTTGTATTCAGCCCACCATTGCCGGAGGGGTTTTTCGCCCGGCTTCTTTTTGAGAAGGCCGCGCGCCCCACTTGATCACCGCGGCTGTGAGCGGCTTCAGCACGATATGGTCGTCTTGCTTGTAAACGACGGCTCGCGTCCCTTCGTTGATCTCAAAATCCTTTCGCAGCCATTTTGGGATCACGACCTGCCCCTTCACCGTGAATGACACAGTGTCAGTTTTCGGTGTTGCACTCATGGTGATTAATACTACTCGTTACTATAAAGTAAGTCGATTGATTTGTTGTAGGAATACCCGGAGCGATAGGCCGATCCGCCTGTAGGTGGTACTTCCGCTCGACTGCGTAAAAGGCTTCGCCTCACGCGGCTGTCGCGGTAGAAGGAGAGCGGATGTTTTACGTCTACCTGTTGCATTCCGCGAAAGACAATGGGTTTTACATCGGCTTCTCGACGGACTTGAAGAGGCGGTTGTCGGAGCATACGCGAGGCGCATCATTCGCCACGAAATCGCGAGGTCCGTGGAAGCTTATTTATTATGAGGCTTACCTGGAGCGCGAAGACGCCGAGGGACGAGAGAAACTCCTAAAGAGCGGGGCCGGACGGCGTTTGAAACTCGCTCCTTCCCCAACTCGCTCGCTGCTTCCCTCGCAGTTTTACCTTCTATGTCGCTTATCCCGTTCGCTCCATTTCTGCGCGCCCAATTACGTCACTATCTCCGCGTAAAAGGCTTTGCCTCACGCGGCTCCAATCATGATGCGCCGAAGGCCTAGTAGTCAACCGCGTGAGGCAAAGCCTTTTACGCGGATCATCCATTTAATCGACGGCACCGTACGAGCTGTTTCGCCACTTCTACGGACTGCGTCGGTTTACCAAGGGAGTCGATCGGCCCTACGGCGCAGTCGTCGGTGTGCTGCAGACGGTTCTCCAAATGCTGGAGAACGGCGACACATATCTCGGCGTCGCCACCGATCATGTGATCGAGTCGTTTCGCAATCGGCTGTGGGCGGACTACAAGACCGGCGCTGGCATCGAGCCCGCGCTTTTCTCGCAATTCCATCCGCTCGAGGAGGCGCTCGCGGCGATGGGCGTTGTCGTCTGGCCGATGATCGAGTTGGAAGCCGATGATGCGCTCGCTTCGGCCGCGCATCTCGCGTCGAAGGACAAAAAGGTCGAGCGCATCGCGATCTGGACGCCGGATAAGGACCTGGCGCAATGCGTCCGCGGGACGCGCGTGGTGCAGATCGACGGCCGGCGCAAGACGATTCGCGATGCCGCTGCGATCCGCGAAAAGTTCGGCGTCAGCCCACAGCTCATTCCAGACCTGCTCGCACTCGTGGGCGATGCGGCCGACGGTTATCCCGGCATCCCTGGGATTGGCGCCAGGACCGCCGCCCAGCTTTTGAACCGCTACGGTCGGATCCAAAAGTTTCCGTCAAACGTTCTCGGCGAACAGCGCGATCTCGCGCTGCTTTTCAAGAAACTCGCGACGCTGCGCACCGATGCGAAGCTCTTTAAGAAGGTCGAGACGCTGGGCTGGCGCGGTGCGACGCCGGCATTCGCGGCCTGGGCGGATCGGATGGAAGCGCCAGGGTTGCTGGAGCGTTGCGACCGCGTAAAGCTGCGCCACGCGGCCTTACAGCAGTGGTGAAGGCGTGAGTCGGGGCGTGCCGCGTAAAAGACTTCGCCTCACGCGGCTCTCGGGGTAGAACACGAGCGAATGTTCTATGTCTACCTGTTGCATTCCGCGAAAGACAATGGGTTTTACCGCGTAAAAAGGCTTCGCCTCACGCGGTCTCATCACTTTATCCTAGGAGCGTGTTCTATGTGTACGTCTTCGGTCTGAGAGTGACTCCGGGTTCTACCGCGTAAAAAAGCTTCGCTTCACGCGGTCTGATCGCCCTACCCTCGAGCGTGTTCTACGTGTACGTGCTCCATTCGGTAAAAGACAATGGGTTTTACATCGGTTTTTCGACGGACTTAAAGAGGCGGTTGTCGGAGCATACACGCGGCGCTTTACTCGCCACAAAATCTCGAGGTCCGTGGAAGTTAATTTATTACGAGGCGTACCTGAACGAGAACGACGCTCTAGGGCGCGAAAGATATCTCAAGAGTGGATCAGGCAGACGATTTCTCAGAGCACAACTCAGACACTATCTCATGCACGAACCCCTTGCTCGACCGCGTCGCCCAGCGGCGTAGAAGGCCGCGGGTGTTTACGCGGAAGAGCGGAGGCGGACGCCGTTTTTTGCGCACCCAGCTGCATCACTATCTCCGCGTAAAAGACTTCGCCTCACGCGGCTCAAATCAGGATACTACGACGTTCCACTAATCAGCCACGTGAGCGGAACGCTTTTACGTGGTTATTCCGCGCCGATGGACTGAAGATATTCCAGCACTGCCGACGCCTCAGCCCCGCCTTGTTTTGCATGATGCAGCAATTGCAAACCGTGCGGGCCCTTCGATAACTTCAGGCCCGGATGCAGCGCAAGAATGCCTTTCACGATCTCGAGCTGCCCTAGCATGGCCGCGCAGAAAACATTCATCCGCGCGCCTTTTGAGAGAAGAAAACGCGCGATTTCCTTGTTGCCCATGTGTCCTGCGCCTTCGATCGCGGTCTCGAAGTCGCCGCCGCCCCAATCCCAGCACGCATTCAGGAGACGCGGTTCCTTTTCCAAGAGTTGCTGCACGCCCAACAGGTCAGCATGTCCTTTGATCACGAATTCTTTCACCAACTCCTTCTCCAATGGTGGCCCCTTGTCGGGAATCTGCGACTGCGTTTGCGCAGCGGCCTTTCGCGAAACCGACGCAAGCAATCCCGCTCCGGTCAGCGTCACGATTGAGATGAAGCTCTTGCGCGTAAGAAGGTTCATATACGCTCTTCGACTCGAAGACGGCATGCGCTGTTCAATCACAACGCGCTAAGTTAAAACCGAGTTAATGAGCGATCGAAGATGATCATTGGCAAACCGCGACGGGGTCGCGAACGAACGCGCCTTCACTTATATTTCATCCGACTCATGGCATTCCGGATTCACGATAGCGTAGTCCGCGGTGAGATCGACAATCGCACCAAAGGAATCATCAGCGGCAAAATCTGGGTCGAAGGTCGCGATCAGCCGGTTATTCTGAATCTCAAAGGGAACGCTCACCCTGATCTCGCCGGTTGCCTGCTCACCTTCACTAATCCTGGGAAAGCGCTTCGCCCATCCGCATCTCGACTCTCTCACCCGCGAACAACCCGGCGTCGCCGGCGACATGACTGCTTCGCGCAAAGCGCGCGTCTTCGACGTCTCAGTCGAGCAGGCCTATGCGATGTCGAAGCGAAAAGAAAAGCCGCCCGAACATCTCGCAAACTCGCTCTATCTCGAATGGTTCAGCGAAACCAACGGCCGCGTCGTAATCGAAAGCGCGGACTATCAAGTCACGATCTCGCCGCCTGAATGGCAGCTCACCCCGGAGGAAAACGAGCAGCGTGCCCACGATGCTGCCCAAGCCATGACTCAATTCCTTGGAAAACTGAGCCAGGCGATCGAGCGGCATCACCGCGGTCAAAAGGACCCGGAAGAAGCGTGGAACGAGCACGATTACGAACGCTTCATGAAAGAATGCGACGCGCGCACCGATAAATATGGCGAGCTGCTCGAAAAGTACGGAGGTTCCGACGAAGCCGAGGCAAAGATCTCAAAGGAAATGGGATGGGATCGGGAACTGACCGACGACGAAGCGGAAGAACGAGACCGCTGGATCGACGAAATGAATCGCGCCTGCGAAGAAGCCTTGAAAGAACCGCTACCCCAGCCGGATCCCCATCGCGAGGGGATTGACTGGATGCGCACCGAAGATGGCGACGTCCGCCACCCGCTTCAAAATCGTTGCTACGAGAGCGCGATGAAGTTTTGGCACCAGGCCAAAGCACTCGGCATGGAACGACTTGCTGACAAAGATCTGGACGACTTCGTCTTCGAATTCCAAACCACGAGCGTGAAGCTAGCTGGCGCGCTTGATGGCATCGCACAAGGCTACGGTCCGGACGACTCGGCGTTCACCGTCGCGTATTTGAAACGCGCCCTTGCCCATATATACAAGGCGCAAGCGGGCCTGGAAGCCGTCGCGCCGAAAAATCTCCTGCCTAACGAGATGATCGGTGAAGCGCGCGAGGAGATGTTCCACATCCGCGAACAAATCCTGGAACTGATGGATCGCTTTCGCGGCCGGCCTGAATCATAGCTTGCGCCGTATTGTCGAAGCTCGATCTCAGGTGAAGCTCGTTTCGGCTGGAGCATTTTAAATAAAACTATAGTCGCTGTGATGCGTTGCTGTAGCCGCGGCCCGTTGGACCGCCTGCTTGGTGTGAAAACAAGCGCCGAGATGGACCGACCGGTGGCTACTAAATTTATGAAATCGCTTCTAGCGCCGAAGGCGCGACATCCACATCAGAGCCTGGGGCAGCGCCCCAGGGATATGAAAATCAAAAAAACCTTAGCGCTAAAAGCGCGATTCACTTCCGGGACACCAGTTGGATCAGCGCCAATTGAATCGCGCCTTCAGCGCTTGTTTGCATGGCGATTTGAATTCCTGGGGCGCTGCCCCAGGCTTGATTTTTAGATAGCGCCTTTGGCGCTTCAAGCGGCTACAGGTTTCCTTAAATCGCTCTAGCAGTCGCTGCAACGGGCGCCCGCCACGGCGGGTAAACTGAGCGACAGCCAGGCTTTCAAACCAACCCCGAATGCTTTCGGGGTCCTCCCCGGAAAAGTTTCCTCGGTTCCTAGCCTTAATTCTTTCATCGAACTCTCAACCTTCAACCAGTCGCCCTCAACGTCTCTATACTGAACTGCGGTCGCTCAGCCCATCCGGCAATCGTTTTGGTGAGCAACTCCAGGCGCTGTTGTCGCAGCGCGAGATCATGTTTTAATTGCCGCTCCACGCGCACCCGCAGCATCCTCCGATGGACCTGTTCGGGCGAAGTTCCATGCATCTTCCCGCCCGGCTTCGACCAGGCTTAACTCCAACGCGCGCACAGACCGTGTCAATTCGCCAAGGACCGAGCGCATCTGCGATAAGGTTGTGCCAGCGCCGGGCGCGTCCGACAAATCACTGAGCGCCAGCAGAAGTTCCATGCGGGCAACGTCACCGGCCACATACGCCTCCTGGACTTCATGCCAAAGCGAAGAGACCGACGCATCCCCATCGGCGCGCAAGTCGGGATGTAATCGACGCACCAGCCGCCGATAGATTTCCTTTACCCGCGGATCAATCGTTCCCGGTTCAGTTGCGCCCGCCGACTCCTCATCGACCGCAGAACGCCGAACACCAGCCGGCCGGGGATCAGATCGACTCGGGGCGCTTTCGGGCCTAACGAACATATGCGACTTAAAAACTTCAAAGCTGCTCGAATAAACGTCGTCATCCATGTTGGTCGGGTTCGTGCCAAGAAATTTTCGCACCCATTCTTGAAACAGAGCTTCCTGCTCGAATTCGCTCAGATGAGGTGTCGATTGCGATCCATAAGAGAAAGTCTCCCGCTTATCGGCGACGCCCGGATTTTCGCGTCGAAACAGCACGCGGCGATAGGCGCTGTGCGGATCCTGGATGTGTCGCCGCATTTCAATCTGCACTTCATGAATCAGGTTTTGCGCGTCCCGAATCTTATCCTCGACATCCCGCGCGGTGCTAAGCAACGCGCCAAACTCACGGGCCCGCCACCGAACGAACGCGGGCTTGTCCTGCCGTTCAAACTGATGCCAGCCAAGTCGCGCTCGCTCCAGACGCATCATCATGTCGGTGCATGCGGCGGCGGCATTGGCTCGCAGCGGTGCTTGATCAATCCAAACAATCTCCAGGCGATCTTTACCGGAAAGTGTCACGGCCCGTGCGCGAGTGACGCGTTCAGATAATCGTGCTCGGATCATCCCCAAACTTTACCGCAGGCAAGTCGGTCAACAACATCACTCGCCGATTCCAAAGAATTGAAAGATAACCTCAGTTTCGCTCGCGTGTTTCGCGGGCTGAGTCGTATTTAAGTTCGTTTCGGCGAGCCGCCGCTGCAACGGACGCCCGCTACGGCGGGTGAACTGAGCGACGGCCAGGCTTTCAAACCAGGTCGCCGCGGCGACCGCTCCAACGCCTCGACACAGCGAGGCGGCTACAGTGCTACGTCTTCGCGTACACGCACTAGAGAGGAATTTCAAGACGACGGAATTCTGTGCCGGACATGGTCGCAACGGCGTCGCGTAATCGTGCGGCAGCGGCTTCGATTGGACGAAGCTTGTTTGTCGAAAGTTCGAGAATCGCGATGCGGCGACCGCGAAGATTTTGCTCATAGGCGAGGCCTTGGTCGGCAGTGATGAACAAATCGAACTTCCCTTCAGCGAGCGCGAGCAATTCGCCGTTCTTTATGCTTTTCCAACCCATCTCTTGCGCGGTGTGGCACTCATGATCGGTAAGCAGTTTTCGCAGCGGCGACGGAACGCATTCGTCGAGCAATATCTTCACGCAGGCTGAAGCAGCGCGTCTTTCGATTGCTCTAACACCCGGTGCGCCATCTCGCGGCTAACAGTTGGAAAGCACTCGATGAATTCATCGAGAGAGTAATTATCTTCCAGATACTCAAAGAGCGTTTTCACGGGAACTCGTGTGCCCGCAAAAACCGGAATGCCGCCAAGAATCTCGGGGTCAACGGTGATGAGTGCGTCTGCGGGCATGCCGGTAGTATAACCGACTCAGGCGTTCGCGTAAACATTGCGGAAATTTCTCGGGCGGATTCGAAAAAGATCGTTTCGGCAAGATGCCGCTGCAACGGGCGCCCGCCACGGCGGGTAAACTGTACAACGGCCAGGCTTTCAAACCAAGTCGCCGCGGCGACCGCTCCCCAGAGGTTGCGGCCGACACGGCCGCCGCTACAACAGACCGCCTTATCCCAATTCGAATGTTGCAACGCCGAAGATCTCGGCGTCTGGGAGCTGCGGGATCGGCCCGAGCACCATTCGGGCGCAGCCGAAGACCTCGCTCATCCCATAACGCGCGACCAGCGTCAGCGCATCGCGGTTGATCTCCGGAACGTCGAGGAAAATTGGCTCGCCCGGCACGCGCGAGGCAACTGCTACCAGGAGCGACTCCGCCACGTCTGCGTTTGCAGCGAAGAGAGGGCCGATCTTGTGACCGATCCGGCAGGGCCGCATCACCGTGTAGCCGCGTATCCCGCCCACTCGACCAGCGTGTCCAGCTCGTCGCGGGTCATTTGGCGAATGTTTATGTCGTTAGGCATCATTACTTCTTGCTCCTACACGCGGGATTCCTCTACCACGTCGTTTTATCATTTCATTCTGCCTCTCACGGCGCAAACCGATTACTGAACAGCCTTCGCCAACGCCGTGATCGTCAACGACAGCGGAGGTAATAGATTCGAATCAAAAAAAGTTCGTTTCGGCGAGATGCCGCTGCAACGGACGCCCGCCACGGCGGGTAAACTGAGCGACGGCCAGGCTTTCAAACCAGGTCGCCGCGGCGGCCGCTCCCCGGAATCGTTCCACTGAGACTCACCACGGCGAGCAAGTTCGACCCGATCCCTCGCATGCAGCGTTTCCTCCGCATTTTTCATCGGTCCAGAACTCTACTGGGTGCTGCTGTATCTCGGCGTCCGGTGGCTCGCCGCGCGTAATGTGCCGCCGACCGGCCCAGGCAACACTGCGCTTGAGTGGGTCGTGTGGCTCACAGCAACTGTCGGTGTGGCGTTGAGTTTTGCGTTCCTGGCGGTGCCGGGCATGAACCGATGGATAATATTGGCACGACTCGGCATCGCGGCATTCGTCGGTGTGAATGCCTGCGCGATCGCCTGTTGCGAAGCGATCAAGTATCCCGAGCTCGGTCGCGATTCCGGCTTGATGGCTTTGTGGATCATGGCGGCCATGCTCGGCGGGATCGTCTGGTGCGTCTCCGCGGGAGTCAGCCTGCTGATCCTGCGGGTGAAATCGCGCCGTACGCCGGTCGTTAGGCCATGAACAACCTGTTCCACGCGTTTGCCGAATATCCCGTCCTTATCGGCATCGCCTTGTTTCTTGCCATTTCGCTTTTGCTCGCCGTCTTGTTAGGCGTTCTGATGCGACGCGCCGGCGCATCGCTCAAACCGCTGGTATTTTTCTTCGGCTTCCTCGCGATCGTTGCGGTGCCGCAGATGGTGGTTCACCTGCTCGACGCGTACGTCCACGCGCGCCAAGTTCGTCAGCAACCGAGCGAGGGAGCTTTTGCGAGTACCGCGACCGTCGCACTAAGGACGTTGCACCCGGTTTCGTGGGACATCGTGTTCGGACCGAATGCCGATCCGAGCTTGATCACCGATGCTAAAAGCGGTCTGGATTACATCCTCGGCGACGCGCTTGAAGCAAGAATTTCGTTCAATGCTGCCGGCGAATCCGCGCTTGCCGCGCGTTTCGCAAACACTGAGGCAGCAGACGCTGCGTTGAATCGTTACGGTTCGTTTTTCCAATTCGCGCAAGTCACCGGCAGCGATACCGGAGGCTGGACCGCGCGCCGGTTCAATGGCCAGGGTGAATGGAATCACGCCGTCGTTGCCGGCAACGAACTCTACGCATGGAGCGGCAACACAAAGGAAAACGTCGAAGCCAACCGCATCCGCGCACTCGGCCCGCTGCCAAAGGAAGCCAATTCTTCCGGCGTCGGGGCAGCATCCGCATCAGGCGCGCAGTCCAAAACGCAAGTCTCCACTCGCCTCTCCAAGAACTGGCGCGCAATGACTGCGTTCCTCGTCATCAATTTGTCGCTCGCTGTGTTTTGGTTTTTCAGAGCGTCCGCGTGGAGCGTGCGACAACCGCCGCAGCCCGGCACGCGACCCGAACCGGTAGCATCCTTGCTCGACCGGTTGCTTGCGCTGAACCAGGACGACGTGCCTGTCCAAGTCATCGCCTCGCCTAACAGTGACACACTCGAAATCACGTGGCGCTATGCGGACGCGCAATGGTTGGACCTCATGCGCGCGCACAAAATGCGCCGGACGCACAAGCTCGTGCTCGCGTTGGACGAACACAGTCACACAGCACGCGTGCTTGAATATTGGAGCGCGTTCGACGCGTCCGCCGGGCCGAATGACCTGCGCCTAAACTGGACCGCGGCGCGAGGTATGCAGTTTTTCGAGTTCGAGCATCGCCGTGTCTTTGGCGTGAAACTGGACGCCAGCGGCAAACCCACCGGTGAATTATCGAAGGCCTACGCGTTCAACCTGCAAGAGTTAAAGCAACCGATCATCGAAGCCGTGACTGCCAGCGGCTGGACCTGGCAACCGGTAATGTGGAACGCGCCGAAAAGTCTGCGGTGGTTGGCGGAATGAGATCAACGCCCGTTGTTTGTGTCGTTGACCCGGCGACGATGCCGATTCCGGGGATGGCATGAGTATCAATCCGCGATGATTGAGAAGACAAAGTTCGTTTCGGCGAGCCGCCGAAACCAACAGGCTGGCAGCCTGTGCTCCCCAGAGCTACGCTTTCGCGTAGATTTCGGATCCGCTCTTCGCGAACTCAGCTGCCTTCTGTTGTAATCTCTTTTCGATCGCCGCTTCGTCCGTTATCCCCTGTTCTGCCGCGAATTTTCTTACGTCCTCTGTTATTTTGACGAGCTCTGTCTCCCCGCCACCCTCGCCCTGCGGGTGACCTTTGATGTCATCTGTCCGGCCGCTCCCACTCAAAGCCGTATTCATGGACATGCTCGTCACACCTTTTGATAAACTTCGCCAGTCTTGGCGAATTCGGCAGCTTTCTCTTCCAGTCCATGTTTAACCGCGGTTTGTTCGCTTAAACCTTGTTCAGCTGCGTAGCGGCGAACATCTTCTGTGATGCGCATGGAACAAAAATGTGGACCACACATTGAACAGAAATGCGCAGTCTTCGCGCCTTCCGAAGGCAAGGTTTCGTCGTGATATTCCTGAGCTGTTTCCGGATCCAGACTCAAATTAAATTGGTCCTGCCAACGGAATTCAAATCTCGCCTTCGAAATCGCGTTGTCACGGTATTGCGCGCCGGGATGGCCTTTAGCGAGATCGGCGGCGTGCGCGGCGATCTTGTACGCGATCACGCCATCTTTGACGTCCTTCTTGTTAGGCAAACCGAGATGTTCTTTCGGCGTGACGTAGCAAAGCATCGCCGTTCCGTACCAGCCGATCATCGCCGCGCCGATCGCGCTGGTGATGTGATCGTAGCCCGGCGCGATGTCTGTGGTGAGCGGACCGAGCGTGTAGAACGGCGCTTCGTCGCACCACTCGAGTTGCTTCTCCATGTTCTCCTTGATCAGGTGCATGGGGACGTGACCCGGGCCTTCGTTCATCACTTGAACATGCCGAGCCCACGCGCGCTTGGTCAACTCGCCTTGCGTATACAATTCAGCAAACTGGGCCTCATCATTTGCGTCAGCAATACTGCCTGGCCTCAGGCCATCGCCAATTGAAAAGCTGATATCGTACGCGGCCATGATCTCGCAGATCTCATCCCAATGTGTGTAGAGAAAACTTTCCTGATGATGCGCGAGACACCATTTGGCCATGATCGAGCCGCCGCGCGAAACGATTCCGGTGGCACGCCGTGCGGTAAGCGGAATGTAACGCAAAAGCACGCCCGCATGGACCGTAAAATAATCCACACCTTGCTCAGCTTGTTCAATTAACGTGTCACGATAGGTTTCCCAAGTCAGTTCCTCCGCGCGACCGCCAACTTTCTCCAGCGCCTGGTAAATCGGCACCGTTCCGATAGGCACGGGACTGTTGCGAATGATCCACTCACGTGTGGCGTGAATGTTCTTCCCGGTGCTCAGATCCATTACCGTGTCGGCGCCCCATTTCGTCGCCCAGCGCATTTTCTCGACTTCTTCCTCGATCGACGACGCCACGGCACTGTTGCCGATGTTCGCGTTGATCTTTACCAGGAAATTACGGCCGATGATCATTGGCTCTGATTCGGGATGATTGATGTTTGCGGGAATGATGGCACGGCCGCGCGCGATTTCGGAGCGGACGAATTCTGGAGTGATGGGATTTTCAATTGCCGATTGCCAATTGCCGATTGGTTCGAAGCCGGGATGCCGAAAATGGACATCGTTGCGCGGCATTTCAGAGCCGTTCGGCGAGGCGCCCGCGCTCCCCAGAATTTCGCGACCGCCATTCTCGCGAATCGCGATGAATTCCATCTCGGGCGTGATGATGCCGCGCCTTGCGTACGCCAGTTGCGTCACCGCGGCTCCTGCACTTCCTCGCAATGGCTTTCGCGCGGTGAAATTCGAATTTCGAATCTGGAATCCCGAGTTTGGTTCGTGCCCGTTCGCGCTCGCACGATGGACTTCGGATAAGAATCCGTCATCGCGCGGTGATGAAGCGCGACCGCCAATTTCTTCCACGTCGCAGCGCTCGCGAATCCATTTTGCGCGCAAGGGCGGAAGTCCTTCTGTCACATCGCCGTGAAAATCCGGGTCTCCCCACGGGCCGCTCGTGTCGTATACGCGCACCGGCTCATTGACTTCGATTTCACCGTTCATGGACTTGGTCGGTGCGAGCGAAATTTCCCGGAACGGAACGCTAATGTCGGGGTGAATTGCGCCGTTAGCGTAAATCTTTCTCGAATTTGGAAGCTGACCCTTAGGTTCGCTCATAACAGAAAAGATGAATCAGGAAGCCAGGAATTCATGAAAAATCGAACCAAAATTACTCCTGGTTTCCTGGTTTCCAGATTGTCTCTCATATAAAAACAAAAAAGCCATGCGCGGAAAAATCGCATGGCTAAAATCGCCAGTCCGGCATCGGACCCTCGCTCCCTTCGGCGGCATTACCCGCATCAGGTTCAAGGGGTCGTCCAATTGGACCTCTCAGCCATTGCGGCTCCCCCGCTCCGTTGAATTGAGAATAAGGCCGGAGCCTGCGAAGTCAACGAAGCACATAGTACGCACGCCGCCGCGACGGAGGGAATTCGTGATCTTGGTGCGTGCAGCCAAACCCCCTAACGAGAATCTATCCGCCGGCTGGCGCCTGTTTCACGTTCGTGTGAAAGATCGCCTGCCATTGTCCATTTTGTTTCTTCCAGACAGAGGCAGCGTTATACGTCCCCGATTGATCTTTCCCGTCGTAAGTGCCTTCAAGTGCAACCGTGTACGTCGTAACACATGTATCCAGGCCAGCGGACGTCACTTTAAAATCGCTGATCGCAAACGATTTCATGTCCCATTTCTGCATGTCCGCCAATTCCTTTTGCAAATCAGACGGGCCTTCAGCGTAAACACCGAGAAACTTTGGAGACACGATCTTCTTGAAGTCGTCCGGCTTTTTATCTTTAAACGCCTGCCAGGCCGCCTTCTCTTTCTGCTGCATCATATCTTCGTTGGATGCTGCGGTGGAAACTGCGAGCGTCGCGAACAACGCAGTCATTGTGTAACCGATATATTTTTTCATGATGTACCTTTCGTTTGGGTTGGAGTGGAGATCATCCTGCTGTATTCAGGCAGGCCGTCAAGCCAATCCACTTATTGTTTGACTAAACATCACGCCTGCGAGCGCGGAAGTGCTACGGGACAATGGGAGCAGATTCCAGAGATGCTGTTGGCGCAGGAGTTGACGTCTGCGGGTGAGAGAGAAGGGCGGATCGACCGACCAGCTCGAGCAAGCTTGCATCTGCTTCTTTCACACCGCCCTCCTGCGCGACCGCCTCGACCGGCGCCGATTTCGTTTGGCGACGATAATCAGCGACGAGCATTGGCGGCTGTTTTTTGATCGGCAGCGCCTGGTAGCTTTCGATTCCCATCCCAATCGCGCCCGCCAGTTTCCCGCGCCAATCCTTGTTCGAGATCAATTTGCTTTCGCCACGCTCCGTCAAAAACCCGCCTTCGATCAGCACCGCCGGCACCTTCGTCAGGCGCAGCACTGCGAACCGTGCGCGTTTGATACCACGGTCGTACTCACGGAGCTGACCAAGAACCGAATGATAAATGCACGCTGAGAGCGCCAGGCTTTGCGCATCCACGGAACTGCCGGGTTGCATGTTGACCGAGCTCGCAGTCACGCTTCCGTCAGAAGTTGATGGCGCGCCACGCGGGGTGAACGAAAAGATTTCGAAGCCCGTAGCGTTCGGATCATCATTCGTCGCGTTGAAGTGAATGCTGACGAAAATCGAGTTACGCGCAGCGTTGGCAATTTTTGCTCGCACTTCCAACGGCACAAAATAATCGCCCTCGCGTGTCATGATCACCCGCAATCCTTTTGCCTGCAGAATCGGCCGGAGCTTTCGTGCGACATCCAAGGCAAAATCTTTTTCCGGCCCATAACGGCTCACCTGCCCTTTGTCATGGCCGCCGTGCCCAGCATCGAGAACGACCGTCTGAACCTTGCCCACATTTGGAACACGGTGTGGCCGGACGAGCGGCTCAATGGTTTTGGCCAGGTCAGTCCGCGACACCAGAGATTTTCCATCGTGGTCAATCACGGGGAAGCACAACCAACTTCTGGCGCCATTAATAATGGCTTCCCTGCTGCCGCTTACGAACTCCAGTGGGTGATCAGCTGTGTCTGTTTGTATTTTCGCTCCGGAGGGGACGACTTCTGCAGGCAAGCCGTAAAACTTGGAAATGTTGTCCACGCTCAGATAATCGTGCCCGTTTATTTTGATTAGCTGCCAATCGCCGGCAGCAATCGCTATTGAGGGTGCGAGGGCCAACGAAGCGAAGAAAAACGCGCGAACCGGCCAACGCTTCAATGGGAGGGACATGCCTGAGCTATCGTATCAAAAACCGCGTCCATCTCAAGGAATGACGACTTCTGAGTCTGAAAAGCCTTCCGAGCTCCCCGCCTCCGATGGACGCCTACGGGAGGCAAGCCAATTGCTTTCTGTGCCTTCAAACTCCCGATTGACTTGCGAATTTTTCGCGCTAAACACCGGAAATGTTTTTTCCCCTTCGACGCGCCGCCCACGGTCCGATCGCATTGTTCGTCGCGCTAATTCTGACACCGCTCGCGATGGACGCAGCTCCGCGAACCAAAAAATTTCCGAAATGTTGCGTCTGGCGCGTGGCGAATGCGAAGGCGCCATTTTATCTCGTGGGCTCAATTCACGCGCTGAGCAAAAAAGATTATCCACTGCCCAAGCCTTATGACATTGCGCTGAAAGACAGCACCCGTTTCCTCTTTGAATTCGATCCAAGCCAGCACGGGGAATTCCAAAAAAAGTTTGAGGCCGCGGCCAAGTATCCGCCGGGACAAGACCTTCGTTCGAAGATTAGCCCGGAGTTGCTGGCATGGCTCCGCAAAAACATGTTCACCGTGATCCCCGATGCTCGCGGCGGAAATGGTGAGCGACTCGTGAGTTTCGACAGCCAGCTTCGTTACAAGCCCTGGTGGATCGCCCAGCATCTGGCCGCGCCGGCATCATACAGCAAAACCTCCACCTCCCATGGCTTGGATAATTATTTTGTGGATCACGCCTTGAAATTGGGAAAAGAGATCGGCGGGCTGGAGTCGGTGAATGAACATGTAGCGGTGATGGGTGGGTTATCCGATCGAGACGGCGAATTCATGTTGCAGGATGCGCTTACTCAGCCTGACAATGGCGACAGGGAGTCCGGCAGGATGTACAAAGCGTGGCGGAAGGGCGACACCAATGCGCTGTGGGCGGGCGACGCACCACTACGGTCAAAGGCGCCGAGGATTGCGGCGCGTTTCGTCGATGATCGCAACGTGAAATGGATTCCGCGAATCGAGGCGGAACTGAGAACCGGCAAGCCCACCGCGATTGTCGCAGGCGCGCTTCATTTCTCCGGGCCGCGCAGCGTGATCGCGCTGTTGCAAAAGCGCGGGTACGTGATCGAGCAGCTGTAGAGAAACAAGGCAGATCTTGATGCACCCCCCATCGAGAATTGTTGCTTCGGCCGCTGCAACCGCGATCGTTTTCGCCTTCCTGTCCGGCCTGGCTCCGGCCGCGGTCGCTGCAAGCGACAAACATTGTCTCTGGCGAGTAACCAACGCGCGAGCGCCATTCTATCTGCTCGGCTCGGTACACGCGTTGCAGCGGACTGACTACGAGAAAGCTCCCGCAGTTGAAGAAGCGATTAAGCAATCTCAGCTGATCTTATTTGAGGTCGATCCAAAGGAAGACCAGACCTTCGCACAGAAATTAGGAGCAGCCGCCCGGCTTCCCAGAGGAGAGCAGATTCGGGGAAAGATAGGTCCCAAGACATACAATTATCTGCGGAAGATAACCATCAATGGAATGGCGGAATGGCAGCATCTTTATCCCTGGGCGATCGCAATGCTTTTGGATTATCCGACACTCCGAGGTGTTAGTACCATTTACGGAGTCGATAATCATGTGGCTGAAATGGCTCGCCGCTACTCGAAGAAGACCGGTGGCGTTGAAACGGTGGACGAACATGTCCACGTCTTATCCGACATGCACATGATCGAAGCAGAAGTGTATTTGCTGCAGGCTCTGGTTCACGCTGCGGAAGCTTCGCAGCAGTTTCAATTGGATGTCGCAGCCTGGAAATCGGGGGATACGAATCGACTCTACGCGATGCACGTCAGACGGATGAAAGAAGCTCCGACGGTTTGGTGGCGACTTCTCGATCGGCGGAATGCCAAATGGATTCCGAGGCTTGAAGCGGCAATTAAGTCGGGAACACCAACATTAGTCGTCGCCGGCGCACTACACTTCTCCGGTCCGCGCAGTGTCATCGCACGGCTGCAACAGCACGGTTACAAAATCGAGCAATTATAGCGGCAGAGAGCGTGCCCGGCGATGAGGTTTGTTAACGTCCGGCTGGTGCTTCAACGGAATTGTGTTCCAACGGTCTAATCCGGATTGAAGAATTTCGAATCCAATTATTTTGTTTCCAAAATCATGAAATCGTTTCTCACCATCATCACTTCGGTTGTTTGTTCGTTAGTCGCTGTTGTTGCGGCACCACAGAAACAGACCGAACAAGACCCCCCGCCGCTCGATGCCAACAACCGGGATTCATCAGTAAAACCGGGCGACGATTTCTTCCTGTTCGCCAATGGCAACTGGATCAAACAGACAGAGATCCCGCCTGAATATTCCCGATGGGGCGCGTTCAACGAACTGATCGAACGAAACAATGACGCATTGCACACCATCGCGGAGAAGGCCTCGCAAACCCAGGTCGACCCAAAGCTTGCGCCGGAGACACGGAAAGTCGGTGATTACTACGCCAGCGGGATGGATGAGAAGGCGGTCGAAGCCGCGCGAACAACGCCCCTGACGGAAGAGTTTCAGAAAATCGACGCAATGAAAACTCCACAGGATGTGCTGAAGGAGATCGCGCATCTGCACAGCATCGGCATCAATGCATTTTTCAATTTTGGCTCGGGGCAGGACGCGAAGGACAGCAATCACGACATCGCCCAGGCGGTACAGGGCGGACTCGGCATGCCTGATCGAGATTACTACACAAAGCAGGACGCCGATATGAAAGAGAAGCGCGAGAAGTACATCGCGCACGTGACGAAGATGCTGACCTTGTTAGGCCACCCGCCGGAAAAAGCTGCCGAAGACGCCAAGAAGATCATGGCTCTGGAAACGAAATTGGCCGAAGCATCGCGGACGCGGGTGGAGCTGCGCGACCCAATCAAGAATTACAACAAGATGGGGGTGCGACAACTGCAGGATCTGACGCCCGACTGGAAGTGGAGCGATTACTTCAACTCGATCAACCTGCTCGAGCCGGGGAACGTCAACGTGCATCAGCCGGAGTTTTTCAAAGCGGTGAACAACTTGTTCAAATCGACAGCGCTGGATGATTGGAAGGCATACCTCCGTTGGAATCTGATTAATGCGACCGCACCATATCTTTCCAAGGATTTCGTAGACGAGGATTTCGATTTTAACCAGCGAGTCCTGCGCGGCACCCAGCAGAACAAGCCGCGCTGGAAACGTGTGGTCACTTCAGAGGACGGCGACATTGGAGATGCGCTTGGCAAGCTCTACGTCGGCTTTTATTTCCCACCCAAGGCGAAAGAGCGCGCACTCGAACTGGTGAACAATTTGAAGGAGGCGCTGGCCAACCGGATCAAAACGCTCGATTGGATGGATGAGCCGACAAAAAAGGAAGCGCTCAAGAAACTGACCGCGATGAACGTCAAGATCGGTTATCCCGATAAGTGGCTTGATTATTCATTGCTGGAGATCGACCGCGGCCCATTCGTTATGAACACGCTGCGCTCCGAAAAATTTGCAGCCGATCGGGACCTGCAAAAGATCGGCAAGCCAGTCGATCGCACCGACTGGGGAATGACCCCGCCGACTGTGAACGCCTATTATCAGCCGACCATGAACGAGATCGTCTTTCCGGCCGGCATTTTGCGGCCGCCGTTCTTTTACGCGAACGCAGACGACGCTGTGAACTACGGCGGGATCGGGGCAGTCATTGGCCATGAAATGACGCACGGGTTCGATGATCAGGGACGGCAGTTCGATGCCGATGGCAATTTGCGCGATTGGTGGTCCAAAGAATCGGCGGACGAATACAACAAGCGGCGTAAAGCAGTTGTCGATCAATATTCCGCGTACGCGCCGCTGCCTGGCCAGCATGTGAATGGCGAGCTCACACAAGGCGAAAACATTGCCGACATCGGGGGAGTAAAGCTAGCGTTTGCCGCATTGCAGAAGGCGCTCGACAAAAATCCAGACGAACGCAACAAAAAGATCGACGGCCTGACACCGGAGCAACGCTTCTTTCTGTCATTCGCCGCGATCTGGCGGTCTAAGATTCGCGATGAAGATCAAAAGCTGCGACTCACCACCGATCCGCATTCGCCGGCGCAGTTTCGCGTGAACGGGCCGCTCACGAACATGCCCGAATTTCAAAAGGCGTTCAATGTGCCGGACGGCTCGCCAATGGTTCGGGCGGTGGACAAACGCGTCAATATTTGGTAACACCCAATGCTGGAGTGAAAATCTCTGCCGCAGCGTTTGTCGTCGTCGCCGTGTTGGTCCTCGGCACTAACGAGATTTGCGCGACTGCTACGTACGATTATAAACCGGGCGAATTACTTGTAGTCAAAAATGGCAAATCACCGCACCAAAAATTTTCAATCGTCTCCGGTAAAAATGAGAGCGGAGCGTTCGGCGTATATTTGATGGACGCCCAAACCAAGAAGCTCATCGGCAAACTCGAAGAAGTCGCGACTGGTCTCGACAACGCACCCGAGGCCTATCGGGCACATTGGTCGCCCGATTCGAAACACGTCGGGATTTCATCCCGGAGCGATCGGCATCAGATGGAGAACGTCATTTATCGAATCGAGAACCGGCGTGCGTATCTGGTAGACACTCCGGAGTTAATGTGTCACGCCGTGCCCGATTTTTGCCGGCTCGACGAGGAACTTAACGCCGGGATTTCAGTAGATGACCAGGCTGCACAAAAAACGCGCCAGGACGGATTCTACTCCGAAATCATAAAATGGATTTCGCCAAGCCGGTTCGTTGTTAGGGAGCAATCGCACTGGCGGGTTAAAGAACGCGATCCGTCTGCAGCCCTGGCTGAATATGGAGACGTCGAAAAACCGGACCAAGGAGTCAATCTCTATTTCGTTTCGTTCGACGCCGAAGGTGAATACGAACTTTTGCCCGGGGACAAATCGCGCGTCGTTAGCACCCATCCAGTTAAGAAATCAGACAAGGAATGAAGAATTCACTTCTTCATCCTGAAGTTTGTTGACGGTAGCGTCCGCAAAGATCTGCGGCCGCGTCAAAATGAGATTGACTGCGGAATCATCTCACGGGGAGACGATTGAAACGAAACCTGCTGCGATACTGATTCACCACTCTCCTCATCATCATCGTCGTCCTGATCATCTGCTTCGTCTGTATCTCCTTCGTCGGCGTTATCTGTGTCCGATCGCGGCGTGACCGTGGGCAAGTCATCTTGTTTTAATCGGTCGTACCGTTGACGCACCTCGGCCGGCATCTTGTCGAGGTCTTCCTTGGTTTCGACTGGGCCACTGAAAAGCAGTTTGCCTTGCGGGTCTTTCACCGTCAGCAGTTTTCTTCCATCTACGTTTGCCAATTTGAGCTGGCCCTTCTCGTCCGAGAAAACAATCTGCGCTTTGCCTAGATCGATCTTGCTGGCCTTAGCCGCGCCGTCGTCCTCAAAAAAGATCCGAAGCTCGTCGGCTGCATGCCGGGCATCATCACGCGCGCGTCTGGCGGCTTCGTGAGCTTGCGTCACCGCTTCGCGGATAATGCCGCGTTGGTCGCCCAGTTGCTCTTTGAGTTGTTCCTTGAGATCCTGCATTTGCTCGTCGAGATCGCCGGTGGCATCGAAATCCCAATGCCAGTCGCGATTGCCTCCAGGGAAGGCACCGCGTCGCTGCGGCACTTCTTTCCTGGCAAGTTTAACGCTCAGCTTTTGCTCCTGTCCCTTGCGCAAGACAGTGAGCGTCACTTCCGTTCCTTCGGAGAACGTTTGTAGAAGCTTTCGCAATTGGCTGGGCTCGATCAGAATCTGGTCGTTCAGCAATTTGAGGATGTCGTTCTGTTGAACGCCAGCAGTAGCAGCGGGGCTGTTCGGCTCGACGTAATCGACCACCAACCCGAAGCCTTTCGCCAAACCGAGCTGGTCGCTCACAACAGTTGGCACCTGCGACGTGTCTACACCGAGATACGTTACCGGGACCTTGGGCCCTTTCTCGTGATGACCCGGCATTCCCGGCTCGTGATGGCCCGGCATCCCTGGTGGATGCGGTGGACGCGGCGCTTGTGGCGGCTGTGGCGGCGCAGGCGGTGTTTGTGCGAGTGCTGCGATCGGCAACAACGCGATGACTGTAATGGTGAATACGGATTTCATCTTCATGGTTTGTTGTGTTGAATTATTGACCTGAAACTGGGATGAGCACGATTTCCTCGCTGGGATAGGAGACGCGGAGGGATGCGCCCGTTTCCGGATTGCGCCATCGCCAGGTTTGTTTTGTGTTGTAGCGAACGCGTCGCACCGGTCGTTCTGAGCCGTCAGCAAAATGCAATCCCTCGTCGCGAGTGTTGTAAACGACGTTTGTCCCACCGGCAGGAACGAACCTTCCGGGAGATATGGATCGTTCCGTCTCGAGCGGAACCGGTCGTGTTTCGGCCGCAGGCGAACTTTGCACGACAGTTTGTTGCTGCTCGTGCCGACGTTCCATGGTAACCGCTGCGAACAAAATCAAAACCGCGGCAGCAGCGAGGCCGAAGCCTAACGACCACCAATTGCAGGGCGTTTGACTCGTTCGCTCCCGCTCTCTCGCTCTAACGAGCTGCCCGTCTATGTCGCTCGCCTCCCGGCGGCTCCATTCTGTGAAACGCCATCGTTTCCATTTGGGGTCTGACACAGACGCCCCACTATCTTTGAGAGCTCCCCCTACCCGCTCGAAAAGCACTGGCGACGGCTGCGCTGGTCGCAGCTTTCTCAGTTCCTTTTCAAGCTCGGATAAATCGTTCATTGCGGTTGTAAAGTTTTCTTCAGATTGGCCAGGGCATACCGGTACCGCGATGCTGCCGTGTTCTGCGAAATTCCCAGCACGCCGGCGATCTCGCTGAATGTAAGATCATTCCAGATTTTCAAGACCAGTACCTCCCGTTGATCGCGCGGCAAAGATTCCACTGCAGCTGCGAGCGCCGACTGCGTGTCATCTTCCAATTCGAAATGGGGCTCAATGGCTGGCTCGGTTTCAGCAAGAACGGTCGCCTCACGTCGTGCCCGACGCGCGTCACGACGAATAAAATCGAGCGCGAGAGAACGAACCGCCGAGTAGAGCAACCCGCGGTTATCAATGTCGTGGTTGCGACGCCAAAACTTGACGAAAGCTTCCTGAACAATGTCTTCCGCGTCGGCTGCTGATTGCACCCATTGACGGGCGAACAGAAGCAATCCGGGCGCAACTTCAGAAAAGCAGTTCCTCCAATTCTCATGGCTGGCGATAGGCTCCATGACCTTTTCACGGTCTTTACTTTCAAGACGCCGCCAAGTGGAGATTTTGTCTGTGAGCGCGAACAAAATTGGTAGGCCGGGCTCGCCCTGCCAACGTTACGTTTTCGGCAGCGCTCGCAAAATTAGATCTCCGAGCCAGTCTGGATGGGCGACTCCCGAGCGATACGCGCGGAGCGATTCCACAGAAGAATTCACGCGCAGATTACTGTAAGAGCCGTCGGCGTTTTGCCACCGCTCGTGCCAGTAAAGCGCTGCTTTGATCCGGGGATAACGGGTGCGAAACAGGTCCAAACCTTGTTTGATCCACGCCGGTTTGCGGATAGCGCTGGGAGGCGCCGTGATAAGCGGAAATTCGCCAGTCGCCCATTCCGCGATCATGATGGGTTTGTGCGGATCGAGACGGCTCATTTCCTGATACGGCCAGTCGACCAATGAAGGAATATCCGGATTGGGCTCATCCTTGTATTGCTGTCCATAAACGCTGAGCCCCAGCCAATCGACATAGTCGGATCCGGGATAATAGGCAGGAGCGCCGTTCCAGGTTTCGTAGGGATACGGATAATTGTTGGTGTGAAACATCCATTTGATGTTTGACGCGCCGCGCGCACGGACGCGATCCACAACGTATCGGTACGCGCGACGAAACGTTTCCGGCCCTTTCCAATTGTTGTATTCCGGGACCCATTCCGCGCCGCCGTAGTAAGCGCCCGACCAGGGAAACCATGTGCCGTTCATTTCCACACCGAACACAACAATTACTGGGTAGCCAAAATCCCGGGCTGCGTCAGCCCACTTGTCGATGTATGCGTCCCACTTTCCGGCAAGAATCTCAGTCAAACCGAACCTGTCCGGGCCGTGATCTTCCTCGTAGGGCTTGTCCCAAGGCGACCAGAAAACCAGCGGCAACGAGCCGTGCCGCCAAATGACATTGAGATTGTCGGTAGGAAAATTTTGCTCTCCCCAGTAGCTCGACGAAACGATGATGGCCTGATGTTTTCCCACCATCTGCTCGAAATCTTCGATGGTTTCGAGCGTCACATCGTCCTCCGCGTCGCCAAAATCCATGAACGCGCCCGTGTAAACGCCGTGATCCGGAATCACCACCTCGACCGGTCCGTTTGGATCGACTTGCGTAACAGTAGCTGACGGCCTGCTGCATCCGGCCAGAACAAGTGCAAAACTCAGTGCAACAAGCGACCTCATAGTGTCATGTGATCCCGCAGTTGAGGGGGAAGAATCTCTGATCATTTCAAACCGCTCCTCGCTAGCCCAAAATTAGACCAAAGATGTTGCGCTTCGCTCAATGACACCCGATTGCAGGCGCATGCGTTCCGTTACCCAGATGGATTCTCCTTGACCTGATAATTCCAAAATATCAGAAGAGAAACGCGACCTCTCGTTGAGGTAACGAATGAGCATAAGAGTTCTCACGTTCTTGATCCTATCTTTCGCCACTGCCGCGTTCTCCGAGGACTTCAAAACGGTTAACGGCAAAGAATACAAAGACGCCACTGTCACTCGCGTCGATCCCGATGGCGTCGTGGTCAAAACGAAATCTGGAATCACGAAGCTTTACTTCATCGAACTGCCAAAAGAAGTTCAGGAACGCTTTCATTATGACTCCGAAAAGGCCGCGTCATATTCTGCCGAGCAGGCCACCAATTACACCGCATATCAAAAGCAGCAGGATGAAACTCAACGTCAACAACAGGCCGCCGACGCAAAGAACAATGCGGCATTAGCGGAACAACAAGCCGCCACAAATCGTACGCAAGCCTTGCAAACCCGCTACGGCGAGCTTCAGAGAAAGGAAGATGATTTGCTTCGCCAGATCGGTCAGGCGAAGCAACCCGGTCCGGAGTACCGGCAGGGCAAGACTGTCCGCCATCAGCCGAATCCGCAGAAATCCCAGTTACCGCTTCTCGAGAGCCATTTGAAAGATGTTCGTCACGAAAAAACCGAAGTTAAAAAGCAACTGGAAAAAGCGGTGCACTAGCAGGTAGTGACGCCGAGTTAGGGCGTCCAGACAGCGCAGCGCGCCGTCCCTACCATGCTTTCATTCTTATCGATCCACGATTAAATACCCCGCCGTGAATGAACGGTGGTACGGGATTTTTCTCGAAGGACACTGGCTGCGCAATGCCGCGATCATCTCAGCTTTTCTCCAATTAACCGTTGCGACCCCAATATTCGGAGGCGAAAAGCGTCTCGTACTTTCCGCCGTTGTGTCCGCAGACCATCCCGTAAACCGGTTGGTGCCATCAGAAGCGTTGGGCGCCGGCGTGGACGGTCACGAGAAAGGCGAATGCGCCCAGATGTTCACGGACCAAAACGTCACGGAAATGTTATCTGCCGGGCTCGGGCCGCTGACATATCGACTGCGGACCGAACTCGGCGGCGAGGTATGGCATTGGAACCCACGCGGCACCTGGAGCGATCCAGTTCACAATTGCGGGTACTGGACCTCCGACAACTCACTCGGCGAACCGATCAACGTTTCGTATGGCTATCGGTTGCCACGCCGCGGAAACACTATCGATCAAGCAAACGATGACGGGTACTCTCGTATCGCGGACGGCGATCCGAATTCATTTTGGAAAAGTAATCCGTATTTGGATTCACGTTTTACCGGCGAATCGGAGGATGCTCATCCGCAATGGGTGGTGATCGATCTCGGCGCACCAAAACCGGTCAACGCGATCCGAATTCATTGGGGAACGCCTTACGCCAAACGATACCGGATCGAGTACTGGCCCGGTGACGATCCGATGCACTTGCAACCCGACGATGACGACGACTGGCGGCCGTTCGTAAATGGAAAAATCGATGATGCTCACGGCGGCGGTGAACTGGTGCGACTGACAGAGCGTCCGCGCGCGGTTCAGTTTGTGCGAATCCTAATGAGCAGGGGTTCGCATACGAGCGAGCGAACTTCAGATGACGTTCGCGACATGTTAGGCTTCGCGATTCGCGAGATCGATCTCGGGAAAATGGGTAAAAATGGACGCTTTCATGAACAGGTGCGTCACGCACCCAATCGTCATCGACAGACAATTATCTACACGTCGTCCACCGATCCCTGGCATCGCGCCGAAGACATCGACTACAGCACAGAGCAGCCCGGGTTAGATTTCGTTTTGCGCAGCAAGCTCACTAACAATTTGCCGGTGCTCGTCCCGGTTGGCGTGTTGTACGACACGCCAGAAAATGCTGTTGCTGAGATCCAGTACCTGCTCCGTCGGAATTACAGTCTGGAAGGGATCGAGCTGGGCGAAGAACCCGACGGACAATGGGTTTCGCCAGAAGATTACGCCGCCCTATACGCTGGAATTGCCCGGCGTCTGATGGAACTCAAGTCGCCACTGAAGATCGGAGGCCCGAGTCTGCAAAATTTCGAAGACCAACTACTCACATGGGCGGACGCGTCGGGGAGTCGGTCATGGATGAATCGATTTCTGTCGTACATTCGAGGCGCAAAAGTCCGCTTCGATTTTTTGTCATTCGAGTTTTACCCGTTCGACAACATCTGCGCTGATGCTGCGCCGCATCTGTTGGAAATCCCGAAGCGCCTCGGCGCAATGATGGACAGCCTGCGCAGAGACGGAGTGCCCGCAGACATTCCGTGGCTCATGACCGAGTACGGCTATTCTGTTTTTGCGGGACGCCCGGAGGTAGACATCGAAGGCGCCCTCTTTAACGCGGATACAGTCGGTGCGTTTCTGTTGTTAGGCGGCGCGAAGCCATATCTGTACGGCTACGAGCCGAACTATCTCCAGGACGAGCTCAAGTGTTCCTGGGGCAATCTCATGATGCTTCAGTTAACTCCGAAGAGCGATCAACTGAACCGTTTGTCCACCTACTACGCTACTCAGCTTGTCACAAAGGAATGGATGCAATCAACGAAGGAGACACACGAAATATTTCCGGTGACCATCAACGGCACAAAAAACGGCGCGCACGGCTTGCCCGCCGTAGCCTCGGCGAAGGCGGGAGTAGTGCCCCCTACCGTAACTGCGTATGCAGTGCGACGACCGGACGAGCAGTGGGCCTTACTTGCAATCAACAAGGATCCCAAGCGCGCAGCGCAGCTCAATGTCGAGTTTAATCTTCCCGGCGCAAAGCAGCCGCTGAGTTTTGTCGGCGACGTTCAAGTAATTCAATTCTCGCGACAGCAATACGCTTGGCGTGACGACGGCTCAAACGGCTACCCACTCCGCAGTCTGCCGCCAGCGCAATTCACACGAGAAGCATCAGCAAGCTACCAACTACCGCCGTATTCACTCACAGTTTTGCGCGGAAGACTGCCTCGTTAGGCCGCAGTTTATATGATTCGCACATCTCGCTCGGCTGAATTTTTTAATAAAGCCAATGCAGTCTGATATTCCGGGCTCTCGTATGCCGCGATCGCCTTGTCCACGTTTTCAAACTCGATTATTACTAGACGCTTGTTCGTTCCGGCCTCGTACCCTTCGCCGGATTTCCTCGCGCCAAAAATCGACCGCCGTGAGATTCAATAGCGGGTCCAGCAATCCTTGCGTAATCCGCTAATGTCACCTCATCTGGCATCAATCGATAACACGTTATCCAATAGCCCTTGGCCATTGCTGGCACATTGTCATCGGGCACGCCGCTGGTCGAGGCCCCGCGTTTTATTTGTGGAACATTCCCGCAAACCACCCTTTTCTCTGGGACTTCAAAGCCTTTTGGAACTCTTCCTTCACAAAATTGGGGTCCCTCGCGTGAGCCATAGCGTCCATGAGATTGATGCGGTCAGCCAGAAGCAACTCGATAAGACTATCGTCCACGGTATGCATGCCGTCCTTAGCGCCGATTTGAATCAGTCCCGGTATCTGCGAAAGCCGCCCCGCCCGGATACACGCCTCAATTCCCGAGTTCACCGTCAATAACTCCGTGGCCAAAACCAAACCTGACTGACCGCTGCGCGGCAGGAGATACTGACACACCACTCCCAGCAACGACCACGCAAGTTGGGCACTGACGAACTGCTGCCCCTCTTTTGGTACGGCATCAATAATTCGCCCGATGGCCGTTGGCGCATCGTTGGTATGCATGGTTCCAATCACGAGGTGTCCCGTCTCGGCCGCCGTAATCGCAGTTTGGATCGTGTCCAGGTCCCGCAATTCTCCAACAAGAATAACGTCCGCGTCCTGTCTCAACGCGTTCTTTAGCGCTGCGGCGAAGCTATGCACGTCCGAACCGACCTCGCGCTGGTTCACCAGGCTCCGCCCTTGCGAATGAACAAATTCGATCGGGTCCTCAATACTGACCATGTTGACGGAACGCCGATTGGATATCGTCTGAGCCATGCTCGCCAGCGTTGTGCTCTTGCCTTCACCGCTCGCGCCAGTCACCAGAATCAGGCCGGCGCTCGCGTCACACCACTTATCCACGACTGGAGAGTGTCCCAACGTACTTAGATCGGGGATCTCGGCAGGAATCTGTCGGAAATTCGCCTCAATTGCACCTGACACGTAGCAGGCATTCCCGCGATACCGGCCGAGATCCTGAACCTGCAACGCGAAGTCAAGCTGCCATTCGTTTTCCAGCTTCGCGCGTTGTCCCTCCTTCAAAGCATCGATAACCAATCGCCTTGTATCTTCCGCAGACAGCACCGCTGCGTCTTCGGTGAGGGGCTTCATGACACCAGCGGCGCGTATCATCGGTAGCGCCCCTGGTGTCAAATGAAGATCGGAAGCGCCCTGCTGGGCGGCAAGGACTAGAAAATCGATCAAGTCATCTTTCTTCATAATGATTCCAATAGCGGAGAAACCCGTCTAGCCGATTCCCCTCATGGCGCGACGCAGCTCGGATTCATTGCTGACTGAAGCCAAGGCGGTCTCTTCCGTAATCATCTTGCCTTGAAGAGCGTTGAGCGTCGATTGCAAAAATGAAACGGCTGCAGGATCCGATCCGCGCGCGATATACTGATCGATGTTCTGCAACTCTCGTCTGGCGATCCAGTCGCGCATGGCCCCCGCATTTTCGACGTGTTCCACCAGCAAATGCAGGCCTCCGTCAGCAGATGGAACCAGCTTCTGGCAAAGAACACCAGAAAGCTGGTTCGCCAGAAGGTTCACACCATGCTTCTCGTTTTCTGCAGGAAAAAGATTCAAATAGCGTTCCATCGTGTCGGCAACCTTCTCCGAATGCAGGGTCGAAACAACGAGATGTCCGGTCTCGGAAGCCTGAAGGGCCGTTAACGCCGTCTCGTAATCCCGGATCTCACCAACGAAAATGACATCCGGCGCCTGACGAAGCGCACTCCGCAATCCGGTCGCAAAACTTCCGGTGTCACGTCCCACCTGTCGTTGGGTGAAATGACAGCGCTTGCTGGTGAACTGATACTCGACGGGATCCTCAATCGTCACTATATGTCGTACCAGGTTCTCGTTCATCCATTGAAGCAGGGAGGCGATGGTAGTGGATTTTCCGGAGCCGGTTGGTCCGGTTATAAGAATCAGACCGTGCTCACGAGCGCCCCACCGGGTCAGGAGCCATTCCGGTGCCCCCAGCATTTTCAAGCTCGGCACGTTGGTCTTGATGCGGCGCAGGACCGCAGCGAGGCGGCCCATGGTGCGGTGCAAGCTCACGCGGTAGCGCGTATGCGTGCGCGAGACGAAGCCGGTGTCGCGATCCATGTCGCCGTCGCCTTGCGCGTTCGCGCCGCATGCCTGCCAGAATGCGGTTAGCTGCGCGAGCGACATGGGCTCCTCGCCAAAGACAATGATTTGTTCATTAATCTTAAGCCGCGGTATCTCGTTCTCCTGAAGGAAGACGTCGCTTGCCTCCTGCTGTTCTGCGGCGTCGAGAATGCTGTCTGTGTTTTGCGGCATGGTTCGCAACTTCTACTGCGCAGGACTAGGCCGCAAATGGAACCGTGGGAATGCGGTCGTGTCATTGCACACAGTTACGATACGAATCAATTAGAGCATGGGCGGCAGCTGGCAAGACTAATGTGCCGCTGGCTCTCCAACAAAAAGAAAGCGGCACACCGGTCAAAGTATGAACGATGATCAGCATGGGGATCGCAGCTGCAAATGCCGCCGCGCCGCTAGTAGGAAGTAACGGTAGGTGCCAAATACCCCATAGAGCCGACACGAAAACCGCGGAGAGCCACGCCGAGCGGCCGCGCTGTTGTCCATCAGTTGGAGGCTTATAGATGTGCGAATCGAGAGCGCCGCGAAACGCAACCTCCTCGAGCACGAAAGAGACCGTAAAGTAGAGTAAGAATTGCTTGAGTAACAAGAACCACTTTGAAAGCGGCACACCGATGTCATGGTGGCTTGCTAAGGCGCTGGCTGCCATGATTGCCACACCTATGAGCACAGCTGATAAGAAGCTGGGCAAGGCACGGCGAACGGCGCTTGCACGCTGCTGAGTAATTGCAAAGGCAGCAAATACAGCGCCAGCCACGGCGCACAAAAACCACAGGGCAACAATCCAGGATTTCGTCGGGTACTGCTACGATAATTAAGTCGTATCCAGGCGCGAGAATGAGAAGCACGGCGATTACACTTCCAACCAGGCCAAGTCGAAAAGTCGCCGCATCTCGAACCCAGAGCTGGCGCAGTGGCCGCTGACGAACGAACCGCTGAAAGAGTATGACCAGCGGGACCCCAATCAATAAGTAAGAATTCGTGTCAAGGTGGAAAATCCAACCGAGAGCCATCCAGAGAGCGACGAACGCCAGGACTTCGAGATATCTTCGGGCAACGTCCATTCGCGCAGCAGTCTACCGAAAATTCGGCGGGCGGGACAGGTAATCATCGAATCGGCCACCTTGAATCTGTGAGAGGAGCTGACGAAAGGGCTCCTTGCTGATCATGCATCCGCGCACGACTTCAACATCATCGTTAGGCCGAGACAGCGAATCAAAGACCTTTTGATACGCGGCGCGATCACACCGGCGCAAGCCAACCAGAATGTAGAGGCTGCCTGCCGGTGTCGCGTGAGCGAGCGCAGCTTCCAACTGCCGGGAGGCATCGGGCCGCTCTAAAACCGCTCGCAAATTCCGCTCCCCTTCGGACATCAACCCGGCAACTCCAACTCCTCCGAACGCCAAAGACTTTGCCGCGGCAAGATCACTAGCCGCTGACTTCTCAGAAGAAGTCGCTGACGAAATACCAGGCTGCGACAACACAATTCCGGCGATGAAAATGATGATACATGTTTTCATAATGCGAGCGGCCTAACGAGACGACGCTAAGGCAAAGGAATGACTTGATGCCAATGTCATTGCAATCGCATTTCCTGACGGCGGAATTTCAGCCGCATACCGTGAGCGAAAAGAGAACTCCAATATCCGCCTTTTGCACCTGGTGCTAGCCGCAACACGCAAAACTGGTCACATCGAAATTCGCCAACTGGGCATTGTGCCTTTGCCACATCGGCGTTTTAGGAATGGAAATTCAACTAAGGAGGAAATCAGTATCATGAAATCAAAACAAATAATTATCAGTATTCTGGCAGTTCTATTCGTCTTCCCATTGATGGGAACGTTCGCTCAGCAAGCACCGAATTCGGGCTCTATCGAAGTCATCACGACTTTTGATTATCCCGGGGCCGGAAATTTGACGTTGCCGCAAAAGATTAACGAAAGAGGCGACGTCGTTGGCGAATTCATCGATTCAAGCGGGGTGACGCGGGGTTTTGTTCGGTTCAGCGACGGTAGCTTTAGCGATCCGATCGTTGACCCTAACGATACCGTCGGTTTTACCGAAGGACGAGGCATCAATAACCCACGCACAGTAGTCGGTGACTACGCCGCCAGCGATGGTACCATTCACTCGTTTTTCTGGTCGGATGGCACCTTCACAGAATACGATGTTCCCGGCGCGCTCCAGACCAATCTGCTTGGGATAAACGAGCCCGGCGACGTTACCGGCGGGTTTGATGACGGCAGCGGGGTCTTCCAGGGGTTCATCGACCACCACGGAACTATAACGTCGTTTAGCGTCCCGGGTGCTGCCGGGGGCACTTTTGCTTACGAGATCAATAATAACAAAAAGTTGACGGTGGGATACTATATAGACAGCGCAGGAATCCTTCATGGCTACTACCGGGATAAGAATGGGGCGCTGCATTTCCCGATCGATCCTCCGGGCTCCGTTGCGACAGTCCTGTTTGGAGTTGACAATAAGAACGAGGTGGTGGGCAGATATGCGGACGCCTCAGGGGCGACTCATGGACTCTTCTTTGTCCCGCCAGACAGTTTCTTCACCTTCGATTATCCCGGCTCAACCTTCACATCGCTTAACGGAATCAATCAGCAGGGGATTATCGTTGGTCGTTACGCCGATGCTGCCGGCATTGCCCACGGATTCCTGGCTCGCGTCAGAGGCACCCCGCACGCAAATGAGGCGAGCAAGCTGATCGCTCCACTTAACCAACCATCGCTAGCCGCTCCACTCAACCCCTCGCCCTCGGCGTGGGGAGGTGCAGTGCCGGTGCGCTGAGTTGAGCATCGGGGGGGCCTGCGGGAAAAGCGCTTTTTGACGATCCGGGCCTGCAGGCCCCCAGCCGGCGTGCTGCGTAGTTCGAGCGCACGATCGCGTTCGATCAACGGAACAGAACGATATGAACGGCGCCGGGAATCGTTGTTGCTGAAGTACCGTCAGAACCGCAGCGGTGTTCAATTCTTGAGACCGTTTTAGTTGGACAGCGAACACACTTCCCGCTTCACATTCGCTCCGCGAAAAAACTGACGCTCAACGACGTCAGTCGTGACAGTCCTCGGCAAAGCGTTTTGGGACCTTGGCCACGCGCCCAAAGATCAATCGAACCGGCGAAAGCACATGGCGGGCTATCCAGTCTGGGAAATTCATTCCGCCCTGTAACCGTCCCGTGAACCTCCCGGCGGATATCGTCGGGAGGTTAGTCACGCCTAAAAAAATTCCGTTTTAAGCCCGGAAGGCTCCCGATAATCGCGAAGACGAGGCTCCACTGGTATACATATCCCGCTGAGGACTTGCTTGCCAGAGTGCCAATCGATTTTATCATGCGATGACGACCTAACCTGAAATAACTCCGCATGTTTCCCATGACACCTTCCCGCGGTCTGTCTCTTTGTCGTTAGGCGTTTTTCCGCCGATGGATAGCGGCTCGCAGCTTCCTGGGAGAAGGGACTTATGAACTTTGCTGGGCTTCGTCCGATTGGCTTCGCGGTGCTGCTTGTTTTGTTCGCCGAAACTGGCTGCAATCGGTCCAAACGAGCGTCGGCAGAGTCGAGCACTCCGCCGACACCCCAGGCGGTTGGCGCGAGCATCACCATGCGCGCGCCAGATGCATTCTACGATCTTCCGGCGGACGTGCAGTGCAAGCCTGGCGCGTTACTGCGCAGCGAGCAGCTCAAGGACGTGATACTGCCAGCCGGAGTGCATGGCTGGCGCATTCTTTATGCAACCACTGTGGATGACAACACACCAGCGACGGCAGTCGCGACCGTGTTCGCGCCGACCGATCCTCCCGCAGGCCCTCGCCCTGTCATCGCATGGGAGCACGCTACGACGGGTCTGCTGCAGAAATGCATGCCGTCGCTTTTGTCGACGCCGAGTAAGGGCATCCTCTGGCGCGACCGGATCGTGATGGCTGGCTGGGTGGTGGTCGCGACAGATTACTCCTTTGCAGAAAAGGGTGGCCCGCATCCGTACCTGATCGGCGAAGGTGAAGCGCGTGCCGCGCTCGATTCGGTTCGTGCCGCGAGACAGATGCCCGAGCTTACGCTCGACAAACGCATGGTGATATGGGGTTACTCGCAAGGTGGCCATGCAGCGCTTTGGACTGGTATCGTCGGGCCGCGCTACGCGCCGGATCTAGAAATCCTCGGCGTCGCGGCAATTGCACCGCCCGCGAATATAAGAAACTCACTCGCGATGAATGTCGAAGCGGATAAGCGGTTCGGACCGTATCTGGCCTTGTCGTACAGCCGGTTCTACCCTGACATCACATTCGAGCAAGCGATTCGCCCAGGAGCGCTCGATGCTGCTCGTCAGATCGCAAGCTTATGCTGCTTCCTTCCGCCCGAGGATGCGGAACGCATTCAGGCCCTGGCGGCGACGTTCGATGGTCCAGCGTTGACGACGAACCCAAACAAAGCGCTTCAAGCCCGGATTGAGCAGAACACGGCGGATGGTCTGATAAGGGCTCCCGTCGTGATCGCGCAAGGTCTGTCGGACAACGTTGTGCCGCCGGCTGCTACCGACGCGTATGTCGAAGAACGCTGCGCTGCTGGTCAACGACTCGAGTATTGGACTTCCGCGGGGCGCGACCACTTCACGATTGTCCAGCCTGGTGCGCCGCTCGAGGAGCTGCTCATCAGGTGGACGACGGCGCGCTTCGCGAATGAGCCGCAAGCGAGCGGCTGCGTCCATAGGTCTTTCTGATTGTCGCGTGCGCTCGAAAGGGCTCGGCTGTTTTGCTCAATCAATTTTCGTTAGCCAGTTAGTTTGATCGGACCGTCGTGGATGGCCAGTATGGACTGGTAACAGGTGAGGAGTGGTGGATTTGAAACGATGAACCGTTTCCCGCGCCACGCTGCTTCAGTTGTTTAACTGCCGCTGCTAGTTTTGCCAAACCTTGTTCAATTTGCGCTTGCGACCAGGCCGCAAATCCAAAGACGAATGCCGGATCCAACTGAGCCTTGATGCAGAAGAAAGACAGAGGGCGGGGCCAAATCCCGGTTAGCTCGCGAGCACGCATGAATAACGGGAAATCTTCCGCGCGCCGCAGCCAGGCAACGAAGTGCAAACCGGCTGGCGTCACTTCCAGATCGAAATAATCGCCCAGCCATTTTTGGAATTGTTCGATAAAGAATACGCGTCGCTGGGCATACAGTTCGCGAATCCGTTGCACATGGCTGAGGAAGAATCCTTCGGTGATGAAACGTGCCAGGGTAGCTTGATCAATCGCTGGGGAATGCTGATCCATAACCGCCCGTACCTTGACGAGGGTATCGACAAGTTGTGGCGGTGCGACCAGAAAACCGAGGCGCAGCGATGGATAAAGGATTTTGCTCATAGTGCCGGTATAAATAACCCGGCCGGCATTGTCCAAACCCTGAAGACACGGCAGCGGCGGCCCATCGAAACGGAACTCGGAATCGTAATCATCCTCCAGGATGTAGCCGTCGCGCGACTCCGCGAACTCGATCAGAGCTTTCCGTCGCCTCAGGCTCATCGTCACACCTAAGGGAAACTGGTGCGATGGAGTGACAAGAATGAGTCTGGGAGAATTTTGACGTGAGCACTTCCCGATTATTAGCCCCTCGCGATCGATCGGGCGAGGGATTATTTTGGCCCCGACAAAAGCCAGTACATTGCGTGCCTGAAGAAAGACGGGATCTTCGAGCCATGCCACTTCACCCTCATTGATTAACGCGAGCGCGCACGCCAGCATTGCTTGCTGCATGCCGCTAACGACGACGATTTGGTCGGGATGACAATTAGCGCCGCGGAAGTCGCACAGGTAAGCAGCGACTGCCTTCCGCAGTTCGATCTCGCCACGGCTCGAGGCATAACGTAATAGGTGGGCTCCCTTCTTTGCCAAAACCTGCTCGCGCAAACGTTCCCAAACAGCAATCGGGAATTCATCCACGGCCGGCAACCCCGCGACGAATGTGACGCTCGGCGGGCCGCCAATGCCGACATCGAGGTGCCGGCCGCTGCGAAAATCGGTCATTCTAGTCACTCGCCGGGCGACACGCGGAGAGTGCTCGGTGCGCGCGATCGTCGCCGGCCTGACGGCCTTCAGAAAAGTTGCCGGTAAATGATCGGCGACAAAGATGCCAGACCGTTTCCGGGCTTGAAGATATCCTTCTGAAAGCAGCTTCGAGAACGCCTGATTTACGGTTGGTCTCGAAATCCCGAGAGTTGCGGCGAGAACTCGTGAGGAAGGCACACGGGAAGCACTTGAATCAAAACTGCCGCTCTCAAGTTCTTCTCGTATTTGACGGTACAGTTGTTGATGAAGTGGCTCGGGGGACGCGCGATCCAGCCGCACCATTTCGAACGACATGACTAAACGACGCCGGCGCTGCTTTGGGACCGCTAAGCCTGTGCGTCCATAGATTGCGCCATTCATTTTCCCGACACGACTTTCGCACCCCGAGAATGCTTTCTCAACATGAGATGTGCCCCTAATAGGCAACCCAAAAGCGCGCCTGAACAAACCCAGATAACACGCAAACTGGTCACATCGAAATTGGCGAACTGGATATTGTGCGTTTGCCACGTTGGCACCCTCTTTCTTATCATGTTTATCAAATCTATTTGGATTGGTTTTATTGGAGTCACGCTTTTTGTCGCAAATGCATTGGCTGCGGGTCCCGCACTGCAGGGAATCGTCAAGGATGCTAAGGGGCATCCGATTCAAGGCGCGGATGTCCGGATTGAAGCGCCAAACACTGGCAGATTGCTCACCACGGTTAAAACGAATGTAAACGGCCGTTACAGTTTAGAGGGCCTCGCGGCTGGCAATTACCGGGTGACACTGGTTGTGAATGGTGCCGTGAAGGCTTCCATCAATAATACGACGCTCGAACCAGGTGAATCGACACACCTGAATTTTGAGCTCAAACAAACGCGCGCGTCCGTAACCGTAACGAAAGGTAAACATTGGGTTTGGATACCACCATTTACCGGAAGTCGTCTGTCCGGTCGCTGGGTGGAAGTTGATAACAGTGGCAGCTGGGCGGCGGCAGCTCCTGCTAATCACGTCGTACGGGTGAGTGCGGAAGAACTGCAACGGGAAGCTAACACCAAAGCCTCGCCAACCGGCTATTGATTGAGGGCTGGCTCGGGCGACAGGTGACGATGCTACCGCCGTCATTCGGATATTTAGTGGTGGATCCGGCGGTGGCAGAGGTTTGAGTAGGTGTTTCTCTTGAAATGCCAAAAAATTGGGTCGAATTCTTGTTAGACGCCTTCCATTGTCCTGATCTCCCGCATGGATATCCAACTCCTGCTAGTCCCTTACGATTCCGGTCGGCGCGGTTGGCGCTGCGGGGCCGGGCCCGAGTACCTCGTTCGCGCCGAGCTCCCTGCTCACCTCCAACGTCAGGGACACACAGTTACCGCCATCCACATCATCGAGGATGACCCGGCGTACCCACCCGCAGAAATCCGAACCGCGTTCGAACTGGCCCGGCGACTAGCCACTGCCGTTCGGTCCGCTCGGACCGCCGGCCACTTTCCGCTGGTTCTGGGCGGCAATTGCAACACGGCAGTGGGTACCTTGAGCGGCCTAACGCCCGCTCACCGTGCCATCTTCTGGTTCGATGCCCACGGCGACTGCAATACGCCAGAGACTACCACGTCGGGCTTCCTGGACGGCATGGGCCTCGCGATGACGATGGGTCTGTGTTGGCATAACTTGGGAGCCAGCGTGCCAGGATTTCAGCCTGTCGCAGCCGAGGCCACTTTTCTACTGGGCGCTCGGGACCTCGATCCGCCAGAGGCGGCGCTTTTGCAGGGCTCGGCTATTACTGCCATCCCAGTCGGTCAGATCCCAGAAGGGCTCCCGGGCCTTTTGGAGAGGGCGCCGTTAGCGGATACCCTCGGCTATCTCCACCTGGACGTCGATGTGCTGGGTCCGGCCGTCGGCCACGCGAACTACCTGCCGGCCCCCAACGGCCTCTCCCTTCCCCACCTGACCGCCGCCATTGCTGTAGTGCGTGATCGGGTTCCGCTCGGTGCCGCCGCGCTCACCTCCTATTCGCCCGAAGACGACCACGATCAAGGTGTCTGTAAAGCGGCCTTTGCCGCTATTGATGCCATTGTGGCGAACGGCGCCTAACCAGAGAAAGCACTGATCGTCACGTAGTATCCGTCCGGATCGCGGAGAGAGAACTCCCACGTTTGAGTGTTCGGGTTTACGTGAGGCTCTTCTTCGAACCGGTCGACGAGAGCGCGTGCCCTCTTCAGGGCAATCTCGTAGTCGTCGACGCAGAAAAACAAGAGGAGACCGTTGCCGGGTGTTCCCTCGTGAGGACTCATCAAGGAGGGATGCTCGTGCGCACCCCATTTGTGCAGGCAGAGCAAGATGGTTCCATCCGCATCCACGATCTGACCAAAGTAGTCATGGTCCGGAGCGGTCTCGGACTGGCCGAAGAGCGACTGATACCACCTGAGGCTGGCTGGAACATTCCTTACGCCGATGATTGTCCATGTGCGTTTCATTGTATTTCCAATCAGGCTACGCTTTGCGGCACCACGCGCCAACAGATGCAAACCAGCACGCAACAGTCTTCGATTCAGCGACCTCGGCTTGCAACCTCTGCACCAGCGTGTCAAGGCTACCCAACGACTCGATAGGCATATGCAACTTCTCGATCTGGGGTCGCAAACTGCATAAGGTATCGTAATACCATTGTGCCAGGTAGGGTTCTCTTCCCATGGGAAGTTCCATGCGCACAGTAGGCTCGGGCAACCCAGCCTCTACGAATGTGTGGTAAAGCTCCGTTCCCATGTCGTGATTGGCAGAGGCGCGCATTGTTTTGTCAATGAGAGAGGCCGTTGCAAACCAAAGAGGCAAAGATGCCAAATGCGCGATGACCGGGACCCAGCATGGCTCCTGAAAAACAAACACTCCTCCCGGCCGCACCACTTGTGAAATTGAGCGCAACGTTGCAACCGGATCAGGAAGGTACATCAGAATAAAACGGCCCACCGCCGCATCGAAAGGCTTCTCGTCCAGGATCTCGTTCACATTCGACTCGTTGAAGCTTACGTTGTGAAAGCCGGCCTCAGTCACGCGAGCACTTGCCTTGGCAATGGCCTTCGGGTCACGCTCGATGGCCACAACCTCACCCGAAGGACCCACCAGTCGGGCTAATAGCATCGCCACGTCTCCTACCCCCGACCCAAGATCCAGAACGCGTTGCCCGGGTCCAATGCCCGCCTCACGAAAGAATCTTTCGGTGATGGGAGCGACACGCGCAGCTTGTCGAATCAGGCGCTCGTGCTCGGCGTCGGTGTTGCCCAATGGATAATCAGTAGAGTGACGGTTCGACATATCACATCATCAAGTCGCCGCCGTTGATGTCGAGAGACGCGCCGGTGATGTAACCGGCGGCCTCGGAGGCCGCGAAGCAAATCAAATCGGCGACTTCGAGCGCCGTGCCGAGGCGCAACACCGGATAAGTCGCGGCGAGACGTTCGAGCAACTCGTCCGAGGCATGTTCGCGAGTCAGTTCGGTATCGATCATGCCGGGGCACACGGCGTTCACGGTGATGCCAAACTTGCCGAGTTCCTTCGCAGCCGCACGCGTGAGTCCCAGGAGTCCGGCCTTTGATGCCGTGTAGTGCGCTCCACCAAGCGTGCTCACCATCCGGCCGGCCGAGGACGAGATATTAATGATGCGGCCGTAATGCTGGGCGCGCATTGCCGGAAGAACGGCTTTCGTCAACAAGAACGGCGCCGTGAGATTGACCTCGATCGCTCTGCGCCATTCCTCGACGCTGAGATCGGGAAACCGTGTCGATAGCGGAAGCGCGGCGTTGTTCACGAGAATGTCGATCCGTCCGAAGCGTTCGAGAGTGAGGCGCGCGATCTCGTCGGGGACGCCGTCCGCGGCCACATCGCCCGGCACGGCGCAGGCCCGCTCGCCGATTTCCTTCGCCACCGCCTCGGCGCGCTCGCGGTCGCGGACGTTCACAGCGACTAAGGCGCCGCGCTCGTGAAGACGCACCGCGGCAGCCCGTCCGAGGCCGCGCCAAGCACCGGTGACTATGGCCACGCGCCCCGCAAAATCAGCGTTTCCCATTAATAGAATTGTTCATTCAAAATAAAGCTATTGGCTTCATCAATTGGTTAGATGCAGCACTCGAACTACGGCCGCGGCGGTACCGTCGGTTGACTGCTCGGGCTTGGGACTACTCTTGGTGTAGGTGCGTGACTCTTCTCGGAAAGATTTTTCTGCAACGAATCTGTGATTTTTTGTTTGACCATGTTCTGAATGGCATCGTCAAACGAAGGTGACGCTGTAACGCTCGGTTGAGGTGATGACGTCGCTCTGTTCTTATCAACCGAGCGCATGATCGCCGGCGCGAAAATCACTGACACGATGGCTAGTGTAAGGAGCAACGCCGCGATGATAAAGATCGCCAGCGCAACCGGAGAAAATCCTTTGCGCGTTGTAGCGCGAGACCTGGTGCGGCGCCCGCTTGTGACACACGCCGGCGGAGCAGGATTGCCGATCGTCTCGGCATAAAGGTTCACTAACGAAACAACAACTCCGTGTTTCACCTCCACATCGCCCAGTTCATGCAGGTAACGCTGCCAACGACGATGCTGCGCCAGATCACCCGCGAAGCGTTTACTCACCAGAATGTGACCTGCGTCGCCGCAATCCATCACCCGCCGTGCGATATTGATTCCTACTCCGGAAATGTTTTCGCGCGCATTAGCATCCATCACGTGTTGCACCGGCCCGCTGTGGATTCCCATCCTTAGGGGCAGGCTCGGTTGCGCATGTAAAGTCTGGCTCACTTCTAAAGCGCACTCGGCAGGCCCGTCCACTGAACCGGTGAAGACCAGGGCCATACCGTCGCCGGTCGGCAAGATGATCAGCTGCCCCGCAGCTTCCGCTTCACGCGCTGCTTCGGTATTGCGGACGATCTGATTCAACTCCTGAAGCGCTTCTGATTGTTCGTCGGTCAGCAGCTTGGAATACCCGACGATATCGATGAACAATACGTGCGCGATCTCCAGGCGCGGTTTGATTTTCTCGTCATCCTCCATTTGGCCGGAAACGTTAAGTGCACTCCGTCGACCGCTCTAGACAATTTTTTGCCCGCCATTTCGCCGATGGCAGATCTTACGAACAGCGCAGTCACGATCTACGAGACAGAGACAAGCGACGGCTATCGTTGAACAACATTATGGCGGGAGTGCGTGGGCCTGGCGAATGGAGCGGCGGGGACGCGAGCAACATAGATGAGCAAACCGAGAGGTCGAATGGAGCTTTGGGGAAAGCGACATAGAAGGCAAAGTCGCGAGGGTAGCGGCGAGGAAGCGGGGACGCGACCGAGTTTCAAATGCGCGGGAGCACATGAGTCAAAGTATAGGCAACGAACGAGTTTCAATCGCACTAGGGAAGCCGGGAACCGAGACGAAGTCGAGGGTGCCGTGGCAAACATTTCGGACTTATTCCGTGATGGTACCGTTGGCTGAGTCGATTGGTTATGCTTTCTGCGGTTTTCTGGAAATCAGATCTACCACGTTGCCGGGTGCTCTAACTTCCCGTCAGCAAAAACGAACCGGACGGGTACATGTACTTTAGTGAGCGTATGCGGCTTAAATCGCCATTTTATGAAGGTTTTAAGACACGAGACATCAAAACTCCAAAGCCCGGTTGTCTTCTCGATTTTTATTGATGCCACAAGACCCGTTTCTGGATTGATGTTTAGAAGAAATACCCCAGCTCCCGTCTTGTATTCTTTTCGAGCCCGAGTGGGGAAGTAAGGCTTCGGTGCGAAAAGCACAACCTGCTTGACCTGCTCTGCATTTAATGTTGGAGCTTCAGCGCCCAAACAGTCGCGCCCCGGCAAAACCATCATTCCGCAGAGTAAAATCAGATGTGCTTTACTCATTTGCTGGATGGTCTAACGAGACCCAAGATCAGCGACCGCGGGCGGGAACGAGCTTCGCTTTCACTTATTCCTTCATAATTCATCCTTCACCTTGCCGCAGAGCGGTCCGCGGTTCGCTGCATCGCCTTATAGGTTAACCAGAGTTGTTCATGATCTGCGAATGGGAGCGCTACAAAAGCTGCTCCCTCACCGCTATCGACAGATTGTGAACAACTCTGCCGCGACCAAATCTTTGAGCGTTGATAAGTCAACATCCTTGATTTTTCTCCAACCGGGGAACACGCACCGGCCCGCTACGAATATGCATCGCAAGCAGTCTATCGACTACTTTAACCAGAGCTTCGAGCGGGTCCCGGTGCGCTCCCGTTCGACAAACGAATTCTCATTTGCCGACGCGATTTTCAACGCCTCGACTATAAGGCTTTCGCAGAACGGGAGCAATGCGTGTGTGCCCCAAAAACGCAGATCAACTCAAAAAGAAAGCAAACTTCCATGAATCAAAATCAATCCTTCGCGGCCTTCATTGGCTTGGATAAATCGGACAAGAAAATTAACGTCACTCTGCAGCAGTGCGCTAAAAGCAAGATCGAGCGCAGCATAATTAAGGGCGGCGCCGAAGCGCTTCATGCCTGGGTGGCCATGCTCTGCGCTCGCTTCCCTGGGCAGCGAGTGGCCATCTGTCTGGAGCAGCCGGCGGCCGGGCTTCTTCATGCGCTGATGGGTTACGATTTTATTGTGCTCTTTCCCATCAATCCGATGAGCTTGGCGCGTTACCGAGAAGCGTTCACTCCCAGCCGGGCCAAGGATGATCCTACCGATGCCGACTTTTTGTGCGAGCTGGTATCGCTGCATCGCGAACAACTTCAAGCCTGGCAGCCCGATGACGTTTGCACTCGCAAACTGCGTCACTTAACCCAGGCCCGGCGCAGCAGCGTGAACATGCGCACCCGACTTAGCAATCAGCTTAAGGCGCTGCTGAAAACTTACTTTCCACAAGCACTGGAACTCTGCGGCCAGGAAGTGACCACGCCCATGGCCTGCACTTTATTGCAAAAGTGGCCCTCGCTCCAGCAACTCAAGAAAGCGCGCCCGGAGACCATCCGCCGCTTTTACTACGCTCAGAATGCCCGGCGCGGCGATGTGATAGAAAAACGTCTTGCTCTCATTGCAAAGGCAGTTGCTCTTACCAATGATCCCGCCCTGATCGAGAGTTCCATCATCACCGTGCAGGCGCTCACCCTCGGATTGCGCGCCGCTCACACCGCCATCAGCCGCTACGATCGCGAGATCGCCCGTACCTTTGCCCAGCATCCTGACGCCTCACTCTTTGCCGCTCTCCCCGGCAGCGGCACCGCTTACAGCGCCCGGCTCCTGGCCGCATTCGGTTCTCGCCGCGAACTTTTTCCAAGCGCAGAAGCGATGCTCAACTTCAGCGGCATCGCTCCCGGTACTGAAACGCAGTGGACAGACCACCATTGTTCATCGGCGCTTTGCCCGGCCGCTCTTCCTCCATCAGAGCTTTATCGAATACGCCAATGAATCCATTCGGCACAGCCTCTGGGCCCGCGCCTTTTACCAGATGCACAAGAGTGCCCAGAAAAGTCACTGGGTCATTATCCGTGCCCTGGCTTACAAATGGATCCGCATCCTCTTCCGCTGCTGGCAGGAGCGCACCCCTTATGATGAAATCCGCTACCTCAGATCACTACAAAAACGCCGTTCACCCCTGCTCCCGTACCTCGCTCAACCAACAACCCAACCCGCCTGAATAACTACCCCAAAACTTTTGACGGACTACCTCAGATGTCTGGTTAGGTCCGTGCAGGCTCATAAACCGGCAAAGAACGCTGCTATATCGCGGGCGAGCAGCTCGGGCTCCTCGGCTGGTGCGAAGTGGCCGCCTCTCGGCATCGGCGTCCACCGGCGCACGTTGTATAGACGTTCGGCCCATTCACGGGGAGGTGTTCCCTCATCGACAAAATTATTGGCGAAAACGGCGATGCCAGTTGGCACGTCGACGAATTCCTGTGGTCCAAGCGTGATACGGAACCGCCTGTTGTCGTTATCGAAATAATCCCGCATAGAGGATGTGATCGTCTGCGTTACCCAGTAGATCGTCACCGTGGTCAACAAGAAATCACGGGAGATACACTCATCGACATTGCCTCGCGAATCGGCCCAGGAGCGCCACTTTTCCAGAATCCAGGCGGCGAGGCCAGCGGGCGAGTCGTTCAGCGCGTATCCGAGTGTCTGGGGCTTCGTGGACTGGATTGCCTTGTAACCATATTCCTCGTGCCAGAATGCCTCGTTGCGCTCGCAATAAGTTCTCTCCGCTGCCGACAGCGGCCGCGCCCCTGGTCCAGTGTAAGGACTAATCTCCAGATTACTTAGGTGGACGCCAATCATGGGTTTTGGATTATTCAACGCCATGAAAGTGGCAATCCCGGCCCCGAAATCTCCGCCTTGCGCCCCGTAGCGCTCGTAACCCAAACCCCGCATGAGGCGGTGCCACAGCCCAGCGACGTGCTGATAGTTCACGCCCACCTGACGGGGCCGCTCGGAGAACCCGTAACCAGGAAGGGAAGGGATGACGACGTCAAAGGCGGGACCGTCAATGCCGTGGGCGTGTGGATCGGTCAGGAATGGCACGAGCGGAAGCAGCTCGGCAAACGTGCTAGGCCAGCCATGAATCAAAATCAGCGGAATGCCGTGCCCGTGCCTGGCCCGCTCATGGACGAAGTGGATGTGAACGCCGTCGAGCTCGGCGCGGAACTGAGTGGCCTTGTTCAGCTCGCGCTCTTGTGCCTGCCAATCGAACTCGTCGGCCCAATACGCAAGCAACTGCCTGAGGTACTCAAGGTCAGTCCCCTGCTCCCAAGCAGCGCCTGGTGCCTGATCAGGCAAGCGCGTCTTACGAATGCGCTCTCGGAGGTCACACAAGATCTCTCTCTCGATTTGGATCGAGAACGGGATGACATGTAAGGACGATTCCATTGTACTTCCTACCGGCTAGCTAGCATTGTCGCCTGCTGCCTAACGAGAAACAGATAAGCCACGGCAGAGTGTCGTGGCAAACACGCTGAAGTGATTTCGCGATGGGGCCGTTGGCTCATCGATTCGTTAGATAATTAGCGTGGTAGGCTCTCGTCATTGGTGTGGGAATGACTTTAGTCTGCAACGTATGCGTCCAACCTAGTTGGCTTGGGACTTCGATGCGTTGGGCAGCCGGCCCTTGATCCACTTGATCTGTCCGTTGTGATTCGATTCGTGTTCGCACACGTGGAACCATTTGCAATAATTGTTCGTCGGTCCCCAAGGCCAGTGGTTGTCGATTTGCATTAACCAAGCGTCGTCCCGTTTCCGCAATTCCGCGAGCGTGTGCTCGCGTCCTTCACGCAGGCGATCGAGGTAATAGGACAGGTCATGCCGGCGGATCGTTTGCCGTGCCGCTTCGCCCAAACCGGCCGGTACGCCCCACTCTTTCACCGTCATCTCATCCCAATCGTCCCATTTTCTCCCCTCAAAGGTGTGTAGTTGGTAAAGACGCTCGATTGCCGCCAGATGGAGGAGCAAGGCGCCGATCGAGTTTGCCTCCGCGTCATGCAAATAGTCGAGTTGCGTCACAGTGAGGCCTTGCGCTGGCTGCAGAATCGCGTTGCGCATCCAGGTTAACATTGAAACCAGTGTGCCAATCTGCGGTGAGAAACCTTTGCGCGGGCCGATGATGTTCAATCCCTCGTCGGCCGCACGTACCACTGCACCGGCGATAGAAAGCGACGACAAACCCGCCGCTCCAAGTCCGCAGCCGAGGGCTGCAGACGCTTTCAAGAAGCTGCGGCGACTTCTGGGCTTCATCTATCCGAATGGTCCGACGAAATGCACGATTCGGTACGGCCTGACCATCTAGACCTTATGGCTGCGGGCGCGAGATGAGCGCGCGAGCACTGGGTTGAAAAAAGGGGGTGTGTTTGCCGTTCATATTTTTTCGCGGGCTACTCCTCCTTTTTTGAGGTGGAGCAGAGCGGCACCAACCCCGAAAGCGTTCGGGGTTGCAGTTTAAACAAGTCGAACAAGCAAACACACCCATGAATAAAGAACTCTATCTTGGACTGGATGTCCACAAGGACTGTATTATCACGGCGGTGGCGGAGAGCCGCACCAACGGCCGGGACCCGAGGGTTCCGGAGCGTTGCAGTTTAACAAGTCGAACAACTGTGGCCGTCGTGGTCCTGCTCACGAGCGGGGAGAAGTATCGCCTAACGAATAAAGGTCAGCCGAATTCGGCACCCCTGTCTTTGCAGTCGCGCTCGGGCGACTCATCTCCATGATCCAAAGAGTTTTCCAATCGCTGGCTCGGGCAGATTTGACCGCCAGATCCCAGTGAACCGAGAGCGGCGTGATATTCGAAAACGTGATCCGGGTCGTCGTTTCCTGGCCATCTTTCCCGG
Source organism: uncultured Verrucomicrobiae bacterium (assembly GCA_963803285.1). GTDB lineage: Bacteria > Verrucomicrobiota > Verrucomicrobiia > Chthoniobacterales > UBA10450 > Udaeobacter. Next base: position 149,622 of record CAWDMG010000007.1, on the reverse strand, counting down.
GCTGTTTCCGAAAAAACTCGCCGCGCCCATCGCGGAAGACGCCTTCAAACTCGGCCAAGCGATGATGGCGCGAGTCCATCCACGAAAGAACCCATCGCTTCGTCAACGGATCGAAGGCGCGCAGACTGAATCCCGTCATCGCTTCCGTTTTTTTCATTCCCTCCCAAAAGAAAAGAACCTCTCCCTGCCACTCTTCCATTAGCGCGCAGCCATCGAGGATAGGAGAGACCTTAGTCGTGGCATCGGCTTCGAACCAACCGCCGTCGGCTTGCAGAATTTTCTGCTTGATCGTCCACGCGCCGATCCAGAAATCAAACTGATGGTATTCGGGTGCCGCACATCCCACCGGGGGAGACGGTGTCTCACCAGCAATAGCAGGAACGCCGGCGCAAATCACGCCGATCTGGAGAATCAGCAGTTTGCTTAGGCGAAAAACTACCGCGAACACGCCCGTGCGAACCCGCAGCCCAACGGTGGTTTTCATTGCATTTCCGTTCATGATTTACCGTCCGCGGTCAATGCTCGCACCTCGTAACGAAGCTCGACCATGCCGCTCTTGTGAGCTTTGACCTCCGCCAGATGGAGGACGATGTCTCGGTCGAGCTTCTCGAAGAATCGGATCCCATCACCAATCACGATCGGCAGCTGAAAGCTGATCAGATGTGAGTCCACGATCAGGTGCAAGAGCCCCAGAATCACTGTGGCCGCTAGAAATCGAAGCTCGGTGGTCATGGTTTACGGAAGTGCGGCAGCAGCGTAACGAGGAAGAAGTGAGCTACCGCCACCGGCGGCGAGCGGTGCTCGAAGTGAAAGTGCTTTAGTCATATAAAAGCGTGAACGTACGGCGGGTGGCGGTTAACTCCACTGATTGGTTAGGTCTATTCGGTTGGTTCATACTTCAATGCTTCTGTGCCGACCGGCGCCTCAATCTTCTCGTGGGTGATCCTACTGGGCGTCTCATGCTTGACCTCTTTGTCCAATATAATTTGGCGTCGCGCTACATCCCAGCCCGTAACCTCCCACTTCACGTTGTACCTGTGCAAGTCTGGCGTGTGATACAGGAGTGTCGGGGCGGCATCAGCAGCACCGACCGAGAAAACGTAAACGTCTGAGATATGGCTGTCCAAATGATCGATGACTGCGAGAAACTCCGAGTCCGGCGACCATTTTGCGTCGATCCAACGGTTGTTCTGCCTGAGAAGCACGCCTGCATCGCGCGAGTTCGCGCGATACAGAAAGAGCTTCATTCCGGTTCCATCATCGTTGGCCGGGATTGTGTAGGCTTCGAACTCGCCGTTGGGCGAGATGAAGCGATGCTCAGCCGCGAGTAGTTCGGCTATGAGGAGGAGCGGAATCGCGAGAAGGGCACGCATAGACCTAACGAGACAGAGATAAGCCACGGCGGACGAGACCGCGCGTCGCTCGGGGTGGGAGTGTGGAAGTCATCTTAAAAGTGGAGCGTACAGCGGTCCGCCGGTCGCTCCATCGCATGGTTAGATGCGTCATGGATCGGGGCAGCTACCATCCTGAGAGTAAAACCAGATGCCATCGGCTAAGCGCTTAGTGCCATACCCAGCTAGACCGGGGCGAAAAGCACGGAGGCCAATGTCTCCGAACGCACCGCCAAACTCAAGCTCTGCGTAATCTGGAAACGCCCAAATGCCCCACGGCTTGAGCAGCCGCAGCGCTGGCGGAAATGCTGGATCGCTCGCTGGCATATCGAAGCGGTCCCAGCCGCGTTGCTGAGCAAGCTCGCGCAGCTGTGAAGCGATCGCTGCATGGTCAATGTGGTAAAGAACGTAGCGCTCTTGCTGGAGCATCGCGTGACGCATGCCGAATATAAATGCGACCGGGGAATGCTCAGAATAGATGACGAACCGAGAAGCGCTGCGATAACGGCGCACCAAATAAAGCCAATCGCATACTTGCGGTGCGCGTTCAGCATCTAACGAGACAGAGATAAGCCACGGCAGGGTGTCGTGGCAAACATGCCGAACTTATTTCGCAACAGGGCCGTTGGCTTCATCGATTGGTTAGACCTATCGGTTCGCAAGTATGTCTTTCGACCATTCACTTTTTGGGTGTGCGAGAGCCCACTGTTTTCGGGCGCGCTTGCATTCCGGACAGACGTATCGCCACGAGCGCTCCTTCGCAACGTCGAGTGATGGAAGAACGCAACCACCGTTGACGTCCTCTCGTGCGTTCGGGAAGTAGCATAGCTCAGTCAGGTAATAGGTCATCGAAGACGAGAAGTCCATAATGCACCGGCACTCGCTTCCTCTCCATCTTTAGGTGATGCAGGTTGCACATGCCTGCCTTCTGCGCATGGATCGCCGCTCGCGCTAACTTCTCGTGTTGGCGCTCGGAAATCTTTGGGTATTCAGCACCGTAGAACTGCTCAAGCTCTGATGTCGTGCGCGGGTCTTCAACTGACGCCGCGGCGTGCAGCACAGTGGCGCTGACCAGAATCACAGCAACGAGCGCGCGCATAGGTCTAACGAGAACAAGATGAGCGATCGCTGCCGAGAGCGCGCATCGCTGCGACTGAAACTGTTTTAGTCATCGAAAAGCGAAACGTGACGCCGGGCAGCGATTCGCTCCAGCGCATGGTTAGATCGTTGGGGTTGCATACATCAATGGCGTGGAACCGATCGTCCTTTGTCGTCGACAGAGTCGGAATAATCCGGCTTTGTGGAAAGTAGAACAGGGAGATTCTGGTCCCCGATGGCCTCTAAGTTTCATCGCATTGGGATGCGGATCGGCTTCGGGAACTTCACGATAATACCACACTTCCCCTTTGTTCTTCGCGAGTTCGCGCAACATGGGGATGAGCGCTTCGAGAGTCGTGGGGTGTCCGTCCGCGGTAATCTGCCCGCCGGCCGTGATGGCAACCTTCAGAACTTTTCGCGAGTCGGCTATAAGGTGAAATGTGAACGCGAGGATTGCCGCCGCAGATACGATGCGAGTGAAACGCGTCATGTGCGATACGATCTAACGAGACAGAGATAAGCCACGGCAGGGTGTCGTGGCAAACACACTGAACTTATTTCGCCATGGGGCCGTTGGCTTCATCGATTTGTTAGATGCCGAGTTTCCGTTCAGCTCTTCTGACAGCCTTAACGAGTTCTTCTTCTGGAGCACCTTCGGCGTGATTGGCGAGCGCGAAAGCAACATTATTGAGCTGTTCTGTCTTCGGCCCCCAGCCTGTCGTATTAGCTGTAAGCCGTTCGCGTGGCATGAAGCTCAATAGTAGGTGAATTGGTCTGTATCTAAGTACATCGCCGTATCCGTTCCGTAATTTCGCGAGTTTCTTTAAGCACGCGTCGCCACAGCGCCGCGATGCGCGCGGCTAGAGAAGGCAAAATTGCCCGCTCGTGGATAATCGGGTGGATGCTGTGAAAATCGCCTTTCTTCCCGCCGCCAAAACCCAGCACGCTCCAAATGTGCTTGGACGCCGTGACTTCGAAGGCATGATAGTGGTCGCCAGAGCGAGTGATACCAGCTACCCACTCGGGCTGAAATGGAGGAATATCAACCATTCGAAGGACGACATCTGTTCGCCACGCACGAGATAAAACATCGCGAACCGCTCGATCGTCCTTGATCTCGATTTCATCGTTGAGCTTCTCCTCACCGCGTTGCAAGTAATCTTTCTCTCCTGCTTTCGTCTGTGTTTTTACGAACAGAAGGAGCGCAACGACAATGAGGAGGCGGCCTAGCATCTAACGAGAACAAGATGAGCGATCGCTGCCGAGAGCGCGCATCGCTGCGACTGAAACTGTTTTAGTCATCGAAAAGCGAAACGTGACGCCGGGCAGCGATTCGCTCCAGCGCATGGTTAGATCGTTGGGGTTGCATACATCAATGGCGTGGAACCGATCGTCCTTTGTCGTCGACAGAGTCGGAATAATCCGGCTTTGTGGAAAGTAGAACAGGGAGATTCTGGTCCCGATGGCCTCTAAGACTTTCATCGCATTGGGATGCGGATCGGCTTCGGGAACTTCACGATAATACCACACTTCCCCTTTGTTCTTCGCGAGTTCGCGCAACATGGGGATCAGCGCTTCGAGAGTCGTGGGGTGTCCGTCCGCGGTAATCTGCCCGCCGGCCGTGATGGCAACCTTCAGAACTTTTCGCGAGTCGGCTATAAGGTGAAATGTGAACGCGAGGATTGCCGCCGCAGATACGATGCGAGTGAAACGCGTCATGTGCGATACGATCTAACGAGAAGTAGACGAAGATTCGCAAAACATCACGAAGATTTCTTCGTCTAATTCGGGACTGGAATTTAAAAGCCTATTCATTTACGGTCGCGGGGAAGTTGGAATCGATTACAACCCAGACCGCTGCTTCCGGCAAGCCGAAATTACTCGACCTGCTCCGCACTTTCATGCGGACTCGACGCTACAGCTTGCGCACCGAACAGGCTTATCTGGACTGGGTTCGGCGGTTCATTCTTTTCCACGGCAAGAGGCACCCGCGTGAGATGGGCGAGCAGGAGATCGTCGAGTTCCTAACGCACCTCGCCACCAAGCAGAATGTTTCGGCTTCCACTCAAAATCAGGCGCTGAGCGCGTTGCTGTTCCTCTATCAGCAATTTCTGGAGCGAAAACTTGGCCGACTCGATGGCGCTTTACGCGCGACCAGACCCGCTCGGGTGCCTGTGGTGTTGACTCGTCCCGAAGTCCGCGCGCTGTTGGCCCATGTCCGGCCGCCATATCGGCTCATGGCCGAACTGCTCTACGGCAGTGGACTTCGGCTCCTGGAATGTCTGCGCTTACGAGTCAAGGACGTCGACTTCGGTTACAGCCGAATCGTTGTGCGGAGCGGAAAAGGTGAAAAGGATCGGGTGACAATGTTACCGGGGCGCTTGCGCCGAGCAGTGAAGGAGCATCTGGCGCATGCGAAAGCGATGCATGAGCGCGATTTACAATCGGGTTTCGGCTCGGTCCATCTCCCGGACGCGCTGCAGCGCAAATATCCCAATGCACATCGGGCATGGATGTGGCAGTAAGTTTTTCCGGCCGCGAAGCGATCGGTAGATCCAGTCTCCGGCCGCGTCCAGCGGCATCACGTCTCGGAGAAGCTACTGCAAGATGCAGTCAAACAGGCTGTGCTGCTGGCCGGAATTACAAAACCGGCAAGTTGCCACACGCTGCGGCATTCCTTTGCCACACACTTGCTCGAAGACGGTTACGATATTCGAACCGTGCAGGAACTCCTCGGTCATTCACCCCGTGAGATAACAAAAAGTGTCAAAGTATTGCTACGTCTATGTGTTGCGTTCGCTAAAAGACGATCAGTTTTATGTTGGGTTGAGCAGAGATTTACCTCTGCGACTACAACAGCATAACAAAGGACTGGTTACGTCAACTAAGAAGCGCGCCCCGTTTGAGCTTGTATATTGGGAAGGCTGTCTCAACGAAAAAGACGCTGCGCAACGCGAGAAGTATCTCAAGAGTGCATGGGGCAAACGTTATATCAAAACTCGAGTGCGACGCTATCTCACGGGGTAAAGGATGTCAGCACGACGATGATTTACACGCACGTTCTGAATAAGCCAGGACTCGGAGTGAAGAGTCCGCTCGATTAAGGCGATGGAACCGGCCGTCTATCAAACTATGCTCGCGCTGGCACGCTGGCGGTGCGCTCGAGTTTGCCCCAGCTGACCCAGGCGCCTTTGATGGCGCGCAGGACTGCTTTCCAGACGCAGTAACTAAGCATCGGACGATAGATCAGGCGCATCGGTAAGATGCGCCAGGCGCGCAGGATTGGTTCGCGTTCCAAAATGCAGGCCAGCGTGGCAAGGAGCACGTCCATCGCCAGGAATATTGCAATGAACGGCAGCACAGCGCTCCAGACGCCAAATGGCAGCGATGCCAGCAGGAACAAATCCACCATCGGCGTGACGGCCACGAGAATGATTTGGAAAAACCAGATGCTGGGTAAACTGAACCAGCCGAGGGCGCGATAGTTCCAGTTGAACACCATGTCGCGATGTTTCCACAGACATTGCAGCGTGCCGTAGGCCCACCGCGAACGTTGCCGCGCGAGCGTTGCGAACGTCTCGGGCGCTTCCGTCCACGCGATCGCGTCTGGCACATACACGATGCGTTGACGGTGTCGGTGTAACAAGAGCGTAAGATCGGTGTCTTCTGCGAGCGTTTCCAAACTGAGCCCGCCCGCTTCGTTAATCGCATCTTTCCGAATGGCGCTAATTGCCCCGGGCACAACTGTGATGCATTTCCAAAGGTTGTAAGCGCGCCGATCCAGATTGAAGCCGCAGGTGTATTCCAGCGCCTGACAACGCGCAATGAATGTGCGCAAATTCCCGACCTTCGCATGACCTGACACGGCGCCGATGCGCTCATCTGCAAACGGCTCCAGCAAACGCGGCAGTGTATCACGCTGACATTGCGTGTCGGCATCAATGAAAACGACGATCCCCTTTTGCGCCGCGGCGAGGCCGCGTTGGAGAGCGCGCGATTTGCCGCGATTTTCCTGTTGGAAGAAACGAATACGCGATTCGTTCCGCGCAATGCGCTCAATTTCCGCAGCAGTTTGATCGGTCGAGCCATCATCAACGACGACCACTTCGATTTCACCCTTGTAATCGGTGGCGAAAAGCGTGCGCAGAGTTTCCGCGATTAATTTTTCTTCATTGTAAGCGGCGATCACGACGCTGATCGGTTCCCCGAAATTTGTTTTTGGTAGGCGCCGAAAACGTGCCGCGAGCCAGATGACAATCAACGTGCGAACCACGACCAGCGCCGTCGCCACGATCATAAAGGCCCAAAGGAATTCTTCGATGCTGTGGTAAACGCGGAACCCGGTGCTGCTGACAATACGAGTGAACGACTGACCATTGGCCTGCACGGGGGGCATCACTGCATCGCGCGTCGTTCCGAGCAACGCGCTCAATGGCACGATGGTGTCGCCGCGCGTATGCAGCCAATCCAAAATGCGCGGAAGCGCTTCTACTGTTTGCGAGCGGTCGCCGCCCGCATCGTGGAGCAGGATCACGCTGCCGTCGTGTCTTTGTTGTTTAATCCGGCGGAGGATGATGTCTGCGCCGGGCTTCGCCCAATCTTGCGGATCAATGTTCTCAAGGACGACCAGATAATTGAGATCTTCCGCGATTTTCAGGGGAGCAAGTTCGCTGAGTTCCGTCGGGCCAGTGTCGGCTGCGTAAGGCGGGCGAAATAACGTCGTCGCGCGGCCGGTAATCGTTTCCAACAACAGCTGCGTGGCGTTCAGCTCCAGGCGGATATGCTCCGGCCAGCAGAGCGCCAGATTCGGATGGTAATAGGTATGGTTCCCGATCTCGTGTCCTTCGTTGACGATGCGACGAACAAGCGCCGGGTAACGCTCTGCGTTTACTCCGACAACGAAAAACGTGGCCTTTACGTTTACTGCTTTAAGAATGTCCAAAATTCTTGGCGTCCATCGCGGATCGGGGCCGTCATCAAAAGTGATCGAGACCTGATGTTCGCCGCCTGCACCCTGGTGATATAGCGTCGGAAATTCCGCAAACTTCACATATTTCGCTGTCAGATAGCCGTCTGCATCCACAGCCATGTTGCGCATCCCGTCAGTGCGATCCTCGTCCACAGTCACGATTTCGCCGTCGCCAACGTCCGTTATCGTGTCCGTCGATTTTATCAGTTCCAGCGCTTGTCGCGTTTGATTATCGAACTTGAAATTGCGCGGCACGTTTAACGCGTCCCAGATTGCCGGGTCTTCGCTTCCGAGCCGATAAAGTGCGAACCCGCCCGCCTTCTCATCGCGCACCTCGCGCAATTCGTTGAGAAATGTGACGACATCGAGGAACCAGACCCCGTGTTCCGTATCCTCATCCTGGAAATAAAAATACGGACTGTAACTCGGCCCCTGAACTTGAACGGTCTGGATTTCCGCGTCGTTGGCGCGGCTCATCGCTTCGGAAAAACTGATCAGCTCGCCCTTTTTGCCGCCGATGGGCCAGTCATAACCGTAGCTGCCAATTGCGATGATCCATTGCCTGGTGTCCGAACCATCCAACAGCACATGCAGCCAACCTTCAAACCACGAGCGGGATGCCAGCGGTCCGGGCGGATCAGTCTCCGACGTTTCATCGAACAACATCGCGACGAAGCGATCGATGTTGTCACTGAGCGCATCGATGTCGATGTAATCCAGCTCCTGCCCAGGTTGAACGCACAACCACAGCTCTTTGTTATCGTCGTGCAACGCGTCCGCAAACTTGTCCATGAATGCGGTTAGATCCTTCTTGTAAGCAGGATCAATTTGTTGCCAATCGACAACGACCCCGGCAGCCTTGGCGTTGCGCAACACGGCAAGCACTTCCTGGATTAAGCGGTCCCGCCGTTTCGCCGGTCCATGCGCGAGATTCTCAATCGCTTCGGGCTGCCAGGTGTCGCCCACCAGATTGGTCAACAGCGGCATCAGCGCGATCCCTTTGTTTGCTGCCAGCTTTGATACACGACTATCGGAGTCGATTTGCAAATTGCCCATGCCGTCAATGACCGTCATCCATTCCGGGCACACATGCGTAATCTGAGTCGCGTGTTGCTCGAGCGACGCGTAGCTGTACGGATCGCCATTCACATAGAATGCGAGTCGCACTTCGTTATCAGGCGCTTTCTTTCGGGGGCGCGCCGAAGAAGCTGGCGCTGTGCCGGCGAGCTTTTTCGCCGCCTGGCGAGTCGCGCTAAATTTCTGCCACAGCAATGAAGCTGGAGAAACCTGGCCCGCGGGATTCTCCCGTTGCAATGCACGCAACTGGCCTTTCAACTGCCGCAGCGAAAACGGCACGTTCATCTTTGGTATGACAAAAAGCGCCTGAACGAAAAGCACCAGCGCCACGAAGAACAGCACACCGCCGATTAGCAGAATGAGGCGTAGCCGCGGCCAGCGTTTGCCGCTGGGATCGGAGAATACGAACGGCGTAACCTGTTCGGGAGGAAGCTCGGGCATGCGACGCGTATAATCGCCCAAGTCGCACGATAAGAAAATTCGATTCTATGGCGCAGACAATCCTGTCTGCGTTTAGCGCCAAAGGCGCGATCCGTGAGGGAGTGTTGAGTCGCCCTTTCAGGGCTTGACGCCATGCGACCTAACGATTCCTGGGGCGTTGCCCCAGGCTGTCATGAGTCGGCGGCTTTCAGCGCTAAACGGACACATCGTGTTTGCGTCAATTCGAGTCACTCTGTCGCCCGCAGACAAAGTTATCTGCTGTCGGTTCAGTCGTTTGATAGTCGCAGACAGGATTTGTCTGCGTCACACCTAAAAGAAAAATTCAAACCCGCCGTAATAGTTTCGCGGCAGCGCGGGCATGATGCCTTCCTCGCGGACTTCGCCCCAGTAACTTTCGTTGAAAACGTTCCTGATACCGGCGAATACCCCGGCTCGCCCCTTCCAAAACCTAAACTCCGCCGTTAGATCCCAAACGTTGTAAGCGGGGATGAAGCCTTCGAACGAATCGCCGTCATCACCGAATTCATCATCCACGAACGTTCCCAGCATGGCGAGTTTGAAAGTATTCTTGTAGCTATAGATTGCGCCAGTCTTTACCTGGTAGTTCGGTGCATAAGCCGGCGTGTTGCCCGTGTTGGGACCGGAGGTGAATTCTGCGTCCAGCAAGGTGACGTTGCCGTAGAGCGTCAGATTGCCGTACGGATTGGGAACGCCACCGTTGATTAACGCCAGAACGTCCAGTTCGGTCGCGGCTTCGAATCCAATGTAACGCGCGTCGCCGACGTTTTCGGTTGAAGTAAAACCGTTCGGCAGAATGACCTCGCCGATTTGGTCATTAAAGGTGAAGAAGAAACCGCCTACGTCGAAATTCAGGTACGGTAACGGTTTACCGCGAACTCCATATTCGAATTGAAGCGCTTCGCCTTCTTTTAGATCGCCATTTACGACCGAACTCCCACCGGTCGGCACAAGTTCGCCGTAGGTGATAGGCCGGTAGGCTTGCGATACTGTTCCGTAAAGTTCAACGCGCGGCGGGCCAAAGCCCGTGACGACTGGCGCAGGAGGATTTTTGGCCGCGGGACCCTTGCCTCCAGCAATGGGAGGCGCAGAGAGGATTGGTTCACCCTCGACCAGCGTATAACCGAGCCCCAACCCAAACAGCGGCACAAAATTAAAATCGGACTGTGATGCCAGCGGCTCGCCGTTGCCGGTTTTCGCTACGTTCACTTCTTCATCGGCACTTTGATTGAGAAATTCCAGGCGCATCCCGGGAACGACGGAAAGACGTCCGAATTTGAACCGGTTCTCGGCAAAGAGAGCACCGTCCCACGTTTCACCGGTGTTCAAATTACGAAGCGCACCATGCTCTGCGTCCGGCGTTTCACCTCGCTCATCACGACGATCCTGCAACGCATGATAAAAATAGATACCACCGGTAATGGTCGAGACGTCGTTCAACAAATTGTAGTCGTGGCGCATCCGCGCATCGAGACCTTCTGTGTAATCGGTCCGCAACTGAATTGAATCGGTATTCGCTTCTGGTCCGCTAGGCAGCGTGCCAAACCCGCCGCCGCGCTGGCGCGTGCTCCAGCGCGTCAGATATCCGCCGAACGCCTTGATATCGAGTTCTGTTCTCTCGGAGAAGAATTTCTGATATTCCAATGTGGCGAAATAGCGCTCGAGCCGGAACCGATCGAAGAATCGACTGCTCTGAGTGAAACCGTCTTCCACGAAGACAGAGTTTGGCGGATTGACTTCTTCCCGGCGACGCATGCCGCCCGGTTCGCCATGTTCTTCGTCGTACGCATCGAGCGTGAGTATGAACTGGCTATCGTTGGTTACGTCGAACACGAAACGCGCGCTTCCCGCATTGAGATCGTAGTCGCTATTGGCTTCGCGGAATCCATCCTGTTGCCGGTGGTCGTAATAAGCATAGTAGCCAAACCGGCCGACCGTGCCGTCCACTTCTGTGAAATTTCGATAATAATCATAGCTGCCAAATACGTTCCTGGTGGTGAAATGAAACGGGGCATCCAGGCGCGGCATTTTCATGACGAAATTGATGGCCCCACCGGGTTGCGGGCCGAACTGCAAGGCCGCACCCGTGCGAATAACTTCAATGCGCTCCACCGCATCGAGGATTGGCGTGTAATGCGATTCAGGAAAACCGAATTGCTCGTTCTTAATCGAGAGGCCGTCTTTGAGCACCTGGGTGAACTCGCTGCGCTGTGAATTCAGGCCGCGGTAACCGAAGTTGATAATTGGCGACTGAGGTTCTTCGCTCACGACGATGCCAGGTGTAGTGGCCATCGCCTCGCGATAGTCGTTACCGGCGAAGGTGGGGAACTCTGATGGTTTTACGAACGAGGTTTTCTTGCCGGCATTAATTCTCGTCCCTTCAACCGGCGGCAATGCGGGATATGGAACGGGATACGCGTCGAACCACGTTCCGGTAACGACGACGCCTTCGAACTCAGCGGGTTCAGTTACGCTCGTCACTGCGAGCGAGAGGCTTTCACTTGAGCCCATGAGTAATCCGCTATTTGCGTTTACAAGCTTGCCACTCGACCGAGAGCGGGGGCGATGAGATTTATCGTTTCTGCCATCGCTGTCTTCGGCATCGTCAGTATCGCTTTCCGCAATAGGCGCAACCACGGCATCCTGAGCAAAGCTCGATTCCATAAAACAAAACAGCGCAATCCCCGCGAACGCCGTTCCCAATGCGAGATTAATTTTCGAAGCCATGCGCGCGATGAAACCGGATTCGTCCCAGCACTGCAAGCCTTTTATTACGATTTTGTAATACGCAAAGAACCAGTTCAACGCGACTGCATGTCGCGGCGCCGCTGTAGTCTTGCGAATTGGGGCTGAACGTTCCATGTTCGCGCTCATCGCGAATGCATATCGAACCAGATTCACTGCCGACCGGACACGACGGCATTATCCCGCGACTGCAAAAAGGACCCACTATCCATTCCAGCGCGTGGATTGTTCCTGGCGCGACTGTGCTTGGCGACGTAATTCTCGAAGAAGAATCAAGCGTCTGGTACGGGGCGGTCCTGCGCGGTGATATCAACCGCATCACCATCGGTCCGCGCTCAAACGTTCAGGACAATGCTGTCGTACACGTTGACACCGGTTACCCAACAAGCGTGGGCGAATTGGTCACGATCGGCCACACCGCGGTTGTTCACGCGTGCAAAATCGACAATGAAGTACTCATCGGTATGGGGTCCATCATCCTCGACGACGTCGAAGTTGGCGCACGTTCCATCATCGGCGCAAACGCCCTCGTCACGATGGGAATGAAAATTCCGCCTGGTTCACTGGTGCTCGGCTCGCCCGCAAAAATTCGCAGGCAACTGACACTCGATGAGCAAAAAGACATCGCACGCTGGGCATGGAGCTATGTCGAAACAGCGAAGCAGTATCGCGAATTTTACTGAAAGTGCTTGCTCCACTCATCGCGGAAAGAACAATCCATTTATGAAAATTATTCTCAGTTCCACGTTGGCCATGCTGTTAGTCATGGCCTTTTCATCGACGCTGTTATCTGCCGAAGACACGCAATCCTCTGAGATGCATTTTTATCCTCCGACATCCATTGAATGGAAACCAGGACCAGCGGCTATACCTGCTGGCGCAAAAATGGCCGTGCTCGAAGGCGACCCAGCGAAGCAAGGCCCGTTCGTGGTGCGTTTCCAGTTTCCTGATGGCTATCACATTCCACCACATACCCATCCAAAAACTGAGCGCGTCACGGTGATTTCGGGTAACCTTTATCTCGCCACCGGAGAAACACTCGATCGCAATAGCGCGAAAAAACTTCCCGCTGGGTCCTTCGGATACTGGCCTGCCGGGATGAAACACGCCGGCTGGTCTGAAGGAGAGACTGTCATCCAACTCCACGGGATCGGCCCATGGCAAATCAACTACGTCAATCCTGCGGACGACCCGCGAAACGCGAAGAAATAACGCGTTGCCAACACTCGCGAGTCGTAACGATCTCGCAACGCGTGCGTGTTGGCGCGCAGTCGTCGAAATCAATTACTCGAGTCTGCTTACAGCCCGACGCCAAATGTCTCTGCCAACTCGCGTGCGTTCTCGCGCAAAAGTTCGGCTGCGCGTTTCATGTTTTCCTGCTGGCTCATTCCCGGGCGCGCGTTTTGGTAAATACCCTCAAAAATTTCGCGAAGTTCTCGATCTTCAGATGCGCGGCCAACAATTGCGAACACCGGCTTTCCGAGCTTTCGTGCCAGCCGCGCGACGCCGAGTGGCGTTTTTCCTTCGAGCGTCTGCCGATCCAGACTCCCCTCGCCTGTAATCACCAGGTCCGCATCTTTCATCTTCGCTTCAAGCCCGACTGCTTTTGCCACAACTTCGAATCCCGGTAGGATCGTCGCACCGCAAAAACTCAGCAGGCCGAAACCGAGACCGCCTGCGGCGCCCGCCCCCACTTCGTCCCGATAGTCGAATCCGAATTCTGTGGCCATGACGTCCGCGAGCCTCGTCAGCGCGCGTTCTAGATTGTCGAGGTCGCTTTTGCTCGCCCCTTTCTGCGGACCAAACACTCGTGTCGCACCATTTTCGCCCAGCAACCGATTCTTCACGTCGACCGCCGCAATAATGTTCGGTAGGACGTGCCGTAGAGGCGGCGGTGTCAGCCGCCTGTCATTGGGTTGGGCGCTCGCCGCGGCGAGCGCCCCTACAAGTTTTTCCGGCAAAACGATTTCCGTAAGATGCTCTAGTTCGGTCACGGCTCCGGTCAATTCTTTTTCATTCGAAAGGAACCGAAATCCTAACGCGCGCGCCATGCCGAAACCGCCATCGTTTGTGGCGCTGCCACCCAGGCCAATAATGATTTCGTTCGCACCGCGCTTGGTCGCATCCAAAATCATTTCGCCCACACCGAACGTAGTCGCACAAATTGGATCGCGTTCACTTTCGGAAAGTCGCCGCATGCCAGCGGCTTCGCTCATCTCCATTACCGCAAGTTTTTCCTGGTCGATCCATCCGTAGCGCGCGTCGATCTCGCGACCCAGCGGATCGTGCGCCTTGCATTCGAGCCAGGAACAGCCGCGCGCATCACACACTGCTTCCGCGGTCCCCTCCCCGCCGTCGCCCATTGGCACCACTTCGATCTGGGCGTCCGGCAGCACATCGAGCAACCCTTTCGCGATGTTTTGTGCGACGTCCCGAGCGTTGAGCGCGCCTTTGAATTTATCGGGAGCAATGAGGATTTTCATGGTAGCGCGAGCGTCTCGCTTGCGAATGTGAAGTGCAAGTCCGCCACGGCGGATTCGTCCTGTGGCGAACCGGAGGCATGCGCTACTTCAATTTCTTCTCCAAAATTTCTCCGACAATCCGCGGATTGGCTTTGCCTTTGGACAACTTGATCACCTGTCCTTTGAGAAAATTCAGCGATGCAACATTTCCTGTTCGGAAATCTGCTACCGGTTTCGGGTTCGCCGCGATCACTTCATCACACAATTTCTCAATCGCGCTTACGTCGCTCAGTTGCTCGACGCCTTTTTCTTTCACGATCGCGACTGCGTTCTTTCCGGTCGCAAACATTTCCGCAAAAACTTCCTTGCCCTGTTTGCCGCTGATTTTTCCGCTGTCGATCAAGTTCACGAATTCATCAAGCGCCTCCGGCGCAATTGGGCATTCGTTTATCTCTTTGCCAGCGTCGCCAAGCGCGTTCTGCAAATCGTTTAAGATCCAGTTGGTTATGTTCTTCGGCTTTTTCGCGCCTCTGGCAGCCGCCTCGAAATATTTAGCTAACTCGAGATCGTTCGCCAGCACGGCGGCATCGTAGGGGCTCACCTGATATTGCTCGATGAACCGTGCGCGCTTCGCCTTTGGCAACTCCGGCACGCGCTCGCGCACTTCGGTCACCAGTGCATCCGTTTTCACCGGGACGAGATCCGGATCAGGAAAATAACGGTAATCGTGCGCGAATTCTTTGGTCCGCATAAGGAATGTTTCACCCGCGGCGTCGTCCCAGCCGCGTGTCTCCTGCTTCAGTTCGTCGCCGCTTTTCAGGATGCTAATCTGACGTTGGATCTCATAAGCAAGTGCGCGCCGGACACCGCTGATGGAATTCAAATTTTTCAATTCAATTTTTGCTCCGAGTTCGGTCTGGTTGTCAGGCCGAACGGAAACATTGCAATCGCAGCGGAGTTGTCCCTTCTCCATATCAGCATCGCTCACGCCTCCGTAGATCAGGATCTGTTTTAATGCACTTAAGAACGCGAATGCTTCCTCGGGCGAATTGATCTCTGGCTGCGTTACGATCTCCATCAATGATGTGCCGGCGCGATTGAAATCGATGCCGGTGCTGTTCTCGAAATGAAAACTCTTTGCTACGTCTTCCTCAAGATGGATCCGCACCAGGTGCACTTCCTTATCAGGCGTGACGATATTTTTCTGTGCGTCCTTGGGATAAGCGAGATCATGCAACGGCACCCTGCCGTTCGTGCACAGCGGCATGTCGTATTGCGAGATCTGATAATTTTTCGGCATGTCCGGGTAGAAATAGTTTTTGCGATCGAACTTGCTGACCGGCGCGATGTCGCACCCGAGCATCAGTCCCGTCAGCAGGGTCATGCGCAACGCCTCCTGATTCATCACCGGCAACGCGCCGGGCAGCCCGAGGCAAACCGGACATGTGTGCGTGTTCGGCTCGGCGCCAAATTCAACCGGCGAACCGCAAAACATTTTGGATCGCGTCTTGAGTTGCACGTGCACTTCCAGGCCAATCGTGGCGATGTAGTTCATGCTTGCGCAATATTGGTTGAAGCGTTGAGGGTTTAAAGGGCTAAAACGGCAGTCATTCTGAGCCCCGAAAGCTTTCGGGGTCGAAGAATCCCGCAGCGGTTACGCATGTTACGCCACGGGATTCCTCGACTTCGCTCGGAATGACGGCCATTCCAAGGCCTCGACGCTTCAGCGCTTTAACGATTTAACCCTTCAACGGGCCAGGCAATTGCGTTTTGCCGCAACGCGTGATCGCACAGCACGAGCGCAGCCATTGCTTCCACAATCGGCACGGCTCGTGGAAGAACACACGGATCATGCCGTCCGCGGACGGCAAGCTCAGTCTGCTCGTTTGAAGTAGTGACCGTTTTCTGTTCGAGGGCAATCGTTGCAGGCGGCTTAAACGCAACGCGAAAGTAAATGTCTTCGCCATTGCTGATGCCACCTTGCACCCCTCCGGAGTTGTTCGTGGTTGTTCGGATTCTTCCGGCGCGGGTTTCGAATGCATCGTTGTGCTCCGAGCCCCGCATATGCGTCGCTGAAAATCCAGAGCCGATCTCAAAACCTTTTGCCGCTGGTATACTCAGCATCGCTTTCGCCAGCTCTGCTTCAAGCTTGTCGAACACAGGCTCGCCCAAGCCCGGGTGGGATGCCGCGCGCCACACACTCGATCACGCCGCCGATGGAATCGCCTGAATCCCGAATCTGCTCGATCAGCGAAATCATCTTTTTCGCAGCGGCAGCATCCGGGCAACGGACAATATTTCTCTCAACGTCATTCATCTTCACGGTGGAACGGTCAATCTTCGCAGTCACTTCGTGGATTTGAGTCACGTACGCGACGAGATCGAAGTCCGCGTACAAGGCCGATAATGTTTTTTTCGCAATCGTACCCGCCGCGACGCGACCGATCGTCTCACGCGCAGACGCGCGACCGCCGCCCTGCCAGTTTCGGATTCCGTATTTGGCCTCGTAAGTATAATCGGCGTGCGATGGTCGAAATTTGCGCGCGATTTCACTGTAATCTTCGGGTCGAGCGTCTTTGTTCCGAACAAGAATTGCGATCGGCGTCCCGAGGGTTCTGCCTTCAAACACGCCGGATAGAAGTTCGCATCGGTCCTCTTCTTTGCGCTGAGTCGTCAGCTTGCTTTGACCCGGGCGACGACGATCCAGCTCTTGTTGAATTTCCGCTTCGGAAATTTCGATGCGCGGCGGGCAACCATCGATCACCACGCCGATGCCGCCGCCATGGGACTCGCCAAATGTAGTGACGCGGAACAGCTGGCCAAATGTGTTGCCCATGAGCGGACGTAACATAGCCATCCTTGGCTGTGTCGGCGAGCAGGCTTCCGGCCTGCGTGCGTTTTTGGGCAAGCTGGAAGCATGCCCGACATGTCAGGCAGAGATGCCTGAGTTACTAAATCGCTTCGAGCGCGCTCTTTAAATCATCGATTAAATCGCGGACGTCCTCGACGCCGACAGACAGCCGGACGAGCGAATCGGTAATGCCAAGCTTTTGCCGTTGTTCTTTCGGCACAGAGGCATGCGTCATAAGCGCGGGATGATTGATCAGGCTTTCCACGCCACCCAGGCTTTCCGCCAACGCAAACAAATGCGTGTTCTCAAGAAAACGCCGCGTTCCGGCAAGATCAGTTTTCAAAACGATGGTGACCATTCCGCCGAACCCGCGCATTTGTTGCCGGGCTAGATCGTGTTGCGGATGCGATTTGAGTCCGGGATAATGGACGGATTTGATCTCGCGCTGATCCTCGAGCCAGCGCGCAATCTCCAGCGCGTTTGAGCAATGCCGCTCCAAGCGGAGCGCCAGCGTTTTCAAGCTGCGCAGGACGAGAAAACTATCGAACGCGCCGGCAATCGCGCCGACCGAATTTTGCAAAAACGCAATTTGATCAGCGAGTTCCTTGTTTTTCCCAACTACGACCACGCCGCCCACCAGATCGGAATGCCCGTTTAAATATTTCGTTGCGGAATGCACAACGATATCGAACCCCGATTCAATGGGTCGCTGGATCCATGGAGTCGCGAACGTATTATCGCTGACCGAAATCAATTTCCGTTTGCGGGCGATCTTCGCGATCGCCTCAAGATCGATCAGCTTGAGCAGCGGATTACTCGGCGTCTCGACCCAAACCATGCGCGTGTTTGGTTTGATTGCACGCTCGAGGTCTTTGGCATCAGTCAAATCGACATAGGTAAAATCAAGATTCGCCGAGCGACGGCGCACCCGGTCGAATAACCGGAAGGTGCCGCCATACAAGTCGTCGCTCGCGACAATATGCGAGCCGCTATCGAGTACCTCCAGCACTGTCGCCATCGCCGACAGACCGGATGCGAACGCGAATCCACGCGATCCGCTTTCCAAATCGGCTATGCATTTTTCGTATGCCAACCGTGTGGGATTGATTGAGCGGGCGTAATCGTAGCCTTTGTGTTTCCCGGGGCTCTCCTGCACGTACGTCGACGTGGCGTAAATCGGTGTCATTACCGCACCGGTCGTGGGATCCGGCTCCTGCCCGGCGTGAATGGCGCGCGTCGCGAAGCCCTGTTCTTTTTTCATCGTCGATATGGTAGCGCATGCCTCTGGCTTGCGCTCCACAATTAGTCGCAAGCGGAACGCCTGCGCTAAACAAACTCGCGTTCCGGCGGCGTGGACGATTTCGGCATATGAAGCCGCAGATAGGAGAGCCAATCGGTGCGCGTAATCAGCCCAAGAAATTTGTTGTCGTCCATCACGATAGCGACTCGGCCACGATCGAATACACCCACCAAGTCTGTGATTTTGGCGTCCGGCGGCAGCGTTTCCAACTGATCCGTCATCGCCTTGCTCACCGGGTCGTTAAAATGCGACGGCTCGCGATGCACTTTTACCAGGAGATCGGATTCGTCGATGAGTCCGACGGCGCGGCCGCTTTTATCGACCACTGGAAGCTGCGACACGTCTGAGTCGCGCATTCGCTTGAACGCTGTGAGCAACGAATCGTCCGGCCCTACCGTAATCACTTCGCCAGCTTCGTATCGATGCGAGATCAAATCGCTGAGATCGCCGTGCGGCGTGCGATGAATGAATCCCTGCTCGGCCATCCAAAAATTGTTATACATTTTGGAGAGATACTTGTTGCCGGTATCAGGAACGAGTGTGACCACCCGTTTTGGCTTTGTTTGCTCCCGGCAATAACGCAGCGCCCCGGCGAGAAGCGTGCCAGTGGACGAGCCGCCGAAGATTCCTTCCTTGCGCAAAAGCTCGTGTGCGGCGGCAAAACTTTCCGCGTCATCAATCTCAAATGCTTCTGTGACTAACGACATATCCGCGATTTCCGGGATGAAATCTTCACCGATGCCTTCCACTGCCCAGCTGCCCGACTTAACGAGCTCACCGGTTTTAACGTACTCGGTACAAAATCGAGCCGGTCGGGTCGGCCAGAACCATTTCGATGCCGCGCCGCGGTTTCACACGATTAAAAAATCTGCCGAGCCCTGTTAGCGTTCCACCTGAGCCGACTCCCACGACGACGGCATCCACGTCGTGCCGCATTTGCTCCCAAATCTCCGGACCGGTCGTGCGCTCGTGTGCGAGAGGGTTCGCCGGATTACCAAATTGGTTCACGTAAAAGCTTCCCGGAATTTGTTCGGCGAGACGCGCCGCGACATCCTGGTAGTACTCGGGGTGCCCGCGCGTCACATCAGACCGTGTGATTCGCACTTCGGCGCCGAGCGCTCTCACGTGCGATATCTTTTCCTGCGACATCTTGTCGGGAATTACCAGCAAGACGCGATAGCCCTTCGCGCCTGCGACCAAGGCGAGTCCCAACCCGGTGTTGCCTGCTGTGGCCTCAATCACTGTGCCGCCTGGTTCCAGTTTCCCGTCGGCCTCGGCTGCTTCGATCATCGACAGCGCGATCCGGTCCTTGATGGAGCCGCCGGGGTTTTGATTTTCAAGTTTGAGAAAAAGCTGACACGGCCCGGTCTCCAACTGCGTTGCCTCCACCAGGGGCGTATCACCGATGAGCGAAAGAATCTCGGGCGGTTTGTTGTGTGCAATAGCGGGAGCTGCGGAACTCTGGCTCATAAAGTTACTCAATCGACGGCTCGCCTTTGTGCGACCATTCCGACTGGCTATCTGTCAGAAACTGTTGGAGCACAGGAAAGCGGACCTCGCCGTAATTCAATGCGTAACGGAGATCGCCGCCTTTGTAAATCCAAGTCGCCGGAATCCAGCTCAGCGGCAAAGCGGCAAACTGCTTGATTTTGTTTTCACCGCGACGCGGACCGGGATCAGCGGCAATTGTCACGTTGGCCTGGTCGGCGATCCCGAATTTGTTCAGCATCGCGCGCCCGTCCTGCCCATCATTCCAAATCGAAACGAAATAAAACTTCACCTGTGGATTTTCACTGATCATTTTGGTCCACCCGCCCGTTTTGAGCTCGGCCTGGCAGTTGGAGCACCACGGCGCCCAGAAGTGAACGACGGTGGGTTGCGGCGATTTGATCGCGGCGAGAACAGCTTGTTCTGCCGGGGATTCAGCACGCAGTGAAGCAGCTGAGAGGAGAAGGATCAATATCAGGAATCGGACAATCCACATCTTCTCTCTAGGATAGAGGCGAAACACTCAACGCTCAACGCTGAACGCCGAATATGGTAATTCCACGCATGTCAGTTGACCAAAGCAACGAAAACGCCTAGTATGGCGTCCCCATTTCCGTTTCCGGCTGCAACCGGATGCGCGGACATCGGTGTTCGATTTAGAGCGCCGCTGTACTGAAGAGGAGGCCTACTTACTTTATGATTCAAATGCAGGACGTGATGTCGAAGCCGATGCCGGACTTCCGCGAAGGAAGCATCATCAAAGGTCAGATTTTGGAAGTTCGTCCACGCGAAGTGCTCGTCGATGTCGGATACAAGTCCGAGGGGGTCATTCCGTTGAGCGAATTTGAGGATCCCGAGTCGCTCCAAGTTGGCGACGAAGTCGACGTTCTCCTGGAGCGTCTGGAGAATGAAGAAGGCATGGTAGTGCTTTCGAAGGAGAAGGCAGCCTACCGCCAAAACTGGAACAAGATCGTTAAGGTTTTCGAGGGTGACGGCCTGATCAAAGGCAAAGTGAGATCGGTCGTCAAAGGCGGCCTGATGGTCAACATTGGCGTCGAAGCATTCTTGCCGGCCTCCCAAATTGATGTCGTTCCACCAAAGGATTTGCAGCAGTTCGTCGGGAACACTTACGATTTCAAAATTGTTAAACTCAATGACGACCGAAAGAACGTCGTGCTCAGCCGGCGTGAGGTGATCGAAAAGGAACGCAGCGAAAAGCGCCAAAAATTCCTGGAAAGCGTGAACCTCAGCGACCGTGTTGTTGGCACGGTCAAAAACATCACTGACTTCGGCGCGTTTATCGATCTCGACGGCATGGATGGTTTGCTGCACGTGACCGACATTACGTGGGGTCGACTGGGACATCCCAGCGAGCTGTTGAAAGTCGGGCAGCAGTTAGAAGTCGTTGTGCTTGACATCAACAAGGAAAAGGAGCGCGTTTCGCTCGGACTGAAGCAAACGCAGAAGAACCCATGGGATCAGATCGAGGAGCGTTTCCCAGCCGGACAGCGCGTTAAAGGCAAGATCACGAATCTTGTTCCCTACGGCGCTTTTGTTGAGATCGAGGAAGGCGTCGAGGGTCTGATTCACGTGTCAGAACTTTCGTGGACGAAACGCATTATGCGTCCTTCCGATATCCTCAGTGTTGGCCAGGAAGTCGAAGCCGTTGTTCTGGGCGTGAACAAAGAGGAACAAAAAATTTCACTGGGGCTGCGCCAGCTCGAAGCAAATCCGTGGGATGAGATCGAGAAGAAGTTCACCATCGGCAGGCAGGTCAAAGGCACCATTCGCAACATGACCGCTTATGGCGCGTTCGTGGAACTGGAGGAAGGCATCGACGGTATGATCCACGTCTCCGACTTAAGTTGGACCCGCAAAATCAATCACCCCAGTGAGATGTTTAAGAAAGGCGATGAAGTCGAAGCTGTCGTGATCGATATCGACAAAGTCAATCAACGCATCAGCCTCGGGATTAAACAGCTCACCGAAGATCCGTGGAAAACGATCGATGAGAAATATAAGATCGGTGACCTGGTCAAAGGTAAAGTGACCAAGCTCGCCAGCTTTGGCGCGTTTGTGCAATTGCAGGACGACATCGATGGGCTCGTTCACATCTCACAGTTGAGCGAGGATCATGTCGCCAAGGTTAAGGACGTCCTGAAAGTAGGTCAGGAAGTCGAATCGCGGGTAATCAAGGTGGACAAGATCGAGCGCCGCATCGGGCTCTCGATCAAAGCGGCGAATTATTCCGAAGAACAACTGCGCAAGGAAGTCGAGTCCTTTGATACGCTTCGTCCCGGCGAAGATATGGTTGGGTTGGAAAAAGCTTTCGCCGCAGCCGAGCAGGAAGAATATCGGCCCGGGGAATCCAAGCGTACCACAAGGGAGTCGAGCGACTCGGACGGCGAATCGAAGAAGGAACAGAGCAAGAAATAGTTCCGGCTTTCTCGTAACTGTTCAGCGGTACTCGGGCAACAAATGCGTGCCCCATGCGGCCTCAGAGTTTGGGCAGGCCCGATCATCTATTTAATCGCGCTGCTTGGCACTTGGCTGTTAGCAAACGAGAGCGCCCGGCCTTGGGCCGTTTTGGTACTCGTTTCCTCTGCAATGTTAGCGGTGATCCTGTGGCGCCGACAAAATTGGGTATCCGCATTTCCATCTGATGCTAGTGCTCGGCCGCGCGTAAACCGCAGCCACTTGTTCTATTTGTTTGGAGTTACGGTCGCCATGCTGCTTGTGCTGGCGGCGGACCTTCGATATGCCGCAGCGCCAAGTGAGACGTTCGGGCTCGCAGGTATTTTATGGATCGCAAGCATAGCCTTGCTGCTTTGCTCTGCTTTCTTCGGTTCACATTCATTATGGGGTGTTTCCAGTGCACCACGGCTTCGGGGTTGGCCAACGTGGGAAATGGCGCTCCTGGCCATGCTTTTCGTCCTGGCGTTGCTAAGTCGAGTTTGGAATCTGACGAATTTCCCAGACAACATTTATCCGGACGAAATCATGACCGGCACCATCGCCACTCAGAGTTATCTAAGTCCAACAACTCCGCCGTCGGTCTTTAGCACGTTGTGGAGCGGGATTGATTTGCCCGCTCTTTGGTTTTGGTTCGTAGCAGTATTTCTGAAGCTGGGCGGAAGCTCACTTGCAATGTTAAGATTGCCTGCCGCTTTGTTCGGGGCGGCTACGGTTATCCCGCTTTACGCATTGTTACGCGGAACATGGGGCAGATATGCAGCGATAGCTGGAAGCACAATGATGGCTTTCAGCGTTTCGAATGTTCATTACAGCCGCCTGGCGCTTAACAACATCGTGACGCAGTTCTTCTGGGCCACTTGTTTCTTTTTCTTGTTGCGGGCATTGCGGTCGCGTCGCCCATCTGATTGGGCTCTGGCAGGTCTGTCGGCCGGGTTAAGCGAGTACTTTTATTATGGAACACGGCTACTGCCCTTCATCCTGGCAATGTTTATGGTGTTCCTCCTTGCTGTTCATTGGAAACACGCACGCCAGTACGCGGGCGGCTTTCTCCTGTTGGCCGGAAGCTATTTTGTAGGATTTGGCCCGCTGTTGCTTCACTTCATTCGGAACCCGAACCTCTACCTGGGCCGCGGAGCAAGCCTCCTGATTTGGTCACCGCACATTCCGATCAGTTTCGCCGATTTCCACCGAGCCTGGAAAACGATTTGGCCAGTGTTGTCCGAGAACTTGCTTGGAATCAGCACTCATAGTTCACAAGACATCATATTTTATGGGCCGCTATTATTACCTGCCGAAAGCGCCCTTCTGGTGCTGGGCGTTGCCTTGCTTTTGTGGCACTGGCGTCATCCGGCCGCATTTCTCATACTCGCTGCGGGGCTAGGTGTCCTGCTCGTGGGCGGAACGCTCGTGGCATATCCGAACAGCGTGCCACCCCTGATCAACCATTGGACTGCCGCCTTCCCGGCCGTCTATGTTGCGTTGGCTGTGCCTGTAGGCTCCTTGATAACTGCTGATAGTCGGAGTTGGAACCCCGGTTAAGATGGATCTTCCCGGCAGCAGTCGGAATTGCGTTACTCGTGCTCGAATGGTGCAATCTGAATTTTTATTTCTATCGCTATTACGCCGACCCTGAGAGCCTGAAGAGCAAAGCATACAGGTCGGCCCAACGGAATTACGAGGTGCAAACTGCTCAGAGCCGGTATTCAGCATCCCTCGGCCCTAACTATGAAGTCTTTACAGTAGGCCAAAGCTCGTGGGCGTATGATCCTGCAACTACGCGATACCTCGTGAGCGAGCAGAAGTGGACGCTGTTGACCAATCCTGCTACGGATTTGGCGTCCATAACTCGGGACAACAAAGGAGTGGCATTTCTCTTTTTCCCAGGAAACGAACAATATCAGCAAACGACGCGCGAGCTTTTCCCCGGCGGCAAGAACGGCGAGGTAACAACCCGGCGCGGCAAGCATTTGTTCTACACATACATGCTCACGCCACCTGAAGCACAGGCGACCCATAAATAACGTTTCGCTTTGGCTCGACCTGACAATCGCACGCGATTATAACTGGGCTAATGCGATTTGGATTTCCGCGACGCGCAGATCTGCTATTGGTATCCGCCTCAGCAGTTCTGCTTTTTGTTATGGCCGGCTGCGGGAATTCCAGCATCGTCGGCAAATGGCGGATGTCGGGCGCTGAAAATCAAACAGTTTGGGAATTTTCGGGTAACGGCTCCGTGCTCGTCGGAGAAGTTCGCGGCAGATATAAGCTCGGAAATCAGGACCGAATCAAAATCGAGACGCCGTTCGCTACAACAGTTTACGTGGTGACACTTTCGAACGAGCAGCTCGTGCTCCAGGAGCTGAACGGTTCCAAGCTCGAGTTCACTAGGGTACGAGAAACACCACGTTGATGTCTGACTTCGTTAAAGTCTCAGTGACATAGTGCGCTGTTAAGCTTTTCAACGTAGCGCTTTCTTATTGGACCGGACGCTCGCCTT
This sequence comes from uncultured Verrucomicrobiae bacterium, assembly GCA_963803285.1. GTDB lineage: Bacteria > Verrucomicrobiota > Verrucomicrobiia > Chthoniobacterales > UBA10450 > Udaeobacter. The sequence continues at coordinate 124,810 of CAWDMG010000007.1, read as the reverse complement.
GCGTTGGCAGCAAGCAGCAGATCTAGACTCCAGTGGTTGACTTGTAGCGCGGGAGAAAAAGCAGGTTGTCGCCTTTGTCCCGGTCCGCCTTGTCGCGATAATAAACTGTGCCGCCGAAGCGCTTTTGCATCTTGACGATTTGAAGTCCGTGATGCTCCAGAACCAGGATCTTTTTTAGTTGCAGGTCCGCGTACTCGGAGGGTTCGAGATCAAATTTCAGGTACCGCTCGCGTTCCCGGCGATACCGCTTGTCCGCTCCTGCATCTACCGCAGCGTTGAGTATTTCAGTAAAGCGCGCGTCGATTTCTTCCTGGGTTGGGTCGCGGCCGAGTTCCGCAGCAAGTTCCTCTCGGGCTCTGTCGCGAAATTCCTGTTCACGTGTGGCCCGAAGTTCCCGTCGCAGCAGCCTTCGCGCAATGTCCTGTATCTCCGGGACCTCCCGCTTCGAGAGCGTCAAAATCTGATAAATCTGATTTTCCTCTTCGTCGATCTTGTAAGGCGTATAGGGTATCTGCCCCACGAGCCGGTTGTTCTTGATGCGATCGATTGCCTGATCCACGCTCAGGTGCACCCGCGATGCCTCAACGCCTTCCGGCGGTAAAGTTCCCACAAAATCCAAACGATCTGTTGCCGGAAACAGCAGATCGGCCTGCTGCACATACTGATCCAAATCGATAACGCGATAGAGCAACCCGCTTACGTTGCCTTCATCGTCGCGCACTTCGGAGCGAATGACCACGTCATCACGTAGTTTCGGTTCCTTTCCGATTCGCATGTCGTAGGCGGCGAACGCCATCCCATCGTCATTTATTACAACCTCTTCAACCAGGGATACGACCTGATGCAGCGTTTCGTACATCGGGTCCCATCGCCGCGCTTCGACTGCAAGCTTATTGGGGAAAGCATCGAGCAAGGAAGCGTCTTCCAACTGAGCGTCAACCAGCGGCGCGGCTATGTCTTCGCCAACTTCCTCCGCAATCGCCTTCGCGGCCAGCGCAACCAGGGTGAGCGGGATCGCCAGGTTGAGCGATAAAAAGCTAAGCAGGGCAAAGCCAACCACCAGCCACCCTGCCGACGGAATATTTAAGCTAAAGCCGGGACTGAAAGTTAGTATTCCATCCTTAAAGGTGGGGGTAAGCCTAATCTTCATCGTCACGTTCGGATCGAAAAAGTTGTCAACAAATATCTCACCTTCGACCTCAATGATTAGGACGTTCTTCTCGTCGTGAGGCCCGTGACCGCCAATGGGATCAGGACGGCTGCTTAGGGGATATACCGCAGCGTGAACTATTTTCCCAAGCCCAGGCTCGTCAGGATCGAGCGGGTAGAAGAACCCGCCGCCTTCCTTAGGTTTGGCCATGCGCTCCTTAAGATCCTTGCTGAGCTTGCCATAGACGTCGCTGGCGAAACCGAACGCCATGTGATGCCCTTTCGGCAAGAAGTTTTTGGCCAGAGCGAGGTCACCACGGGGTCCAAAAAAGGACGTCGGCTCAGGACCACTTCTGAGGTTCAGATTTATGTAAAGCCCGATACAAGTCGGCGGATCGTCGTCGTCTTCTGCGTAGAACTTCTTTGTCTCAATCTGCATGACCGAGCCTCCTTCGCCCACGACGCTGAGCGGCACATCGCGATCGAATTCCTCTTTCATGCGTCTGAGAGTTCTCTCCTTATCGAAGCCCGGCAGGCCGCTGGCCAGCTCAATGAATGGTCCGCCGATGTCCACGAGCTCAAGACGCAACCGCACGTTTCCCTGGAAACCGCTCGGTAGCGGATCGGACTGAACAAAGAAGCGCGCATCGATGTGCATCTGCTGCTCGGTGAGAACGACCGGCGGGAAGCCCGGGCCTAACGGCGGCGCGATTACACTGACGATAAGCTGCACGCGAATATCGGCCTCTTCTTCTTCGGGCAGAAGCGTTACGTTCATCGCTTCAGTGCTTTCGGTGTACACCAGCGGGACCGTATCGAGGAACGGATGTGGTACAAAGTCAGGGTGCGGTTCGTAGAGACGGTTTTGTTCCAATTCAATCGGCGGATGGATGATGAGGTTGGTGACTTCACCGGTCTGTTCGTTCACATCCCGCGTCCACCATGGGATCGAACCGGTCTCGAAGGAAGTAAGCAGGAAGTACTTGATGTAGCGCTCGCCCATCAGCAGTTCCAAGTCGAAGCCTGACCTGATGAGCGACTGATTGATTATTGATTGTTCTCGCTTCACGCGGTGGAAGTGTACGACTGGGACCCGCCAATAAACAAGCATTGTTTACCGCATCGATTCTCCGACCGTCCGATGCGAGAATGGTATAAATCCGGGTTGACGGATGAAGAGCGCGTTATCGCATGCTGAGTTGGGTCAGTCGTCACCGTATCAAATAAAAATAGCCGAGCACTGGTGTGGTCATCAGGCGTGATGCTCCGAGTCGGTAAGCAGCAGGAGTGTCCTCGACTTCGCTCGGACTCACAAAGGACTAGAACTCGGCGCTGCCGGGCGTGCGCGCGAAGGGAATCACGTCGCGAATGTTCGAAATGCCGGTGATGAACATTAGCATCCGTTCAAAGCCGAGGCCGAAGCCGGAGTGTGGCACAGTCCCATAGCGACGCAGATCGAGGTACCATTTGTAATCGGAAGGATTCATGTTGTGGCGCCCCATGTTGTCCTCCAGTATTTCCAGTCGTTCTTCGCGCTGGCTGCCGCCAACGATCTCGCCAATACCTGGCACCAGCAAATCTATGGCCGCCACGGTCCTGCCGTCATCGTTGGAACGCATGTAAAACGGCTTGATTTCCTTTGGGAAATTAAAAACCGTGATCGGACATTTGAAATGTTTTTCGGTGAGCCAGCGCTCATGCTCCGACTGCAGGTTTGATCCATAATCGATTGGGAACTCGAATTTTTCTCCGCTCTTTTTCAAAAGCTCGACTGCCTCAGTGTAAGTGATCCGTTGAAACGGCCGTTCAATGACGAAATCAAGTCGAGCAAGCAACTCTTTGTCCACGAATTTCGCGAACAATTCCAAATCTTCGGCGCACTGCTTTCTCGCGTCGGCGATCAAATACTTCACCAACTCCTCGGCGAGATCCATGTTGCCGGTCAGATCGCAAAACGCCATTTCCGGCTCGATCATCCAGAACTCGCTGGCGTGCCGCGAAGTGTTTGAGTTCTCGGCGCGAAATGTCGGGCCGAAGGTGTAAACCTTGGTAAGCGCGCAGGCGAACGCCTCCGCTTCCAACTGTCCACTGACGGTGAGGTAAGTTTGGCGGGCGAAAAAATCCTGCGCGTAATCGATCTCGCCGCCGTTTTTCCGCGGCGGATTTTTGACGTCGATGGTTGAAACGCGAAATAACTCACCCGCGCCTTCGCAATCGCTGCCGGTGATGATCGGTGTATGAACGTAAATGAACCCGCGCTCCTGAAAAAACTGGTGAACGGCGAACGCGAGCCGGCTACGCACACGGAAAACGCACCCAAAAAGATTCGACCGTGGACGCAGGTGCGCGATCTCGCGCAAAAATTCCGGCGTGTGCCCCTTTTTCTGGAGCGGATAACTATCGTCCGCGCCGCCGACAATTTCGATATCTCGCGCAACGAGCTCCCATTTTTGTCCCTTGCCCCGGGACGGCACCAGCGCGCCCTTCACAACAATCGAAGCACCAGTGTTGAGTCGTTGGATGTCTGCGTAATTCGATAGCGCATCCTTCTTCGCGATAACCTGAAGATTGCGCAGAGATGAGCCGTCATTCAGCTCGATAAATGAAAAATCTTTCGAATCACGCCGCGTGCGAGTCCATCCCTGCACACGAATCAATTCGATCGGCGCAGCGCTCTGCAATGCATTCTTAATCGGAGTTGGAGAAAGTTGCGTCATTTGAAATGCGGTAAACTTTCAACGCGCGGCGCCGCGTTTACAAGCACAGGCCCGATGAATCCTGTTGGTCGCCAGGGAAACAACGGATTTACCTTACTCTAGTGCGTAGAGAAATCCGTCTGCGCTGCCGAAGTAAACGACACCATTTATGACAAGCGGCGATGAATAAATTCCGCCGAGGCGAATTTGTTCATCGGTCGCCACAATCGGCGCTTCACGCCAACTGGAGTGAAAGAGAAATGGGTCGTTAAACTTACGGTCGGCGGTGAGCACCCATTCGGCGTTTCGCTTTGAGGTGTCGATCTGAAAGCTCCACAGTAGCTCGCCCGTTTTGGCGTCGCGTGCTTCCAACGTCCCGTTCAGCACACCGATGAACACGACATCGCCAACAATCGCGGGCGAGGAAAACATGTACGCTTTCCCTTGTTGGCGGACCACAGGCTTGCCGGTGTTTGCATCAACGACGTGATACAAACTCGAATCGGATGTGGCGAAGAAGACTTTGCCATCAGCAACCGCAGGCGACGTAATCACCCAGCTTAGATCATTAAAGAATCGCCATTTTTCTTTGCCGGTTGCCGCGTCGAGCGCGTAAAGATTCGAATCACGACAGCCGGTATAAACGACACCATTCGCGACAACTGGCGAAGATTGAAATCCTACCTGATTGTGAATCATTGGATCTTCGCCTCCGTGGAAACGCCATTTCTCTTTTCCTGTCGCAGCGTCCACGGCGTAGAAATAACTGTCCCAGCTTCCAAAAAACAAAACGCCATCCACGAGCGCTGGCGAAGCGTGCACGACGTCACCGGTCTTGAATTTCCAACGCAATTCGCCGGTCGCCGAATCCAGCGCATAAAGATTTCCGTCGCCACTTCCGAAATAGACCATGCCATTCGCGACGACGGGACTCGAGAGGTACACATCAAACGGGTCTGCGATAGTCTGGTTTTTCGGTTGCCATCCATGTATACCTTTCGCCTCAAACCGGCGCTCCCCCTGGGTGGCGAACTTCCACTTTAACGCGCCAGTCTGCGTATCGAACGCGTAAAATTTTCCGTCGTAACTGCCGATGTAAAGCGTACCGTCCGCGATCGCCGGTGTCGCGGGCACCGGTCCGTTTGTCGCTCGCTTCCAAATTTGACGACCAGCCGCAGCATCAACCGCGTACACATTTCCGTCGTCTCCGCCAAAATAGATAACGTTATCTTTGAACACCGGCGACGAAATCACGCGATCGCCGGTTGGAAATTTCCATTTCACGCGATGGAATTGTCGCGGCGCACGTCCCGCATACGCACCGGAGTGCATCGCATCGCCGCGAAACATTGACTGGGCGTTAAGCGCTGTAGTTGCACAAAGACTCGCGAGGAAAACTGCGATGTGCCAGGCTTTCATGGCTTTTGCGCGCGCTCCAAGACAAGTGGTGATTCAGTCGCGCCTTGTCGGATTACGCCGGTGAGTTTTCCACTTCTCAGCCGTCCTTCGAAGCTAAATCCTATGTCGTGTGAATCGACCGTGATCAGATCGCCTTCCTGCATAACAAGATCTACAGGGAGATTGTTGTGCTTACGTCCAACGACCACAAATTCCGCTGTCGCCCCGTCTGCTCCGCGATTCGTAAACTTGATCGACACATGACGCTTGTAACCAAGCATTTCGTAGTCACCTTTCCATTCGCCTTCGAGTTCCTTGGCTACTGGCGTGTTCCGCGGCGGATACTCAACCTGCGGCGGTCCCGTTTTTTGTAGCGTTGCAGGTGCGCGATTTCCGGCCTGCTCAAAATTGCCGGCCAACTTGTTCTCCGGAGGACCGAGCAGGCGCAAGTTCAGTCGAATCCCAAGTGGGCCTTTCACGGCGAAATTTATATCGGACGGATCCGCCTTGATCTCCGTGAGCGGCGTGCCTTTCACTCCGAGCCCGGGAATGATGATCGACCCGACCCACGCCCCATTATTCTGGGCAAGATCGACAACGATGGTTAACTCGTCGTCCGGAATCCGTGCGGTGCCCTCCCACCGCCCGCTGAGTGTGTCTTCTGCTCGACAGGGCAACGCCGCAGCGACGATCAGGATCGCGATCAACCGCACGAGCGCGCTGCTTGTCATCAGCTGAGCGGAAGCCAACTGCCCGGTTGCGGTGGCGCCTTCACGCCATTGAAACTGAGATAGGTGTATTCCTGAAGGAAACGCTCGTAGTCATCGAGGAGTCGCATTGCGTCGTTAGGCTTGAGGCGATCGGTTTTGATCGCTTCATCTACTTGCGCTTTGAGCAAGCGCATCAGCTCGAGTTTATCCCACTGCGTCATTGCGAGCACTTCTCCGATTGTGCTGCCCTCGATAACTTCTTCAATGTACCAGCCCGATTCTTCATCTGGATCGAGAAAAACGTGTACCTCCGTGACGCGGCCAAACAGATTATGCAGATCACCCATGATGTCCTGGTAAGCACCCACCATGAAAAGGCCGAGATAATAAATTTCTCCGGGATGAATCCGATGCAGCGGCAGCGTTTCTTTCACGTCCTGTAAATCGACAAACTTACAGACTCTTCCATCCGAATCGCAGGTGATATCCACGAGGGTGCCGTTGCGATCAGGCGGCGTGGTGAGCCGATGGATCGGCATGATCGGGAACAACTGGCCGAGCGCCCAATGGTCGAGCAACGACTGAAACACGGAGAAATTGCAGATGTACTGATCTGCCAGGGTCGTTTCCAGCTGCTTCACTTCCTCGGGCACGTAACGCAAGCCGCGATGCATGTTCACGATTTGGTGCGCGACCTGCCAGTAAACCGTGTCGATCTTCGCCTTCGACTCGAGATCGAGCAGACCCAGATCGAACGTTTGCTGCGATTCCTCTTTGATTTGCTGGATGTCGTGCAAACTCTCAAGACGATTTCCGCGTTTCAACCGCTGTTTTACGTCAAGGATATCCGCTACCAGCTTGTGATCCTTTTCACTTGCTTCGACCTTGAGCTTTGGCGCAGTTTTTTCGATTGAACTAAACGCTTCGACCACCAGCACAGAATGATGCGCGACAGTGGCGCGCCCGCTTTCACTCACAATCGCCGGATGCGCGACGCCTTCGGAGTCGCAAACGTCTATGATGTTCCAGACGACGTCGTTCGCGTATTCCTGGAGCGAATAATTGGTGGAACTGTCAAAGTCGCTGCGCGATCCATCGTAATCGACGCCGAGCCCGCCGCCGACGTCGAGATAACCAAGTTGGTGCCCAAGTTTCGACAGCTTTGCGTAATATCGCGCGCCTTCGCGCACTGCGCGTTTGATCGTCGAAATGTCCGGCACCTGCGATCCGACGTGGAAATGGACAAGTTTCAGGCAGTGCGCCAACCCGGCATCCTTTAACATCTGACTCGCGGCGACCAGATTCGTCGTGTCGAGGCCGAACTTCGCGTTCTCGCCGCCGCTTGGCGACCATTTACCGGAGCCTTTGCTGTGTAAGCGCGCACGAATTCCAATCCAAGGCTCAACGCCAACCTCCTTCGACGCGCGGATGATTTGCTCAACCTCTTCCAGCTTTTCTGCCACGATAACGACCCGTTTGCCGAGTTTGCGACCGAGCAACGCGATGCGAATGAAAGCAGGATCTTTGTACCCATTGCAGATGATCAAAGTCTGGGCGTCTTTTTGCATCGCAAGCGCGGCGACGAGCTCTGGCTTGCTGCCTGCTTCGAGTCCAAAATGAAATCGTTCGCCTGCGTCGACAATCTCTTCGACGACTTCGCGCAGCTGGTTGACCTTAATCGGGAAAACGCCGCGATAGTGATTTTTATAGCCGAACTCAGAGATCGCGCTTTGAAATGCGCGGTTAATTGCTTCGACCCTGTGCCGGAGCAAATCCTGGAACCGAATCAACAACGGAAAACTGAGGTTTCTGGCACGCGCTTCGTTGACGACTTCCAGCAGATCGATGGAACCGCCATCGTTTTTCAACGGCCACGCTTCGACGTTGCCTGAACTGTTGACCGTAAAATAGCCCTCGCCCCATCCCTCCACGTTGTATGTGGCGATGGCAGATTCGATATCCCACTCGCTTTTCATTGTCGTTGCACGTTCGGTGTCGACCGCAATGCGCATATTAATCAGCGTGCAGAACATTCAAGCCCGTAGCGCGAAAATCTTCGTCCGACACGTAAGACGCAGGTGATGGATGAGGAGCGTCGTGTGCACAGCTTGTTTTTCCTGTTCGTCCAGGTACTGTTTGCGCGATGAACAAGACGGTGATCGAGGTGCAGGTACGAGCAGTTTTACCGACGAGCGGTGGCTGCGCGGTTTTCCTTGGCAACAATGAGAAGGTTTTCATCATTTACGTCGATCAAACCGTCGGCAGCGCCATCACAATGTTCATGCGTAACATCACCAAAGAGCGTCCTCTCACTCATGATTTGATGGCGCATCTGCTCGCGGGGCTGGGCGCAAAAGTCGAGCGCGTGATCATTAATGACCTGAAGAATGCCACTTACTACGCGCGCGTCATCATTCAGGTCGAAAACGAGTTGCAGCAAAAAAAGATTATCGAGTTGGATGGACGACCGAGCGACTGCATCGCCATGGCTACGCAGCAGAAGGCGCCCATTTACGTGAGCCAGGATGTGTGGGACGAAGTGGACGATATGAGCGATGTCCTGCGCAAAATGGAGGAAGAGGGACTAAAGACTGATCCTGAAGGGGAAGAGTGATCGTCACGCGCCCCGCTTAGAAGGTCGTCATTCCGAGCGAAGTCGAGGAATCCCGTAGCGAAACGTCAAAGGTAATTCCACGGGATCCTTCGACTCCACTGCGCTTCGCTCAGGATGACGTTCTTTGGCGACCGCTTCAACAGTTCAACGCTTTCAACGCGGTGTTAGCCGAGTAGATCGCCATAGCGACTGTCTGCCAGTCGCAGGCAACGCTCTAGAATTTCAGATGCAGTGTTAAGCTTCAATGTCTCCTCGACTAACTCGCGGCATTCAGGAATGGTCAGGCTTTGCACGGCGCGCTTGACTCGCGGCACCAGGGTCGCTGCTGCGCTGAGTTCATCCATTCCGAGGCCTAACAAAAGCGGCACCATCGCGACGTCGCCCGCCATCTCACCGCAAACGCCAACCCAGATGTGGTTCGCGTGCGCCGCGTCAGCAACCATCTTGAGCAAACGAAGTATTGCCGGATGCGTCGGCTCGTAAAGATACGCGACCTTTTCATTTACCCGGTCTACTGCAAGCGCATACTGAATGAGGTCGTTTGTTCCGATACTGAAAAAATCGACCTCGCGTGCAAGCGCGCTTGCACAGATGGCAGCGCTTGGGATCTCGACCATCGCGCCAACTTCCACTCTTTCAGCCATCTCGATTTTTGAGCTGAGCAACTGTTGTTTGCATTCCCCGAGCACGGCCATGGCGCGGCGCAATTCATCCAACCCGGAGATCATGGGAAACATGAGTTTCACATTGCCCACGGCGCTGGCGCGGAGAATGGCGCGAAGCTGCGTTTTGAAAATGTCCTGGTTCTCAAGACAAAACCGGATAGCGCGCCAGCCAAGGAAAGGGTTCAACTCATCGCCGGCGTCCAATGCACCAGCAGCCAGTTTGTCGCCACCCAAATCAAAAGTTCGAATGATCAGCGGATTCGGACGCACACGCTCGGCAACCTTTCGGTAGGTTTCGTATTGCTCGTCCTCGCTTGGCAGAGTTTCGCGATTCAAATAAAGAAACTCGGTGCGATAAAGTCCGATCCCCTCCGCTCCGTTGGCTATAACTGCATCGACGTCTTCCGGAAGTTCGATATTTGCCGAAAGAACAATGTGACGTCCATCGCGCGTGGTGGAGGTCGTCTCGCGCAGTTGCTTCAGTTGCGCCGTGACTTTGGCCCTTCGTGATTCAATTTGCTTGTAGTACTCCAGCGTTTCCGGCGTCGGATTGACGATCAACCAGCCATCGCTCCCATCGACAAGAACGTGCTGACCGGTTTCGACCTTTGCAGTGATATCGTGCAGGCCTAGCACCGCCGGAATATTGAGAGAACGCGACAGAATCGCGGCGTGCGATGTGCGGCTGCCGACGTCGGTGGCGATCCCGAGCACATTGTCGCGGCTCATGCTTGCCGTGTCCGACGGCGTAAAATTATGCGAAACAAGAATGTGCGGCTGGCCCAGAGAAAGAAATGCCTTGGGAGCTTTACCCTGCAGATTGCGAATTACTCGCTTGGTGACGTCCTGGATATCGAGTGCGCGTTCCCGCAGATATGGGTCGTCGATTTTGCTCAAGGTCTCAGCGTAACGCGTGGCTACTTCCTGGAACGCCCACTCTACATTGCAAAGATCGGTCTTGAGTTTTCGCAAAACCTCATCGATCAACGTGCGATCCTCGACCACGAGCAGGTGCGCATCGAAAATCGCTGCGTCTTTCGCGCCAATGGATTCGGCAATCCGCTGTTGCATCTCCAGGATCTGCATCCGCGTTTGGATGAGCCCGGCCTCGAACCGCCCGATTTCATCCGTAACCTGCGATGGCGCAATCTGGTAACGCACCACTTCATCCACGTCCTCGCGGACGACATGAATTCTTCCGAAGGCAATTCCAGGGGAAACGCCAATTCCTTCAAACCGGATTTCCGCTTTGTCGCTCATTCGCTTCCGAGAGTAAGGCCAATGTCAAACTCACGAAAGTCCTTCGCGCATCAATGGTGTGACACCGCGCGTCGGGCGAATCAGTCTTCGTTGAAGCCCGCTTTGACAAGTTCTTCCAGCTCCTCCATCGCCTTGTCGGCGTCTGGTCCGTCGCAGCGGATACTCAGCTTTGAGCCCTGCCCGGCAGCGAGCATCATCAGGCCCATTATGCTTTTGCCGTTTACCTCCTCGCCTTCCTTCGACACCCAAATTTCCGAGCGATGACGGCTGGCAATGCGCACAAACATCGCAGCCGGGCGCGCGTGCAGACCAAGCCGGTTCACGATTGTCAGCTCTTTTTCGATCTTCTGAGCCGGTGCAGCGCGGCTGCCTTTTCGATACAACAATCCCATTAGGTCGCCCTCTTCTGCTCCATCAACCGAAGCAACCTTGTATTGAAGTCAACGGCTGCGTTCTGTCCCAAGCCTTTCAATTTTTCGTCCATCGCAGCGACCTCGATCAACCGCGCCATGTCGCGCCCGGGTCGCACCGGAATAGTCACGTGCGGTACTTTGAGTCCGAGAATTTCATAAAATTCCCGGTCAAGTCCGATTCGGTCAACCTCTTCCACGTCCCCCCACTCCTTTAACGTGACAACGAGGTCGAGGCGTTTTTCCACTCGAATACTTCCGATCCCGAAGACTTTTGCCACATCAATAATACCGATCCCGCGCACCTCCATATGATTGCGCGTCATTTCGGGCGCGGTGGCCATGAGCTCCCGTCCCTCCAGCATCGTCATGCGCGTCACGTCGTCAGCCACAAGACTGTAGCCGCGCTCAATCAATCCCAGCACACATTCGCTTTTCCCGATGCCGCTTGCGCCGCGGATCAACACGCCGATTCCCAAAATATCCACCATGCTTCCGAATTCCGTTACCGTCGGCGAGAAATCCATCTCAAGAGCGATGGTTGCGGCGTTGATGAACTTCATTGTAATCATCGGAGTTCGAAACACCGCGATTTTTGCTTCGCCGGTGACGCTCAGCAACTCCGGCGCCAGATGAAACCCGCGCGACATCACAAGACACGGAATTTTGTGTTCACATAAGTTGCAAAACCGCTCGACGCGCATTCTGGCGGGTAAACTTTTCAGATAAGAATGTTCTGCAGCGCCCAGCACCTGAATGCGTTTCTCGGCGAAATAGGTGTAGAACCCCGACAGCGCGAGTCCAGGTCTATTGATAGTCGGTTCCCGAATTTTTCTATGGAACCCCACACGCGGTCCCTCGAGCTTCATCTGCAGCTTTTCGGCGTGCGAATTGTAAAAGCTCTCGACGGTAACAATTGGGACGCTCTTCTGCTGATCGCTTGAGGATGTAATCGTTTGCGTCCCGGGTTCTTCCGCCATTGCACGTAACTTCTAGCTTGAATACCCGCAATTTCCAATCTGCATCACATCTTATCGCCGACTCGGTGCTGCTTTTTGCTGCAACCAACATCTGATCGCGAGATTGCCGCTCGATTGCTTATCTTTTTCCCTGATCCTGGTAGCGAATTACCTTGGCTCTTTCGAGCGTGACCAAACCGCCGCCCATCATCCCATCGAGCACAGGCAGGAATGCGTTGACCTTCTCTTCGGAGTCCACGATCTCAATCACGATTGGGAGATCCATGGACAGGCGAAGAATTTTTGCCGTGTGCAAATGGCTGGATTTTCCAAATCCCATCGGCCCACGCAAGACGGTTGCGCCCGCTATCTGCATTTCGCGCGCTTTTAGAACGATCGCCTCGTAGAGCGGTTGATGGCGATGGCGATCGCTTTCGCCGATAAAAATCCGCAGGAGGACAGCGTCTTCTGGAATTTTCATACGCTATTTCTATTTTGGTAGAAGCGTGAGAGCAAGAATCCGCCCAAGCCAGACGGCTGCGAGGCAACAAGCGAACGACAGCAGCGTGTTCAGCAACGCCTTCAACCAGTCTCCATCACGAGCGAGATCGAGTGTTTGCAAGCTGAACGATGAAAACGTTGTGTAACCCCCGCACACACCGATCATGAAAAATTGCCGAAATCGCGGCGACACAAGAAGTGGCCCTTCCAGACCTGTAAACGCGGCGAAGAACCCGACGACGAACGAACCGCTAACGTTCACGACAAGGGTGCCGAGAGGAAAAAACTCACCCACCCGTTCAGCAATGAATCCCGACATCCAGAATCGCGCGCCAGTCCCAATTGCGCCGCCGAGCATTACCAAAATGTAACCGAGCATAAAAAAACTCCTCCGTGCTTGGAAGGAGTCATCAGCTCGCGCGGTTTTCTGTCCCAAATGCCTTCGGCACAGAAGGCAAACTCCATTGCCTTGAACAGATCTTACGGAAGGCGCACATCGAGTCAACTCAATCACGACGGATATCGTCGCGGCGTACCGGTGTTAGCGTCTTTTGCCAGAGCTCGGACTTGATAAGACCCAGCCTCCATTGCGATCGCTTAAGGCAGACAAATCCGTTGGCCTGCAGTTCAGGCGTCGGATCGACCAATCGTTTCGCGTGAATGCCGGTTGTCGTTCGAAAAAACAAGTACAACGTTCCCAACCAGATTTTTGCATGCGTACGTGCAAGAACTGTTTTTGGAATGCAAAAGTCCGCCAGAAGCCAGTATGCACCGGGAGTTGCGACCCCAGCGAGTTTTCCAAGAACCAATTTCAGTTCGTTTTGTGGAAAACAATCCAGGACGAAATTCGTGACGAGAAGATCGTAGGAGGCCGGTGGCGTCCAGGAGAGAATATCTTCCTTGAAAAATCTTACGCGGTTAACCGGACCTGAGATGTGTAGGCGCGCCAATTCCAACATTCGTGCGCTTTCATCCAAGCAATCCACGACGGCGTCGCGATGGACGCGTACGAACTTGCGCACAAAATGGCCTGTCCCCTCGCCGACTGTCAAAACTCTCTTCGGCCTCGCGACTGCTTCGATCCAGCGCGTTCGCGCTTTCTGCAGAACAGACCCGAATCCCACGGCTTCCAGCCAGTGGTAATGGGGCGCAAGTCGATCAAAGCTCACGAGAGCGATTTCGCAAAAAAGAATGCAACCGGCGTTAGCAAGACCAGGTCTGCCAGCGCTGTGCGTTCATCATTACCGATAGATACGAAGTGAAGAATCGCAAGCAGGGCGGCGCCTGCAGAAAGAGATATCGCAATGGGAAGGAGTGAACTGGCGATGGCCGCGAGCAACAGCGCGGCCAATGCCACGACAATGCAAAAAATTCGTATCGGAACGCCAATGTCTGGGCATCGGGTAGCAATCGAATGCTTTCGCTGCGCTCGATCCAGATCCCGTTCCCACACCGCAATGCTCATGCAATTGAGCGAACACAAAATGGCAAAGAGCAACACAGCCAGCAGCGCCGGCAAGCGTCCCACAATTGACGGTACCAGGGCGAATTTGGAGATCACAACAAGCAGCGTCCCTGCCGAAAACAAAAATCCCACCGTGATCTCTTTCAGCGGAACTACTTCCCACACCTCATTGAATGCATAATTGACTGCGAGGTACAGCGCTGCGACTCCCCCTAGACATGCACCGGACGTGATCACATCGCGATTGAGGGACAGGAGAATAATTGCTGCGTCAATCAATCCGACAACCGGAATCAAACCCAGCCAGAGCTTTTTGTGAAGCAAACAGAACTGTTGTCGCGCTGATCGCGGAGAATTCGTTTGCAAGGAAAAGGCGTCCGCGAGTCGATCAACCAAATAAATCAACCATGCAGTCAGGAACAAAGCCCCACTAGCCCATATTGACACGGCCATATGCAGGCAACACCCGAAAAGCCACTGCCACGCGATAGCGACAAGAGGGGCATCGAGACAAATTACATTGAGCCCGAGGAGCAGTTTCTTAGGTCGCAATCTAAGAAATTTACATCTTGAATCGTTCCCCAAGATAAAGTTGACGACTGATCGGATCGTTGATGAGGAAATCCTTAGTGCCTTCGCTTTCGACGCGCCCATCGAAAATCAAATAGGCGCGGTCCACGATTGAGAGAGTCTCGCGGACGTTGTGGTCGGTGATCATGATGGCCAACCCCGATTTGCGGAGATTAACGATGATCTGTTGCACATCATAAACGGCAATGGGATCGACGCCGCTGAACGGTTCGTCGAGCATCAACAACTTCGGCTCCGTCACGAGCGAACGGGCGATGGTCAAACGCCGTTTTTCTCCACCGCTTAACGTCAGCGCCGTATTTTTTGCAATTCGCTCAATTCCGAACTGGTGCAGCAACTGATCGCAACGGTTCCGTCGCTCGGCTTTGCTCAGCGAAAGCGTCTCCAAAATCGCCATGATGTTTTGTTCGACCGTCATTTTACGAAAGATCGATTCTTCCTGCGGCAGATAACCCATGCCGAGCCGGGCGCGCTTGTACATCGGGTAATCCGTCACGTCGGTATCGCGAAAAATCACGCGACCGCTATTTGGTCTGACCAAGCCAACGATCATGTAAAAACTGGTGGTCTTTCCAGCCCCATTCGGCCCGAGAAGTCCAACGATCTCACTCGCGCGCACGTTCATGTTCACCCCATCCACCACCGCCCGGCCGCCGTAGATCTTCACCAGTTGGTCGGTTGTAAGAACAGTCTCCACCTTTGGCGCGGCCGCCGAAGAACGCTTGGGAATGGAAACGGGCGCAGTTTGGCTGATCATGGTGTCGGCAGGGCTGCTGCGGGCACCGATTGAGAGGGCGCCGGCTGAGCTTCGGCTTTCTTTGCTTCGGCCTTTTTCTCTTTCTTTGCTTTCTTTTCTTCCTCGTCTTTGGATTGCTGACGAATCTCCGTGCGGCTTGGACCGTGGGTTGTCAGTTGGCTGTTCTGGTTAATGATCATGACGGTATCAGGGCTCGTTGCTACGTGCATGTTAGCTCCTTCCTGGACCCGGGGCGTCCCTCGCAATTCCACGTCCCCAGTCGTGGCTGTGTAAGTCGCTTTGTCTGCGCGCCCAACTGCACGCGTTGGCGCCCCGCCGTTCGGATCGGGCCGTTCACGCACAAGACCGACGTTTCCTTCGGCGATCGCTTTCTCAAGGCCCTGGTTTTCTCCCTTTGTAATGAACACGGTCAATTTGTCAGATTGAAGATTAAAACGCGGATCAGTCACCTTCACTCGGCCGCTAAATGTGCCCACGTTCTTGGTCGAATCAAAGAACGCTTCGTCAGCGTAGATTTCTGTCGTCGTCGGTTCGTTTGTGTTTAAGCCCATGCCGCTCTGGCCAAACAACGAGTTGGCAGGCGATTTGTTCTCTTTCTGGGCTGGTTGTTTCTTCGGCTTTTTCGCCGGCGCGACTGCGACTGCTTTGGGCGCGGCTGCACCTGCATTGGGCGTCACAGCAGCAGTCTGGGCGTGCAAGCGTGCGCCGGTGGCACAGGCGACAGCCAGAACCAGCGCCGTCAAATCCTTCATTGGTTCGTGCCGGGTTTCGCCGTTAGACGCGACGTGTCAGTGATCACCATTTTTACGTTCCCGATCAACCGCCCCGTTCTACTATTTGTATCGAAGTCCACTGAATCGCCAGCGATGTTGAAATCCGCGCGCTGGATGGTGGTGCGTGTTTTCGAGCTGAGGATGCGCGTTTTCAAATCAAGCACGGACGTGCTCATGTCGATTCTTAGGTCCGGCTGATCCTCCGGAGTGTAAGTTGTAATTTTGAGATGTTCGAATCCGATGTGTTCCTGGTCGATCCGGTGCGCCGTTCCCGCTTCGAATTTTCCCCGCAGATGCCCTTCGCCGTCGAAATCCGGCAACACAAGGCCTTTGGCTTCGTGGCCGATCGGCAGTGGAATGTTGGTAAGACTCTGTTCGCCGGGAGACGAAATCGGGGCCGCTTTCGCGCGACCCTTTCCTTTGCGACCCTTTGATTGGGCCAACGCATGCGGCGCCAGAATTAAGATACCCAGCACGACCGATAACAGCCAGATCGCGAAGAACCAACAAAAAGAACTGCGATTCACAATCGGCAATCCCGCTGGTCTCCGCTCGCCACCCGCGCGACTAGGGTCGCTTACCCCCGCTTGAAACCACAGCATGAATAGCCTTTAACATGCGCAGATGCTTCGGCAAATCGTTTAGCCGAACCTGATTCGGCCCATCGGAGAAGGCGCGGGCCGGATTTTCGTGTACCTCCATAAAGATTCCATCACACCCCGCAGCCATTGCGGCCCTGGCCAACACCGGGGCTAATATACCGTCGCCGGACGTCGAGTCCCCTGCCCCTCCAGGCCGCTGCACGGAATGTGTCGCATCGAAAATGACGCGATAACCTGCGTCACGCATCCAGTAAAGTGAGCGCATGTCGGCAATGAGGTTATTATATCCAAACGTGGTGCCGCGCTCGGTGAAGCAGAATTGTGAGTTGCCGAAGGCGATCAGTTTCTCGGCGATGTTTCGCACCTCCCATGGCGCGAGGAACTGGCCTTTTTTTACATTAATCGCGCGACCCGTTTTTGCGGCGGCACGCAGCAGATCCGTTTGACGGCAAAGGAACGCCGGGATCTGCAACATGTCGATGTTCTCGCCGGCAATCTCGGCCTCAGCCGGGGAATGCACATCGGTTGTCACCGGAATGTTCAGCTCGCCCCCGATGTCCGCGAGAATATCGCAACCTTCTCGCACGCTGGTTCCGCGAAACGAGCGGACAGAAGTTCGGTTTGCCTTGTCGTAGGAGGCTTTAAAAATGAAATCAACTTCCTCAGAAGCGCACGCCTCAGCAATCTTCCTCGCCATGCGCCAGACAAATTTCTCAGACTCAATGACGCACGGGCCGAGAATGAAGACGGGGCGTTTACCGCCAATCGACACTTTCCCGACACGCAATGGTTTTGTTTTGGCCATAAATCTCTAAGGAAAAAAGGAGCGCAGAAATTTAAAGAGTCGCTTCCTGCTTTCCTGTTTTCTGGATTAATCCCCTTTTCGTTATATCAAAAACCGCGAATGGCGCGTAGAGCACGAGAAAAAATAGCAGTGCCACTCCGTGCATTTGCAAGAGATACAACGGCCATGAATCGGAGAGAAAACTCAAAATCGAAAATGCCTCAGGTTTATGCAGGAGAAATCCATAGTTAAAACCAGTGAGTTTATCAACGGTTAGCGTGACCACGAAATAGAACTCCGACCACAACCATACGCGCACAATGGACATCGCGTATGGCCGATAGCCACGCGTCAGCATCAGGAAAACCACGCCGACGATAATGCCGCAGTGCGATGTGAAAAAACTGATGAACCGCCAGTCTGGAAAACCATAAGGCAGGTTGGGCGTAAGGACGGCTTGCAGCGTGCCGCCAATCCCCCAGAAATAGGCAACCTCAAACCAGCGCTGGTTTCCTGTCCACATTGCCACCATCACCACAACCATGCCCCAGTCGCACATTTGCATCGGCAACATCTGCCGCCAATCCACCACGCCCCGGCTGCGAATGAAAACCAGGTAAGCCAGGTAGTTCAAGATCAACACAGCTGACAACGCAACGATGATCACCCGCTCGATCCGCTGCGATTTTGTTCGCCGTACCAGTGCCGCAAGTGCAAACGGCAGTACCGATGGTTATAAAAATCACCGTCAGATGCGGCAAACCGTACGGTTGAAATTCAGGCGCCTCGTTCATTGCAGGATCGATTTACTTGCACCAGTCATCCTGAGCGAAGCGAAGCGGAGTCGAAGGATCCCGTGGAGTCAATCTTAGGTTTTGCCGCGGGATTCCTCGACTTCGCTCGGAATGACAGGCCGGGCCTCTAGCGGACGATCCAGAGATTACACGGAATCACATCGCTAACCCAAGCAATATTGCTCGGCAGTCGCTGAACCGTTTCGCGACTCTTCGGCAGCGGCACGACAAGCAAGTCGGCTTCCACCGATCGCACAAAATCGGATGCAGCGAGGCCCGTAGCGCCTTTAATGAAACGCGTCTCGATTGGAACTTCAGTCGCGCCGGCTGACAAAACGAACTCTTCAAGCGGGTCTTCCTCACCATGGTTCGGCTTATGCGTGGTGCTACCGGTGGCATCGCCGGCGATCGAAGCCCTCGCTTCATCAAACGCGGTAATGATTCCAATCACGTACAGTCGCTCGCATGATTCTGATTCCGCAAGCATCAGCGTTGTTTTCAAGGCCAGCAATCCCTGCTGTGAGTGGTCCGCAATGAACACGATCCTGCGCAGAGGTTTCGGTCTTTTTTCCGGATGCGTGAACAGCATGACTGAGCAGTTGGCCTCTCGCACCAGGCGCCGTGCGACATTGCCCAGAAACGAATGTAACACGATCTCCTTCTCCAGCGCACCGGCCACGAGCATATCGATATTTTCCCTCGCGAGCGCGGCCAGAATAGCTTCGGCCGGATCGCCCTCTTCATAATGGATCGGCGACTCAGCTGGCAGCTCCAGTTCCACGAGCACGTCACAAAATCTCCTCGACGTCTCCTCATTTCGGCTGCCCACATAGATCAGATGAAGTTCGGCTCCAAAGCGGTCGCGGATCCGTTTCGCTTCAGCAAGAACGTGCTTGAACCGGGGCGAAAACGTTGTCGCAACGGCAATGGTCTTATAAGGCGATGAATCGCGCATCGAAGTTAATCGCAATGTGATGTTTCATGAGCCTTAAGCAACCGCGGCGAATATGACGAGCGGCTTCTCCATGTTGAATCTCTCATTTGCCATTCGGCTTTTCATTTCGCCATTCCTCTGCGATTTTCGCCGATGCGACGCGCAATTTACCCCGGCAGCTTTGATCCGGTGACCAATGGACACCTGGATGTAATTGAGCGCGCACGAAAATTGTTCGACGAGGTTGTCGTGGCAGTCGCCCATAATGACGAGAAGCAACCGCTTTTCTCGCTCGAGCAACGCATGGATTTATTGCGAGAGACTGCCGGTCGAATCGAGAACGTTCGGATTGCCGAGTTTAGCGGGTTACTGGTCGAATTCGCCCGGGCTCAAAACGCGGGCGCCGTGATTCGAGGTTTGCGCGCAGTTTCCGATTTTGAATTTGAATTCCAAATGGCTTTGATGAATCGAAATCTGAATGCCGCAGTAGAAACGATATTCCTGATGCCGAAGGAGGAATATACTTATCTCAGCTCGCGCATCGTAAAGGAAATCGCCAGGCTCGGCGGGAATGTCTCAACCTTTGTTCCGGATTGTGTGGCCAAAGCGCTGAGTGGGAAATTTAAGCAGTGAACACTCCAAACCTTTTTCAGCATGTCATTCCGAGCGAAGCACAGCGGAGTCGAGGAATCTCTGATTTTGAATGCACTCTCGATTAACAGTCAGAGATGTCTCGACTTCGCTCGACCTGACAACACGGGAATGGAGGAATCGCAATGAAAGTACATCTGAAACAAATCCCGCCCCAAGGTCTGCATCTGAGCGGGGAAGAAGATTGTCCCATCCAGGAGCTGGCACTGGAGGAAATTCGCTGTGCCGGTCCTCTGCATTACGACATCGACGTCGGCGTTGCTGACGGCGGGCTATGGGCGAACGGCTCGTTGTCCCAACCGGTGGAACTGCGTTGCGTATCGTGTCTGCAAGAATTCGTGCATGAAATTCGAGTGCCCGCATTCGCCGTGCACACGGAGCTGCACGGGCCGGAGACGGTCGACCTGACGCCCTTTATGCGCGAGGACCTGTTGTTGAACTTACCGGCGCATCCTCACTGCGACAGAGACGGTGATCGGGTTTGTAAGGCCAAACCGGCCAAAACGGAAGAGCAGCATGCGAAGCCTGAAGCGGATTGGAGCGCGCTGGATAAACTAAAATTGTAGCTCGCCCGTTTGTCTTTTCCTGATTTCCTGCTTTCCTAATTGCTTCCAATGGGAGTTCCAAAACGCAAAACATCAAAGATGCGACTGCGCACGCGGAAAGCGGCAAACCGCTGGCACGCGGCGCAGCTCAACAAATGTCCGCAGTGCGGGAGCAGCGTGCCATCGCACATCGCCTGCCCGTCCTGCGGCTATTATCGCGGGCGACAGGTGTTGACGTTGGAAGGCAAGTAACTGTAGCCGTCGCCCTGTGGGCGACGTACAGTCCAGCCACGCTTCGCGCAGCGAAGCGGCCACAAATTTCGCTTTGCAATCAATCGTTTTAGCTCGCAAAGTTGCGCACCGATGAAGATCGCCCTCGACGCGATGGGCGGTGACTTTGGCCCGCCTAACCTCGTTGCCGGCGCCGTTATGGCGCTGCGCGATTACAAACAGATCAACAAGCTCTATCTGGTCGGAGACTCGGCCAAGATTGAAAACGAGTTGCACAAACACCAGTGCAACGATTCGCGGATCGAGATTGTGCATTCCACACAGGTCGTTGATATGAGTGATCGCGCCTGGACCGCCGTTCGGCGAAAGAAAGATTCCTCAATCAGCCGGGCTGTCGATCTTATTAAGCACGGTGATGCGGACGCCGTAGTGAGCGCCGGACACACAGGCGCAGCCGTTGCCGCGAGCACGATTAAGCTTCGCACATTGCCAGGAATCGATAGGCCGGGTATTGCGGCCGTGCTTCCGACCGAGACGAATGTTTTCGTTTTGATCGACGCTGGCGCGAATATCGATGCGCGCCCAGAACACCTTCTTCAATATGCATTTATGGGCTCGGTTTATTCACGGCATGTTCTGCATTATACGAATCCGACCGTTGGTCTGGTCTCGCTCGGCGACGAGGATGTCAAGGGCACCGAACTAACCAAGGAAGTATTTAAGATGCTGAGACCAAGTTCGCTTAACTTCGTTGGCAACATAGAAGGTCGCCATCTCTTTGAAGATCCCGTTGAAGTTGTCGTGTGCGACGGATTCGTTGGCAACGTTATCTTGAAAACGTGCGAATCGATCGCGGTGGCGATGTTTCAATGGCTCAAGCACGAGCTCATGCGTACCCGGATGCGAAAAGTGGGCGCATTCCTCGCGAAGAATGCCATCGGAACGATTAAGGACAAGACGAATTATGAAGAGTACGGCGGCAGTCCGCTTCTCGGGGTAAATGGCATTTGCATAATCGCGCACGGTGCAAGCACACCGCTGGCGATCAAGAACGCGTTGCGCGTCGCAGCCGAGTCCATTGAACAGCAGGTGAACCCGCATATCGTCGAGGAAATTCGCCGGTATCATGAAACGACAGCCCCGCTCGAACCCGCGATCTCATAAGACGTTGCGGACAGTTTCAATCGTCGGCACGGGTAGTTACGTGCCTGAGAAGGTTCTGACTAACGAGGACCTCTCGCGCATGGTAGATACCAGCGACGAGTGGATCACCACTCGCACCGGCATCAAGGAACGCCGCATCGCTGCAAAGGACGAAAATACGAGCGACATGGCGGCGAAAGCAGCGCTGAACGCCATTGAGCAGGCGAAGATCTCGCCAAAGGAAATTGATCTTATCCTTTTGGCGACGGCCACGCCCGACATGCTTTTCCCAGCCACAGCCTGCTTCGTTCAGAAAAAAATCGGAGCGACGAACGCTGCCTGCCTCGACATTTCCGCAGCGTGCGCGGGTTTTATTTTCGGGTTGGAAATCGCGCAGCAGTTCATCACATCGCACACATACGACACGGTTCTCGTAATCGGCGCGGACAAGTTGACCGCGATCACTAACTGGACCGATCGCAATACGTGCGTGTTGTTTGGCGACGGCGCCGGCGCGGCTGTTTTGCGACATCGGGGCAGTCCCCATGGCGTAATCAGCACCCACATCGGAAGCGACGGACGGTACACCAACATCTTGTTCATGCCGGGCGGCGGATCGCGTTGCCCGATCACGCGTGAAAACGTGGACAGGAACCTGGTCACCATCCACATGACCGGCAAGGAGGTGTACAAACAGGCCGTCATCGCGATGTTGAACGCGGCCAAAAAAGCGCTCGATCAGGCGGGGCTTTCCATCGAAGACATCGCCTGCGTGATTCCGCATCAGGCAAACTTGCGAATCATGGAGGCGATTGCCGATCGGCTTGGCATTTCGCGCGAGAAAATGTTCGTGAACCTCGATCGATACGGAAATACCTCTGCTGCCGCTGTAGCGATCGCGCTTGATGAAGCGAACCGCACCGGGCGAATCAAACGCGGCGATTACGTGTTGATGGTCGTGTTCGGCGGCGGGCTCACGTGGGCCAGCACGGTGATTGAGTGGTGAGGAGTGGCACAGCCGCGCTCGTCTGGACAGGAGAAATATTTCGAGCTCTCTGAACCAGCTGACCCATTTGTTACGAATTGTAAAGACGGTCGAATCAAGTCCAACCGATTCGGTGTCGGTTTGTGAAATTGGGTTCTCTATTCTTTCGCTGACGGCGGATACTGCTCGAATTTCGGTATCGCCGGATCCATCTGGTCCCACGGTTGGGCGTCTGAAACGAAAATGTCCATCTGCGGCTGAAACCAACTCGGATCATCAAGACTCCCGGCCGTGACGCCTACGACACCGGTGGGGCGCTCGGTGTTCTCGCCTCCGGTCAGTAGAGAGCCGCACTCTGCGCAGAAGCCGCGTTTGTGCTGGCCGCCGGCCGCACTCGCTGTGAAATGGAAACGCAATTGACCGCGCATAATTCGCAAGGCCTCTGCCGGAACCAACACTGCGGGAGAAAATCCGCTGCCAGTCATTTGTTGGCAATTGCGACAATGGCACTTGAACATCATGACCGGCTCGGCGCTGCATTCGTAGCGAATCGCGCCACACGCGCATCCGCCAGAAAATGGAATTTTCATTCTCGACATTGTCATCAATCCGGGATCTCGGGCTCGACCAGTTGCGCCAGCTGAGCCAGCGATTCCTGCCAGCCGAGATAGCACGCTTCGGCGGGAATAACACCTGGAACGCCTTCCTGCACCACATTTAGTTCAGTTCCACAGGAGACCTTCGTCAACGTTATGGTCGTCTGCATTTCGCCGGGCAGATTCGGATCGTCGAATTTGTCGGTGTAGCGAATCCGTTCGTGCGGAGTCAACTCAACGTACGTCCCGCCGAATGAATGACTTTTACCGGTCGTGAAATTCGTAAACGACATCTTGTATGCGCCGCCAACTTTGGCGTCCATCTTATGCACCTTGGCGATGAATCCGTTCGGCGGAAGCCATTTGGCCATCGCGTCGGGATCGAGAAATGCCTTGTAAATTTTTTCGGGCGTCGTTCGGAGGACGCGATGAAGTCGAATCGTGTTGTTTTGCATGCTTATTTTCCTTTCAGCTTGAATCTCAATCCCCATTGCCTTCCAGGAAGCCACCAGGTTTGGCTTCATGCGGTATTGACCAACCGAAATAGACTTCGACCTCAACGATTTGGTTTTGGCGCACGGTAACGATTTCAGTATTGCGGAACACTCGACCATTAGCTTTATGACCTTCATAGGTCACAAAGACACGATCGCGGTCGACAATGAGATTGATAAACTCGAAACCCTTCATCATCTCGCTGTTCGGCCAGCAACGTGCAAAATAGGTCGCCCGGTCAATTCGGTTATCGAGCGGGCTGGTGAAATGGAAGTCTGGCGCGATCAGTGCCTCAATTGCCGCACGATCTTTGCTAACATAGGCTTCGTAAGCGGCGCGCGCGATTGCGGCGATATTGTCTGCCTTGTGTTCTTCTTGCGTCATAGCTGGTTTGGCCCTGGTTGAGTAAATGCGATGCTACTTTGCGTTCGTATCCGGCTCAATAACGCCAAGGATATTGCCGGCCGGATCTGCCGCGTAAGCGAGCCAGCCAACGTTTGGGATAGCCATTTTCGGCACGCAGATTTTTCCGCCGCGCTGCTCGATCTTCTTCATCGTTTGATCAAGAGACTGGACTGCGACGGTGTTTAAGGTACCGGGACTTTGACCTTCACGGGGCCGGGTCATCCCGCCGTTGATTCCCGGCTCTTTATCGTCGCCGGTCGTGACCAGCCAATATTCGATCGGGCCGCCTTCGAATTTGTTGAACTTCCAGCCAAAGACATCCTGGTAAAACGGCTGCACCGCTTGAGGGTCGTCAGTGTAAATTTCAAAGTGAGTGACACGATTCATTTCTTTCCTCCTTCTTTCTAATTTGGATCACTTCGCGGTGACGCCGCACCCCATCCATCAAAGCGTCAGGCTTCGACCATGGTCTTGAATCCGCCGTCCATCATTCGCTGCACATCGAATGGTTTTTCGGAAGAGGGATGACAAGTCCGTCAACGTAGTGAGCCATGAGACATACTCCGTGTGCGTCGCGTTATGCGTTCGCGAACTGCTCCTCATGTTTAAGTTCGCTTGCGATCGGACATTCGGCCGCAACCGGCCTGACTTCCACCTGCACACCGTACGGTAGTCCGGGGCATTCCCGCGCGATCGCCACCGCGTCTTCGAAGCTGGCGACGTCGAGAAGAAAATAGCCGCCAATCGCTTCCTTCGATTCCGCAAATGGGCCATCCGACACCACGCGGTTTTTTCCCGATACGATTTTGCCTTCGGGTTCGAGCGGGTTCCCGGCGATGGCTTTGCCTTGATCCGTCAGCCGTCTGAACCAGGCCATCCATTGATCTGTTACTTTTTGTTTTTCCTCTGGCGAGAGGCTCTTGGTCCAGTCGTTTCCACGAAACAGCAGCATGTATCCATTCTGATTTTGTGTGTTCATATGATTGAGAATTAACTGTGATTGAGTTTAAGCGGTTGCAAGTTGTTCTTCGTGCACCAATTCACGTGCGCGGATGTCGAGCGGACATTCTTCAGCCACTGGCCGCACTTCAATTGAGCCGCCATAAGCCAGGCCCGGGCTGCTCTGAGCAATGGCAATGGCTTCTTCGATCGTTTCGACATCCAGCATCAGATATCCGCCGATGGCTTCTTTGGATTCAGCGAAAGGTCCGTCTGTAACGACCCGTCCGTTTTTGCCAGAGACAGTCACGGCTGCGCGTTCCAGCGCGCCACCAGGCTTGGCTTTGCCCTGCGCAGTCAATCTTTCGAACCAGGCTTTGTTCTGGTTGATGAGTTTCTGGAGCTCTTCTTGTGAGAGCGTCTTGTACCATTCGCTGCTTCGGTACAACAGCAGGTATCCATTCTGATTTTGTGTATTCATATTATTTTTTACTTGAGAGTTGATTCGTTAATTTTTTTCTTGGTTTCAAAACTACGACGAACGAGCAACCCAGATCGGGACAAATTATTTTGTCAGGCTGCCGACGGATCGCTTTCCCAAAGTCCAAAGGGGTTACCCTCGGGATCCTGGCACACGGCGAAATAACCCATCTGCGGTACTGCCGTTTTGGACATGCAGATTTTTCCACCGAGTTTCGAAATTTTATCAGCGAACTTATCCACGGAATTCACGCTGACGTAGTTGACGACTGGTTCTTGCGGATGTTTACGCCTTTTCAGCGCGCCGTCCGGACTATCGTCTGCGCCGCCGGTATCGACGTGCCAGTAATCGCCGCTACCGGGAAATGGAGTGATTTTCCAACCAAACAGATTGCTGTAAAATGCCTTGGCGCGTTCTGGATTGTCGGCTGGGATTTCAAACCAGGTGATGCTTGCATCCTGTTTCTTCTCTGACTTGCTCATGTTTGCCTTTCTTTTGAAGTGATTTTGCGTCTGTCAGAAATACGACGAACGAGTGATCCAATTCAGGACATTGCGACAAAAAATTCGAAAACTTCCGCCGGCACTGTGAGCATCGTCAGGCCAACGGCCTGAACCATTATAGCCGAGGGCGGGGCCCTCGGTTTTTGATTGAAAAAATATTCGCCCTGTAAGGGCAAACCAAACTATGCCACCGTCCGGCGCCTATGCCGCAATCGCTCCACGTTCTGAGCGCCCACATCATCTTTTCGACCAAGGAACGCCGACCGTGGCTCACCCGAAACATTCGCGAACGGGTATAGGCGTATCAATCACGAATTCTTCAAAACCTGGAATGTAATTCAATCACGATTGGTGGCGCGGCTGATCACGTTCACGTGCTATGCAATCTCACGAAGAAATTTCCGACGGCGAAGGTGTTGGAAATTCTCAAGAAGGATTCGTCTAAATTCATCAAGACGTTGGGCATGCCCGATTTTCACTGGCAGGATGGCTACGGGCTTGTCAGTGTCAGCCCGTCACATTTCGAAGCCGTGCAGAAATACATTCTCGACCAAGAGGAGCATCACAAAGAGGAGACATTCCTGCAGGAATATCTGCGGATTCTGAAAAAATACCGAGCGCCGTACGATGAACGATATCTGTGGGATTGAATTGGTTTGCCCTTTCAGGACGAATTCCGATCGATAACAATGATCCGAGGGCGATGCCCTCGGCTATGATGGCTCAGGCCGTTGGCCTGCCTTCGGAAATTGGTTCACACTGTTGTAGTCGTTTCAAAAGGAACGCCCGCTCTGATTTCGTTTCCGCGAGTTCAAAGGCTTTACGGAATTGTTCGGCTGCGGCTTCAGGATTGTTCAATCGCATCTCAAACTCGCCGATCACTGAATAGAACAAGTAATACGAAGCCAATTTTTCGCGGTCTCTTATGGCGCGCACGGCTTTCAGTCCCGCGTGCGGCCCGTGAACATTTGCGACTGCCACGGCGCGATTGAGCGCAACCACAGGCGAGTCATCAAATTCCACCAATCGATCGTAGAGCGCGAGAATCCTCGCCCAATCGGTCGATTGATAATCGACTGCAGTCGCATGGCAGGCGGCAATGCCTGCCTGGAGATGATATTCGCTAATCCCGCCACCGGCAGCCGATTCGCGCAGGCGCGACATTCCACGCGCGATCATCGTCTGGTCCCAGCGCGTCCGGTCCTGTTCTTCGAGTCGAAGCAGGTTGCCTTGATCATCTTCACGCGCCGGGGTGCGGGCCGTGTTCAGCAGCATTAGCGCCAGCAATGCGTGCGTCTTTGGCTGATTTCCAGCGCGATGTTGTGCCAGCAATTCCGTGAGGCGGATCGCTTCATGACATAGTTCTTCGCGAACCAGCTTGTCACCGCTGGATGCTTTGTAGCCCTCGTTAAACAGCAGATAGAGCGATTGCAGCACGCTTTCGAACCGCCGCGCCAACTCATCGCCGACCGGAATCTCAAATGGAACTTGCGCCTCCTGGATCTTTTGTTTTGCGCGTGTCACTCGTTTGGCAATCGCCGCTTCGGTCGTTAGGAAAGCTCGACTGATCTCCGTAACGCTGAAACCGCACAGCGTTTTTAACGCCAGCGCGACCTGCGCCTCTGGAGGAATGACCGGATGACAGCAAACAAACATCATCCGGAGCCGGTCGTCTGCGATTTCGTTTTCTGAAAAACTAACGGCTGGGAGTGCGGAAGATCCGCCAGCCTCGATCAGGCGCGCGATTTCGGCTTCCTTCCCTCGAAAAACTTTTTCTCGCCGGATCACATCGAGTGCGAGGTTGCGCGACGCGCGCATGATCCACGCGGAAGGATTCTCCGGAATGCCGCGGTATGGCCACGTCTGCAATGCGCGTCCCAACGCCTCCTGCACGACATCTTCGGCCAGGTTCAAATGCTCAATCCCGAAAATCCGGGTCAGCGTCGCCACCATTTTTGCAGACTCATGGCGAAAAAGATGTTCGACCAATTGAGATACGCCTTCGGGTTTCTGCATATAGAATAAATTGGCGACGGTGCCAATACGAGTCACATTCGGAGACGCAACACGCAATTGTCTGTGATCGATTTAATTAAATACGACCGCTGTTTTCTGCACGTTCGATATTCCCGTGGAATTTATGAGTGTTTTCCCGATGGCTGAGAGGCAAGAGATCGTCCAGCCGGAGCAGCTGCATTTTAAGGACGACGGCATTTATCCGGGCAACGTTCTGCCTGTGCTATTGTATCGGGCGGCAATCACGGCGGACGCGCAAGATCGCGCTTCCGTTTTTGAGCGCGGATTCGCTCAAAACGATTGGCGCAACTCCTGGCGAAACGGCGTCTATTCCTTTGCTCATTATCACAGCACGTCTCACGAAGCGCTCGGTGTCTATGCTGGCTCCGCAAGGATGCGACTCGGCGGCGAGCATGGCCAGACCGTCGAAGTCCGCGCCGGCGACGTCATTCTCATTCCGGCGGGTGTCGCGCATCACCACATCGGCGCGAGCCCGGATTTTAGCGTTGTAGGAGCTTACCCGGATGGACGCAGCTGGGATTTGCTTCGGGGATTGCCTGGCGAACGTCCAAAATCCGATCGCACCATCGCAGCTCTGCCAATTCCCGATTACGATCCGATCTACGGCGCCGATGGGCCACTGCGGCAGATCTGGAAGCCCGGTGAGCGCCAAGGCAACGTTCAACAATAGCCTGGGACATCGTCCCAGGATTCATCGTACGAAATAAATCCGAGCGCTAAAAGCGCGGTTCACTTCTCGGGCGAATTTTATTGCTGCGAGATGAAGCGCGCTTACAGCGCTTGTTTGCGGCCAATTTCAAATTCCTGGGGCGATGCCCCAGGCATCAGATGAGCAGCGCCTTTGGCGCTTCATTTACACAAACGTCAGACATCGCGCCGTCGCCAAAGCAGCGTAACATTTGAGAATGAGATCAACTCAGACATCTCTCGCCACAAAATTTCGCGCGTTACACGAGTCCGGCTGCTTCGTGCTTCCAAATCCGTGGGACATCGGCACCGCAATTTATCTCGAACGCCTTGGATTCAGAGCGCTCGCCACCACTTCGGCAGGATTCGCCTTTTCGCGCAGCAAACCCGATGGCGGCGTCCCACGTGACGAGATGCTTGCGCACATCCGCGAAATTGTCGATGCAACATCGTTGCCCGTGAATGCAGATTTCCACGGCGGCTACGCGGACGAACCTGAAGAGGTCGCGGCGAATGTGCGACTTTGCGTCGAGACCGGTGTTGCCGGCTTGTCCATCGAGGACAGGTACTGGGCGCAGCGATTTCCCGTTGTATGAGAAGAAGCTCGCGATCGAACGCATTCGAGCGGCGCGCTCGGCGATCGACGCTTCGAAAACTGGCGTGGTGTTAACCGGCCGTTGCGAAGCGTGGCTGGTCGGTGATCCCGATTCGCTGGACACCGCACTCGACCGACTGACCGCGTACGCTGAAGCTGGCGCCGATTGTCTCTACGCGCCGGGCGTCAGTGATCCAAATGAGATCAGACAGATCGTGAACGCAGTCGCGCCAAAACCGGTCAATGTCCTGGTCTCCGGGTTTAACCATCATCTCACACTTTCCGATCTCGCCGATCTCGGTGTGCGCCGCATCTCTGTCGGCTCCGGTCTCGCTCTGGCAGCCTGGGGCGCTTTCCTCCGGGCTGCGCAAGACATCAAAACAAACGGCACATTCAATCTGCTGGCCCATAACGCGCCTTCGACAGACTTGAACGAACTATTTCAGTCGACATAGCGCGTTCCTGTTCTTCATGATTTGAACGCGGGGCGCCTCTACCGTGTCAGTATGTGGCCGAAGGACCATTTGCAATTTGAAATCCTTTATCTTGATTTTCTCTAAGGCTATTTAAGGTTCGAGCCTTTCCGCCATGAAACGCATTTTAATCATCGGTTACGCTACTATGCTGTTCGCGCTTTTTGTGCGTGCCCAGGAAGGTACGCCGGCGCCGCCTCCCGTTGAACCGCCAATTCCCGCCGAACATCCTGGCATGTCGCGATCGACTCCTCCTAGCCCAGCGGTGGTTCCGGTGCCAGTGCCCATGGTCCCGCCAAAGCCAAACGGGCCGGTCCAGAAAAGTCTTGTCCGAATCACAGCGACGGCGGTGGAGCCCGATTATAAGGCCCCGTGGAATGCAGGCGGACTCCAGCGCGGCGTCGGCGCTGGGTTTGTAATCAGCGGCAACCGCATCATGACAAATGCGCACGTCGTCGCAAACAGCCGCTATATCACAGTGGAGCGCGACGGCGATCCCAATAAATATCCGGCCAAGGTGCAATTCATCGCCAACGATTGCGATCTGGCGTTGATCACCGTGCCGGCGAAGGATTTTTTCAAAAACATGCTCCCGCTAAAATTGGGCGGCATCCCGGCGCTTGAGTCCACGGTGTCAGCGTATGGTTATCCAATTGGCGGAGAACGGATGTCCGTCACAACCGGCATCGTTTCGCGAATTGATTTTCAGCTCTACACGCATTCATCAGTTGACCAGCATTTGGCAATCCAGATCAGCGCTCAGATCAATCCGGGCAACAGCGGCGGTCCGGTCATGCAGGACGGCAAAGTTGTTGGCGTCGCGTTTCAAGGTTACAGCGGCGACGTCGCTCAGGGCGTCGCTTACATGATTCCGACACCCGTGATCAACCGATTTTTAAAAGACATCAACAACGAGCATTATGACGAATATCCAGATTTAGCGATCACCTACGCGAAACTGCAAAATCCGGCGCAACGCAAATATCTTGGATTGAAAGATGACGATCGCGGTGTGCTCGTGGGTTCCGTGGTCGCGGCGGGTCCGTCCGACGGTGTTCTGAAATCGGGAGACGTGCTTCTCTCAATTGACGGTCATCCGATCGCAAGCGACGCGAACGTCGAGATGGACGGCGAACGCTCGCAGTTCGAGGAAGTCGTGGAACGCAAGTTTAAAGGCGATTCGGTGAAGCTCGACATTCTGCGGGACAAACAGCCCATGACGGTGACCATCAAATTGTTCAAGCCCTGGCCGTACTCGATTCAGGGTCACAGCTACGATGTGCGACCGCGTTATGTGCTCTACGGCGGACTGCTGTTCCAACCGCTAAGCCTGGACATGCTCGAAGCCTATCGCGCATCGGACCTGCGCCTTAGGCATTTCTTCGAGTACTTTATCCTGGAGCAAATTTACCTGGATCATCCTGATGTCATTGTGTTGAGCAACATTTTGCCGGACCCAATCAACAGTTATCTCACTCCTTACCGCGGCGGGATCGTGGATGAAGTAAATGGCAAAAAAATTCGGACGCTGGATGAACTGTCGGAAGCTTTTGCTCAGGCACCCGAGCGATTGGTGATTCGGATGATTGGGGACGGACCTCCGCTGGTCCTCGATCGCAACAAAGTGGAAGCCGCACGCGAACGCATCAAGACGCGTTACAACGTTTTGAAAGAGCAAAATCTCGAGGAGAAGCCCGCATCGCGCGTCGCAGCCGTGGAGGACAAAAACTAAGATGCGAAGACAATCCTTCATCACTTTTGGTATTGTTCTGGTCGCAATCAGCGGGGCGCTGGCAAAAAAAGAACCGGCTATCCCGACCACGGCGAGCAAGCCAAAACAGGTCGCGCTCGTGCGGGTGAATGTGACTGGACAGGGACATGATTATTTTCGGCCGTGGCAAAAGAAAGCGCCGTTCTCAAAGCGCGCGCTCGGGGCGGTTTTGCCGAAGGGCCGTGTCCTTGTAACTGCCGATCTGGTTACAAACCAAAATTACGTGGAGCTTGAACGCGCAGAGTCCGGTGAAAAAACGGCGGCGAATGTCCTTGTGATCGATTACGAAGCAAACCTGGCGCTGCTCGAACCGGCTGAGAAAAGTTTCCTGAACGGGATCACGCCGCTCGAAATCACATCTGATACAGTCGTTGGCGACAGGCTCGCGGCCTGGCAACTGGAACCGACAGGCGCGTTACTGACGACCGAAGGTTTGGTGACGACGGTACAAATGATGTCCTATCCGATCGATGTTGGGAATTTCCTCACCTACCGCGTAAGCATTCCCATGCAGTATCGCGAGAACAGCTACACAGTTCCGCTGGTTAAGAAGAATAAGCTCGCAGGATTGCTGTTGCGTTACGATTCGCGCTCGCAACTGCTCGATGTTATCCCGGCGCCGGTCATCACGCATTTTTTAAAGGAAGCCGAAGGTCAAAACTATCGTGGTTTCCCATCAGCCGGTTTCACATTTTTCCCGACGCGCGATCCCGCGCTGCGCGAGTTCGCGGGAGAAAAAGGCAAGCGCGGGGTTTACATAACCAATGTCGAAGCGGGCACGCCCGCGAACAAGGCAGGACTGAAGGTCGGCGACATCGTGACCGCGGTCGGAAATCACGACATTGATGAGAACGGTAACTACGTAGATCCGCTTTATGGCAAGATCGAATTCACCAATTTGCTGACAGCGCACGCGTATGCCGGAGATGTTATTCCTTTCCACCTTCAGCGCGATGGCAAGCCGATGCAGCTGAACTTAACTCTGGAACATCGCGATGCGAAGGATTACGTGAGTCCGCCGTATTATCTCGATCAGGCGCCGCGCTATTATGTTCTTGGCGGCCTGATTTTTCAGGAGTTATCCCGCCAGTATCTCAAAGAATGGGGACCGAACTGGCAACGCGAAGCGCCCCAGCGGTTGGTTTACATGGACCATTTCCAATCCGAACTCTTCCCGGAGAGGAACCGCCGCGTAGTGATTCTCAGCCAGGTTCTCCCGGCGAATAGCACAATCGGCTACGACGATCTCGCCTACCTGACCGTGAAAAAGGTGAACGGAAAAGAAATCAAATCGCTAGACGATCTGGCCGAAGCCGTGAAGCAACCAGTCGAAGGCTTCATCAAAATCGAGACCGAAGAAGATCCCAAGCAGATCGAGCTCGACGCATCGCAAGTCGCCGCCGAAGCCCCGGCGCTTCAGGAAAACTACGGCATTTCTTCACTGCAAAGATTGCAGTGAACAGTGGAGTTCGCTCCCTTGAATCTTCTGTAGCGGCGGTCTACGACCGCCGAGAGATACTGCTACAGCCTCACTCATCAGCGCGCATGTGCCGACTGATCGAAGGCTTGAACATCACCTCTGAAAACCCCCTAGTAACGCCGTCTGCCCCACGCCCAAAACGCCAGGAACGCTGTCAAAACCAGCAGGTTGCCCACGACCAAAAAGAAACCGTACGGGTGTTGATTCAGAGGAATACCACCTACGTTCATGCCAAACAAACCCGCCACGAGGTTAATCGGCAGGGCCAGCACAGTTACTAACGTCAACACAAACAGCGTGCGATTGGTCTGTTCATTGACGAAGGCGGCCAATTCTTCCTGAAGCTGTTTGACGCGCTCAACCAGGGCCGCTGTATCGCTGATGGCGGTGGAAAACTTCTCTGCGGCTTGTTGCAGGTTCTGAAGTTCGTCTTCTGTAATCCAACTAGGAGGCCGACTAAGAAGGCGAAAGAATGCAGCCGGTTCCGGGGCCAAAAGCCGTTGGAGTCGAACCAACATCCGCCGCAAAGAACCTAATTCGCTGCGACTGACAGAAACGCGCTTGGCCAGCAGTTGCTCTTCCATTGGGCCCACCTGCCTTTTGGACTTCCGCACAATGTCAACCAACACACTGGCCTGATCTCGCAATAAGCGCGCCAGAATTTCAATCGGCGAACGAAAGACTTGCCCCGCTTCCACCGTTTCCCGGAGTTTGTCAATCGAACGCCAGGGCCGGAGATGCGCGCTTACCAGCACGCGCGGCTTTACGCAAAGACTGGTGGTCGCAACTGGAACGTCAAATGTGAAATCGAAAAGTACATCATGGATACGCGCCACCAACGAGTCTCCGTCCTGCTCCAAATGAGTGGCGTCTACATCGCTTTGCAACGATTCGTAAAAGGCATCCGGCAAGGTCAGGTACCGCCGTAACCATGGCTCAGAAGCCACATTGGAAAGCGAAAAATGCAACCAAAGGAATTCATCCGATGGGGCCGGACCCGGCGCGGTCAAAAACTCAATCGCCGCCTCCGAAGTGATTGACCGTGCTGGTTGGTTGGGAACAAAATGATACCCCCAGACCGGCCCCTGCTCTGGACCGGATGTCGGTTCAACATTTTGCTTCGTTGTTTGATCAGCCATCAGATCATTGGTCAGTGGTTTCCTATCGGTCGAAGCCGCCTAACGACCCCGAGCTTAGCGACCTCGGAGTGCGGCGCGGCACCTGCATGGTGGGCTGAAAAGCGGCGGCGGAAGCAGGTTCCGTGACGCATGGAGCGGTTCGCTGCAGCGTCCGGTTAGGGGACGACCATTTCATAGTGGCCACGATGCTTTGTTGCTGAACGGACAATAGAGGAATCCGGGAATCCGGCAGAATGAAGGCTGCGTGCCATATCGACTGGCCGGATGTGGAACCGAGCGCCGAGAATAACACGGGTGAGTCTCTCGCTTGGAAATACGAGACACAAGATCGCTTGGTTAGGTGTTCGGGCGAACTCAAAGGCTCTCGTTCACGGCTTGCCACTCGGCTTCAGGTCGACGTTGTGATACGCCTCAATCCACCACTCGCCATCGCGCCGGGCAAAAACCTCCATGAGTTGGGTTTTTACGACTCCGTCCGCAGGCACGATGATTCCCGCAGGCATCGTTTTGACCCCGTGGACCTCGTTGTCGATGTCGACGATCGCGACATCGGGTGTGAGGAATCGAATCCGACGCACGACGTGTTTCTTGGTCGTTCCCTTGTAGAAGGTCGAGAGAATTTGATTGTGACGTGTCGCGAACGCGGGCGCGCCATACATGACCATCCCGAACAGGTTTGTGAACGAGACGTTGGGCGCCACGTGCTTCGCATAGCGTGTGCCGTCGCCGACATCCCAAGCGACGACCTGCTCAGCGATGATTGAGCGGATCGCCGACTCAGAGGCTGCATTCTGCGCAGATGCGCCCGAGGCGGCCAGCGACATGGCTGCGAGCAGCGTGCAGAGCAAAGTTCTGCTCGCCTTTGCACTTCCTAGATGAGACGCGCTGACGAAGAAAGATTGAGAAGGCATAGCAAGATGTCGTTTGATGACATCTAACTATGATTAGCCGAAAGTTCGTAAAACATCGCGAATTATCTTTCGTCTAATTCGGCCGTTACAGCTGTTGCTCTGTCGCGCTGGTTATTGTCCGTGGCCTTGAGAGGAACCGGTCGACTTCGTCGTTGTAGGTCTCGAAGGGATTACCCATGACGAGAAAATCGCGACTGTCGCAGGCGATTGAGTCCCAGTTAATCACGTAGGGGAAATTGCAGTTCTGGAAAAAGCTAACGGCCCGAGCGCGGCCTGATGCACGTGTGTTGGCCGGAGGCACATGCATCGCGCCGGCACGGCGAACACCATTGTTCCAATCTGAGATTCGTTTGCCTGGTGTGATGCTGAAGAATAATCCGCGGCGCGGATCGATGTTGTGATATTCCAGGTCGATGCTTTGCAACCATGGATCGTCCCAGCTCAGTCCTTCGGACTGGACAAAAGTTTCCAGCAACCATTTCTTGGTGATCCAGTCAACACCGCCGATTAGCGCCTCCCGATTGTGCGGAATTGCTTCGAGAACGTATCCCCAGTTTTCCAGTAACCAGTTGGTTTCCGCGCTGCTATGTCCCAAATGTTTCTGGGCGAGATGATGAAATTCCCATTGCACGTCCAGCGCGCTCATTGTTTTGCCGTTCTCGAGCCGGACGATCCATTCCTCGCTTGTATCCCGAGAGATGTCGCGCGTGCTTTGCACGGCGTCAGCCAAAACAAGGTTTCGCGGCAAACGGCCTTCCTCCAGCAGGGACAAAACGCACGCGGTCGTCCCGATCTTTAGTGCGTTAGCGTACGGGCTCATATTCGAGTCGCCGATGAGCAAGTGCAGCCGCCGATATTTCCGGTAATCCGCCAGCGGCTCGTCTCGCGCATTGATGATGGCGCGATTGAACTGCACCCATTGATAAATATCGTTGACGATGTGATCGGCGCGTTGGCTCAACTGGAAATTGACCTGGCCCTCCGGTTGCGGCGGCTCGAAATCGAACGCCAATGGGTTCGATTGCCCGACGCGTCCCGCGCCGGTAAAAATCTGGCGCGTCGCTAAAAACGTCAGCAGCGTTCCGAGAATCGGCGGCGTGAACTGAGCCTCGCGTCGCATCAGATAATTCTCGTGGCAGCCGAACGTCGCCCCGGTGTGATGGTCCACATTGTTCTTGATGAACGAGACGCGGTCTTCCGCGCCGAGAGCAATCAGCGCTGATTGCAATAGGTCGTCTCCGGCCAGCTCGTAGGTGACGAGATCGTGCAGATGCAAACATTCCGGCGACGCGTACTCAATGTGTCCCATGTCGAGATAAAGTCGCCCGCCGTTCAGAAGAAAGCCGCCGTTGCCCGGCGGTTCCTCGTAGTCGCGGTAATGCAAATCGATCGTCCCGGCGTCGGCCTTACGGAACAGATAATTTTTGACCTTCGCCGGCCAAAGTTCGGAATTCACGTGCGGCTCGTCTTCGCTGAGAAGACAGCCGTACTCGGTTTCGATTCCAACGACTCGATCCATTCGCACCAGATTACCCGTCGAATGGCGACTTGGCTAAACGAAAAAGACTTCCCCCCGCACCTTCATCCTCTCTTTAAAATGGGGAGAGGCGAATCGCATGATTTCAGGGGAGCGCGGGCGCCTCGCCCGCTGTGTCACGCGCCTCGCGGGACACGCCTTTGTGCTTTTCGGCGAGGGCGCCGAAAAGAGCGGGCGGGGCGCCCGCGCTCCCCGACAAAAAAGCGCAGAGAGCAAAGCACACAGGCGACCCAATCTCCCCTGCGCCTGGCACTTTGCTCTCTACCGCTTTTTAGAACGGGAGTCGCAACTCTAGCTAAACCTTGCTCCGGCTCACGGCACGCGTCTGCCCCGCCACCCGAAAATCAAAGAGATCACAAACAGAACAAGGAATATAACGAACAGAAGTTTCGCGATGCCCGCTGATGCCGCGGCGATACCGCCAAATCCAAAGACCGCTGCCACAAGTGCGATGATTAGAAATACTACAGCCCAACCTAACATATCTTCACCTCCTCCCGATTGAATCGTATCTGCAGATTGACTCGCGCGTCTTTGCATCGTGTTGAAACCCGGACCCAGACCAACTCAACGAGCTGCCCCAGCTGGAAACATCACTTTCTCGGGAGCAGCATTAAGCGCCGCAAGAAGCTTTTTGATCAAACGAGTTTTAACTCGGCCTGCCTCGCGAGGTGCAACGAGGTAACGCACGATCGCTTCCAACCAGGTGTTCTCGCCAACTCGAAAAATCACACGTGGATGCTCGTGCACATCCAATTCGTCCACCGGGGTGCGGGCTAGCAGGTCGCGAAAAGTTTGCACGCGTTCGAGCATTTCCTTTCCCAGCTCTTCCTCAGTGATCTTCTGCATCGTGCTGGCGATGAATTCCAAGTCGGCATTGTAACCGATCTGGAATTTTACCTCGTTCCAAATATACGGGAAAAGAGGCCACGAATAATTATAAACGAGTTCGTCTAGCACCTTTTCATTCGGGAACTTGATCAGCCGCCCACTGGGATGATCGCTAGAGAGATATTGGCCGCCGAATTCCCACAAGGTGGTGTCGAGGTAGCCGACATCGATCACGTCGCCGGTAGCATCGGCTATTTTAATGCGGTCGCCGACGCGATAAGGCTGGCGGACCAGGATGTAGATCCAGGCGACAAAGCTTTTCATCGGAGCTTGCACAGCCAACCCGAGTATGATCGAACCGATGCCGAACGCAGCGACGGCTGCGTACCAATTAACAAAAATGATCGAGATAACAATAACCGCGACGGCCAGCGCGACAGCCAACCGCTCGACGCGCTGGAGGGTGAAACGGGT
This sequence comes from uncultured Verrucomicrobiae bacterium, assembly GCA_963803285.1. Lineage (GTDB taxonomy): Bacteria > Verrucomicrobiota > Verrucomicrobiia > Chthoniobacterales > UBA10450 > Udaeobacter. The sequence goes on along the minus strand of CAWDMG010000007.1, from coordinate 86,839 downwards.
GGCAGCATCTTCGATCCGGCCAATTGCATAGAATGAAATCGCCCGCGCGACAGTCAGCACGAACGTGATCAGCGCTACGCCTCTCAGAATTCGCTGGGCAATACTGATTCCGCCATCCGGCAACGGAATGAGTTTCGCGCCGATCAGAAAGTAACCAGCGGCGCAGACGGCAAGAACAACCACGTATACGACGAACCAGAATCTGTCGCGACCATGAGTTTCAACCTTCTCGGGACGTTCTTCTCCGGTCGTCCGCTCCAGTTCTTTGCGAATTTCGGGGCGCTTTCGAAGTTCCTCCGTCGTTTCGGCCATCAACATTGGATTCGAAGCAGGTGCAAAAACAGGTCGCACTGGCCGAGGCACTTCCCATCGTCCAAGCCACTGAACCTCCATCCGGAAACGAATTCACAGTGTGCTATCAAACACTGACACTGCGGAGTTGCTCGCTCAGCAGGCGGAACGCGAGACTGGAATTCTCTCCCGCGCTTATCGTCGAGCAGCGCGCAGCGCGTTTCTGTGGCCGGAGGAAGTATCTCATCTCGTCGCGCAGAACCGGCCATTGACCGAGTTGCACGGCATCGGCCCTTTTATCGAGAAACAAATTCGAGATTGGTTCGACGAAGCGCTGCGTCGACCGGAATCAGTTCCTGCACTGCGTCAGGATTTCATCTCGATGGCTGAAACGCGACGCCTGCTCGCGAAACGTCCTTCCGGGCGTGAAAAGCTGCGCGGCGATTTGCAGATGCACAGCGACTGGAGCGACGGGTCAGGCACGATTGCGGAAATGGCCGACGCCGCCAAAAAGCGATCGTATGACTACATCGCCATCACCGATCACTCCAAGGGCTTGAAAATTGCGGGCGGGATCGACGAGCGTGCGTTGAAACGCCAGGCAGTGGAGATAGCGAAAGTGAATGCCGCACTTTCAAGATCAGGCTCACAGCTGATTGTGCTCCGGTCGATTGAGATGAATCTGAACCCGCGCGGTGAAGGCGACATGTCGCCGGATTCGTTGCGATCTTTGGATCTTGTTCTGGGCTCTTTCCATTCGGCTTTACGCACGACCGAAGATCAAACCGAGCGTTATCTTGCAGCGTTGCGTAATCCCCACGTTCACATTCTCGGTCACCCGCGCGGTCGTATTTACAACTTTCGTATCGGATTGAAGGCAGATTGGTCGCGCGTGTTTGCAGAAGCCGCCCGGCTCGATAAGGCGCTGGAAATTGACTGCTATCCGGACCGGCAGGACTTGAACGTTGAGCTACTCAAAATCGCGCGCGATCACGGAACGCGAATTTCGCTCGGCACAGACGCTCATCATGGCTGGCAGCTGGAGTTTATTGATCTGGGATTGGCCGCGGCACTCCGCGCAAAAATTTCGGGCGATCGCATCCTCAATTTCATGCCCATTCTCGAGCTAAAGGCTTGGGCGGAATACGTACGTGATCGCACAACGTCCAGAAGATGAACTTTCGGAATGACGTCATTTTTTCTTATCGCATTCGTGTGGTCGCTGAGCCTGCCAAATCAAAAGTGCGGCCCGTTTCACGGTGATTTCAATTCTGCTACGCGCTTTCCCAGTATTCTCCTTTTTGCTCGGCCACGGTTCGCCATCAAGATGCATCGCGCCAGACGGCGATGTAATCTTGAGCTCGCGAAATTTGCGCGGCGATTGGGGCACACGTTCCTTTCGTTCGGCCAGATGCGCATCGACCTGCTTAATGAAAACCTTCCGGTCATGCTCATGTACCGCGACAAAGTCCAGCCGGCCATCGTCTGTTTTTGCTTTTGGAGCGAGATGGAGCGCTGGGCCAGCCGAGCGGATATTCATTACTCCCCAAAGGATGTAGCGACCGGAAATATCTTTTCCGTCGATGCTCATCTTCCAGGGGCACGCGCGATAATCGAGCGCCAATTCCCGCAGCAGCGCCAGGTGCACCTTCAATTCTTCCTCAGGCGAAGCTCCCTTTGTTTCGTTCGCCTCTGCAACAAGAAAATAGTCAGCAAACAGCCCGCCGCCAGCGGCTTCCAAAAAGTAATTTTTCTGCGATCCACTGCGCGCCATGCCGACATCGAACGGCTGGCCTTTTCCGCAGTGAAGCGATTGAAGAATTTCGTCAACAGATTCGGTGAAACCGAGGCTGCGCGCCAGATTGTTCGCCGTGCCGAGCGGCAAAATCGCCAGCGGAATGCCGGTTTCTATGAGTTGCCACGCAGTCTGATGCACCGTGCCGTCTCCGCCCGCTGCGATGACGAGGTCCATTGGTTTTTTAAAGGCTTTTTCCCAACCACGCTTCTTTATCGATTGATAGAATGCCTGATGCCCGCACCTGGTCAGGCTCGCCATCAACTGTTTCTTGCCGTGTTTACGGTCTCCCGCTTTCGGGTTATGAATCAAAAGGACTCGCATGATTTTCTCGCCAATTGAAGCGTTACCACCTAATCGGCCAAAACCGCTCGGATACGCGTTCTGTTTGTGAAGATGCGCATTTTGGTCTCAAACGACGACGGCGTTTATAGTCCGGGGATCGCAGCGCTGGCGAAAGCAGCAAAGCGCTTCGGAGACGTACGCATCGTCGCCCCCGATGTGGAGCAATCTTCGATGGGACATGCGATCACCGCATCGCGACCGCTGCGCCTTAAACGTGTTCACCTCGACAGCTTCGAAGCGCATCGCGTCAACGGCACGCCGGCAGATTGCGTTGCACTCGGCATGCATCGCTGGGGGCATGTTGACGTCGTTCTTTCAGGAATCAATCTCGGGTTAAACCTGGGTAACTCATGCTGGCATTCCGGCACGCTCGCGGCAGCGAAGCAGGCAGCATTGCTCGGCTCGCGCGGCATCGCGTTCAGCACAAATGTGAGCGACAGTCGTGAACCGGATTTCGCAGCGCTCGAACCCTATGTTGTGCGTGTCTTCGAATTGCTGTTGCCGATCAAAACGCTTTCGCTCGTCAATGTAAATCTGCCAGAAAAGCCGATGGGCATCCGTTGGACGCGGCAGTCTGTGCGGCATTACGATGGCAAAGTCGTTCCCGACAAAGATCCGGCTGGCCGGCCGATTTTTTGGTTCACAGTGACGCCGCTCGAAGGCGCCGCGGAAGGGACGGATCGCTGGGCAATCGAGCACGGTTGGGTATCAATTACGCCCTTACGTCTCGATCTGACAGATGAGGCAGATCTTGCTCGAGCCCTGGCGCTTTCAGATATCCCGGCTACGAAGGTCTCCGGCCAAGCACGCCAACGACGACGCTCTTCCTCTTCCTCTTCCTCTAAATCTAAATCGTCTTCCAAAGGAAAGAAGTAGAGGAAGCGGAAGAGGAAGACTCCCACCGGAAAATAACACTTGGCTGATCTGCAGGGATTGGTTCAAAAGGGTGGATAAAATTGTCTCAGTGCCGGGGGAACCAGATTAGAGGGAAGGTTCGAATCGTATGCGAGAATCTACTTCTCAGCCGATGTCAAAAAAGTTGCTTAGCAGCACCGTACTGGACGACACCGTCGAACAATTCCACATTCTGATCGATAGCGTCGAGGAGTACGCCATTTATCTTCTGGATCCCTACGGCAACGTCATCACCTGGAACACAGGCGCGGAGAAAATAAAGGGTTACTCCGCGGAAGAAATCATCGGCAAAAACTTCGCCTCCTTCTACACGGCGGACGACGTCGCTGCCGGCAAACCCCAACGCAATCTGCGCGAGGCGTGCCGTCGCGGATCTATCCGTGATCAGGGTCTGCGAGTCCGAAAAGACGGAACAACTTTCGAAGCGGAGGTTGTGATTACTGCACTTCGTGATGATACCGGGAAAATTCGCGGTTTCTCCAAAGTCACTCGGGACATCACCGATCAGGTTCGGAGCCGCGAGTTTGAAGCGGAGAAAATTGCGGCGCAAAAAGCCAGCAAAGCGAAAGACGATTTTCTGGCTGCGCTCAGCCACGAACTGCGCACACCGCTAACGCCTGCTTTGGCAGCAGCCACCTACCTCCAAGACAATGCGGAGAAATTCCCGGCAGAGTTCGCAGAGGATGTTGAGATTATAAAGCGCAACGTGCAACTGCAGGCCCGATTGATTGACGATCTGCTCGATCTTACCCGAATCGCACGCGGCATGCTTCATCTGGAACTTCAAGATTGCGATGCGCACACGATAATTGAAGACGCGATCGAAACCGCAGGCTCGGCCATCGCAGCGAAGCAATTGAACCTCTCGACCCAGCTTGAAGCGACAGAGTATCACATTCTCGCTGATTGCATCCGGCTTCAGCAAGTGTTCTGGAACTTGATCAACAACGCGGTGAAATTCACCGCGCAATCCGGACAGATCAGTATCCGCACGTCTAACGACAAAGCTGGACGTTTTCATTTCGAAATTGCCGACACGGGGATTGGAATTGAGCCGCAGCGGTTGACGTCGTTGTTTCAGCCATTTGAGCAGGCTGATCCTTCTGTAAGCCGACAGTTCGGCGGACTTGGACTCGGACTGGCGATTTCCAAACGTCTCGTCGATCTCCACCACGGCAAAATTGAAGCGGAGAGCCCTGGCCGAAGTTTCGGCGCGACGTTCAAGGTCACGTTGGACGCTCTACCACAGGGATCCGCAGCGATTGGTCTGAACTGTCGCGGCGGCGGCAAGACATCCAAACCGCTGCGTATACTGCTTGTGGAAGATCACCAGGACACCCGGCGCACCTTATCGCGCTTACTTACCCATTTTGGTCACAACGTTGTAACTGCAGATAATGTGGGAGGCGCAATGGCCATCATGGCCTCGAACAACATCGACGCGGTGTTGTGTGACATCGGTCTGCCCGATGGAAGCGGTTACGAGGTGGCCGCACAAGCGCGAGCAAATGGGGGAATCAAGGCAATCGCGCTCACGGGCTTCGGTACCGAGCAAGACATACAACGTTCGAAAGAAGCCGGATTCGATTTTCACCTGGTCAAGCCCATTAACTTCCAAGAACTGCAAAGCGTTCTCGACCGGCCAGGCGCGTAGCTGCGAAGAACAACGGGCCTGTTCTCAGCGTAATCGAGCGTTCTTAACGTTCACGGATTGCGTCACTCGTAGAACGGCGGCGGAGGCCTCCCATCGCCGATAGACCAGACAGCGAATTAGGCGCGTCGAGATTCGCGCCGAGATCGACGCCCACATTCAGTCGGTAAACCAATTCACCGCCTAGCCAACCGGCGAAGAGTGCTACGACGATGCCGATCCATCCTAGCATCATCGCGGTCATACCGGGCGCCGCTGGGTTAGGCCGACGCATAACACCAGCTGACGATAAACAAAATCACTCCAACGAGATTTGAGAGACCGTGAATGATACCGATGTACCTCGCGCGTGTGCCTTCCGGAATACCGAGCCAATCGACTACCCCGAACACCGCCGCGATCAGCCCACCAATGATGCCCGATGTTATCATCCAATATGACAAGTCAGCCCAGTGACCGTTGTGCGTGGAGATGTAGAGGATGTCGAAAATCGCCGCCACTGTGAGCAACCCCAGCGGAAACACGATTAACATCGGGTGAATCGGGTGACCGAGTAATCTTGCCTTCGCTCTCATCAGTTCGTTTCTCCTGTTAATAACCCTGCAATAAATTCGAGTCCCGCCAGAGGTGCGGTTTGATCCGCCGAATATCTACTTAGTGTCGCGGGAGATTTCGGATGGTAATATACAACCGGTTACCCGACACTTTTCGGAATTATGTGTAACCTTTGGAACTGATTGAGGAAGTACGGGATGCGAAAACTGTTGCGACAGATTAAGCGCGAGCTGGAGACGGCAAAACACTGCGCTATTTACGCAGAAGAACTCAGGCGCGTCTGGCCCGATGACGGGAATCAGCGCGAACCAAAAGTCGCGCGATTTGCCGAGGATCATGGCTTTCGCCTGCGGTTTTATCGTGACGGGTTATGCGCCATTTTCGATAGATAAGAGAGAGCGAGAGAGAGAGAGAGAGAACTAGGCTGGGTCATCACGTCGCTGATGCATTACTTGCGGTCGGCGTGGCGTAGCAGCACCGACCTGCAAGTAATGCACCCCAATCAGGTCACCAAACTGGTGAACGGCTATCGATCTGAAGAAGCCGACGCCAGCTCAGGCTCCATCAGAGCCTCTGGATTCACGATGTCTTCCGCCAGCTTGTTCAGAAGCTCGTTTGCCTCAGATTCTTCATCCAAAGTTTGTTGCAGAAGCTCCGCAGATTTATCCTGCCCAAGCAGTTGCGCAAAGGTCCGCACACTGCCGTAACCTGCAATCTCGTAGTGCTCGACTTTCTGCGCGGCTACGATGATGCCTGCGTCGATAACAGACTCTTCGCCGTCTGCCTTAAGGACCTCTGATCCCTCTTCGATCAAGCCTTTCATGGCCTGACAGGTTTTGCCCTTTGTCTTCTCGCCGAGTTCTTCGAAGACTTCCTCCAGCCTCTGAACGTGACCCTTGGTCTGTTCGAGATGCTTTTCGAAAGCTTCCTTCAATTCATCTGATGAAGCACCTTTGGCCATCTTCGGCAAAGCTTTGACTAATTGGTTCTCAGCATTGTACAGATCCCGAAGTTCGCTCACGTAAAGTTCTTTTAATGTTTCCAAATTCATGATCCCTCTTTTCCTTTCCCTTTCTTTTCTGGTTTGAATTTTCGTTCGTTGTAGGCGCGGTACGCCTGCACCGGCCAAGAAAGGAAACGTGGCGAACAAACGAAATGCGCGTGTGTCGCGCTAGAATTTTTGAAATTCGCGATCCGTAAGGCCGCCCACCTTATCGGCAGCCAGGCAGGCGCTCTGAAAAGGGCGCATTGAGGATTCCAACGATTGCTCCATTCGTCTCATCCGAGAATCGGACAGACGCGTATACACGCTTAGGTAATCGCTTGCCATACGGCTCGCCGTGAACCGTTTCTCAAAAACTTCGCGACAACGAGCGCGGCTCAGATAACGAACACGACCAACGGCTTCCACCGCTTGTTCGATCTCGCTGACAATAAACCCGGTAACACCGTTTTCCATCACCTCAGGAACAGATCCCTGGTCGTAAGCGATGACAGGAGTGCCGCACGCCATGGCCTCAATCATCACCAAGCCAAACGGTTCTGGCCAATCAATGGGAAATAGCAGAGCGTAGGCGTTCCCCAAACATTCGTCTTTCTGTTGATCGCTGATTTCGCCAACCCATTCCACGTGAGGCTGTGTTAGCAGCGGTTCGATGTCCCGTTTGAAATACCGCCTGTCGACGCGATCCACTTTCGCCGCGATCTTAAGCGGCATCGACACACGCTTTGCGATTTCGATCGCCCGGTCCACTCTTTTTTCTGGCGAGATTCGTCCTAAGAAAGCGAGGTAATCTCCCTGATTCGGCTGAAACGCGAAAAACTCCTTCGGTAAGCCATGGTAAATGGTCGCCTGCCAGTTAGCGCCTGGTAAAGGCTGCCGTTGAGCATTCGATATTGAGATAACTGGCACATCTCGAAACCGCTCGAAGATAGGACCCACGTCGGGCATGTCGAGGCGCCCGTGCAAAGTTGTTACATGCGGAACTGGCAGGTAGCGGCAGATCGGAAAATGCAAATACCCGGTGTGAAAATGAATAAGATCGAACTCATTAACGTGCTCGATGACGTGATCTACCAGAAGAACTTCCCGCGCCACCGGGTCTTTACAGCGCTCATTCTTCCGCAGCGACCGCTCGCAGGACGCAATAAGCCGCGCATTTGTAACCGAATCCCCGCTGGCAAATAGAGTCACGTCGTGTCCGGCGCGAACCAATTCCTCCGTGAGGTAAGATACGATCCGTTCCGTTCCTCCATAGTGTTTCGGAGGCACGCTCTCAATTAATGGCGCAACCTGAGCAATTCGCATTCTCCTCTTCCCTGTGCAGTGTTGATTCTGAAAATTTGAAAATCTTCGCTGCGTAATCGAATGGGACGGCAGCTTTGGTTTTGTCGCGTTCGGCACGAAATGAACCAACAACGTTACATCCGTTGCTGACAGCGTTCTCGAAATACTCTAGACAAACGCGTCACGAGAACTTGGGACGGCGTTAGTGCTCCAATTCGTGAACCTCAAAATAAGTTATAAAACTAGTTACGAAATTTTATATGCAGAACTTCGAAGCAATGGCGTTGATCCTGAGCTGCATAGGAACACTGTGCTGGATCGTATGCTTTTGGTGGATGCATCGCATTTCATCCCGTCAGAATGCGACGTTGGAGGAGCTCCATGAAATGACAGCCCGTATTGAAACGCTTTCTCAGGCCGAGCACGATTTGATTAGGGATGTGCATCCGCAGGTAAACGAAATCAAGGAGCAGGTCGAAAACGTTAGAGAAGTTGTTTCGTTCGAAAAGAGTTGAGCGTGTCGATTTGCTTCATGGACGCGCAGGATTCGTCACCGCCTGCTCGAACCGCGGCTCGTAGCTGCGTTGATGGTCAAGTTTTTGCTTGATTGTTTCATGAGACTTTGTCGAAATATGACGCTTAAACCAACTTAACAGAAAGGCACTTCTATGCTCTGGACTATTATCGTCATCCTAGTCGTTCTTTGGCTTCTCGGTTTCATCGGCCACTTTGGTGGCGCTCTAATTCATCTCCTGCTCGTGATTGCCGTTGTCATCCTGATCATTAACCTGCTTCAGGGCAGACGAGGCCTCTGAACGAGCGCCGTCCCCAATTGCTCCAGGCGAGTCAACCGAACGCGCCGCCGTTCACAGGTGTCCCGTCAAGGCGAGAATTATTAAGATCAAAAGAATCAATCCAAGTCCTCCGCTTGGCCAATAGCCCCAGCCAGAGCTATAGGGCCAGGCCGGCAACGCACCTATCAAGAGGAGGATTAAGATGATTAATAAAATGGTACCCATGGCTTCTCCTTTCTTGAACTATGTTCGTCGACGCGAAGGATTTTGGACGCTTCGAGGCGCCGACGAACGGCCGAACGATCGGCGGGGCCGGCTCTCAACGGGCTTCGACTTCTTTTGTTTCAACGCGCACCGCGTATTTGTCCGGTTTAACTTCGCGTCCAGCTCGGTCGGCATACACCTGCGTAAACTCAGCGCCGAACAGCAGGATCTGTGATGAGTAATAAACCCAGAGTAAAAGTGTGATTAGAGAACTGGCTGGTCCGTAAGCTGACCCAGCAGCGCCGCTGCCCAGATACAAACCTAGTAGCCATTTTCCGATACCGAAAAGAATCGCGGTCATGACCGCGCCAATCCAAACGTCTCGCCACTGAATCTTAGCGTCAGGCAGAAACTTAAAGATCATCGCGAAAAGTAGGGCAATGACCGCAAAGTCGAATATGAGATAAACACTCATCGCGACTATAAGACCACCCGGTAAGACAGATTGCACGTAGTGGCTGAAGGCTTTGAGCAGGCTTTCGAGCGTGAGCGAAACGAGAAGGAGAAAACAGATGCCTCCAACCATCGCAAATGAGAGAAACCGATTCCGCAGAAATCCCCAAATACCGCGCGTGGGTTTGGCTTTCACGTCCCAAATTGTGTTTAAGGCGTCCTGCAGTTGGCCAAACACGCCGCTTGCGCCAAAGAGCGCGAGGGCAACGCCGATGATCGTAGCGATGGTGCTCTTGCCCGGTTGTGACGCTTGCTGCGCGATGTTTCGCACCACCTGTACAGCGCTTGCGTCGAGAAATTACCCTAGCTGCTCGGTGATCTTGGTCCAGGCCCCCGCCGGATCGTCGCGGAAGATGATCCCGACGACAGCGAGCAAAACGAGAATCAGCGGCGCGAGCGAAAAGACCGTGTAGTATGCCAGCGCCGCACCCAACTGCGGCGCTTTGTCTTCCAACCATTCCTGAAACGTTTGTTTCAATAAGGTGAAGACATTTCCAAAAAATGATTCTGATGTTTCCGAGCTAGGCTGTTTTACCACAACGAAAGGCCTTCGATTAAGTATTCGCTCCTAGTGGTAGGCGTGGTCGCTGCAAAATAGCGCACATGGACGCTCCGTATCTCGGCACTGTTATTTGGCAGGCACCAGAACCGTCAGTGCTCTGGAGACAAAATCGATCTCCGCGCTCCTGCCTAAATTTACCCTTTCTCCATCGAGCGTCGCAGGAATGTCATTGCTTGATTCCACATTTACCCGCTTTGTTTTGGTGAGAAGTATGTTTCGGTGATCGCGCCATTTACCAAACGCGGCGGTACTGACAAGCCCGATCACTTCAGTGGCGCTTTCCACATCAACAACGGCGGCTTCGAGCGCTTGCTCCGAGTCGGACATTTGTTCCGATATAAGAGGGCAGATAAGCGCCACGGCTTTAGCTTCACCCTTCATTCCGCCTGAGATAAGATACTGAATCTTCGTTTCAAACAGTTTTCGGAAGGCGGCGCCCCCCTTCTCGATAGCATCGATTATGTTTCCCTCGCGGATGGATTCGCGAGGTTCTGCCAAAAGCGCAGGCGCACCCACAATGGCGGCGATAAGAAATTGCTTGCCCGCGATCCGACCGCCGGAAAGCACTTTTCGTGAAGGAGCAGCGAGCGTATTTTTGAGGGTTTCCTCCCAGGCCACGTCTCCATACAATGCCCGAGGGAGCATGTTCATCGTTCCCCCGGGAAGCGGGATAAGATAGGGTCCCTTGTCGGCACATACTTGTGCAGCTGTCCGGATGGTGCCATCGCCACCGAGCACGATAAGCACTTCCAGCTTCTGCCCGGCCGCCTCTGCAAACGAACGCTCCATTTCTTTTGCCTCGCCACACCAAACCTTCGGCTCTACAATCCCCGCTCGCGTAAGGATACTGAAGATCTTCTGCTCAGATTCCGAATCGCAGCCTCCGCTTGAGGTGTTGATTATTGTACCAACCTTCAACCCTGCTAAACGTATGTCGTTAGGCACAAATCAAGTGTGCGCGTTAGTGGCGCGCCTAAACCCCTTTGCCCTTGGACGCGCTCTCAGTGCGGTCCGCTCGACGCATGCTGCCAGGATTGTTTCCGTTGCGCTCTGCTTTTTTGCGAACGCGCTGGAACTGTTTCTCAAGACTAGTCAGCTCTTTGTCGGCCAGTTTTTCCAGATCGATAAGTTCGTTTCGAGCACCTTTCAGCGCTCGAATTATTTCGTCGAGTTTCAAATGAGCCGCTTTGGCATCGCGATTCTGCGTATTCTGAATGAGAAAGACCATTAGAAAAGTAACAATGGTCGTCCCGGTATTAATAATCAGCTGCCAGGTGTTCGAATAATGAAACGCGGGTCCAGTTACTCCCCAAATGACGATAGCGAGGATAGCGATGCCAAAAGCCCAGGCGCTACCGAGCACCGTCGACGAGCGCCTGGCAAAAATCCGAAAAGCATCGCTCGCTACGCAAAAGAAATCTCGCGATTCATTCTGTTCCTTGAGTTCTTCCTTCTGTGTTTTCATCGCCACAAATAGCGCGTGCTCACGAATTGCAGAACCGCAGGCGCTGTCGTCGACTGCCTTCTAACGACGGAAGATCAAACCCAGCACCAAACCGACTCCGAGCGCGGTAAAAACAGCCTTCGTCGGGTTCTCGCGGACGTATTGCGTGCTATCGTCCTGAAAATTGCGGACCCGATGGAGCGCATCATCCCAGACTTCTTTCCCGCGCTCCCGATATTCATCGGCCATTGCGTTTGCGGCTGAACGGAGATCTTGTGCCGCCTTGCGCGTATGCGTCACGCCATGCGCTGCTTCTTGCTTGGCTTCCGGCGGAACCGCAGGGCCTTGCCCCGTTTGGTTTTGCTCATTCATAGATTCCCCTATCTTTATCGTTTGTTACGCTTTCGGTGCCGATGCCTCGCTGACAGTGCTGATATCCTCAGCGCCAACAGTTTTGAAAATATCCTTGGCGCGATCAACGTCTTCGCTTTCGTCCGTGTGCACGGCAACCAGGTAATTGCCTTTTTTCAACTTCTCGTCATAGCGCTTTGCTTCGATCTCCGGAATGCCGAGACCGATCAAACCGCCGACGACACCACCGGTCGCCGCTCCGACGGCCGCGCCGCTAAGCGCCGCCATAATTGGACCCGCCGCGATAAACGGACCAACGCCGGGAATCGCCAAGGCTCCAATGCCTGCTAGCAATCCGAGTACGCCGCCCGTTGCGCCACCGGTAGCCGCACCGGTTGTTGCTCCTTCCGGAGCCTTTGTAGCTTTAACGTGACCAACGTCTCGCGTGCCGCTGGTATCAGGCATGAGCACTGAAATTTCCGAGGTTGCGAAGCCTTGAGCTTGGAGCTGTTCAACAATTCGCTCAGCTTGGCCGTGTGTAGTTGCAATACCGAATACTGATTTAGACATAATGATTTTCTTTCGGTTCGTATGATGTTGTTTTATTGTTTGTGTGAGGTTGTTTTGTTAGTTTGACCCTTTAACCTCGAGTTGATCGTCGATCTTGGCGCGGCTAGCCGCTGACTTTGCAAGCTGATCGATCTTTGCCTTTTCTTGCGCGCTCTTCACCGGTCCGCGGAGGGTAACTTGGCCGTTGTTCGTAATGATTTTGACATTCTTCGCAGTTGTTGAAAGCTCGCTGTCTTTCATCAGCGCCTGTCGAATGGCCTGTGTAATCTTTAAATCCGAAGAAGTGTTTGACTGATCGCCAGATGTCTGGGTTTCACCGGAGCGATCCCGCTCGTTTACTGCTGTGTTATCGGGTTTCGTCTTTCCATTGTCGGCAGCCAATACCGCCAGGCTAGCTGCGCCGAGACAAGCTAAAGCTAGTATAGTTCGTTTCATGGGTCCTTTCGTTTGGGTTTGCGGGGGTCGGTAGCTGATCGCAACTGGAATCCCCATCGGTCGTCTTTGTTTATTTATTTAGCGGCGACGTTGATCACGGATTCAGCCAATTTGGTTAGCTTCTTGTCTGTATCGGATTCCTCGGTCAAGGTAGTCTGAAGTAACCGCGCGCCGTCGGAATCCCCTAGTAACTCAGCGTATGTCCGAGCGCAGCCATAACCGGCCATCTCATAGTGCTCAACGCGCTGCGCCGCAGCGATTAGCCCGGCATCGCGCACTTCCTCATCAGCATCTTCTTTGATCATTTCGTCTCCCTCTTTAAGCACACCCTCCATGCCCTCACATTTCGGGCCCCGGGTTGACTCGTCGTGGCTCGTTAAAATCTTTTCGAGACGAGTCGCGTGTTCCTTAGTCTGGTTCAAATGTTCTTCGAACCCCGCCGCGAGCTGTTTGTTAGTAGCCGCTTTAACCATTTTCGGTAGCGCCTTGATAATCTGCTTCTCCGCGCTGTAGAGGTCTTTTAATTCCTGAATGTAAAGGTCTTTGAGTGTTTCCAGTTTCATAAAGTGTAGATTTAGTATTGTTGATGTTACCCTCCTTTTTGCAGAAGCGATCCCGCCCCAAGGTCCCTCATGTGCAACCTCGCAGTAAGAAGATCAGCAGCAAAATCGGAATCGGAATTCCAAGAAGCCAAAGTAAAATATACCCAGTCGCACCCGCGTCTTTGATTTTATTTGTTAAATGCATCTCAGGTTTCCTTGATGTTATGAGAAGTCGTTGTGCGCAGGAACCTGCTTCGATTATGAAGACACACAATCGGGCTAGTGGATGGTTGGCTGGTCAGACAAAACCCTATCTACGATGCCCCTGGCTAACAAAGCGACAAGTGTTCTAACGCCTTTTCCTGCGACCGCTGCTGCGTTTCTGTCGCGTACGTGATGATGTCGATTTTTGCCGGGACCTTATCGGTTTGAGTGGCCGGCCTACCGTTCGCTTCTGCCCCTTCGCTGCGGACGATTTTCGAAATCTCGTCCTTGTCGAACCCTTGGCGCGTAACTGCCTGCCACCGCCTTTTCGCGACCTAGCCAAGGACTTTTTTACGGGCTGGCGTTTGAATGCGCCTTTCGAGCCTGCAGCACTGCGTCGAACAGCCTTCGGAACTGGCCGCTCGCTGCTCGCTGCTTTTCCTGCGAGAGCTCCGACGACTCCTCCAACCACGGCGCCAACTGGCCCAGCTATACTGCCGATTGCCGCACCCGTAACGGCCCCAGCTGTTTGCTTCGGGATCGGCGGAATCTGGATATCTTCAGACTGTCGCGGGCTTTTCTTTTTTTCGGGCTTTGAATGGTCAGCCATAAATGTCAAATCGTGTAATATCTTCGCTTAACCGGCAAAGATACTTCGGATGACAAGGGCGACATAGCCTTAAGAAAGTTAAATCTCCTAAGACGCTATTGGCCACCGACAACTGATTTCGAGTCGAAACACTGTCAGCGGTTTGGAGCTGACAATGAATAACCGAGCGGCGCCACAGCCATCGGCAACAAGGATCCTTGGCTTCAGGCAGCCGCACTGGCAAAGCCAGTTCCTAGAATAGACCGAGCAATTTGAGCACGATTACGATAACTACGATTACTCCGATTATGTAGAAGATGTTTCTGTTCATGCTGGGGACTGATATCAGAATAGGTGTGCTGTGGCTAGCATTTTATCGCAAACTGAGCGGCGTGGATGGCCCAGCTGACTAAAACAGCGCAGTTTGCGTTGAAGCCACGATTTAATTATGCAGGCCGCCAAGGCCATGAATAGACCAGGCCCTGCCACCATCCTTATCCCTAGGGAAAACTATGCCGGAAAAAAACAGCGATCTGCACGGCAGCGCACCAGACAAGCACCGGTTCGCACTGCTCTTAATCGACGTTATAAATGATTTTGATTTTCCCGACGCAGATCAATTGCTGAAGCATTCACGACCAATGGCGCGAACCCTCCTGCGTTTGAAACGACGCGCGCAGAAAGCGGGCGTACCGGTAATCTATGTAAACGACAATTTCGGCCAATGGAAATCCGACCTTCGGCGCACAGTCGACCACTGTGTAATGCAAGGCCGTGGCCGCGATGTGGTGAAATTGCTGCGGCCGGAAGAAAGCGATTACTTCGTGCTCAAGCCAAAGCATTCAGGATTCTTTTCTACGACTCTTGAGACACTTCTGCGCTACCTCGAAACGCAAACTTTGATTCTGACCGGCATTGCCGGAAACTTTTGCGTGCTTTTCACAGCGAACGATGCCTACATGCGCGATTTCAACTTATTCGTTCCCTCGGATTGTACGGTATCAAACACGAAGAAGGAAAATAATTTGGCGCTCAGATTAATGAAGAAATTCCTGAAAGCCGACACGCGCTCGTCTTGCAGAATCGTGTTCCGCGATTCAAAAGGTGAACCAGAGCAGCGCAGCCGCCCGAGACGTAACAGGGCTTGCTAGAAAGTTTCAATTCGGTGACACCGTCAAAGAGCTCGCACTTTCAGTTAAGAGCTAGCAAATGTTATTAAAGCCGCCCATACCACCGATGGAAGCACGATCGCTCGAAGAAATTCCGACTGGTGAGGAGTGGCAGTATGAGCCGAAATGGGATGGGTTTCGCTGTCTCGGGTTTCGCGATGGTGACAAGATTTTTTTACAGTCAAAGAACGGGCAGCCGCTGGCCCGCTATTTTCCCGATGTCGTCGACAACGTGGCCAAGCTGCCGCAGCAACAGTTCGTTCTGGACGGCGAACTGGTGATTCCGGTTGGCGGCGCACTTTCATTTGATGAATTGCAATTGCGTCTGCATCCCGCCGCGAGTCGCGTTCAGAAACTGGCGGCAGCTCATCCAGCAGTTTACATCGTGTTCGATTTGCTCGCCGATGATGGCGAATCATATCTGAAACTGAATCTACGCGAGCGCCGGAAACTTCTCGAAAAATTCGCGCGTTCGAATCTGCGATCAGCAAAAAGTATACGGCTTTCACCGGCAACGACTGATTACCACGTTGCGAACAATTGGTTTCGAAAAACCGGGCGCGATCTTGACGGCATTATCGCAAAACGGCTGGGCGCTCCGTATGCTTCGGGCGAACGCACCGCTGCGGTGAAGGTAAAACAAATGCGCACTGTCGATTGTGTTGTAGGTGGCTTTCGTTACGCGACTGGCGCGCCCGTGATCGGGTCTCTTCTGCTCGGACTTTACGACGACGGATTGCTGCATCACGTCGGATTCATCTCCGGGTTCAAAGCATCGGACCGGCGCGCGTTAACAGAAAAATTTGAGCGGCTACGAAAACCACCCGGTTTCACCGGCAACGCGCCCGGAGGACCGAGCCGTTGGAGCACGGAGCGGACCGGCGAATGGCAACCAGTCGCGCCAAAAATTGTCGTGGAAGTCGCGTATGATCATTTCACCGGCGGCCGGTTTCGACACGGCACAAGGTTTCTGCGCTGGCGTCCCGACAAAAACCCTCACCACTGCACGATGGATCAGGTAGAGCAGAGCGAAGGCAAGGCAATGGCTCTTTTGTAGCTCTCTACGACTCTCGCAGGAATTTTAGAACTGCTTGTTCCGCTCCGCGGAGATTGGGAGGCTCCGATGTTTTGCTGTCGCCGTTGAGCCCCGCGATGCGTGTTCGTTTCAGGTAAGCTTCCACGATTACCGGATGAACGTAGCACTTGCGGCAAACCGCCGGCGTGTTGCCAAGGAGTTCCGCGACGGCGCCGATGGCCGTTTTGATGTTCGACTTTGCTTCTTTCTTGGTTTGGAACTCTTCCTGTTTACCAAGTGCGATTGCCGCCAATACCGTGCCACCCCAGGTGCGGAAATCTTTTGCGGTAAAATCTTGGCCGGCGATTTGGCGTAAATATTCGTTCACATCTTGCGAGTTAACTTCTCGTACTTCCCCACCCTCCTCGAGATATTGGAATAAGTCCTGGCCGGGTAAGTCCTGGCATTTCGCAATGACTTTCGCAACCCTGCGATCGGTGACATCTACTTCGTGTTGACGCCTGCTCTTGCCGCGGAACCGGAACAGTATCTGCGCGCCTTTGATCTTCACGTGACGATTTTTAAGGGTGGTCAAACCGAATGACTTGTTGTCGCGCGCGTATTCTTCGTTTCCGACGCGTATGAATGTTCGCTCCAGAAGCCGCACGATCGTCGCGAGCACTTTTTCCCGCGGCAGACCATGCAATTTCAGGTCCCGAGTAACTCGCCGGCGAATATTTGGAAGAGCTTTGGCGAATTGAGCGAGCCGATCGAACTTGTTTTCGTCACGCACTTCGCGCCAGCGCTCATGATATCGGTATTGCTTGCGGCCCCGCGCGTCCCGGCCCGTCGCCTGGATGTGGCCATTCGCTGACGGACAAATCCAAACCTCAGCCCAGGCAGGCGGAATGGCGAGACGCTTGATCCGGAGCAAACGCTGCTCGTCACGGATCGGTTTTTCTTCTGTGTCCAAATACTCGAATTCTTTGCCTTTCGCTCGGCGGCTGTAGCCAGGCCGCTCGTCATTGACGTATCGCAAACCGGCTTCCTCCGCCGCCTCCGAAGAATCAGCCGCGCCGCCGGGATCGGTCGCTTTCCCGTTCCGAGTGTTTGTCCTATGCGCTCTCATTGAAGAAACAATCACTTCGAGCGAATGGCTCCTGCGAATGCCTGGAGGACCGCCGATATTCGTTCGGTTTCAATCCGCTCAACTTGTTGTTCCGCCTGACGCTGTAGCTTCTCGAAGTTATAGCCATTCAACTGTGGCAATTTCGTCGCGGCGAGCGCGCGCCACATCAGTTTCTTTCCGGTGATTCCCATAATTAACCCTTCCAACGTGAGCACTAATCCCAAGCTTCCTGCCTCATCGCCTGCAATTACCAATCGTGCGCGGCCAACCTTTTCCGCCACCCATGCACCGGCCTGGCGCACCTTGCTTTCTTCGACTCCAAGAGTACGCATGACGTCGCGCAACATCTCTTGATCTGTTTTGATCTCCCTTTCGGTTTCCACGAAGAAATTGCCAAGTGGCTCGCCTTTGTGGGCCTCCGCCCAGTGGGCAATCAGTTCCAACGCGCTAATTGAACCGGCTAGATGATCATTTAGATATGAGGCCAGCTCTTTCATTCAGTGAATGGCACAGGCAAGATTCAAATGGGAGGCAGCGCTTCTTCGGCCGGTCCGGCGATCACTTCACCGGTAGGTTTGAAACGTGATCCATGACAAGGGCAATCCCACGTTGATTCAGCAGGGTTCCACCTGACTAAACAGCCAAGGTGCGTACAAACAGGCGAGAGCCGATGGATATCCCCGTTAGAAGAGCGGAAAGCGGCAACTTTCTTCCCACGCCGACCGATAATCATTCCTTCCCCAGGTTTTAGCTCTCGGACGGAATCAGCTTCGGAACGAGCGAGCCGATCTTTGATCATGTAGTAGGGATAATCCTTGTTTTCTCGCAAATAATTCCACGCAGCGCCTTTCATTTTTTTCCGATCAATGGCAAACAGCTCCATCCATGGATTTTTTCTTCCTGCACTCCAGTCACGCGCCATCATTGCCGCAACCGTTCCGAATGTAATCCCGTTACCGCAATAACCAGTCGCTACAAACTGGCGCTCGGCGTTCTCCCCGATGTAAGGCAAGCCATCCGGACTACAGATAACCTGTCCAGACCAACGATGATCAACACGCGCTGCTGGAATTATTTTTTTCAAGCGAGCGAGCAGGCGCGCATAAGCCCTTGTCGTGTTTCTTTTCTGGCCTGTCTTGTGATCTTCCCCGCCGAAGACGACACCATCAAAGCCACTGCGTTTATCGACTCTCAGATAATCGTAAGGCTCTCGCGTATCCCAAAAGAGGGCTTCCGGAATTGTGCCGGCTGGCACTCGGGCGCCGAGGACATAGCTGGTATATAGAGAGAGTTTTGTCTGGAAAAGCGTCGCGGCCGTGATGCTCGCAAGGCCGACAAGGGGGTTATTCGTTGCCATAACCACGCGATCGAAAGAAATCCAGTTACGGCTAATCTTAACGCGGCGCTTCTTCGGATCGAATTCACTGGCTGCGCTTTGTTCGAAAACGTGCGAACCGCTGCCAGAAATTTTTTCAATTAAAGATCTAAGATATTTCCTGGGATGAAACTTGGCCTGATTCGCAAAGCGTACCGCCGGCAAATTAAAGTATGGAGCCGAGCTTAGGGAGGTCGCGTCGAATCCAAGCTTCGCAGCGAGATCAGCCTCTTTTTTGAGAGACAAAGCTTCCTTTTCCGAAGAAGCATCCACGGGCGTGTGCAGATACGCCGGCACGCGCGCGAACTCGCACTCAATCCTTTCTTCTTCGACAATTGCTTCGATTTCATCAATGGCCGCTGCGCCCGCATCCCACGCGGCTTGGGCATGATCCTTGCCAAAGCTGCGCACCAATTGTTGGAGCTGGACGTCGGTGACATAGGTGAGGTGAGCAGTTGTATGACCGGTGTCGATTGAGGCCACTCGTTCGCGGTCGATTAGTGCGACTGTCAATCCGGCCTTTTTCAGGAGGTAAGCAGCGGTGATACCAGTCACGCCGGCTCCGACGACAAGAACGTCGGCACTTATGTTCCTTTGTAGCTTCGGAAACTTTCGAATTGGTGTGTCGTCGATCCAAACAGGAACATTCTTCATCTTTCATTGTTCGCTGCGCGTGTGCGTTTTAGCCGTGTACACGCGTTGTTTCATCCAGTAGGCGCGGCGCTCAGACTCATTTCCTGGTGAACAGTTAGCAAGAGACACGCGAACGCGGCATGAAATGCGACTACCTTTTTATGAAGAAGCAAAACGAAGTAATCGATAACCTGATCGAAACGCTCAAAGATGGTCAGGAAGGTTTTAGGCAGGCCGCTGAAAGCGTTCGAAATCCAGCACTGAAGGCACTCTTTAGCGATTACTCGCAGCAGCGTTCGCGCTTCGCCACCGCGCTGCAGAGCGAGGCTCGCTCCCATGGAGACACCGAACCGGAAACCAGCAGCAGCGCGACCGGCGCGTTGCATCGTGGCTGGATCAATCTGAAATCGGCCATCACAGGTGGCGAAGAACATGCGATCCTCGCTGAATGTGAAAGGGGCGAAGATTCGGCGGTAGAAGAATACAAGAAGGCCCTTGACGACGGTTTGTCTCCATCAGCGCAGGAGCTTGTTTCCCGTCAATTCGCTGAGATCAAAGCGGCCCATGATCGGATCAAGGGCCTGCGTGACGCTGCCAAAAGCTAACTGCAAATAACAGCGTGTCTCATCCAGATCACGTGATGGCGTGTCCAATAGGGCTTTGCCCGATAAGACAACCATCCGTCACCCCGACCGTGTGTTTCAATCCAAATCGCTTTACACGCCGATTTGATTACAAAAGGTCGACTCGCGAAGTGCGAACGACCCATACCTAAAGAAAGGCATCATGGACACACAACAAAATCCAAATGAACCGGGCAAATCCCCTGGCCAGCAAGGCGGACAACAGCAAGATCAGGAAAGAGAAGAGCGTGAACGTCAGCAGCGCGAGCGTGAAAAACAGGGTGGCGGTCAGCAAGGCGGCGGTCAGCAAGGCGGCGGTCAGCAAGGCGGCGGTCAGCAAGGCGGGGGGACGATAAGACTGGTTCTTTTGAACTAAGCGGTGGGAGGTAACTCCCACCGCTTTTTTACGTCCAAACGCGTTGCTAAAGGCGAAACCATTTTGTTATGCCAGAAGAAGAAACAATTAAGCGCGCGCGAGAGGATGAGCGCGAAGGCAAGTCGCCCAGCACTCAGGCCGGCGAGTTTGTGCGCGAAGAAATGGAACACATTCGGGAAGGCAAACACGGCGCTCGCTCGCCAGAGCAAGCGATCGCCATTGGTCTGTCCAAGGCGCGGCGGGCCGGAGTAAAGTTGCCGCCACCAAAACGCGGTAAGCAACGAACAAAGCGCCAGGCAAAGCGCGATCTGGCAAAGGGCCGCACCGGACGCCGCGAAAAGCCTTCTCGAAAACGCTCCCGCGCGACAAAAAGCGCGCTTAAACGCGAGAGCTGTCGCTCAGCATCAAGGCGGGCATTGTCGAAACACGCAAAGCGCGTGGCGCGGCAACGCTCTGCACGCTCGCGATCGGCCGCCGCAAAGAAAGCAGCGCGAACGCGGAAGCGTCGGCGCTGAGATGTAGCGTCGTTCGAGGCGAGGAGAAGGTCACACCGGGCAGATCCGGTTATGTGAAATTGTGATAACTCGAAAACAACGCACCGCTGTTAAGCGGAATATTAAGAAAGCAGCCAGAGCTGCACAGCGAAAGAAAACGATTGCGCGTCTGCCGGGAAAAGCGCGCACGGCTCTCGGCAAAGAGGAAGCCAAGACTGCACGAAGGAAACGGACCGGCTCAAGATGAATTTTGCCGACCGTTTGCGAGTGATCTGATCACGATCCTTCGAGGCACTGTTCCGCACTCGATCGACTCGTGCTTTGGGCCGTTCTACTTTCGACCGCCTTTCCTCCCACCTTTGCGCGAGCTTGATTTGCTCCGTTTTTTCCCGCGACCTCCCCCACCCTTCTTTCGGCCACCCTTATCTGATTTGTTTACGGTAGCCCATGCGCGGCGTTCCGCTTCTTTACTGCTGACGCCACGTTTTTTGTAACCTCTCTCAATCTTCGATGCCTTCCGTTTCTGCTTCGACGTGTATTTCTTTTTGCTCCCTTGTGCCATAGATCCTCCATGTGAACTGTTCGATAAAACGAACGCATTTCGAGAAGCGATCGGACTTGATTACTTCACAAGGTCACATGCCTGCTTGGAAGTCTTCCCTACTAATGGAATCTTTCAGACATGAATACGTTTTCACAATTGCTTCACACATTGCTTGGAATCGGCACTGAACCAAGAGAGTTAACATTCCTGCAAGTTTCAATCCGCGGGGTAATTGTTTTCATCGCGACTCTGATAATGGTGAGGCTAGGCAGTAAACGGTCGCTTGCCGAGAAAACCGCGTTCGATGCCGTTTTAGTAGTTATCATCGGCTCCATGCTGGCACGTGCCATTAATGGATCAGAGGCCTTTTTTCCGACGCTGGGCGCTGGATTCGTTCTGGTTCTCCTGCATCGGCTTTTCGGTATCGCCGCGTACTATTCACATGCTTTTGGAATTCTGGTTAAGGGAAAACCAGTAGTGCTCGTGCAGGGCGGCAGATTGCAGCGGCAAAACATGCTCTGGGAACACATTTCCACACATGATCTGGAGGAAGATATGCGACTCGATGCGAAAACCGACGACCTGTCAAAAATACAAGTTGCCCGCCTCGAACGCAGCGGCGACATCAGCTTTATCAAAACACAATAGCCTCTGACAAAAAGGATAACCTGACCGAAACTCACGAATAAAGGTTTTGGGGTATGATAATTGTTTGTTCAGCAGTATTAATTTCTTGAGAGGACACGATATGTCTGAACCAACCTTAGCAATTACCGACAACCGGTCGGGAAAATCGTACACATTACCAATTGAGAATGGGACCGTGCGCGCTATGGACCTGCGCCAAATCAAAACGGACGCGGACGATTTCGGGCTGATGGCTTACGACCCAGCATTGATGAACACAGCATCCGCTAAAAGCGCGATCACGTTTATTGACGGCGACAAGGGAATTCTCGAATACCGCGGCTATCCGGTCGAGCAACTCGCAGAGAGAGGCAACTTTTTGGAAGTGGCATACCTGATCCTTTTTGGTGAACTGCCTAACGAGGAACAGTTGGCGGCGTGGACCTACGACATCACGCATCACACCTTCGTCCACGAAAATATCAAGACGCTGATGCAGGCGTTCCGCTACGACGCGCATCCCATGGGAATGTTTATCAGCACTGTCGCTGCGCTTTCAACCTTTTATCCCGACGCTAACAAGGTCAGTGACGCGGACAATCGGCTGGCGCAAATCAAACGCCTCATCGCCAAAGTGCCGACAATCGCCGCGTATACTTATCGCCACAATCGTGGCTTGCGTTATATCTACCCCGACAACGATCTGAGCTATACCGGCAACTTTTTGAACATGATGTTCAAGATGGCCGACGCAAAATGCACGCCGAACCCGGCGCTCGAGCATGCACTCGACGTGCTTTTCATTCTGCACGCGGACCACGAACAGAATTGCAGCACCAATGCGATGCGCGCGATCGGTTCAAGCTGTGCTGATCCCTACAGTGCGATGGCCGGAGCAGCAGCCGCACTTTATGGTCCTCTGCACGGCGGCGCGAATGAAGAAGTGCTGAAGATGCTTTCGCGCATCGACGACACGCGCAACATTCCGGACTTCATCCAGCGCGTCAAAAACGGAGAAGGCAAACTGATGGGTTTCGGGCATCGCATTTACAAAAATTATGATCCGCGCGCGCGTATCATCAAACGCGTGGCCGACGAAGTATTCGAGATAACCGGGCGCAATCGTTTGCTCGACATCGCACTCGAGCTCGAACGCATCGCGCTGGAGGACGAATATTTCATCTCCCGCAAACTTTACCCGAACGTCGATTTTTATTCCGGCATCATCTATCAGGCCATGGGTTTGCCGATGACAATGTTTCCGGTGATGTTCGCCATCCCCCGCACCGTAGGCTGGCTAGCGCAATGGCAGGAGATGATCACCGACCCGGAACAAAAGATCGCCCGGCCACGCCAGATCTTTGTTGGCCAACCGCGCCGCGAATTGCCGAAGCAGAAGACTTAGCGACGATACGACGTAAACCTCGAATTACGCACGTCTAATTCTCGTTCAGCACCGTTTGAGGTGCTTTGTTCAGTTCGAGTTGCGCACTCACCTTTTGCAGCCCTGCAGTCAGTGCTTCAAGTTGCCTCTGCTGTTGGGCAACGGTCGCTCTCAATTCGTTCACTGTGCGGTGTTCTTTCAGGAACTCATTAAGCAACATCGCGTTGACGGCGTCGTAGCGGACGGTGTATGGTTTTCCTTCTTTATCGGGCAGCACCAGGACGGACAACTCTCCCCAGCGTGCAGTCGCGGTTTCGATTTGAAACCGCCTCAGAACGCGTGGCAATCACTCAGTCACAAAACGGAGCCAGCCCTTTTACGTGCAACAAAAACTTTTCGCTCCGATGGCGCTTCCGCGTTTTTTACTGCTTGTTCAGAACCGTTTGTGGTGCGGATTTGTTCAGTTCAAGCTGCGCGCTCACTTTCTGTAATCCGGCAGTAAGTGTCTCAATCTGCTTTTGCTGCTGAGTGACCGTGGCCTGCAGGTTCTCGACTTTATGTTGTTCCTCGACGAACGCCTTGTGCTCTTTTAGGAACTCGTTGAGCAACATGGCATTTACCGCTGTGTAGCGTACGGTTTCAATTTGCCCGTCTTTATCGCGGGCCACCAAGTTGGGATCGACCATGGCGACCTCTTCAGCGACCAGGCCGTAGTCGAGGCTTTGGCTTACGTCGATTTCCTTTTTGTAGCGGTAAGTAACCGGTTTTAGTCGATACAACGTGTCGCTGGCATCGTTCATTGATTGAATGTGCTCCTTGTGACGTCGCGAGGAACTAAGATGACCAAGCAAACCTGTGGATAGATTGATGGTAACAGTGTCCGTCCCGCCGCCGCTCACGCTGGTGGCGTTGATGTTGCGGATATAGGTGTGGTCCGTTTCGCCGTCAGTACCTGCGATATCTGCGCCGATATAGACGTTGCCAGTCCCTGTCGTTGGAGCAGAACCAGCTTCCGAGCCGATCGCCGTATTCTTATCGCCGCTCGTGAGCTGACCGAGCGTTCCAACGCCTACGGCTGTGTTTCTGTCGCCATGCATATGGCTTTCCATCGCATCGTCACCAAACGCTGCGTTGAAGAACCCATCAATCTCGCTCATGAGTGCTTGAAAACCGACAGCCGTATTCGACCCCCCTAACGTGTTTGCCGCCAGTGCTAGATGTCCCACCGCCGTGTTCTCGCTCAATTGATTGGCCATAAGCGCACCCACCCCGACCGCCGTGTTGAAGGTCGAATTGCTCGCCTGCAGCGCAAAGGCGCCAATGGCGGTGTTGCTAACGCCGGTGGTATTTGCCTCAAGCGCCGCGTCACCGACCGCTGTGTTGGCCATGCCAGAGGTGTTATGAATCAGTGCGAATGCTCCATTTGCTGTGTTTTGGCTGCCCGTACTGTTAAATAAAAGCGCCCCCGCGCCAGTGGCCGTGTTTTCGTTTGCAGTGTTGGCAAGCAGCGCCGCGGAGCCGAGCGCTGTGTTGAAGCTACCGGTAATGTTGCTGTAGAGCGAAACCCATCCAATAGCAGTGTTGTATCCGCCGCTGGCGAGTTTAAATAGCGCGTCGTCTCCTTCTGCTGTGTTCCCCGCACCATAGAGGGGCAGGCCATATCCGCCGTCCGGCTTTGGAACAACTGCTTGCGCTAATGGCGAGAGCCGGAGCCACGCCAACGCAGACGCGACAATAAACAGTGGAGTTAGTCTTGTAATCAGATGCATGTGTTTCTTCCCTTCCTTTCCCCGCTGTGTTAATTCAGTTCGCTGCCGGTCCGAAAGAGGCGAAGAACCTAGCAGGGAAAAGACCTCCGCCGGTTTCAGATCCGTTTGGTGATGAAGAGTGCGGAAAATCTCGCACGTTTGTCAAGACAACTCAGCTTAAGCGTACGATGAAACGCTTTCCGTGGCCGGTGTGCGCGTCGAGAATCGAGATTGTTACCTGCTTTGGAATCAACGACTGAAAGCTAAGCCTAATTCCCAATGGCGTTTGTTGAAATTACATTAATGGCCATTCGATTTCCCGTAGTTCACCCACGGACGTGTCCCAAAACTCCAATAAATATCTACGGCGCGCGGGGGTCCGGGTCTCGCTCGCCAGCGCATCAATGCCTGAACCATTACTTTGTCCAAGGCAGGAACAGTATTGCCTTTCACATTAGAGAATCGCTCATCGTAGACTGCCGTTACCGTAAATCCTTTCAAAATTGTGACCTGGGTGACCGTCCCGCGGGGATCCACGCTCAAGCGGTAGGTGCCAATACCGCCTACTTGAGAGCCCGCATAACCCTCCAGTTCGTCGGGAACGGCAGGGTACGGAGAGTAACTAAACGTCTGTTTTATCTGCGCCGCAGATCTCACCAGGAGATGAACAGGCTTTTTTTCCGTATGACTGGTGCTCGCGGAACTGTTCTTGGTCTGCTTTGGCGGATCCGCACCGTAGGACGTGTAAAGGAAAACGATCGCCAGACTAACGAATGCAAACAGCAATCTTGTGACAGGCATCGCTGAACCCCTAGCATTAAATGTGCATCACGATCGGACTTTTGCAACGGTTCGTATCCCGACAATTGCAAACTACCACAAGAGATGAGGCCGCGAACGCGACCCTGGCGGAAGAGACAAGCTTATCTGTTATAACTACCGAGGGGAGCAGACCGCACATCCAAAGGCCAGGTTCAACGCGAATCGTTCATCGGAGATACAAACAATGAATTACGGGAAGGGTCATTTATTCGCTCGAGAACGAATTCCATACAACTTCGAAGCACTCGTCGACCGGACGATTCGCGAACAGCATGGCGAAGAGCGGCGACTTGCAGAGCGGCGTGCTACGAAACATCAGTTCCACGCGAGGAACTCGTGCATCTTAGATGGGCGAAATTATCGCATCGCTCGACGGTTATTTCTGTTCGCCAAGGCACAATTTTGACTGGAAACACGCTGGAGTTTCTCGAGTAATTCCGCAGCGCACGAGATCCCAGGGCAATAGAGGCGAAGGAGTTCTGCAGAAATCTCGTGCACTGGCAATGACCACTGCCCGACAAGATTTGTAGCACAGACGCTTGCCACTACCGTCAAACGATTCGGGTGGTCAATTCAGTGGTAGAGCGTCTCGTTTACACCGATAACGGGATAATTTCTCACATTATTCCTGCTTGGCCTGGCATGGCCTTTGACGCGGCGGGTAATCTCTTCGTAGCGGAAACCATTGGGGATACAGGGGTGATATCTTGGAGTTTACCACGGGAGGTCAGAGGATCGTTTTCGCGTCCGGGCTCAACCGCCCGGAATATCTCACCTTTGGGCCTCCGCGATAACGCGACTACACGCGCACACGCGCACGTAAGCAGGCGAGTCAACGCAGCGCAGGATCGCGCCAGAATCGTTTTTGATTGCCAGACAGCAAATGATCCGGCCACAATCAAAGGAGCACAAATGAAAACAACACTTATGTTGATAGTTGGGTTGATGCTCGCAGGCTGTGGATCAACGGGAAACCATGTTCGTAACCGTGATGCGGTGGATCGTAATCGTTATTTGGTGGAGCATAATGCGGTGGACACGCTATGCGCTTGCCCTTGACGATTAAACCATGGCGTTGCCTAAAACTACTGGCCCGCTTTGCAGGATCGCGCCGGAATCGCATTTGATCGGCGAATGTCTCTGTTTAGACCAGATGCGCTCAACGATTCCTGCACGCTTGACGGTGCACGGCGCTTTGTGATTGAATGTCCAGCGCCGTCAACGACAATTTTCTTGCTATGAAAAACTCGATCATCTTCATTTCGGCCCTCTCTTTAGTGGCGATGACGCTGGCTTCGTGCAATAGCATTTTTGCACCCGACGAGACGGCAACAACAGGCGTAACGAGACAGACTAACGAGACGCCCCCTGAGCGAAGCGCCGAAGATTCAGTCAATTCAATCAGTGGTGGACATTATTAACAGGATTTTGTGATTGAACCTGCGTTGCCGCTCTAATTCGTGGTAGGTAATATGCGTTGATGTGGGCAACCTCGTCGTCATAACCCTCCCGTTCCCGTATCTCGACCTCCAGCAGGGTCGCCGTCGGCGTCGCTTGCTCTTGCTGCTTTCGGGCTTGCCCTGACGCCGCATTTTGGTTTTGCCGAATATGCAGCGGCCTTTTCGGGATCGTAATTAAACCGCTCCTGAAGTTCTTTAGACCGTTCAGTGAAGTAAATCTTCGTAATTCCCGATTTCGTTTTGACGACGATGCCATCCGGCTCGACGCAGCTAACCGTCGCGTTTTTGTATTCTTTTCCGGCAGTTGTCTTGAAGTCGTCAGCGAGTGCGATTGATGCGGACAGCGCCGCTATGATTGCCGGTGAGATTTGCCAGTGCTTCACGCGTGATCCGATACTGCCTTTTTTGCTCTCCACACGGCAATGACAAAGTGATAGCCGTGATGCCTCTGAAGATTTGCAGGCGACACGCCTGCCACTACACTTATAACCAGGGGCGGTTAGCTCAGTGGTAGAGCGTCTCGTTTACACCGAGAGGGTCGGAGGTTCGAAACCTTCACCGCCCAGGTTCCCCTTGCCGACACCGAAATTCTTCGCGTGCTCGCGACTACGGTCGGAGTTGAATACCTCACGAAAGCATCTGAGCGACGGCTGCTTCGACATGGATCTGTGTTGTGTCGAGAAATGGAATGCCGTCGCGGTTGAGATTGCGAAGAATTAACGGTAGCTCTGTTCCTGCGAGAATCAGGCCGTCGATGTCGCTCGTTGCTTTCATCCGATCGACAATGGCTAGTAAGCCGGCGCGGGTGTCTGCCAGAAATTTTCCGGCAACCAATTCGTTCATGTACTTATCGTGGATGTAATCCTGGTCGTGCACGTCCGGCACAACTAGCTCGATACCGTCGCGCGCGAAGACTTTCGCATAAAAAGTTGCCTGCATCGTGTAGCGCGTCCCGAATAAGGCGAGCCGTTTCAGGTTTAGCGCTTTGGCCGCTGCACGCGTCGCCTCGACAATGCTGATCAGTGGAATCGGTGACTTCGGTGCAACTTCATCGAACACAATGTGAGGCGTGTTTGCGGAGATTATTCCAAAATCTGCGCCTGCCCGTGCGAGTTTGTCGATGCCTTCAACCAAGTAATTGGCCATGCCGCTCAGGTCGTTTGCCTCCATGAAGTCGAGTCCCTTTCTTAGATCAACGCTAACGATGACAAATTCCGGATAATGCCTGTGGCCGGTGCGCTCGCGAAAGAGTGCGATTATCCTTTGGTAATAGTCCAGTGTGCTTTCCGGTCCAAGGCCGCCGATGATCCCAAGCGTTTTCATTTGTTAACCACGAATCTCCCGTCGATAAAGTTATGGCGCAACACGCCGCGGTCTTTGTTATTTTTATCGCCAACCAGCAGCGCTAGACATTAATGGATCCCTACGCAAAACCAAAAGAGCGAAACATCGGCGCGCGCCGGCCCAAGATCCGGCACGTGTCGCAGTCTGTAGAACCGCGAACGCCACTCGAACGTCAGGCGGAGAAGCAAGGCGTAGCCGCCGAGCGTCGTGGGATCAAAAAGGCGGCGCGGCGACATTTGAAGGAGCAATTGCTGCGCGAACTCGACGAGAGAGACTGAAAATTTTGCATAATAATTTCTGTAGCCGCTTCGCTGTGCGAAGCGCGCTGCCCACAGGGCGAAGACCACAGGGAAACCGCTAATGAGGGATGAAACCTGTGAGGTAACTTTGTAGCGTTGCCATTTGAGATAGTCGCGTTACGATTGCGCGGGTGAAGCCAGCAGACTTTCTAATCATCGCTTTCCTTTACCTTGCTATGAGCGGTGCGCGCGCGCAGTCCCCGTCGCAGCGTAACCCGGACGTTTCCAACAAGGCGTTGATCACAAAGTCGACGCCGGGTATCAATGCCGACGCTTTCAAAAATCAAAGTGTGAGCGCGGCATCGGCGGCGCTGCACAAGCTCGCTGACGACTACTACGCGAGGCGGAATGAGAATTATCCGGTCCGCAGCAGCGAGGCCGGACTTCATACCTGGGACGATCGGCTGACTGATTATTCGCCGGCTAAAATTGCCGAGCGCGCTCAGCACGTTCGTTCGCTCCTGGAGAAGGTGCGTGCGATGAAGACCGACAACTGGCCGAAAGACGAACGCATCGATTGGATTCTCTTTCGCGCGCAGCTTGAGAATGTCGAGTTCGGCGATCGCGTCCTGAAGTTCGAGTTCACAAATCCGCAGGTTTACACTAGCGAATGCACGAACGCCATCTTTTCGTTGTTAAAGAAGGACTACGACACGCCTCGGAAACGCGCGCTCGCGGCTACTGCGCGCCTCAAGCAGATGCCAGCGCTCCTGAAGCAAGGTCTGAGCAATTTGCAAAAGCCGGTGAAACTTTATGCGCAGCTTGCGATCCAGTCGGCGCGCTCGATGGATCCACTTTTGAATAGCAGCCTGATGGCGCTGGATGTGGATCTGTCGCCTAACGAGCATGAGGAACTGGTGAAGGCGCGCGACGCAGCACTCGCGGCTTTACACAGCTACGCCGACGAGCTGGAGAAGCGCGTTCCAAAAATGGTGGATTTCACGGCGATGGGCGAAGCAAATTACAACTACTATCTCAAGCACGTTCTGCTTCTGCCGCTTAATGCCTCGGAAGTAGAGATGATTGGGCGGGCCGAGCTGGCGCGTTACCGTGCGCTCGAAGCGTTACTGCCCGATCCGAAGCTCGCTGATCCCGATCCAAAACGGGCTGCCCACGTCCCACCCGATCAGGAATCGTTCCTAAAAGCGTACGAAGGTCGCGAAGCAGAAATGATCAGCTTCATGAAGGAGCACAATCTCATTACGCTGCCCGATTACCTCGGGCCATTCCAAATTCGACAGTTACCCGAAGCGTTTAAGCCGACCAGCCCTGGTGGCTTCATGAATCCTCCGGGCGTTTACGACAAGGATTCGACCGGTTTCTTTTTCATTCCGACGTATAATCCGGACTCGAAGAATTTTTATATTCGCGCAGCAATTGAAGATCCGCGGCCAATCCTCGGGCACGAAGGTATCCCCGGACATTTTCTCCAGCTCTCGATTGCAAATCATGTGAATGATGAAATCCGTCGCCAGCACGAGGACAGCGTTTTCGTGGAAGGCTGGGCCCTTTATGGCGAAGAGATGTTAATGCGCACGGGCCTTTATCCGAATAACTCGCCAGCGCAGGGACAGATTTTGCGCCTGTCACGCTATCGCGCCGCGCGGATCGGCGTAGACGTAAATCTGCACACCGGCCGATGGACCTTTGAGCAAGCGGTGAAGTATTTTATGGACGCCGGCGGACTGGATCGCGAAGCAGCCGAAGGCGAAGCGGCCGGCGCCGCGTCAAGCCCGACGCAGAAAATCAGTTACATTACCGGCAAATGGCAGATCATGAATTTGCTCGGCCGCTACAAAGATAAACAGGGCCAACATTTCCGGCTCGGTCAATTTCACGATCACCTGATCAAGAATGGCAGTCTGCCAGTTTCGGTAGTCGAATGGGTGTTGCTCGATGATCCGACTGCGATTCAGCAAGCGCTAAAATAAATATCTTGTAGCCGCTTCGCTGCTTGCCACTCCGAAGTTGAGCGAAGGCAGCACGAAACGTGCGCGTTGCCCCATTGGTGACTGCTCAGAAACGAACAGGGCTCTGCGATCCGCAGAGCCCTCAAGGTGTCTAAGGGGGCCATACGAGCCGAATCTCTTCATGATTCCGTTCTCACGGGAACGGCGCCGGAGGAGTGGGAACCGGGAGTCGCGGTCTCGGCGGCGGGTTCCGAGTCAGGTGTCACCGGTGCGGTGAACGCCTCTACAGCACGCAAGCCCAGTGACGGTACTTTCCTTTTTCGCCCTTGACCGACGCCGCGGAAAGTGTGTTCTTCGGAAAACAAGCTTTGCTCCACCCATTCGGCAGCGTACACACTTAACTCCGCGCTGGAGCTTACATGCAGCTTGTGTTTGATATTTTCGCGATGGCTCTCCACCGTCTTCACACTCAAACTCAACAACTCTGCGATGTTCCGTGTGCTAAGTCCCGAGCCGAGCAACTGGAAAATCTGCATCTCGCGGTCGGACAAGTTTTCAAGAGAATGACT
Source organism: uncultured Verrucomicrobiae bacterium (assembly GCA_963803285.1). Classification (GTDB taxonomy): domain Bacteria; phylum Verrucomicrobiota; class Verrucomicrobiia; order Chthoniobacterales; family UBA10450; genus Udaeobacter. The sequence goes on along the minus strand of CAWDMG010000007.1, from coordinate 55,271 downwards.
CGGGCGCGGCCCATGTTGATTTTTCGGGCGCAACTGGAGTGATTGCCTGAACGCACTCAAGGCAGCCTGGTGGCTAACATAAATGCCGCCGTTCACAATATCGCGGATCGCGGCCGCTAACTCTTCTCGGGGGGCTTGCTTCATCACGTAACCATTCGCGCCCGCGCGCATGGCGCGCTGGGCGAAAATAGTTTCGTCGAATGCGGAATACACCAGGACACGCAGCAGGGGGTTTTCGGCCCTGAGTGTTCTTATCAGTTTCAGGCTGTCCTCCGCGCCCATTCCCAGCGCTGTCACCAGCAATTGTGGATGGCATTCAGCTATCTTGCTGCGGGCCTCCGGTATGCTGCTCGCTTCGCCGCATACATTCATGTCCAGCTGCGAATTGAGATAAGCGCAGATCCCGTAGCGGAGCAGAGGCTGCTCGTCCAATACCAAGACTCGTATTGTTGCCGGAGGCTCGCCTGAATCACTCATGTGTGTGTGTCGCGTTAATGAAAAGCTCGTGCTCGCCTTGTAGCCATGCCGCGCTACAGGCGGTCCCATATACATTTGGCTCTATTTGGATTTGACTTCCTCTCAGTGTTTTGTCCTGGGGGTCATTTCCTGGAGCGATCCGAAGCCTGTGCTGTGATTCAGGCGCCTGCGAACGCGTGGGGAATTTTTGATTTGGAATCGTTTTCCCATCTCACCATCATTCTACGAAAATTCCGGAGCGAAGTTCTGAGGCTACTGTCCTGATTGAGTGCCTGATTTTTACTTAGGGCAACGATGCGAAGCGCCTAGGGAGTTACTCGAGCTATTAAGACGCGGGCTTGGGTGGCAACGCGTATAGCGCGAGTTAGACCAAGCCATGGCCGCTGTAACGAGGCGACTCGCTGTCATTCAACGAACAGCAACGGAACTTTCGACAACACGTCTGGAAGCGACGTTAATCGTCGCACAAAGTTCATCAATGCGTTCAAGCGCGATGTAGCAATGTAAGATACGTTCCCATTGGCGAGTTCCATCGCTGAGGTGGGTCGCTAAAGCGCAAACCAACGGGAAGAGGAGGTCGTATCCAACGAACAATGGATAGCCGAGTTCGATAAGACAGATTGAGATTCCGAGGATCTGGCGGTGCGCGCGTATTTAAAGTGGACGAGAATGTTGGATGGAAATGATGTTAAAAGGTCGTCGGGGTAACGCGAGGTTCGATGTCCTTCCCATTTGCGGCAAAAAGGTCCTGCCGTGCCCTCGGCTCGGCTCTACAAACTCATCTTTCCGCGCAAAAAACCTGTAATTATGTTCGGATTTATTAGCAACTTGGCAGTTCAGTTCGAAGGCCGTAATCTGGCTACGTGACGGAATCCTCTGCCTTGCTCGCGCTGTCTAACGATCCAGTGTGGTTCTGCCTAAGGGCCGAACCCAAGCGAGAGCATCTGGCGGCGACGGCGCTGCGGCGCCGGTTTGGAATCGACTGTTTATCACCCCGCTTGCGTTTTCGCAAGCTGACCCAGAGAGGGCCAATCTGGTTCGTGGAGGCGATGTTTCCTGGCTATTTGTTTGCGAAATTTGTCTATTCCACTCAGCATCGCGCAGTTGAAAGCTCCAACGGAGTCCGGGGAATCCTCCGGTTTGGAGAGCGTCTGGCAACGCTGCCGGAAAATACCATCATTGCGCTTCAGTCAAAGGCGGGCGCCGAAGAAATCGTCACTGTCGATTCCTCCCCAAAAATTGGCCAGCCAGTTCAACTCATAGAAGGACCTTTTCAGGGACTCGAGGTGGTGGTCACCCAGTTATTGCCTGCAAGAGAACGGATCCGAGTGTTGCTCGAGTTTTTTGGGCGGTCGGTGGAGATGGAAGTTCCTGCGGGAAAAGTGCTCCCAACCTAACCGGCGATCCGGTACAGACAAAGTGGCCGTCCATAGGAACGGCCACTTTGCTTCCAGCGTCGCGAGGACCGGGACGCTTTTACTGGAATTCGTCTCGTTAACTGAATAAATAACGCCGCACCACACCCAACGCACCGAGGGCTGCGCCGAGCAACATTACCGTCGTGCCGCCATCCGGAACCTGGCCGCCCGGCCCAAAGAGCGTCCAATGGGAGAGGCCATAACCTTGAGGATGCTGTTTAGTTGCAAATCCAATAAGAGGAATCGTATATATCCCGGTCAAACCTTGGACATTCCAAACTTCGGAACCTCCATTTGGCCCGTCGTACTTCGCAATCAAGTATGTAAAGCCGCCGGTACCGAGGTCTACGACATTACTGCCAGTGTCATTTTTGGCACCGCCAGTGGCTGCGGGACACGTGCCACAACTAATGTTTTTGCGGAAGTAAGCGAAACCGTCAATTGTGGCCGCGCCACTGCCTTGGACTAGGCCAATCAAGTTGTTAACATAACCTCTTTCAGACGGAATGTCGGCTGGTTCGCCCGGTCTTACATACCCCAAATCATATGGGTCGTCGAAGTTAAGCGGTAGGGCGTTCGCAGCGCTGGGTAGCCCCGCCAAGACTCCGAATGTCAAGGCGATTGCCCCCAGATAAGCTAATTTTCTCATTTTCATATTTGGTGTGCTAGTTAATGATTTAGCAATGACCATGCCAAATCAAGCGATTCTCCGATCAATATTATAACTACCTATCTAATCGCGAGTTATCAGAAAGATATAAGCTTACGAATTTGTGCGATCACAGCGGATTCGTAAGATATCCCGACGGTGGTAAGGTATTCCGACGACTCAGGTGCGAAGGGAAAGAAGAGCACAATTTCACGCGGCTCGGTCTGCGCGCTTGCGGCGCTGGGTAGCAACACAGGCGTTCTTGTCGGCTGCAGGATGGAAAACGTTTAGGTTGCCCGAGATCCAGGCTCGACACCGCCTGTGAAAAGACAGCGGACACGACCCACTATCGGCTCTGGGCTCCAAGTAAAGCCACGGTTCAGCGAACGGCCGCTTGCGCACAAGCTTTAAGATAAAAGAACGAGCACTCCCGATCCAGGCCAGTTACTCTCCATTGGCGTACAAACAAAAAGTGGCCGCTTCAACGAGCGGCCACTTTCGTGTGGAAAACTATTTAGACTCCTTACCTGCTAAGAAACCGCCGCGCCATGCCCAGTGCGCCGAGAGCTGCCCCGAGCAACATTACCGTGGTGCCGCCGTCCGGAACACCGTTGACCGCCTGGGCTAAAGACGTCAAGCCGGATAAGCCCATATCGGATTTCCTCAGCCGGAATAGTGGAATACTTTGATTCCAGTCAGATCTGCAACGTACCATACCTCAGTTCCATAATTCGGGCCGTCGTACTTCGCAAGCAGGTAAAGATAACCGCCGGCGCCAAGATTTACGTTGTCCCCACCATTAAAGACCGAATACGGCCGTAGACAAGGCCAAGATTATTGTCTGAGCGCGTAGTCGTTCTGCCCAATGGTTGGTCCGTAGTGTCAAGAGCCATGCCAATCAAATGAGTTGTCGATAAAATGTGTTCTGTCCTGATCACCGGATGGTAGGCCGGATTCGACGTGCCCAGTTCGTGTCTGTCGCCGATGGTAAGGGCCGTTAACTTGGGATTGAAAGCAACAATGCCGCGCAAAACGCCTGCAGAGTATTGCCAGTTTGTTGGGGAATTTAATGTTTATCTTCATAGGATTTTTTTATTTGTTATCAGTTGATACTAAGTGATTTACCTGACTTTTTGCCACGAACGAGAAAGGCGTCTTATAAACGTTGTAAGCAGTAGCCCGTGCCAATGGTCAGCACGCCTACCAACAAAGTTGTAAGCCCCTACAAGGTAGAAAGTTAGAGCTTTCGGAAGTTTTCCTAACTTAGGGGACCTCAAGATTGAAATCGTAAATTGCTCCGACGCCTCGCTAGCAGGTACTGCGGATAGACGGAACATAACAACCACGACCATAGTAGATTACAACGCATAATTCGGAAACGTACGGATTCCCGACGATTCCGGCGGCGCGGGCTGGGTAATTTTTAGCCACAGATTTACAATCATTTTCGTCGCATGCCTAGAATGCTCACGAAAAAGCTGGAGAAGACGGTTTGAAACCCGAGGGCGACCAGCGTTGCTCCGGGCACGACGAATCGCATCGTGCAGGCGTAATCCAAATGGCCGAAACCAGTCAGCCACCATTGCCGGACAGCAGTCAGCAATAAAATGCCACCCGCTAGGATCCCAAGCGCGGCCACGACCAGCCCTTTTTCCAAATTCATCACTTCGAAAAAGCGTTCCAAGTGCCGGTCTGGTGGGAGGAATCCCTCAGTAACGGCAAAAGTCTTGGCGAAGATTGTAAAGAGAATCGACTGGTATCCGCACAAGATAGCCAGGCTTGCGAACAGCAGCGTGTGAGCGTCGAAGGTGCTGTGCCCGATGCTTAGGCCCGGCATGGCCACCAGATAACCAAGCAGGCCAAATGCAATAAAGGCGCCACCAGGAACGAAAAAGAGCCAACGGGGACTGCATATTAAGAAATAACGAAACGTACGCCAGCCATCGCGAAATGTTTTCAAATGTGGCGCATGCGAGGTACGTCCGTCGGGATGCAGAGTGATTGGAACCTCGGTGATTTTTTCGCCATGCAGGCTGGCTTTGATGATCATCTCCGTGGCGAACTCCATTCCGGTGCAACGCTGATCGAGCCGTTCGTACATGGCCTTGGTAAAACCGCGCAGGCCACAGTAAACGTCGTTGATCGGGGCATGAAACCATTTCCGGACGAGAAACGAAAAAAATGGATTGCCAACCCAGCGATGTAAAAATGGCATCGCGCCAGGTCGAATGGAGCCGTCTCGCCGACAGGAAGCCTGCATCCCTGAACCAGGTCAAATCCTTCTCGCAATTTTTCAACGATATTCGGGATCTCAAGGAAATCATAGCTGTCATCGCCGTCCCCTATGATGACGAACCGGCCGCTCGCCGCCGCAATTCCTCCCATCAGTGCGCTGCCATAACCTGGTTCCTTGATCGTAATGACGCGTGCTTGTTCGCGCTCAGCGATAGCTCCGAGACGAATCGGTGCTGCCATTGTCAGCCACTACAATTTCACCGGCGATGTTATGTTCTCGGAGAGCTCGCCGAGCCTTCTCAATGCACCTTGCCAAAGTATCCTCCTCATTGAGGCAGGGAATGACCACTGATACTTCAATAGGCTCAGTCTGGCGTTCGAACTGCATTGATTCCCTTCACCATGATCAAAATTACTGGTACTCAACCCTTCAAAAATCACTCTCTAATTACAAAACGAGCCTATTAAGAGCGCGCGAATGCTGCTCGTGCGTGAGCATCGTCGATGATACATATGGTGTCTTCGTGACATGCGTGGCCACCAGCTCATCTATTGCGCCTTCCTAATCGGAATTTTCGGCGTGGTCGCGAAGGCCGTACCGCCCGCTGGCAGGATTTGTGGCAAAGATTTGTGGGCGGGCTTTCCAGCTCTTGCTCGCCACAAAACATTGTTTTGGGTTGGACTGGGCGTCTTGGTTCTGGTCGTGCGAGCGGCGCTTCTTCCGGTCTGGCCGATCCCTACGCCATCCATCTACGATGAGTTTAGTTATCTTCTTCAAGCTGACACTTTCGCGCATGGCCGTCTGGCCAATCCGGCGCACCCGCTTTGGCGCTTCTTTGAAAGCACTTATATCCTTCAACAGCCCACTTATGCCTCCCGCTTCCCACCCGCGCAGGGGCTTGTGATGGCCTTTGGACAGGTGATCTTCGGGCATCCTTGGTTTGGGGTCTGGCTGAGTGCCGGCCTCCTAGCTGCGGCCCTTTGCTGGGCGTTGCAAGGGTGGCTGCCGCCAGGCTGGGCGCTTTTCGGAGCATTCATCGGTCTGGATCTTTGTCTTTTCAGCTACTGGATAAATAGCTACTGGGGAGGCGCTGTGACCGCAATCGGGGGCGCGCTGGTTACCGGCGCATGGGTCCGCATCACTCGGGCGAAGCGATGGCGCTATGCCTTGCTTTTCGGAATTGGAGCGGTGATCGTCGTCCTCGCGCGGCCGTTTGAGGGGTTGCTGCTTGTTGTTCCGGCGCTCATTGCGCTGGGCATGGTAAACCGCACGGCGCGCGTATGGCTACCGATTGTGCTCACCGGCGTTGCAGGCGCTTCCTGGCTCGCTTATGACAACTACCGCGTCACCGGTCACCCACTGCGTCTGCCCTACCGGGAGTATTATGAGCAATATGAGATAGTGCCGCCTTTTTCATTCCTGCCGATTTCCACCGCTCCGCGAACCTTTCGGCATTTCGATCTTGAATCCAGGGCGCGGGAAACATATGAGCGCGTTCGGAGCTGGCGCCTCTTCGTCGACCGCCCCTTGGACTGGCTCACTCTGCTGCGATTCTACTATGGCAACCTCATCTGGCTGCTGCCGGTGGCGGTGTACACGCCCTTTCTATGGCGTTCCAGGAGGACGCGATTTGCGGCAACTCTGGTACTGGTGATCGGGGCGGCGTCAGTGATTGAGGTGTGGTGGTATGCGCACTATGCAGCGCCGTTCACGGCGGCGCTGTTGATACTCGCAGCGCAGTCGATGCGGTACCTGCGGCAATGGAAGTACCACGGGCGGGAGGTGGGCCGTTTCCTGGTGAGTGCTATGCCGGTTGCGGTCCTGGTGGTGACGGTCGCATCCGAGGCACAAGGAATTGCGACGCACCGGACGGCGGATCAGCTCCAGGCAAAGAATGCGCCAAAGGAAAGCGTGCAGCAAGAGTTGCTGCAGAAGCAGCCTGGGCATCATGTAATCTTTGTTCGCTATACCGGGTTACCCAGTCCACACCTAGAATGGATTTATAACCCGGCGGACATCGACGGCGCTCCGGTCATCTGGGCGCTGGATATGGGGCAGATCGAGAACAAGCGGTTGCTCCGGTACTATGCGGGACGATCCTTCTGGCTTTTGAAACCGAATGAGTCCAAACCGGATGAGTCGATGACCCTCAGTCCTTACTAGCCGGCTTCTCACATGGGGTCTGCTAAATGGCTTTACATTCTCGCGGTTCAAAGAAGCCTGTTCTCATCACCGACAAGCGACTCATTCCTTGCAGCATCGGAGAAAGGCTGTGCGACCTAAAGCCCGAAGTTCGACCACAAATTTTGCGCCAGATTGCCGATGCACTGGAAGGAAAGCCCGCAAGAAAGCGAAAGTCTGGAAAGTGGGATGATGTCGCAAAAATCCGTGAAGCATGGCGACGCGCCAAAGCCAAGCTGAAAGGTCTGTACCGTGGCGACAACCCCACATTCAAAGAAGTCGCACATGAATATCGTAAGCTGACAGGCTGGCAGCTTGATCGGCGTGCCCTTAAAGATGCCGATTGTCCTGTTCGACCCGACAAAGCCGGCAGACGAAAAGACTTGCCAAGGCGCGAACCTCAACAGCTACGCCGTGGCAAAGTTTGCATCGCCCGCTTCAAGAGTTGCCACGCTGGCTTAAGCGCCGTAGGCGACGCTCGATATCGCTTCGTCGTTTAAAAGAAACCGGACGGGGTTTTTTTGCCTGCCCGGCAATCGTTGTTCTTGGAATCTCGCTCTTACGCGGTGTGCGCGCGGAGTATTGGGGGCCCTCCCGGGACAAGGATCTGTTGTTTGTGTTCTGTGGCAACAGAACCGTTACCTGCGCTAGACTCGTGGTGATCGCAGTGAACCCAATGAAGGTCGTTGATCACTTCGGCTGCAATTCCGCGAGCCGCCGCCTTGCCTCTTGCGCCAACGGATCTTGCAGACCAGCGGCCAATGCGCGCTCGAGGGCTTCACGGCCTTTTGCATCTTGCTTAGTTTGCAGCTGCGCCATCCCAAGATAGTAAAGATCTTTTGGAGACAGAGGCTGGTTGGCGGCGCTTTGTTGAAACAACTGAATCGCGTAAGCAAATTGCTTCCGCTTAAAATTTAGTTCGGCCAGTGTTCGTGCCAGCTCGGGATCGTCTGAAAGTGTTTTCCGGGCTTTCATTGCCAAGTCATAGGCCTCTGCCAGGTCGTCTGGATTGTCAGCGTAGATGGCGGCCAAGCGTTTCTGTGCCGGCGCAAAGTCTGGATACTGGCGTAGAACTTGCAAATAGATGCCCGTTGCCGTTTTCGCATCGTTGCGTTGCAACTCAATCGCGGCTTGCGCCATCAGGGCCGGCACATTATCCGGCTGCGTCTTCAGGGTTTTCTGAACTTCTGGCTCAGCTGCAACAACCTCTGCCGATGGGTGATCGAGAGCTGTCATCGCCAAAAACCGTTTCGCATCTTCGGATTGCACGTCGCTGGGCGCCGCATCCAAAGAACGCTGCATTGTTTGGCGGGCCTCGGGCGTTTTTCCTAGAGCATAAGCGGCCAGGGCGAGATCGTGGAGAATGTCGGGATCGTTACGGCGTTGGCGGGCGCTTTCCTGGAGAAGACTGTATGCCCAGCTAAAATTACCGGCTTTCAACGCGATGAGCCCGAGCAGGCCAGCCGCCTCTGCGTCATTCGGGGCGAGCTCCCTTGCTTTTTTAGCAAACTCCAGCGCTTTATCGCGCTGCTGCAAAGGTCCAGCATAAAGTTGAGCTACCTTCACCGCAGATGACAGTAATTTCGGGTTAAGCTTTAACGTTTGCTCATAAGCCGCGACAGCTTTGGGAGCATCCCCCTGTTTTTCGTATGCCTCGGCCAGACGTTTCAGAACGATGGGGTCGTTTGGCTGTTGCTTCAGAAGCCCCTCCAACTCGATGGTGGACAGCTCCGCTGTCTGGCCCGCGGCTCCCTGGAGCTGAGCGAGTCGTTGTTGGGCCTCGCTTTTGGATGGAAAATCGCTCGTGGCATGAGCTGCCCGCTCAAAAGCCGCGCGCGCCGCATCCACCTGGCCCATCATATAATTGGTCATCCCGATATGGAACTGAACCTCCGGATTCTCTGGTAGTTTGCTGGCGCTTTCTTGCAGGAGCGTTAACGCCTGCTGATAATCGCTGCGCTTGTAAAGGACCCACCCAAGAGTGTCCGCGATCGAGCCATCACCTGGCGCGAGATTGCGCGCTTTCTGCGCCAATTCGTATGCTCGGTCGAGCTGGTTCAGTCGCTCGGAATAAAGAGCGGCGAGATTGTTCAGGACGACAACGGAGTTCGGATTCAGAGCGAGGAGCTTCTCATAGGTGTCGCGCGCCTTGGCATAATCCTTCATCTGCTCGTAAACAAGCGCCATCGTTATGAGCGCCCCCTGACTGTTGGGGTCTTTGGCCAAGCTTGCTTCAAGCTGGCTAATGGCTTGCGGCAACTTATTTTCTGCCCGGTAAACCGAGATCAGCAGATTGTAAGCGGGGGCGAAGTTGGCATCGAGTTCGATTGCACGTTGGGCCGCCGATTCAGCGCGGGCCCAGTCCCGTTGCGCCGCATAGATTCTTGCTTCCATGAAAGGCACCATGGCTGATGCGGGCTTCTTCTGAAATTCTTGTTGCACACGCTGCATCGCAGCGGCGTAACGCTTGTCCGCCAGATCCATCCCCACAAGTTCGTTGATTGGCTTCAGATCGTCCGGCGCGAGCTCGGCGGCTTTTTCAAATGCCTGGCGGGCTTCGTCATTTCTTTTCGCCAGGCGCAAGGTGAGGCCGAGCGCCATCTGGGCTTGTGGGTCCTGCGGCGCGAGCCTCACTTGCTCGCCAACGACGACGGCGGCATCGTCAACCCGATCGAGCGAGCCATAAGCCGCGGCCAGGACCAATGCCGCGGGCCTTAGATACGGATTTCTTTTCAGCAAATCGGTCATCGGTTCGATCACCATTTCACCGTGACCGGAGCGAAGATTTATTTCGGCGAGCAGCAGGATGGCATCGTCATAATTTGGATTAGTTGAGATGGCCTGGTCCAACGCCACCTTTGCCTGATTCGTGTTATTATTTTGCAGATACGCGCGGGCCAACTGGTATTTGATGACGGCAGCGCCCGGAAAGGCCTGGTCGACTCGCTCCAAAACGTCGACCGCTTTTTTCGTATCGCCCTTTGCCAGCAAAACCTCTGCTTGAAATAGTCGTACATCAGGGTGATCCGGATCCCGGCTGAGGATGTTTTCGAGAAGCGAGAGCGAGTCGTCGTACTTCTTTTCCCTTAGGGCGATCTGAGCTAAAGAAAGCCACGCGGGAAAGTAATCGGGCGCTTTCTGGGTTATCTCCTGGAGAGAAGCCTTGGCCTCACCGATGGCGCCGTTCGCAGCTTGAAAATCGGCATACTTAATCCTTTCGACCGATCGCACCGGGGCCAGATCCGCAGCGCTCTTAAGCTCAAGGCTAGTTTGGTCAAGGTCCTTTCGCAATCCATAAATGGAAGCCATGGCCGAGTGCGCCTGGCGCGATTTGGGTTCCACCGCCAGCGCTTTCTGTACCTCATTCGATGCGCCTTCCAGATCTCCTTTCCGTAGAGCCACGCTGGCGGAAGCCAAATGAAAGGCGGCTGTCTCTCGTTGTGGAAATTTTTGCAGCTGCTCTTCGGTAGCAGCGATTTCCTCTTTGCTGTAGCTGGTGTCGGCAAGAACAAGGATGGCTTCGGCGTTTCCGGCGTCTTGCTCGAGGATGGAGAGAGCTTCTTTTCTCGCCTCCGCAGATTGTCCTACTACCTTTAAACTAAGCGCAAGTTTGGCCCGCGCCGCCATATTTTGCGGCGCCAGCTCACGAACCTTGAGCAGAAACGGAATGGCGCGAAATGGGTCACCCTGTTCAAACCAGATAAAGCCCAATTGCTGAAATGCAGTGACGTTTTTTTGATCCGAACGCAGCACATTGAGGTAGCTCAATTTGGCTTTGTCATAGTTTCCTGCTTTAAAATAATTGTCGGCCTCGGCAACTGAGCGCTCTTTCCTGCCTTCCTTGGAGCAGCTGGTGACGAGTGTGACTGCCAAAATAAGCGTCAGGATTCTGAATAGGATTTTCGATGTTTGCATTTGCTCGATCATTTCAATCTTAGTTGATGTTTGTGTTTGCGCGCTCTTTTGCAATGCCAAGTTTTTCCATTAGTTCGTAAAGAGTCGGCCGGCTGATACCGAGCTCAGCAGCTGCGGACGTGATTTTGCCAGAGTTCCTCTTGAGCGCTTGCTTAATCATTTCCCGTTCGACGTGTTCGCGCGCTTGTTTGAGACTCGTCACAGAGGATGCCATGTCCTGGTCCTGATCCAGTTCGAGATCTTTTGCGGTCAATCGCGATTCGCTAGCCATAATGACGCCCCGTTTCACACGGTTTTGAAGTTCCCGCACATTGCCTGGCCATAAATAACGGGTCATTGCACGCAGCGCGTCGGGTGCGAAAACCAGCTTGGTCCGACCGTTTTGGTTGGCATACTTTTGCAGAAACTCGCGGGCCAGGAACACAATATCTTCCCCACGTTCACGAAGCGGCAGCAGGCGAATAGTGACAACGGCAAGGCGAAAATACAAATCCTCGCGAAATTTCCCGTTATTGATCAGCTCTTTTAGATCGGCGTTGGTCGCGGCGACCAACCGCGTATCGACCTGGATTTCCCGTCTTCCGCCAACTCGTTGTAAGCGCTGCTCCTGAAGAAACCGGAGCAGCTTCACCTGAATCGCCGGTGGAAGCTCGCCAATCTCATCCAAAAACAGTGTGCCGGCACTGGCTGTTTCCAACAGCCCTTTACGCTCAATGTGCGCACCGGTGAACGCGCCTTTTTCATGGCCGAAGAGTTCACTCTCCAGAAGGTTTTCGGGAATGGCATTGCAGTTGATCGCAACAAAAGGGCCATCCTTGCGCTCGCTGCGACGATGAATCGCCGCCGCTGCCATTTCTTTGCCAGTCCCGCTTTCTCCGAGCAGCAGCACTGGAGCATTCGTCCCGGCTACCTTACGAATGAAAGCAAAGACTGCCTGCATTTGCGGACTAGTGCCGAGCATATCTTCAAATACATCGGAGCGCCGGCTCTGTTGTAGCTCGCGGTATTCTTTCTCGAGTTCCACCACGTGGATGCATCGCCGAAGGAGCAGTCGCAATTCCTCCATCTCCACCGGCTTGCACAAGAAATCGTAAGCGCCCGCGCCAACCGCCTCGATAGCATTCCGTTTTTCCCCTTGTCCGGAGACGATGATGACTTTAGCCGTACCATCGACGGCGAGTATTTCGGACAGCGCCGCCAATCCTTCATCGCATTCATTCGGGCGCGGTGGGAGACCCAGATCAAGCAACGTCACCGCCGGAGAGTTGGCCTCAAAGGCTTCAAGCGCCCCTTTTCGGTCTTCGGCGAAATGAACTTCGTAATCCTGGCTCAGCGCCCATTTCATCTGAGTCCGGATCGCTTCGTCGTCATCGACGATGAGCATTTTGTGTTTCATGCTATTTGGTGATTCAGAGGCAACATTACCCGGAAAGTTGTGCCGGCGCCGGGCTCGCTTTCTACCTGAATCTTTCCCCGATGCGCTTCCACAATCATCTTGGATTGAAACATGCCGATGCCGAGGCCCTTCTTCTTTGTTGTCTGAAAGGGGCGGAAAAGAGCGGCCTTTACGAACGCCGGACTCATCCCGCATCCATTGTCAGCGACTGAAAGGATCGCCCAACTGTCTCTTTGCTTCGTCTCAATTGTGATCTCGCCTCGTGGTCCGAGCGCGTCGCGAGCATTGAGGAGCAAATTAGTGATCACACTGCGGAATTGGTCTCGGTCCACCCTAAGCTTCGGCTGGAGGCGAAGCTCCTTCACGACGTTTATATCCGGCACGCCGTTTAAGACTTCAAGCGCGTCAGTAACAAGTAGATTGAGGTCCGCTTCCACGGGCTTGAGTTCGAGATGGCGCAAGGCGCCCACGCGGCTGATAAGTTGATTGATGCGATTTGCTGTCTCGCCGATCCCGCGCAAGGCGTCTTGTCGAAAAATGGGATCATCAAAATGCACAGGCAGATTCTGAAGGGTTAGGCTTAGAGTTGAGGCCGCGTTTTTCAAATCATGAATGAAGAATGCGGAGATGGCTTGAAAGGCTTCCAGTTCTTTCGCCCGCATCACCTCTTCGGTAAGCCGAAGGTTCAGCAGACCCACTGCAATCTGATCGCCCATGCATTTCAGCAAATCCAGTTCTTCAACCGTGTAGGGAACGCCACCGACGCGATCTGCCAGGATGGCCACGCCTATGCAGCGATCTCCCGTCCATAACGGTGTACAAACCCGGTTGCCTCCCGTGCGAAATTGGCTCGAACTGATTCGCCTCAAGCTCTCTGCAAAATCGCCTTTTGCTCTTTCCAAATCAAAAGGTTTGGAAAGCATGCGAACACTTGCCAGGGCTGGCTCCAAGCCGGCGAGCTTTGTGAGCGCGCCGTTGGTCTCGCGTTCTGATCTTGAGGTGGACGCCGCGAACGCCAGCCGGTCTTGTTCATCAAACAGCCAGATAGTGACCGACAAGACGCTAAAGGTTTCAGAGATCAATTTTGCGGCTGCAGCGCACAACCCCGGCTGATCGAGCACGCTGGACGTGCATTGAGTAAAGCGCGTCCATATCTGGCGGAAATTATACTGCGGCCTTTTAAAATGGCGGCTAACGAAACGCCCGATACTTTGCCGAACCCGATTTGAGAACGATAACACAGCCAGGAGAGCAAATCCCAACAGCACTACGAAGGCTTGGAAGTGGAACGTCCCCAGTTCCCCGGTCCGCGCCACGACCTGGGCAAGTACACCAACAATAAAAAGATACGCCCCAACCAACAGAACCGTCAGGGAAGTGCGCAGAACAGCGTGGGACGGATAGACGTCGATTTCGCCGAAACCACTCCGCAGAAAAGCGACCGCCATCAATGCGCACCCAATAAGCAGCGCGGCGGTATCAAGGTCGGTTAAGAGCAGGACCTCGCCCGAAAAGAGCAGCCCTTGGCTCAAGGTGTAAATCCGCGCTCCGAAAACAATCGCGAGACCGAGAACGATAAACTTAATTCTCCACCGCATCGTCCCGACAGCCGAACGAAAGGTCCTTTCGAGATTCATAAGAACCAGCACCGTGCCCACCAGCAAAAAGCCGTTCAGCATTTTGGCCGCCGCATGAGAGTGAACCCACCAGGTTTCGCCCGAGTCGCTCTGCGGAAAAACCGGCGCCAGTTGCGCCCGGAGAAGCAGGGAGACGCCTACCGGGACCAAAAACGCCGCCAGGACGAGAATCCGTGAGCTCATCGGAAATTTGCGAGGGCCTCCGCGCGAATACGTCAAGCTAAAGCAAAGCCAAATCCCCGGAAGAAACGACTTCGTCACCAGTGTAAGACCTCCCCAAAAGGCCGCTCTTCCGGGAATCGACGGGGCAAGCCACATAGCGCCGAAGAGATTTTCCAGCGCGAAACTCAGCATCCCGGCCGAAAAGCACCAGGTCGCCAGCGAACGGCGCCCGCGACAAGCTGCTGCCACGGCCAGGGCGGCACTAAAGGTGGCGGCAACCAAAGCTAACTGGGAGTGCGTGTTCACAACTCGCTCCGAGGTGAGGTAATGAATCGCATTTTTAATACAGTTCCAGCTACGGCAGAAGTCCCCGACCGATAGCCAATCGAATTCTTATCCGTTCAGTAAAGGCACCTCCCAGGCGCGAACCTTACGAATCTGAGTCAAAGCTTATGTGTCAAACACAGTGGAGAATTCGTTCTTCCAAGCGCTTCTACGGAAGCCGCAGGACGAAGTTCCCAAAAATTTGTAAAAAAAGAGAAACTGCGAAGACACCAGCGACACACTAGAAAGTCAGAGGTTCGAATCCTCCGTGAAGCTCAACGCTACTCCGGTTGTCGGGTCCGGACGTCTCCCTTGCGCAGCAACCACGACACTAGAAAAAATGGAATCAACGAAAGCATGAAAAAGAGGGGGCCGCCGCGGCGGTGGATTAGGCTGTGAATCATGTGCGGCCCTACATTCACACAGAGAAGCCCGATCACAAGAATGCGAAATCCGTTACGTAAAATGGCAAGTGGAATGACGAAGGCGACGAGCGCAAACCGGCGCCATCGTGTCTTCAAGAATAAATTGGCAGCCAGGATGCTGGTCATCAGAAGCACCCAGCTTGATCGAATACCGCTGCATTCCTGCGCAACCTCGATCGTGATGTTCGGCAGTTGGAAAATGAGACCCGCGCGGAGAAAAGGCGTGCCGCTAAGGTGGAAAAAGAGATTGGCTACTTCCGCCGAGGCATATTTCGAAGCCGTTTCCAAGGCATCTGCCATCGCATCCGGCATGGGCACCATGAAAATGAGGTAGGCCAGAGGAAAAGCGGCTGCTCGCATCCAGCCACGCCCGAAAAAGAAAAATCCTCCCGCTGCGAGACAACAAAGGAAGGACAAGGTTAGCAGAACGAGATGATCATTATCGGCTGGCGCTAGCCCAATTGACGAATAGGTAAACGCTAAAACGCCGAGACCGGCGGCCAGCGAGACGACGGCGAGTGGAACATCGGTAACCAAAGTTTTCGGTAATTGATCACGCCGAAGGTAAAGCAGGTAAGCAGAAACGAACGGTACCAATAAAATGTATGAATACAGGTCGCTGTGAGCGGCGTAGTTTGCCAATCCGAGGAGGGGCAGGCCAAACGCAGCCAGCAGTACAATGACAAAAAAGACACCGCTCCAAAACCGCCACGTCTTCCTAGAACTCGACGGAATAGATTCGGAGATGTTCCGTGCCTGCTCGCGAACGATTGGGTCGCGAGTAGTAGCTTCGTTTGGTGGATGCAGCATTTCGAAGATGTCTCTGAGGCCCCGGGGCAGGTGTCAATCTTTGTCCGTGGAGCTACCTGTGGCTAAATTGTCTCCTCCGAAAAATTGTCAATAGGTGTAAGTCAAACCAGCGGAATAGCTGTTCCGCGAATAACCTGGTGTCCCTCCTAACGAACTTTGCGAGGTATGGTTGTAGTTAACATGCGCGGCAAGGCGCTTATTGATCGTGTAGTTGAAACCGAGCAAAAGATCGAGAGTATCCTGCGACCCAGCGGAGCCGGTTCCGGATGAAGCCGAGCCTTGATTGTCATCATGGTGAAAATAGACGGCGGTCGTCGAGCTGAGCCGCGAAGTAAGATTATACGTCAGGATCGACGCCGGTTCGGAATGTCTGGCGCGTCGATGTGTTTGCCTCAGTGGGCGCTTCGAAGCCATAGCTTGTCGTCCAGTTCAGCGAGTGGTTGCTCCTAATGTACTCAAGCGAGCCTTCGAAGTATGGGCTGGTCGAATCGCCATCGTTCTTCAAAGAGCGCAATGATGGACCGCCGCGCGCGTGAACGATTAGATGCTCCGTCAGATGATGATCGATACCACCGAGGAGATAGTGAGTAGTGGAATCGTTCGGAGCGGTATCGTAATCTGTTATTTGGTAACGATAGTCCCCGATCAGATTCGTACGGCGCGTCAGGCTAAATTGAAGCGCTTCGCCGAAAGTGTAATCGATCCGGTCCGAAGTCATTCCAATCGATGCATCAGCGTACTTAACGCGCTGGAACGTGAAATTTGTTACCGTACTAAATCGCGGGAGCCATTGATAAGTGACTGCAAAAATATCGATCGTGTCGAAATGATCGGCGCGGACGTTCTCCGGGCCGACATCGGATTTGAAATCCGGCTCCGTTTGGTAAGCGGCGTAAACGCTGGCGTAGAAGGATAGGCGCGTCGAAAAATTATGCGTGAGCGACAAAGTAACGTTTCCGTTCTTATCGTCCGTTCCCAGATCGAAAAACTGTTCAAACCGTCCGACACCAATTAAACTGAGTTGTGTGCGCTCCGTGGGGCGCGACATAAGTGAGGACCAAATTTTCCCTCGCGAAAAATGACTTTTGACCGCTTGAGCCGCTGGTGTTCCCGTTAACGTGGTCGTCGTAGCCCACGTCCACGCCCGCTGTAATTTGAATTGGAACGGCTGGCAGCCAGCCGAGCCCGGCAGCTTCCGACGCGGCAGCCACGGCATCCTGACTCGTCGCTTCCCGGACAGGATAAAATAAGCAAGCGACGAGCACGAGTGCGAGGGGCAGCGAATCAACGCGGTTACGCTTACGGGCACCGTGAATTCGACATGGCAAGATCATGTGGTCGCGCCCTGCCGGCACCTCAAATCAAAACAAGCTGCGCGAGATGTAGATCACGTCTCCGTCCTGGACATATTCTGGGTAGATAGGCTCGCCTCGAATGCTTGGCCGAAGATTAATCGTCTCCGTGCGCTGAACTCCGTTGATTATGCGAGTGAGATGAATGTTGCTGAGGCTTCCATAATCAGTTACTCCGCCCGCTTGCATAATCGCCTGGTATACGGTCGTTGGGCGCTCAAACGTAATTTTGCCCGGATAAGTCGCGAATCCCGATATGATCACGGTTGCCGGACCGTTCTCCAACGTGACCAGCACCTCCGAATTTTCGAGGTCATCCTCATAGCGACGGACAAGCTCATGTTGAAAATCGATGATCCTCTTGCCCGCAGCGGTCACTTCCCCAAGGAATGGCAAACTTACCTTGCCGTCCCTGCGAATTTTTTGCGTTTGATCCAGATCGCTTTCTTCAGCAAATGAAAGCTTGATGACGTCTCCGGGAGAGAGCCTTACATTTGTGTGAGGACCTGGCGGATTCGGCAAGGGCGGTAGCGGGCTTTGGCAGCCGCCGCACATTAGGGCAGCAAAAACCAGAAAAGCGACACGGAAAGAAAGACGTGGCAACTCACCTGTGGGGTAAAAGGTACCCGGCAATTGTCGATCGTCCCACGGGTGTCTGCTGTTCTGCGTCATGCGACGTTGTTTATTCTACAAAATGGTTGAAAGGCAAGCCAAATCCTGAGGACCCAGCGATCGGATCGGAATTTTCGGGTTTCAGGAGATACAGGCCGGTTAAAACGCGAACTGCACGCGCTCGACGTTGCCCTTGAGATCAGCGGCAGAACAGAACCGGGGCATACAGATAGGCGACGAATTCACTGACTACATCTTTGAGAACCTTCGCTGTAGTGCCGCCAAGTGATCTTGGAAAGATCAACGCTCACTTCAGCAGATTTGGAGTTCTACCTTCAGGCGGCTAACCTGCGCAACCGCTGATCAATTCGACCAGTTCACACCAGATGTGTCCGATGGCAATGTGGCATTCCTGGATGCGGGCCGTGTTGGCAGCAGGCACTGTGACGGAAACGTTGGACGCCCTTGCGAGGAGACCGCCATCCTTGCCGGAAAGACCGATGGTTTTGAGGTTCTGGTTCGCGGCCTGTTTCATTGCCGCCAGCACGTTGGCGGAATTGCCACTTGTGCTAATGCCGATGGCGACGTCGCCTGGCCGGGCCAGCGCCTCAATTTGTCGAGCGAATACCCGCTCAAAGCCGTAGTCATTTGCCACCGCGGTAAGGATGGACGAATCAGTTGTCAGCGCGATCGCCGCCAGGCCGCGTCGCTCAACAACAAAGCGCCCAACGAATTCCGCGGCGAGATGTTGCGCATCAGCCGCGCTACCGCCATTGCCGAAGAGCAAAAGTTTACCTCCCGCAGCCAGGCAATCGCTAATCAAAAAGCCGGCCTCGACAATCTGACGACCGCAGTTGGCGGCGACTTTTAGCCGCAGGTCCGCTCCCTCCCGCAGGGAAGCTGCCACATGTGCCTCTGCCTTTTCGAAGTTCACCTCTTTAGCTGTTCACGTTTTAACAAATTGCAACCGCCGTTAGACCGCGCGCGCAACGCCGTGCGCGATTGCGCTGACAAGGTTCGTTTAGCACTCAGTGAGCGGGGTCAGGTGTCACCAGCGATCACTCACGGTGCGACCAAATGCCAACGGGCCCAAGGAGCGGGCCCCCACGCAGAGCCGATGCGCACGCTATTGCTAAGATACCATATCGCGGTCTGTCCCGTATCGGGCCTGAACAGAACGTAATCTGGATGACCGTCCAGATTAAAGTCCGCCACACCCGCCACGTTCCAGCCAGACCCCAACGTAGGGCCGAAGGAGTGGCCGATGCGCACGCTATTGTTAAGATACCATATCGCGGTCTGTCCCGTATCGGGCCTGAACAGAACGTAATCTGGATGACCGTCGAGATTAAAATCTGCCACACCTGCCACGTTCCAGCCAGGCCACAACGTGGGGCCGAACGAGTGGCCGATGCGCACGTTATTGTTAAGATACCATATGGCGGTCTGTCCCGTATCGGGCCTGAACAGAAGATAATCTGGCTGATCGTCGAGATTAAAGTCTGCCACACCCGCTACATTCCAGCCGGGCCACAACGTGGGGCCGAACGAGTGGCCGATGCGCACGTTATTATCAAGATACCATATGGCGGTCTGTCCCGTATCGGGCCTGAACAGAACGTAATCTGGATGACCGTCGAGATTAAAATCTGCCACACCCGCCACGTTCCAGCCAGGCCACAACGTAGGACCGGAAGCGCTGCCCATGCGAACATGATTGCCCATGTACCAGACTGATGTTTGGTGTGTGATCGGGTTATTAAGGAGAAAATCGGGCTTCCCATCGTCGTTAAAGTCACTCGCTATGGGCGTGGCTGTTATCGTCGGACTGGGATTCGGATTCGGATTCGGACTTGGACTCGGACTCGGCGATCCGCCTGATACGAGCGGATGCGGGTAAGTGTAAGGCGTGTAGCCGGGCATTGGCGTGTTGTTAAAATAATGCCATTGGCTCTTAATGCTCAGCGTTGGGCGTGACATCGCAAATGCCGCGCCGTCGATGGTGTTGTTCCAGATGTAGCACGGTTCGACGCCTTGAGTCCAGTTGGGCGGTCGCGCGTGACGTTTTAGCCGGTTAATCAGTGTGCCTCACTCCTCGCCCCGGCTGGTCCAATGCACTGGTCGATCTTGCGATTTCGAACGAATCTCCTGACACTGAACGCGATGTTACCGTAACCGCTATTGTAATTGAAACTGTTTGCTGATGTTGCCCATAATCCAGCCGAAGCGGCCGCAGAGTGGCAGAGTTCCTCGTTCGCCGCAAGTATTCCTGCCCATTGGTTGGTGACCATTGGCACCGGATGCTCACGCTTAGCCGTCGAACTATTAACCGCGCTTTCCTGCCTGAATAACACGGTTACGGATTGTTCTTGTCCCACGCGTTTGTCCCGTCGCGCCGCCGCCGGAATAACGGATAAGTGCCTGTCAAATTGTGATAGGAAGTCAGGACATGCGCAATCGACCGCCCCAGAATTTACCAGCGTGATCTGTTGTCGTGAAGCTCATTCCGCCTGACGGTTCCGCGCCACGAACCTATTTAGCGCTGTGGCCGTCGAATGTGTTGTCGTAAATCTCCATTGCCCGTGACGCCGCGCGCGCGTCCTGTGCTTTCGGTCCCGTGGTTGTGATGTGATGGCCCCACTGATTCGTGTTGTGCCGAATCACAAACGCGCGCCGCCAGAAGCATCGGTTCGGTCACAAAGATCCACCGCCATTGTTGTGAATAGTCGCAGTCCTCGACGAATGTGAACCGCGACGAACCAAATCCTGCCGGCGCTGCCCACGACCGTCCCCATAGTCTGGCCGTTCCAGGGAGCTTCGTAAAAACGAATAATCCCATTGTGACTTGTTCGGTGCCCTGACTAAATGTCAATGTGATCGATAACACCAATCACCGTGTCTGGAACGCTGGAGTACCATTCAGATCATTCCATTTGCAATGATCCATTCGGAACTGTGCTGCCGTCGTGTTTGAGCCGGCGATGTGTAAGTCCCGCGTGGGCTATTCCGATGTTTACCCTGCCGCCGTCCTGAAATTCGATCCCAGTCACTCGGGTTAACAGTCCCGCCACAAGCGTCCAATCTTCATAAGTCTCCGTCCCTGCACGCCGTCCCTGATAATCGTGCTGCCTGCACCTGCCGCCTTGCAGGGTGATCGCCTTGGTGATCGTCACTTTTGTAGTCCATGTGAAAGTACCGGCAGGAAGCGTGATCGTATCGCCATTGTGCGCCGAGTTATTGCAAATTGACTGCATATTTGCCGCCGATCCATCGGATTGGTAGACCGTGGCCCCGCAGCGTAGAGCGGAAAAGCCGCTCAAAATGAGCGTAAGCAGAAGCGTCCCGGCGCCTTTCATAATTGCGGCTTATCGGTGGTCCTCGCGATTCGCCAGCTCCGGTGATATTAAGATGGATATAGCGTGTCAACACTGTTTTTAAGATTTTTTCTTAGGGCTGCGCTGTGAATAGCTGTGAATTGTTTAGGTAGGGCTGTGAAAAACTCTCTCGTCCGGGTAACAAAACCGTTCCGTGTTCTCGATCCAACTCTTCCAGCTTAGGTGGCGGGCGGTCTCTGTGCGTTGGCCGTTTGCACCCGTAGCTTTCATAAGAGTTTTGCGGTAAAACCTAAATCAGATTTCGCTTTGCGGTCGCCAGCTACGCCAGCCCTCGACACGAAGGCGAGGCGCGCCGGAATAAGACCACCATCTTGGCCGCCTTCTGCGACCGGAAGCAAGCGGCCTAAATTATCAGGGTTCGCCGTTCAGCCTCAATTGTGTCGATGTCCAACCCCATTTCCTTCGCCAAAGCGTCGTCCAGCCACCATTCCTCCGGCGGATTTGGGATCGAAGTCTCACCAGAACCAGAGATCAACGCCCATCCGCTTCGACGTAATGCGACCGAGAACACCAAACCGCCAGAGCGCACCATCACCGTGCGGCCTTGCGGCGGCGAGACTCGCGATGCAAAGACGAAGCGGCCGTTCATTTCAGCATTCGTCAAAGCATGTCCCCCGAGAACCAACGGCCAGACGATAATGATCGCCAAGAGCGCCAGTAGCTTCTCCCAAGGATCTTCTGGAAAGCCAAACCAAGTGTAAAGAAGAAGCCAATCAGCCAAACCGTGAAACTCATGTGAGGCCGAGCGGTGAATACGAGGGAAAAACCTTGTGTCGTGGTAACTTCGTTTCTTTCATGCGCGCCTATGCTCTCCAGACTTTTCCGGGCGCAGCAGGCACGCTGGCCATGGCGTTTCGGGTGTCCACGATGCACTGCGCCTAGTCAGCAAGGTCGCGGTAGTTTACCGACGAATGATTGGTCGCGATAAGAACAACGTCGAAGTTCTCTATTGTAGCGCGGTTCCAGTGGACGGATTGTGTGCCAGCAGATCTCGGGTGCTCGCGGGTTGGCTTGATCAGCGGCACCTAGGAATCGTAGTAAGCCACTTCTGCGCCGCGGTCCTGAAGTAAATCGCATCATCAACACGTTACTCGGCAATTGTCGGTCATCCCTCATTCGTGGACTGTTCTGCGTCATTAAATGTTGTTTACTCCAGAAGATTGTTGATTAGGCAAGATAAATACGACGAGATCGGTAATCGATCCGTCGTTCATCGAAATGCAATTTCTCCGGCGCGTTCTCGAGATACTCTTCGCGAGATTGGCGTTTCAGTTTCTCGCGTTAAGCGAATAGAAATTATGAGAAATAAATAAAGTCGCGCGTGCAACTCAGGGATCGATGCTGGAAGCGTCTGTTGATTAGACTGCAAAAGTGGGATTTACTCAGGCCCGAAGCAATGATCGAAACTCCTTTCGCGCCGATGGCCGCATCTCATCTGTTATAACGGACCCCGGGTAAAAGTCCCTGGCGAGCGCGAGGCACATTTATGGTTGGTGTCTCTCGCAGTAAAGCCCGGGGATTTGTCCTATTTCAAATCCATTCTGTCCCAGGACGAACGAGATCGTGCGGAGCGGTTCCGGGAAAAGAGGAATGCGCAGTGCTACGTGGCCGCCCGCGGGGCGTTGCGGAGTTTGATCGGCACATATCTGAGCATTGGACCGGACGAATTGCAGTTCGCTTACGACTCTTCCGGCAAGCCGCGCTTGGCCAACGAAACCGCCTCCCTGGGTTTTAATGTTTCACATTCCGGGGATTGGGCGTTGCTGGGATTCACAGGGATCCGTAAGATCGGAGTCGATTTAGAGCGCGTTCGGGAAGAGATTGAGTTTGTGGATTTGGCGAAGCGCTTCTTTTCGCCTAACGAGTTTCAAAAATTAATATCTTTCCCAGCCGATCAACAGCGTCAGGCTTTTTATTGCGGATGGACCCGCAAGGAAGCTTTTCTCAAAGCGCGGGGAGAAGGTCTGTCCCGGGGCTTAGACCGGGTAGAAGTTAGTCTGGGCCCAGATGGACCGGCAGCGATCATCGAAGCTTCGGACGAGGTGGAGGCATCCCGGGCGTGGA
Source organism: uncultured Verrucomicrobiae bacterium (assembly GCA_963803285.1). Taxonomy (GTDB): domain Bacteria; phylum Verrucomicrobiota; class Verrucomicrobiia; order Chthoniobacterales; family UBA10450; genus Udaeobacter. Next base: position 32,218 of record CAWDMG010000007.1, on the reverse strand, counting down.
CGATTCAACATTTGTCGCCGCTCCCGGAATACGTTGGGGCTGCGGCGGTCGACGCCGGAAATGTCGCATTTCGTTGTTTTGGCTGGGACGCTGACTCGCAGTGAACTGCTGGGGGCATGTTCGCATTGGCGATGCAACTCTTCAGCTTCTGCGCCAGCGCATCGATAAAGCGTGCGTCGAACATCGAGTTGTTGTCTCCCGCGACGGTGTGAACTTCAACTCCCCCTGCGGCCAGGCTTGCCCAAGTTTTTTCAGCATCGATCGCGTAAAGCGACGCGAGTTCCTTAGTCGAGAAAAGAGTGATCCGGCCCGCGTAGAGGCCCGGCCGATAAGCTTTAGCCGCTGCGACATTAATGTCTGCCACACTTAACCATCGCTGTCTTTCGCGTCCCTCGCGGCTGGTGATCGACGCTGGCAGAGCGCGCCAGACTGCGGCCTTGACATTCCCGATAACCAACCGTGCCAACGCGAGGGCCTTGTGTCCAAGGACTACAAGTTTTTCTCTGTTTCGCAGTGTGCGCAGTTTCCCTAATTCGTGGCCAACCCTCTTCGAGAGATAGCCCCATCGCAGCGGCCAGCCTTCCAAACCGCCGGGCGCAGGCGCATTGAACAACACTAGGAGTGCCACTTCCTCACCTTCGTGCTCGAGAAGGCGGGCCATTTCGAAAGCGACCATGCCTCCCAGGCAATAGCCGCCGAGAAAGTATGGTCCACAGGCCTGCATAGCCCGGATCTCTCGCAGATAATGGGCCGCCATCTGCTCCACGCTGTGATGCGGGACTTCTCCGCCCAGACCCTTCGCTCTTAGTCCAAACAACGGCTGGTCCGGCCCCATGCAGTGTCCCAGATTCCAGCAGTAAAAAATTTCACCCATGTGCCCGTGCACACAGAAAAGCGGCGGCTTTGTTCCTTTCGGTTGAATCGCTACCAGGCAGGAATCCGGAGAGCGGCTTTTTCCACTCTTGATCTTCGCTGCCAGTTCCCTGATTGTGGGCGCCTCAAGCAGGATGGCCAGCGGAAGGTCCATCTGAAATGCTTTCCCGATTTGCGCAAACAGACGCGCAGCCAAAAGAGAGTCTCCGCCCAGTTCGAAGAAATTTTGGTCGATACCGATCGGTTGAACTCGAAGAGTTGTTTCCCAAAGTTTCACTAATCGCGATTCTACGTCGGCTTGCCGCATGGCATTCTCTTTAGGCGCCGCGATTTCTTTGGCCGCGACCAGTTGCCCTGTAGGGGGAAGCGTCTGCCGTGGTATCCGAAGCCCGCTAACTCGCGCTCCAGGATCCTCTACGATCGTGGCAAGGATATCTTGGTAGCTTGCGAGAAGTCCCCTTATTGTATCACCACGGAAGAGATCGGTGCTATACTCGAAGGTGACTTCCAACGATGGATCGACCTTTAGCCAGACGGTCAGGTCATATTTTGCGGTTCCGGCGTAGAGCGACGACCAGGTCATGGTTGGTCCCGCAACCTCCGGAATGGAGCGCGGTGCATTCTGGAGAATGAACATCACCTGGAAAGGCAGGTCGCTGGGATTTCCTCGCGGACCGTTCGTGCACTCTTTCCACACCAGACCGAAAGGGAGATCCTGATTCGAATATGCGGTGAGCGCTGTCTGGCGCACGCGTGACAGCAAATCGCGAAACGTAGGATTATTCGCAAAGCTGGTACGCAGCAGCAAATCGTTACCGAAGCGACCGATCACCCCTTCTACTTCCGCAATGGGACGATTCGCGGCGCAGGTAGCAATTCCAATCGAATCATCTCCTGAGTAACGATGAAGCAAACATTGAAAGCCCGCCAGTAATACCATGAACAAGCTCACGCGTTCCTTACGTCCCAGCAGTGCCAGGGAAGTCGCCAACTCTGCAGGTAACACCATCGATTCCCGCGCGCCGCGATTGCTCGATGTTACCGGCCTTGGGAAATCAGGAGTAAGATGTTCAAATCGTGTCGCACTGGTCAGTTGCTCTTTCCAGCAGGAAAGCTTCGTCTCCAAGCTTTCTCCTTTAAGCTGGCTTTCGTGCCAGCGCACGTAGTCGCGGTAACGAAACGGTAAGTGATCCAATGCCGGTCTCACGCCGGAGGCAAAGGATTGATAAAGAGATCCCAACTCCTGAGCGAGAATGCCGGTGGACCAATCGTCACACACCATGTGGTGCGTCGTAAGTTGAAGAGCGTGATCGGTCGGAGCCAATTGATATAACACGGCGCGAAGCAATAAATCTCGCTGGAAGTCGAACGGCCGTTGAGCTTCATCCAGAACCAGGCCATCCAATCTGGTTTCGCGTTCAGCTTCCGGCAGATCGGTTAAATCAATCACCCTCAAACAGAGTTTCTTTGCCGCGCCAACGACCTGTAATAACTCACCGTTCCCGATTCGGAAGATAGATCGAAATACCTCGTGCCGGATACAATTTCGTGTAACGTTTGCTCCAGGGCAACTCGGTCCAGTTTACCTGAGATGCGAACAAGAAATGGATAGTTGTAGATAGCGCTATCTGAGTTGGAATCGGCAATCCAGTTGTTTTGCTGGACAAACCAGCGTGGTACCACGAAAGCCTCTTCCTTTGATAGAGTTGTTGTCTCGTTGTCGATGCTTTCTGGCAAGCTTCCAGCTTTGGCGACACTTCCCTTTTCACCACCTTGCGGAGATGGCTGACCTTGTTCCTTACCGGCTAGCTGGTCCCTGATATGGCGCGCCAACTCAGACACACTAGGCGCATCAAAAATTGCTTTCACAGATAAATCGAGCTGGAAAGCTTTCCGCAACTCAGCTACAATCTTTATAGCCAGCAGGGAGTGACCTCCCAGATCTGCAAAATTATCATCAAGCCCCACCTGTTTGAGTCCAAGGGCGTCCTGCCAGATTTTAGTTATAGCCTGTTCAATCGAATCGCCTGATAGGCTACGAGTTGTCGAAGCATCGACATTGAACAAACCAGTTTGAGGGAGGCCACTTGCAAAATCCGTGTGATTAAGCGATTCCAACTTGACCCATTGCCGGATTCTTGCTTCCAAGTCACCGGTCGAAACGATAAGTTGACTGGTATTCTTGATCGACACCGCAAGTTCGAGCGCCCGAATCGCTTCCCCGGGTTGCATCCCGAGATCCGCAAGTGTTTTCCCAAGTCCAGATCCGCGCCAGACGTCCACTCCCACGCGCCAAACGTCCCAGTTCACGCTAAGCCAGTGTGGCCGTCCGAGCCCGTTATGCTTGCTCGCGAATGCGTCCATGTAAATATTGGAAGAAGCGTAGGCTGCCTGTCCTACTCCGCCCAGGACAGACGTGAGTGAAGAAAGTAACAGGCAAAAATCCAGTTGCTTGTCCTCCAGGAGTCTTTCCAGTACTTGAAGGCCACAGGCTTTCGCTCGAAAATGCCGGTCACATTTTACAGCTTCTACATCTTTCACTTCCTGGTAACCTTCAGCGCCCACGACACCGGCAGCGTGAATAACCCCGTCTAGTTTACCAAACCGATGTTCTGCCTGTTCGATAGCAATTCGCATCTTGTGCAGGTTGCCCACGTCGACCTCCAGATACAAAACTTCGCCACCGAGCGCTTCTATTTCACCTAACCGCCTGATTTTCGCGGCCACGGCCGCATTGCCAATCGAAGTGCTCCAGGATTCTCGAGCTGGCAAGCGAGCGCGACCTAACAACACGAGCCTGGCTTTGTACTTCTTTGCAAGATGCTTCGAAATCTCGCAGCCGACATTACCTAGTCCGCCTGTAATAAGATAAACACCGCCTTGTCGAAAGATTGGAGTATCGAACGCGCCTAACTCAACCTGCTCGTACGTTTGGACCCAGCGTTGTCGATTTCTGTGAGCCACGAAGAGTTCAGAATCCCAACGTAGACATTCTCCAAAAAGTTGATCGATTGCTTCGTCATCGAGGTGACAATCATTCTCCAAATCAACGCTCTTGACGCGAATGTTGGGGTGTTCTTGAGGGATTACGATGCACGGCCCCAGAGATGTCGATCTTTCGGGAATCAGCACTTCGTTTCCGAGGACCTCCTGGATGCCCCTGGAGAGAACGAGGAGCTTCAGATCGCGAGTAACATGGCATTTGGCAAAAGCGCGCGCAAAGAACAACAGGCTGTAGAAGCCGAGGTCTTGTGCCTGCCCGAACGTATCAGACCCTGGGGAGAATCTATCTTTGCTGGTGTCATTGACGTTCCAGGCGTGAATAACGTGATCCGGGATGAATCCATTCGACTTCAGGGCTTGAACCAGCAACTCGTAGTCTGCGGAATTGTCCGGGCGAAGGATGAATCTGTCCGGCCCAACCTGCTGATAGGCGCTGCCGGCGCTGGCTATTACGAAACGTTGACGGCAGGCCTTCAGGCGACAGACTATTTGCGAGCTAAAGCCCTCATCATTTGAGAAGATCAGCCAGTCCGTTCTTTTCGCGTTACGCAAATCAGAAAAATCGAAAGCTTTTGGCAGCGTTCGTTTCCATGAGGGGACATAAAACCACTTGAAAAAATCAACATTTTTATGAATTGATCTTTCTTTTGCTTGAGTGGGCTCGGAAACTTGGGGGTTTGTCTCCATCCAGTAATTCTGCCTTTCAAATGGATAAGTCGGCAGAGAGATTTTGCGCAGCTTCTTTCCGGGCGACAGATTTTCCCAATTGATATCGACCCCCGACAACCAGAGCCTGCCGATGTTGTTCCAGAGAAACTCGACATCGGACTCATTTTCGTAATCGTGGCGAAGCGATGACAGCACAGTCACTTCGCCAGCATCTTTGCAGCCCGGGTGCTGGGCAGCCAAAAGACCAAGGGTTTTACCCGGCCCAATTTCCAGAAGAATTGGGTTCCTCAGTTGCCAGAGCTCCTGGAGTCCGTCGCTAAACCTGGCTGCATGGCTGGCGTGTCTGGCCCAATAGGCTGGATCCGTGGCCTCGGAGTTCGTGATCCATGTGCCAGTTACATTGGATATATACGGGATTTTCGGCTCTCGCAGCTCGGCCTGTTTCGCCTTATCCGCAAGTGCGGGCAAAATAGGGTCGAGCATATTCGAGTGAAACGCGTGCCCATTCTGAACGCGACGGCTAATAATTGACTTTTCACTGAGCGCTCTTTCGAAGTCAGCAATTGCCTCGACTGGCCCAGCTACGACACAGAGGTTCGGCCCGTTAATCAATGAAATGGACAATTGGTCGTTAAGCAAAGGAGTTAGTTCAGCTTCAGAAAGCAGAACAGCCAGCATGGCTCCTTCCGGCAGCTCGCTGACCAGCTGTGCCCGCCCTACAACCAATCGCACCGCATCTTCCAGGGAAAAGACCCCGGACAGGCAGGCAGCAACATATTCTCCCATGCTATGACCAACGATTACATCTGGAGTAACTCCCAAGCTTTGCCAGAATCGGGCAAGCGCGTACTCGATCGTAAACAAGGCCGGCTGGGCATAAATGGTTTCGTTCAGTTTCCGGGCCGCTGGTTCGTCCGGTTTTTCGCCCAGCATTTTCTTCAGGTCGATCCCCTTCGGTTTGGTAATCGTCTTCCTATCAAGGCCTTCGGGATAAATGATATCTCGGATATCGACGTCGAGGTATCGCCCGATGATTGTTGCGCAGTTATCTACTTCGTTTCCAAATATATCGCAGTTGTGGTAAAGCTCCCGGGCCATTCCCAAATAGTGATCTCCAATTCCCGGAAGAAGGAACACAACTGGTCTTCTGATTGACTCATCCACTCGGCTTGAAACAACTCGCTTTGCATCCTGTCGACCTAGCTCGCAAATACCATCATCGCGGTTGTGACAAACAAGCATTCTTCTATATGGGAACGCCTTGCGACCAACTTGTAGTGTGGAAGCAATGTTCTGCAGCTTCACATCGGCGTTACCCCGTAAAAATTCCACCAGCCGAGCCGTTGTAACATCCAGCGCACTGGCGCTCTTCGCTGAAAGAACAAGCAAATGAGGCAAACCCGAACCGGCAAGTTCCTCACTCATGGGTGCCTCTTCAAGAACAAGGTGAGCGTTGGTCCCTCCGATCCCAGTCGACATGACTCCGGCTCTTCTCGGCGCAGCGGCTGTCCACGTGGCAAGCTGAGTATTTACGTAAAAGGGCGTGCCCGGAAAATGAATCTCAGGGTTAGGCGAGTCATAATTCAAGCTCGGTGGAAGCTTACCATGCTTCAACGCCAGGACAGTTTTGATAACTCCTGCTATTCCCGCAGCAGCGTCCAGATGGCCGAGATTCGTCTTGACAGAACCTATCGCGCAGTAAGCGGACCGCTGTGTAAAACTTCTGAAGGCTTTAGTCAGCGCCGCTAGCTCGATCGGATCTCCTACTGGAGTTCCGGAGCCGTGCGCCTCCATGTAAGTAATGTTATCGGCATCCACTTCGGCCACAGTGAGTGCTTCGATCACCGCGTCGGCCTGGCTGTTAACACTGGGAGCGGTATATCCAGCTTTCTCCGAGCCATCGTTGTTAACGGCAGAACCCTTGATTACGGCATGGATCGTATCGCCCTCGGCAATCGCATCCGCCAGGCGTTTTAGCACAATGATCCCACCGCCGCTTCCGAATACCGTTCCATTGGCCTTGGCATCAAAGGCCCTCACGTGCCCGTCCGGCGAGAGCACGCCACCGCCGTCACAAAAGTAACCTGCCTGATGAGGCACCCGAACCGAAATGGCGCCTGCCAGGGCGACGTCCGTTTCCTGAGCAAGCAGACTCTGCCGTGCCAGATGAATTGCGACCAGCGAAGTCGAGCACGCGGTTTGGATGGTGATGCTTGGGCCTTTGAGATTGAGCTTGTAAGACAGCCTGGTACTCGAGGAAATCCTTGTCGTTGCCAATTAGCGTTGGGATGTAATCCCTGGCGAATCTGTCGCTAAGACCCGTGCTCATGAAATAAGTGTTCATGGCTGCGCCGGTGAACACTCCCACGCGCCCCGGATGGCGATCCGCATCACAGCCGGCGTCTTCCAACGCCTCATGAGCCAGCTCAAGTAGGATGCGATGCTGCGGATCCATCGTTTTGGCCTCCGATGGCGAAAATCCAAAGAAGGCGGCGTCGAAACATCCTGGATCTTTCAGGATTGGGGCCGCCTTCACATAGCTTGGGTCTTCAAGAAACGAGCGAGGAACGCCGGCGTTGAGCATCTCCTCTTCCGAAAGTCCTGCGATCGACTCGACGCCATTGGCGAGGTTTCGCCAAAACTCTTCGACATTGCGCGCGCCGGGAAATCGGCAAGACATGCCAATTATGGCGATATCGAATTCAGTCGAGCTCACCGGCTGGGACATATCTCTTTCCATGTCGATCTTTGTTTCGCGAAACTGCTCTGTCCACGGTGCGCATGACTGTGATTCAAGCGCCCACCGGTGATCACTAAATCGGGCAACGCCTTCCGGTCCGCCTTGCCGCTCGGCGTCAGTGGGATGCGGTCGATCAGTTCAAAATGATTAGGCACCATGTAATCGGGAAGATGTCTTCTGAGATGATTCTGCAAATCTGTGACATCCAAATCACGGGCCGTAACGATGTAAGCCACAATGAGACTGACATTCTCGCCGTATTGCCTGGCTACCACCACGCAGTCTGCGATGCCCGGAAAATCGCGAATCGTGTTTTCAATCTCGCCGAGTTCAATCCTCAATCCGCGGATCTTCACCTGGGAATCTTCACGGCCGAGAAATTCAACGTTGCCATCAGGCAGCCAACGAGCGTTGTCGCCTGTTCGGTAGATTCGCTCATCGAGACTGGCTGGATTATCGACAAACTTTTCTCGGGTAAGGGCGGCATTGTTCAAGTAACCCCGAGCAAGGCCCACTCCGGCGATGCATAGCTCACCCGCTTCACCGAGCGCGACCTGTTGTCCGTCGGTCATGATATAAAACCGCGTGTTGTCGATTGGCCGCCCGATCGGGATTTTTGCGAAATTGTTGCTGGTGGGGCAATCAAAATAAGCTACGTCCACCGTCGCCTCTGTTGGTCCGTACAGGTTCGCAAGCCGTGCCCCTGTCTTTTGACCCAGAATAGTATTGAACTTTCTTACGTGGCTTGGCGCGAGGACTTCTCCGCTTGCAAATACCTGTCGAACTAAAGCCATCTCCTGTGACACCCGCTCGTGTTTCACACCGAGGTAGTCCAAAAACAGGTTAAGCATCGACGGGACAAAATGTATCACGCTGACCCGGTGCTTCTTTGCGGCTTGAATGATCAGTGACGGAACCGCTTCAGCTCCGGGAGCCAGGAAACAAAGCGATGCGCCATGCAAAGAGAACCAGAGCAGTTCCCACACCGAGACATCGAAGTAGTAAGGGGTCTTTTGGAGAATTACGTCGGACTCCGTTATAGGATAAGCTTTTTGCATCCAGTTCAGCCGATTAATAACGGAGCGATGTTCGATCATTACTCCTTTAGGCTTGCCCGTAGATCCGGATGTATAGATCACATAGGCAAGATCGTTAGGTCCATTTACAACCTTTGGGTTTGTCGCCGGGCCCTGGTAACTTTCCAAATCGTCGAGGTTAATAATCGCTCCGTTGAAGCTGCTCTTCTCAGCCGTCTTATTCTGAACCAGCAACACTTTGACCGCGGCGTCATTGAGCATGTAATCGATTCGGTCAGGCGGGTTAGCGGGAGCAATAGGCAGATAAGCACCACCGGCTTTGATGATCCCCAGCACGCCAATGATCATGGCGAACGAACGATCCGCAATCATACCGACAACATGGTCTGGCCCTACACCTTTTGACCTTAACAAATGAGCTAATTGGTTGACGCACTCGTTCAACTGCCGATAGGTCAGAGCTGTTACACCGAACGACGTATCGTGGTCGCAGATCACGGCGGTCCGCGATGAGTGTTTATCAAGGTTAGCTTCGATTAATTCGTGAAGCGTGACGTTGTCCGGAAATACCACCGTCGTGCGATTGAAACGCGCGATTTGTTCTAAATCCGCCTGAGTAGCTGTCCGTAAGGGCGTGAGGTGCATAAAAATCGGTGACGCGATGGCTAAGGGATCTGGCTTGTGAATATCTTCCCCAGCATTTGCTCGTGGATCTGCGTCGTGCCTTCCAGAATTTCCATCAGCTTGGCGTCGCGATAATAACGAGCCACAGGAGACAGTTCGTGACAGCCATACGCCCCATGGATCTGCACGGCATCCGCTGCCGCTCTCACCGCAGCTTTTGAGGCATAGTATTTGGCGACCAAAGTTTTGACGAAGGCTTTGTGCGAATGTTCGTCTTCAGACCGGCAGGCAGCGTAACATAAGAGTTGCGCAGCCTCCAGGTCGACGCCCATCTTCGCAATGAGGGTACGGATCGCGTCGAGCTTACCGATTGTGTGGTCAGCGACTTTTCGAGTAGCTGCGTAACAAACGCTATCTTCGAAGCATGCTCTCAACAGTCCCACGGCAGAACAAGCGGTGCTGAGTCTCCCAATTTGGAGACCGGTCGGCGCAATATGCGACAGAGCGAAACCCGGTTTACCGATTATGTTGGCTGAAGGAACTTCCGCGTTATAAAAGGCAATCTCTGCCAGACCAGCCGCCCTGAACCCGAGCATTTCCTGGATTGGTTTGATCTCGAGCCCGACGGTTTCCCTCGGAACCAGGCAAGCCACCGCTTTTTGTTCGAGTCTGCCAATGACCAGAAACAGGTCGGCGACCTGCCCATAAGATATCCATTTCTTCTGGCCACTTAAAATAAGAGAGTCGCCGTTACTCCTTTGTTGGAATTCGGTCTCAATAGACTCAGTCGCGCTCCCGGCGCCGGGCTCGGTGAGAGCAAACGCGGCGATCACTTCTCCCTTTGCTAGGGGTGCGATCCATTGTTTTCGCTGTTTGTCAGTCCCCCATTTGAGCAAGGTCATTGCGACCATCGATTGAACAGTAACCAGGTCCGTTAAAGCCGACGATGCGCGCCCCAAAGCTTCATTCAGCAGACCAAAAGTGACAAAGTCCCAACCTTTGCCGCCATATTCTATCGGAATCGCGCTACCGAGGTATCCGGCTTCAGCGAGCAACGAAATGATGGAACCGGGGTGTTTTTGGTCCCGGTCCCACTGCGCCGCGTATGGCTCCACGTTCAGGGCAACAAATTCCCTGAATTCCTTGTAGCGCGTCTTCTGCTCGTCCCTTAACAGGTTGTCCAATGCGAACATGAGTGCCTTCGCTCAATTATGGATGGCTTAATAAAGCCGTTCCGATGCCTAACGAACCTGATCCTCGCCGAAGAGTTAGACAGGCACACGACCAGCCTTTTTCATAACAAAGCGACTTGTAGCCTCGATGGATTTGAAATTTTCAATGTCCAAATCGTCCGCGCTTACCTCGATCTGAAATGTTTTTTCAATAAACGTCATCAATTGGACTGCAAAAAGAGAGTTCACGATGCCTGTTTCGAACAAGTCATCCTGATCAGTCAAGCCCGTGATCTGGACTGAGCTGAACACAAACCGGCGCACCGTTCCTCGGATTGCGTTTTCTTCGTTTGTAATCATCAAGTTTTCTGAATGTCCTCGGTTAATTAGGCCTTAGACGTGTCACGATCACGGAGGGCTGGTTCGCAGGGGTGATCGCTGACGTACAAAAACCGATCAAGAAAATTAACAGGCTTTCAAAGGCAAAATGAGAGGGTTTTGTTGGCGTTCCTGTGTTCCTCTCATCTATTACTACGTCAATTGCGTTGCAAAGTTCTCGGAATAGTGAGACGTGATTGGTGGGAAGGGGATGCACCTTCCCGCTTGTCAAGCAGAGGTGGCAAAAGCTTTCGAAGTCAGGATAAACGAACTATGGCCGGGCCCAAGGCGACATCGTCTTCAGTACCTTCCTTATGCTAGCTCTCTGGATAAACGTGAAAGCCTCTCCCTGTTTTTCGGCCCAAATGTCCAGCGTCTACCATTTTTCTCAACAGGGGAGAGCAACGGTATTTCGGGTCCTGGTAGCTCTGGTAAAGCACGTCGAGCGAGCGCACCACGGTGTCGAGTCCGATCAAGTCCGCCGTCTCCAGCGGCCCCATTTTATGGCCAAAGCATTTCTTAAATATCATGTCGATCTGCTCCGCGCTGGCGATGTTTTCCTGTAGTACAAAAGCCGCTTCATTCATAAACAGGTGCGAGATTCTGTTGGAAACGAAGCCTGGCAAGTCGTCCACCACGATAGGCTCTTTGTTCAGCTGCGAAAACAACTGCTTCAACACCGCCAGCGTCCCATCCGAAGTGTGATAGCCGCGGATGACCTCAACTGTGGCCTTCATGTGGACCGGATTCATGAAATGAATTCCGACTACATTGGCAGGACGTTGCGTGATGCTCCCTATCTTCGTGATTGAAATACATGACGTATTTGCGCCAAAGCAGATTTCCGGGGGCATCACTCGATCGAGTTTCTCGTAAACCTCCCTTTTCGTCTGCCAATCCTCGGTGACGTTTTCGATAATGAAGTCGCAGCTGGAAAGATCGGTGATGCTCGTCGTAAACTGCATGAGGTCCGAAGCGTCCCTGTTACTCAGGCGCGGAGCACCCTTGGATAACAAAGGCGCAAACCGGATTGTCTTTAGAGTTTCCCCTTGAGCGCGGTCAAGTGCTTTTTCGGAGATATCCACAACTACGGCGCTGATTGCATGAAGAACCAGGTCAGCAACCACTCCTGTTCCAATGTTGCCAGCCCCGATTACGCCAACCTTTCGCAATTTCATCTTAAGCAACTCTTCTAATCGTTGCGTAACGGCGCCGCCGTCCACGTAATTGAGCATCCTCTGCGCCAGGCTTCTCGCGGGAGCCGACCCGTCCCGGGCCGCGCAACTTGGCAGCAAGCAGGGTAATTGTTGGGCATTCGAAAAGCGTAGTGACCGAAATGGCAGACTTTAGCTCCTTCTGGATTAATGCAATTACTTGGACAGCCTTAAGTGATGTCCCACCTAAATCGAAGAAGTTATCGTTTATTCCAACGCCATGCTTGCCCAGAACTCTCCGCCAAAGCTTCGTCAATGCCGCTTCCATCGTGTCACCAGGCTTGATCTCGCTGTTAACACCAGTGGAACCGCCACGGTAACTTTCCACCGCTTTGGTTATCTGCTTTATATCAGAGAGTTCATCGCAGATCCTTTGAAAGACTGCTGATTGATTATCGCAGCGAGAACCATCTGCTTGCCTGCATCTGCGGTTCCCGGATAACTCGGTTCGGCTGCTTTGTTTGTGTTAGCTGCGAAGGTTCCTCAGGTTCATACCGAAGATTCACCAGTTCGTCTGCTGGCAACCTAAGGCGAAGCGCACCAGCTTCGTCCATCTCAGGATCGACGGGGAGGCTCTTAATGAATCCAAGGACTGGGGCATTTTTTTCCGTTGGCTGGTATGGCAGATCAATCAGTTTCCTGCCTTCCTGTTGTGCTATACGAGCCAGTTCTGACAACAAATAATGCTCGACGCCGCGTCCGAGAGCGCGACAGCTGAGTAAGAAGGTGTCCACGATGAATTGATCGGCGGTGGCTTCGTACAAAAGCACGCCAACCAGCCCATAGTCGCCAAAGCGGTCGCTAACGCTTGCGACCAGGCACTTGCGGCCGTCTGACTCGAGCCAATTCCTGATTTCCTTCTCAGAGCGCCGAATTGTGGTGAAGTTGAATTGGTTGGTTCTAAATGTGAGCTGGGATACACGGCCCAGCTGATCTTTGGTTGGCTCGCTCACCTGGATGCGTAGCCGCAAACCGTCGAGAAAATTTTGCAGCGACATGGCCTCCGCTTGGAATTGTTTCCGCTGGAGATCGTCCCGATACATCTTCGTACGCGTCCGATCTTCCGCGGTCACTGGCACCTTGCTCAGCCCCCAAATGCCATTCAAAAACGAGCCAAACATTTCAGTCTTCTGCGGCAGTTGGAGGGTCAGCACTTCAGGACAATTGATCCGCACCTCTGCGCACTCGAGCGGGCTGTCATCGATGAAAAGGAAACTTTCCAAGCCAAGATTGAGCTCCTCGGCGAGCGCTTTAATATTGGTGGATTTCCGGTCCCAGTTGATCTGCCACGAAGCGATATGCTCGCGTTTGAGAATCATGTCGTTTCGTTGATCCAACACATCGAACACGTCCTTCTCGTTGTTCTTACTGCATAGGCAAACCAGCAGGCCGCCTCTGGCTTGTTCGACGACGAACTCCTGCAACAACCGATGATCTGCTGTTACTTGGATGCCCAATGGGCCATCCTCTCCGCACGCTCCTGCCCAGAGTGTATCGTCACAATCAAGGACGATAACTTTCAGCGGGCCACTTTCCAGGCTCTTAAGAGCTCGAAAAAGTGTTGTTCCAAATGCTGCGTAGCCTTCCGCTGTATAGGGAATGTGAGCCAGCCTGTCGGTATGCGGATCGTGATAGTCAGAGAGTCGATAATCATGCAGGATCGACTGGGAACTGATTGAGTGGACATTTGCTATTTGGCTTGTTCGTGACAGGAGATCTTTTTCCGCCGCCTCGAGCGCCTGATCATTTCCCGCTTCGCGCGAGCAGGGGCAGACGCAAAGAAGCAATGGCGCCTTGGAACAAGCCATGAACGAATTGAGCGCCGCGCAAAAGTCACTGATGTTTCTTTGCAGAGATTGACCGGATCCTGCGGTAATCGCAGACGCCCCGGCTTTTTCCAGCCGGGTAGCATAGATATTGAAGAATCCGGAGTTCTCCAGCGTCTGTTCCTGCTCAATCGCGCAGGAATAACCTTTTTCAGTAAGCAGCCGTTCTATCTGGATCAGTGCCTGCTTTGTTCGGTCGTGAACCTCAACCACAATCTGTTCAATCAAGGGCCAATCCCGTTCATCAATTCCCTTGATGATGTCCAACTCGCTTTTCTCCGCGTCAATCTTGAGTAGGTGAACTTTCTCGATCTTGTTCTCGCGAATGATGTCCGATACCGACATTATCCGGCATGAGTAAGTCTGGGAACGAAGTCTGTCAGTGATAAGTTCATCTGTGTAATTATCTAGAGCTTTATCTGGCGCCCCGATCTCTTTCTTTAATGCGCCGCGAACGATTGTCTCGAGTGCTTTTCTGTCTTCGCTGTTGTTCGCGTAAAAGCCGGAAAAAACGGATGAGTTATCGTAGAAGGTAAATTTAGCGTCACCGGACCGGCCGGACACACCACATTGAAAAGTATGCGCGTTAGACCCATATGCTTCGCAGTTACGCTTCAAAACATCGTAAGCGATAGGAGATGGTTCGAAAGCATAGATCGTGGAATTCCGCGACTGGCTCATGACAAATAACGAAAATAACCCGATGTTCGCGCCGATATCGATGACAATAGCTCCGTCCTTTAGCTGGATACCGTTCCGCAAGTAGCATTGGTCACGGAAAATCTCCTGATAAAGGTAATCGGTCTCGTATTTGTGCAGATGAGCGATCGTAAGGCCATTTGGCAAGACGCATGTCGCGCTACCCTTAAGACATCGCTCTATCTTTAGGCGATCCACCTGCAGCTCTGATTGTTGACCTGTCGCGGTCCAATCTTCCAAAGCTAGGACGATTGCGTTGACGCCATCCCTATTCTTTCGGAAGTCGCTTTCGTTGTCCAACAACTGCTGGAAAACCTGGCCGTGCCCGGCAAAATGAATGTGTGTTCTGATACCAAAGTGATCGCTCCAGAATTTCAGCACATCCTCCAATGGTTCAGCCGTAAATGTGGAGGCGACACAAATCTGGAGCGCCTGGTCTGTCTTGGTGGCGCCACCTTCAGTGCGAGGCAAGTAAGCAATACTGACATCTGCAAGCTTTATGTACAGGCTCCCTGACTCGTCGAGAACCTCGATGTTACCAGTAAGTCCCTCTCCTTCATTTTTTGCAAGCTGCCTTGTCGCATGAGCCCACAACGTCTCCGGCAAATCGGCGCGCTGGAACTCGATGCGACCGATCGATTTTAGCAAGAAAGTTTTCCCCGCTTCGATGCGGAATGCAGCGAGTAGCTGGACGATGGAGTCAAGTAGTAGCAGATGCACAGCTCGCTCTTGTCTTCCCGACTCGTTAGGTCGAGCGGATAATCTCCCAAGAGCTTGATCTTCCGATCGCCAGATTTCGGAAAGCCCTTGAAATCGCGGACCGTACTGGTTGCCATTCTCGCGCAGTCTTGCGTAGAAGTCTTCGGCGCTAATGGCCGATGTAGCCCGACTCTTGAACTTTTCAATCGAAAATTCGTCAGCCCTCTGTCCATGAGCAAATGTTTGAGCAAGGTCAATTTCAACCGTGGCAAAATAATTCGCGCGATCTTCAGGCCTGTTCTCGCCAGCAATTGATTCAAAGAAAGCGTATTCGACTGATTTCCCGGTGTTCTCCCGCACCTGGACTGCTGATAACCGTATCCTCTTCGGAAAGAATGACGGGTCTGCGAAATCTTATGTTCCGCAAAATCGCCGGCTCCTCCCGGAACAGTTCACGATGAATCAGCAAAGCTTGCTCGATGCAGAACGAGCCGGGTAGCACCGCGACGTTTTGAAGGCCGTGGTCGGCCAGGTCCGGAAACAAACGAAGACTAACTTTGAATTGTGGCGTTGTCATCGCTGTGAGTTTCAGCAGGTCACCTCTGGCAGCGTGCAAAAGGCCGTTCGGGCCGCGAGTCGCGCACTAGCGTCGCAAATTTATTTCAGGCGTTGAGAGAAACAGTCTGGATAAGCCACTAAGCGGTTGCCGCAAGCTCGGACGGCTGCTGGGGAATGGTGCGAGGCGCAACCGAAGTGACTCGCGATCGCGCCCACGCCAAGGCGAGCAGCGCCAATAGATAAACTCCCATCGCGATAAGAAATACCACATTAAAACCTACAAACACTGAGATGACGCCGGCGATACCTCCTCCCAGAACGGTGAACAAACCGTTAATGCCCCACGCCCATGCAATGGCACCGTCAGGAGCACGCCGCAAGTGCAGGATTCCCAGCGGGAACGGCATTCCCATAAAAAAGCCGAGAGGGAAAATCATCAGGACCGTTGCGAGGATGCGTGCGCTGGTTGATCCTGCCAGTAAAAGGTCGAACAGCGGCGTGCGCACCATTAGAAGAATCACGCCCGAAGCGAGGATGCCGAAAAACGGGATGAACCAGCGTCTTTCCGGTTCAATCCCCAGTCGTTGAGCACTCATGCTTCCAATGCCTGCCGATAATAACATCGCGAAAATCACGGTGGTGTACGCAAGCAAAGGATATCCAAGCAGTTTCATGAAAAGCTGAATCAATATGAGTTCAATGAGGATAAAGCCGAATCCCAGGCACCCAAAGTAGGCCATCGATGAAAGACGACCGGGCCATCGCAGCCTTCCGGCGTTGGAAAACTTCAGCGGAACGAGCACCAGCACCAGAGCAAACATCATTCCCAGGAAACCGATCGCAGCCGGGACGGTGTATTCGCCAATTGGCCATTTCAGGCGGGAATTGATTATGGATGCCATGGACTCGTCGGTGAATCGTTTGGGATCAGGTTTGATATTGTGAAACCCCATTTGGACGCTATCGAAATATGGCCGGTCATCGGTGGTGGGGGAAACGCGATAGTCCATTCGCGCTTGAAGATCTTGGGGAAAATCGCCTGAGAAAAACTCTGGCGAAAGAAAGCTGGCTTCCGGATGGATCGGATCAATCACTTTGACGTTCGGATGAGCGGGATCGGAACGATCGCAAACGGCGAACAAATGCTCGACCGCGGCGACCTCGGCCTCTGTCCACGGCGACATTTTAATGAGCAGCGTCGCCAGAGTATCAGTTGTGTTCTTTCGCTCGAAAACGAGGACGTGCCGCTGGAAATCGGATCGCCCCATCTGTTTCCATGCCAGCGCGGCAGTAGTGATCAGCCGAGGATAGAAATGATGGTTTATATGAAGAATGCCGTCGTCCTTGAGATGAGAAAAATATTCTCGATAGGCCTCGGCGGTTTGCAAATAAACGGTGCTGATTGCGCCGATTCCAGAGGTAATGAACGAGGTCGTGTGATTGCTATGTATCTGGATGATATCGTATTTTCGCGAAGACGTGCGCAGCCATTGCCGGCCTTCGCCCACCTGATTATGCACCCTTGGGTCGTTGAAAATGCCGCCGATGAAGTTCGCGTATTCCTGCTTCCCCAATCGCACGACGGTTCCTACCAATTCAATTCCATCAACCCAACCTGGGTTGAATAGTAGCGCCGCCTTTGTTTCCTGGCCCGCAGCGCTGCCGATGATCAGCACATCCGCAGCCGAGTCACGTTTGAGATAGTGTGACGCCAGCACGCCGGGCTCCCAGAAGTCCTCTTTCAAATCCTTTGTGCCATCGAGTATTGTTTTGCGCAGGCCGGCAAGGTCGCCATCAAACTTGAAAAAATGACTACTCTGCGAACCTCCGTCGTACGCGACATGTTTGGTCGTTGGAGACAGTTTTATGACGTCGATCTTCGACATTGGATCCCACTCGCTGAACTCATCCAACCCCGCCCGTTGCGCAGTTAGAACACCGCGTTTGTCCTGATGACCGAGAAACGCGAAGTAATCATGGCCCTGCGTGAACGGAATGGCTAGGAGGCCTGCCGCTAGCAAAAACGCCGGTACTACCCACTTTCGGCTGCCGGAAAGAAGCCATGCCGCAATAACGATCACTGCGGCAACGGCGAACATTAACCCCCCCGGTCCGATGATTCGAAGAAATGGAATATAAATGACACATCCCAGCGCCGCGCCGATTAGGTCCCAGAAGTATAACGCTCGGATCCGCGAAGAATAAGCAGAGAACAGGTAGGCGAGTAAGAGCCCCGAGAGAAAGAACGGCACCAAAACCAACAAATACACGATGCTTCCGCCAAGTGCGATTGCCACGGCTTTGTGAGAGTGGAGCAAGTCATAGATCAGCGTCGTAGCATTGAGTGCGGGGCGGAGTAGGAGGATTGCTGTGGCAAATAACAGTGAAAGGATCGCAAGCCGCTTTCGCACATTGCCATTGTTGCCCACTGGCCAGATGGCCGCGTAGGTGCCGGCAAGGCCAAATCCGAACATGGCACAGGTAATGACGGCATAGCCGATGTTATTCAAAAAAATGACTTCGAATACTCGGATCAACAGCACCTCTGCCATAAGCGTGCTGAGCGCGATCAGTGAAACTCCCAAAGAGAGTCGGATGTCGTTCTTATTATTCATGTAGTTGTGTCTTGTTTAGTTGAGAAAACTGTTCCACGTCAGATTGTCGATGCGATAAGGTTGATGCGTCAGGATTGAGATTGCGACCCTGAACGAGGTCTGGGTATTCGGTTGGATCCGGCTCGGCCGCCCGGCGCAAGAATGTCAATGGCGAGTCCTTCCAAGCTCCCATCAGTTGTGGAACGAAAACCGCATACACCGCCATGAACTCCCATAGGTCTGCCACCTTCAAAATGGCATTGGCCAAGTGAAAGCCGAGTCCGACTGGCACATACACCCAGGCGAGCCTCGGCTTCAACAGAACCAGCCAAAACGTCATCTCAAAGACCAGACTGGCGACCGCCAAACACTGGATGAGCCCCGGGTGTTCGAGGAGGAATCCCGCCAGGTGGCTCCCACGATTCACCCCGTCGCTGACCAGATAGTAACCCAACGTGCTCGCGTTCATCCAATCGAGCCCGCTAAAGTACAGCTTTTGGAAGCCGCTATCTAAATAAACCAGGGCCAGGAATGCCTGGCTGAATAACAACGGCCATGCCGCATAGACACTCCATGTTCCCGCTCCGATCCAATTTCCGCTCCCCTGCCGGCGTGATTCAACCCACGCGTCAAGCGAAAGACTCCGGCCGGACGGCCCGAGCGCCATCGCACCCACGGCCATCAGCAAAATAGGTTCGGCCTGGTGAAAATCGCCAAACGAGTTTTTGTAAGCGGTCAGGAAAGCATATCCGAACGTGAACAGAAGAAGCGCGGCATTGGTGCGGAAACCGATGAAAGCAAGCACCCCTATGGCGAAGGTCAGCCAGAAAATGCTCGATGTTGCCGTTGCCGACAGATGAAACCCCGGTCCCAAGGGCAATAGTACGATTCGATTGATGAGCAATGGATGGTACATTGCGGAGGGCAACCGGCTAAGATTCGCGATGTGATTGAAATGTCCGTAGGCGGTTGGGAGCATCAGTGCTAGCGCAGAGCCGACACAAATAATTCTAGCCAGGCCCAAATAGATTGTGGGCGTGGGTCGAAACCAGTAGCGCATCCACGCTGTTCGGATTGCTTGCCATACTGGCAGACCGCGAGGTGCCAGCAGGATGAGCAAAGCCGCCGCACCCTGGAGAAAAAGGCCGACCAGGAAAAAATAGCGAACCTTGACCAGGTAGAAATCAAGCGGGTGCGGGCTTCGACCGGCGATCATTTGGTTAAAGAGAGGCAAACTTTTGCCGGCATACATCGCGGCAACCATTCTTGGAAACAGCACGGTACCGGCGAAAATCCAAACGGCCACCAGGCACAGGAGGATCAATATTGCAGGAGTTCGTCGGATTGATTTCATCGCCATTCCTCCGCTCCCGGCTCTAGCCGAATGACGCCGAGTTCTTTTTCCGGCACGCGGACCGCCCCGCTCCATCGGAACACCATGGGCCGGTCAACCACTCGCAGAGAGAGCCACCTGGTGTGGCGCGTCCCGGGACCCTGGCTTAGAAAACTGTTCACGACCGTGCGGTCCTGATTCAGGATGGCGGAGGCAAGGATCTGATAAAACCAATTGCTCCAGCCAAGATCGTCCGGGGTAATGAATACTTGGCTGCCGTCTTGACGCTCACCCAGGATCACGCGATTGGGAATGGGATCGCCTTCGCGATGTGCACCGTAGAACATCCCGTAGTTAACAAAGGGCCACGTCGCTTGGAACGTTCTAATCGGAGTCAAGATAGTTACCAATGCCTGAATCCCCAGACAGCCCAAGATCACCCCGGAAATCAGGGTCGCGGCGAGTGAACGGGAAACAAGAGAATGTGCTGTGTAAGCTTTATTCATTTTGGGCCGCTTGCGAGTGACAGGGCGGCTTCTCGATCGTTCTGGTTTCTGATTCGCGATTTTTCAGTCAGGTAAAGGAAAGCGCCGGGCAACAGGACAAAAAACTCTATAATTCTCATTAAAAAAGCGTAAACAGCCGCGTGGTTTATCGATTCTCCAAACTGCACAAAAAATAGCGCAACAGTTGCTTCGAAAACGCCAATGCCACCGACGGACACGGGCAAGCGCATAAGTATTAGGATGAGCGGGACGGAAACGAGAAGCTGAATTAGCGAAATCTTCAAAGCCATTGCTTCAGCTGCAAAATAGAAAACGAGTGCGACGACAACAACTTCCAACATCGATAGGAAAAAGAAGCCAATGAGCGTGGCCTTGTTCTTCCTGTATAACCGGTAACTTGTTACACCCAGGAGCAGTTTGTGCAGGTAAGGCAGGTTTGGGAATCGTTTATTGCATGCTTCGAGCACTCGCTCCGTCCATGGCGCAAAGCTGAGAGCGAAACTAATGGTGTAAAGCACAAACAGGAGAACAATTGCCCATGCCAATTTGTCTGAAATGAAAACCACACCTAATCTGGCGACTCCCAGAGCAATGAGCGCGACAACGATGTGTGCATACAAGCCGAGCAATCTCTCAAGAAGAATCGACGCGGCCACCGAGATAGTCGGCAAGTGGAGTTTTCTTAGCAGATAAACACGGACTACGTCGGTGCCGATGCCCCCCGGCAGAAACTGACCGCCGAAATTACCCATGTACGTGGTAGTAATAGCATCGAACACAGACACCGATAAGCCTTGCGATTTGATTAAGAATCTCCATTTCAGCGCCATTAAAAGCCTGTCGACATTGCCGAATCCGAACGCGACGATTAGTGGCAGCAAATAGATTGACGAAATCGTCTCGGGCAGCCTTTTAAAATCAATCCGCGAAATCAGAAAACCGAGCAGCGACAGAGTAACGAGCAGTTTCAACAGAAACCTGAATCGTTTTAGCGAATGGCTCAGGGTAGACATCAGAGAACCTCGACTTACCAATGACGATGCGCGCGGGCTCCTTTTGGTAAATGGTACTGACGGTTCCATAGCCGACTAAGCGGTCTTCGGCATAGTGGCCGAATGCGAGCACGTGCGCCAAGAGCCTAGTATAGACTCGAATAGCTCCAAGGTTGCCGCCGCAGTTTTGTTCCAACTGAAATCCTTGCAGCGTTGTAACCCTTTTACGATCATCGATTGTCTTAGGGATTCATCTCGGAGAACACGTTCCGTACCAACGCGAATGCTCTCTACATCATACGGATCCACCAGCTCCGCGCCGCCTCCCGCAACCTCCGGCGAACAGCCGGCCATGGACGCCACAACCGGACATCCACATGCCATGGCCTCCAGCGTTGGAATGCCAAAGCCCTCATACAGCGATGGAAAAAGCAAGACCTCCGCCCTGTTATAGAAAGCAGGAAGGTCCTCATCAGGTACGAAACCGACGAAGTGGACGCGTTTTTCGAGGTTCAACTCGCGGACGAGATCGAGGTCTTTTTGAAACTTCCATCGCTTGAAACCAAGAACGACAAGGTGACGCAATCCTACGTTGAGTTGCGAGAAAGCTTTCAACGTGCGGCCTAGGTTTTTAAGAGGGAGCAATCCGCCGATAAAAAGAGCGAAACGATCCGGTAAGGCATACTGCCCGAGAACTGCATTAACCGATGATTCCGGTAAGACGCGACATAGCTCGTTGTATGCCTCGGGAATCACATTGATTTTCGCTGGATCCGCGCCCATGTAGCGGACGATATCTCTCTTCCCTGTCTCAGTCATTGTGATCACCGCATCCGCCGCGCTGCAATACCTTGGATTTGCGAAGGTAAAATATATTCTATCAACGGGCTTGAACGCACTTGGCACTGCAAACTGCTCAGCCCCGTGCATCACGAATACCTTTTTTGCCTGCGTATAAAGAGGAATAGAGTGTCTGGGATTAAAAACCAGATCGATGTGCTCTGTTTTCAAATATCTGGGAACCACGAATTGATCCCACAACGGCTTGGAACTCGCCTGCAGTGCTACCTCCGTCACGTTCACAGACGGCGCAAAGTATCCAAAATTCGATTCGCTCCTGTGGAGTAAGAAATATTCGTTCTGCCTATCCAGTTTGAACAGGGCTGCTAGGAGATTTCTCGTGTAAACGACCACGCCGCCTTTATCCGAAAGGTGGCGTAGCATGATTGCGATTTTCATTGTCGTGATTTCGACCGTAGGTCGAATTAGCTGTCGCTATAATCGCTGATCGGTCGAGAAGGCTTATCCTCATCACGCAACCAATGGGCTGGCTTGCGGCATCATCGCCACTTTGATGTTCTCAGGAGCGGGATAATCTCTTGATACACTCCATGTAAAGGTGTTACTCGGTTGGTCCTCACTGAAACCCGATCGCCGAAAAAAATCCAGGCATGGCTTGTTTTTCGGAGAAGCTAGATAGGTCGCGACAATGGTCTTCAGGTCCTCCCCGCGAGCGTGTTCGACAGCTACGTTAAGCATGGTCTCCTCGACCTTGCGTCCCATCACGCGACAGCTAAGGACGAAATCCACTATTGTTAGTTCATCATCAGATGACTCAACGCTAAGAAGCCCGGTCAAGCCAGCCGTTCCGAATTTGTCTTCCACGCGAATCGCCCAGCACCATCGACCCGGAATGGCCGACCATTGTATCAATTCCGCATCACTCATGCGGCGTGTCGTCAGGTTCATCTGATTAGTTTTGTTTAGCAGTTGTGCGGCGCGTGGCAGGTTTTCAGCTGTCAAAGGCTCTACTGTGACAACTGTCTCCAGTGTTTTTAGCCAGTCATCGACGGATCGCATCTGAGCCCGGTCCCTGCGTCGATTATGCTCGGCGCTATAAAACGAGCTGCGCTGGCGGTCCTCAGCGCTTAGGGAGGGAGCGTCAAAACACCGCATTCCAGCCAAAGATGACGGATAAAGCAAGATATCGTTCGGCCACTCCGGCACGAGCACTTCCGGAAGGGCATGTCGAATCCGATCGCGTTCAACGGGGTTATCGTCGATAAACACGACTGATTGCAGGCCGAGATTCAATTCGGCGGTAAGCTCGGCGATGTTTTCGGCTTTGTCGTTCCAATTGATCCGCCAGCCAGCAAGGTCGTTCTGCCGGAGCACCATCTCCGGATGATTGTTGATTGCGTGTAGTGCGACGGCCTCCTCATTCTTGCTGACAACGCCGAGAAGAATGCCCTGACGAGTCAACGCCTTGAGTTGTCGCTGGAAGTCAACGAGCGCTTCGCCTTCAGGATCGTGTCCGCCTAACACCAGATTTTCCCATCCAACGTCGCCAACGACTCCTTTCCACAAGGTTCCGTCCAAGTCTAACAAGATTACACTTCTTTGTTTCGCCCGCGCACAGCACGGATCGCTGCCTTTATCTCTTCTGCGGCGAGTTTCAAGACTTCGTTGTCGAACGCGATCTTGGCCATGTACCAGAGTTTGGCGTTGAAGCCAGGTCGTCGCGTTTGAGCTAACCAACGCTCGGCGTCGAGTGCAAACATGCTTTTCTCAGCGGCCAGACGCTCACACAATCGAGCGTTCATTTGACTCAGGACTGCACGGATGCCGATGCCGGGACGCAGGTCGAGCAGGCCAAGTCCTCGATCGTATGATGGTATTGTCCATGTTGGCACAAGGACACAGCCGACACGGCCCTGTAAGCGCGACAGGAGATCGAGGTATTCGTCCACATCAGCCAGAATCGCTTCCGTCGTTGCGACTTCGCGCTGCATTAGGCGCGCGAAGTTAGGCGAGATCGCCTCGGGTCGCGTCCAGACGACCGCAGCATGCGGCTTGCCTTGCCAGCACTCAGCTTGTTCGTCCAACAGATAGGGAACGACCTGCCCATATTCAGTCGGCACGGTCCGCACTGTTGGAGAGTCTTCCGGATCGGCGAGGTAAGCCGCAAGATTGCTGAGGTTGAAGTCCGACAGACAAACACATTGCAGCTCGCTTTGGTAATCTGAATTCATTCGATAGCGTTCGTTGTGTAAAGTCCAGTCGGTCTGACGTACGGCCTGTCTTGCCTCTCCTCTTGGACAAGGGGAGAGGATTGAGGTGAGGGGTTTTGAAGGCTGTAGGGACCAATTGTGCAAAAGTAATCCCTCACCCTCCCCCTCACCCTCTCCCTTGCTAAGGGTGAGGCGACCCATCCGCGTCCCAGTCCAGCGTTCATTTGAGCAAGGTTTGAATGTATTCTACGAATGACGAAATCGATGACATCGGATGAACGGCTTGGGATGCTGCGCGTTCGTCGCCCAAGTTGATCCTCACCCCGAGCCGCTCCTCAACAGCTTCCTCAGTTTCCACAATCAGGTTGACCGCGCTGAGCGAGTCCAGATGTCCGTCTACGCCTATCAAACGTGTGTCCGGAGTTTTCGGTAGCCGCTTGTCGATGGGAAGTGTCTCATTAAGACGGTCGACGGCTTCATAAACAGTTGCCCAAACAGCATCAGTGTTCACCGGTGAGTTCATAAAAAAGATTTCCTATTGAGTGCGTCGTGAAACCAGGACCACTTTCATTAGCGACATCGTTTCACTGCTTTCCAGATGTTTCTTCTTTCGTGCACCGGCGGTCGAGGATCTCGATCAGCCCAAACCCAGGCACTAGATAGAATGACACGAAGCGTCCGCCGAACAGCGCGGCAGGCTTAGGAGGGGACACTGTGGTTACGCGGAGACCCCGCTCACGAAGTACGTTCAACGAGGAGTCCAACGATTCGGTTTCGAAACAAATGTGATAGATTGAATTGCCGTACATTGTCAGTAAATGATCGACCGGACTCGGTTCGTCTCCGGGATAGATAATCTCGACCGGCGGCATTCCATTTTTAGCATGGCACATAATGAGGTGCGTCTTCTGAAGCGGATCATACACGGCTGGGTCCAGCGTGTAGCCAAGTAGAACCAGAAAGTTTTTCGCCTTCCCGGGGTGCCGTGCGGCGAGGCCGAGATGATGAAAGCGAAGTCCCGTCACGGCAGCATCAATCCTGAGGCCAGGATCGGGCGCGTCAGACATCATGGTTAAGGTCGGAAATTTCCCGTGTTCTAGTCAGATTGTTTCTGCTCGCGCGGCAGCATGACCAACCGTTGGTGTGGTGTCACAATAACCCGGTCAGGAATGTTCTCTCGCACCAAAGCCGCGGCACCGATGATAGAGTCGCTTCCGATGGACACGCCGTCAACCACAGTGACGTTCGCCCCCAGAAACGTGTTGGTGCCGATCTTGATGCCGCCTTTTGTCTGTAGCCCCTGAAGGCGAGTGGGCACGTCGAGGCGGTCGTGATGATACTGTGTACCGTCGAGATAGCAGTACGGACCCACAGTCGAGTCGTCGCCGATCTCGAGCTGGTTGTCTTCGACCGCGCAGAGGATTACGCCGGCATTGATTCCCACATTCTTGCCGAGCGTGATTCGGCCGTTCTTACACCGGATCATGCAGCGGTCACCGATGATGCTGTTATCACCGATCGTAATGCCTGCTCTGTCGTCGCCACGCGCATCGAGCGTGCACTGGTCGGCTATGACGACATTGGCGCCGATCTCAATTTTATTGGCGTGCCGGATGATCAATCGAGAGCCGAATACGGCTCCGCGACCTATCCTGCGAAAGATCATGCGATAGAGTTTAGGACGAAGCCATAGGCCAATAGCTTCAGGGAAGAGGTTCGCGAGCCAGCATATAATCTCATACTTGATTGTGAACCAAAGGCTGCTGGATCCCACGATCACCTCCTGGTATCGGCGGAGCGCGGATTGCCGTTCGTCGGTGATCTGAGTATGTGCCTTCCAATTCTGTTGTGTTTGGAGCCTGTCTGCAGTCTCGGTTGCCAAGTTCGTACCGTTGATGCTCATATGGCTGTTGGCGTGATCGGTTCTGCGCTAACTCTCAACGCGTCGGCGGCAGGTTCGCGGCTAAGCGTGTTCAATAACAGAAGCACGCCCCCAACCGTCCCCAGAAGATAGCGTAGGGTAATGACGAGCAGCGACAGCGCAAGCGCTTGCTCCGCTGTACCTCCAACGAGGGGAAAGAAGAATACAAATGCTCCCTCGCGCACACCGATACCGTTGATCGACGGCAGTACCTCGCTCAAAAGTATCAGCGGCAACACTGCGACCATCTCCAAGAAGGAGACGTCGGTGGGGAGTATCCCGAGCGCACGGGCATAACACGTAATTATCAAAACTGAGTTGAATTGGAAAACTGCAGAAAGGGAGAGCGCGATGGAAAGCGTTTTTGGATCGCGGCGGTAGGCGCTGAAGCTCTGCAATATTCTGCATGGTAACCCAAGCAGTCTGCCGGACGAACCAGGCAGGCGGCAAATGAAGGCATTGGAAGTGAGAACGATAAAGGCAATGATTCCCGCGAGAAAGCTGACGACAAGAGGGATGGCGTGCCTCGTCCCGATCAACAGCACGCAACCGATCATTGCGATACCCAACAAGGCGAAGAGCCCGCTCACTCGGTCGAACAACACGGAGGCGGCGCCTTTGCTGGTGGCCGCGCCCGCCTTGTTCACACTCCATATACGGTAAACATCCCCACCGAAACCTGTTGGTAAAAAAAGGCTGAGAAAGTTCCCAATGAGATAAGACTTGAATAGAAAGAGAAAACCAAAACGCAGACGGTCGCTTGCGAGGATGACTCTCCACTTAAGGGCGCTGATGGCCGTCTGCGTTTGATTGAGTGTGAGACCAACGAGCAACCAGCCCCAGCGAATACTGGAAAAGTTCTCAAGCAGGTCGGCCAGATTGATCCTGGTGAAGAGAAGCGCCAGCAGACCCAGGGAGCTCGCAATCCTTATGCCGAGCCATGCCCGTGCGCGAAGCCGGTGTTTGCCGACTGCTTCCGATGCTACGGGACCGGCACTCATGCTTTGTCCTTTTGCTCCCAATCAGTTTGAGCCATCGATCTGGTTCCGAGCAGCTTGTTGATCACTCATGTGTCCATGGTTGCGACGGGCTATTTACCTCTGGTAAGAGATACCGGGGCGGGTCGTTCGAGAAACCGAAAATGCCATAGCGCTGTGTTCATCAGGCCCCAGAGAATATGATTATGGTTGTGCACCTGGTCCAGGTGCTCGCGAATTAATGTTTGAACATAATCGAAATTCATGCACTCGCGCACGATCGGAGATTCGTTGAGTAGCGTCGTCATGTAACCGCGCAATTGTCCGCGGAGCAGATTCTTTACGGGAAGACTGTACCCCTGCTTTCCGCGCATGACGATGTGATCGGGTAGAAGTCCTTTGAGCGCCTTTCGAAAAATGTGCTTTGTCTCGATGCCCTTTAGCTTCCAGGCGCCCGGCAGACCAGCGTTCAACTCGACAAATTTGTGGTCCAGCATTGGGACGCGCACTTCCAGCGAGTGGGCCATGCTCATTTTATCCACTTTCATCAACACGCTGTCAGTCATCATAAAGCGCGTATCGAGGTAGAGTTCCCGATTCACAACATCTTCGGCGTTGCAGCGAGCGTTGTACTGGCGAACAAGCCGAAATGGATCCAGGTCAAGGCCGTCCTTGAAGCCGTTATTAAATAACCGGGCCGCCATGGTTTCATTCAGGAAATATTGCCAGCGCAAATGCATACCTTCACCATCCAGGTCGGCGCCTTCGACAAAGCGTTTCAGCACGTTAAGCGGTCCCTTTTTTTGCGCCTGATCAGGAAGTCTTCGAACGAGGCGGCTAATCACACCGCGGCGCACAGCTTTTGGAATCATCGAATAATAACGATTCAAGCGGCTGGCCTTGAACCGGTCATAACCAGCGAAAACCTCGTCACCGCCTTCACCGCTAAGACAAACGGTAATGTCTTTACGGGCTTGACCGCATACGAGCATCAAAGGAATAGAGGAGAGGTCGGTCATCGGCTCGTCGAAATGGTAGAGGGATTTTTCGATCAGATCCTCGTTTAAGCCTTCAATCATGAGAACGTGATGCTCAGTGCCGAGGTGTTTAGCTACCGTTTCAGCATAGTCTAACTCACTGAAGGTTTTGTCCGGGTAACCAATCGTGAAGGTGCGCAAAGTCCCTGGAATGTGCTGGCGCATCAGGGCAACCAGCGCGCTGGAATCGAGGCCGCCCGAGAGAAACACGCCGAGCGGAACGTCGCTGAGCAGATGGCTCTTGACACATTCAGAGAGCGACTGACGCACTTCCTCGGCCAAGTCGTCAACTGTGTGTGAGTTCAGGTTTCGTGGAGCAAACGACAAATCCCAGTAGCTGGAAAGGTTCGCCTTGCCGTCCTGCCAAATCAGTTGATGTCCCGCTGGAAGTTTAAAAATGCCTTGGAACATTGTCTCAGGCGCAGGCACAAACTCGAATCCGAGGTAGTCATACAAAGCCTGGCGATTGAGGCGGCGATCGATCGATTTGTCTTCAAGGATCGCTTTGATTTCGGAGGCAAAGATTAGCCGTTTGGCGTCGTAATAGTAATAAAGCGGCTTAATCCCGATGCGGTCGCGGACCAGCCAAAGCCGGCGACGATTCCGGTCCCATAGAGCAAATGCGAACATACCGCGCAACCGATGAACTGCTTCGAGTCCCCACTCTTCGTAGGCGTAAATGACCGCTTCAGTGTCGCAGTGGCCGCGAAACTCGTACCCTTTTGCCTCCAATAGCGGACGGAGCTCCGGGTAGTTGTAAATCTCGCCGTTGTACACTAGCCTGATTGAGCCATCGTGGTTGCTCATGGGCTGATTGCCGTTATGGCTCAGGTCCAGGATGCTTAGCCGCTGAAACCCCAGGGTGATGCCTTCCTCGTCGTGAATGCCCTGCTGGTCCGGCCCGCGATGGACTATTACGTCACACATTCGTTGGGCCAGATCCCGGTCTCGCCAGGTAAATCCTGCTATGCCGCACATATTTGCTTCGCCTCGATCGAATTTTATGCCGGGATAAAGCGTTCCTGCCGGTACCAGTCACCCGTTTCTCTTAGGCATTGATCCAACGGGATGCTGGGATTGTAACCGAAGTCTCGGCGCGCAGCATCGATCTTGAACGAACGGTTCTGGATAAACCAGTCGATGCGTCGCCTGAACAGCGGCGGATCTGTCTTTAGCGGTTTCCACAGAAGTTCGCACATCAACGCGGCGGCCCACACCGGGGCATAAGGCACGTGTGTGAATTTAACATCCTTGCCGATTGCCTTTCCGATTCGCTCTACCAGCTTTTTGATTGCAATGCTTTTCTCATCTGCAATCAAGTATGCCTTGCCACGCGTGTTATCGCTTTCGATGGCCTGCTGCATCGCGTCAGTTAGATGTTTGATGTAACAAGGATGGTAGTGCGTCGCGCCATTGCCAACCATGGTGAAGCTTCCTTTGGCAGCACGCTTGTAAAGCATGACGAATCTTTCGGGATCACCCGGCCCAAAAATTGCCGCCGGACGAACGATGGTGATCCACATGCCCTGTTTGAGGAACTCGTGGCAGACCTTTTCACCTTCCCATTTGGTCTCCTGGTACCAATCGGCAGGAGCAATCGGAGAAGATTCATCCGCAGGCGGATGCTCCACGTTGCCGTGAACGCCGCAGGTCGAACAGTAAAGGACGCGTGGAACATTGTGTCGTTTAGCTGACTCAAGAACATTGCGTGTGCCTTCAACATTTACGTCCCAGTAGACCTGCTGTGGCAGGTTCACTTTGCGAAATGCAGCCGCCAGGTGGTAAACCCGGTCGCAACCGTTGGTCAGTGTGTCTACTAATTCCTTGTCCGTCACAGAGCCGATGTGAAGATCGGCGCCTTTCGATTTCAATTCATCAAAGCGATAACCGCGCTGGTTGTCGAGGCCGACCACATGGTGCCCTGCCTCAAGTAGTTGTTCGGTCAGGAACGATCCAGTAAACCCTGTTGCACCGGTAACGAAGATTTTCATGCGGAGATTTTCTCGTAAAATGCTTGGAGTCGTCGATGGAATGAATCGTGGTTATAATGTCGGCTGACGAGTTCGCGTCCCGCTGCTCCAAGACGCTCGCGCAACTCAGGTGAATCAATCAGTGCGCGCATTCCCTGTGCCATGGCGTCCACCGTAGGCTTAACGAGCAGCGCTTGCTCGTCGCTGACTACCTGAAGGTGAGTCGGAAGGCGAGTCGCTAACACAGGCCTGCCCGACATAAGGTAACTGTACAGCTTCATCGGCGTGTTTTCACCGCTGATCCTCGGCGAAACCAGGATATCTGAGACGCTGAGCGTTTGTGCAAGTGAGTCGATTGGGATCTGTCCGACAAATCGCACCCTGTCGAGTATTTTACAGCGCGCAGCCTTGCGACTGTAGGCGGCGATCTGATCGGGATTTCCGCCAACGATGATGAGAACTGACTCTGGACAGGCCGGCGCAATTGCCGCAAATGATTCGAGCATGAGATCGATTCCTTGGTAGCGCTGAAGGTTGCCCACATACATGAAACGAAGTCCCTGCGTTTCGGTAAGCGCCTTCGGCAATTCGACTACCGCATTACTCGCCAATGCCACATCTGGGAGCACGTGCACATTGGACTGATACTTGCGAGCCTCACACGCGAGAAGCTCGCACACAGCAAGAACTCCCACGCAGCGCCGTAGCGCATGACGCTCCAGCCACTTAAAGAGAACGGCTGCCGGCCAGAACCATTTCGATTTTTCAACAAGTTGCCGGCTCATCAGTGAATCCATGTCAAAAACAAATGGCAACCCCGTTCGAGCTGCCATGAAAGCGGATTCTTCCACCGCATGGATGACATCGTACCGCGACTCGCGCAGCATCGTTTTCAATCGGCGGGCAAGCGCAATGTCGCATACAACCTTTTGCCACGACGAGCCGATGGGGATGCGCCGAACGAAACGTGGACGACCGATCCGATGAATGTTGACGCCCGGGCAGTCGATGTTCTCGCCCTCGTGGTAGGTGAGTACATCCACCGTATGCCCCAAACGTGAAAGCCCTTCGCACACCAGCCTTACTGCCACCGGCGTTCCGCGGTGTGTAAAAAAAGGATGTGGCGCAACCAGTAGAATTTTCATATGCGTTCCAGCCGCAGGATAACAGGGGAACCGAACCATCGGCACATCTGTAGCAGACGGACCGGCGCCTCCAGCGCGCGCGAAAGAAACGGCGACGAGAGCTTTCGGTGCAGCACCATCGGCCAAAAGAACTGCGCGATTGAGCGAGGTGCGCCGAATCCCTGTGATGCGAATATTGTTCCCAGATCTGGTCGGTGGTACATGCGATAAGTGCGAGTGTTTCCCTCAAGCTTCTTCTTCAGTCCATACAGCGTCGGAGTGAGGGCGTTGATGCTGCGAATTTCCGGGTAATCCACGATCACGGCATGGCGCGCAACCCGACACAACCCGCGAATGAATCGCTCCGTGTCGGTGATGTGAGCAAGCATTCGAATTGCGATCACCACGTCAAAGGCGCAATCAGGAAACGGCGGATCAAGCAGGTCGCCAACCACGCAAGACACGCGCTCACCAGCGATTCGCCGTGGCCGGTCAAAACAACTGTCCTGGGAACCGAGCACAGTGACTCCACAGCCGGCGTCCAGCAGCGGCCTGCAAAGCTGCGCATGTCCGCCACCCACATCAAGAATGCTTCCGCCAAGCCATGGACGAGCCAGACGCATGACCGCCTGGTTCTGAACATCCAGCAGGTGCTTTCCCGCGGGACCCTCAAATCGGGTGGCGTATTCATCAGTTGACGACGCTACGTCTGGAGACTCACTCACAAGGGCTGTTGCCATACCGAATTCGCGTGTCTGTGCAGCGACAGACGTGCCACTTCGCGCTCAACTGAACTCGCCTGACCGGGCCTGTTGATCTCTGTTTGGACTTTCATCACGACATGAATATCGCGAGATCAATCCACGACTCGTTTTCGCCAAATGCAGGCCGCCACAACAGAGCATGGCATGCGGTCAACAATTTTGTGTACGCCTTTGCCAGTTTGTGGCCGCACATCGACCAAGAAAATTTGTCAATTGCGCGATGCCGAGCCGCCGCTCCCATTGCTTTCGCTTTAGCCTCGTCTGCCAGCAATTCGAGCACGGCTTCAGCCAGGGAGCCCGCGTCATCAACTCGACCGTAAATGCCGCCCGATAGCCCAGCAACTCTTTGTTGGCTTTTGTATCCGTGGCGACAGTGGGGAGACCGACGGCCATGTAGTTCAACAATTTCCCATTTGCTTCGGTTACGTTCTGTTTCGCGCTGAATGTGATATCGCATGCGGCCAGATAATCGCGCGCCTGCTGATAAGGGATTCGGC
>CAWDMG010000006.1:0-100945 GCA_963803285.1 uncultured Verrucomicrobiae bacterium | reverse complement strand
GTCTTCAGCACGTCCAGCTCTGCGCGCCAGGTCCGCTTTGCGGCGTCGCGTTGTAAAAGAGATAGGCAAGAATCAATACGCCGAAAAACCCTGTTTCCGAAATGATGAAAGTGATCACGCCGGCAGCGTTTTTCTTCGGCCGAAACGTGTCGAGAGCTCCGCCTACGGGTACGACCGGATCGGCACGTTCCCGGTTCGCGGCACCCCAGAGCGGCCGGCGGCTGCGAATCGGCGGCAGCGCATCGAAATTCTGATGCGGCGGCGGTGAAGTCGTTGCCCATTCGAGCGTCCACGCATTCCATGGGTTGTCGCCTGCCGGTTTTCCGCGGACCAGGCTTCTCACCAAATCCCACACAAAAAGAATGGACGCGGCCGTCATGAAAAACGCGCCGATGGTAGACACCATGTTCATCCAACCCCAACCGGGCAGATCCGGATAAGTAAACGTCCGCCGGGGCATGCCGGCTAATCCAAGCACATGTTGAATCATGAACCAGGTTGAAGCCGATCACCATCAGCCAAAACACCCATTTGCCGATACGCTCCGACATCATTCGGCCTCGCATTTTCGGAAACCAATAATAAATTCCGCCAAGGATCGCGAAGACGATTAGGCCGACGAAAACATTATGGAAATGTGCGACGAGGCAATAACTGTTCTTCGTCTGCCAATCGAGCGGCGCGATCGCGTGACTGACACCCGTCAGGCCGCCAAGAAGGAATTGCAGCAGCGCTCCAAGGCAAAAAAGCATCGGCGTAGTGAAGCGCACGCGCCCGCCGACCATCGTCGCGCTCCAGTTGAACAGCTTCACGCCAGTTGGAACAGCGATTAGCACGCTGGCTGCAACAAAGAACAGATCGACAGCGTGTCCAAGGCCGACGGTAAACATATGGTGTGCCCATACCAGCAGGCTCAGTATCACGATGACCACAGTCGAAGCGGCGACAAACTCATGGCCAAAAATCGGTTTGCGTGAGAAAACCGGAATCACTTCCGACAGAATCGCAAATGCCGGGATCGCCACGATATAAACTTCGGGATGACCGAAGGCCCAGAAAATGTGCTGCCACATGATCGGTGAGCCGCCGCCGAACGGTAAAAAAAACCTGCCGTCGAGCAGTCGATCAATCAGCAACATCACCAGCGCTGCATTTAGAATAGGCAGCGCCAGAATCACGAGGAACGCGTTCATGAAAATCATCCAACTGAACAAGGGAAGCCGGCGCAGCGTCATGCCCGGCGCGCGCTGAGTCAGGACGGTGACGATGAAATTGATTCCCGCGCTCACCGAGCCTATGCCGAGCACCAACAGCGATATCGCCCAGTAGTCCACACCGAGCTGTGATGAATACGGCGCCTCACTCAGCGGTGTGTACGCAAACCAGCCGACTGCCGGCGGACCGCCTGCGAGAAAACTGAAATGCAACAGAATGCCTCCGAACGGGACGAGCCATACACCCAGAGCGTTCAGGCGCGGGAACGCCATGTCTCGCGCGCCGATTTGCAGCGGCAAAATGTAGTTCGTGATGCCGAAGAGCACTGGCATCGCGACGAGAAAAATCATCGTCGTGCCGTGCATGGTAAACATCCAATTGTAAGTATCAGGACCCAAAAGCGTGTTGTTAGGCACCATCAGTTGCAAACGGATCAAGAGCGCTTCGATCCCGGCGATGACGAAGAACACCAGGCCGGTGACCATATAGAGCACGCCGATGCGCTTGTGATCGACTGTCGAAAGCCACGCCAGCTTCCAGTGCTGTCGCTCCTCCGGCGTCAAAAGATGCGCGACTGTGCCGGTAATCGTGGTATCTCCGTTCATTTCAGCGTTTCGATGTAATCAGCAAGCTCAGTGACTTGTTCGTCTGTAAATTTGAAGTTCGGCATCTTGACCCCAACCTTGATCTGCTGCGGATCGCGCAACCAGCGACGCAAATTCTGCGGTGTGTTGTCGACAATTCCTCCGCCGATTTGTTTGCGACTCGCAAAATGCGTGAGGTCCGGGCCGACCTGTGAAGTCGCGATGGTGCCCTTGATGGCATGGCAGTTCACGCAGCTCATTTGCTGAAACAACGCGAGGCCCTTTTGCGCATTGTCGCTGGATGGTGACGGCGCGGCGACGAGTTGCGCCTGTTCCCATTTCTGAAATTCCTCCTGCGGCTCGGCAACGACGAGGAAATGCATCCAGGCGTGCTGCGTCCCGCAAAATTCGGAACAAAAGCCGAGGTACGTCCCGGGTTTATCGGCTTGTATCCATATATGGTTCGGATGACCTGGCACGGTCGTCATTTTTCGGGAAAGCTCGGGCACCCAGAATTCGTGCAGGACATCCGCGGCATCCAATCTCAGCGACAGCGGTTTTCCCACTGGAATATGAATTTCATTCGCAACGATCGCGCCGGAGTTCATGTATCGCGCTTCCCACCACCATTGATGGCCGATCACGACAATGTCTGGGTTCGGCGGTGGCGGCGGGTCCGAGATGCCCATCGTGCGCGCCGCGAGGACGAACAAAATGGTAACGATCAAAAGCGGGATCGCGGTCCACACAATCTCGATGGTCTTGTTGCCTGCGCCCTGCTCCGGATCGCGTTCGCCTTCCCGCCATCGAGGGAAACGCAACAATGCATACGTGACGATGCCAGCGACGATCGCAAAGATGACCACCATCACGGCAATGACGACGATGGTCAGATCGAAAATCGCGCGCGCTTGCGGCGATTGCGGGTTGAAGACTTTTACAACGTCCGCAATCAACAACGCAGCACTCCACAATTGCATTTGCATCGGCTTCCTTCCAAACCGGCGCCTCGCGAACGCCAGCGTAGTTCGCAGGGTTCGATTGTGCCAAGCGCTTCCCGGGAATGGAAGAATTTTCGCTCAACTGTCGAACCGGCGCTGCACACCGGATCCATTGCTCCCGAAATTTCGCGTTATTCGGGTGCCCGTGAGTAGGCGGAAAGCGGGTCGGCGGTCTCCAGGTTCTTAATGACGGTACCTGAGGTAGACCGATTCGGGATAAAAAGCTTTGTATTTGGTGATCTCTGCCCGGTTCAAAACCTTGAAGCCGTAACGTTCGAACATTTTTTCGCCGCGGCGGCTCTCGAATGTAACTATCTGGCCACAGACGCGTTTCTCGCCGGACCGATACAGGTAACTCAGATACGCACTCATCAGAGCGCGCGTGGTCGAAACTTTTCGCGCCTCCGGCAGCAGATTGATATGAAAATGCGGTACGCGGCGTGGCAGGGCGGGAACTTCGCGCCAGCCGTACATCAACAACCACCGAATGAAACGACGCGACCGTTGGTTGTACCGGAAATAACGGGTCAGCGCCCGGAAAAATAACCAGACGTTTTGATAAAGCGCATAGAGTTGGTTTTGAAGGGGCTTGCGCGAGCCGAGCAGGTAGCCGGAGATTTCGCCGTCCACTTCCAGGAGAAAACAGGATTCCGGTTCGTGATCGGTGTAGTAAGTCGTGAGAAAATCGGCGAATAATTCACGATCCGCGTAAACCGGATCGATCGGCTCACCGAGGAATCCCGTATCGCAGCAGAGTTTTCTTACCGTCTCGCGATCTGATCTGCGATAGCCACGGATGAGGAACGGCTGGTGGTCATCGTTCAGCATTTAAAATCGGCGGTATTCTGAGCGAAGCTCGCGATAAATGCAAAACAGTTCGTCAAACACCCGCGGCCAGCTGTACAGACGCCGCGCAACGCGTGCAGCGTTCCTGCCCATAACCGATAATTTCCTGTCGCTGCAGTCCTCGATCGCGTTCACCAGTGCTTCGGCGCTGTTCTCGACCGCCCATGATTCCTGATCATGGCAAATCACATTGTCCATATAGCTGCCGCGAATTCCGACTACGGGCGTCCCGCACGCCTGGCATTCCAAGGCTACAAGGCCGAACGTTTCCTGAACGCCAGGATGCACGAAAAGATCGGCTGCGCGATAAAAGCCGGCCAGCTCGCGTGGATCGGCGCAGTAGCGAATCCATGAAAGATTGTCAGTTCGCAATTGCAGTTTCCGGAGTTGCGTTCGGTCGGTTCCATCGCCGATCACGAGCAAATGAAATTCATTCGGCCGGCGTCTTTGCAGCGCCTTGAAAGCGCGAAGTAAAGTCGCGGTGTTCTTCTCTTTCGCTAGCCGGCCTACGTAAAGAAGGAGCTTTTGACCTGAACTAACGCCAAGCGAGCGCCGTATTGCTTCGGTTCCGGATCCGTCAGGACGGAAGATTTCCGTGTTAACGCCAAGACTCAGCACACGCACGTTGTGTACGCCCCAGTCACGCAGCACGCGGCCCAGCATGTCTGATGCGACCACAGTGGCAGCGTGCTGATTGTATAGTTTGCGAACGTATGCGCGGGAAAGCTTCATCACGCGATGTGTCGCCCTTTTCCCGAGGAGCATTGCGCTCTTCCGCACGTACGCTTCTGGAAAATGCGAGTGATAAAATCCGACCACGGGTACGCGCAGCGCGCGCCCGACCTTCAATGCTTTCCAGCCGAGCTGATAGGGATCGGCGGACTCGATCACATCCGGCCGTTCCCGGTCCAAAATTTCTTCCACTGCGCGAAGATTTAGCAGCGCACGGTATTGCGCCGTCCGCGACACAATAGGAGAACGAATCGTGTAAACGCGCGAGCGGCCGTTTGCCTTCAGCTTCGTCTTTGCGCCAGGAACAATAAGAACATGTTCGTTCCGGTGCGCGTGCCGGTCGATGTAACCGATCTTCTCGTGAAGATATCGTTTCACGCCCCCGCTTACCGGTGAATAGAACTGAGTGAGGTCGCAGATCTTCATCGGTGGTTTGTCATTCCGAGCGAAGCGCAGCGGAGTCGAGGAATCTCGCGGAACAACCTAACAGGTACCGCCACGGGATCCTTCGACTCCGCTCAGGATGACAACAGGAGCGCGCCCTTTGCAAGATCAATCATGCGACTGCATCTCGCTCAAATACTTCTCCGCCTGCAGTGCCGCAGCGCAACCCATTCCCGCAGCTGTAACTGCCTGCTTATAAACGCGGTCCGCCACATCGCCGGCGATGAAAACGCCGGGAACTTTACTTTCGACGCCGTTTTCCGGGAGTAGATAGCCCTCAGAATCCATGTCGAGTTTGCCTCGATATGCCTTCGTGTTGGGGTCATGTCCTATCGCGACGAAAACGCACGCCACGTCCAGTTCGCGTTCGTCATTTGTCTTCAGGTTGCGCAAACGCACTGCGCGCATCTCACCTTTTTCGTCGGCGACGTATTGCGTCACCACGGTGTCCCAGATCGGCTCGATCTTCTTGTTCGCGAACACGCGGTCCTGCATGATCTTCGACGCTCGCAACTTGTCGCGGCGATGAATAAGATAAACCTTTGAAGCAAACCGGGTGACGAACGTTGATTCCTCTGCCGCGGAATCGCCGCCGCCCACGACGCAAACCGGCACGTTTTTGTAAAATGCGCCGTCGCAAGTCGCGCAGGATGTCAAGCCATGGCCGACCAATTTCTCTTCGCCGGTTAGTCCGAGATATCGGGCCGCGGCGCCGCTGGCGATGATGAGCGACCGCGTATCCAACCATTCATCGTCGGCTTTGATCCGGATATGCTTGTTGCTTGGATCGAAATCGGTCACTTCGGCGTAGGAAAACCGTGCGCCAAATTTCTCGGCCTGTCTGTGCATGTTCAGAATCAGCTCGGGGCCATCGATTCCGTCGGGAAACCCTGGATAATTTTCTACAAGCGTTGTCGTAGAGAGTTGCCCACCAGGCTGCCGGCCTTCCAGCACCAACGGACTGAGGTTCGCCCGCGCAGCGTAAATCGCGGCAGTCAGCCCGGCGCAACCGCTGCCAACAATGATAACTTTCTCCATCGATAAAACTTAGCACACCGCGCAAGTTGCAGAAATCGTAGCACAGACATCTTGTCTGTGGGGCACGCGGCCATCTTGGCTGCGTATGATGAACCAACAGGCGAGATGCCTGCTGGCCTCACAGACAAGGATGCCTGTGCTATGCCGTCGCGCGCACGTTGATCCTGTGAAGCCCGCTCACGCCGGAGAACGGGCCGCGATCTTCTTCCCATTCTTGCACGTCGCCTTCGCCATCCGTGGCACGAACGAGAAGCGCGTAATCACCAGCTGCGGCGGGAGTCCACGGCGCTTTCCAGAGTGACCATGCCAGATTGCCGCCGGAGTAATAAATCTCCGCGTCACTCCAGGTCTGGCCATCATCGAAACTGAGCTCGACGCGGGAGATGCCGCGGTCGCCGCCGAAGGCGATGCCTTTCACTTCGATAGGAGCAGTCAGTTTACCTAACGACACAAACGCCCAATCGTCGGGCACATCGATTCTCGATCGTGTGGGCACAATGAAATTGGGCCCCCATCCTTGTGCCTCGTAGAATCCTTTCGCGTTCGCGTCGGTCACCTCAATTCGAGTGACCCATTTCACATTTTTTTCACCGAAGTAGCCGGGGACGATCACGCGCAAGGGATAACCGTGGCGATCCGGCAGGGGCGCGCCGTTCATTTCGTAAGCGAGCAGCGTTGTTGGTTCCATCGCTTTCTCCAGCGGAACCGTATCGGTATAATTGTCGACGCCTTGCAGGCGTACGCGCGCGGCGTCGGACAGTACGCCGGCCTGATCGAGTAAATCGCGCAGCGGAAGACCTTTCCAAACGGCATTGCTAATCAGGCCCGCGTCCAAGCCGTTACTGATGCACATGAGAGTTGTTTCCTGCGTGGTTGGCTTGAATCCTACGAGGTCCTGGAATCGCCAGGTTGCGGGGTTCTGCACCAGCCCGCCAATTTCCAGATGCCACAGGTCGACGTTCACCTTGGGATCGATGACGTTCTTGGTGACACAGTAGAACAAGTCGTTAGGCGTAATCGGCTTAACGATGCTGCCTTTATATTGCGTGCCGTCGTAGCTGAACGTTGCGGCGCGATAGAGTTTGCGGGCCAGCGCAACTCCGCCACCAGTGGCCGCGAAACCAATTGTGCCTAGCACGAATGCGCGGCGTCCGATAGCTGGAGTGAACTCATAATTCTGCTTGCCTATTTTCTGCGTGGTCAGAAATCGGAAGCCTGTTACCAGCGTTCGTTCGAAGAGAAACACGCACAACACGAAACCGACGAGTGTGACCAGCCGCGCAACCTGAATCGGCAGACCGATATAGCTTGTGCCGAGCACCGGCCAAAGTGCGATCGCAAATACAATGATCGGCAGCAGGACAAATATCGAAATCGTCCAAATCGCCGGAATACGCGCCGGATTACGCCGCACGAACAATGCGAAAATTGCTCCACCGATCGCGCCGACAAGAAGTTGGCCGGCAATAGTCGATCCAACACCAAGTTGCTTTAGATGATTGTAACCTCCGACCTTGCCCATGATCGAAAGAAACGGCCCCGGCGGAATGAAGACCGAAAGGCGATCCCCGATGATGAAGAGCGGTGTGGCCACGCCGAGCGCAGCGAGCAACAACATCACTGCCGTCATCACGACAGCAGCCACGAATCCGGCTAGCAACCCGGCGGAGATCGCTTTTTTCTTGCTCATCGCGGCAAGTATGAGTTGTAGAGGCGCTTGTGCCAAGCGCCTGTTGCTTTGGCGTTCGCCGCGGCGAACGCCGCTACAACAATTTCACTTTGCCGCTGCGAGAATTTTGCGTGCCCGCTGGACAACCATCTCAGACGTGACCTGCTTCATACAGGCGTGATCGAAAGGGCATTGGCTCAGTCGACGGTAATTGCAGGGCGAACATGGCAAATCCACGCGCACAACCGATTCCGGCCTTTGGTACGGCCCGATATGAACCGGATTCGTCGGACCGAATACGCTGACCATCGGTTTGCCGAGCGACGCGGCGACGTGCATCGACCCGGAGTCGTTCGTGACCGCCACTTCGGCACGTTGAATTAGCGCCGCCAGATCTGCAGGTGTGGTTTTGCCGCAAAGATTAATGGTTCCAAGCGCGGCGGCGGCGATTTGCTGGCAGCGCTCCTCATCGCGTTTCGTTCCCGCAAGAGCAACAGCAAATCCTTGACGAAGAAACTCTCGAGCGACACCTGCAAATCCTTCGATGGTCCAGTGCTTTGTTTCCCAAATCGTCCCAGGCACAAGAACAACAAGCGGTTTGCCAGCAGGCACGCCGTGTTCATCTAGCAATCGGTCGACGTGGTGGATTGTTTCCGGTGAGAGGTGGATTGCCAGGTCCGGCGGATCATCATCGAAACCAAGCAACGATCCGACCCACAAGTAACGATCAATCGCGTGAACATCGAGCGTCGGGATGGGAATGCGGTGAGTGTACGCGATCCACGAACCTTCGCGGGCGCCGCGCCAGCCGCGGTTCGGAATGTTCTTGAGATCGTGCTCGGCAGAAATTGTTCGTGAGAATTTGACGGGCCGATCAAACCCAATGCGCACTCGCGCGCCGCTGATCAGCGCGAACAAAGCCGAACGCACCTGCCCATGCATGTCGACCACCAGATCGTATTTCGCGCGCCGGATTTGTTTGAGCAGATCGAAGAAGCCGAGCGTGGCGCGCCATCTCTGACCGGGTTTCAAGAAATCGCGTCGCGCAAAGAGAACCACATTCGAGAGCGCGGGATGATGACGGACAACCTCCGCATTCTCCGGGGTGATCAGCCAGTCAATTCGGGCACCCGGATAACGTGCACGCAGTTTTACCAGCACTGGGATTGTATGCACGACGTCGCCGAGCGCCGACGGTTTGATCAGCAAAATGCGCGAGAATTCTGCGGCTTGCAGATCCAAGGCGTGCGCGGGCTTTTTGACTGTTGTCTCGATCTGGCGATTCAATTCGCGAAGCTATCACAAGGAGAGACGCTTTTCTAAAGCGTCGACCATCTGTAGCCACGGCCCTGTGGGCCGTCAATAGGCAGCGCGCGTCACTCCGTGCGCGCCGATTTGTAAACCCCAGCGGCGGGCAGAGGACTGCCCGCCCTACCAAATCGACCGGCCACAGGCCGGTGGCTACAAATCCAAGAGGGTAACTACGCCGCCTTCTTCTCGCCCGATAACCCCGAAAGCATTCGGGGGAGCTTTTTCATCCACGCCGAAAATCGATGGCGGTTTTGCTCGCGCCGCACCACAGCCTCGCTGGTCACCCAGTTAAACTGAATCACGCGGCGCGGACCTGAGAACGGCTTGTGGCCGTGCCACGAATTATTGCTACGACGGAACGCCAGCAGCGTCCCTTCCGTTGGCGGGACTTCCAGAATCATATCGTCCAGATCGTTTCCGGAACGGAGCAACCGAAGCCGGCCACCAGCGGACTCCCATCCCGCATTCATATAAATCAGGATCGTGATAATTTTCGTCTCCGAGTCAGTGTGGATTTTTCCGTCTTTTTCGCTGCAACGGCCGCGCACCGTGACCATGTCGGGCCGATTCGTCAGATCCACGTTGAATTTCTCTTCGAAGGCTCTCCGAAACTCATCGCTTCGCATTTGCTCAACGAGCTTTGCAAATGCTGATCCGTAACTGACCTCACCCAGAGGAAAGCTGCCGGGCCGGTCAACTCCGGGATAATCGTCATGTATCGCAGAGCGCGCGTCGGCCTTTACAAATTCCGGAACAATCAAAAATTCAAACGGCTCACGGGTAAGTGGCGTCGCGCGGAACCTCTCCAAATCGAGCATCGAAACCATGGCCGACGCTACACGAACAGATCGGATTCGCCAGATTGAATCCAGGTTCCAAACGAATACCTCTAGGCAGCTCTTGGCGAACCAATCATACTGGCGCCCGTGAGCACATCGCGGATCGTTAGGCTCGCAACAGCCAGCCTTATAGGTACAACACTCGAATACTACGATTTTGCGGTCTACAGCACGCTCGCCGCCCTTGTTTTCAACCGGCTGTTTTTTCCTGCATTCGATCCTTTGTCGGGGACTATCCTGGCGCTATCCACGTTTGCGGTGGGCTACGTCGCCCGTCCCATCGGTGGCGTGATTTTCGGCCATCTCGGCGAACGTTTCGGCCGCCGCTTTGTGCTCGTGACAACGTTGCTGGTCATGGGCACAACCACTGCGATGATCGGTCTGCTGCCGACATACGAATCTGCGGGAATTCTCGCTCCCATTCTCCTGGTAGTGCTCCGGTTTGTGCAGGGCGCTGCGCTCGGAGGAGAGTGGGCAGGCGCGGTGTTGCTTTGTGTTGAGCACGGGTCGAATACTCAGCGGGGTCGCAACGGTGCATGGACGCAAGTGGGACCTGGGCTAGGCACCTTGATGGCTACAGGTTTGCTTGCGTGGATAACCGCCGTGTTATCGCCGGCAGAGTTCCAGGCATGGGGTTGGCGATTGCCGTTCCTAACGAGTGTTCTACTTGTTATCTTCGGACTGTGGATCAGGCGAGGTATCGCAGAGACGCCGGTCTACCAGGAACTGCATCGGACGCAGCTCAACGCACAAGCGCCAATCAGCGACGTGTTAAAACTACATTGGCGCGGTGTGTTGCGCGTAATTGGTGCGCGACTCGGGCCGGATGTTTGGTACTCGCTGGTCGTGGTTTTTTCGCTAAGTTACTTGGCTACGGTGCTCGGCTTACCCAGGCCACTAGCGTTGATTTCGTTGTCGATCGGCCTCGTGTTCAACGTGCTCACAGAGGTGTTCTTCGGTGCTTTGTCGGACAAGCTCGGACGTCGTGCCGTCTATGGCGCCGGAGTTTTCGTAACTATAATTTGGGTGTTTGCGTTCTTTGCGCTGCTCGACACGCGTCAACCGCTATTGATTACGCTTGCCATAGTCGTCGCATTGATTGGTCATGCGATGATGTACGGTCCTCAAGCTGCCTTCATCACCGAGCAGTTCCCAACTCGCGTACAATTTGCGGGTTCTTCGATCGGTTACACACTGGCAGGAATCGTCGGCGGCGGAATCGCGCCGGCAATTTTCGCAACTCTGTTACGTGAGTTCAAAACCCCTTTCTCCATCGCGCTGTATGCTGCGGGCGCGCTGACGATCACGGGATTTGTGTTGTGGTTTTCCCGTGAGACCGCTCACGCGTCCCTTTTCGCCAAAAGAGTGAAATGATCCGAATCTCCAATCTAATTACGCAAGCGCCACGCGCACCAGCGTCGCGATGATCCGCGCGCCGGCGACAAACGTGCCGCGCAGCGTGCCCGAAACTTTCGATTCGCCACCCGTGCGGCGACGATGATCGACCGGGATTTCGAGGATCCGTAGTCCCGCGCGCGCCGCTTTCATCTGCATCTCCAAATTCCAACCGTAGGTTTCCTCACGCATCCCAAGTTCCTCCAGCGCGTCGCGGCGGATAGCGCGAAACGGACACATGTCACTATAACGAACGCCGTAAAGTAGGCGGAGAATCCATCCGGCAACTCGCCCTGACACAATTTGCTGAAAATTCATACTGCCGAGCTCGCGTTTTCCGCGGGTCCGCGAGCCGATGACGAAGTCGTGCGTTCCGCGCATGATCGGTTCCACCATCTGCGGTATGAACACCGGAACGTCGCTGCCATCGCCATCCAGAAATACTACGATGTCACATTCCGCCGAAACCGCGCGCGCGCCTGCCGCGCATGCTCGTCCGTAACCCCGCGGCGCAGTTATGATGCGCGCTCCAGCTTCACACGCCCGTTCGGCTGTCCGATCGGTGCTGCCGTTATCAACGACGATCACTTCGGCGGGCACGCCGGTTGCAAGGC
The DNA here is from genome assembly GCA_963803285.1 of uncultured Verrucomicrobiae bacterium. Classification (GTDB taxonomy): domain Bacteria; phylum Verrucomicrobiota; class Verrucomicrobiia; order Chthoniobacterales; family UBA10450; genus Udaeobacter. The sequence continues at coordinate 89,257 of CAWDMG010000006.1, read as the reverse complement.
ATTCGCGAATCACGCCGGCGATCGGTTCCTCCTCGTTTAGCGCCGGGATGACAACGGACACCTTGCTCATTGCGGAGAAGCGTTTCGCACTTCTCGTTATGGTCGGCAAGCGGCAAGGTAGGGCGAGCGTCCTCGCTTGCCACATTCAAAACTTCCGCAAGCCAGAGGCGTACGCTACTTCAAAACCAGCCATGCGCTGGTGAAGTAAATCACCAGCGCAATGAAGTCGGCCAACGCGAGCGTGACAGGACCCGCGGCAATTTTGGGATCAAGATTGAACCGGTGCAGCAGCGAAGGCACAGCGAGGCCCAGTGCGCATGCTGTGACCAGCGAGAGCGCAATGCTTCCGCCGATAACAGTTGCCGCACGCAGATCGTGGCGCCACGCCCAGGCGATGAGGCACACAACAAACCCACAGGAAATGCCGAGAAGCACTGCCGTTGTCAGTTCACGCCGGAACGCAGCGGCAAGCCAATCCCAGGTCACATTGACTGAGCGCAATGCGTGAATCGTCACGCTCATCGATTGCATGCTCACGCTTTCGTTTAGACCCAGAACCATTGTCAGAAAAAACGCAATGATCAGTGTGCCAGCCAGGGTTGCCTCGAAAAAGCCCGCCAGAATGGCCGAGAGTGTTCCGCCTATCACCGTGACGAGCAGCCAGGGGAAGCGAAATCGAAAAGCGCGCCAGGCCGATGCACCACGGATTTGTTCGAGGCGAAACCCAAGCGCCTCAAAAAACTCCGGATCGACCGGCATAGTCTCGCGACCGCGAGATCCATCCTCAGTATCGCCTGCTTCCAAAATTTCCTCGGCAAACAAGTTCGCGTCGATGATTCCAACCACACGGCGTTGTTCGTCCACCACCGGAAAAGCGAGAAATTTGTAAAGCACGAAGAACTCGCACGCATCGAGCACCGTTGCCTTCGCCGGAATAGCCACGACGCGCCGCACCATCACTTCGCGCAGTCCGGTTTCCAGTGGCGCGGTCAGCAGGCGCCGGGTCGGCACGACGCCCACGAGTCGCTTTTCTTCATCGATCGCATAAAAATAAATCACCCGTTCGCCCACGCCCTCGCGCCGGATCCGCTCCAGCGCTTCGCCAACTGTCATGTCCGCGTCCAGTAGCGGAAAATCCTTCCGCGCATGCTCGACGACCGGTGTATCAAAATCGGGAATGCTGCTGGCAAGCTTCATCTGGCCACGCGATGGACAATGCCTTTGTTCTTCAAGATGTCGCTTGCTTCGCTGAAATAATCGCGAATGTCCGACTGCTTTCTGATCCATTCGATGTAACGCGAGATGCCTTCGCCGAGATCGACGGTTGGTTTGTAACCGGCGGACCGCGCCAGCGTGGTATCACTGGTGAGATGTCGCATTTCGCCGGGGCGAAATTCACCGTTAATCTCAGCCGCGATGTCGATTCTTAGAATGTCGGCAAGTTGTTCCGCGATTTCGCGAATCGGTGCGCCGTGTGCGCTGCCGATGTTTACAGGTAAGCCATCGAGTTTGTCCGTTTGTGCCGCGAGCAAATTCGCGCGCGCGATATCTTCAACGAAGGAAAAGTCGCGCGTTTGCTCGCCGTCTTCGTAAAGCACGGGAGGCAGATTATTCAGCAGACGGGTGCAAAAAATGGCGATAACGCCGGTGTATGGATTGAAGATCGATTGGCGCGGACCGTACGTGCATGAGTAACGGAGCGCGACAGTGGGAATACCGGTCTGCTTTCCCCAAAGCAGCACGAGCCGCTCCTGGTCAACTTTCGTCAGCCCGTAAACGGTTTCGCCGCCGACCGGCGCGTTCTCGGGCGTGGGAACACTTTTTGTGATCGCGCCGCAAATCGGGCAATGCACCTGCCAATCGCCGCGACGCAATTGATCGATCGGTCGGACGCTCGGAAAGACCAATCCGTGCTTGGGACATTCGCCCGCGCCTTCGCTGTAAACGGCCTGCGAGCTGGCAACGACGATCTTTTTGATCGGGAGATTTTTCTCGCGAATCACTTCCAACATTTGAGCCGTGCCTAGCGAATTCACGTGCACAAATTTCGCGATCTCCGGCATGTAACCGCCGTACGCGGCCTGGTGAAAAACAACCTCGATCCCATCGAGCGCAGCAGTAATCGCATCTCGATTCCGCATGTCGCCCTGGATGAATTCAGCCTTGGGATTTATCCATGCCGGCTTTCCGTGGCGGTGCGTTTGCGGCTCGAGATTATCAAGCGCGCGCACCTGCCAACCTTCGCGCACGAGAAGATCGACAACGTGCGAGCCGATCAGACCCGCGGCGCCAGTGACGAGTGCGCGTTTCATTTGTATTCCACTTTGCCATTCGGCGCTCGCCGCGGCGAGCGCCGCTACAACAATTTCTTTCGCGCTACGAAGGTCGCTAAAAATTCCCGAGTGTGCGGCGCGATATCTGCCGAGGTCGTACCGGTTAGTAATTCGTTGCACAAACGGCGCAAGCTCGCGTCGTCATCAACATCATACCCGGTCGGTAAAAGTTTGACTTCGATTCCGATCTCGGTTGCGCGCTGCATCGTCTGGTTGAGCACGCGTTCGGTGCTCCAATCGATTTGCTCGAACAAGTGCCGGTGCGGTTTCTTCACTCCAATCAAGTAATACCCTCCGTCGTCGCTCGGACCGAGCACAACGCGATCCTCGCTCGTGCTTAGCAATTCAACAGCTTGCTCGAAGTTTTCCGCGGGCACGGTTGGGCTATCGGAATCGATCAGACACAACGAATCAAAACCGCACTTGAACAAATCCTCGACGGCGAAAAACAGACGCTCACCGAATTTATCACCTCGTTGCGGCAACAAGCTGAAATCGGCCGGAAGAATATCGGAGTACGCCGATTCAGCGCCGATCGGTGTGTAAACGGCAATTCCGCGTGCACGCGCTGCAGCCGCTTCGCTATGCGAAGCGCCCACGTGTTCGAATTGCATTTTGCTTCCGTGGCCCACCGGCCGACGGCTACAGGCGCTTGAAACCGCAACTGCTGTGTCGCGCAGAAAACATTTGTTTAGTTCCGCTGCTTCCTCCGGCGTTAGTGGCGGGACCAATCGCGTTTTCACTCGGCCGGCTTGCGGCGCTTTGGTCATTACAGCCAATGCACAAAGACCGTGCGCCACGCGACTAGGAAGATTTGGATCGAGAACACGAAACGTTTTCATTCGTTTGCGAGAAAGTTTTTCACACCGCAAGAAGATGGTTTGAATTTTCCTTTACATACTTTCTTCTTCTTATCGACGTGAATAACACGGATCTTGTCCCGGCGGTTGCCCTCGCAAATTTGGGTGCAAATGAGTTGTTGATAATATCTGTGCGCTGCAACGAGAAATGTTCGTTGTCGAAAGCAGACCGGCGGTTATTAGAGGTTATTCAAACTTATTAGCGTGTGCCTCGCCGGAATTAGAGCAACTGATATGGATCGACGTCGACTGTCACGTTGACGTCTTCGGGGAATGGCAGTTTGTCGAGAGTTTCACGCACAAGGCGACTGAGGCGCATGATGGCTTCGCCGCGGATTAAAATGTGGAAGCGAAATTGGCCCTGTAATTTTTCCAGCGGCGCGGGAGTGGCATCGCCCAAAATAAATTCTTCGGGTAACGCTTCGCTTAAGCGACGCTTGAAGGTTTCGGCCGAAAGTTTGGCGCGGCCTTCGTGAGCAGAACGCACGGTGATCAGGATCGCGTGTTTGAATGGCGGGAAATAGCAGCGTTCACGGAACTCGAGTTCCTGCTGAAAATAGCCGGTGAAATCGTGATGCCGCGCAAATTGAATAGAGGGCGAAAACGGAGTGTAGGTTTGCACGAAAACTTCGCCGGATGTCTCGCCGCGGCCAGCGCGTCCGGCCACCTGTGTGAGAAGTTGGAAAGTGCGTTCGCCGGCGCGGAAATCGGGCAAATGCAGGGCGAGATCGGCGTTGATGATTCCGACAAGCGTCACGTTCGGGAAATGCAGACCTTTCGCGATCATTTGTGTGCCGACGAGGATGTCGATCTTCCCGGTTCGAAAGTTCCGCAAGGTTTCGCGATAGGCTTCCTTGCGGGTCATCGAATCCGCGTCCATTCGGCATACCACGGCTTTGGGAAAAATTTGGGCGACTGTTGATTCCACTTTTTCAGTGCCGAAGCCGTGATAAATCAACGCGTCTTGTCCGCATGCCGGACATTTTTTTGGCACAGCGGCGGTGTGCCCGCACAAATGACAGCTCAATCGTCCGGCGATTGCGGGCTGCCGGTGAAAGGTGAGTGCAACACTGCAATTCGGGCAATTTCGCGCCTCGCCACAATTGCTGCACAGCAGCGACGTGGAAAAACCGCGTCGGTTTAAAAACAAGATCGTTTGTTCTCGTTTCTCCAGGCGATCGGAGATGGCTTGCGACAATTTTTCGGACAGAATGGCGGCTTTCTTTTCCTTCCGTCGTTCCTGGCGCAGGTCGACAACACGAATGAGCGGCATCTGCTTTTGATCCACGCGCTGCGTGAGTGTAACGAGTCGGTACTTTCCGCTCGTGGCGTTGTGATAACTCTCCAGCGATGGCGTGGCGCTTCCCAGAACGACCACGCATTTTTCGATCTTCGCGCGCACGACTGCGACGTCGCGTGCGTGATACCGTGGCGCTTCCTCTTGTTTGTAAGTTGTTTCGTGTTCTTCATCGACAACGATTAAGCCGAGATTCTTCAGAGGCGCGAAGACAGCGCTGCGCGCGCCGATCACGATCTTGGCGCGGCCGGAATGAATTTTGTGCCATTCATCGTGGCGTTCGCCTTCGGACAAATGACTGTGCAAAACAGCGACGTCGTCCTGCGCCTCGGCGAACCGGCCTTTGAAACGTTCCACCGTTTGCGGCGTAAGCGAGATTTCGGGGACCAGAACAATTGCCGTGCGTCCATGGTCGAGCGCCCCGCGAATGGCCTGCAAATAGATTTCCGTTTTACCGGAACCCGTGACGCCGTGGAGCAAAATCGGACGCGCGTTTTCAGGTGCGTCGAGTGCTTGCTCAACTTCATTCAATGCGTGTGTTTGCTCCTCGTTCAGAACCAGGTTCGAGGTTGCGATGAACTGTTCGTCGCCATGCGGATCACGCACGACTGCTTCTTCGCGCAATTCGGCGAGACCGCGTTTTACCAGCGCGCGCAATGTCTGGTTATCGAGCGAGGTTTGCCGCAGGAGCTGCGCCGCGCGTATCGGTTTTTCCAGCTTCGAAATCGCCTCCAAAAGTTCCGCCTGTCGCGGTGCGCGTCTTCGCAGTTTTTCGATTTCGCCTTGGTCGATGTTGCGCCCGGGTTGCACGAACAACTGTTTTTTCCAGCTGACTTCCGCGCGCCGGATCACTTGCGGAAGCATACTGCGCATCACCGTTTCGATCGGGCAGCAATAGTAGGTGCCGATCCACCTCGCCAGTTCAAGCAAGTGGACGCTCAAGGCAGGCGCTTCCCCGATTATGGCTTCGATTGGCCGAACGCCTTTAGCGTCACTGTGCTCGAGGATCGCAACGACTGTCGCCAGCGCCGATTTATCCCGGAACGGCACCCGCACGCGCGAGCCGACTCCGACGCGTCCGGCTAAATTTTCCGGCACCGAATAATCGAGCTCGCGATGAATTGCCCGATCAACGATGACGCGAACGTAGCGCGGCCCATGCTCATGATTCATGCTCGTGCTCGTGTCCGTAATTTTATAATCGGCTATTGTAGCATGACTCGAATGATACAAACCCTCTTCAAATTGATTCTCTGCGTTTTGCTGGCAATCGCTGCAGCCTTTGCTTATGTCGCAGTGAAATCAGGGGATCCGCTGTACGCATTGTACGAATGGATGAGCCCTGCCCGGTTTCATCAGTACGATCGGCTCATCCGCAGCGTTGCGTTAGAACATCATCTGGATCCGATGCTGGTGAAAGCCGTCGTCTGGCGTGAAAGCCGGTTCGCTCCAAAAAAGCAAGGCAGCCATGGAGAGCGCGGCCTGATGCAGGTCACCGAACGAGCGGCCAACGAGTGGGCGCACGAAAACAAGATCACCGGTTTCAATCCGGATCAACTTTTTGAACCAAAGACAAATCTAGAGGCCGGCACCTGGTATTTGCATCGTGCCATGGCGCACTGGGACCATCAGTCCGATCCCACTCCTTTCGCTTTGGCGGAGTACAACGCCGGCGCCAGTCGTGCCCAGCGCTGGAGCGGTGGAAACCGCTTTGCCGAGATACCGGAACACCAGTTCCTTCAAAAGATCGATTTCCCGACAACGCGTAGATACGTCGAGTCGATTATCGACCGCTATAAATTCTACCAGCGCCGTGGGCGGATGTGACGACAAACAACGCGCAGATGATCTCAGAGTGGGTGCGCGTCCCGTTTTTCGACTTGTGCAGTAAGAATGTCCAAATAGAGTTGGCGACCTTGGTAGAGGCGGAATGCGACGCGTATCTTACATGAGAGTTTCTGCTTTTGTTTGCGTCGTCCTGGGACTGGCTGGCATTGCAGGTGACCACCGGGTGTCAGCCCAGACCAGTGTGTCGGGCGCATCTCAGTTTGAAATTGGAGCGGTCAGGCATGAAACCCGCGCGGAATCTCAGATCTCGTCGGAGCTTCCAAACACGAATGAATTTACGTCGGAGAGCGAAACGGTTTCGCCACTGCCGCCCACGCGAAGCAGTTTTATGGCAATGTGGCCCAGAGTAGCGGGCGCGAAGGGATACTTGCTGGACGTATCCACCAGCAGCTCGTTCGACAGTTTTGTCGATGGGTATCACGACCTCGACGTTGGTGCCGCGACCGGGCGAGTAGTGGCCGGGTTGAGCCGGGGCACGACGTATTACTACCGGGTTCGCGCTTACGATGCCACCGCGCCAACCGGCTATTCGGAAACGAACGCGATTACGACCGCGCCTACTACCGGCCTGACAATTCATCCAACGTTTGACAGTTCCATTACAGGGAACCCAAACTCGGCCGCCATTCAGGCGATGATTAACCGTACGATTGCGATTTACGAGTCCTTGTTCAGCGATCCGATCACGATCCAAATCCGGTTCCGCTACGCGACCACCGGGCCCGACGGCAGTCCCTTACGGCAGGGAGTTGTCTCGCAGAGCGATACAGGTCTTTACATTTTGCCCTGGAATACTTACGTCAGCGCCTTGAGAGCGGATGCTCGAACCAACAACGACAATGTTGCGAACGCCAGTCTGCCCGGCAGTGCATTGTCTACGAATACGAGACCAGGGAGCGCAAATGGTCGAGCAGTTGGATTGAACACGCCGCCAGCGATGTTCGCAAACGGCACGGTTGGCCAGGGCGGACCGTACGATGGCATCGTTACATTGAATTCGTCCAAGCCGTTTCAGTTCAGCCGGCCTGTCAACGGGAACAGCTTCGATGCACAACGCATGACCGAACATGAGGTCGATGAGGTCATTGGTCTCGGTTCGCGCATCGGCCATAACAGCAACGATGTTCGTCCCCAGGATCTCTTTAGTTGGTCATCTGCTGGTCACAGAAATATCACTTCTTCTGGAGCGCGTTACTTTTCAATCAACGGCGGGGTAACAAACATCGTCGGTTTCAATCAGAATCCCGACGGCGATTTCGGTGATTGGCTGAGCGAGCCCTGTCCGCAGGCGCATCCTTACCCGCAGAATGCATTTTCGTGCCCAGGACAATCCTCCGACATCGCCTCTACATCGCCAGAAGGGATTAATCTTGATGTCATCGGATACGATCTAACTCAGGCGAGTCAGACAAGTCTTGGTAACATCAGCACCCGCAGCTTTGTTCAAACGGGCGAGCACGTGCTGATTGGTGGTTTTATCGTTCAAGGTACGGGGCCAAAGAGAGTGATCATTCGCGCCATTGGCCCCGAGCTTACGCAGTATGGGATTAGCGATGCGTTGGCTAATCCGAGATTGGAACTGCACAACGGGACCGGAGCATTGATCGCTACCAATGATGACTGGCAGACCACGATATTGGGCGGAATTATCACCAGCAATCAGGTCAGCGATATTCAGAACAGCGGCCACGCCCCGACTGCGGCAAGCGAATCAGCGATCGTTGCCAACCTGCAACCGGGCAACTACACCGCGATTGTTCGAGGTGTAAACAATACCGCTGGAGTTGCTCTGGTCGAAGTCTACGACTTGACCCCTGGCGCGAGTTCAAGTCTTGGTAACATCAGCACCCGCAGCTTTGTTCAAACGGGCGAGCATGTGATGATTGGTGGTTTTATTGTCCAGGGTACTGGGCCAAAGAGAGTGATCATTCGTGCCATTGGCCCCGAGCTTACGCAATATGGGATCGCCGACGCATTGGCTAATCCGAGATTGGAACTGCACAACGGGAGCGGAGCATTGATCGCTACCAATGATGACTGGCAGACCACGATATTGGGCGGAATTATCACCAGCAATCAGGTCGGCGATATTCAGAACAGCGGCCACGCTCCTACTGCGGCAAGCGAATCAGCGATCATTGCCAACCTGCAACCGGGCAACTACACCGCCATTGTCCGAGGTGTAAACAACACCGCTGGAGTTGCTCTGGTCGAAGTCTACGATTTGCATTAATAGCCGCATCGACGGCGACGTAATTCAGGTTTACCCGTCTTGGTGATGACCAAGGAGGAAATCGCCGGTGTTCTGGAGCAGATCGCAACGCTGCTGGAGTTGAAAGCCGAAAATCCGTTCAAGATCCGGGCCTATACGAACGCAGCGCGCGCGATCGAAACCTTTGGCGCGAATGTATCCAGCTTTCAGGACGAAGAAGCCGTCGCGAAGATTCCGGGAATTGGAAAAAGCATCGCACTGAAGATCAGGGAGCTGGCCGAAACCGGGTCGCTTAACTATTTCCGTGAATTGAGCGCAGAGTTTCCGCCGGGAGTTTTGGAATTGTTTTCCTTGCCCGGGCTCGGCGCTAAAAAGATCAAGGCACTCCACGACAGGCTAGGAGTCAGTTCGATCGCGCAGTTGCAAAAGGCATGTGAAGAGGGGCGGGTCGCGGAGTTAGCAGGCTTTGGCGAAACAACGCAGCAAAAGATTTGTGACGCCATCGCCAGACGCGCATCGCACGCTGGTTCATTTCAATTTGGCCAGGTAGCAGCTGAGGCTGAAGCGCTGCGATCAGATCTGGCTGCGCACGAAGCAGCTTTGCAAGTTGAGATCGCTGGAAGTTATCGGCGGCGAAAAGAGATCGTCCACGATCTCGATTTGCTGGTGGCAACAAAGGAACCGAACGCTGTTACGAAATTTTTCGTTTCTCATCCGCTGGTCGAATCCGTCGTCGCACGAGGCCCGACCAAATCGAGCGTACGACTGCGTTCGGGAGTGCAGTGCGATCTGCGAGTGGTCACGACGGCAGAATACCCCTTTGCGCTCGCTTATTTCACCGGCAACAAGGAACACAACATCGAGATGCGCAGCCGCGCGTTACGGCGAGGTTGGACGCTGAATGAATACCGGCTCGCTCCGCTCCCCGTAGAAGGTAGGGGCGGTTCACCCGAATCGCCTACGGCGGAGGAGCGAGTCGGGCGATTGAAGTCAATCGCCCCTACCAGCAACCCGAAAGCGAAGAAGAAAAAGTCACCAGGCAAAATTCCGAGTGTGCAGGACGAAGCCGACTTGTATCGCGCCGTCGATCTCGATTTCATCCCGCCGGAACTACGGGAAAACTGCGGCGAATTCGAATTGGCCAAACAGCATTCCCTGCCAAAACTCATCGAGAAGGAAAATCTGCGCGGCGTGTTTCATTGCCATACCGTCGCGAGCGACGGTCACAATACACTCGAAGAAATGGCCGAAGCCGCCCGCGAACTGGGGCTGGAGTATCTCGGGATCGCTGATCACAGCCGCAGCTCCGTTCAAGGCCACGGGATTGCCGCCGAAAAGTTGCTCGAGCAAGTCGCCGCGATTCGGAAGCTGAACAAGACATTCGACGGATTTCGTTTATTTGCCGGAGTTGAATGCGACATTTTGCGCGACGGCTCGCTCGATTTTCCCGACGAAGTGCTGTCGCAACTCGACTACGTTGTGGCGTCAGTTCATTCCGTTTTCAATTTGAGCGAATCCGAGATGACCCAGCGCATGATTCGCGCGCTGGAAAATCCGTTCGTCACGATGCTGGCGCATCCGACTGGCCGGTTGTTGCTGAAACGGGATCCGTACCAAATCGATATTCCAGCGGTGCTCGATGCGGCAGCGCGCACCGGCACTTGGATCGAACTCAACGCCGCCCCCAAGCGGCTCGATCTCGATTGGCGCTGGTGGCCATTGGCCAAACAAAAGGGCGTCAAATGCGTGATCAATCCGGATGCTCATCGCACCGAGCGACTACAAGATTTGTGGTTCGGAATCGGCATCGCGCGCAAAGGCTGGCTCACCAAAGACGACGTAGTCAATTGTTTACCGCTCGGAAAAATCGAACAGGCCTTGCAAGCTAAGCGGCAACGTGCGGAGTAGTGGAGTGTTGGAGTGTTGGGAATCGTTACTCCATTACTCCAACACTCCATCACTCCAGCGCTTGCCGCTGCGGCATGAACATGGTGAGACATTTGCAGGCGCCGCCGGCTTTGATGAATTCGCTCATCGGCAACGCGTGACAGCGGTAGCCGCGCTCTTGTAATTTCGTCACGAGTTGCGGCGCGCCTTCGGGCAAAACGATGTCGCGGTCGATCACCACGGCGTTACACGAAAAGTGCATCGCTTCTTCCGGTGCGACATCGATCAAATCAGTCACGTGCTCCCGGATTGCGCGTTGCCCGTATTCATCGAAGGCATTTGGAAACCAAAACGCAACGCCATCGGGCAGCGGACAAAAGCAGGTATCAAGATGGTAAAAACGCGGATCAACCAGCTCGACCGAAATAGCAAGACAACTGAGCATTTCCGCGATGGCGCGGTGTGATTGAATGTCGGAGCGAAATTTGTAACCGCAAAAGAGCACGTCATTGCCGAAGAGCGCGTCGCCTTCGCCTTCGAAGTAAAGTTTCTCCGGCAACCAATCCACTTCGTAGCCGTGTTGCTCCATCCATTTGGCAAAAAACGGTTGTTCGCCGGCGCGTTCTTTGTGACGGAAATTGCTGGGGATGAATCTGCGGCCAACCGTCAGTCCTGCGTTAGCGGTGAAGACCATGTCGGGCAGCCGCGGCTGTGGTGCAATCAGATGAACCTTGCAAAATTTGGAAAGCGTCGCGTGCAGTTGTTTCCATTGCTCCTGGACGACCGCCGTTTCGGCGCCGCGGGCGACGCTCATCCAGGGATTGATCTCGTACTCGATGCCGTAGTAATCCGGCGGACAAAGAAGCAGCTCGCGCATAGGATTTTCAAGTCTATTCGGCAGCGCAGGATTCACTAGAACTCACCTCATAAATAGCGCTGTCATGTTGAGCGAAGCGAAACATAGCTGGCCTATTTTTGTCGGGCACCGCTCCCAAATTGATCCGAGATTCTTCGCTTCGCTCAGAATGACACTATGATGTTGTGAGGTAATCGGCGAGTTCCCGCAGAAAGGGTTCCACGTCTGTGATCATGCCAATTGACTGTAACGGCTGTTGCTCGACGACTCGCTCGACCGCCGATGGATCGATATCGACGCATACGATTTTCACGGTGGGCGCGAGCATGCTCGCCACGGCAAGCGAATGCCGGATGGTCGCCAGCAGCAAGACGTGCGTCACATCTGCAAGTTTTTCGCGCAACACTTTTTGGCCCTCAATAGCGTCTGTCGTTGCGCCGGGAATCGATCCCTCATCCCGAATCGAGCCAGTGAGTATCACATCGACATTGTTACGGACGCAGGCGTGCATGATCCCGCTGGTCAGGAGCTTTTTCTCAACGGCTGCGGCAACGCTGCCGGCTTGGCGAATCGCATTGACCGCGCGCATAACGTTCTCGCGTCCGCCGCGCGCGAACGCCAGGTCGAGGCTAATGCCCAAAGAAGTGCCGAATAACGCTCGTTCCACGTCGTAACCGGCAAATGGATTTCCGGCGAAAAGTCGATCAACGTATCCGGCTTTAATGAGCCGGACCAAATGCTGATCGGCACCGGTCCGCACGATCGCCGGACCGGCCACAACTGCGATTTTGCCCTTCGCTTTGCGCACGCGTCGAAGTTCCTCAGCCAATTCGCGAATAATGGCCGATTTCGGTTCATCAGCATCGATGATCGTGTTGATGAATTGAAAAACATCCGTGCGCGACGTCGCGCGCTGCACAGGCACCACGCGCAAACCCTGGTGGCCAATGACGATTTCGTCGCCTTTGCGAACGTCGAAGAATTTAACGGCTCGCGCGCCGCGTCCTTTTCGGTCGACTGCGATTGCGGAGTCCATCATGGTGGGCCGCACCTCGATCTCCTTGCCATCGACGCGGACGAAGGTTTGCTGGTTCGTCATCACGTAAAACTCGGGCGGGAAAACGCCGTCCGCCGGAGCAGGCGCCAGCTGTGCGTCCGTGCGTTCGGCGACTTCGGCGCCGTGCTGTCGCAGTCGCAGAATTAATTCATCCAGCGCGTCGCTTGTCTCAGCTGAGACCTCTATGCGTGCGAAGCTTTGGTCTGCACGCTTTTGGCCAATCGTGATTTCGCCTATCTTAAAATGAGCGCCGTGGGTTAAAATTTGATCGAGCACCTTCGGCAAGATGAGCGAATCAATGATGTGACCGCGTAACTCGATCGTCTCGGAGAACATCGACAAAGTTTAGCCAAGGAAGACCGGTGCGCCAGTGAAGCAGGCGATTGTAGCGGCGCTTGTGCCAAGCGCCGAATCTGATAGGAAGGCGTTTGGCACAAACGCCTCTACCACGACAACAGATCAATATATGGAGAAACCAACCTCGCGTGGCCCTTCGCCCGGCCGCAAAGCTGTTCACGCACTAGGGGCAAGACTCAACCGTAAATCCAAGCGGCCACCACCGCTGCCGTTGAAGAAAAAGAGTTCGGACGCGGATCGGACAGTTAATCGGTAGCAGAAACAGATGCACAACGATTTGCCAGCTCTTGCCGCCAAGATCGGCGAGAGACTTTCAATAAGCTCCGAGTATGTCGTCACTCAGCGCGCGGAGTTGCGGGTCCTCCGGGACATGTCGGAAGATGAAGTCCGTGAATTTGCAAAGAGCCATGGCTGGCGCATTATCCGTCGCCTCGGCGGCCGACAGATCGAATTCTACAATGACGCGAGCGTGCGGGCGCTGTAGCCGGGGTCGTCGACCCCGGCGCGATCCTCGCAATGTACTGACGGGATCATTGCTCGCCGCTACAGCAATGCTGGACAGCGGCGTCCAGTTGGCTTACCAAGTGGCGCATTCGAAATGGAAGCGGCAAAGATTTATTTCATCATTTTTGGCCTGCTCACAATCGCCGGCGGCATCGTCGGTTACGTAAAGGCTGGCAGTACGGCGTCGATTATTGCAGGGGCAATCACAGGAGTTTTGCTGCTCGTAGCGGCATTTCTTTTGCCTGAACACCGCGTCGCCGGACTAGCGACTGCGCTGATCATTTCGGTTTTGCTGGCTGGGCAGTTCGTGCCCAAATTCTTTCGCACCGGCAGAATCATGCCTGCTGGCATGATGTCAGTGCTGAGCGTGATCGGGATTATTGCAGCAATCGTCGCCTGGGTAAGAAAGTAGTCGCGTGGGAAAAATTCGCCTTTGTACGTGGCGGCGGCTGGTTCTGGTTCTATTCGCCGCGATTTTCGCCGCGATCGTCTATCGCTGGATCTCACTTGAACGATTGCAACGCTTCGCGCCCATTGAGATATCCGAAACGCCAACACCCGCACCGACGGCAACCCGGCCGCCGGTGATCACGGGAAAGTTGGACACCGCAAAACTGTTCAACGGCATCACATTTCACTCGACCGTTGAGACGACTCCCGGAGCCGATGCTGCAACCGAACGCATCCAACCTGAGAGTTACGTACTGGATCTCAAGCTGCTGGCGCGCGTGCCTACGCCGAACAAGACGATCGAGGAACTGGCAAAAATCAGTCCCCAACTGCCCACACTTTTGCCCGGTTTGACCTCGATGCTATCAGCTGATTCGGTCTCGCCGCTGTTTGGGCAGCTTTACGACACGAAAGTCAGAATGCTGCGCGAGAACCTTGGCCGTCTCGATCTGCTTTTGTCGCGGCATAACTTTTTCGATTGTCAGACGGTTCTACAGCTTCAGCATCCCGAAACTCATCGAAAGGCGCTCCTGCTTCAGGCGGAGATGGATGTGGACGCCGACGGGTCCGATTCTGATCGCCTGCCTGCTGGCACCGGTGCGCCGGCGAATTTCAAGCCGGCCACCAGTTATCGTTGGGAAAAGAAAACGGACGCGCCCAACCCGTATCTCGCCGGGAGCGAACAGCGATTGAAACGGGCAGAAGACGAGTACGCGCTGGCAAGTACCGCGCCCGCGCGTAAACGGGACCTGCGCAACGCAATCGCGGAATTGCGTGCCGAGATTGGCACCCTGAAAAAGTTTAGTTTTCTGATCGGCACGACCGATCCGTTCATTGTGGTGCCGGGCACGTTTACCCGTGGCCCCGATCCAGTTAAAGTAGGCGATTACGCGGTCGTAGTTTTCGGCGATGCGATTTACCCAGTCATCGTCGGAGATGTCGGTCCCAACGACAAAGTCGGCGAGGCGTCGCTGCGCATCGCAAAAGAACTCAACGCGCTTGCAACCGCTTACAATCGACCGGTGAGCGATTTGAAAGTGAGCTATATCATTTTCCCAGGAACGGCTGAGAAGCCATTTGGTCCGCCTGACTTGGACAAAATCCACGCGCGTTGCGAAACGCTGGTGAAAGAGATCGGCGGTGCCAGCGTGCCGCTGCATCGTTGGGAAAACATTATTCCTTCCCCCACTCCCAGCCCGACTCCGAGTCCTTCGCCGTCTCCTTCGTCAACTGCGTCAGGAACGCCGTCTCCTTCGCCATCGGCGACTTTCGCATTTAGCATTTCCAGCCCCGCAGCGAGTATGCCGGCAAATTCGACGTTCGCGCGAGGACGTTCACCCGCCGTGACCCGAAATCCCGTCAAGAAACGAAAGCCGTGAACGCAATCTACCGTAGCGGCGCTCTGTGAGCTTGTCCGAATATTTTCGGAAACGCCGCCTGGGTATCGGTCTCGATTTCGTCCTCCTCCTGATGTCGATTAGCGTCGATTATCACAGACTTGGACGAGAACGCGCACCCGCAAAATCGTCGAACGATTCTGACCACGAAAACCTCGACGTTTATCAACTTGTCTGCGTTTCGTCGCAAGAAGGCCCTTCGCATGGAAAGCGACGTCGGTCGGCCCTCGCATCATGTGTTCGATGCCAGATCATTTGCACCTATCTCGTCTGCTAACTAATGACGAACAATGGGCGGCGATAGCGGCAATCGCTGGATGAAGTCTTTGAAGAACACTATCTCGAAGACGCTGAGTGAAAATGGAGTTGCTCCACCGCATTGGCAGAAAACATTCTTCGATCACCTGCTTCGGAGTCAGTGAATGCTCCTCGTATTCAGAAATGTGGAACTATGTTCGCGATGATTCCCGTCCGGGCGGGATCTTGTAGCAAGTCGCTGAGGATTGGCCGTATGTGGGAGAGATTTTCGCGCTAGAAGGATCGCTCGGGAAAATAAGATTCCAGGCCGGTCACAGACCGCCGCTACAGGGATGATCATGCGCGATGATACCGATAACGACTGCCTGGATCTGATGCACAGGGTGATGGCCTACCGTCACGAGCCAATTCATTCGCAGCTAATGAAGATCCGCGACAAATACTCCATGCTCCACGTGGACGTGTTGATTTTGGTTTATCACTTCGCGAAGCTTTGCTCCGGCGCGATTCTCGAGATCGGCGCGTTTGTTGGAGGAGCAACAATCGCCGCAGCGTTAGGCGTCCGCGATTCAGGTCAGGAGAAGAAACTCATCGCGATCGAACCCGGCGGCAGCGTGAAACACAAACGGCTCGGCACTCGCAATATCTTGCGCGATTTGGAACGCAATCTCGCCAGGGAGCGTGTGGCGAACATGGTCACACTGGTTAAGGGACAGTCGTTTAAGCCGGAAACGATGTCGGCTGTCCGTCAAGCACTCGGTTCGGATCAAGTCGGGCTGTTAATCCTCGATGCCGATGCTGCCAAACGCAGAGACGTCGACTGTTACCGCGACAAATTTGCCGAGGGAAGCTGGATGGTGATCGACGACATATATGGCGCTGATGCCAACGAAAAGATCACGCCAAGCCGCGCGGACGTGGACGCATTAGTGGCGGAAGGTTTGTTGGATCCGCTGGGATTTTACGGCTGGAGCACATGGGTCGGGCGATGGAGTGGCGGTGCGATTGCTCGTGAAGATTGAAAGATTAAATGGCGGGCAGAGGACTGCCCGCCCTACCAACCCGGACGTTCGCCGTTCATTGGTGGGGCGCGTCACTCCGTGCGCGCCGTCACACTTCCTCTGGCCCCACAACCAGATGAATCACTCCATTGGGCGCGGAGATGAAGAAGCCGTTAAAGTCTTCGCGCAACTGCTCGACTTCGTCGCGACGCGAGACGCCATGAACTTTTAGAAATGACGCGGCCGCTTCGGTATCGTTCGTCTCCAATTCCAGCCAGATGTCCGGATGACTCAGGTTCGGCACGTTATCGATCCAAAGCCGGTTGGGGCCGAATTGAAAAATGCAACCGTCCTTTTCCTCCTCGATCAAGGGCAGCCCCAGCGTGTCGCGATAAAACGCAACAGTCTGCTCATACGTGTGGCTCGGGCACTTGATCGCGATGTTCGCACCGCCCGAAAACCGCGGCCCTTCGAGTTTGGCAACCACAAATTGATCAGTCCCCGCCGGTTCCCCCGGGCTCGGTCATTTTGATCGGATCCAGTGCGCGCTCGAGTTCGTCGTCGGGCAAAATCTTTTTTTCTCGTGCAATCTCGCGAACGGTTCGTCCGGTTTTGGCGCTCTCCTTGGCAATTTCCGCCGCGCGATCGTAACCGATCTTTGGCGAGAGGCTGGTCACCATGGCCATCGAAAGCTCCACCAACTCGCGGCAACGTTCCTCGTTGGCCACGATGCCTAGCACGCATTTTTCGGTGAAGATATCCACCACGTTCGCCAGCAACCGGATGGATTCCAGGATGTCGTGCGCCATTACCGGCATCATCACGTTCAGCTCGAAGTTTCCGTTCGCGCCTGCCCAGGTGATTGTCACGTCGTTGCCGATCACTTGTGCACACACCATCATGAGCGATTCGGCCATCACTGGGTTTACTTTTCCCGGCATGATGGAGCTGCCCGGCTGCGTGGCGGGCAGTTGAATTTCGCCGATGCCGCACCGCGGCCCGCTGCTGAGCCAGCGAATGTCATTCGCGATTTTGAAGAGAGTTACGGCGATAGTTTTTAGGTGGCCGCTCGCCTCTACAACTGCGTCCTTGCCGCCTTGGGCTTCGAAATGATTTTTGGCCTCGTAAAATGCTATGCCCGGTACGCTGCTCGATGTGGTGCAGCACTTTTTTGGGAAAATCGATATGGCGATTCAGACCGGTGCCGACTGCGGTCCCGCCGAGCGCAACCTCGCGCAAAGCTTCGATCGCTTTCTCCGCGCGCGCCTTCGCATACGCGACCTGCTGCGCGTAGCCGGAGAATTCCTGGCCGAGTCGCACCGGCGTCGCATCCATCAAATGCGTGCGCCCAATTTTCATGACGTGCCAGAATTCTTTCGCCTTGGCTTCGAGGGCGCGGTGCAATTTTTCCAGAGTCGGAATCAAATGATTCTTCAATTCCTCGGCGGCGCTGATGTGAATTGCCGAGGGAATCACGTCGTTGCTTGACTGCCCCATATTGACGTGATCGTTGGGATGAACAGGGTCGTGCGATCCGATCGACTTCCCTGACAATTGCGCCGACCGGTTCGCGATCACTTCGTTCGCGTTTGTATTGGTGCTCGTGCCTGAACCGGTCTGAAAAATGTCGAGCGGAAAATGGTCGTCGAGTTTTCCTTCGGCGACTTCTTCGGCCGCGTGTGCGATTGCCGTTGCCTGGTTGGCGTCAAGCAAACCTAATTCCTGGTTTGCCTTCGCCGCCGCCCACTTGATTAGACCCAACGCGCGAATGAATGGCCGGGGAAATCGGTAGCCGCTTACTGGAAAATTCAAAACT
The DNA here is from genome assembly GCA_963803285.1 of uncultured Verrucomicrobiae bacterium. Lineage (GTDB taxonomy): Bacteria > Verrucomicrobiota > Verrucomicrobiia > Chthoniobacterales > UBA10450 > Udaeobacter. The sequence goes on along the minus strand of CAWDMG010000006.1, from coordinate 71,124 downwards.
GCGCGATGCGTGGACGCGCCGTGGAGAGCATCCGTGGGCACGGTCATCTCGCCCATCGAATCTTTTTCGATTCGCGTCAGTTTTTCCGTCATGCCGAACGCTCTGCGCCGACGCCGGCGAGGCGCGAACGGCCTTTCGATTTCGTGGACGTGCGTGCGCCGCCCTGTGCGGACGGTACTTTGTGAAATACCGTGATAAACATTGGCGGGATATTTTGCAGAAAATATTCCGATTCGTCGCGCTGGAAAACGGTGGCGTGTTGCCTCAACTCATTGGTGACCTGGTAAATGATAAACTTGCCGTCCGTCTTGAGCGCATCGTACGTTTTTCGCAGCAGTGCGCGTTTCTTCTCGATCTTGAGGATGCTGAAGGGGATGCCGGAGAGAATGTAATCGCACGAAGCGAATCCGCGGCGCTTCAGCTCGTATGGCAACGAGGCCGCATCGCCATGAATCACATGCACGCGTCGATCGCCTGCAAATTGCCGTTCCAGTGCTCTTGCCAGTGCCGCGTCGAGTTCAAACAGGAGCAAATGCGAATCCGGTGTCATCCGTCGCGCGATCTCACGCGAGTGCACGCCTTCGCCAGGGCCGTACTCCGCGATCACGCGCGGCTGGGTGAAATCCATTTTGCCGGCGACACGTTCCACCATCGCCTTAGAACTGGGTACAATCGAGGCGATTTGGAAGGGACGCTTCAGAAAACGCTTGAAAAAAAGTGTGCTCACAGGGAGCGAAATGTTCGTCTGAGGTGTTCTGGTTGTCCAGTATCGATCTGATCTGTGGCCATGCATGTGATTGGTCCTCCTGGGTCTTGACTGATTACTGATCACCGATCAGTTATCACTTCTGGCTTCCATGCGCGGTTAGCTCAGTGGTAGAGCACTACCTTGACACGGTAGGGGTCAGAGGTTCGAAACCTCTACCGCGCACCATCTTTCCTCTCTATCCAAAAGCGTGGTGCCAGGTCAGTATTACCTGGAAAATTCCTCGTTAGTAGGCCGCAGCCGTCATCAGGCGTTGTGTGGGCGAAATGGCGAGATGCGAAATCCTTCAGCGGCATTATCCATCGTGCGCGGAGCGGAGACCATGAAATGCATAATAGTTTCGCGTGATAACCCGCTCCAAAACGGCCTCGCGCCGCGTTCCCCGTAAGCTTGGGGCCGAGACTGAGTGACAACCGTTTCTTCATTAGCTTCCGTTGCCGGTCAATTGCCGGATTCGGTCAGAACCGGCTGCAAAGTTTTGTTATTGACACTGTACCAAAGGGGGCGGCAGCATCGGCGCGCGCCAGCGCAAGAATGCGCAATCTCCATCCTCCTAAAATGAAAAAACTACTTCTTCTACTGCTGCTCGTCGTTGCTTGTCTCGTGGGCGACACCAGTTTCCGTGCGATCGCTACGACTGCACCTACCGTTACCGAATCGACGCTCTCCAATATCAGCACGCGCGCCTTCGTCCAGACTGGCGACAGCGTGGTAATCGGCGGCTTCATTGTTGAAGGCGCGCAATTAAAGAAGGTCATTATTCGGGCGATTGGCCCGGAGCTTACTCAGTATGGCATTCCCGATGTATTGGCTAATCCGACATTGGAGCTCCATGACGTCACGGGAGCTTTAATTGCCTCCAATAACAACTGGGCAACGACGATCATCGGTGGGATTATTACCAGCAATCAAGTCCACGAGATTCAAGCCAGCGGCTACGCTCCGAGCGACCCCTTTGAGTCGGCAATCATCGCGGATCTGCCAAAAGGCAGCTACACTGCGATCGTCCGAGGTCTAAACAACCTTACTGGAGTTGGCCTCGTGGAAGTGTACGATCTTAGCCCGGAAACTAGTTCAATTCTCGGCGACCTCAGTACTCGCGGTTATGTCCAGACTGGTGACAAGGTGATGATTGGCGGTTTCACTATTCCAGGGACTAAACCAAAGGGGGTAATTCTGCGCGCCATTGGCCCTGAGCTCAGTAAATATGGTATACCCAATACACTGGCCGATCCGACGCTGGAACTGTATGACAGCACGGGAGCTTTGATTGCTTCTAATGATAACTGGCAGCATACGGCGATCGGCGGGATTATTGGCGCCGACCAGGTCCGCGACATCCTCAACAGCGGGTTAGCTCCTGGGAATGGAAACGAGTCCGCGATTAATGTGACTCTGCCACCTGGTAACTACACCGCGATCGTACGCGGTGTAAACAATACCACGGGCGTTGCTCTCCTGGAAGGTCGTCGTGCAAGTGCCACCTATACCTGGACAGGTGCAGTCGATAGCCACTGGGAGAATCCCGCGAATTGGAAACCCAACGGTGTCCCTGGAAGGGGTGACACTGCTGCCATTCCACCAGGCACTTCGAACTCACCGGCAATTTCAGACCGGGACATCAAGGACGTACAAATCGCGCTGGGGAGTACCGACGGCGGCTCAGTTACGCTGAGCGCCGCGTCAGTTAAGTTCATCGAAGGGGGCCTAACCGTCACGGGCGGAGCTCCGGGAGCATCTACGGTTAACGCCATGCTGTCCTGCCAGGGCAACGTATCCTTTGCTCTTGCCGGGCAAGAAGAGGAGCACAAGGGGGTGAATGGGACCATCACGGTCGAGGCGGGCAGCGCCCTAACGATCGATGCAGGAGACGGTACATTCACTCTCACTGATTCGCATGCGAAAACGGATATCGACTCGACCGACGAGTTTGGAACCGTCGCGTCTTCAAGTGAAAATGCGACTTCTACGCCGACGGTAACAGCTACGCATAGACCGACTACTAAGGGCGTGGTCAAGGCCTTGGTCACGCAGGAAAGCTCTTTGTTTCTCAAGGGGCGAAAAATTGTTACAGAAAGAGTCGTTACCGATAAAGAGATTATCATTCCCATCATTGAGATCGAAGGGGCTGCTGACATAGCCGAAGGCACCACTCTTGGAGGAGCAGGTATACTTAGCCTCGAGTCTGGCGGCTACCTCTCCATCAAAGGGGCTGTCGAGTCCGGCGAACGAATCGATTTCGCCGACGGCACGGGCCGGATTTCGATCGGCAACCATAGAATGTTTCATGGAACAGTTGGGTTTACCCCGGTGGCAGGCGCCCGAATTGATTTTCCGGGGATCCAAGCTCAATCCGTGGGCGTACAGCCTTCGGATAAAGATAAAGTGTACTTACTCAAGCTTTTTGCGGAACCAAATCGGACGGGTCCCCTTGGTGAGATTCACGTTCAGACCATTGTTGATGGGAGCACAGGCCTGTTCCCATCCCACCTGCCGCTAACGCGAAATGATTTTGCTCTCAGTAGCGACGGGAACAGGGGCACGCGCGTCACCTACTTACCCGGGGGCACAACTGTCTTAGAGCAGTCGATGCCTGTACCGGTGATCGCGCCCACAGGTAGCAAGGTGTCGCTGGAAACCATTTTTTCCCAGTCGTTCGGTACTTCGACTCCTGGGTTCTATAGCATCACGCTACGGTCTCCTAAACCGCAGCCATACATATCAAATGACTACAGTTACTGGCTGAACGTGGTCCCTCCCCATGAGTGGCGGCGCTTGGCCGTTACCCCAGCGTGGTTCGTAAAGGGCAGGCAGATATCTCCAAAGGAGATGTATGTTGTCCAAGACATTCACGAAGTTGAGCTGCGTGTCGGGAATAACATCAATAATCCGGCTCAATTCGACGCCCAAGTCACGCGAGCTAGCTCGGGTCGGGAGTCAGAAATCGTCAAATACAGCGTGTGGACTGTTGATCCTGCCGTAGCTCAAGGTGTGGGATTGACACCAGGCAAGCCAACACCGGCTGATATCGTTGCCGCAGCTCAGAGCTTAGAAAATACCTTTCCAGATGTTCCCAACACAAACCTTTGCAATTGGATAGCTGACAATGTGGCTGCGGCTGCCGGCGCGTCCCAGCCCCTGCCGAACTTTTATCCCGATCCAACGGACAACGTGGAGGGAGGCTTCTGGCGAATGGCGTATACGGGCGTCGGGCCCAACCCCGCCAAGAACTGGTTTAGGTTACTGGTGCCCGGCGATATTGTTCGAATGCAACACGTATGGGGCGAGGGTCATACCACGACTGCATTGAGTCGTCAGCATCCTGACGGCACAGTGACTGTGTACTCCAACGGAGTTACACGGTTTATTAGTATACATGAATCGACTGCCGAGATAGGCACCAACCCCGCTAGCATCACGATTTATCGGCTTGATGGAAAGCAGCAATATCTAATTCTGGGCACCAGCCTGGGAGAGGTGATCCAGGGCAGCGTCTATAACAATCTTATTAAACCTGGTGGTGGAGCCGATGTTGTCATAGCCGGTCCAAACAATAATGAAATTCAAGACATAATTGCTAATCTGGACGGTATTCGGGTTAGAAATTTTCATTCCGGCGACATATTAAACTTCACAAATCTAGATCCGAATGGAACAACCGCGCAATATGATGCTACTACCGGGGTGCTAAGTGTCTCCAGATATAGCCACCAAGTAGCTACAATTATATTGCCGGGGCTAAATGCTAATACCCAGTTCCTGGTCACACCCAACGGCGGCGGCTCGAACATTTCCTTTTAGGCTGATTCTGCCGGAACGCCAAGGCAAGGTGTGATTTCACCTCGTACGTTGATCTTCCCGACACGGGTCGGGCAGGAGTATGAAACGACGGAACGCTAGAGGACAAAGCTCACGGGCGCCTTGAGCAAGCAGTCTTCGTTTGCGAAGTATTTGCAGCGGCTGATCATTGGTTTTGCTTCAGGCACTGAAAAGCTGTATCAACGGCTATTCATCCCAATCGAGCGCCGACGCCATGTCTCATCTTCTTCAACTCCATGAAGCGATTGCCGCCGCCACCAAGACTTTGCAATCGCTTGTCGATCTTGATGCGCAGATTGGAAAGGCAGCAGATCTGATCGATCAATGTTTGCGTGCGGGAAACAAATTGCTGGTGTGCGGGAACGGCGGCAGCGCGACTGACGCATCCCATTTCGCGACCGAGTTGGTCTGTACGTTTTGCCAACGATCGAACGGCGCTTCCGGCGATTTGTCTCGCAAGCGATAGCGGAATTCTGACCGCTGCAGGGAATGACTACGGCTTCGATGAAATTTTTGCGCGTCAGGTGGCAGCGTTTGCTCAGCCGGGCGATGTGCTCATCTGCCTGACTACTTCCGGGAACTCGAAGAATTTGATTCGCGCACTGGAGGAAGCGAAAGCGCGCAAGCTGAAAACGATCGCATTTCTCGGGCGCGATGGCGGATCGACGATCGGCATTGCTGATCTCGATCTCCTGGTCAAAAGCGATTCAACGGCGCGAGTTCAGGAAGCCCACCAGCTTTTGCTGCACGTGTTGTGCGAGGTAATCGACTCGCGCCTGAGCGACAAATAGCGCCGACGCAGTAGCAGCTTCGCTGTCCTAAGCGCGGGACTGAACAGCCCAAGCGACGCGCCCACAGGGCGACGGCTACAGATTATTCGAATTTTTCAGCAACCGTTCGCGCTCGCGATCCAACTGCCGCCGCTCGCTCGCGGTGAGGCTTCCAATTCCAAACTTGGAAATCTTGTCGAGGATCGGATCGATGGACGTGTAAACGTCTTCCGATTCTAAGCGGCTGCCGCTGGTGCGTGCTCGTGGTTTCGGAAGGACGTGATACTTGGGCGGTGAAGCGAACCGTGCTTTCACCGCATTCCACCAGGCGAGCTCCGGGCCGGCACCATTCAGTTCGACGAAAAGAAACGCAACGCCGACGCTTGTCCATACAACCACGAGATCGCTCCAGGCGTGATAGGCGAATAGTTGAAGAGTGTAAATGGCAGCCAGAATTAGCGCGACCCACTTGGCCTGGATCCGCAGCAACAATTCGACGCGCGGATAAATGGTCGCGAATGCAACAAAAATTCCAAAGTGCAACGCGGGCGAACCGGCGATTGCGCACCGTTCCCAAAGTCCCCAGATCGTCAGTAGCGCTGCGGGTGTGACCAGCAAAAAAGCATAGAGCGCGATGTACGCGCGCCGGCCCAGAAAACGTTCCACTTCTCGCCCGAACACAAACAGAAGGTACATCTCGATAGCGAACCAAAGCAGCCCCGATGGGGCATGAACGAAGGCATAGGTAAACAGCCGCCACACTTGGCCGCTGGACCAGATCGCGGCACTGTCGAATTGCACCCAAAGCAAAACAGAGCCGGCTCCGAATGCTACCAAAGTCGCGGCGAGAATCGCAGCCACCACGTGAATCCCGACCAGCATCGTGGTTACATCGACAGGATATCGACCCATCCACGCAACCGGCCGATAATCATCGGACGTGGTCACCCCGAACATGTTTTCAATTAATGCCGCGGGCTATGCTTGTGCAAGTGAAACGACAGAGGCTGCGTTTCAAACTTCGCCAGTATTTCTGCTTCGTGATTCTGTAACTCTTTACCGGTTGTGGATCTGTCACGCCGTAGCCTCGACTAGGGCGGATTCATGGTTAAAATGGCCAGTTTCGTTCGATGAAGAATCTCGCGCCCGCCATATTCCCGCCCAAGGGGATCGGTGATGCAAAGCCCGGCAACAAAGCCGTGCTCGATTGGGTACATGAGATCGCAACCCTGACACAACCCGAGAATATTTTTTGGTGCGACGGCTCGGCCCGTGAGAACGACTTTCTGATCGCTGAGTCGCTCAAGCAAAACGTGTTGATAGAACTGAACCAGAAGAAAGTTCCGCGCTCGTATTTGCACCGGTCGAACCCGAACGACGTCGCACGTGTCGAACAGTTCACTTTTGTTTGCACACCAACAAAACAGGAAGCCGGGCCGACAAACAATTGGGCTGAGCCTGGAGAAACCTACGCGAAACTTCGGGAGCTCCTCAGGGGCGCCATGCGCGGACGCACGATGTTCGTCATTCCCTACATCATGGGCCCGGTGGATTCGCCGCTGACCAAGGTCGGTTTCGAGATCACCGATTCCAAATATGTCGTGCTCAGCTTGAGGATTATGACGCGCATGGGCGAGATTGCGCTCAAACGGCTTGGCAATGATCCGAGTGCAGAATGGAACCGCGGCGTGCACTCATTGCTGGATGTAAATCCTGAGCGCCGGTTCATCTGTCACTTTCCGCAGGACAACACGATCATCTCAGTCGGCTCAGGTTACGGCGGCAACGTTTTGTTAAGCAAAAAGTGCCTCGCCTTGCGTATCGGCTCATATCTGGCGCGCAAACAAAGTTGGATGGCGGAGCACATGCTGATCCTCGGCGTAGAATCGCCGGAAGGGCGCAAACACTACGTAGCTGCTGCATTTCCCAGCGCATGCGGCAAGACGAATTTCGCGATGCTCATTCCGCCCGCGCATTTCAAAGGCTGGAAGGTGACTACGGTGGGGGATGACATCGGTTGGATGCGAATTCGCGACGGCCGTTTGTACGCGGTCAATCCGGAGAACGGCTATTTCGGGGTCGTGCCCGGGACGAGCCATAAATCGAATCCGAACGCGATGCGATCGATCGCGCACGACACGATTTATACCAACGTAGCTCTCACCGACGACGGTGACGTATGGTGGGAAGGCAAAGATGGCGAACCGCCCGCACATGCGATTGATTGGCGTGGAAACGACTGGACACCGCAATCAAAAGAAAAAGCTGCGCACCCGAATAGCCGGTTCACCACGCCGATGCGCAACAACCCGGCGCTAGACTCCGACTTCGAGAAAGGTGAAGGCGTGCCGATCAGCGCGATCATTTTCGGTGGCCGCCGCAGCGATACTGTGCCGTTGGTTTATCAAGCGTTCGATTGGAATCACGGCGTATATTTAGGCGCGACCATGGCGTCGGAAACCACCGCCGCCGCGACCGGTGCCGTAGGGCGAGTGCGACGCGATCCAATGGCGATGCTGCCCTTCTGCGGATACAACATCGGCGATTATTTTCAGCACTGGCTGGACATCGGAAAGCGGCTCACCAATCCTCCGCTGATTTTTAACGTGAATTGGTTTCGCAAAGGCGCGGACGGAAAATTCCTCTGGCCCGGTTTCGGTGAAAACATGCGCGTGCTCAAATGGATCGTCGACCGGTGCGAAGGAAGCGGCGGCGCACTCAAATCGCCGATCGGTTGGCTGCCCAGCCCGCACGATCTCGACCTTGCCGAGCTCGACATCGATCACAATGCCGTTGACGAACTCCTTGGCCTCGATCACGAAGAATGGCAAAAAGAGATCGCTGCGCACAAAGAATTTTTCGATTCGTTAGGCGGGTGGTGCCGGAAGAGTTGCAAAAACGGCGCGAGCGACTGGCTGCAGGGTTCGACCTGTAACGACGCTGCACGCTTCCGGGGAGCGCACGCGGCCCGCGTGTCGCTTTCGGCCGCCGGCCGAAATCTTCAAGGTTTTGCTGAGCCATATAGGTGCGGAACATCAACACCGGATTTGCCACGCTTCTGAACCGTTCGGCCAGCGGCCGACCGGAGCACGCCAGCGGCGTGAGCTCCCCGGAAAATTTGCGAAGCGAGCGGCGATCTGGGACTGTCTCCAGTGGGTTCGAAGATCGGGAACAAAGAGCGGGTTATCACTCCGGCGCAGAATGATTGCATCGAAATTCGCGGCGCGCGCCAGAACAATCTCAAAGGGATCGACGTCGATCTTCCGCTGGGAAAATTGACGGTCATTACAGGCCCGAGCGGCAGTGGCAAATCGAGTCTGGCGTTTCAAACGATTTACGCTGAAGGCCAGCGACGTTACGTCGAAACTTTCAGTCCATACATGCGGCAGTTCCTGGATCGAATGGACAAGCCGCGCGTTGACGACATCCGCGGCATCCCGCCCGCAATCGCCATTGAGCAGTCAAACCCCGTTAAGACCTCCCGCTCGACCGTCGGCACAATGACGGAGATCAATGATTACCTCAAACTTTTCTGGCCCCGCATTGCGCACGCGTTCTGTCCTAATTGTGATCGTGAAATTCGATCGGAAACAGCGCAGTCGATTGCCGAGCAAGTATTCTGTCATTTCGAGCGAAGTCGAGAAATCCCGTCGCGAAACCCAATGGTTACTTCGCGGGATCCTTCGACACCGCTGCGCTTCGCTCAGGATGACAGCGCGGTTGTATTGATCACCTTCTGGGTCGCAGTGCCCTCGGGAACGGAGCCACGGAAGTTCTTCGATTTCCTCCAGCAGCAGGGCTACCTGCGCGTTTGGATCGACAACAAAGTCGTGCGCGTGGACGACCCGAATCCAAAAATCAAACGACTCGGCGCGCGTGTGCAGGTCGTTCAGGATCGCATCGCGATCACTGGGGAAAATCGCACACGATTGGTCGAAGCAATCGAGACCGCGCTGCGCTTTGGCAAAGGTCAGGTAAACGTGATTCCTGTGGAGGCAGGTGTATCGCCTGCAACCTCAAAGACCGCGACCGACAGCGCCACCACTACGGTTCTCCCCTTCTCGACCGGGTGGCACTGTGCCTGGTGCGATTTGGACATTCGTCCGCCCACGGTCGGCCTTTTCAGTTTTAATAATCCGCTGGGGGCATGTCCGGACTGTCGCGGCTTCGGCCGAACGATCGCGATTGATCTAAACAAAGCGATCCCCGACCGCAGCCTCAACATTAAACAAGGCGTGGTGCGCGTTTTTCGCGGCGTCGAGTTTGGTGAATCACAGAAGGATTTGCTCCGCGCGTGCGCCCGCGAAGACATCGATATTAATGTGCCGTTCGAGGAATTACCCAAGGCCGATCAGGATTTCGTAGTCGAAGGAGAGAGGCGATCAGGCCGAATACACCGACGAAGATTACGAGGATGATCGCTGGTATGGAGTGCGCGGTTTTTTTCGTTGGCTGGAAAGCAAGACTTACAAAATGCACGTGCGAGTCTTGCTCAGCCGTTACCGCGCGTACGTCACCTGTCCTAAATGCAATGGGGGCCGTTACCAACCCGAAGCACTAAATTATAGGATTACTAGCGAGACCGTCTCGGTTGCGAATGGAAGAAATCGCAAGCCGGAGGAATGCGCTACCTTAACCCTGCCTCAGTTTCAGGCGCTCTCGATTTCCGACGCTCGTGATCTTCTGCGAGCGATCGAATGTTCGCCTGGTGACAAAACAGCGCAGATGTTGGGCGACGAAATTTGCGCACGTCTCAACTACCTCTGCGAGGTGGGCGTTGGTTATCTCACGCTCGACCGGTCTACGCGCACGTTGAGCGGCGGTGAAGTGCAGCGCGTAAATCTTACCACGTGTCTCGGCGCTTCGCTGGCAAACACGCTTTTTGTGATGGATGAACCGAGCATTGGATTACATCCGCGCGATGTTGGTCAATTGGTGCGCGTGATGCACAATCTCCGCGACAAAGGCAACACCTTGCTGGTTGTCGAGCACGAAGAACAAATCATCCGCGCAGCGGACAATTTGATCGATCTAGGCCCGGGTCGCGGCGAGCACGGCGGAGGCTTGGTTTGGAATGGCTCGTTAAATGATTTCCTCCCGCGTGATCGTTTGCGATTGGGGAGCGCGGGCGCCTCGCCCGCACTGGCACGCGCCTCGCGGGCCAGCCGGCAAAGCTTTTGGCGAGGCGCCAAAAACAGCGGGCGAGGGCGCCCGTCGCTCCCCAATCCTTAACGCGCGATTATCTTACGAGGCGTAAGTCCATCCCGCTTCCGAAATCGCGACGAACCTGGACTTCTTCGATCAAGATCCGCGGCGCGCGACAGCACAACCTGAAAAACATCGACGTCGAGTTGCCGCTCGGCGTCTTTACGTGTGTAACTGGAGTGTCTGGTTCCGGAAAATCCACTCTGATTCACGATGTGTTGTACCGGAATCTGCTGCGCGCCAAGGGACAATCCTCAGATCAGGAGCCGGGCACATGCAAATCGATCACTGGCACGCACCGAATAGGCGATGTCGTGATGGTGGATCAGTCACTGCTTGCTCGCACCCCGCGTTCAACTCCGATTCTTTATCTCGGTTTGTTTGATCAAGTCCGCGAATTGTTCGCCAAACAACCGGAGGCGATGGCGCAGGGACTGACCGCAGGCGCCTTTTCATTTAACTCTGGCAACGGACGTTGCGAACGTTGCTCGGGCACAGGCTACGAAAAGATCGAGATGCAATTCTTGAGCGACCTTTATGTGCGCTGCGCAGAATGCGAAGGCAAACGTTTCCAGCCGCACGTGCTGAAGGTGCGCCTGCACGGCAAATCGATTCACGACGTCCTTGAACTCACGGTCAGTGAAGCCATCCATTTTTTTGGTGGAATCGCAGAACAGCAGATCGATGGAACACCCTCACCTCAATCCTCAGGCCGGGATCGCGGCTGGGAAGAGCGCCGAGAGGCGGATGCGAAGCGCGCAGGTGAGGGTCGATCCGTACACGCAGATTTCTAAGGGCCTCAAAGTGCTCGAAGAAGTTGGGCTTGGTTATTTGCGGTTGGGCCAGCCGTTGAACACCCTGTCCGGCGGCGAATCGCAGCGGCTGAAGCTAGTCGGACATTTGTCGGACGCTTCCGGCACCCGCAATTTGTTCATCTTCGACGAGCCAACCACGGGACTGCATTTCGACGACGTGGCAATGCTGCTGCAATTATTTCAGCGCCTTGTGGATCGCGGGCATTCGCTCGTGGTGATCGAGCACAATCTGGAGGTGATTAAGAGCGCCGATTGGATCGTCGATCTCGGTCCCGAAGCTGGTGATGCGGGTGGTGAAGTCGTCGCCACCGGAACGCCCGAAGAAATTGCGCAAGCCGAGAACTCGCATACCGGAAAGTTTCTCGCGCAAGTTCTGGGGAGCGCGGGCGCCCCGCCCGCAGTTCCAGGCGGCTCGCCTCGGACCTCACAGCATCTTTACGCGGATGACTAAACGAATTCGCGTTGCGCGCGGCTGAAGAACCATTCGACGACGCGTCGAACGGAGCGGGCGAGGCGCCCGCGCTCCCCAATGCAAAAACGAACGGCGCGATTCATGTGCACGGCGCACGCGAGCACAACCTCAAAAACATCGATCTGAAAATCCCGCGGGAACAACTAGTCGTCATCACCGGATTAAGTGGCTCCGGGAAATCGACGGTCGCGTTCGACATCCTATTTGCCGAGGGACAACGCCGATTCCTCGACAGCATGTCGCCGTATGCGCGGCAATTCGTGGAGCAACTCGAAAAACCAGATGTTGATCTGGTCAGCGGATTGCCCCCGACCGTCGCCATCGAGCAACGCGTGACTCGTGGCGGAGGCAAATCGACGGTCGCGACGGTTACGGAGGTTTACCATTTCCTTCGCCTCTTGTTCGCAAAAACCGGAACGCAGTTTTGCCCTGACTGTGATTTGCCTGTGGAAAAACAGAGTGCGGCGTCCATCGTGAAACAGATCGAGACGGCTGCGAAACGCGGTCCCCTGAAGATCCTCGCGCCGCTGGTGAAAGCGCGAAAAGGTTTTCACACCGACGTAGCGCGCTGGGCGGAGCGCCAGGGATTCGACACTCTTTATGTGGACGGAAAGCTCGTTCCAGTCGCGCAATTTCGGAAACTGGAGCGTTTCAAGGAACACAGCATTGACGTGGTGGTGGGCGTGATCGATCGGCGGCGAATCGCTGCTGCTCGCGAGATTACCCGACGCGCCCTTGAGATTGGCCGAGGCACAGCGCGTCTGCTTGATTCAAGAAATCGCCTTACGGTCGTGAGCACCGAGATGAGTTGCCCGAATTGCGGCCGCGCATTTGAGGAACTCGATCCGCGTTTGTTCTCGTTTAATTCACCTCATGGAATGTGCGAAGAATGCGGCGGGTTCGGCGAAATTTGGGACCGCGATTTGCAAACGGGAGCGAACCGCGATGGCGAATCTGTTCTGGAAAGCGAGTTGGCGGCCGAACGCGAATCCGAATGGATCGACGAAAGTGAAGCGCGCGAATGTCCAAGTTGTCACGGTTCGCGTTTGAACGCGGCGGCGCGGCATGTGCGCGTGCAGGGCTATACGATCGATCAATTCACGGATCTCTCGGCGGGCGAAGCAGCGCGCGCGATCGGGAAACTTGGATTCAAAGGGCGAGATCAGACGGTAGCTGCCGGTCTCATTCCCGAAATTGAACAACGACTACGTTTCATGGAGACCGTCGGACTCGGTTATCTCGCGCTAGGGCGTTCCGCGAAAACATTGAGCGGCGGTGAATCGCAGCGAATCCGTTTGGCTGCGCAACTGGGCTCAAATTTGCGCGGCGTGCTTTACGTACTCGACGAGCCCACGATTGGTTTGCATCCTCGCGATAATCAGCGCTTGCTCGAAACGCTCACAACGCTACGGAACAAAGGTAACTCATTGATCGTGGTCGAGCACGACGAAGAAACGATGCGGCGCGCCGATTATATCGTGGATCTAGGGCCGCGCGCGGGAATTCACGGAGGCGAGGTGGTGGCAAGCGGAACGCTGAGCGATGTCCAGAAAAATCCAAATTCCGAAACCGCGCGTTGCTTGAAATCACCGCTGTGTCATCCAATCCGGGGATCGCGTCGCTCGCTGCGCAATGTCGAAAACTGGATTGAGATTCATGGGGCGCGCGCGAACAATTTGAAGAACATCGATGTGCGTTTCCCGATCAGCCGGCTTTCGGTCATTACAGGAATTTCGGGCTCGGGCAAATCGACACTAATGCATGAAGTATTACTGCCGGCGGTCACGGCGAGTCTGGGGAGCGCGCGCGTCTCGCGTGCTGGTGAAGGCATTCTGCCTTCACGAACTTCCCAATTGCGCCTATGGGACGATAAGTTAGGAAGAAAGAAAAGTTCGTTGCCGCAAAATGCGGCAACCAGCACGCTAAAAGCGTGCGCTCCCCGGACTGCGAACGGCATCGAAACCGTGTACGAAGTCGATCAGTCGCCGATCGGAAAGACCTCGCGCTCGACGCCGGGAACCTACGTGAAAGTGTTCGACGAGATCCGAAATCTTTACGCACAACTTCCCGTGTCACGGATGCGCGGCTATTCGGCGAGCCGATTCTCGTTTAATGCCGAAGGCGGCCGCTGCGAGACGTGCAAAGGCCAGGGCGTGATCAAGCTAGAGATGAATTTTCTCCCCAGCAGTTATGTCTCGTGTGAAGATTGCCAGGGCCGCCGCTACAATCCGCAGACGCTGGAGGTTCTCTACAACGAGAAATCCATCGGCGACGTGATGGAAATGACCATCGAAGAGGCCGCGCAATTCTTTTCAGCGCATCCGAAAATCGCCCGTCCACTTTCGCTCCTGGTCGACACCGGTCTTGGGTATCTGAAGCTCGGACAACCCAGTCCCACCTTGAGCGGCGGCGAAGCGCAACGCCTCAAGCTGGTGACGCAACTGAAACGCGGTGTCAGTCGTGCAGCGGACGAGCGGATCCGAAAAATGCGCAAGCCCGGATCGACATTGTATTTGCTCGAGGAACCGACCATCGGACTGCACATGGCAGACATTGAATTGCTCCTTAACGTGCTGCATCGGCTCGTTGACGAAGGAAACACCGTCATTGTCATCGAACACAATCTTAGTGTGATCGCTGAAGCCGACTACATTCTCGATCTCGGGCCGGAAGCGGGTAAAGCCGGCGGGCAAGTGGTCGTCTGCGGAACGCCGGAACAAGTGGCGAAAAATCGTGTCAGCCGCACCGCACCTTTTTTGCGAAAGGTTTTGAACAGCTCTCGTGTTCTGTAGCCGTCGCCCTGTGGGCGACGCGGGCGTCTAGCGCAGCGAAGCGGCTACAGTTTGATTGCGCAAATCGAGAACGTCGCCCACAATCGCGGCGCAAATGTTCGCCTACTATCTCCACAATCTCGATCCGATCATTTTCCGGATCTACGACAACGTCGGGCCGCGATGGTATGGGCTCGCTTATGTGCTGGCGTTTGTATCGAGCTATTTTCTTTTCCTCTGGCTGTCCAAGCGCGGATACGCCGATCTGCCGCCGCAACGCGTAGGCGATTTCATCACCGGCTGCGCGTTATTCGGCGTGATTGTTGGCGGGCGTCTCGGCTATGTTTTCTTCTACAAGCCGGAAATGTTGCGCGAGCCATTGTCGATCTTGCGCGTTTGGGAAGGCGGAATGTCGAGTCACGGAGGGATGGTGGGCCTATTGCTGTTCACACTTTACTACGCGCGCCGTCACAAAATTTCGTGGCTGAACCTCGGCGACAATCTGGTCGTAACCGCCCCGCTGGGATTGTTCTTTGGACGATGCGCCAATTTCATTAATGGCGAGCTGTACGGGCGAATCGCCAATGTTCCCTGGGCCATGCAATTTCCGAAGGAATTGTTCGATCATCCGCAGGAAGCTGAACGCGCAGTCGCAGCGTGTGCGAGAATCGATCCGTCGTTGAACACACCGGATGCGATCATCGGCGCGGTGCGCAGTCAGCCAGAGATCGCAAACGCGTTACGCTCGATTCTGTCGCCGCGCCACCCGTCGCAGCTTTACGAAGCATTTTTCGAGGGCATCGCGTTGTTCGCAATTTTGTGGTTTGTGCGGACGCGCACGCGCCAACCAAACGGCGTTCTGACCGGACTGTTTTTCATCTGCTACGCGATCTTTAGAATCGTGATCGAAAACTTCCGCGAGCCCGATGCCGAACTGATCGGAACGTTCACGCGCGGCCAATTCTTTTCGTTTTTCCTGATTGTGATTGGCGCCGCATTTATCGTGGCGGCGAAGAGACATCCGACGTTTCCGACTAGGAAATAGTCATTCCGAGCAAAGTCGAGGCTGCAACGCAGCCCTGAAAGCTTTCGGGGCGAGGCCAGGCTTTCAATCCCGTTGCAAAACGTATCGCATAATTCCGCGGGATCCTTCGACTCCGCTTCGCTTTGCTCAGGAGGACAACGTTTTAGGTGGCGCTTTTGTCTGAGTGCGTTATTACTAGGGCGGTGACTCGGGAATGCTCGTTCCGGAAATCGTAGCGGCTGGCGGCGGTCTGCTGTTTGCGTTCGATCACGCGACAATCGCGGGCAAAATCGTTCTCACTCTTCTTGCGGTCGCATCGATCTTCAGTTGGTCGATCATGATCACGAAATTGCGCGTGATTCGTTTTGCTCGGAGACAGAACGCGCGTTTCCTCGCTGCTTTTCACAAAGACCGGCAGCCACTTCGTCTGTTTGAGAAAAACGCGCGCTTTCCCGGCGCACCCGTTTTCAATGTGTATCGAGCAGGGTGTGAGGAAATGACGTTCCATTTGCTAGGGTCGTCCGAAGTCGATGGCACCTTTCGCGCTCGCCTTGAAATCGCTGACAAGATTTCACCGGCGCAAATGGGAGCGGTCAACGTCGCCATGGAGCGCGCAGTGGGCGAGACAGCGCTTTCGCTCGAGTCGCAGATGATTCTGCTTGCTACCGCAGTGAGCGGTTCGCCTTTTCTCGGATTGCTCGGCACGGTCTGGGGCGTGATGGACGCGTTCGTTGGGGTGGCGGAAGCAGGGTCGCCCAATCTCGTCGCGATGGCGCCTGGCGTATCTGGCGCATTGATAACAACCGTGACGGCGCTGTGTGTCGCGATTCCAGCAATGTTTGGTTACAACTTTCTCGTTACCAGCATTCGCGCGATCATCGTGGAGATGGACAACTTCGCGGCCGAACTCGCCTCCGAATTTGAGCACAAATACGTCGATCACGGTTCGCGGGAATCTGCCTTTCGCAGATGATTGTCATGCTTCCTTGAGTTCGGCATTCGAGACATCCGGCGACTAACCGTTCGGCGTTTTCTGCAAATGTTTTTCGGCGTCCAACTCGACTTCGCTTCGGACGTCGACAGATGGACGATGAGACGTTACTCGCAGCGCCAGAATCTCTCCACGTTGAGCGAGATCAATATCACGCCGCTGCTAGATCTCGCTTTTGTGCTGCTCATCATATTCATGATCACTACGCCGTTGCTGGAAAGCAGTATGAACCTGGTGATCCCATCCAGCGCCACGAAGAATCCCCCCATCAACGCGTCGCATGTGCAAACGGTCTCAATCGATCGCGCCGACACGATCCGGTTCAATAATCAGGTGATGGACCTGGAAACTCTGACGACGCAGTTGGTGCAGTTAAAACAGACGAATCCGGATATCGCCATTGTGATTCGACCCGATCGCGATTTGCCGGTGCAAAAATTGATCGGAGTGATGGACGCATTGCAACGCGCGGGAATCACCAAGGTCGGTATCGCCACCAAAGCAGAACCGAAATGAGACAATTTCACGAATTTCGCGCGCAAAAGCGCGCTTTGGAGTGCGGCGGCTTGACGCCGCTTTTATTCCTTCAGCGAGGCAATGCTGGTCATTGTGTTGAGCTGATATGCCGCGAAATGCCCGTTTTTGGCGAAACGTCGTCCTGATCGCGCTGGCGCACGTCGCGCTTATCGCGGGACTCATTCGCTGGAGTGTAGCAGCGAGGCCATCATCGAATCCAGAAAGCATCGTGTGGTTGGGTGGCGCAGGAGATCTCTCGGCAGACGAATCGGAAAAACAGGAATCGCCATCACCAAAGCAGCCATCCACTGGCACTGAATCCAGCGAGCTCGGAACAGGATGAAGCCGCAGACGAAAAGCCTGTTGTAACAACCGCGAAGAGCGAAATCGAATTGCCATCGGCTACTCCAAAACCGACGGCAACTCCCGAGCCGAAGCCCAGCGTTACGCCCACACCGAAACCGAAGGTCACTCCAAAACCAATCCCGAAACCAACGCCCAGGAAAACGCTGGTGGCGAAAGCTTCTCCAAAACCGGCGGCAAAACCCAAGCCGACCCCCGCGAAAGCGAACGCCAAGTCACAGAAAAAAGACAAAATTACTCTGGCAAAAAAAGATTCCGCGTCTCAGAGCGCAAGCGGCCAAAGCGGATCAACAGGTAAAGCTGGCAGCGCGGGCGGTGGAAGCAGTGCGTCCGAATTTGGCTGGTACGGCAACATGTTACACGACCGTTTTTACAGCGCCTGGATCCAGCCCACTACGAACATCCCTTCAGGCGCAAAAATTTCGACACTCGTGAACGTGCGAATCGAAAAGGACGGTCGCGTTTCGAAATTCGAAATCGTCAAGCCGTCGGAGAACGCCACAGTCAATGAATCAGTGGCCGCTGTGGCGAAACAAATCAGCCACGTTGACTCGCCGCCGACGGGGCTAATCAAAGGCTATCACTACGACGTAAAAATCAATTTCGAACTGAACACCGAGGAGAAAACGCCGAGGTAACAGCCGACAGCAGTGTTTGTCATTCCGAGCGGAGTCGAGGAATCTCGGACTTTTTCTCCCCTTCTGATTTAACCAGCGGGATACGTGCCGCTGAGTCTCCTCATCTCAAATCGGCAACGGACGAACTACCTGTGGCCATTCGCGCACTCACTTTCTGGATCTCCGCGGCTTGCTCTTTAAGTTGCGCCGTGAGGATTCGAATTTGTTTGCGCTGCTCTGCGATTTCCTTTTTCTGTTCCGCATCCGAGGTGCACAGCTCCTGTATCTTGCGGTGCTCTTTGAGAAACTCGTTAAGCAACATCGCATTCACTTGATCATACCGGACGGTCAAAAGATCCCCGTTGTTTTCACGGACTACCAAGTCCGGGTTCACCTCGGCCACCTCTTCGGCGATCAAACCAAATTGGGGACTGGCTTTCGTATCACTGTTGTAGTGAAACGTGACGGGCTTAAGCGACAGAATCGCTTCGCTGGCTTTATCCATTGGCTTGATGTCGTGCTTGAAGCGACGTGAAGAATTGACTGTGCCGAGCTGTCCTTCGGAATCGATGTAAACAGCCGCTCCGGATATGTTGGTGCCAAAAATTCCCGCGATATAGGTAAAGAGCGTGGGTGCGTCTCCCGTGCGACCAAGTCGCATGCGGCTGCTCTCGTTCGGTCCTCCACCCTCATTTCCAATGTAGATATTGACGCTACCGCCGGTATTATTAATGCCAGCATGCCAGCCCACGGCAGTGTTAAGAGTGCCAGCATTCTGAGAGAGCGCTATATCCCCGATCGCGGTGTTGAAGGACCCGGCG
Source organism: uncultured Verrucomicrobiae bacterium (assembly GCA_963803285.1). GTDB lineage: Bacteria > Verrucomicrobiota > Verrucomicrobiia > Chthoniobacterales > UBA10450 > Udaeobacter. The sequence goes on along the minus strand of CAWDMG010000006.1, from coordinate 52,174 downwards.
GTGTTAATAGCAAGCGCATTGACGCCCATGGCGCTGTTGCCGATGCCGGTGTCATTGCTATTTAGCGCGAAAGAACCGACAGCTGTATTAGTGTTGCCAGTCGTATTACCCAGTAGGGCGGCATAACCAACCGCTGTATTGTTCACGCCCGTGGTGTTGCGATTTAGCGCACCAGCTGCGATAGCCGTATTGAGTTGACCCGTGGTGTTATCAAGCAGCGCGGTCTCGCCAATGGCCGTATTGTATCTACCTTCGGTATTGGCGAAGAGTGCAGCCGACCCAATAGCCGTATTACTATACCCGATGGTGTTGTTCAAAAGCGCGCTCGTTCCAATGGCTGTGTTATGTTCGCCGGCGGTGTTGAGTAAAAGCGCGGCAGTGCCAACGGCCGTATTTGCATCCGCGTTGTTGAATAAGAGCGTTCCAGCGCCGGTAGCGGTATTGAAACTTCCGTCTGTATTGCTAAAGAGCGAATACCAACCAACTGCTGTGTTGCAGCACCGGTGGTGAGATTTTTAAGGGCGTTGTTCCTTCTGCCGTAGTGAAGTTGGCATAACCGCCATCCGGTGGCGGAACAACTGCGTGCGCCTTTGGCGCATCTGCCGCGACACAACTAAGCGCGACTATGATAAGAACTGATGGAATTGTCGTTTTCATAGATGAGAGTTTCGCAAGACTCGCGCCTGCTTGGCGAGAGTAAATCTTTCGAGTCGTGAATGTTTTGCGCGGACGTACTATGAACGTCCCGTCGGGCACAAAGATTTCGACGCTGGTAAGGGTTCGGATCGAAAAAGACGGACGCGTTTCGAAATTCGAAATCGCCAAACCATCCGAGAACGCCACAGTGAATGAATCGGTGGCGACGGTTGCGAAACAAATCAACCAGGTTGATCCGCCGCCGACGGGCCTAATCAAGGGCGATCATTACGACGTAAAAATCAATTTCGAACTGAATACCGAGCAGGGAGCGTCGAAATGATAACTGTCTTTGTCGCGCGAAAAATCGTAGCCGACCTTACAAAAGAGAGCGCGTCGTCGGCGATAATCTCAAACTCTCCGGCTCTCGCTTCAGGCATCGCGCGAGTTCCTTCGAAATTTCATCGCGCCAAGCGCGGACTGTGTCAGGGCAGCAATGTGACGTTCATATGCAGCTGGATCGTTAAAGCGCGCGAACCAGACAAAAACATTTTCGCCTTCCCGCACCGGCAGCGCGGGAAAAGTGTTCTCGCTCTGCTCAGTCACGAAATACGCCAGGACCGTTGCACCTGAACCGATCACGGCCGGTTTCACGGTTTTCTCGAAGAACTGAACGAAGGCCGCTTCCACCGGGGCATTGAAATAATAGATCGTCGCCACAATCAATTCGCTCCGCCTCTCGTTCGATCCAGGTCCAGAGCGCTCCCTGTTTCCGAAAGAAAATCCTGACGTTGGCGTTGCCGGATGCAAGAGCAACACATTATTGGAATCAATCATGGTGGCGTTGGCCGCCTCGCGATGCGCCTTCCAAACCGGCCCGCCGTAAAAATCTTTCAGCGCCTGTGCGCGCGAAGGCATGTCCCGAAAACCTCGCAGCCAGACAAATCGGTTTGGATTATCCAGGACCCGGAACTGACCGATGACCTTCATGCCGAGCTCTTCCTGTGATTCGACAAATTCCCGGTCGAACAGATCGATCAACACATCGCGCTTCCCCGGATGCAACGTGTATTGCCGCAGCTCAACGATCGGGCAGCAATTTTCCGCTGGCTGCGAGTCTGGATTTTGCATGGTGAAAGCTTGTGCCGCCAACGCAACCGTCGCCATCAGGAATTTCAACCTGCGCAAGATCGACATTTTAATTTCAGCCATCGATTCGGCCGCAACGAATGCGCTGAAAGTCGTCTCCGAGTTTTATAATCGATTTATGTTAACGACCTCTGGCGAATTGAACTATCCGTCGAGTCTTCCTCGATAACTATTGCGCAAACTTCTCCTCAATCAGCCGATGCAAATGCGCCGCGATGGCTGGATGATCGAGCCGCCGGATTACTTCGTCCAAAAAACCGGTGACGAGGAGGCGTTGGGCGACTTTTGTGGGGATGCCGCGCGTGCGCAGATAGAAGAGCTCGTCCTCGTCAATTTGGCCGGAGGTTGCGCCGTGGGTGCAACGGACGTTGTCGGCGAGAATTTCGAGGCCTGGCATTGAGTTGGCTTCGGAATCGTCACTTAAAAGGAGATTGCGAACCTTTTGATATGCATCGGTGAAGTGAGCGTGCGGTTCCACGCGGATGAGCCCGCCGAAAATCGTGCGGGCGCGATCATCAAGAGCGTTTTTGTAAAGCAAGTCGCTCGCTGTGCGCGGCGAGACGTGGTCCTGCAGTGTGCGCGCGTCGAATTCCTGCTGGTGTTTCGCCACGGCGACAGCGAGCAAATCGCTGCGACCCCCTTCGCCAATAAGACGACTCAAACTTTCGAACCGCGAATATTTTGCGCCCACGTTCAAATTCAGGCTCGTAGCTGAAGCATCGTGATCGACCACCGTGGAGTTCATTTGTAATGCGATCACGTTACTGCCCCACTCCTGGGCGCACACGTATGTCACCTTCGCTCCAGGCCCTGCGATGAGATCGTTGACACCACAGGCGAAGCCTGGTGCCATTTGGCTGCACGACCGGAAATGCTCGATTACCGTGACCTTCGCGAGCTCATCGGCCACGAGGAGTAAATGCGGAAAAACCGACATATTGTCATGTCGCAGCCAATGGAAGATTTCGATTGGCAATTCAATTTCGAGTCCGCGCGGCACGAACAGGAATGTTCCCGTCGAAACCAGTGCTCTGTGTAACGCGGCGAACCTGGCTGAGCCAAGCTTCGCTTCGGTGGACATGAAATATTTCCGGAAGACATCGGCGTGCTCGACCATGGCGCGCTCGAGCGGCTGAAAAATCACGCCGCGCTTTTTCAGGTCGTCAGAAACGACGTCGCGCTCGACCAGTTGGTCGTTCGCGAAGATCATCCGACCTGCGCACTGCTCGAGACCGCGGGAATATTTTAGAATATTTTCGCGATCGTCTTCAGAAAGCGGCGGACTGATCTTGAACGGCGCGAGATCGAGAAGACCGACATTGGAAAATCGCCACGCCTGATCTTTTCGGGTCGGTTGCGGCAAGGATTCAAATTGATTCCATGCCGCGTGTTGCTGATCGCGAAACCACTCTGGGAACGCATCGAACTCGCGCGGGCCGGAAAGAATCGGTGCGGCTGGCTCTTGATGTGTGACTAACGACATATGGGACTTTGGGTGACGGCAGACTAGAGTAGCGCCAGCGTCCTCGCTTGCAGCCAATCCAGCAACGCAAGCCAGAGGCTCGCGCTACCTTACCCGACCGAGCCTTCCATCTCCAGCTCGATCAGCCGTTTCAGCTCGACGCTGTATTCCATGGGGAATTGGCGCACGAGATCGTTGACGAACCCGTTCACGCTCAAGCTCATCGCCTGCGCCTCGCTCAAACCGCGTTGTTGCATGTAGAAAATTTGCTCCGCGCTCACCTGGCTGACGCTGGCTTCGTGCTGCACGGCGTTACCAGTGCCGCGCACGGTGATCGCCGGATAAGTATCCGTGCGCGACGTCGAGTTGATGAGCAACGCGTCGCACTCGGTGTTGTTTTTGCAATTCTTTAGATGCTTCGGCACGTGCACCAGGCCGCGATAAGTAGCGCGACCTTTGCCGATCGAGATCGATTTGGAAACGATATTGCTCGTCGTCTCGTCGGCGGCATGAATCATCTTAGCGCCGGTGTCCTGATGCTGACCATCATTGGCAAGCGCGATGGACAAGACTTCGCCGCGCGCCTTGCGACCTTTCATAATAACACCGGGATACTTCATGGTGAGGCGAGACCCGATGTTGCAATCAATCCATTTCACTTCGGCGTTTTCCTGAGCGAGCCCGCGTTTTGTAACAAGGTTGAAAACGTTTGACGCCCAATTTTGCACGGTGATGTACTGAATCTTCGCGCCCTTGAGCGCCACGAGTTCGACGACGGCGCTGTGCAGCGTTGGCGTATTGAACTTCGGCGCAGTGCAGCCCTCCATGTAAGTCACTTCCGAGCCTTCGTCGGCGATAATGAGGGTGCGCTCAAACTGGCCAAAGTTTTCCGCGTTGATACGAAAGTATGCCTGTAGCGGGTGCTTCACTTTCACGCCGGGCGGGACATAGATGAATGAGCCGCCACTGAAGACGGCTGAATTCAGCGCGCTGAATTTGTTGTCGCCAACCGGAATGACTTTGCTGAACCAAGGGCGGAAAATTTCCGGATAATCCTTGAGTCCCTCTCGCGAACCGACAAAGATCACACCCTGTTCGCCGACAGCCTTCTTGATGTTGGAATAGACTGCCTCGCTGTCGAACTGAGCCTCGACGCCTGCGAGAAATTTTCGTTCCTGCTCGGGAATGCCGAGTCGCTCGAAGGTGCGTTTAATGTCGTCCGGTACTTCTTCCCAGCTGCGCTTCGGTTCGGTGCCCGGAGAAAGATAATAACGGATCTTATCAAAATCGATGGCCTCAAGTTCCTTGCTTGCCCAGTGCGTGGGAAGCGGTTTCTCCAAGAATGTTTTCAACGCGCGCAGACGAAAATCGCGCACCCAATCCGGGTCCCCTTTCACATCGGCGATGTAATGGACGGTGCGTTCGCTCAAGCCGACGCCCGCGTCGCGCACATGAACTTCCGGGTAAAAGAAATCGCCCTTACCGCGATCGATATTGATGGTTGTCGTTTCGGTTTTCATTTGTGGTTACCTAGTAAACGCTAGATCGGCAGCTTCCTCGCGTGCCCAATCGTAACCTCTTTCCTCGAGCTCGAGAGCGAGTTCTTTTCGCCCGCTCCTAACGATTCGGCCTCCTACCATCACATGGACGTAGTCGGGAACGATGTAGTTCAGGAGCCGCTGATAGTGCGTGATTAACAGTATCCCAAGGTTCGGTCCGCGCAACGAATTGACCCCGTGCGCCACGGTCTTAAGCGCGTCAATGTCCAGGCCGCTGTCGGTCTCATCGAGCACGGCGTATTGTGGCTCGAGCACGGCCATTTGCAGAATTTCCGTGCGTTTTTTTTCGCCGCCGGAGAAGCCCTCATTGACAGAGCGCGATGTAAACGAACGATCCATGCCGAGCAGTTCCATTTTTTCGTAAAGCTTGGCGTAATAATCAGTGGCCTCGAGTTCCTCGCCTTCGGGCAGACGCGATTGCAACGCGGCGCGCAGAAAATTTGCAATGGTTACGCCCGGAATTTCGCTCGGGTACTGAAAAGCCAGGAAAAGACCGCGTCGCGCGCGCTCATCCGGCTCGAGTTCCAGGAGGTTTTCGCCGTCCATCAAAATCTTTCCCGAGATCACATGGTAGTCTGGGTGTCCTGCCAGCACTTTTGCCAGCGTGCTTTTTCCGGAGCCGTTTGGGCCCATGAGTGCGTGCACTTCGCCGCGCGGAACGCGCAGACTTAGCCCGCGCACAATCTCCCGATCGGCAACCGACACGCGTAGATTCTCCACTCTCAATTCGTTCATAAAGTCGGAACTCAAACTATACTCTAGTTCGGGAAATTTGCGAACCGCGTAAAAGACTTCGCCTCACGCGGCTCACGGGTGCAGCCACGTGAGCGTCGAAGACGCTTTTACGTGGCTACCCCGCATGGATTCGAACCATGAATAACGCCTCCAAAGGGCGCTGTGTTACCGTTACACCACGGGGTACCAGGATCTGCAGTTTAGATTCGCGAATTTCGCCTTCGGCGCAATTTCCAAAGTGTATTCGGTTAATGGTTGAGACTGGGTCCGGCGGTCGTCGATCCGGAAATCATCGCTCTTCCGAAGGCAAATGCCGAGCAACTAGCCGCCAAAATCACGGTTGAATGAGTGGCGGTGCAGCCAGATCGTAGTTGCGCCGTGGCCAACGAGGCCGGTTTATGGAGCGCACGACATTCCTCAAGAATTACCGCATCCGTCTTCACTATGACGGCACCCCGTACGAACCCGCTAGCGCCGGTGCCGCAACGAGCTACGAAGCCGTGGATGAGCGAACCGGGGAGCCAGTCTCTGTGACGCTGATTTTGGCCGCGACTATCGATCCAATCGAGCGCGAGGGATTTGAGGGGCACATATCGTCGGCTCAGAAGCTGCGGCACGTCAATATCGCGAAGGTCCTCGATTTTGGACGAGAAGGCGACGATTATGTTTACGTGGCCGAGTGGCTTGCAGGTGAGACACTTGCGTCATGGGTGCGCAGCCACGGACCGATGCCGGCTGACGCTTCATTACGAGTCGGCGAACAGATCGTAAGTGTGTTGTCCTCGGCAGGTTTTCACAAGCTCCCGTATCCCCCCATTCAGCCCTTGGACGTTATACTCGTGCCCGGGCAGACGGCCGAAGGTACCTGGCCCCTCGTAAAGGTCACCAAATTCGGCCTGCCGGCGCTCATCGCTCAGCCACAGCCTCAGCGAGCTGAACCACAGATGCCTGACCAGGCCCCTGCCGGCGAACAGGTCACGAACGATCAACAATTTGGCCTGCGGACGACGGACATTCGTTCGGAAATCTATTCACTCGGTGTGACACTTTATTTTCTACTTACCGGCATTGCTCTCTCAGGCTGAGGCACTCCAGCAAGGTCCGAAGTTTTCAGGGTTTCCAAAGCCATTGCGAGGCTTATTAGGCAGGCTGTTGCATCGCTACCCAGATCAGCGTCCAAAGGACTTGCTGGTCGTTACAGAAATGATCCGCGAATCGCTTGGGAAAATTGAGCGCAGACGCGCACTGTCGGATCGCTACGGTATCCCCTTGAGAACAACCGTTCCGCGGCCAAGAGAAGTTCGGCCGAGACGCCTGGTGCGAACCGCGGCTGTGATTGGCGTCCTGCTGTTGCTTGCGGCGGCGATCGCGCCCCTGGTTTTCCCGTACTCAATTGGCAAGTTGGTTCGTGACATCCAAAAGCCAAGGCAAGTTGGCGTTCTGGTTGGTGTGCCGGATGCTTCACCAGCGGCACGTCAGCCTAGTGACTCAAGTCGCCTCGAAACACTTCGACATCGCCTCCCGCCGTTGTGTCATCGCAGCCGGTGAACCCAACTGCCCTACCTGAAACTCCGGTTCCGGCAAACGCCGCGACCACTCCGAATCCGTTTCACGTTGCGCCTGCCGATGTTCAGCAGGCTCAAATAGCGAGCGCTCAACCGCAGGCTGCTGCTCCAACGAATGCAGCGGAAAATGCTCCGGCAGCGACCCCCGACACCTCTGCTCCTGCGGACACGGACGCAAACTCTTCAGCTCAGGCAAACACCGAACCGTCGCCAGCTAGCGCAAGCCGGTCCACCACGCAGAGCAAAAAGAAATCTGTTCCCTCAACAGCCAAACGCGCCCGCTCCGGCCGGAGTTCGGCCGCATATTCCTCACGAGGCCGCACTGGTTCGGTGCGCAGTCGCGTCATGGGTATCACATCTGATGGGCGATTGATCCTGCGTTTGCCTTCGGGGCGCACTGCAATCGTCGCGCCGGATGAGGAAGAATCCGTGCCACGTCATCGGAACCGGGTTTACATCGACCGCGACCAGATGTTTGGCCATCCGCCCGGATTTGGGCCGGATGATTTCCCGGACGATTGAAACGGCGTGGGCCGCATCATTCCCGTGTGCGCCGAAACCCGCTGCTTAGGTAAGCGACCAGCCGCCAATGGTTTTTATGGAAAAAAAAGCTTGCCTTGGTTTGTGATTTCCGGCATACCTCGCGCTCGTGCGGAGACGACCAATCTTCTTAGCACTGGCAACTGCATTCGTTTCGGTGACTTTCAGCGCCGGTGCGCGGGCGCAGGGTCTGGCGCCACCTACGTTGGGCGGCGACAGCCGCAGCGACGAGGCCAAAAACGACGTGGTCCAGGTCATCACGGCAAAGACAGCGCCGTCGATTTCTAAAAAGACGAGAAAACTCCTGAAAGAATCGACGCACACAAGCGCTGAGAAATCGCGGCCGGCAGCTGCGCAAAAGCCGACGCAAGCAGTCGCGAAAGCGCCCGCCCACGCAACCTTCACGATGGAGCCGGTGCGCCCGATGAATCCGCCGACCGTAAATCAAACGGTGCAGCATGGCAGCCGTTTCAGTTTCAGATCTCCGCAGGGTAAAAAGGAATCTGTGCCCGTGATTAGCGACTATTATCCCAAGCGAATGGTTTACCCGTACGCCAAGATTGATCGGCGCATCGACAACAGATTAGTGCAAGCGGCGACAGTGGCGCAGGAGCGCGCCCATGCACATTCACGCTCGCGATGCTGGCATTACGTTAAAGATGCGTTGCTCGCTTCAGGAGCCATCGATTCCCGCCCGAAGACCGAGCTTGCCAGAGACGCTGCGTCGGAACTCGTCACCAACTACGGATTTAAAAGACTCTCGATAACCGATCCATTCGCCGCGCCCGTTGGTTCGGTGCTCGTGTATGGTACCGCGCGAAGCGTTGGTCATGTTGAAATTCGAACCAAGGATGGTTTCGTCAGCGACTTCCGTTCACCGATACCATCGCGTCGCCCGTTGATGGGCGTTTACGCAAAGCTGTAGGTTTCCCCTCGGCCTGAGAAAACGTCAGCTCAACTGAGCCTGGTTTCCTTCCGCAGCCAGTCACGCCTGCGGCTGGCAAAGACACGAAGTGGTAATGGTGAGATCGGCTTTGGCCCAAACTTTTTCAAACTTCGCCTGCGTTTGAGCAACTTCGTCTGCGTTTTTCTTTTGCCTCCGCAAACTCTCTGCCAGGCCAAGTAAGGACCAGCCGTTTTCGGGCAAGCGCGCGAGATCTTCGCGATATACCTGCTCGGCCTCGGCAAAGCGCTGCTGCTTCATGAGAACCGCGCCGAGAGAATGGCGCACCGGAATTAACCATCCAGGCGGCTCATCGTATTTGAGAACGTCTTCGTTTTTTATTGCAGCTTGCAACTGCTTGATGCCTCTGTCGGTCTTTCCTTCCGCGACGAGGATTTCGCCTTCGACCATAGGTTTCATGACATCGAGAATCGCCTCACAACTGTTGTTGCCGAGAGACTCCTCTTTTGGCACGAGTTTGGCGCGTTCAAGGAAAACGCTCTGTGCTTTGCGCGCGCCGGCTGTATTGCCGTTGGCAGCAAATGCGATCGCTCGGGCGGCATGATGAAATGCGTGGGTGAACCACATCTTGTCGGTATAGTGCTCCGGCTCAGCGAGGATTTCGTCCCAGAGCCCAAAGCGCACCATCACTTCCAACGGCATCGCGACGAAGCCTTCCGCTTGTAGTGCGTTTTCCTTGAGAAAATCTGCCGGAAACTCGGCGACCATGGCGCGAATGTGTTTCATCGCCAGATCGCGCTGGCCCGTCATCATCGCGGCGTAGGCGAGCATGTGCCGGTTATGCGCGACGTACACATTTAGAAACCCTTTGGGCGCGCCGAAGATCTTTTGATAATGTTGGTCTGCCGCCACTGCTTTGGTATTGGTGTCGACGGCCTCCAACCAGCGTCCGGTGCGAATATCAATGTGCGATGGCATATGCACGTTGTGAGCGAGGCCCGGCTGTGAATCGCGAAGTCGGTTCGCCGCAGCGCTCGCGCGTTCCGGATGTGGCGATGCTTCTACTGCGTGAATGTAAAGATGATTCGCGAAGGGATGCTTCAGATTCAACCTTAGCACCGCTTCGAGCGTAGCGATGACTTCATCCGTTCCGGGTTCCGGCTTGCCCTCGGGTGTCCATTGATCCCAAGGCCGCAGGTTCATCATTGCTTCCGCGAAAAAAGCGCCAACGTCTGGATCCTTTGGATATTTTTTCCACACTTGGCGCATGGCATCGGCATAAGCGCGATCCAGCCCGCTGCGATCCTCCGGCTGCGGATTAGCGTAACGTTTTGCGAGCGCACCGATCAGCGCCCGCTCAACCGGTGACGCGTTACCCGCGTTTTTCTGAGCGAGTTCAAGTTCCTTCCACGCGAGCTCCGCTGCGGGCGGTGGAACGGCCATGGAATTAATGTGCGGACCGCACGCGAGCGCTACGCCCCAATGCGCCATCGCGCATTCCGGATCGAGTTCCGCGGCTTGCTGAAATGCGCGGATGGCTGCGCGGTGATTGAATCCGTGAAGAAAACCGAGGCCCTGATCAAAATAGCGCTGTGCGTCGGCCGAGTCAGTGGTGATTTTACGCGAGTAGGAGCCGAGTCCGTCGTAAAGAGGTTCCTTCGCGGCCAGCGCATGGAAGCCGGTCGCTGTCAGCGCCAACCAGATAACGATCTGCAAGAGCTTTGTTGTGGCTCTCATAAATGCTCACCTGCTAACGCCAAACTATTCGCGGCGTTGTCGGCGGCAACCGCTAACCCATTCCTAATAATTCCTGATCATGCGGATCACTGCGACGAGCATGGACATGGTCGGCCAAGCGGCGAGGCCAGTGATGAGAATGAAGAACAAAAGCTCGGCAATATAATCCCGGCTTGTTTCTGAGCCCAAGAATTCACTGCTTAATTTGTGAAAAGCGGGTGACCTACTAGCCGGCCGGACAGCGGGGGAAGTCGCCTCTGCTTCCGCTGTTGGACGATAGTTGTAATCCGTTAATGGAAAACGCTGGTGACTATGGCGTGCGCGGTTGTCGCGACGTGAGCCGCGCTGTTTGTCATTAATTTCAAGTGTTGATTTCATAAATTTCTAAGTTGTTAAGTGTGATTGCCGAAGTCGGTTCGGGATACCGACGCAAAAAACCCGAGCGTGGTAAGATTCGACCACTGGGGTGCCGCGAATTGCGGGCTCCAACTTGGCGAAGTCTAACGAGCCTTTATACCGCCCGCCCGCCCCAGCGGGCAGCGCGAATCAGCGCGTTGATCAATTTCATCGGCTCTTGATGTACAGCCGTTTCCGTGTTTGTCCAGTTGCGGCCCTGGAGCTCAGCTGTAAGTCCCTTTCGTCGTGTGAGAAGCGATTATTAATATTTTTCCACTTAATCATAGCTCGGACGGTTCTGGGTGAGATCCGGGCCGGACAATCTGAAGCGTCATGAAGTGCGGATGCGTGTTCGTCCACGCCATCGCTTCTCGCTTTGTTTCAAAAAATCGGTCGACCACGATGGCCTTGAGTTGGCTCGCAGTCCGCCCGCAAAGACGAGCCGCTTTGCGACTAACGACCGCCGGTCCGGTGTCGACCGCGGTGCAGGCACGATCTGGGAAGACAACTTTACTGCCGTACGGAATTCGCTTGGGATCGACGGCGCAATGTCCGGCGCGCAGTCGTTGGCCGGTGCTGGCGAATTTAGAGCCTTCGCCTGTCCAGTAACTGGTGACACGCGCCAGGATCGATTCCTCACGCGCGAATGCGGCCGATGCCAGCAATGAGAAAAATATGACTGTGTAAAATAGCTTCATGGTGTTTTGGGGTTGCTCCGATGTTGTCGAGTCTCGGGTGGAGCAAGCCATTCTCGATGCCGAAAGCCGCAGGAATGCAGCTTCTACTTCGGATTCGGAACAGCCCCGGCGCGCTAGCCCTTGGGGGACGCGCGGACTTCTGACAACGACTCGGTGTGACGAGCCGGCCCTCCCTATAGAGGACTTGGAAGACTTGTCAAACGATCAGCGCAACAAAAGCTAAAACCGAGTGGCTTGAGCAACGCCGGAGAGCGCCGCTTTTGAGCAATTTCTTACGTCGCAAACGCGCTTTCGCCCGGAGGAGAGAGACGGTTGCCACGTCCGTTGGGACTGATACCATCCCGGAAATGGAAGCGGCCGATTGGCCATCGTTGAGTGATGCGGAACTTCTCGAACGCCGAATTTCATCGCTCGGATTGCGGCTCGAGGGCACGCCGCTGCAACCACTCATCCGGCAACTGTACGACGAGTTGTCGGCAAAGGGACTCACTTTTCATCCGCCATGTCACATTGGCGATGAATGGTTTGTCCCAGTTGGTGTTCCTGCGATCTTTGTTCCGTTTTTTTTGGTACACGACCGGCTGCGCGCGCTCGAGCGCACGATGATGCTCGAAGTCGAAGGTGGGACGCCGGAGTGGTTCATGAAGTTAATGCGACATGAAGCGGGGCACGCTTACATGTACGCTTATCAACTGACGCGTCGGAAAAAATGGAAGCAATGTTTCGGGCAAACATCACGTGAAGAAACACCGGACACTTACCGGCCACGCCCATTCAGCCGTAGTTATGTCGTTCATCTTGAGGATTGGTATGCGCAGAGTCATCCGGACGAGGATTTTGCCGAGACATTTGCGGTCTGGCTCACGCCGGAGCTCGATTGGCGCAAAAATTATACTGGCTGGCCGGCGCTCCGAAAAATGGAATACATTGATGAGCTAATGCGCTCATTGGCGGGCGTGCCACCGGTGCACACACCGGAATATCGCGTCGCCGATTACGATTGTCTCAACGTGAAGCTCAAAACGTATTACGCGCGCAAACGCAAGCTGAACGAAGATACGTACCCGGATTTTTACGACGCTGATCTGCGACAGCTCTTTGCCGCACCGGCTGGCATCAAGGCAGGCCCCTATTTGCGCCGACGAAGGCGGCGGTTACTAAATGCGATTTGCCAATGGACAAACGAAAAGAAATTCCCCGTGAATCAGCTCCTCGCGAGGCTTACCCGCCGATGTGATGAACTTGGATTGCATGTGCTGAATGACGATCCACAGCAGGATTTTCGTGTCACCGCTTTCATCACGACACTGGTGATGAATTATCTTTTCACCGGCAAATTCAAGCGGACGAAATAATCCGTCATGTCGAGCGAAGTCGAGACATCCCGTTGCAGAAGGGTAAGGTGTTCTCGCGAGATTGAAAGCCTGGCCGTGCCCCGAAAGCGTTCGGGGCTGCGTTGCAGCCTCGACTCCGCTTCGCTCCGCTCGGAATGACCTAACATGAAAAAGAAGCTCAAAGTTCTCGTTCTGTTCGACGGCACAAGTCCTACGACGGTTGACCAGGATTTCAGTAACGAACTGAAAACGAAAGAATGGAAGACCGAAGCGGACGTGATGAACGCGCTCGGTGCGTTGGGGCACGCACCGGAGCATCTGGCCATCTATGACGATGTCGATCTTCTGCGGCAAAAACTGGAGACGTTCGCGCCTGATGTCCTTTTCAATCTGGTCGAACAATTCAGGAACAAGTCTGAATTCGACCAGAACATTGTTTCATTTTTCGAAATGCAAGGCCTGCCGTTCACCGGCTGCGGCTCGACTGGGCTGACGCTTTGCAAGCACAAAGGTATCTCAAAAAAGATCCTGCACTATCACGGCATTCACGTGCCGAACTTCGTGGTCATCCCGCGCGGGCAGCGAATCGCGCGTCTGAAGCAGCCAAAATTTCCGCTCGTGGTGAAGCCGGTGAAAGAAGAGGCGTCGTACGGGATCTCACAAGCGTCATTCGTTGGAAATGACGACCAGTTTCGCGAACGCGTGACTTTTATTCACGAGAAATACAACAGCGACGTCATTGCCGAGGAATACATCGAGGGTCGCGAGCTTTACGTGAGCCTGATGGGCTGTCTGCGATTGACGGTCTTTCCGATCCGCGAACTGGTCTTCCGCGAGGTGCCGCCTGACGAACCGAAGATCGCTACCTACAAAGCCAAATGGGACGAGGAATATCGCAAACGCTGGGGCTTGGAGAACCAGTTTCCCGAAGATCTCGATTCGACGCTTGTCTCGAAGATTCAAGAAACATGCAAAGACATCTACCGTTTGCTGACGATCGACGGTTACGCGCGAATCGATTTGCGGCTCACTCCTGACAACAAGCTCTATTTCATCGAGGCGAACCCGAATCCGATCCTTGCGGACGACGAAGACTTCGCGCTCGCAGCTGGAAAGGCCGGCCTGCCGTATCCACAACTCATCGAACGAATCGCCCGGCAAGGGATGAAGACCGTACGCGATTGATCTCGAAGGAATGCCGGAGTTACAACCATTTCTTCACGCGCGGCCAAAGTTCCCGAACGCTGCCTTTCAAATCGCGACAAAGAAAAACATGCATTCGCTGCTCGAAGCGCATCGACCAAGGGCTGCTGACGACCTGGCCCAGATCTTCTACGGAGCGGAATAGCTGGCGCTCGTTTTCATCAGTCGTGTCGAGCACCAAGGCAACTTCGCCTGTCCAATCGCGCGGCCCCCACAGAAAATAATTCTGATGGCCGCAGATACCAGCTGGCAGTCCGACCTTTGGTCCGAAAAAATCGATCGCTCCTGCCTCGCCATAGTTTTGGCAAAAAATCGCGGCGCGTTTCTCATCCTCGGGCCGCAAGTGATGATAGACATGCGCTACCGAGTCGACCATTTGTTCCCACCCAAACTGGTCTGCGAAAATCTGTGGGAGCGCTTCCGTATGTGATGTCTCAGTGCGCGGCGGTTCCATGTGGATGGCTCGCATGTATGCGACGAGCTTGGCGGGCGGCAAGATTGGCAGTACCAACGGCGCACATAATGCGCCCATTGCTATGATCGCACCGAGGAACACCGGTTTGATCCACGTTAGGCGTGCGGCGAAAATGCGTTCGACCGCTACGCCTCCCGCTGCAAAGAGCATCGGATACGCCGGCGCGAGGTAATAGCTTTTGCCATGCAAAACGATGAATTCGACGAGGGTGACCAGGTAAATGATTCCGATAACGCGGTAACGGCGGCCGTCACGTGAACCAAACAACCAGAATAAACCGCCCAGCCAAAGCGGCAGTGTTCCCGGGTTCATGAAAACAGCCTGTTGCGCGATGAACTGTGCTGGGCTGAGCGCGACGTTTTTATTGCTGTGAGCGATGTTGCTCAGCAACTCGTACGTGGGCCAGTGATGCAGCGCCTGCCAGAGAATGTTGGGCAACGCAATGGCAAATGCGATCGCGCTGCCGAACCAGATATATTTTTCCGCGAAGTGACGGCGCTCAGGCGTGAGCAACAGCCCAACGAAAACGCCGAGGCCGAAGAACACCGTCGAATGTTTGTTTTCAATGCCGATTCCGAGCAACACGCCGAACCAAAGCCAAAGCGTAGGTGAACCACCGTTAACGATGCGGACGACAAGATAAACGCATCCCATCCAGAGCAGCGGCTCGAACGCGTTCATGGAAAAGAAATTTCCGACTGCCAGATTGAAAAGCGCGCAAAGCGATCCCGCGCACGCGAGCGCGACGGCCCATGCGCGTCCGCCCATCTCGCGCGCGATCATCCCTGTGAGCGCAACGATCGCCGCACCTGCCAACGCCGGGAAGAGGCGAATCGCAAAAAGCGAATAGCCCAGCAGCAGTTGGCTCAATCGAAGAAGCAAAATCGACAACGGCGGTTGATCGACGTATCCAAAAGCGAGATGTCGTCCGCAGGCGATGTAATAAAGCTCATCGCGAAAATAACCGTAGCGCCCGTTTGTCAGCAGATGGACCAACAACACCGCCATGCTGAACACAGCGATTAAAACTGATTCAGTTGAGTAATTTCGGTTGGGTGCCGGGACTGACATGAATCAGAAAATCGCGCACGATTTCATCTTCGACTAAGCTGCCATATGAGCGTGCAAGTCTATGGATGCAATCATGTCGCGATCGAGGTGGATAATGTTGAGAAGGCAGTGGCCTTTTACAAAGATGTTTTCAACCTCGAACAGATGAGTGGCGGCGAGGGCGACGCGTTCTTCAAACTGGGCGACCATCAGTTCCTGGCGATTTTCGAAGTCGACAAGGTTCAGCGAGCAAATATGCGGCATTTCGGGATCATGGTTCGCGATGAAACGCAACTTGAGGAAGTCAAAAAGAAGCTTACCGAGAAATACAAACTCAAATTGGAGCCGCCTTTTCGTTGCGACTTTCGCGATCCATGGGGCAATCGCATTCAGGTGGTCGATCTTCACGATGAATCACTGGTGTGGCTGTTGCCTTATCGCGAGGTGCAGAAAACAGGTATCAAGTTCAAATAGCGAGTAATCGATGCAGCTCGTGCTCGAACGGTGCACGGTTCGCCCGTGGCGGCTAAATGACGCTGAATCCGTAGCCAGACACGCGAACAATCGGAAGGTCTGGCGAGCGGTGCGTGATCTCTTCCCGCATCCCTACACGCTGCAAGACGCGCACGAATTCCTGCAGCGTGCCATCAGCGAACAGCCTGAAATGAAATTTTGCGTTGAGATTCAGGGTGCGGCCGTTGGAGGGATCGGTGTTCACCCGGGCGAGGACGTGTATCGGCATACAGCGACCGTGGGTTACTGGTTGGGCGAGCAGTTCTGGGGACGCGGCATCATGACTGAAGTGGTGACCGCGGTCACTGATTTTTGCTTCGACAATTTTCCGCTCCGCCGAATCTCTGCAGAGGTGTTCGCAAACAATCCTGCATCGGCGCGCCTACTGGAAAAAGCAGGTTTCATTTTCGAAGGACGCCTGAAGAACAACGTCCTCAAAGATGGGGAGCTTCTCGATTCACTGCTCTACGCCCGGACAAAGTAGCGCCGTGCGAGCCGGCGACTTGCGTGTCTATCGATCACAGGCGATATGGCTCGCCTCATCAAACCAATGATTTCATTTGTTGTTCCCGCGTACAACGAAGAGCACGAACTTTCGGATACGCTGGCTGCGATTCGGGAGGCCGCGTCTGGCGCGACACAGCCGTACGAGATCATCGTCGTTGATGATGCATCAACGGACGCGACGCCGGAGATTGCATCGGATGCGGGCGCAAAGGTGATTCCAATCAATCGACGCCAAATCGCAGCCTCTCGGAATGCAGGCGCGCGCGCTGCACAGGGCGAGTATTTGTTTTTCGTTGACGCCGACACGCGGATCAATCGAGCGCACGTGAGTGGAGGGATCGCCTCTCTGGAAGGTGGTTACTCCGGGGGCAGCGCGCGAGTGGCGATGGATGGATTTGTTCCCCTTTGGGGACGCATGTTGTTGCGCGGATTTTCGTCGGTTTATTTCGGCCTGAATCTTGGGGCCGGCGCATTTCTTTTCACTACACGACGCAACTTCGATGTCATTGGCGGATTCGACGAGCAGGTACTTTGCTGGTGAAGAAGTTTATTTTTCCCTCGAGCTAAAAAAACGAGGCGCTTTCAAAGTGCTGCGAGAACCGGTTGTCACCTCAGCCCGGAAATTGCGCATGTATTCCGCGAAACATTTTCTGCGGGACTTCTTTGGCGTAATCGTCCGCGGTCCGCGCGGAGTCCGTTCGCGCGCAAAGCTCAGCCTTTGGTACGACGGCAAACGGGAAAGACACCCAGCTTAGGAGCTAAACCAGTTCAAGCTGCTCCTCACCGCGCTGCGCGGTTGCGAAAATCGATTCCTCATCTACAGTAGCGCCCTCGTTATGGCTGAGAGCAACCAAACGTTGGATCTCAAGGAGTTCCAGTTGCATGACAACGATACCGGCAGCGCGGATGTGCAAGTCGCACTTCTCACGCACCGGATCGAGCATTTAACTGAGCACCTCAAGATTAACCGGAAAGATCACTCTTCGCGGCGCGGCTTACTCAAAATGGTCGCGCAACGGAGGAGTCTGCTCGATTATTTGAGCAAAACGGAAGCTGATCGTTACAAGAAATTGATCGAGAAGCTCAATCTGCGGAAATAATCGAGCGATCATTCGACAGTTCGATCCGGTATTTGAACTGCTGGAAGCCACAACTGAACTAAAGAAAACAACAAGCAATTCCAGGCGCAGTAATCACCTTGGATTTTAGGTTTTAGTTTCGCGTCCGCCGCGGCGGACAACGGGTTTAAAACCTACAGTCGGGGTGACCGCCTGGAACCGCTAATCCAGGAAAATAATCATGCAACAAAAGGTCACCGCCAAAATCGGCGGCAATGAAATTTCTATCGAAACCGGCAAAATCGCCAAACTCGCCGATGGCGCAGTTATCGTTACATGTGGCGACACCATCGTGCTTGTCTCCGCGGTTTCGGCCATAGTAGTCAAAGAAGGTCAGGATTATTTCCCGCTGACGGTTGATTACCGCGAGAAAGCGGCTGCCGTAGGAAAATTCCCGGGCGGCTATTTCAAACGTGAAGGCCGTCCTAGCGAGAAGGAAACGCTTACTTCGCGAATGATCGATCGGCCTTTGCGGCCACTCTTTCCGCAGGGATACTTTTACGATACGCAGATCATATCGATCCTGCTCAGTGCCGACGGACAGAACGATCCCGACATTCTCGCGATCAATGGCGCATCCGCAGCGCTGTCTATTTCGGACATTCCTTTTGCAGGCCCGATTGGCGCGGTGCGCGTTGGTCGCGTTAACGGCCAGTTCGTTGCCAACCCGACGCATGACGAGCGCGCCCAGAGCGATCTCGACCTTGTTTACGTAGGCACTGAAAACGATGTGATAATGATCGAGGGCTCGGCAAAGGAACTGCCGGAAGCTGAATTTACAAAGGCGCTCGAGTTCGCGCATGGGTCTGCGCGTGAGATGATTCAGGCCCAGAAAGACTTGGCCGGGAGAGTGGGTAAACCAAAGCGCGAGGTTCAGTTGCTACACGTGAATCAGGAGATGGTGAATATCGCCCGGCAAGTCGCCGGCGATCGACTCGAACAGGCGCTGAGCACTGAAGGAAAAAGTGCACGCGCTAAAGCGATCGGCGCTCTGCGAGAGGAAGTAAAGACAGCGATTCTCGAGAAATTTCCCGAGGCCGATTCGTTTGCGATCTCCCAGGCATTCGATTTCGTCGAAAAGAAGACGTTTCGCGCCGGTATTCTGGAGAAACAGAAACGCGTTGATGGACGGGGCTACAGCGATTTGCGCCCGATCACCTGCGAAGTAGGCGTGCTGCCGCGAGCGCATGGTTCGGCGATTTTCCAGCGCGGCGAAACACAGGCACTCGCGCTCACTACGCTGGCTCCCATTGAAGAAGCACAGATGATTGATGCGTACGGCGGAGGCGAACAATCAAAGCGCTTTATTCTGCATTACAATTTTCCGCCGTTTAGCGTAGGCGAGACTGGGCGGACAGGCGGGCCCGGGCGGCGGGAGATCGGCCATGGCGCGCTGGCGGAGCGCTCACTTGAACCGGCTGTGCCGGGCGAAAACGAATTTCGTTATGCCGTCCGCATTTCCAGCGAGATCATGGAATCCAACGGCTCGACCTCCATGGCCAGCGTGTGCGGCGGAATGCTCGCACTGATGGACGCAGGTGTGCCGATGAAGGGCATGGTTGCCGGAATCTCAATCGGTCTCGTCAGCGAGGCAGGTGATGACGGGCAATTGAAGCGCTACGAATTGCTCACCGACATCATTGGGTCCGAAGATCATTATGGTGATATGGATTTTAAGCTTTGCGGAACGGACGCTGGCGTGACGGGCTTTCAGCTTGATCTGAAACTCCCAGGTATTGGTCACAACATCATGGCCGAAGCAATCCAACGTGCGAAAGAAGCGCGCACGAAGATTCTCGAGACTATGGCTCGCACGCTAGACAAACCGCGGACGGAGTTGTCGAAATACGCGCCGCGAATCGAGACAATTAAGATCAATCCGGAGAAAATCGGCGCGCTCATCGGACCGGGCGGCAAAACCATCAAGGGGATCGTCGCTGAAACCGGCGCCGAAATTAACATCGAGGACGACGGCTCAGTGCACATCTATGCAACGACCGGCGAGAGTATGGCGCGCGCGAAGGAAATTATCGGCGGGATGACCCGCGAAATCGAAATCGGACAAACCTATCAAGGACGCGTCGTCACGACCAAGGAGTTCGGGGCGTTTGTTGAAGTTTTCCCGGGAAAAGACGGCTTGGTGCACATTTCCGAGCTTGCCGATTTTCGAGTGAACCGCACCGAAGACGTGGTCAAGATTGGCGATATGATTTGGGTCAAATGCATCGGCATCGACGACAAAGGCCGCGTAAAACTTTCGCGCAAGGCGGCGCTGAAAGAACGCGCTGAAAAAGAAACAGGGCAAGCTTTGTAACCAGCAGATCCTGGCAGCGGAGCAGACGCCCCAAAACAAGCTTCGTTATCGCCGGACGGCGATTTTCGATCGTCGTGTTGCCTAAACCTTCGTGCGCTGAGGACAGCGCACTCTACAGCACAGTGCGGCCTAGTTGACAATGTCTGGCACGGATGGAGTAAAAAGGGGTGAGCGAATCATGATTACCCCGGTGCGAGTTTCTTACGCAGTGCTCGCCGCAACAATCATTCTGGCGGGGATTCTTCATCTTGGCGCGCCGCTGCTGGTAGTCTTGTTTTCGTATTTTGCATTGCGCCAACTTTATTCTCTCACCAGAAGAAAATGGCTGGCGCTGGTGTTGTTCGTCATCGCTGTTGTTGGGATTGGCGCCGCTGGGGTTTATTTTACTCGAGCGGCGATTTTGGCGTTGCCGGATGTGGCGGACACTTCAATACCGTCGGCCAGTGCGTGGGCTCAGAAGAGGCAGATCGCGTTACCCTTTAGTGATTTCGAAAGTCTCAGGCAGGTCGTCGTTGGCACACTTGGGCAGGAAGCGCAGTACCTGCGCAACGTTGCTAACGTCGCCAAAGCGACCACGACAAACCTGGTTTTCAGCATCCTTGGCATCGTAGCTGCAGCGAGCCTTTTTTTGAAAACCGGACTCGATCCCTATCGTAGCACGCATCGGGTAAAGAATAATCTTTACTCCATTTGCTGCGATCAGGTCTCGAGGCGGTTCCGTGATTTCTACCGCAGCTTTGGCACCGTAATGGGCGCGCAGATCACCATCTCGGTAATCAATACCGTGTTGACCGCAACTTTCCTTCTGGCGGTTCACATGCCGCACGCGCCGCTGCTCATTGCCGCCACCTTTCTTTGCGGCCTGGTGCCGATCGTCGGCAACCTGCTGAGCAATACGATCATAGTTTTTGTTGCATTGACGATGTCCGTTAAGCTGGCGATTTCCGCGCTGATCTTCCTGATCGTCATCCACAAGCTCGAATATTTTCTGAACAGCAAGATTATCGGCGACCGGATCCGAAATCCGGTTTGGCTGACGCTGATCGCGCTGATACTTGGCGAGCGACTCATGGGCATCCCCGGCTTAATCCTCGCGCCAGTGGTATTGAATTATTTGCGTGTGGAAATGTTGACTGTGGAGGTGTCGGCTCGACGCGAAGAAGTTGAAGCGTTGAATCGTTAAAGCGTCAAAAGGCCACATGGTTACAACGTTAGAACCGTCTCTTCCTTTGCAGCTCTTGTAATCCTCTTAACTGGTTAACGCTGACGTAGGTCATGAAAGCGGGCTTTCTTGAAAAACTCATCGAGCGCCTCGGCCGCGTCGGCCCGGAGGACGTGCAAAATTATTTTCTGCGCCTGGCGCAGGAGAAAGGTTTCCTTGAAACCGTGTTCAATGCCATCCAGGAAGGCATCATCGTGACGGACTCGAAAGCCCGGATCACTTACCTTAACGATGCAGCATGTGGAGTATTTGGGCTGGAGGCAGGCGAAGCAATCGGCAAGCGGCTCGATGAACGCATTCGCGGTCTTGATTGGAAATCACTGACTCGCAGCAGCAGTCCGGTCAGCCACGACATGGAAATCTTCTATCCGCAAAATCGGTTCATCAATTTTTACGTTGTTCCGCTGGTCATGGAACAGCGCGACCCGACTGTAGCCGGAGGCGGTGCCTTCGCTGGACACGGAGCAACAATTGCTCAACCGGGTGGGCCGGGGTCAACGCCCCCGGCTACAGCAGCGGAAGAGGTTGGGCATGTGATGATCCTGCGCGACATCACTGAAAGCCGTCGCACGGCCCAACAAACGATTGAGTCGGAACGTTTGAATGCGCTGCGGCTGTTGGCCGCAGGTGTCGCGCACGAAATCGGTAATCCGCTTAACTCGCTGCATATTCATTTGCAGTTGATGGAGCGTAGTGTGCAAAAGCTACACGACGGTGAAAAATCGGAACTTGAACAATCAATCGATGTCGCCCGTTCTGAAGTTAACAGGCTCGATTCCATCGTTACGCAATTCTTGAAAGCCATCCGGCCGTCACGTCCCCAACTGCGGCCGGAAAATGTAAACACAATTGTCGAAGAAGCGGTTCGCTTTTTTGCGCCTGAGCTTCAGGACCGCGACATAGTGGTTGAACAGGAGTTGCGCTCGGATCTGCCATTGCTTCAGCTCGATCGCGATCAGATGAAACAAGCGTTTTACAACGTGATCAAGAACAGTGTCGAAGCCATGCACCGCCACGGCACGTTGCGCATTCGGACCGATCTGGCCGATACGCATGTGATCGTTCGATTTGTCGATACCGGCGGCGGTATTTCGGCGGAAAATTTGAGCCACGTATTTGAGCCTTATTTCACAACCAAACCAACCGGCAGTGGGCTTGGATTGTTGATTGTACGCCGCATCGTCCGCGAGCACGGCGGTGAGCTCTCCATCGAGAGCAGCCAGGGCGAAGGTCTTACCCTGACAATCCGTTTACCATTCATCGACAAACGCATTCGCATGTTGGAAGCAGGAGACCAAAAACCGGGCAATGAAGCCAGCCCCTAATGTCGCGCACGCTGAGGACTGGCCTTTCCAAGGTGAACTCAATGTTCTCAGTTGGCATGATTAGCTGTGAAGGCTCGCAGGAGCTCGCCCGTCCATTTCGCAGCGCTAATCGCCTCCAAATGTTTTTTTAAGCCAATCGCCGAACTGCCGAAACATCAGGCTGAGATACGCGCCTGGTGATTCTTTGAAAAGTTCGATGATGCGCTCGCTGAGGTCCTGCCTGGGTTCATTAATCGTGCCGGACAGATGCACGTCGGTCCATAGGTACCCGCTTGAGCGTCGGCTAAATACTTCTTCAGGGTTTGGCAGCCAATCCAGATATTCACGGGTAAGCCCAAGTCTGATCGTGCCTCGCAACAGCCGGCGCTTGACGGAAATTTCTCCTTCGATCCGGAATTTGCCTTTCTCCTCGATAGCTATGTCCTTGATCTCGATCTCCGGATAGCGCCAGGCAAAACCGAGCGAACACTCGTTTAGATCCAGACGCTCAAACGACTTCTTCCGGGCAAGCTCCGCAAGCTTGTTCAGAAGCGGAACATCGTCGACTCGCCCGTTATGAATGCGCAACGAACCTTCGCCCGATGAACTTTCCAGTTTTGGATCTTTCCCGGTCCAGTGAATATCGCCGAAAGCGCTGCCTTTGAGACGGGTTTTCCATTCCGATGGCAACCACTGGCGAATAGGAACTGAGTTGAAGTTCGCTTTTACATCGATGCTTTTGTCCTGGCCAAGGCCGGCGTGTCCCTGAGCGCGAATGCTTTCGTCGCTGTGTGAATCGGATGCGAGATCGAGATCATAAAGGGTCAAAAGCGTTTTCGTGATCAGGATGTGTGTGCGGCGAAGATCGAGATCGGGAACCACCGCCATTTTCAGTCGACCACCTGTCGCAACGTATTCGAAATCCCGGCCGTTCGGCGTGATGAGCAGTTGTGTTCCGAAGAAGCCCGCTCGTTCGCCGCGAAATCGCCAGGTGATGTTGGCCTGCTCGGAGTGAATCTTCTCCAGGTAAACTCTGTTCGGCAAAAAAATTGCGAACCACGGCTTCGGTTTAACTGGTTCCGGATGAGCTTCGTAAATCTGGATCTCGACGTCGCCAGATTGCACGTGCACATCATCAAGTCTCCACTGCCGCAAAAATACGCCCCAGGGATCGAACTTGGCAGTAATACCGTGAGCATCGAGTGACTTCATCGCCTTCTGCCCGTTGTCCGCTTTGAAACTATCGCTCTGCGCCGTGAACGCCCCGGTGCGTCGAATCGGCGCGTAACCGGCTTGAGGAAAATGCAAACCCTTTGCCGTTTCCTCTTCCATGGCTACGCGGAACCCATCGCTCTCAACGTAGCGAGTGAGCACCGGACTGAAGAACAGCGCCGCGCCAACCGCGATTGCGATCACAAACAAAATCGCAATCGCAGCGGCAAGGATCAGCAGTTTCCTTCGGACGGGCACCAGGTTACGTCGTTCCAACAGTTACAAGATCGTCTGTAACGCTTGCAACCGTTGTAACTAATCGCCCCGCTTGCCCGACATCCCGAGTTGCGCAAAGAGAAACGCGTAAATGTCGGCCGACTGTTTGATGCGCTCGCTCAATGCAGTGCCGATGCCATGGCCCGCGCTCGAGCTGGTTCGCAAAAGAATCGGGTTCTCGGATTTGTTCGCAGCAAGCAGGCGCGCGGTCATCTTGCGAGAGTGATACGGCGCCACGCGTCCATCGTTTGCGCCGGTCATCATTAGAACGGCAGGATATTTCGTTCCGTCTACAACGTGATGATAGGGCGAGTAAGCGTAAAGCGCCTTGAATTGTTCGGGGTTTTTCACTGTGCCAAACTCGGTGACGTTGAACGCACCGTTCGGCGCCAACTCCACGCGCAGCATGTCATAAATACCTACTGAGGAAACTACCGCCCGGAACAAATCAGGATGCTGCGTGATCATCGCGCCCATCAACAGGCCACCGTTGCTTCCACCTTGAATCGCGAGCTTTCCCGGACGCGTGTAGTTCTCTTTCGTCAGGTACTCCCCGGCCGCCGCAAAATCGTCGAATACATTCTGCTTTTTCGTGAGGTTGCCAGCCTTGTGCCATTCTTCGCCGAACTCGCCGCCGCCGCGAATGTTTGCAACGACGTAAACGCCGCCGCGATCGAACCAAAGCCGGCGCGTAAAATCAAAGTTGGGCGACATGCTGATTCCGTAGCCGCCGTACGCGTAGAGCAGCGTCGGGTTGTTTCCGTCGCGCTTCATTCCTTTTCGAGAAAGGACGTTCAGTGGAATTTTCGTGCCGTCTTGTGAAGTGGCGAACTCGCGCCGCACTTCAATATCAGCAAACGAGACAGGGGACGTGCTCAGCAGGGCCGTCTTCACCGGCTCGGTTTTCCCATTGAGGCAATGAAACCACGCCGCTGGGTCGGTATAGCTCACATCCCGGAACAGGAGAGATCCGTCTTCGAGTGCGAGCAATTCCTGCACAGCAGAGATTTGAGGAGTCGAGATCGTGGTTTCACTCTTGCCATTCAGATCGAAGCGCCGGATTTGTGAGGGTCCTCCGAGCAGATCGGCAACATAAAGCGCATCTGTGCTCGGCACGATCTGCTCGATCACTGCTTCTCCGGAAGCAACAATCTCCGCTGCATTTTTCAATTCCGGCACGTCGAGCGGCAGACGCAGAATCTTTCCGCGCGGAGCACCCGCGCGCGAAAGCAGATAAAGCGCGTTATCGCGCCCGAGGCGCGCGAGTTTTATCTGATCGCTAAACTGCGTGATCTGCTTCCACGTTCCATCTGGCCCAAGCAGGTAATGCGCAAAGTCCCCGCCATCGCCGTTCGCTACAGTCGCGAGAATGTATTTGCCGTCGCGGGAAGCCGCGAGCGCGATCTCCGCGATTCGTGGGAAGTCTTTGCCAATCGAATATGTGTCCTTTGTGTCGAGCGTGCCGAGCTTATGAAAGTAAATCTGCTGATAAAAATTGAGATCAGCATCTGACCGCTCCCCTTTCCGGGGAAAGCGCGTGTAATAAATCCCGGTGCCATCCCCGTTCCAAGCCGCGCTGCCGCCTGCCGTGGGATATTGGACATGTGCAATCGTGTCCGGCAACGCTTTGCCCGTCGCAGTTTCGTAAAAGTGAAGTGTGCCGTCTTCGCTGCCACCTTTGGAAAGTGACATCGCGACGTATTTGCCGTCTGACGACGGTACAAACCAGTCGATCGCTGTCGTGCCTTTCGTGTCGAGGACGTTCGGATCGAGCACTACTTTTTCCGACTTAAGATCGTCTGCCGACGCGAGCGTCACCAACAGCGGTTGTTGTTTCGGCGGCTGGAACTTCATCGCGAACAAAATTCCGGGTCGCGAGACTAACGAGGAATAGTTCGGCGAAGTTTTTGCGTACCACTCTTGTAACTGTTTTTCAATCGCCGCCCGATCGGGGAAGCTGTCGAGATTTTTGCGTGTTTGCTGGTTCTGCGCGTCGGACCACGCTTTCACCTGCGAGTCGTCGTCCGCTTCGAGCCACTGATACGGATCTTCTACGGTTACTCCATGGTATTCGATGGTAACAGGTTTCTTTGGAATATCAGGCGCGCTCTCGGCCAAAGTGGCGTCGCTGAGCGCAAGCGCAGCGGCGGTTCCGACTAGAGACAGGAAGAAATTCGCTCTCATGGGGAGAGACAATACTCGCGCCCGTTATTCGCGAAAAAGATTTTGCTACGGCTTGGCAGCCGCAGGTGACCCCTGCGAAGCCGCGGCGTACTTAGGTTCCTTTACCTGCTTCCCGATAGCCGCGTACAACTTCTTTATTGCCGTCAGGCTGGCGTGATTGGCGATGAACGCCGGGACAAAACCACCAGTGTCAGAGTAAATGGAATACGTGGCGCGCGTTTTTGCCGCCCCATCGGGCTCAAGCAGCCAAGTGCCATTGCAGACTTTCAGACGGACAACGCCTTTTTGTTCCGGAGGCCCCATTTCGTTCGCCGTCTGCCATTGACTGAGATACGTCAGCCCTTTGGGGCCGGGCCATGACTTTTTCGAGACGCGCAGCGTGTAGTCGCGGTCCTCGACAATCTTTGGCGAGAGTCGCTGGTAACCGATCACCGAGTCGCCTTCACGTTTTATGAGACGGCACTCCAAAGTGTAGGGCATGAACTTCGGATAATTCTCGAAATCGTCGATGACTGCGTGCACGGCAGAAGCGGGAGCGTCGATGGAGCCGATTGCCTTGAACTCTTTCAGGTTCGAATCGGCGTGCGGCCGGCTGTAGATGAGCACATCTTTCGCGTCGGACGCCAGTTTCCAGCCCTCCTTCGGGCTCACCGAGCTGGAGAAGTCGGCTGCAAATGTGTTCGAACCGGAGACAAGGAGGATCGATCCCAAACCCGACAGGACGCGGCAAAGCATCGCGCGATGATACATCATTTCCCCTGTGCGGCTATATTTCTTTGACGGTGGTTTTAAGGATGTAACGATGTAACCATTTGACGCGGCGAAGCTATATGACCCCACAACCCACTGTCCTGATCGTCGACGACGAGAAGCACACGCGCGATGGACTGCGACGCTTGCTCGAGAACGATTATGACGTGTACGTCGCCGCGGACATAGCTGGCGCGATGGACGTGCTCGAGCGCGAGCAAGTCAATGTGCTGCTTACTGACCTGCGCCTTGGCAATGAAGACGGGATGGTCCTGATCGATCGCGCACTGAAAATGTCACGTCCGCCGATCTGCATCATGATGACTGCTTATGGCTCGGTCGATGTCGCAGTCGAGGCAATGAAACGCGGCGCTTACGATTTTGTCACCAAGCCGCTGAATCTCGACAAAGTCGAATTGCTGATCGCGCGGGCGGTGCAGAGCCGCAAACTTGAGCAGGAAAACCGCGCGCTGCGCGAGCAAGTGGACGAACGTTACGGGCTCGAAAATATCTGGGGCGATTCGCCGCCGTTGCATGAGGTGCTGGAGACAATCAAACAAGTCGCACCCTCATCGGCCAATGTGTTGATCGAAGGCGAGAGCGGCACGGGGAAAGAACTAGCGGCGCACGCCATTCACAACCTTAGCCGGCGTAACAAAACGAAATTTGTGGTTGTACATTGCGCCGCCCTTTCGCCGCAGCTTCTCGAGAGCGAATTGTTCGGGCACGAGAAAGGCGCATTCACCGGCGCCCACGAACGTCGCATTGGCAGGTTTGAGCAGGCCAATGGCGGTACACTTTTCCTCGATGAAGTGGGGGAGATCGATCCGAGCACGCAGGTGAAATTGCTGCGCGTGATGAGCGAGGAACGCGCGTTCGAACGCGTAGGCGGCAATCAAACGCTGCGTGCCGATGTGCGCCTGATCGCAGCCACAAACAAGAATCTCGAACAACTTGTGCGCGAGGGGAAATTCCGCGACGACCTTTATTTTCGCCTCAACGTGGTGCGCGTTGTGATGCCGCCGCTGCGCGAGCGAAAAGAAGACATCCCGATTCTGGTTCGCGGATTCCTGCGCCATTTCAGCAAGGAAAACCAGAAACCGCTTCTCGAACTGGTGCCGGACGCAATGGACGCGTTGCTTGGTTACGCTTGGCCGGGGAACATTCGTGAACTGCGTACCGCAATCGAACACGGTGTCGTCATGGCGACCGGCAAACAAATCACTTTGCGCGATCTGCCGATGGCTGTGCGTCAGGCTGCAACGGCAAAATTGCCCGGCGGCGTTTCGCCTACTGAAGCGTTCGGCGAAAAAACCAGCCCGCTCGATCTGCATGAAACGGAAAGAAGATTGATTGCCCAGGCACTCGCAGCGACGAACGGCAACGTCACCGCCGCTGCTAAAAAACTCGGCATCAGCCGCCGCACGCTGCATCGCAAAATCAACGAGATGAATTTGGCAAAAATCTCGGAAATCACCGGGCGAAGTGCGAGCGCCACGGAAGCACCGCCTAGGGAATGAGAGAATAATTGTAGAGCTCTACCCGGGATCGCCGACTCCGGCTACAAGTTGTGATCCACTGAAACTCTACGGATTATTGAGAACGACACTTGTAGCGGGCTTGCTCATTTCGAGATGCGCGCTCACCTTTTGGATTTGTGCGGCCTGCTCTTTTAGCTGCGCGGTGATGGCCAACATTTCCTTCTCCAAATCCTGCACTTTGCGATGCTCCTTGAGGAACTCGTTGAGTAACATCGCGTTCACCTGGTCGTACCGCACGGTGTAGATCTCACCGTTCTTATCGCGTACCACCAGGTCGGGATTTACCTCGGCGACTTCCTCAGCGATTAGCCCAAATTGCGGCGTGGCAGCGTGGTCACTCTTGTAGTGAAACGTTACCGGCCTAAGCGCCAGGATGGCTTCGCTGGCCTTGTCTATCGGTTTAATCTCTCTCTTGAACCGGCGAGAGGAGGCCGCCACGCCAAGTTGGCCGTCCGAGTTTACGACAACTGTTGAGCCTGAAACGTTCGTACCAAAAATACCAGCGATAAAAGTTCGTGTCTGTGTCACGCCGATGCGGATGGTGTTGGTCTCGCCAGCCACACCAGGGTTGAGGATGTCAATATTTGCATCGCCCGTGGTCAGATTACCGCCGGCGAAATCGCCCACGGCAACGTTAACGCTGCCGGTGGTGTTGTGAAAGAGCGCGCCTCCACCGATGGCCGTGTTGGCGATGCCGGTGGTGTTGCTAAAGAGCGCATTGACACCGTTGGCCGTGTTGCCTCCGCCGGTAGTATTGCTTAAGAGAGCGTCAACACCATTGGCCGTGTTGTTCTCGCCGACGGTGTTGTTTAAGAGCGCCTGAAAACCGCTGGCCGTATTATCGTGGCCGATGGTGTTGTGGAAAAGCGCCACATCGCCAGCGGCCGTGTTGTTGTTGCCGGTGGTGTTGTTTAAGAGCGCTCGAAAACCGTTGGCCGTGTTGCTGTCGCCAGTGTCGTTTAAAAAGAGCGCACTTTCACCGGTTGCCGTGTTGGCGCTGCCGGTGTTGTTAGAAAGGGCGAACGCGCCATGGGCCGTGTTGGAGATGCCGATGGTGTTGCTAAAGAGTGCATGAAAGCCATTGGCCGTGTTGGCGCTTCCGGTGGTGTTGTTGAAAAGGGCGAATGCTCCGTCGGCCGTGTTGTCGCCGCCGGTGGTGTTGCCCGTGAGCGCACTAGAACCGGTGGCCGTGTTTTGTACGCCTTCCGTATTGTTTAAAAGGGCGGCCGTTCCAACGGCTGTGTTGCTGAAGCCGGTGATGTTGCTAAAGAGCGCCTCAAACCCGTTGGCCGTGTTCCCTCCACCGGTGGTGTTGCGACTGAGCGCATCGGCACCAATGGCCGTGTTGTTTTCGCCGGTAGTGTTCTCCCTGAGCGCATCGGCACCAATGGCGGTGTTAAAATCGGCAGTGGTGTTGTTCCTGAGCGCTGCAGCGCCAATTCCGGTGAGATGCCTGCCGGTGGTGTTCATGAAGAGCACTCGAAAACCAATGGCCAAGTTAAAGTTGGCGTTGTTGTTGGTGAGCGCTTCCGTCCCAATAGCCATGTTAAAGTTGCCAGTCGTGTTGTTGGCAAGCGCCCCAGAACCAACCGCCACGTTATAAAAGCCGGTAGTATCGTGAGTAAGCGCATTGGCACCCACGGCGGTATTGTTGATCCCCACGGCGGTGTTGACGTCGTGCAGTGCGTTAACGCCCTCAGCGGTGTTGCCGCCGGGATAGCCTCCGTCCGGTACCGGCGGCGGCAGAACCGCCCTAGCCGTCGATGAAAGCCCAAA
Organism: uncultured Verrucomicrobiae bacterium; assembly: GCA_963803285.1. Classification (GTDB taxonomy): domain Bacteria; phylum Verrucomicrobiota; class Verrucomicrobiia; order Chthoniobacterales; family UBA10450; genus Udaeobacter. The sequence continues at coordinate 22,014 of CAWDMG010000006.1, read as the reverse complement.
GCAGGCAAGCACGAGCAGAATCGTTGTGAATATAGTATTTCGATTTGTCATAATTTAATTTTCTTTTCTCATTTTGGCCTTTCTGGCTCCTCGTTATTGAGAAGTCATGTTTGCCTGTTCATTGATGTACTGCCCCAATTTCGGCCAAAGGTAACGCGGAAGAGCGGGATTTTTGAATCTGGGGAACCACGTATCCACCCAAGCCAACCGAGCTTCGTCCCGCAATCGCGGGGCTACGGTGAGTAGAGACGCTTCGGCGTGACAGGTTACGCGGATGTCACGGATGAGAACCGGGATCTCAAACCACGAATGAACCGGCCTTCACAGAGTTACGACTCGGCAGGGTTGAATTCACACGAATTAAGGAGGCAGAAACCATTTAGGAGAAATTGGTGGTGATTCGCGTCCATCCGTGGTTAACGCTTCGTAAATTTCGTCTTTATCCGTGTTATCCCCGCCCGCAACGCTTCGCGTAGTGTTGCAGGCGGGCGCGCGATCCGCGGTTAAGTTCATTTCGGTGCGAGGGAGGCGACGATTTTTTCGAAGCACGGGTTGCCGCGCAGCGGGTCCCACCACGGCATCAGTTTCAAGTCGCCATAGCTGACGCTGCTCGGAAGGCGGCTGGCGCGGACAAGCTGTTCGCAGGCGAGATCGTTATCGCCCACCCAGGCAGCGATTCTAGCCAAACACACGATCATCGCCGGGCCGCTGCGTGCATCTTTTTCCACGGGAAGAAGCTCAACGGCTCGCCAACCCTCGCGCAGCGCTTCCTCCTTTCGCCCAAGACCGGCGTCGATTAAACCAAGAATGCATAGGGCACCAGCATCATTGGGATTGGCGTGAATCGGTTTCTCCTGCTCCGCGCGCGCGGCAGTGAAGGCGGCATTTGCTTTGGCATCGTTTTTTGCCATCCGAGCGATGAGACCTTCCATGAGACGCGGGCCATATTTTACTTTTTCAGTGCCTACACTGTTGTCACCAAGCGCGGCCAAAGCATTCGCAGCCGCGACAGGGTCGCGCTCTGCCAGTGCGCACAAAAGCCAGTAATCGGCAACATTTGGAAGTGCAGCGGGGTCTTTCGCCTGGATTTCATCGATGAGTTGATGCACGGGCCAAGTATTAGCTTTCCAGTCGATTTCCACGTTCGCACGATCGACTTTCACTTCGAGGTCGTCGGGCCTGAGAGCTAGCGCACGGTCCAGGACGGCTTGTTGGTCGGCATACCGTCGAAGATCATCATAAAGGATCGCCATCTGTCGTAGCAGATTGAAGTTGCGCGGATCGAGATCAAGTGCGCGCTCCAGGTTTTGCGTCGATTCTTCCCAGCGGCCCTGGCGACGCTCGATGTAACCTTTGAGATCGAATAACCGCGCGTCATTGGGAAGGGTCTGACGAGCAACTTCGACTTCAGCCAAGGCGGCATCATAATCGCGGTATCCCCAATAAAGATTCCACGCACGCGCCAGATGCACTTCCCCCGCATCGGGACGAAGGCGAAAGGCCGCCTCGATAGCTGCCTCAGCGAGCGCCAGGCGCGCAGGTGTGCGATCCCAGCCATCGAAGTAAACGTTGTCGTGGGTCCAGGCCAGTTGGCAATACGCCTGGAAAAAGGTCGGGTCATGCGCGACAGCCTGGTTCAACAGATCGGCTGCCTTGAGCAAATTCGCTTTCCTGGTAGCGGTAGAGCCGACAACAGTATCCAGAAGAAAATTTTTGGCGCGGTTATAAAGATCAAACGCAGTGAGATCGGCTGTTGGTGGTTGCTCAATGGCCAGTTTCTCCGCCGCTGATATTTTGGCATGAAGGCGCTTTGCGACTTTTTGCGCGATTTCGCTTTGGATGGCGAACATGTCTTTCAAATCGCGATCGTATTGCTCTGCCCAGATGTGCGAATCGGTGTGGGTGTCGATCAACTGCGCGTTTATATGGAGCCAGGCCCCGGTCTTCCGTACGCTACCCTCCAGCACGTGCGACACCCGAAGCTCATTACCGATCTGGTGCGTGTTGTGCTGGTTACGATATTGCATGACGCTCGTACGGCTGATGACCTTGAGATCGGCAATCTTCGCCAGCTTGGTCAAAATGTCGTCCTGGACACCGTCGGCAAAGGAGGCATCCTCTTTATCGTTGCTCAAGTTTTCAAACGGAAGCACCGCGATTCCAGCTGCTGCGGGACGGCGGAATAGGTCGCTTTTCCAGATGATCATACCGACCGTGGCTATTAGTGCGAGCGACAACGTGATCACGGCAGCAATAGCTGGCTTCCTTCGCACCCATTTTTTTCCACGAGCAAAAAGTCCAGTGCGTCGCGCTTGGATTGGCTCGTGTTTTAGCCAGCGCTCAAGGTCTTCCGCCAGCGCAAGGGCAGAAGCGTAACGGCGCTGCGGATCCTTCTGGAGACACTTCAAGCAAATCGTGGAAACGTCGCGGTTTACTTTCGGATTTAAGAGTCGCGGCTGCCGGGGATCAGTTTCCAAAACCAGCCGGACAGTTTCGTAGGTTGTTCCCCCCACAAAAGGGGGATAGCCGGTCAGAAGGTGGTATAACACTGCTCCGAGACCGTAGATATCTGTCGCGCTTGTTAGTGCCACGTTGTTGCCACTTGCCTGTTCTGGAGCCATGTAGCTAGGTGTGCCTAGCACTTCCGTCGTGCGGGTAACGGTAATTTCGGTCTCGATCAGCCTCGCCAAACCGAAATCGGTAAGGTGCGGTTCGCCCTCTTTATCAAGCAGGATGTTTCCGGGCTTGATGTCTCGATGCAGGATGCCGTGCTCGTGGGCGTAATGCACGGTGCGCGCCAGTTTTGCGATGAGTTCCGCTGCACGACGGATGGAAATGGCCTCGCGCCTAACCACTTCGTCCAACTGGCCGCCTTCGATCAGATTCATGCTGAAGTAGCAGCAACCATCGCGCTCGCCGATTTCATGAATTGGAACAATGGATGGATGATTGAGACTGGCGGCTGCTTCGGCCTCCAACCGAAATCGCTTTAAATGCCTGGCCGTGGCCCAATGGCCCAGGACAATGATCTTGAGCGCGACTGTTCGATTAAGACTTTTCTGTCGGGCACGGTAAACAACGCCCTGACCGCCACGTCCAATTTCTTCCTGTAACTCGTAATCGCCAAAATGCGTCGGGATGGACGCGGGTGGAGTTTCGCCATTTTCCTCCACAAACCCGCCGAGGCCGGTCTTGAACAAACAAACGCTGCAAAATCCGCGGGGCGCGTCGGCAAAAATTTTAGCTCCGCATTTTGGGCAGACTCTTGGAGCGCTTATCATTTTTCCCTGTACCGGTCTTCCGTATCTGCTTGTACTGTCCGAAAATTGTGCCCAAGTCACGTTTGCAGAATAGAAATGAAATGCCGGAGCTCGTCTTCGGCATCGGCCGGCACTGCGACGGTGTGCGCGATCTCCTCGCGTAGTAGCTCCCGGTAGCGGTTTCGCAAGCGATAGAACGCTTGCTTCACCGCGTGTTCGGTCATGCCCAATTTCTTCGCGATATCGGCTTGGGAAGGCACACCAGATTCGCCGGCGAGCAGTTCGTTCAGGGATTCGAACAGCAATTCTTTGCCAGCCACTCGATATTCCTCTTCCAGGCGGGCGAGCACTTGCTCGAGCAAAGTCAACGCCCAGCGACGTTCATAGAGGTAATCTGCGCTCAACGAGATCGCCGGTTCCAGTTCGCCGCGTTCGCGCGCGAGCAACTCATCGAGTGGAACCAGAGATCGGCCCTCGCCGCGTTTCAGAGCCAGTTCACGGCGTCTGGCCTTCGCCAGAAAATTTTTCAGCGACACGAGCAGATACGAACGCAACCGCCCTTTTTCGCGCCGGACCACGTCGAGACCGCGCCGTTCCAGCAACAACGCGAAGAACCCCTGGGTCAGGTCCTGTGCTTCTTCCGGTCTATAGCCATTGCGCCTCACGAATCCGTAAAGAGGCCACCAGTACGTGCGGCAAAGTTTCTCAAGCGCCTCGTCGGCGGCTGGTGATCGATCCTGCGCGGCTAGCACCACGCTCCATTGTGTGGTAGTAAACGCCGCGCCGTGATGAGCATTTCCGCCAATCGCGGTCAGTGAAGTCACCTCATCCTTAGTGGGGACCACGCCACGATTCGATCAGAACCTCGCGCCAAATCAAGGCTGCATTTGGAAACGCAAGGAGGGACGGCTTGGGCAGCCGTCCATTTGTAGCACGACGGCTGGGAAGCCGTCGCTCCTTGATTCGTCAAAAATTTGGCGTTTACGAATCGCGCTTTGAGCGTTTCAATTAGCCCGTGACCGAGCAGAAGAAAATCTTTGGCACGGACGGAGTGCGCGGTGTCGCGAACGTGGAGCCGGTAACGGCGGAGACGGCGCTGAAACTTGGTCGCGCTGCGGCGTATGTGTTCGCGCAAATGAATCCGCGTAGGACGCCTGATGGCGCGCGGCCCAAAATCGTCCTCGGAAAAGACACGCGTCTTTCGGGTTACATGCTGGAAAACGCGCTCGTGGCCGGAATCACTTCGCTTGGTGTGGATGTTCTGGTGATCGGGCCGTTGCCTACGCCGGGTGTTGCTTATATCACCCGATCGCTACGCGCTGACGCTGGCATCGTTCTGTCCGCGTCGCATAATGCTTATCAGGACAACGGCATCAAGTTTTTCCGGCACGACGGTTACAAGCTGGATGATCAGATCGAGGAAAAAATCGAAAAGCTGGTTTTCACTGGCGAGATCGATTCGATTCGGCCGACCGCGAATAGTATTGGCCGAGCCACACGAATCGATGACGCGCTCGGCCGTTACGTGGAATTCGTCAAAGCGAGTTTTCCCAAGGGATTTTCGCTAGAGGAAATGCGCATCGCGGTGGATGTAGGGAATGGCGCGGCTTACAAATCGACGCCGTGTGTTTTGCGCGAGTTAGGCGCGGAGGTGGCGGTAGCGCACAACGAGCCGAACGGGATCAACATTAACGACGGTTGCGGCAGCATGCATCCGGAGGAAATCCAGCGCATTGTTGAAATCAGCGGCGCCGATGTAGGAATCAGCCATGATGGCGATGCTGATCGCGTTCTTCTTTGCGACGAGGACGGCGAGATTGTCGATGGCGATGAAATCCTCGCGATTGCGGCGTTAGATTTTTTGGAATCCGGCCGGCTGGAGCAAAACACTGTCGTGGCAACGGTAATGAGCAATTTCGGTCTGGATGAAGCGCTGGCGGCGCGAGGAGGCAAAGTAGTACGGACAAAAGTCGGTGATCGCTATGTCATTGAAGAAATGGTGCGGCAAAAATTGAATCTCGGCGGCGAACAGAGCGGTCACGTCATTTTTCGTGACTTCACCACGACAGGCGACGGCATCATCACCGCGCTCCAAATTTTGCGGGTCATGCACAAGACGGGCCAGCCACTGAGCAAACTCAAAGCATGTTTGCAAAAATATCCGCAGGCCCAGCGCAATCTAACGGTGAAGGAGAAGCGCCCGCTGGCAGAACTGGATTCGGTGATAAAGTTGATAACAGAGGCCGAGAAAGAGTTGTCCGGCAAAGGCCGAGTGCTCCTGCGATATTCCGGCACCGAGCCAAAAATTCGTCTACTCATCGAAGGGCGCGAGTCTGAAATGATAGACAAACAAGCAGACCGGATCGCGGATGCGATTCAAAGCGCGATCGGAGTGTAATGCCGTGTCATCCCGAACGAAGTGAGGGACCTCACAAATGACCATGGATCACCCGTCGTACACTCTGTGTCGAATGCTTCGAATGTGAGGTCCTTCGCTCCGCTCAGGATGACCCGCCTTTATTTATGAAATTGCAAAACGTTATCGAAGCGCTGCTGTTCAGTGCGCAGAAGCCGCTCTCGATTCAGGAAATCACCGCGGCGATCAAGGCAGCCGAAGGCGATTCCGTGAGTGACACGCCTAACGAGTTTAAGCGGATAAAAAATGCGGAAGTTGCCGCCGCACTCGAACAACTGAAGGTGGAATACATTCAGCAGAGCCGCGCATTTCAACTGGTCGAAAAAGCAGAAGGCTGGCAACTGGCCACCGATCCCGGCTTTGCGAAATGGGTCCGGGAGCTTTTCCCGGCGCCGAAGCCTGCGCGTTTGAGTGCGCCTGCGCTCGAGACGTTAGCGATCATTGCGTATCGCCAGCCGATTACGCGTGCGGACGTAGAAGCGGTGCGCGGCGTGAACATCGATGGCGTCCTGCAAACGCTGATGGAGCGCGGTTTGGTGAAAATCGCCGGACGCGCCGAAATCCCGGGACGACCGCTCCTTTACGAAACGACACAATTTTTCCTCGATCATTTCGGTCTCCGCAATCTCGACGAATTACCGAACGCGGAAGAGTTGCGGAGACGGTATTTGCCAGTGGGACAACCTGTAGCCGGCAGCGGCGATGCCGGCAGACCAGGGTCATCGGCCCCGGCTACAACGAATCTGTAGCCAACGCCCTGTGGGCGACGCGATCTGCGTATGAAGCATTCGTCACTGTCACGCTTCGCACAGCGAAGCGGCTACAGCGGATTCTTGCTTGCTACATTTGCGTTATCCCCTGCTGCGTTTTCAGAAATAAGCGTCTCCAATTGCGCGAACGCTGCAAAATACTCCGAGAGCAGGAGTGGCAGTGCCATGCTGGTAATGCAAAACGGCCGGACAATTTTTGAGCATTACGCAAACGGTGGGTCTGCGACCAGACGATGGCCAATCTTTAGCGGGACCAAAAGCTTTTGGGGAATTGCAGCGCTGGCGGCCGCGCATGACGACCTGTTTAGACTCGACGATCCGGTGTCGGACACGATCACCGAGTGGAAAAGTGATCCGCGGAAATCACAGATCACCATTCGGCAATTGCTCAGCCAAACCGACGGCATTGAGGGTGCGTCGCGTCTTCAGCGGCCTTCGATTCGCGATCGAAACGCGATGGCGATCGCTTTGCCCAGTGTGGCTCAACCTGGTTCGGCTTTTATCTACGGCCCAAGTCATCTTCAGATTTTTTCCGAACTGCTGCGTCGAAAGCTGGGAGGGCGCAGCGTTATCAGCTACTTCGAAGCGCACGTGGCGAACCGGCTTGGACTGCGCGATCTCAAATATAAAAAAGACGCGCGCGGCAATCCGCTGCCTGCGACCGGCTTTGAATTAACGGCACGCGAATGGGCGCGACTGGGCGAGCTTGTACTTGGGAACGGCAATTACCATCGCCGCCAAATTGTTCCGTCGGCTTTGTTGCGAGAAGCATTTGTTGGTTCGCAGGCAAACCCTGCGTACGGACTCACGTTCTGGTTGAACCAGCAGGCACCCAACGGACGCGAGGCTGATATGGAACGAATGCTCGATTTGCCCTGGCAAAACGCGCAATGGGCTGGCGTTTGCATTTGTAAGGATGCGCCTGCGGACATGGTGGTGGCGCTTGGGTCCCATTACCAGCGACTATTGATTATTCCGTCGTTGAAAGCAGTCATTGTCCGCCAGGGATCGGGCGGAAATTTTTCGGACGCGCAGTTTCTGCGGCTAGTGCTTGGGCGATCTTCGTAATTTTAACGCCATCTGTCATTCCGAGCGAAGTCGAGGCTGCAACGCAACCGCCGTAGGCGGCGAGCCCAGGCTTCAATCCCGTTGCAATAGATTACGATTCTGCCACGGGGTCCCTCGACTCCGCTTTGCTGCGCTCGGGATGACAACCGTTACGTGATGTTTGACTTGCTCGTTAGTCTGGCAAACGATCAGAGCATCATGGGAGATCATTCGCAGGAGGAGGAAGCGCTCAAGAAGATTCAGCACGAATGGGCTGAAGCGCGCGTCAAAGGTGACAGTTCGTACACGCGCGGCATCGAGGCTGAAGATTGCACGATTGTATGGCCGGATGGCAGGATCGTGAACAAGCAAGGCGATCTGGAAAGCATGACCGGCGATATCGTTTTCTCCGAGTTCAAGATTCACAATCTGCAGGTACGTCTTTATGGCGACACAGGAATCGTGGTTGGCGAGGGCATCATCAGAGCGTACAGGGGAAAGCAAGATCTTCTCGACGGAAAATTCGTCTGGACCGACACATTTGCGAAACAGGGCGGTCAATGGAAGGTGGTCGCTTCACAAATCACTCCGGTCTTGGAAAAATGATCGCTCACAGTTAACTATAATTGTTTATGAACAAATTCGCGCTCGGTTGCGGCGTCCTCATCGCCATTCTGCTTGTCGTCGTTGTAATTGCTGCCGTTGCACTTGCCGGCAGCTACAATCGTCTCGTCCCCTTGCAACAAGCGGTCGATCAAAGCTGGGCGCAGGTGCAAAATGTCTATCAGCGTCGCGCCGATTTAATCCCCAATCTCGTGAACACGGTGCAGGGCGCGGCCAATTTCGAGAAATCAACGCTCGTTGAAGTGACGAATGCCCGCGCCAGTGTCGGCCGCGTGCAGGCACAAATCGATCCGAACAAGGCGCCGACGGACGCGGCGCAGTTGGAGAAGTTCCAAGCGGCACAGGGAGAATTGAGCAACGCGTTATCGCGTTTATTGGTTGTGGTAGAGCGCTACCCGGAGTTAAAGGCCAACCAGAACTTTCTGAGTCTACAGGCGCAATTGGAAGGAACCGAGAACCGAATCTCCGTCGAGCGCGGCAACTTCAACAAGACGGTGCAGGACTACAATGTGGCGGTGCGCAGTTTCCCGACAAATTTGATCGCGGGCATGCTCGGGTTTCCGCCGAAACCGTTCTTCGCTGCGCAACCGGGCGCGGAGAAACCGCCACCGGTGCAGTTCAATTTTAGCTCGCCCGCTCCGGCGCCCGCGACCACCCCGTAGTGGTACGCGAATGGTAGCGCGCCAACAGCGCAATGCGAATTCTGGGGAGCGCACGCGGCTCGCGTGCTGGCGAAAGCGGCCCGCTTTCGTGAGCTTTGAAGCCCCAAAAGATTGTTTTGGCGAGCCGCCAAAACCAGCACGGAAGCCGCGTGCGCTCCCCAGAACGCTGTGTTCCGTTGTTGTGGGACTTTACGTTGTCCTTATCTCGCACTCCTTTGCTGCAGAAGTCCTCCCCCCGAAACCCGATCGCTACTTCAACGATTACGCCGGCGTTGTTTCGAAAGAAGCCGCATCGCAGTTCAACGAACAGCTTGCTCAATTCGAGCGAGAAACTTCCGACCAGGTGGTAGTGGCCGTTTTTTCAAAAATGCAGAGCGATTCGGATATCGCTGATTACACACAACGGGTGGCACAGGCGTGGGGCGTCGGCCAAAAGGAACGGCGCAATGGTGTGGTTCTTTTTGTGTTCATCCAGGACCGCAAGATGTTTATCCAGGTCGGCTACGGCTTGGAAGGGGCGCTGCCGGACGCGACCGCATTCGACATCACTGAGCGTCGCATCAAGCCACTATTTAAGGCTGGCAATTACGAGGCTGGGCTGGCGACAGGAATCGATCTGATCTGCAAAGCGATCCGGGGCGAATATAAAGGGTCGGGAAGAACAGTCGCGGAAGGTAAGGGCGGCGGCGGCGCTTTCAGTCTTTTGCCCTTCATCATTTTTATCATCGTGCTGATCATCATTTCGCGGTTGATCCGAAAATTTGGCGGTTACGGCTATTCATCGCGCGGAGGCGGCCCTGTGTTCATCCCGAGCGGCGGAGGCTGGTCGTCCAGCGGCGGCGGTGGAGGATCCTCTGGAGGCGGATTTAGTGGATTTGGCGGCGGTGGAGGAAGTTTTGGCGGCGGCGGCGCCGGATCGAGCTGGTGATCAAATGCGAACGCGAGAATTCCTCGGCAAACTCGAGCACGACAGGATCATTCAAGCGATTCGGGAAGCTGAATCGAAAACCTCCGGTGAGATTCGCGTTTTGATCGAGCGTGGCAAATCAAAGAGTGATCCCCTCGTTGCGGCGCAAAGGAGGTTTCATCGGCTCGGTATGCACAAGACGCGCGAGCGTAATGCGGTGCTCATTTTTGTCGCGCCGCGTGTTCATAAACTTGCGGTTGTTGGCGATAACGCAATTCATGAAAAATGCGGCGATGAATTCTGGCAACGCGTTGTCGAAAGAATGCGATCGCATTTTCAAAACCAGAAGTTCAACGATGCGTTGATTGAAGCGGTCAAGGAAATCGGCAGCGTACTGGCGACGCATTTTCCGCAGACGGTGAGAGACACAAATGAACTGCCGGATGACGTGATCGAGACCTGAGAATGATCCGTGTTTGCAAAATTGCGGATTTAGACTTTATTCCAAGCTCCGCAGCGAGTTTTTGAAATTACGCCGTTGGTCCCTGGGTCTCCGTCGCTGGATGCGAGATCGCGCTCGCCAGGGGGAACCCGGCGATAGAAGGAATTTCGATTTAAGGTTTCCGAATTCGGTTGTTCCGTCTTTAGCGGTGGTCAATCGCAAAACGCAAATCGACATTCGAAAATTAAAAGATGCCTATCCGTTACGGTCGTTTTGAAATGCCGAAGACTCTCACAAAAGACGAGAGCACGGCCACAGATACCTACGCAAAATTCACCGCTGAGCCGTTTGAAGCTGGCTACGGTCACACCGTAGGGAACTCTCTCCGGCGCGTTCTGCTTTCCTCGCTCGAAGGAGCGGCCATCACCGCGGTAAAAATTGCCGGCGCGCAGCACGAGTTCGCCACCTTGCCCAGCGTAGTCGAGGATGTGACGGACATCGTCCTGAATCTCAAAAGAGTGAAATTCAAGTTGGACGGCCAGGACCACGAGCCAAAGAAGCTGTCGCTCAGCGTGAACAAAGAAGGCGAAGTCACCGCCGGCGACATTCAGACGATTCAAGGTTTTGAAGTGCTGAATCCAAAGCAGCTGATTTGCACCCTGGATCGAAAACATAAATTCGACGCAGAACTCGAGGTGCGCGTCGGCCGCGGATTTGCGACCGGCGAGGAAAACAAGCGGCCCGATCAGCCGATCGGCCTCATTCCCATCGACTCCATCTTTTCACCGGTCACGCGCGTGAAGTATGCGGTGGAAAACACTCGGGTCGGTCAGCGTACCGATTATGACAAACTCATTCTGGAGATCTGGACCGACGGCCGACTAACTCCCGATGACGCGCTGCTTCAGGCTTCCGCGATTATTCGGCATCACCTCGACGTGTTCGTCCACTACAACGAGGAAGTGATTGAATTCGATCAGACGCCGGCTGGGGTGAGCGAAGAAAATATTAAGCTGAAGAAACTCCTCAACATGAGTGTGAACGAAATCGAGCTGAGCGTGCGTGCGGCGAATTGCTTGAACAATGCGAACATCACCACGGTTGGGCAGCTTGCCCAGAAGACCGAGGCCGAAATGCTGAAATATCGCAACTTCGGCAAGAAGTCGCTCAATGAGATTAAGGACAAACTGCAGCAGCTTGGGTTGGGCCTGGGCATGAAGTTCGAGACGGGCTTGATCGATTTGCCGGTCAGCGCCGATGCTGCTGCAGCAGTGGCCGGACCCGCTGCTGGCCAACAGTAAACGTCTGTGCGAAGATCGCGTTTCGTCGCATATGAGACACCAAAAAAAGACGATCAAGCTGGGGCGCACCGCTGACCACCGCCGCGCGTTACTCGCCAATCAGGTTTGTGCTTTAATCCAGCATCAGCGAATCAAGACAACTTTGGCCAAGGCCAAAGCGGTTCGTCCTCTTGCCGAACGGATGGTGACGCTCGGTAAGAACGGCTCGATTCACGCGCGTCGCAGGGCCCTGGCTGTGTTACGCCAGAAAAACATTGTAAAAAAATTATTCGACGACATCGCGCAACGTTCCGCCGAACGGAACGGCGGTTACACCCGAATCGTCAAACTCGGTGCGCGGAAGAGCGATTCTGCGCGTATGGCGTTTATCGAGTGGGTCGATGCGGAGCACATCGCTGAGGAGAAACCGAAAAAAGAAAAGGCGAAACGCAAAGAGACAGAGGCAAAACCACAGCAGGCTGAACCCGAGCAGGCCACTCAAGAAGAGACAAAGGCCGAAGCTCCCGCTCCGACAGAAGAGAAACCGACCGCGGCACCGGCCGAAGAACCGAAGCCGAAAAAGCGGCGTTGGTTCGGCCGAAAGTCAGACGACAGCTAAAACTAGCTGTTGCGGCATTCGTTCAGTTCTAGCCGACCCGGCTGTTTCCTCCGCGAGATTCTTAGCCCGCGTCGCTGCCGATGCCGTAAGGCAAAACGAGAAAGAAGAAGACGAACGGTTTTGTCGTCTCGCGATGAGGCATCGAAACGATTATGCCTCGAGTACGGCGAGGTCTGCCAGATCCTGTGGCCGGCCGACCGCTCGTTTATTTTGAATCAACGCCTGTTTGCCAAGGATGAAGACTGGAATGCCATCGAGTATTGCGGAGATTTTGCTGGTAAACGCTTCATTCGTAGACACGCCACTGATGCTCGTCAGCCGATCGATTCGGTTCGGGGCTCGTCCGAGTTGAATGATTTGCTCGGGCTGTAGGAAATCAGTTTCCTTGAAGCTGGATTGCTCGAACCCGAACTGATTCAGAAGCGCGAGAAGTAAACGGGCGTTGTCTGGAGTGGGCCGGATGAGAATGTCGAGGCCGCCGGTGTGGCGTGGGCGCCCGTGGAACGCCTGGCTCTGAGCGCCGACGATAACGTAATCAACGCCGCGGGAATTTAATAATTCGAGAAACTCTCTCCAGTCTTTGCTCAGGGTCATGATTGAGGAGCTCCACCAGAATTTGCAAACGTTCGTTGCCGCTCAATTTTTTGTAAAAATCGCGGTCCGCTTTCTCAGCCTCAGAAAAGCTGCGAAATTTTCTCGCTGTTTTCTTCACTCGGTAACTATAAACTTGGCACTGACCACTTCCGAGCGAATTTGATCGCAGAGAGGAATGAATCCGCATCCGTATTTCTTCATCGTCATTTTCATTGGCGTAGCGCTGATGTTTCCACTGGTTCCATTGGCGCTGGCCTGGCTGTGGCGGCGATTTTTCCAACCGCCAAAGCCCGGTCCGGACAAGACTTCGACCTACGAATGCGGCGTCGAATCGATCGGCGACGCGCAAATTCAGTTCCACGCGCAGTATTATCTTTATGCCATAATCTTTTTGATCTTCGACGTTGAGGCCGTGTTTCTCGTGCCGTTTGCGGTCGCTTTCACCGGTTTGCCGATCGGAGCGTTTATCGCGATCCTTATTTTTCTTCTGCTTCTCATCGAAGGGCTTGTCTGGGCGTGGGGCAAGGGCTGTTTGCAATGGCAGCGCTAGCGCCCTCGCTCTGGTTAAAGAAGCTAAAAGAGTTACATTGTTACAAGCTGCGAGCTTCCTGGCTGCAACGTAACGTTTGTAACGAGAACCCATGACCCAAATCGACGAACAATTACGCACCGAGCTGCAAAGGCAGGGAGTCTGGGTGACTTCAATGCAGGACCTGTACAACTGGGGACGCAAGAACTCGATCTGGCCGCTGCAGTTCGGACTGGCCTGTTGCGCCATTGAAATGATCGCCACTGCAGCGTCCCGCTACGACATTGCGCGCTTCGGAGGCGAAGTGTTCCGGCCATCGCCGCGGCAGGCGGATTTGATGATTGTTGCTGGAACGGTCACGAAGAAAATGGCGCCGCAAATTGTGCGGCTTTACAACCAAATGGCTGATCCAAAGTACGTAATCGCCATGGGTGCATGCGCGATTTCAGGTGGACCCTTTAAGCAAGGTTACAATGTGCTCAAAGGCATCGACCGTTATATTCCTGTCGATGTTTACATCCCCGGCTGCCCTCCGCGCCCGGAAGCATTGCTCCATGCATTCATGGAACTGCAACGCAAGATCGACGATCAAAAATTGACCGGCGCAGACAAGGCCGAGTTTCTCAAGCCGGACCAACCAAGCGAGTTCCCCGTACCGGGATTTGGCAAGCATGATCTGGAGCCAACGGCGAATCGCGATGTGTTTCAGCCGCCGGTGATCGAGCGATGACTCTCGCTTTGTCATTCCGAGCAGAGCAAAGCGGAGTCGAGGCTGCAACGCAGTGGACGAAGTCCGCGAGGCCAGGCTTTCAATCCAGTGGCGAAACCTTGAGGCAATACGACGGGATCCCTCGACTTCGCTCGGGATGACGGCTTTATCGTCATGGAATCGTTGGACCAAATCAAAACGCGCATCGAAGCCGCCGTGCCCGGCGCGAAGATCGAAATTGTGCAAAACGGCAGCCCGGTGCAGCAGCACTCACTGCTAATCGATGACGAGCACGCGGTCGCGATTGCGAGATTTTTGCGCGTCGATCCCGCGCTGTGTCTGGATTTTTGCTCCAATGCGACGGGTGTCGATTGGCTCGATCGCGTCGTGAAGAAAACAACGAAGGTAAAGAAGCTCATCGATGGTCAGGAAAAAGAGATCGTCGAGAACACTGAGGAGAAAATTCCCGGGTATCTCGAGGCCGTTTATCACCTTTACTCGATGACCCATAAACACGGCCCGGTAATCATTCGCATGCGCTCGGTTGATCGCGCAGACGGCGCCAGCCTGCCCTCGCTCACGCCGATCTGGCGCAGTGCCGAGTTCCAGGAGCGCGAGATTTTCGATCTTTATGGCATCCGGTTCGATGGTCATCCCGATTTGCGCCGGATTTTGATGTGGGACGAGTTCGAAGACTATCCGATGCGCAAGGATTATCGGGAGCCGGATGACTACGAATGGGAGCCGACGCCGCATGATGAAGTGCTGGAGAAAGCGAAAGTGCATTACGGGCCAAGGCCAGCCGAGGAGGAATTAAAACCGTCCTGATTTGTCATGTTGAGCGAAGCGATGCAACGAAATGCGAAGCATGAGGCCAGGCTTTCAAACATCTCGCAATTTTCGAATGCAAGAGTTCCAAAACACATCCAGAGATCCTTCGTCGTCTTCGCGACTCAGGATGACAATTTGAAATGAGCGCAGCGGTTGAAACAATCGAAGCAATGGAGCGGCCACCGGTAACGATGGCTTCGCGTTTCGAGGGTGAATTGCTCGAAGTCTCGATGGGACCGCAGCATCCATCCACGCATGGCGTGTTTCGGATGAATGTGGCGCTCGATGGCGAAATTGTTCGCAAGCTCAAACCTGTCTTCGGTTATCTGCATCGAAATCACGAGAAAATCGGCGAGAACACCAGTTACCTCGGTTCGATGCCGTACACCGACCGGCTCGATTATTTCTGCTCGATGACCAACAACTGGGCCTACGCCCTTAGCGTTGAGAAACTCGCCGGAATCGAAGTTCCCGAACGCGCCGAGTTTCTGCGCGTCATTCTGGCCGAGCTGACGCGGTTGCAAAATCACGCCTCGTTGCTGGGCTTTTTGCTCAGCGACATGGGCGCGTGGGGCACGCCGCTGATGTACGCGTTCCGCGAGCGCGAAAAAATCCTCGACCTTTTCGAGTCGTTAGCCGGTTCGCGAATGATGTGCGATTACATGCGTTTCGGCGGCTGCCGTGTGGACGCCGACGATGGGTGGCTCGCCCGAGCGAAACAGATTGTCGATCGCTTCCCGAAGTTTCTCGACGAATTCGAGGACCTCATTCTCGGGAACGAGATCGTCATAGGCCGCACCCAAAACGTCGGCAAACTGTCCGCCGAGCTGGCGATCAACGCCGGCATCACGGGTCCGATGTTGCGCGCGTGCGGTGTGAATTACGACATTCGCAAAGTAGACGGCTACGGGTTTTATCCGCGGTTCAAATTCCGGGTCCCGCTCGGGGAGCACGGCGACACGTACGATCGCCTGATGATGCGGGCTTTGGAGATTCGCGAGAGCGTGGAGATTTTGAAACAAGCGTTCGCGCAAATTACACCCGGCCCGATTGTGAACCCGAAAGTAAAAGTGCGCGCATTTCGTCCGCCGATCGGCGAAGCGTACGGTCGGATTGAGGGACCAAAAGGCGAGCTCGGATTTTATTTGATCAGCGACGGCACTCCAAACCCATATCGTTACCGCGTTCGCCCACCAAGCTTCATTAATCTCACCCTGCTCGAGGACCTGTGCCTCGGTCACACGGTCGCTGATGTAATGGTAATCCTCGGCAGTGTCGATATCGTAATGGGAGAAGTGGATCGATGATTGGCACAGGCATACTCAAGGGAATGGCCGTCACGGCACGGAACTTTGTCGGAAGTTATTTCGAGAAGGAACGCCTGACCACGGTGCAGTACCCGGAGGAACGCAGTCCTCTTCCGGAAAACTATCGGAATTTTCCGTTCCTGATTTACGACGACAAGGATCCCCACGCGGGCCTGCGCTGCGTCGCCTGCAAGATTTGCGAGAAAGAATGTCCGCCGCAGTGCATCTACATCGTTAAGAGCGACGACAAAAAGCCCGATTACATGGGCAAACCGCAGTTCTACCCGAAGATCTTCGATATCGACATCTCAGTCTGCATGAGCTGCCAGATTTGCGTTGAGGTCTGTCCATTTGAGGCGATCAAGATGGACAAGGAATTCGAGCTGAGTCAGCGGGAGCGGTTCGATCATTTGCTCTTACGCAAAGAGCAACTTTCCAAATCAAACGGGTATTATCACAAGATTCATCCCGTCGAGGCAGAGACGGTTGACAAGACTCTCGCGGACGCTGCAGCCGCCGCCGAGACGAAGAAGAAAGCTGCGGCTGAAGCAGCCGCGAAAGCCGCAGCGGCGAAGGCAGCGGCCGCTGCAACTGCTGAGGCGAAACCAGCGACAGGCGGGCCGTCGTCATCGCCTGTGTCTTCCTAAACAGCCCCGCGCGCCGCGAGAGCAGAATTACGGCGCGGAGATGTTTTCGCGCGCGTACCGGAGAGCGCGCGCCATCCAAACAAGCTCGTCCAGGAATTTCTCCACACGACGGGTGTACGCTGGATCGGTGATCTTGCCGGTCACTGGATCGAAGAGCTTTCCTGCTGTGCCGAAATAGACATCCGAGAAAATCGTGACCAGGCCTAGCTCGCGCAGCACCGGCAGCAAATTTTGGATCATGCGCGCGCCGCCGAACGGACCAGCCGACACGCCACAAACACCAACCGCTTTATGAATGTATTCCTCCAAATTTGTATCCAGCACGTGCTTCAAGCAGTCCCGGGAAACTGTGGTTGTACTCCGGGGCTACGATGATCAGGCCGTCGGCGCGCTGAACCGTGGCGCAGAACTGGCTGTCCTTCAGCGCTTCGCCGGCGTCATCCATGCGAATAGGAATTTTCCGGATGTCGATCAATTCCGTTTCGATATCGTCGCGGTTCGAGGCTTCACCGAAAACGAAATTTGCCGCGGGTTCGGTTAGGCGGCCTTGTCGCGGAGTACCGATAATGACCGGGAGGAAAACGGCGCGGGCGAGCTCTTGAGAAGGCATTCCTTCGATTTGTCGCAGGAACCGAAGGAAGCTTACAAGCGTAATTTGCCCGCAGTGGCCAACACAGCGAGGTTCGTGAGCTTGGCGATTTGCCGGGGTGGCGGAATTGGCAGACGCGCCAGACTTAGGATCTGGTGGAGAAATCCGTAGGGGTTCGAGTCCCCTCCCTGGCAGAGCGCAATCGGCCTCAGCGGCACGACAGTTCATACATAAATGCTTCTCCCGACCAGGGAGGCCGTGTATAATCAGGGGTGCTGTGGAAAGACTTTTCTACCCGAACGTGTGCGGCGGTGTCATTTCCTCGCAGAAGTTAGCTTTTCTTGAAGCGGTGAGATTCACTGAAGATGAAGGGCTCTTTCGTCTCTTTTGAAGCCACGGGCGTTCAGCCAGTAGAGCGGAACGTAAACGGTCTCAATGCCGTTTTTGACCGGCATCTATTGATGATCGGGTTGTGGGTGTTCGCTGGATACTATCTTGGGTGCAAAATCGGTTTTGCACTTACCTTTCAACCACATCCTGTATCCGTTCTTTGGCCTCCGAATTCTGTCCTGGTCGCAGCGCTTTTGCTAACGCCGCCGCGCAGCTGGTGGCTTGTGTTGTTGGCGGCGCTTCCAGCGCATTTGGCTGCGCAACTGCAGAATCACGTTCCGCCGCTGATGATTTTAAGCTGGTTTATCAGCAACTGCTGCGAAGCAGTAATTGGCGCCGGCTTGATGCGGTACCTGGTGGGCGGGCCTATTCGCTTCAGGACCGTTCGCACCATGGGCCTTTTTTGCCTTTGCGTGGTATTCATTGGTCCGTTTCTGTCCTCGTTCTTAGACGCCGC
This sequence comes from uncultured Verrucomicrobiae bacterium, assembly GCA_963803285.1. Taxonomy (GTDB): domain Bacteria; phylum Verrucomicrobiota; class Verrucomicrobiia; order Chthoniobacterales; family UBA10450; genus Udaeobacter. The sequence continues at coordinate 3,934 of CAWDMG010000006.1, read as the reverse complement.
GTTTGTGGCATGGAATCATTGGGGGCAGGACGGCTACTGGGAGCTAATCCGGATACGACTTTTTTCAAATGCGCTCGCGGCGTTAATTATCGTGCCGTTGATCGTAACGTGGGCGACGAATGAAGTTCGACCCCTGAGAACAGCATCGCGTTCGCGTTACTTGGAGGCATGCGGCGTCTTTCTCGGTTTATTGGCGGTCAGCTATGCTGTTCTTTATGAGTTAAGATCGGGAGCCGATCGGGCTCTTCTTTTTCTCCCTCTGCCATTCTTGATTTGGGCAGCGGTACGATTCGGCACGCTGGGAGCAAGCACGGCCATCTCGATTGTCGGTTTCCTGACGATTTGGAGTGCATCCCACGGCCACGGGCCATTCTCCGGCGAAACGCCTGAACAAAACGCGCTTTCGATTCAGATATTTCTAATCGTTCTGGCGATTCCGCTGTTGTTTCTGGCGACGGTGATTGAAGAGCGCGTAACTGGAGAGACCGAGCTGGGCGAAAGCGAATCGCGTTTCCAAATCGTCGCGGATGCTGCGCCCGTTCTGATCTGGATGGCTGGCGTGGACAAGCTTTGCACGTTCTTTAACAAGCCGTGGTTGCAGTTTACGGGACGCAGTATGGAACAGGAGCTTGGAAACGGCTGGGCTGAAGGCGTGCATCAAGGTGACTTGGAAAGATGCCTGCAGATTTATACCAGCGCATTCGACGCGCGGCAGCCATTCGTTATGCAATACCGGTTGAGACGAGACGATGGCGAGTATCGCTGGATATCGGACCGGGGCGTCCCACGCTATGACGCACGAGGAACATTCGCCGGGTACATCGGATCGTGCGTGGACGTCACGGAATTGATGACCAAAGATGAGGCGTTAAGACAAAGTGAAGAGCGCATGCGATTGGCGGCGGCCGCAGTTAACCTCGGAATTTGGGAATGGCACCTGGCGACGGATGAGATTTGGGCTACGAACGCGCGGCGATCGCTTCTGGGCTCGCCGTCGACGGGAAAGGTCACCTTTGAAGATTTCATATCTCAAGTGCACCCAGACGACCGCAGCCGAATCCGGCAGACCATCACCGACGCAATACGCGACGCAAAAGACTACGAATCGGAGTACCGCCTCGTTTTACCCGACGGAATCATGCGTTGGATGTCAACGCGCGGCAGCATTCAGTTTGATAGCGCGGGAAAGCCCTCACGGCTTTTGGGAATCAGCATCGACATCACAGCGCGTAAACAGGCGGAACTCGACGCGCAGCGCGGTCGGGCGGAGCTATCTCATCTCAGTCGTGTGGCGTTGATGGGTGAAATGTCTGCATCGATTGCACATGAGTTGAATCAGCCGCTGTCTGGAATTCTCAGTAACGCCGCAGCTGGACAGCGCTTTATCGATCGTGGGGACGTTGATTTTCGCGAAATTCGCGAACTGCTTGGTGACATCGTTACAGATGGTCGCCGTGCCAGTGACGTAGTTCGCGGCATCCGCGGCATGGTAAAGAAGGGACAACCGGCGCGCCGCTCGGTGAATCTTAACGAGGTCGTGATGGACGCGTGGCGCATGGCATCACCCGATGCGCTACTGCACTCGTGTCAGTTGGAAACTTCGCTGGATTCAAATTTGCCCGCGATCGACGGCGACCCGGTTCAACTTCAACAGGTCTTGCTGAATCTTGCGATCAACGCATTTGACGCGATGCGAGACACACCGGCCTCGAAACGGAAGGTCCTCATCGCGACACAATCAAGCGACGATGGCACGGTTCGCACGAGCGTGCGCGATTTTGGTGTCGGTATTTCCGAGGAAATGCACGACCGCCTTTTTGATCCTTTCTTCAGTACCAAAAACGAAGGACTCGGGATGGGATTAGCCATTGTACGATCCATCGTTGAATCGCACGGCGGCAAGATCACAGCTAAAAATGCCGACGGCGGCGGCACCCGGTTTGAATTTGTTCTTCCGGTGAACGGCATGTCCTCCCCATGATTCCGTCGAATAGCCTTGTATTTTTGATCGACGACGACGCATCCGTCCGAAAAGGACTATCCCGGTTGTTGCGCTCCGCTGGTTACAAGAACGAAGCATTTTGTTCCGCATCTGATTTTCTTGCGCGTGAACAACATTCGGGACCGGCTTGCCTGATCGTGGATGTGCGGATGCCTGAGCTCAACGGAATGGATCTGCAAAACGTTTTGATTCAAGGGCGCCGGGAAGAACAACTGGTCTTCATCACTGGCCACGGCGATATCTCGATGTGTGCGCAGGCGATGAAAGCCGGCGCAGTCGATTTTCTCCCAAAGCCGTTTCGAGCCGACGAACTGCTGGAATGCGTCGAGCGCGCGCTGGCACGTTCCGCGGATCAACGCCGGCGCGACATCGAGAAAGCTGCAGTCCGCCGCCTTTTGGACTTGTTAACGCCGCGTGAGTTCGAAGTCATGCAGCTCGTCGTTACGGGCATGTTGAACAAACAGATTGCAGTGAGCTAGGCACCGCGGAAAAGACGATCAAGGTTCACCGCGGTCGCGTAATGAAGAAACTGGGTATTGTGTCGGTCGCCGAGCTGGTGCGTTTGGTTGAAACAGCCCAGATTGCGTCCCTTAGGTCGAGTGGGACTAAAGTCTAATATGGCCTCGTCGAACGCGGGCGTAGTGTTGAGTTGCTTTGCTTGCTCCACCCCGAAATCTGATCTGCCTGCTGGACGACGATCCTTCCGTGTTGAGAGGCCTCAATCGGCTTCTCATGTCGGCAGGTTGGCATCCCGAACAGTTTAACGATCCAGATAAATTTTTGGATTACGTGAAGGTTCATCGGCCTACGGTCGCGATCCTTGATGTATGGATGCCGCTAATGAACGGCCTCGAGGTTCAATCGCGGGCGCGAGAGCTTTCGCCGTCGACGCGCGTCATCATGTTTACCGGAAAAGACGATCCGCTCGTCCGTTCCACCTCTTTGAAAGCCGGCGCGTCAGCTTTTTTCACCAAGCCATTCGATGACGAGGAATTTCTCACCGCCGTTCGGCTGGCGCTTTCTGCAATGTGATGTTGCTGTATTGGCTGTAATCGCAACTCGGCAAGAATTTCCAACTGGATTTTTAAGTAAAAATTGTGTATTCCAAGACGGGTTCCTGAACACGATGCCAACTTCTTCGAATGATTTGGTCGCGATCCAGCGTCCGAAGACAAATTCCAAAATCTTTGCGCACACACGCTGGGACGTCATCCCTTTGGCGGCAGGCGTTCTGCACTGCATCTACTTCTTCGGCATGTTTTACCTTTTCCCGCGCGTCCCGCTCTGGGTCATGCTGATTCTCGGTTTTATTTATTCGATCAGCATTTCGTGGAACATCAACGGCATATCCCACAACTTCATTCACAATCCCTATTTCCGTTTGCCGCTACTGAATCGGTTATTCAGCATCATGGAATCGATTACGGTTGGCTTCGGCCAGGTCTTTTACGAGTGCATCCACATGCAGCATCACAAGGGAAACGCCGACCGACCCGACGATCATGGTGACACCGTCGATTGGATTTCGATTTACAAGCACGGCCATGACGGTGAAGCGGAACATCCGTTGAAATACACGTTTATCAGTTTCTTTCGCGAGGATCCCGAGACCGTCCTCAAGAAACTGAAGCGCAAGAACCCGCGCGAGGCGTTTTGGGGAGTGTTCGACCTGGTGTGCTTCGTCACGACTTTTGTGATCCTCGGTATTTTGAACTGGCATTACATCTGTTTCCTTCTTCCGTTTTGGTATTTTGGCCACTGCCTCTCTTATCTGAACGGCTACTATCGGCATTACGGGGGCGATCCCGAAGAGCCGATTGCCTGGGCGCATGCCTACGGAAAGCTCTATAACTGGACGTGGTTCTACAATGGCTACCATGCCGAACATCATTTCCGGCCGAAGGTGCATTGGACTCGAATGCAGGCGCTCCA
>CAWDMG010000005.1:0-192719 GCA_963803285.1 uncultured Verrucomicrobiae bacterium | reverse complement strand
ACGCAACTCCGGAAACTGCAATTGCGAACTGACAATCTTTCATGGATTCGCTACTGCGCCGATCCACGCGAGCTGGCCGGCTTTTATCGCGCAGCCGATCTTTTCGTGCATCCTGGCGTTCAGGAAACGTTCGGCCTTGTAGCCTTGGAATGCCAGGCGTGCGGGACGCCCGTAGTCGGAATTCGCGGCAGCTATATGGACAATGTGATTTGCCATGATCAGGAATCATGGGCGGTCGAGAACAGCGCCGAAGCACTGGTGAACGCGATCGAGGACTGCAGCGACAGGAAATTATCGGTTATGGGCAGGAACGCTGCACGCGTTGCGCGGCGTCTGTACAGCTGGCCGCGGGTATTTGACGAACTGTTTTGCATTTATCGCGAGCTTCGCTCAGAATACCGCCGATTTTAAATGCTGAACGATGACCACCAGCCGTTCCTCATCCGTGGCTATCGCAGATCAGATCGCGAGACGGTAAGAAAACTCTGCTGCGATACGGGATTCCTCGGTGAGCCGATCGATCCGGTTTACGCGGATCGTGAATTATTCGCCGATTTTCTCACGACTTACTACACCGATCACGAACCGGAATCCTGTTTTCTCCTGGAAGTGGACGGCGAAATCTCCGGCTACCTGCTCGGCTCGCGCAAGCCCCTTCAAAACCAACTCTATGCGCTTTATCAAAACGTCTGGTTATTTTTCCGGGCGCTGACCCGTTATTTCCGGTACAACCAACGGTCGCGTCGTTTCATTCGGTGGTTGTTGATGTACGGCTGGCGCGAAGTTCCCGCCCTGCCACGCCGCGTACCGCATTTTCATATCAATCTGCTGCCGGAGGCGCGAAAAGTTTCGACCACGCGCGCTCTGATGAGTGCGTATCTGAGTTACCTGTATCGGTCCGGCGAGAAACGCGTCTGTGGCCAGATAGTTACATTCGAGAGCCGCCGCGGCGAAAAAATGTTCGAACGTTACGGCTTCAAGGTTTTGAACCGGGCAGAGATCACCAAATACAAAGCTTTTTATCCCGAATCGGTCTACCTCAGGTACCTGTCATTAAGAACCTGGAGACCGCCGACCCGCTTTCCGCCTACTCACGGGCACCCGAATAACGCGAAATTTCGGGAGCAATGGATCCGGTGTGCAGCGCCGGTTCGACAGTTGAGCGAAAATTCTTCCATTCCCGGGAAGCGCTTGGCACAATCGAACCCTGCGAACTACGCTGGCGTTCGCGAGGCGCCGGTTTGGAAGGAAGCCGATGCAAATGCAATTGTGGAGTGCTGCGTTGTTGATTGCGGACGTTGTAAAAGTCTTCAACCCGCAATCGCCGCAAGCGCGCGCGATTTTCGATCTGACCATCGTCGTCATTGCCGTGATGGTGGTCATCTTTGCGATCGTCGCTGGCATCGTCACGTATGCATTGTTGCGTTTCCCTCGATGGCGGGAAGGCGAACGCGATCCGGAGCAGGGCGCAGGCAACAAGACCATCGAGATTGTGTGGACCGCGATCCCGCTTTTGATCGTTACCATTTTGTTCGTCCTCGCGGCGCGCACGATGGGCATCTCGGACCCGCCGCCACCGCCGAACCCAGACATTGTCGTGATCGGCCATCAATGGTGGTGGGAAGCGCGATACATGAACTCCGGCGCGATCGTTGCGAATGAAATTCATATTCCAGTGGGAAAACCGCTGTCGCTGAGATTGGATGCCGCGGATGTCCTGCACGAATTCTGGGTGCCCGAGCTTTCCCGAAAAATGACGACCGTGCCAGGTCATCCGAACCATATATGGATACAAGCCGATAAACCCGGGACGTACCTCGGCTTTTGTTCCGAATTTTGCGGGACGCAGCACGCCTGGATGCATTTCCTCGTCGTTGCCGAGCCGCAGGAGGAATTTCAGAAATGGGAACAGGCGCAACTCGTCGCCGCGCCGTCACCATCCAGCGACAATGCGCAAAAGGGCCTCGCGTTGTTTCAGCAAATGAGCTGCGTGAACTGCCATGCCATCAAGGGCACCATCGCGACTTCACAGGTCGGCCCGGACCTCACGCATTTTGCGAGTCGCAAACAAATCGGCGGAGGAATTGTCGACAACACACCGCAGAATTTGCGTCGCTGGTTGCGCGATCCGCAGCAGATCAAGGTTGGGGTCAAGATGCCGAACTTCAAATTTACAGACGAACAAGTCACTGAGCTTGCTGATTACATCGAAACGCTGAAATGAACGGAGATACCACGATTACCGGCACAGTCGCGCATCTTTTGACGCCGGAGGAGCGACAGCACTGGAAGCTGGCGTGGCTTTCGACAGTCGATCACAAGCGCATCGGCGTGCTCTATATGGTCACCGGCCTGGTGTTCTTCGTCATCGCCGGGATCGAAGCGCTCTTGATCCGTTTGCAACTGATGGTGCCTAACAACACGCTTTTGGGTCCTGATACTTACAATTGGATGTTTACCATGCACGGCACGACGATGATTTTTCTCGTCGCGATGCCAGTGCTCTTCGGCATCACGAACTACATTTTGCCGCTGCAAATCGGCGCGCGAGACATGGCGTTCCCGCGCCTGAACGCTCTGGGTGTATGGCTCGTCCCGTTCGGAGGCATTCTGTTGCATTTCAGTTTTCTCGCAGGCGGTCCGCCGGCAGTCGGCTGGTTTGCGTACACACCGCTGAGTGAGGCGCCGTATTCATCACAGCTCGGTGTGGACTACTGGGCGATATCGCTGTTGGTGCTCGGCATAGGCTCGGTGAGCGCGGGAATCAATTTCATCGTCACCGTCCTGACTCAGCGCGCGCCGGGCATGACGCTGCGCCGGCTTCCCTTGTTCAGTTGGATGATTTTCATGAACGCGTTCCTCGTGATTCTGGCGCTGCCTATTCTAAATGCAGCGCTGGTGATGTTGCTGATTGATCGACTGCTCGACGGCAGGTTTTTTTTACCGTTCGGCGGCGGCTCACCAATCATGTGGCAGCACATTTTCTGGGCCTTCGGTCATCCCGAAGTTTATATCGTGGCGATCCCGGCATTTGCGATTCTGTCGGAAGTGATTCCGGTTTTCTCACGCAAACCGATTTTTGGCCATGAGTTTGTCGCCGCTTCGACTGTGGTCATCGTGATCCTGAGCCTGCTGGTATGGGCACACCATATGTTTACCGTCGGCCTTGGACACGCTGTCGATCTGTTCTTTGTTGCAGCCAGCGTGCTAATCGCTGTTCCAACTGGCGTGAAGCTGTTCAACTGGAGCGCGACGATGGTCGGCGGGCGCGTGCGCTTCACTACGCCAATGCTCTTTTGCCTTGGAGCGCTGCTGCAATTCCTTCTTGGCGGCCTGACGGGTGTCAGTCACGCGATCGCGCCGCTCGATTGGCAGACGAAGAACAGTTATTACCTCGTCGCACATTTTCATAATGTTTTCGTCGGCCTAATCGTCTTCGCGATCCTTGGCGGAATTTATTATTGGTTTCCGAAAATGAGCGGCCGAATGATGTCGGAGCGTATCGGCAAATGGGTGTTTTGGCTGATGGTGATCGGCTTCAACCTGACGTTCATGATTCAACATGTGCTTGGATTAGCCGGCATGCCCCGGCGGACGTTTACCTATCCGGATCTGCCCGGTTGGGGTTGGATGAACATGGTGTCTACCATCGGCGCGTTTTTCATGACGGCCGCGTCCATTCTTTTCGTATGGGATTTGGTAAGAAGTTTGGTCCGCGGAAAACCGGCAGGCGACAATCCGTGGAATGCGTGGACGCTCGAATGGGCAACGACTTCACCGCCGCTGCATGAGAATTTCGATGCGCTGCCGCCGATTCGCAGCCGCCGGCCGCTCTGGGATTACGCGAACCCCGATCGTCCCGATCCGGTCGTACCCGTAGGCGGAGCTCTCGACACGTTTCGGCCGAAGAAAAACGCTGCCGGCGTGATCACTTTCATCATTTCGGAAACAGGGTTTTTCGGCGTACTGATTCTTGCCTATCTCTTTTACAACGCGACGCCGCAAAGCGGACCTGGCGCGCGAGAGTTGGACGTGCTGAAGACGACAATCTTTAGCATCTGCTTGTTTGCGAGCAGTTTTACCATCTGGCGGTCCGAAGTCGCAGAACGCAGAAACAACCACGGCAAAATGAAAGCCTGGCTTGCGGCGACGATTTTGCTCGGAGGCATTTTCATCGTCGGACAGGGACTGGAATATTGGACGCTGTTTCAGCGTGGCGTCACCGTTGGATTGGATCTTTTTGCCACGACTTTTTTCACGCTCACCGGTTTTCACGGGTTGCACGTCTGCGTGGGTTTGATCGCATTGATCATTGTCCTCGGGGTCGCTTTCGCTCGCGTTTTCAAAAAGCGCCATTTGCCTGCGCTCCGCCCGGTCGGATTGTACTGGCACTTCGTCGATGTGGTCTGGGTGTTGGTGTTTTCGATCGTTTACCTCTGGCCTTTAATCCGATGAAGACTCAGCAATTTGAATCAGGAAAGCAGGAACGTAGGAACAACAGTTGGGCCGGGCTCAGCGCCAAAGGCGAGACATCAAAGCCCAAGCCTTGGGCAACGCCCCAGGAACCCGGCGATGTGCCAGCACCAGCGCTGAATGCGCGTCTCAATTTCTGCTGGGTGCATTCTGGCCTCTGGATGTTGCACAGATTGAATCGCGCCTTCAGCGCTTCTTCGCGGCCCCACCGGATGCCTGGGGCGCTGCCCCAGGCTAAGGCTGACTTGGCGCCTTTGGCGCTGGCATCCTCAACCAGTTACTCCCGATGACGACTCAGCAATTTCTCACTTCTGCGTGGACGTGGAATCTCGCCGCGTTGGTCTCAAGCGGCGTTGCGCTTGCCGCCTATCTGTGGGGATTCGGCGTGAATCGGCGGATCGTGTATTTGCTGGCCGGGCTCGGAGTATTTGTTTTTACTCTGAGCTCACCGCTCAACGCGCTGGCAGCAGGTTATCTTTTCAGCGCGCACATGCTGCAACACATCTTGCTGTTACTTATTGTGCCGGCATTGCTTTTGATGAGTCTGCCGCGCTGCGTCTCGCTTGGGCCGCGGTCGTGGCTGATTTCCAATCCATTCATCGGATGGATCTCCGGCGTCGGCGCGATGTGGTTGTGGCACGCCCGACCGCTCTGCAATGCTGCTGTTTCTTCGCAACTCGTTAACGCAGCTCAGATTTCTTCGCTTCTCTTGTTAGGCCTAATTTTCTGGCGACAAATTCTCGCACCGCGTGAGCACGAGCGAATGTCGCCGGCCGGCGCAGTGCTTTATCTTTTTAGCGCGTGCGTTGCGTGCAGCATCCTTGGAATTCTTATCACATTCTCGCCGGTGAGCGTGTGTCCAATTTACGCGCAACCACCGGCTGATCGCTTGGGCCTTCTAAACCTTGTTCGATCAAACTGGGGCATCACTCCCGATAAAGATCAGCAGATCGGCGGATTACTCATGTGGGTGCCGATGTGTCTCGTCTATCTGGCTGCGATTATTGCGCAACTAGCCCGCTGGTTCGCCTATCCTGTCGGTTCTGTAGTCGCACCCCTGCATACGCAGCATGTAGGCGGTCGCTCAGCCATGGACAAAGTTTTATGACCGACGAGATACACCCGGACGCGCCTCCAGGTTGGGAACCGTTGCCGCCCGAACCGCTGCCACGTCCAAACTTTTTCCCGGCCGGTGTGGCGATGGGAACGACATTCATTTTCTGGGGGTTAATCACCTCATGGGTAATCCTCGTCGTAGGCATCGGTCTCTTCGCCGCCTCGCTTGCCGGCTGGATCTACGAAATTCTCCGTGAACGAAGTCACCACTAATCATTCAGTGCCAGATCGACCAATGACACCGGAGGAAATTACTCGCCGGCGGTTTCTGGAGAAACTTTGCATCGGGCTCAGCGGTATATGCGCGGCCATTCTCGGAATTCCTCTCGTCGGTTTTGTCGTCGCGCCGATTTTCCGCAGAACAACAGGCAAATGGATCTCCATCGGCAATATCGCCGACTATGAAGTTGGCAAGACGGTTAGCGTCACGATCACTGATCCTTCATCACTTCCATGGGCGGGCATTACCGCAAAGAACGCGCTGTGGTTGCGCCGCGTGAACGAGGCGGAATTCATCGCGTTCTCTGTCAATTGCACACACCTGGGTTGTCCGGTGCGATGGCTGCAGGACGCGGATTTATTCATGTGCCCGTGTCACGGTGGGGTTTATTACTCCGATGGGACCGTCGCCGCGGGGCCGCCACCAAAGCCGTTGATCCGTTACGACGTGCGGACCGCAAACGGTCAGGTGCAAATCAAAACCATGGCCATCCCGATCACCACCGCGATGTCATGAAACGGTTTGTTAGCGGCACGTGGCGGTGGCTTGATGACCGGCTCGGGATTTCGGCGCTGATCGGGCCGAGCTTGAAACATCTCGTGCCGCATGATGCGCGCTGGTGGTATGTCTTCGGCAGCGCAACGATGCTGGCGTTTATCGTGCAGGTGGTCACGGGCGTGGCGCTGGCTTTTTCGTACACCTCGTCGGCTTCCCAAGCTTACGAGACGCTGGAATTCATCACGAACCAGGCGCCCTTCGGCAGTTTCCTTCGCGGAATGCATTACTTCGGCGCGTCCGCCATGGTGCTGATGGTTGGCGCGCACATGGCGCAAACATTTTTATTCGGCTCCTACAAATTTCCGCGCGAGATGAACTGGACCACCGGCGTGCTGCTTCTCGGTTTCACACTGGTGATGGGATTCACGGGCCAACTGTTGCGCTGGGACCAAACCGCTGCCTGGTCCGTGGTTGTCGCCGCTGAACAGGCCGGGCGTGTTCCATTGATCGGCAATTTTCTGGCGCAATTCATTCTCGGCGGCACAACGATCGGCGGCGCAACGTTAAGCCGCTTTTTCGCCATTCACGTTTTCATCATGCCGGCGCTGATGTTCATCTTCATTGGGATCCACTTGATGCTTGTGTTGCGCCACGGCATTGCCGAGCCACCGACTGCCGGGAAAGAAGTCGATCCAAAAACATACCGGCGGGAATACGAAGCATTGATGCAAAAAACGGGGCATCCTTTCTGGCCTGACGGGGCGTGGCGCGATTTTGTGTTCGGCACCGGCCTCATCATCGTCATTGCGTTGCTCGCGTATTTTGTCGGGCCACCTGCGCTCGATAAGCCGCCCGACCCCAGCATTCTCAACGCCGACCCCCGGCCTGACTGGTATTTGCTTTGGTACTTCGCCCTGCTGGCCATCATTCCGCGCGAGCTGGAAGGCTACCTGATGATTCTCGGGCCGGTGGTGATCGGCATCCTTCTGTTGGCGGCACCGATCCTGAACAACCAGGGTGAACGCGCGCCCTCTCGGCGGCCGTGGTCGATCGCTGTGGTGCTGTTGAGTGTAATCATGATCGGATCGCTTTGGATTGCGGGTGCAAACTCTCCGTGGTCGCCAAATTTCGATCCGCCGCCGCTGACGGAAAAAGTCATTGGCGCGACAAGCGGTCCTGTGTTCGAGGGCGCAAGAGTTTTTCAGAGCAAAGGATGTCTTAATTGCCACCTCATCAACGGCAACGGCGGCCGCCGCGGCCCCGATCTCACTTACATCGGCGACACGCTTTCCGAGAGCGACATCATTATCCGGATCGTAAACGGCGGCGTGAACATGCCTGCGTTTGGCAACTCAATAAAACCGGAAGAACTGGCGCAGCTCACTGCTTTCCTCCAATCGCGCAAGCGTCCGATGCCCGCGGGCTTGGAAACGACCCACCGGTGAGAACCGAAACTATTGCAGTCCGCCTTCGTCAGCAAAAAAAGAAGGTAAGCGCAGACACAATTTTAAGTCGGCGGCGTCTATAACATTGATGAGCGTCTCACCCGAGCCACCGGAACGGCTCGCAGAAATCCTGCTGGAGATTCTGGCGTTGTCTAAACCAACACGGACAAGCCAATCGGAGTCCGTCAGCGGCGGTGATCCAATCGAATCATGCGGTGCGCATTGCGATAAACAGCAGTCGCAACGGAGAGATGAAGAAGACAACAACCGGCAAAGACCGTAGCGCGCGTCCTCGCTCGCACACATGCGCGCGGTGTTACAAAACTGCTAATCACGTGTGAGCAGTGTAACGGTTATTCGTGATGCTGCGCGATTGTCGGACGACCTCTTGATGAGCTCGCTAAAACGGCTTTCGTAAGGGGAAGCGCCGGCATAGATGAGTTGGTTAGAGCAGCTGATTTGTAATTCAAGCCTAACGAGTTTCGCAGCGTTTCACTGCTTTGCATATCGTTGCTGATGCTGGGTAGTTCGCAATTTCGCTTTCGCGGTGCGTTCCGCAGAGTTGCAAGTTTTGCATCAAAATCTTGCCCGACTGTAGAACGGACCGTAGAAAATTTCGGCTTGCGCTTCAGAGTTGTTGATTTGTAGAAAGCAAGAAAGACTGAGAAATTTCAAGTGAACCCTTTCGCAAAGGTCCTTCTCTGCACGACCTCCCTGTTGGCGGCCATCGCTGTGCTACCGTCTGCAATTTTCGCCTCGGTCGACCCCACCACAGTCTACGCGCGGGCATTCGCTCTTCTGGCGGCAGAACCCTATGCAAAACAAGGATTTCAGGTGCGCGAGGACTACTGGACAGGCGGCCTCGCTTCGGGTGAAAGGAAAGCGGTGCGGCAACAATTGTTTAAAGGGAATGAATATTGGTTCTGGCTGGGAACAGAAGTCGATCATGCAAAGGTGTCCGTTCATATTTATAATTCGGACGGAAAACTTGCGGAACAACCAGACAGTTGGGCGAAAGACCACTTTGCGGCTGCGCACATCATTCCGAAGACCACAGGCAGTTACTTTATCATCGTTAGCGTAGAGAAATCGCCAGCAGCCCGCACGCATTGGGCGCTGGCGTATGGTTTCCGATAAAGTTGACTTCCTAGCCGGTAACTATATGGGCGCGATGCCCGATACTGCGAATTGATCATGCTTGGAACTCGGGAAGCTGGTCGTGCCGAACCTTGATGATTTCGCTAAACCGGCTTTCATATGGGCAGCGCCGGCATAGCTCAGTTGGTTAGAGCAGCTGATTTGTAATCAGCAGGTCGTCGGTTCGAATCCGACTGCCGGCTTATTCAATTTTAGATTTCCGACTTGCGATCCGCCTTCGCTGAAGCTACGGCGGACAAGTTGCCGATTCCGGATCGGCTATGACTAATTGCGAACTGCGCTGGCGAAGCGTTGCAGGTAGATCCGTTGGAGATCTTCGGCACTTAGTTTCGCCGGTCCGAGATCGAACTCCACTTTTTCGATCGTACCCTTGAAATATTTCGGGAGTACTTTCGCATATTCGAATTTCGGGACCACAGGAAGCCCGTTATCGGTGCCGATGTCCATGCCTGCATACGAGGCAAACCGGAACGGCACGCTATGTTCCATTTTCGCTTCGGCTTGTTGTTTGCCGTTGATGAATAGCCGGCTTGTGCCACCGGTGCCGAACTCGCCGGGTTTATCGGCGGTGAACTCGTAACGCACGTTCACTTTTCCTGTGGGTAGCGAGTCGCGCGAACTGATGGTGTCCAGTTTCAAGCCAAGCAAGCTGTAGGTGTGCTTGAGATGACCATTCTCGACATATAGCGAGAAGCCGCCAAGAAAACTGGACTCGGCTACAATCACACCCGCTATGCCGGGACGGAGACCCAGCCCTGATCGGCCCGGATTCTTGAGATCGGCACTGATGCCTTCGAGCGTCCGTTTCGTAACGCCTTCAAATGGCTGCGGCGGACGCGGTAGAACCGTTCGATCCCATTCCGTATCTGAAGCCTCGACTAATATTGATTGAGCTGTGACCGCAAGCGCGATTGCACTGAAGAAGATGATCCATTTTCGCATCTTGATTCTCTCCGGGAGCTTGCGAGGCTACACGAGTCGTTTCGAAAGCACACGCGAAAACCGCGTAACCGATCACAAGTTCTGGAAAATGTCGCGGCTGTATTGCGCACCGCGCGCCGCAGGCGCCGCTCTATTCGTGCATCTGGACTACAGCACCGGAGTCGTCCAACACGCGAATAATTGCTCGCTGGGACCGGAAGTGGGAGCGACACTTCGCGTACGCAATCGCGTTACGGACCGCGTCGGGCCCTGAATACCAGATCGGGCCGTATCGAAACAGCTCACTGGTTAAATCAAATCCATCTCTGTCCTTTCGGGGACGGACCTCGTAAACGTCGTGACCAGTCGGCAACCCGAAACTGCTTTGTTCGGCACACTTGGCTTCCATACCTGTCCATGTTTCAACGAATCTACAGCCATAAAAGGGACATTTCTGTTACTTTTTTGACGCGATGCCCCGTCGGGCTTGTGGCTTTTCCATAACAGTTCCACGACCTTTTCTTAGGCCGAAACGTCGGCGACTCTGCCGGCGAAATGCAGATGTTCGAGAATCTCGCTGCGGAAGCGGAGAAACGATTCGCTGGTGCGATCACGTGGTCGCGTGAGCTCAATATTAATCTCACGATCGATTCGCCCCGGCGCCTGCGTCATGATCAGGATGCGATCGCTCATGTAGATCGCTTCATCAATGTCGTGGGTAACGAGTAACATCGTGGTGCGACGATTCTCCCACAGGCGCAGCACTTCGTCCTGCATGCGCATCCGCGTGAAGGCGTCCAGCGCGCCGAGCGGCTCATCGAGCAGCAGAACTTTGGGATGATTGATGAGTGCGCGTGCAAGCGCAACACGTTGGGCCATGCCACCGGAGAGATGATGTGGATAGGCATTAGCAAACGCTTCGAGTCCGACCAGCCGCATGAAGTCGTCCACTTCATTCCGTTTTTCGCGCAATACACCGCGCGCAGCCAGGCCGGCTTCGATATTCCGGCGAACCGTCAGCCATGGGAACAGATTTGGATCTTGAAAAACGAGACCGCGCTCCGCGTTCGGTCCGATAATGTTTTCGTTGCCGATGAGCAGTTCGCCCGAATCCGGAACATCCAAGCCGGCGATGAGTCGAAGCAACGTCGACTTTCCACAACCGCTCGGCCCGACTAACGAAACCAGCTCGCCTGCGGCGATGGAAAACGATATCCCGCCGAGGGCAAGCCGGCTTGTGCCGGGTGCGTCAGGCACCGGAAAACTTTTGCAGATTTCGTCAACGCGAACGCCTGACGCGGCCAAATTATTCATTGTCACCACTTGATCACTCCCTTCTGCCAGACCAGGACTCGATCGCGCAGTTTGAACAGCAAAGTCATCACTGTAGAGAAGAAGGCTGCCATGATGATGAGCGCGGCGAAAACTTTGCCGTATTCGGCCCAGCCTTGCGCCCAAGTGAGATACCATCCGAGACCGGACTTAACTCCCACAGACTCCGCGACCACCAGAGTTAGAAACGAGGCACCGAGTCCCATAAATAAGCCGATAAAGATATTTGGGATCGCGGCTGGTATCGCGACTCGAAAAATCAGATAGAGGCGTCCTGCACCGAGCGTTCGAGCCACGTCCAGGTAGGACGCGCGCGTGTTGGAAATCCCGGAGGCAGTCAACATTGTAACCGGGAACCATACCGCGAGCGCAATCAATCCCGCTGAAGAGATGATTGCCGAAGGCGACACTACCATCGCAATTGGAATCCATGCTGTTGCTGGAATCGGCCCTACGACTTTCAACACCGGCATCCCCCAATAGCGCACCGAACTCGACCAACCGATGCACACCCCGCTAACAAGTCCCACGATCACGCCGAGTATGTAGCCACTCAGAAGCAAAACGAGCGAGTGCCATGTGCTATCGAGCAAAAGCACCGCGATCGCTAATCAAGCTGCGCAAAACCGCCGCAGGTCCGGGAAAATACGGTAGCGGGAGCAAGTGCAAGCCTGCCGTAATCACGTCCCAGACGCCGAGTAACAGAATGGCAGCCGTAAAAATCGGCCACATATGCCGCATCCATTTGCGCAGCGCTGGCCAGAACTTTTGCACAATTGAGAGAACAATTGAGACCCCAACGATTTCCCAAAAAAGCAGCATGTAAGAATGCGTCTCGAGCGGCGGCGCTTTTTGTGCGATCAGCCAGTGAGTTCCGAACGTAATCAAAGTCGCGACCGGAACAGCTAGCTGCATCGGCCAGGGCAATGTCGATCTGTCTTTGAGCAATTTCGCGGCGTTATTCTCCGGCAGTGTTCGCACGGCAGTTAATTGAAGTTTCGGTAGTGCCCCGCTCATTCAATCAGCGCCAAAGGCGCTTTGTCATACCAGCCTGGGGCATCGCCCCAGGAATTCAAATGGTCGCGGGAAAAGCGCTGAAAGCGCGCTTCAACGGTGGAAAAACTGACTCGCGCTTTCAGCGCTGGTCCCTTGTGAATTCTAAATCCTGGGACGATGCCCCAGGCTTGCGGTGAATACCGCGCCTTTGGCGCTAACCACATACGCTCACTCGCCAGCCGCAATCACATTTTTACCAACGCACGGCGCGTCAGGGTCGGCGAGGTTCGGCGCATCCTGGTCCGGTTGATCGAACATTTTTCTTCGGCAGCACGAATCTCCGCTGTCCTTTTGGATCAACGCCGCGATTAGCCGGATATCTTCGTCAGGTGAAACCTGGGCTCCAGCAATTTTTTCGACCTCGATGGTCTTAATCCACTCGTCCGTAACGCCGGGAAGATGCATGAAAGCACGTTTTGCCAGCGCTTCGGTATCGGTCTCTGGAGAAAGCATCTTGGCGACTTTCATTTCGCGGCCTGCAGTAAGGACGGACTCCTCGGCCAATTGCACACTGGGTATGTAGCGCAAGCGCGCGAGTGCAACGGTGTTCAGTTCGGGCGTGGAAGCGAGGTATTTTTTCTCTACCGCCATAACGGCGGCAGCCCTTGGATTGGTCTCGACCCATTTGGCGCCTTTTAACAGGGCACGCGTTGCTCTGGCCGCGGTATCAGGATTGGCATCCACCCATTTGCCGTTCGCGATAACTTCGCAGCAATACTCATCTTTGTAAGGCGCGTCCATTATCTGGTCGGCAATGTTTCTTACTTTACCCTCGGCAATCAGCAGGCTTCCGATGGGTTCTGCGTTGGCGACGGCGTCTACTTCGCCTTTGTCGATCGCCAGACCTAATTCACCCGCCGGAAAAACTTTCCAGGTAATATCTTTCCCCGCATCGATCCCGTGGACGCCGAAGACACGATTTGCGAAAACGAATGGGGGCGTCCCCATTCCCGGCACACCAATTCGCTTTCCTTTCAGATCCTGAATCGTGTGAATGTTCGTTTTCACGCCCGCCTGGACGCGCAAACATCCGCGGTGGATTCCGGCTAAGAATCGTGACGTCCAAACCCTGCTCGATCGGCTTCAGAAAGTACATCACCAAATGATGAGTGATGTCGTAACCGCCAAGCGCCAGTGTATCCTTGTAGGTCGACCAGCTGCATTTTACCAGTTCAGGCTCGAGTCCCTCCTCCTTGAAAAACCCCTTCTCAAAAGCTGCGAAGATCGGAGCCTCGCAAGTCAAACCGATGTAACCGACGCGGACTTTGTTCGAATTCTGAACGGTCGAACCGGACTTCTTGTTACAACCTGCCAGCGTCAAAAGGGTCACCGAAATGGCAACGAGGAAAAGCTTCGAGGTCATTGCAGTGTTCGAAGGTTTTTAAAATAGCGCCATAAGTTTTACCTATGCAAGCAGAATCCCGGCCGGCAATCAACCCCGAACGCATTCAGGGTCAAGCTCCTGATTGCATTTCGCAGCTCCGGCGAACAATATTCCTTTTCCCATGTCGGAACCGTTGGACATTCGCCATCTCCGGTATTTTCTCGCGGTTGCCGAAGCGGGAAGCTTTAGCCGCGCGGCTGACCGGCTCGGAATTTCGCAGCCGAGTGTTTCGCAGCAAATGCGGGATTTGGAAGCGGGTCTTCGCGTCCCTCTGTTTCAGCGCCGTGGGAAACGGATCTTGCTCACTCCACGAGGTCTGATTTTTCAGGAGCACGCCCGGGCGCTCCTTCATCAGTTGGAGAATCTTCTCCACGAACTGAATAGTGAACCCGGAGAATTACGCGGGGCGTTGCGGCTGGGTGTTATCCCGGTGCTGAATGTGCCGCTCGTCCCGCAACTTCTCGGCGCATTTGTCGCCGATCATCCGGCGATCAGCATCACAGTCGAAGAAATCTCGTCCACTGAGATCGAGACGGCACTCGAAGAAGGCCGCATGGATGTCGGCTTGGGTTTTCTGACCCGCCACTCTCCAAATCTGCGTTACGAGCGTCTTTGCACTGACCAATTCGCGTTGATCGTAGCGCAGAACCACCCGTGGGCGAATCGGCGCGTGCTTGATTTTTCAAAATTGCACCAGCAACGTCTGCTTCAATTGCCCGACAGCTTTGTGATGCGCAGAATGTCGGACGAAATCTGTCGAAAACATCAGGTCCGCCCGCATGTGATTGCTGAGATCAACGCTATCGAAACGCTTCTTCGCTCGCTTGGCCCATCGCAAGCGGCCGCGTTGATGCCAAAGATCGCGTTGCGCGGCCGTGAGAATTTGAAGTTAAGGGCCATCCGTTTGCATGGCAAAAACCTCGGCTTGGATATCGGTCTGTTGCGGCTGAGCGACTCAGCGGCAAACACCGCGGTCGCCGCGTTCACGAGCCTCGCAAAGGCGACCGTTCCGAAGCTGGTCGGGCGCTAAAGGCCGGTCCGCAAGGATTTCTGTCATTCTGAGCGAAGCGAAGAATCTCTGTTATTTCCGTGCGCCAGCCTGCACCATGAGCTGGTCAGAGATGTTTGAAAGCCTGGCCTCATCCTCGCATTTCGTTGCAGCGTTTCGCTCAACATGACAAAGAACTCAGCGAGAATCGGGGCGACGCAGGTAGAGCGCTCTGCCGCCCATGTCGATCACCGCGAAATTGGTCGACAAATAATCTTCGCCCAAGACGCCGGCATTGGATTCCGCCGCCGATTTCGAGAGTAGAATGTCGCCTGATACGTGCGCCACGACCACTTCGGCATTTGCCAGTTTGAAATTTCCGATCGCCAGTTCCTTCACGCCGGCGCGATTCACACCTTCCACCATATTGCCGGCGCCTCCTACCCCGTAGCCCGCAAGCGCGGTCACGCCGGTTCCGGATTTCACCGCGACTTGCGTGTCGATCAGCGTGATTGACGAACCGGTGTCCACGAGAAACCGTGTCGCGTGTCCGTTCAGCGCGCCTTCAACATCGAAGTGAGCATTCGAATTGAGTCGCATCGGGACTCTCGTAAAACCGCGACCGGCAAGGAAACTCGCCAGACTCTGGCTCACCGCAGAGCTTGCGCCGTTGGGATTGATATAAAGCATCTGCCGAGTGCAATCGATGATCATCCCAAACTTGACCATCTCGCGCGCGCCGAGCACCCCATTGAGATGTGCCATCGCCTTGGAATCGGAGATGTGGGATCCAGTTGCGGCAGCGTTGCGCCCCGGATTCATGCCGGACAAATCGACGATTGCCACCGGCACGTTTGTCACCATGCAATTGCCCATCGCGATGCTTTTCACTTTGCTCATCCCGTAACGTTCCCAGGCGCGGCCAAACAAACCGCCGACGCTTGAGTCAGTCTTTTCCGCCGTTAGACCGAACGTACTCACGCTGTTGCGATCGATGAGCGTATTTGGCGATCCGGTATCGATCATCAGCGCGCCGCGCCGATTATTTATGGAAACCGGAACCAACAGATGATTGCCGTAGCGTCGTTCCAGCTTCGCGCCGGCAAGTCCTTGGCCGGCAAGCGCGCTAGCGAGCCTGCCGCTGCCGGGTTGCTGTCCGTGTGCGCAAAAAGGCGTCACCGTGGCGAGCAAAAGTATTGGGGCCAACTTGTTCATGCGACGGTTTTAGAATAAAGGCCCTCGCGTCGTCCAGTCCCACTTGAGGGCGTGGGAGGATGGGAGGGTCGAGCGATCTTTTGAGCGCGAAGATTGCGAACAGAATTTTCGCTTTGCCGCTTCGTTGTAGTCGAGGGAGGTGACCTCGGCCAGGTGGCGCTTTGCCTCGAACGGTGCCGCCGGGGTCAACGCCCCGGCTACAACCGCGCGACGTCTAATGCAAGATTTGGGTTTCAGCGGCTTTCGGTCGCGTAATTCTCGGCTCCGAGAAAGTGCAGAGAAACGTACGGCTCATCGCCAATAACCCAGCTGTCGTGCGGCACGGGCGGAACGTAAAACAGATCGCCTGCGTGAAGTTCAGTTACGCGACCATCATCGAACGCAACTGTCGCGGCTCCCGATAGAACAAGCCCGACGTGTTCAACGGGACAACGCTTCGCGCCAACACTCGGGCCAACGTGCTCGCTCCATTTCCAGCCCGGCTCATACGTAGCACGACCAATTGTGATTCCGCCGAGGTGGACCAACTCGAATTTCCCTTTCTGCATCACGCGCACTTCATCCGGAGCCTCGAACGATTTCAAAATGACCTCTATTTGCTCAGTGCTCATTGTGACTCACCATCGAAAACTTGCTGGTGAAATCAAAAGCAACTTTCCGCGTTCCGAGAGCGAGCGTGGGGGTTAAGGATCGGACTGTCCATCGGGCTGCACCAGATATAGAAGCACGATGCCAAAAATCGCAGCCAACCGAAAGGCTGCCTCTTGACCGTTCCACTGCTGCGATTGCCACATCAAAAACCATTCTCCGCCTATGGTGATAAACCCAGTAAACCACAGGACAATTCCAAGGGTAAGTCCGGCAATCGCGATACCCTTGGCTTTATTGAAGCGGTCGGCGTCATCAATCGCCCTGAATAGACGGAGTCCTCCCAACCAGCACAAAGCCGCAATTGCCGCCTCTGCCAGAATAATGATCCAATAAAACGCATGATGAAGGAACGGAGGATTGATAGCCCGCCACATGGATCGATTCGCAGGAAACGTCGTGTCCATCTTGAGTACGTGGGTAACGAACGTGTAGTTCGAGCCAAAGTCCGTAAGATTGTTTAACACCAAGAGGGAGGCAAAAAATGCTACCGCCCAAATGAGAAGAACTTTTGAATATCTTATGTACATCTCCTCTCAAATACTCCGCGCCAAACGAGAAAGAGGTGAACCGCCCTGGTGCCAGCGGAGGGTATACTGTTCGTTTCGACTAAGCGTCATTTGTGAATTGGGAAAAACGCTTCCAAGCCGGGCGATTTGGTGCCGGTATAATAAACACACCCTGTGAATCGCGGGTAATTATCAGGATCCGATTGCCAGTGGTAAGTGGCATCGTATTCCTTGCCGTCGAAACGAAAATGCATTCTTAACACGGGAATACGATCACTGCCCGCTATGGTGTCGAAACGAGCGGTGCATTTGTCGGTTTTGCCTTCCACCGTTCTCGTGACTTGGAGAACTTCTCCGTCATCCCGGAGTGTTACATGTCCAGTGTAAGTTGCGGTCGAATCGCCCTTGCGTCCGATGAGGTCATACTCTCCGGTCATGTAACTTCGCAGGAATTGTTCATCGAGCGGCTTGCGGTCGGCGTCCGCACTGTGTGCGGAATCGGCGACTAAGATCATCGCCAAAATTGCCAGAGACGCTCTCATAATACCTAACGAGGCATTTCAATCGGTGGAGTCCTGCCAGTTTCGCCTAAACAATAATATCCCTAACACGGCGCACCAACCGAACCAGGCAGCGAAAAGGGCCCTTTGTGCAAGCCCGTGAACGGGCTTCACGTAAGCCCAAATCGGTGCGGCAAATGCGCTTAAATTCAACGCGATTGCCCCCCAAATGAGTGCAAAGAAAATCCACGAGAACATGACAAGGGTTTTAGCTCGTGGGTCCCGTCTCCATGTCAGGGCAAAGATGAGCGGTGCCTGATATCCAATCAGTTCCGACATACCGAACAGGTTGTGAGCCGGGTGCGGGTAGGCAAACACTCCTATTCCTGCAGCCGGCAACGCCATGAATCCTATTAAATATGCCGCAAATCGAGGGTGGTAGGCCGCAACGGATACGTCACGAACCGCCGAGGCGAAAACCAAAATGCAGGCAGCAACGCAGCCTAACATGATGGCGAAGGGAACTCTGGCCGGTGACCCAATTTCTCCGATCTCGCTCACTGTTTGATGCACGTGACTATACCCCGGAATCAGCAGTGCCAATCCGGCTATGCCAAAACCAAGAATGATTCCTGCCAGAGGTCCGAACAGTAAGCGATAGTTTCGTGTCACGCGTCTAATGTGAAGGCTTTTTAGTAGTCGCTAAGCGAAGCGCATCAATAGCACGAGCGATATCACGGCCAACACGATTCCGATTACTTCGAAGTAGTTCAGTGACTCCTGGAACAACACCACGCCGATCGCGGTAAGCAGCAGCACCAGGGAGACAGAGTAAAGAACGCTAATGGTAGCCAGTTTCAGGTGTTTCATTACGAACACCCAGCCGAAGGCGGTCGAGGCGTAGAGAGCGAAGCCAAGATAAAACCAGCTCGTCCGCAGCGGTTGCTCGCGTGCGCTGGCGAGCTTGAGGAAGTAGTCCCCCAATACACCAATCACGCTGAACGCAATCGTAACGAGTACCGCGATTGTCCTTGTTTCCATTGTCGGTTTGCTGGCTGTTAACTTAAACCTCGCGCAGGTATCCCCAGGTATGCAGTTTGTCGTGGTCCTCGAACCACCGCTCGCCGATGTCATCGCGGTAGTACATGTCTGGAATCATGATGTTTCGGATGCGTGAATAAGCCTGTGCTTGTGCCTGGCGCATGGTTTGCCCGACCCCGCATACCACCAGCACAACACCCGAGGTCCCGGCCACGTACCATTGTCCATTCACCTGCATCACATCCTCTATGTGCACCTCTTCGGGAATCCCTTTTTTGAAAAGGATCGCCGCATGCTTCGATACGGAGAGGAATGTGGCGATCGTCATCGAACGGGAACGGTGAAACGACCACTCGCACCCCGATCTGGAAGCCGCTCTTCACTTTCAGTTTCGGGTTCGCGCCTGCGGCGAGTTCTGCGAGGAACTGCCCAATCGGCGTAGTCATGCCCTCCTGCTGGATGCTGATGGTCGGATAGCCGAAGCGCGCGGTGAACTCGAGCGGATAAATGCCGTTGCCGTTCACGATGCAGTTGAGATCGATGTAGCCGACGTAACCTTCTGAGGCGAGCTTCGCTTCCATCTTTTTGAGCGTGGAATTGAACAACTTGTTAGGGCCACTCCAGAACATCGCCGTGCCCATTTCGCCCGTTGACGGACCGATGTTACCGGGGAAGAGCTTCTTGTGCTCGAAGTTTACGTTGAGCGGATAGATGAACTCCTTTCCGTTGAAGAACGCGCCGACTGCGACCTCTACGCCAGTCACGCGCCGCTGGAGTTGGAATTGCCTGATCTCGTCCGGAAAAGATTTCTTGTACGCCTCGAGCACGCGGATGACGTCCTGCCCGTCATCCTCATCACCGACGAACAGGCGACGTTTCACGTTAGCGGCCGTCCCTGAAGGCTTGATGACGTATCGCTCCGGATTTTCCTTCACGTAAGCGATCGCATCGTCGAAGTTATCGAAATCGCGGTAGGTCACGATGTTGATGCCCTCCTTCTTGAGCTCCTCCTGACCGAACGAGCGATCGTCCTCGAGCCGGTCCGTGTACAGGCGTGCCTCCGATTACCGCTTTGCCTTTCGCGCGCAGCGCCTGAGCCTTCTCGCCCTGTCCGAGTGTATCGTCGAACACGATCACGTCGGCCCAATCCACCTCGCGCTGCCAGTCGCGCACTTTCGGCACGAAACCATCCGCGATGTCGCGCTCCTTCTCGTCCTCGATGCAATAGCGCACTTGGTGGCCTTCCTTCGCCACCTGCCAGGCGATGTCACTAATGAGCCCCGTGATTGAAACGAAAAGAAACTTGCGCTTATCGCCGTTCATAAAGCCCGCTGAATTACTGCGGGATTATGCATAAGACCGCACAGTTGGCGAGCGGCGTTCGAAATCCGCCGCCTAAAAGAATCCGCGCAGGAATGCTGCAGCTTTATCCGAGATGCCCACGATTTTGTTCGTTGCCTGACGATAGAATTTAAAATTAAGCTCAGTTTCGGGTCGATCGTCGTTCCAATCGGAAAAACGTTTCAGTTCGCTGCGCCCGAGGCGTCGCTTGGCGATCGCGGTGCGCCTAATAGTGATGCTCACCCGTGGCGTTTGCCGGGGGATCCCGCGTTTCTTTGGGATCGCTTTAGCTGAGGTGACGATGCCGCTCGCGATGAGACCTGGCCCGCCTTCGTTCTCACTGGCGAAGACAAAGATTGTATCGCCTTTGGCGACACGCTTGCCGCCATACATCGTCTTCTGCGCGCTGAACGCGAATGTCTCTGCTAACAGGTCCGTAACCCTGGCTTTGATCGCGAACGTCATTTCTGTCCGCCGCTTACTAACTCGCGGTATTCAAGCCAAAATGCAGAGACGTGTTTTAGACCAGAGCTCCGAAGGAGCGCTAAATCCTCGGTAAGGGTGAGTGGTTGATCATGTTCGTTCTTTTCGAGATCAGCCAGGAATCGACGCGTCGATGCTGAATCAGTGAATCGGTTGTCCGCGCCGCCCGCGCGTTCCACAATCCCAGCGACACGGAGTTCCTGTAACCGGCTCTCTAATTCCGGTGAATCGGCAACAATCAGATCCGCGTTGATGAACCAACCGCCCGGCACAAGAAGCTGAATGATCTGTCTCAGCACCTTCTCCTTGTCGGGCTTGCCAAGGTGGTGAAGCGCGTACGCAGAAAACACGACATCGGCCATGCCGGCGTCGGGAGCCAATTGTTGCAGGTTTCGAAAATCGCCGATGACGAACTGGACTCGCGACGTTAATGACGTCAGGCGCGCCTTTGCCAGCTCAACCATAGCTTGAGCGCCGTCGATGCCGAGCACCCTGCTGTTCGGAAAGTGGTTGAGAAAGCTGCTCGGTGAAATAACCAGTCCCGATTCCTAGGTCGATCGCGCGAAGGGCTGCTGTCTTGGGAAACGGCAACACCTCAAGAGCGATTTGGACCATCTTTGATCGATTCGGGTGCATCAACTCCATATCGGCATCGTACCTTTTCACACGCTGCGATACGTCGTAAGCCGCAATGCTTCGTTCAGTCATAAATACACTGGGTATTCAATGTCCAATGACCATCCGCTGAAAGCTCAAGTAGCTCAAACCGAGCGCCGGGGAGTAGATCGTGCGGATGGAATTATCCGACAGCGTGAAGACAGAGTCCGTGCCAAATGCCGGGAACACCATCGAGGTGATACAGCGCATCACCTCCATGATAAAAGCCAACGTCTATTACTTGCGCCGTCTGCTCAGCGTAGGAGAGCTGCTCTGCTTCGAGCTTGTGGTGGAACTGCCACTCGCGTCGGAATCGCTCCAACTCAGCACGCTCAGCAATACGAACGATTGTGCCAGTTGGAAATTGTTCCTGATACGGCTTCATCGCATATCCACGTTTGCTAGGCGTTGACTCGAACGCCTGGTTCGGCGGCATGCCCGACGCCTCGGACAAATAGCGTTCATAGTTTTCTTACCTGTGCTCATCTCCGGAAGGCACTAGTGGGCACCCTGATCGCGACCACATCGCCATCTAGCAAGCCGAAATGATCTCTCAAATTGATGTCAGCGACGATCTCGACGACCCAGGGATCTGGTCGGTCCCTTGCCGCGGTCGTCGGCGTCCACAAAAAAGCTTTCCGATAATCAAGACTAACTAGTTCGCAGGGAAGCAGCAGTATGTCGCATTCCCCGCCATACTCTTCCCGTCCGAACCAGATTTTGTGAGGTTCGTAACGCGCGTCGAACCAATTAAAAACGTGATCGAGTGCCATGTTCAGCGAGCCGGGGAACACAGGCATCCCTAGCTTCTCGCTGTAGGCGGCATTAAAGAGCTTCAACCAATGGGAGGCGGCGCCGAAGCCACCCTGAACCTTGCCCGCGAGAAGTTCGCTCATGCCGGTTTAACGCCCAGGCTCGGTTACGACTGAAATTTGTTGTCAGGCCGTGTATGCACTGATTTCACGATGCTCAACCTTGGGTCCTGTGAACGCATCGAAGATTTCACGATGGACCCGGTATGAGTACGCGTCCGTTCGCTGATAATACTCGGCTACCCACTTTTGAAGTTGATCAAGCATGCTGTTTTGAAGCTCGAGCGAAGCGTACTTATGTGACTCCCAGGGCCGTTTGAGATTGTTTGCCAGGCACGCATCGATCCCAGGGTTGAGGAAGACCAGCAGTGTGCAATGAGCCGACGCTGCTCGAACCAGTTCGCCGTAGCAGCCTTCAATGACCCAGGCAGCGTGTGAATCAATGAAGTTGCGAAGGGAAGCTGCGGCAGCTTCATCCGGGCGCTGCACAGCAATCTTGCCGGGCTCCCCAAACCCCCAAACAATCGAGTCCGAGTCAAGGTGAGTCAGGCCCTCTCGCGCGGCAAGGGCGCGTGCGTAAGTACTCTTTCCGGAACCAGAGTTGCCGAAGACGAGAACTTTCATCTCGGCCTAACGAAACAAAGCTTTAGCCACTGATCTGGCAGCGAAGCTTTGCAACAGTTGAGATACAGTAGTCAGATTGGACGTCGATGCGCAACGCTAGAAGCCGGCTGGAGCGCCTGGTCAGGCGCTTCATGGACTTTTCGAGAGCCGGAGAATTTCGTTGCAGATTCGCACCAAAGCTCCGTCCAGTTCAGCCTCGCTTAGACTGTTCAGAGGACGACTAATTTCGTGGGCAGCCTGAAAGTCAGCCAATGGCGAGGTTTCGAAAAGGCAGGATCTTACGAGCACCCAGCATACTTTTAGGCCGCCTTCTTCGGCGGCTTTGAGTAGCTGTGGCAATTCCTCTACACAGACGAAATCGGAAGCCAGGAAATCCGGACTAACCAACATCACGCCAACTTTCGCAGCATCGAGATTTCTCTGAATCTCATTCCGCCATTTCGTTCCTGTCTGGATATTGGTATCGGTCCACACATATATGCTGCCTTTGCGAACTAAGGGCTTGAGCATGGTTTGTAACCTTTCAAGCCATTTTTTATCCTGATGACTATAGCTGATGAAAATGCCGGTGCGTTTTGCTTTCTTCTGATTCCCGACTGGGGCATCTGAGACGGAAAGATCGGCAGACGAATGGATTTCTCCAGAGGCGCCAAAAGCTTTGGCAGCTGAGGGGCGAGCTTCAGGCACTTCTGGGTACGGCTCGTCAGCAGCCGGTCCGGCGAATTCGCTCCAGTTCACGCCGGGGCGCGCCTTCTCGCAGATAGATAGCAGGTCTTCCAGTTTGCCCCGCCGTTCTGCATAGAGAATCAGCTCCAGGCACTTGATGGCTTTCGTATCCCCAGCTAAATTTTCATAGTCAAGGCCAAGGTCAAAACACAGCAGTTTAAGTTCGTCATTATTGAACTGCCGCAAAATCGCGTCCAAGAAACGTTGTTTATCCATGGATTTCCTTACCAGTGGACGTGCGGGCGTCGTTCGGAACATTCCTTCAACAGTTTCGACAACAAGCCTTGCCGTTCGCAAGCCACGATCAATTCACGCGCTTTTTCTACTTTCGTCTCTCCGGCGAGCGCTTCGTAATCGACACCAAGATCGAAAGAAAGGCTTTTCAGTTCGCTTTCGTCCAGGCTAAAAGTCAAATTGCGACGGGTACCTGCTTGATCCAAGTCTAAGACCGTTCCATCAGAGGTCTTTTCGATTTCACTCGCCGCCGCCACCCGTCCGCGAGCTTTCAGGATTTCCGTGACCCACTCCTCACGCTTCCAGACAGCAAACACCTCGACGCGCCCTTCGCCAAACCCTAGTTCGACTCCGTTGGGGAGGACTTTCCAGACCTGCACCAACCGCACGGAAAGAATATTTTCCAGAGGATAGGATAGGTATTCGTCGAAAAACTCAAAACGAAGGCGCTTGTTGGTCAGGGATAACACACCGTCCACTTTAAGTCCGAATCCACGCACCCAAGATACCTGACGTTGCCTAATCAGTTCCTCCCCTTCTATAAGGTCGAACGTTTTGGCCTTATGAAGTCCGTAGAGCTGCGTTCCGGCCGTTACCAAACGAATAATATCTCCCAACATAGTGTTCCTCTTGTTGCAAGTCAGACCGTCGGCCACGAAATATTCGGATTCAGATTCCGACATTTAACGAGCAGAGTCCGCAACTTGCCAGTACGTTCGCAGTATCTGATCAACTCGCGCACGTTATCTTCTTTGTTATCTCCCGAAAGATTTTCCAGATCGATACCGAGCTCGAAAGTTAGTGTGCGAAGCTCGTTTTGATTACAAACTTTCATCAAGTTCTCTCGTAGTGCGCCGCGGTCATAATCTAAAAAGGGTCCTCTTTCTTCTTTGGTTAGGAGCGCGTGCGCAGGTGCAACCTTTGCCGCAAGAATATCGACCACCCATTCTTCCCGATTATGTAGGATGAATACCTCGGAACAGCCGTCGCTGAATACCAACTTTATTCCGTCGTCGCAGAAAATCAGCGCATTGTTCATCTTTGCAGAAACCAGAGCTGACAACGACCATTCCGTGCGATTTTGGTCCATCCCAACAAAAAGTATACGGTAGTTAGTTAGACATAATTCTCCATCCAGTTTCTTGCCATCCCGCCGCATGGTGGCGACACTGGTGCGGAGGATACGCTCGTCTTCGGCCAGTTCGCGTCTTGTAACTGATCTCACAGTCATATCTGCGGAAACTGTCGCGCCGAATATCAGTGTGTTGGTCTACACAACAAAATCCAAGAGGCACTCATTGCCAAATCACCTAATGAGATGCAAAGGGGAAACATTCTTTTTGTATGTTGGTCCTGCCTTCAATGATGGCAAGCCGAAAAAGGCAAAAGATCGCCGCGCAAAGCGATTACATACAGATCTGTGCGGCAGCTGAAAAGCAGGGCAAGATACTCAGCTGGTTACGCAAGTCGCTTTCAGAGACGTAGCCTCAACCCTTAAGCGACCGCTACGCCGGAGCGCCGCCGAGGGCGCCGGGGAGCGGTGGGGCGACGTCGGGAGCGACGACTTGCTTGGGCGGTTTTTCGGGCGCCGGTTTCTTGACTGGGGGGCCCGCCAACGCCGGGTGGCGGATTAATCAGCCGTCCGTGGTCGATAATCTCTTTGATCTGCGAGCCGTCCAAAGTCTCGTACTCGAGCAGCGCTTTCGCGATGGTTTCGAGTGTGTCGCGATTACTAATAAGCGTGTGCTTGGCCAGTTGATAGGATTCGTCGATGAGCCTGCGCACTTCCTGGTCGATTTGCTCGGCGGTCGCTTCGCTGTAGTCGCGCGCGCGAGAGATGTCGCGTCCGAGGAAAACGTAATCTTCGTGTTCGCCGTATTCGACCATGCCCATTTTTTCGCTCATACCCCATTCGCAAACCATCCGGCGCGCAATGGCCGTGGCGCCTCTAATGTCGCCGCGCGCGCCATTGGTGATGTCGCCAAAGATAATTTCTTCCGCGACGCGGCCGCCCATGGAGACTGCCAGACTGGCCAGCAATTCGTTCTTGCGATTGGTGTATTTGTCTTCCTCCGGCAACCACATGGTCGATCCAAGCGATGGTCCACGCGGGATAATGGTGACCTTGTGCAACGGTTCGGTGTGCGGAAGAAGGACGAGCAACAGCGCGTGGCCTGCTTCGTGATACGCGGTGTTCTGTTTTTCTTTCTCGCTTAACGCAAGGCTACGGCGTTCCTTACCCCAGCGAACTTTGTCGCGAGCTTCTTCCAGTTCAGCGAGCGTAATTCCTTTTAGTCCGCGACGCGCGGCGAGCAATGCCGCTTCATTGATGACGTTGGCCAATTCCGCTCCGGAATAACCCGGCGTGCCGCGCGCGATCACGGCAAGATCGACACCCTCAGCGAGCTTCACTTTCTTTGCGTGCACGCGCAGGATTTCTTCCCGGCCTTTGACGTCCGGCAAATTGACGGTGATCTGGCGATCGAAGCGACCCGGTCGCAGCAACGCCGGGTCGAGGACGTCCGGCCGGTTGGTGGCAGCAATGATGATCACGCCCTCCTGCGTATCGAAGCCGTCCATCTCCACGAGCAGCGCATTTAGCGTTTGCTCGCGCTCGTCATGTCCGCCGCCCACGCCATGGCCGCGGTGACGACCTACCGCGTCAATTTCGTCGATGAAAATGATGCACGGCGCGGATTTCTTTCCCTGCTCAAACATGTCGCGGACGCGCGAGGCGCCGACGCCGACGAACATTTCCACGAAATCTGAGCCGCTGATGGAGAAGAATGGCACGTCAGCTTCTCCTGCGATGGCGCGCGCAAGGAGGGTCTTGCCGGTGCCTGGCGGGCCGACCATCAATACGCCCTTGGGAATACGGCCACCGAGTTTCTGAAATTTTTTCGGGTCACGCAGGAACTCGACCAGCTCCTGCACTTCGTCCTTGGCTTCCTCCACGCCCGCCACGTCGCGAAAGGTGATCTTGTTTTTGTCACGGGCGAGCATCCGCGCCTTGGATTTGCCGAAATTGAGCGCGCCCTTGCCCGCCATGCGGATCTGCTGGCGAAACAGAAAATACAGGACCAAGAGGAAAAGCGCGATCGGCAGAAAACCCACCAACGTCTGCGCAAGCATGTTTGATTCTGTTTTGATGGCGGGCTGCATACCGGCGTCAGCCAGCTTCTTCTGCAGATCATTGGTGAAATTCAAATAGACGGTTGTGCGGAACGGCATCGGTTGTGAGGGCGCTGCGCCTGCGCCCTGGCGGATGTACGCGCCGCGCAGCGTCTGCGTCGGGCGGCCATCCTCGACGACCAACTGGAGAGGATAATTTTTGTCGGTAACGATCTGCTTGTTCTCCAGCAGCTCGAGAAAACGGTTATATGGCACGTCTTCAACCGCTTGCATCCCGCCCCGGTAAAAGAGCATCGCCATCGCGATCAGACTGAAAGCGATGACAATGAGAACGACGCCGCGCCAATTAAAATTCGGTTCGCTCCCGCGGTTTTTGTTTTCTCTTTGCGAGTTGCGATCAAGTTGAGGCATAAACCAATTTACGTGGGAAAAAGGTTATCATGAACGACTTCGCAATGCAAAAACGACGGGCCACGCTGACGTACTAATGTTCGTTAATTGCCCGTGGCGCGGTTGGGTCATCCGAATCGAGCCGTCCCGAATGATGACCGTTTTGGTTCCGCCGCGAGTCATTGCTCAGCAGCTTCACCATTTGCCTCGGGGTCTCATGGTTTGCTCATCCTGTTAAAGTGGATGTTCGGTTAGTTATCTTTACCCCTGTCCGGCGTTCGAAATGACTTGGCCTCAGAACTACGATCCGCTGCATAACGCCGCGTTGTCCACTGCGCCCGTTTTTTACAGCGTCGCGCTGCCGACGCTGTGGGGCGTTCTGGTTTCGCTACAGGCCTATGTGTTTCAGTTCACCGAAATCGTGGTGAAATAATTCCCGGTCTGCTTACGTCAGTTGCCGCAACGTTTTCTCCAGTTCGGTCAGCCCGTCAATTTCCGCTACGACGCGGTGCAACGACTGCATCGCGGCAGCGACGTGCTTGAGGAAATGTTCGTGACCCTTGACCAGGCCGAGAAATCCGTAAGCACCTAACGCCTGCATCAGGCGTTGCATGGCGCAGAGCCGCAACTTGAGATCAAAATCGCCATTGATCGCGATACCGTTTTCCAGCTGACGGCCGCGATAGTATGCCGTCAACTCTGCGCGTTCGCTTTCCGGAAGATCGACATAGGGATCATAAAGCAATGACGCGAGGTCGTATTCGGCAAGACCGGGTCGCATTCCCTGGAAATCAATCAGGTGCGCCTGACCGTTTCGGATGATGATGTTCTGCGATTGAAAATCGCGGTGCACCAAGACTCTCGGGAACGATGCCAGGCGATCTGCGATTTCCTGCAGCGCAGGCATGGATGCCAACTGCGCGAGCTTTTCTTGCTCGATTTTGAATAAACGGCCGAGGCAATTTTCGAAAAAGTAATTTTGTTCCCACAGGTAAAGCTCGGAATTGAACTCGTCCGACAACTGCGGCTTCATCTCGATGCAAACCGATTCGGGCAAAGCGTGCAGCGCCGCGATTTGATCGAGAGCCGATTCGTAGAACGCGCGGCGCACCAGCCAGCTTTCGTGGCAATAACTGTAGAGGTCGCGCTCGCCAAGGTCTTCCAGCCAGATCAAACCTTCGTCAGCATCGTGAAAGTAAATCTCCGGCACGCGAATTCGATGCTCGGTAAGAAAGTTCGCGATGGTTACGTAGTGGCGATTTTCTTCCCGCTCCAGATTATATTTTACCAAAATGAGCGCCTGCTCCGCGGAGCAACGGATTCGATAGAATTTACGGTCCGACCCACCTTTTTGAATTGGTGCGATTTTTAACTCCCCGACATCCAAGCGCGGGAAATGCTTCCGCGTTCGTCGAACAAGCAGGTCCGTTCTCATAAATTCAGAAGTCGATGTCGCGATGGATGCCGGTGACCTTTTTTCGGGAGCGGACAATACAAGCCTCCAACCGGCTTTGGGAAGCAATTTCTGCATCCGGCCACACAATTGTGTCTTCCAGAATCGCATCCGCGCCGACGCGGCAGTTTCGTCCCACGACTGTGCAGCCACGTAACTGTGCGCTCGAATCGACGATCGCGCTGCTCGCTTTGCACTCGGGCCATTCGCGCGTTCTCACGTAGGCCGGTCGCCAATGTTTGTTCGAAATCATGCGGTGGACATCGAGATATTCTTTGCGCGACCCGATGTTGAACCACTTCCCGTCGTCCATTGCCACGCCGCCGATTCTGGCGCCTTGGGCTATCCAATCCGCAATGATCGGAATAAACGAGATCTTTTTGCGCGGCGGAATCCGCTGAAAAATCACCGAGTTCCAAACCGCGATATTGGCGAAATCAAAATTTCCCGCGACGCCATAGCGGTTGCTGATGTCCACAATCCGGTGATCGCGCAAAGCCACAGCTGAGGCCAAACCGGTGTGACGCAAAGCGAGCGTCACGTCGTTTCCCCGACGCAAATGTTCATCGATCAAAGGTTGGAGGTCGACGTCGGTTAAAATATCGCCGCTGTAGGTCAGGAAGGGTTCACTGCCGAAATGAACTTCCGCGTTTTTGATACCCCCGCCTGTTTCGAGCAGGTCCGGCTCGTGAACAAGCGTGACAGGAAAGCCAGCATACTTGCGCGCGGCAAAGAAATTTTGGAATAATTCCGGAAGCCGGTGCGTATTAACGACGAACTTGTTCACTCCCACGCCAATCAAATGATCGAGCGCAAATGTGATGAGCGGCTTTTGAAAGATCGGGATGAGTGGCTTCGGCAGCTCATCGGTTATTGGACGCAAGCGCATGCCAAGACCCGCTGCCAAAACGAATGCCTGAGTGATTTCGTTCACGAGCAGAAAATCGAGAGATTCCCCGACTTCGCTCGGAATGACAAGCGAAGTGTTCCGTACGATTCGCTATCTCAGATAAAGCGTCCGCGTGCCGAAGTCGATGATGCCATGGTGCCGTCGCAGTGTTTCTGCGCCGAGCAACCCGGCGACTGGCGGCGATCCGTCCAGCAATCCATCGTGAATGAGTCCTTCCAGGTCTATCACGCCTACGTCTTTGCCCCTGATATTGACCGAGCCGACGGTCAGCTTGCGAATATTCGCCACACGCACGCCGCGCTCTTTCAGATTCACGGCCGAAGAGCTATATGCTGTCTCGCGAGTGGCGATTCGCATCCGTCGGACGAACGAGCGGTGTAATAGTGTGGTGAACGAGCCCGTATCGACCATGAGTTTTGCCGCTTGTCCGTTCACCGATCCGTTCACATACAGGTTGTAACCATCGCTGACCTGAATCGGAACAGCGCGTAAGCCACGTCGATTGAAGCCGGGAAAGCTCCCGAGGACGTTTGGATCGGTCTTCAGAATCAGTAGCTGTTTTTCACAGTCCAGAACCGCCTGTGTCGGGAAAAGGATATCTGCTCCAATGATCCCGTCGATCTGTGGTTCGTGCGCCATTTTCGCAGCGCGCGCAGAGCCACCGAGATCCACCGTGACTACCGGTTCATCGACGAGAGTCAGCCCGCCGATTCGCAGTTCACGCGCGATAGCCACATTGTTGAATGCGCCGTTGATTTGGACGCGTGCTGGCAAACTTGATTCGGCGGTGATCGGTTTGAGCCGAAAATGTTGGCGGCGATTCAGGGCAATCGCGCTCACGGGCGCACCACTATCGACCGTCAACCAGGCGGGCTTGCCATTGATGAAGGCGCGCAGCAACAAATGACTTTGTCGTGAGCGAACAAGCGGCAATGCTTCAAATTGCGGCGCTTTCCGCGCGAAAGCGCCACTTGGCGTAGCAGCCAATTCGACGACCAAAGCCAGAGTAGTGCAGCAAACCCACAGCAACCGTCGTGCTCGCGGCAGATGATTTGACGTCATCAGTGGCCGGGAGATTACACGCTTCTTATTTCCCGTAAACAACTTTGCGCGTTTTTTTGGCGTTGCAGGGCAGACGTGAGTGATGATTAACTCCTCCGGCAAGTCCAGCCGACTCAAATGACGACTGCTGTAACTGAGGCGCCCGCGAGCAATCAGAAGTTCGTTCGCGGGCTTGGCCTGCTCGACTCCACGATGCTCGTGGCCGGCTCGATGATTGGTTCGGGAATTTTCATTGTGTCGGCGGATATCGCGCGGCTGGTTGGCTCTCCCGGGTGGTTGCTTGTGGTTTGGGCGGTCACCGGCGTGCTCACGATTGTTGCCGCGCTCAGCTACGGCGAGCTAGCCGCAATGATGCCGCGAGCCGGCGGTCAATATGTTTACCTGCGCGAGGCGTACAGTCCGCTGTGGGGATTTCTCTATGGCTGGACGCTGTTCCTCGTGATACAGACCGGAACAATTGCCGCCGTCGCAGTAGCGTTCGCGCGATTTCTCGGAGTGTTCACTGATGTAGTTTCGCCGACGCGATGGATTGTCTCGCCAATCATGCTCTCGCAGCAATACGCGGTCAGCCTTTCTACCCAGCAACTGGTCGCGATTCTGATCATCATTCTCCTTACGCTGGTAAACACGCGCGGGTTGGAGCTGGGTAAACTAATCCAGAATGTTTTTACCTCTGCGAAAACGTTGTCGCTCATGGCGTTGATCGCGCTGGGCATTTTCGTGGGACGCAACGCCGACGCGCTGCATGCTAATTTCGCGAATTTCTGGACGCCTGCCGCGGTTTCGCCCATCACATCGGATCTGCCGTTTGTTGCCGCTGTCTCTGCGGCTGGCGGGGCGCTTGGGATGTTGATCGCAGTTTGTGTTGGCCAAGTCGGCTCGCTGTTTTCCTCAGACGCGTGGAATAACATTACGTTCACTGCTGGTGAGGTGCGCGACCCGCGCCGAAACATTCCGTTGTCGCTTTTGTTCGGCACCGGCCTGGTCATCACATTGTATCTGCTGGCCAACATGGCTTATCTCTGCGTTCTGCCGTTGGAAAAAATCCAGCACGCTCCCGATGACCGCGTCGGCACGGCGGCGATGGAGGTAATGTTCGGCGGCGCGGGTGCCGGGATCATGGCGGTCGCCATCATGATCTCCACATTCGGTTGTTGTAATGGACTGATTCTCGCAGGAGCGCGTGTGTATTACGCCATGGCGCAGGATGGGTTGTTCTTTAAAGCGACAGCACGGCTCAATTCGAAACACGTGCCTGCCACCGCTCTGGTGATGCAAGGGATCTGGACTGCGGTGCTTGTGCTCCCTCGCACCCGAAACGTTGACCCCGCAAGCGGAGCAGTGAACTACGGTAATCTTTACAGTGATCTGTTGAATTACATTATCTTCGCCGCTCTTATTTTTTATGTGCTGACAATTGCAGGGATATTCGTGCTTCGTCGAACGCGGCCAGATGTCGAACGTCCGTACCGCGCATTGGGTTACCCGATTCTGCCGGTATTCTACATGGTGGGCGCCACGGCGATCATGCTCGTTCTGCTCGCCTATAGAGCACAAACGACTTGGCCGGGTTTAGTGATCGTGCTGGCGGGTGTGCCGATTTATTTTGTTTGGAAATTTCTGGGTAAAAAAACGCCGTCAGTTTGATTTGCTCGATCCATTGCCGACTAGCACAACAAAAAAGGAACCGCGCCGATGAACATATTTCGACAAAAAAGTGTTACACAACTTCAAGCTGATGCACTGACGGACGATCGCCTGAAACGGGCGCTGAGTGCGACCAACCTGACGGCGCTCGGCATTGGAGCAATCATTGGCACCGGCATTTTCGTGCTTACCGGCACGGTTGCGGCGCAGAATGCGGGACCAGCGGTAATCTTATCCTTCGTGCTAGCGGGAGTAGCGTCCATTTTCGCGGCGCTGTGTTACAGCGAGTTCGCATCCCTGGTCCCGATGGCCGGGAGTGCCTACACTTACGGCTACGCGACTCTCGGTGAACTTTGCGCCTGGATCATCGGCTGGGACTTAATTATCGAGTATGCTCTCGGTGCCGTGACCGTTTCGATCGGCTGGTCCGGTTACGTCGTATCGTTTTTGCGCGATGTCGGCATTCACATCCCTGCCGAATTATCAGCCGCGCGAGGGACGCTGGTTACTTTGGCGGATGGAACGCAGGTCACGGCCATTTTCAATCTGCCAGCGGTCATTATCATCGCTATCGTCACGTTGCTGCTGGTGATCGGGATTCGGGAGTCGGCGACCGTCAACAACGTTATAGTGTTTGTAAAAGTCGCAGTCGTGTTGGTGTTCATCGTCGGCGCCGCCTACGCCGTGAATCCCGCGAACTGGCACCCCTTCATCCCGCCAAGCACCGGCGTGCGCGGGGAGTTCGGTTGGAGCGGTGTCATGCAGGGCGCCGGGATTGTCTTTTTCGCGTACATCGGTTTTGACGCTGTCAGCACGGCGGCGCAGGAAGCCAAGAACCCGCAACGCGATATGCCGATTGGCATTATCGGATCACTGCTGATTTGCACCGTGCTTTACATCTTGGTCTCGGGCATCGCGACTGGCGTGATGTCGTATCGCGATTTAAATGTTCCTGATCCGATTGCAGTGGTTGCGGATCATGCCGGTCTTGGTTGGATGGCATCACTGATTAAACTCGGTGCCATCGCGGGGCTGAGCTCAGTCATTCTGGTGATGCTGATGGGCCAGTCGCGGATTTTTTGGACAATGGCTGATGACGGTTTGCTGCCGAAGTTCGTGAGCAGGATTCACCCAAAATTCCGTACACCGTGGATCACGACTATAGTTACCGGTGTCATAGTGGCCTTCTTCGCCGCGATTTTACCAATCCGCGATGCCGCTAGCCTTGTTTCGATCGGCACGCTGCTGGCCTTTGTGATCGTCTCAATTGGATGTTTGTGGCTACGCATACGCGAACCAAATCTACCGCGCAGATTTAAGGCACCGGCGATATGGTTCGTCGCCCCAATGGGCGCGATCTCCGCACTATGGCTCATGATCTCATTGCCATGGCTAACCTGGGAGCGATTGATCTACTGGTTCGCATTCGGCATCGTCATTTACTTCGGCTATAGCGTTTACCATTCCAAACTCGGTCCGCGCAAAATTGCTGGCGAAACCGGCTGGTCGCGCGCTCTAAAAATCGCAGGAGTGATCTGGATTGTATTTGGCTCGCTCGGCTCACTCCTGTGGCTGGCGCGTTACCGGCTAGAGCATATTCCGGGACCGCTCGGCATCGTAATAGGATTAGCGGGGTTCGTGCTGGCATGGAGTTTGGGCGCGCTGTTAAACCTGGTCGCCCAAGTTTCCGACCATACGCATGCACGTCACTTGATGATGGAATCACCGGCCAACGCGGAGAAATAGGAGAAAACGGAGAACGGCCTCACGAGCCGGAGTTCGCTTGGAATCCGTGCGCTGGACTCGTCGCGGCGAATCGAAACATTGCGCGGACGCGTCGTGCGAGCTTTGCGCTGTCAATCTCTCTAAAAACGCGCTTTGCGGCTGCGATTTCAGGCAGCGCCAGGTTTAGGTTGCGAAGAATTTGTGTATCGGAACGTGTTGCGTCATTGGGCTTGTCGCTATTCAACACGCGGTTTTGAAATTCCGAGACTACCCTCGCTAGCTGAGTGTCGTTAACCGCTCCGAACAAGTCAGCAAGCTGTTGGAAACTGAGGTGAAACGGAATGGTCGCTAAATCCACGTCAGCAACTTCGACGCTTCGGTGGGGCGGCATTTCGACTTCGTCTGATGTCGCGACAGAATGCCAGTTGTCAAAGGGCTCAAAATAACCGATCTCCACACGGTATGAGCGGTGCAAACCGGATATCGACAGGTAGTGCATCGCGCTCATCGGTTCGACGGCAACTCTTGTTTCTACGACACAGTCCCCGCCAATCACTCGAAGATGGACTTGTCGATCCGCCGGCATCGCCTTTTCAAAGACGGATCGCCAATCAATGTTCCAATTGGCGAAGATAGTGCGCGCATCACGTGCGATGGCGAACAGAAATGGCTGTCCACCCACGCGCGTCAGGCCCGCGCGATCACCGGCATCAAGGAGTGGTCCGTCTTCGGCGAGATGCACCATCGGATCCCTACAGATTTTGAAACCGCGACGGGCCAGCGATCTTCCCGCGTTGCGTTTTGTTTTTCTTTTCGCCATTCTTGGAAGACCGTTGCGCAAATCAGTTAAAGGCCAACTGCGATTGACGCACAATCTCAAAATCAGTGAGAAAGAATGAGCCCAAAAATCGTCGAGCTTGAGGAGCTTTCTGATCGCTGCGAGAAACTGCGGTCGGCCGGGAAGAAGATTGTAGCTACGAACGGATGTTTTGATCTGCTGCACGTTGGGCACGTGCGGTATTTGCAGGCGGCGCGAGCGCTTGGCGACCTTTTGGTTGTCGGATTGAATGGTGACGGTTCCGTCCACGAGTTAAAAGGAGCAGGGCGGCCGATTGCAACCCAGAGCGATCGCGCGGAGATCCTCGCCGCCTTGGCATGCGTCGATCTGGTCACGATTTTTCCAGAAATCCGGGCCACGAAGTTTCTCGCTGCGGTCCGCCCCGCCGTTTATGTCAAAGGTGGCGATTACAGCTCGGAGACACTGGATGAAGAAGAGCGTGCAACATTGAAGGAAATTGAAGCGACGATTCGCTTGATCCCATTTGAGACAGGATATTCAACGTCTGGATTAATTGACCAAATTTGTAAAAGCAGAATTGGGAAAATTAAGTGACCCGGATGAAACGCCTCCCAATTGGAGTTCTCGGATCAGGGAAAGGAAGCAATTGCCGGGCGATTTTCGAGCGTATCCGGTCCGGCGAACTCGCTGCGGAATCGCGCCTCGTGGTTTCGGATGTGCTGAATGCACCGATCCTCGATATCGCCCGGGAATTTGGTGTCGCGAACGCGTATTTGCCTCCGGGTAGATTTCGAACGCGTTTGGAGCCGGAAATAGAAGGGCAGCTTGTGAAAACGTTGCGCGATGCCGGTGTAGAACTTGTCGTTCTCGCCGGTTTCATGCGGGTCTTGCATGAACCAATGTTGAAGGCGTTCCCGCGTCGCATTATCAACATTCACCCATCGCTTCTGCCTAAATTCCCAGGGCTCGAGGCCTGGAAACAAGCTCTCGTCGCGGGCGAAACAGTGACCGGCTGCACGGTGCACTACGTCGACGAACGGATTGATCACGGGCAAATCCTTGCCCAGCAAGAGGTCAAGATTTTGCCTAACGACACCGCGGAGAGCCTGCATGCTCGGATTCAAGCACTTGAGCACGAACTATACCCGGCCGTTATTGCCGAATTCTGTGAAAAATATATTGAAGCAAGCGAGCGAGCTGGAAGTTCGGCCAGATAAATAGGTGGTTCAAGCTGCACCGCTACGCCTGTTCAGGCTTCGGCTCGCGCTTCAGCAGTTCTTCCAAGGCAACGGCCGGCTTAATTTGCTTATATAAGATCGAGTACACTTGATCGGCTATCGGCGTGGCAATATTCGAGCGTCGCGCACATTCCCAGGCGCTTCGCGCAGTCGGAATGCCTTCGGCGACCATTCTCATGGAGGCTATGATTTTCGGTAACGGTTCACCTTGCCCGAGCCGCTTCCCGACCCTGTGATTGCGGCTGCCGTCGCTGTAGCACGTCAATATGAGGTCCCCCGCGCCACTCAATCCATAAAAGGCATTCGCCGTCCCACCCATGGCTACGCCAAATCGAATAAGCTCAGCCAATGACCGCGTCACCAGTGCCGCTTTGGCATTGTCGCCAAGTTTAAGGCCGTCACTGATTCCCGCGGCTATGGCGAACACGTTTTTCAATGCGCCGCCCAGCTCAGTCGAGACCACATCCAAGCTGGTATAAATGCGAAAGCGTGGGCTTCCCAACGCGGTCTGTAGACTCGCGGCACAATCGCCGTCGTCACAGGCAATGACGGTCGCGGTGGGAAGATCTCTCGCGACTTCGGTCGCGAGATTTGGACCGGATAACACCGCGATCTTGTTCTCCGGGAAAGTTTCATGCAGGATCTCCGTCATCCGCATCCCGCTGCCGTGTTCAATCCCCTTTGTGCAAGTCAGCAATACGGCATTAGTTGGGCCAATCACTTTCGCCAGGTGCGCTGCAATGTTGCGCAATGCGGTCGAGGGGGTCGCAAGTACGATCAGGTCGGCATCGGCGCAATCGCCAAGTTTCGAGGTTATGTGCACCGAACCAGGAAGCTGGAGCCCGGGAAGATAATCGCTGTTTTCGCGGGTCTTTTGCATGCGTGCGATCCGATCCGCGTTGTGGCCCCAGAGGACAATTTGTCGACCATTCTTTGCCCACAAACCAGCTAACGCCGTTCCCCAGCCACCGGCACCGATGATTGCCGTCTTTAGGATTCTCATTTTCGAGTAAAGCGCGGTTCGGTGCCGCGCATCAGCCGGGAAACATTTGAACGATGACGCCAAATAATAACTGCCGCGACGCAGGCGGAACAATAAAATAGCGGTTTCCCCTTGTTTTGATCCTGCGAACTAAACACGAGGATAACGATGGGTAGGGCGACAGCGGCTATGATGGAAGCCAATGAAACGTACCGGGTCAAGCAGAACACAATTATCCAAATGGCAACGCCTGTGAGCGTGGCTACCGGCGTCAGCGCCAAGAGTGCTCCTGCGGAAGTCGCAACGCCTTTTCCTCCATTGAACTTAAGCCATGGTGGATACAAGTGCCCGAGAACGCTAGACATCGCCGCGAGGATGCCAAATATCTCGGGAGAATTCCAATCCGGCGGCCGTCCGGATGCCATAAGCATCGAGATTTTTACCGCCCCGAACCCCTTTAAAACGTCTAGCGCGAATACTGGGTAACCATATCTCTTGCCCAAGACCCGAACTACGTTAGTCGCGCCAACGTTACCACTGCCGGCCTGTCGGATATCGATTCCTACGAGCCGACCGGCCAAATAACCGAAAGGGATCGATCCCAGAAGATAGCTGCCAACTAAGAGCACGGCCAGTGTGACCATCGCGACACAGTTAGATTAGCTCTGCACTCCTCGCATCCAAATATTGTAAGACATTCTTATTAAGCCAGATGTGGATTATGGAAATATCAGACGGAGTGATCCCGCTGATGCGTGCCGCCTGGCCCAGAGAGGTCGGTTTCAACTTGGATAACTTCTGTCTGGTTTCTGATCTCAGGCCTTTAATTTTGTCGTAATCGAGGCCATCTGGAATCTTTTGATTCTGTTTGCGGTCGAGTCGGTGATTCTGCTCGGACTGGCGTGCGGCATATCCCTCGTATTTGAAGTCCGTTTGGAGCAGCTCCCAGATCGACAGGGGCACGCTCGATTGCATGTCGTGAGGCAAGGTTCTCACATCAAAATCAGGCCGCTTCAGAAGTCGCGAAACAGGCGTTTCGTTTACTTTCGTTTCCGTAGCTAAGGCTCGGGCCTGCTCCAGCAGGTGGATTTTCTGTTCGAAACTGTGAAATCTAGCCTTACTGACCAGTCCTGTGCTAAATGCACGAGCGGTCAGACGCTGATCGGCGTTGTCGTGTCGCAAAGACAATCGATCTTCAGCACGACTCGTGAACATGCGATATGGCTCCTCGGTCCCTTTGCTCACAAGATCATCAATGAGAACGCCGATATAAGCTTCGCTCCTGCTTAACATCAAAGGCGGCCGGTTTTGGATCTTTAAAGCGGCGTTAG
Source organism: uncultured Verrucomicrobiae bacterium (assembly GCA_963803285.1). Lineage (GTDB taxonomy): Bacteria > Verrucomicrobiota > Verrucomicrobiia > Chthoniobacterales > UBA10450 > Udaeobacter. The sequence goes on along the minus strand of CAWDMG010000005.1, from coordinate 154,669 downwards.
CTCCAGCAATCAATCCTTGAGCTGCTGCCTCTTCATATCCCGAGGTGCCATTAACTTGGCCAGCGAAGTAGAGTCCGCTTACAACCTTCGTTTCCAGCGTCGGCAGAAGCTGTGTCGGCGGGAAGTAGTCATATTCAACGGCGTAACCAGGCCGCATGATCTCGGCTTGTTCCAGCCCTGGGATGGAATGCAAAAATGCGAGCTGAATTTCATATGGCAGGCTAGTGGAGATTCCGTTTACGTAGTACTCGCACGTATGGCGTCCTTCCGGTTCAAGGAAAAGCTGATGTGAGGGTTTATCGGAGAATTTTACCACCTTGTCTTCAATTGAGGGACAATATCGCGGACCTACCCCTTGAATTCGCCCGGCGTACAATGGCGACCTATGCAAATTAGCTCGGATGATTTCATGGGTCTTTTCCGTGGTGTGGGTAATCCAGCAAGGCATTTGTTCCACGTGGAACTGACCGTTATGAACACAATTCAAGGTGAAGATCTCGCCTATGCCACTGCCGATCTCCTCGAGATTAAAGGCGAACCCTGAGGGCGGTTCATCGCCGAGCTGGATCGAGCAACGTGCAAAATCAATGGATCGCTCATTCAAACGACAAGGCGTACCCGTCTTGAAGCGCCCTACTCGAAAACCCATCTCCCGCAGGTTTGCGCTCAGGCTTGAACTGGCGTCGGCCATTCGTCCGCCTGGCTTGCTAGTCTCGCCGACATGCAACAGCCCTCGCAAGAATGTCCCGGAGGTGATCACTACGGTCCGGGCGGCAACGGCTACGCCAATATCAGTCTCAACGCCAATCACCGCTCCTGTCTCCTCAATGATCCGCGATACTGTCCCTTGTTTAACGTCGAGGTTCTGGGTCTGCTCCAAAATGGCTTTCATCCGAAACTGGTATGCTTTTTTGTCGCATTGAACTCGGGGAGCGCGCACCGACGGGCCTTTTCTTTGGTTCAGCATTCGGAACTGAATTCCAGTCGCATCAGCATTAACCCCCATCGCTCCTCCCATAGCGTCGATTTCACGAACAATATGCCCTTTGGCCAGTCCGCCGATTGCAGGGTTGCACGACATTTGCCCGATAGTGTCGAGATTCTGGGTCAACATGAGTGTGCGACAGCCCATTCGGGCGGCAGCCAGTGCCGCTTCGATTCCGGCATGGCCGCTACCTACTACCAGTACGTCGTAAGCGGCTGATAATTTGAACATAATTATCTCATTCAGAAGTTGTTATCTCTATGTTATTCGATGCTCTTAGCGATCCTTCGGTGGCCCGCGGTACGCGCGTTTCCGGTGCTGGTGTTTCAATCGCCCGACGCGCGACACGACCCAAAACAATCAATAGCAACACGGTTGTAATGAACGCCCCGCCCCAGATCCAATATTCGACCATCCGCGGGTAACTTTTGCCGCGCATGATGCGCACTGCAAGCTGCCCCAGCGTTCCTATGTAGGCATACAAGAAAAGGCCAGGTAAACGCCCAATTGAGGCCCAGAACATGTAGGTGCCAAACGGAATTCGCGTCAGCCCATAAAAGTAATTCAGCAGGCTAGTGGGAAACAACGGATGCAACTGGCTTAAGAGGATGATCTTCCAGCTCTCGCGTTCGACGGCTGGCCCCAGCGTCCTCAACGTCGTGTTAGATGAGAGCTTTCGCCGAAACCATCGCTCAGCGACGAAGCGACTCAGCGCAAACGAGATCGCCGTCGAAACGATGTTGCCCGCAAACACGATCAAAAATCCCCACCATAGTCCGAAGAAGAAACCGCTTCCGACAGCGAGGACGCCGCCCGGGAGCAAAAGGATATTACAAGCCGCAAATAGCAATGGATAGCACATCCCTGCCCAAGCGCCCCAACTCATCACACGCTCCTGCAAGGCTTCAACGAAACTGACAACTGGAAAGAAGCGGGAAAGCGTTACCGCGAGCGCAATCGCAGCCACGACTGCTGCAGCTTGCCAAAAAATAACGCGGCGGACACTCAGCACCCTGAGAGTGTGCGCACGCCATGCAGTCTACGCAAATGTTAGCGGCTGTGTGTAAACGGCTCAGATCATGCACAAAAGGCATGCACGCCGGTGAAGGTGCGGCCGAATCGATAGCTCCATCTAAACTCTCGATGCTTGCAGGTTCTTATGACGCGGAATGCCGAGGCTGTCGAAAATCGTCCGCGTAGCGTCCGACCGGTTGAGCGTGTAGAAGTGAATACCGGCGACATCGTTAGCTACGAGATCATGGCATTGCTCCAACGCGTATTGAATGCCAACGGCCCTAAACATCTCGGGATCATTTTGGCAAGGCTGTAGAGCACGCAGTAGCTTCGCAGGAAAGCGTGCGCCGGCAGCCAGCTCGGCCATGCGTTTCAGTCCCCCGATGGAAGTAATCGGCATGATGCCGGCGATAATCGGGATGTGCACGCCCGCGAGCGTGCAGCGTTCCCGGAAATCGAAAAGGTCGCCATTATCGAAAAACAGTTGTGTGACAATGTAATCAGCGCCGGCGTCGACCTTTGCCTTGAAATAATCCATTTCTACCAACCTATTTGGCGTGGCGGGATGCCCCTCAGGAAAACCGGCAACCCCGATGCCGAAACCACGCCGGTCAGGATGGGCCCCGGATTCGTTGAAGCGTCGAACAAATCTTATCAGGTCGATCGCGTGTTGGAACGAATCGCGCGATTTATCATAAGCCATTCCAACCGGTCTATCGCCGCCGAGCGCAAGAATGTTTCCAATGGCCGACTTCGCGTATCGGAGCAGAATCGCTTCGATCTCCTCTTCGTTGTGGCAGACACAGGTAAGATGCGGGATCGGGTCGAGTTTTGTCGTGTGTTGAATGCGCTCGACGAGATCGTGAGTCAACTCGCGTGTCGATCCACCGGCGCCATAAGTCACGCTAACAAAATCCGGCATGTATGACTCAAGATCGCGGATCGTCTGATAGAGCGTCTCCGCGGCCTGTGGTGTCTTTGGGGGAAAGAACTCGAACGAAAACGTAGGAGAATCTCCCCGCATGATTTCGGTAATATGCATGAGTCAGCGCTTATCTTCGTTCCTGCCTCGACTTTCGGTCAACTCATCCCGAAATGCGACACCGCGCCACAGCCGTTGCAACTGCCAAAGAGAGATTGAAATCGTGAGAGTTTGGATAGCGCTGTGGATTTACTTTCGGATGCTCTTGGGGGTCGCCCAAACAAGACGCGCTACGTTCTATGGCGTATTGACGCCAGTTAGATGACGTTGGCAGCGCTTTGCCAGGCTTCTGCTGAAACAGTCCCGCGCGCTCGCCAAAGCTCGTGGTGGACTGTTTGTTGGGACGGAAAAAAATACGGCTGCCAGCAGCAGGCGACTGACTCGGTCTCGGCGGCAAGCTGCTTTGCGGCCAACGTCTCGAGAACAATACGTTTCCAGTGGGGTCGGATTATTTCGGCGAACGCATGTTGGCGTGCGTTTTAATGTCGCGCCTTTGTTTTTCCACAACGCGACGCAGCTCACGCTCCATGGTCTTAAATGCGTCGTGAATGACTTTTTTGAGCGGTTCGTGAGTGCCGTTGTCCATCTGTCTTTCATCGGCCACAAGCTCGTGGCGCGGCGCCAAGGTCACGTCGATCCGGCATCGGTATGGGTTTCCTTTTTGATGCGTGTGATTGGTCTGCTCGATCGCGACATCGCAGCGGTTGATGTGATCGCAAAATCTCTCGAGTCTTTCTGCATAATCCAAAACGAGATTGTCGATCTGGTCAGATTTTTCCAGACCCCGATACGATATCTTAACAGGCAGTTGCATAATTACTTAGATACTACGGCGCTACTCGCCGTTGAGGGAACAAAAAATCTCGATTCCGGCATTCCATTCAAATTTGCCGCAAGGATCGGAAATGGCTGATAAGTCTGGCCGGTTCGATCTTCACCAAATCCGATTTCACATGCTCGACAATTCGCTGTTGCACATCCGCAGGCAACAAATCTACGATTGCCGCGTGGATTTCCGCAGGCGCCGCAAATGACCAGCCGTCCTTTCCATTTTGCGAGACAATTTTCGTGATTTGGTCGGCCAACTCTTTTTGAATCCTGCGGTCCGTTTCCGTAGCCAACTGCGTGCGCTCGGCGATCGAGGCCGGCCCGCGGTGCGCACCCGCGCCTTCGGTTACCGGGAAGCGCCCAGCCGAGTCGCTCACTTTATCGGTGAGTTTTCCGTGCGCGTCAGTCATGTTGAATGCTTGCACGAGCTGCAGGCTCGGTCCGCGCGTCGGCGTTTCGTTTACCCGATAGGCTTTCAAGCTGCCGCGATCAGTGACGATCACAAGAGAACTCGGTGTCATGGCAAATCACGGGCAGCGCGCCACGGCGCACGTGTCAGCTATTCCTATAAATAAATCGCTGGCCGTTGCAACATCGCGCTTGCTCGAAACTTGTGTGCTCTGCAAATGATGAGGACATCAGTTAGCCGCTGCGTACCGCGCGTTCTTCCTCGGCGGTGAGTCGGGGAAAGTCGACGCGCCGCTTTTTCCAGGATTCTTCGCGCGCCTGCGCTTGCGTGCCGCCGACCAATTGCAGCAAACAACAAGCTCGCCCGCCGAGATCGACATCGTCGCCGGAAGCAAGTTTTTTGGGTTGTGCCAGAAAACCGGCTTCGTCGCGTGTATCGACAATCAATTGCCATTCGAGATTTTCCTGACCAGGTAAGACAAAAGCGATGGACTCGTAATGCGCGTTGATCAACAGCAGAAACGTGTCGTCATGCACTGATTCGCCCTCGAAGTTGAGCACATCGGTTGCATCGCCGCTCAGCAGAATCCCGAGACAGCGCACGAACGGCGACGTCCATTCTTCCTCAGTCATCTGGCTGCCACCCGGATTGAACCACATTACATCGCGAATCTCCGAGCCGGGGATGCGCCGACCTTTTAAGAACTTCGGGCGCCGAAAAACCGGATGTTCTTTTCGGAGCTGTATCAATCTTCGCGTGAACTCAAAAAACTGCTTCTCTTTTTCGTCCCGCTCCCAGTTAAACCAACTGATCTCGTTGTCCTGACAATAAGCGTTATTGTTGCCGTTTTGTGTCCGACCCCATTCATCTCCGCCGCAGAGCATCGGCACGCCTTGGGAAAGAAAGAGTGTTGTGAGAAAATTGCGACGCTGCCGGTCGCGCAGCGCGTTGATTTTCGGGTCATTGGTCGGACCCTCGGCGCCGCAATTCCACGATTGATTATTGTTGTCGCCGTCGCGGTTCTCGTCGCCGTTGAGTTCGTTGTGTTTTTCGTTGTAGCTGACCAAATCGGTCAGTGTGAATCCATCATGGGCTGTAACGAAGTTGATGCTAGCGTAAGGTCGCCGGCCGTGATGTTCATAGAGATCGGGGCTTCCTGTGAGTCGATAAGCCATCTCACCAATGCGACCTTCATCGCCTTTCCAAAAACTGCGCACCGAGTCGCGATATTTGCCGTTCCATTCCGACCAGGCCGGAGGAAAGTTGCCCACCTGATAGCCGCCTTCCCCGACATCCCACGGTTCTGCGATCAACTTCACTTGCGAGAGGACCGGGTCCTGCTGAATTACTTGAAAAAATGGATGCAGCGTGTTGAATCCCGAATGATTGCGCGCTAGTTCGGACGCGAGATCGAATCGAAATCCGTCCACGTGCATCTCCTCCACCCAGTAACGCAAACTGTCGGTCACCAATTGCAGCGTCCGTGGATGAAGCAGATTCAAGCTGTTACCAGTGCCGGTGAAATCGAGATAGAACCGGGGATTTTCAGGGTGCAGCCAGTAGTAAGAGAGATTATCGATCCCGCGGAAACAGAGCGTTGGGCCAAGATGATTTCCTTCCCCGGTATGATTATAAACCACGTCGAGAATCACTTCGATGCCGGCAGCGTGCAGGCTGCGGACCATCGCTTTGAACTCGGCGACTTGCTGGCCCATTTGCCCGCTGCTGGAATATTCTCCATGTGGAGCGAAAAAGCCGATAGTGTTGTAACCCCAGTAGTTGGTTAGGCCATTATCGACCAAAAGTTTTTCATCTATGTGCGCGTGCACGGGGAGTAGTTCCACCGCGGTCACACCAAGCTTTTTGAAATAGTCGACCGCAGACGCGGTACCGAGGCCTGCATAGGTGCCGCGCAAATGCTCAGGCAAATCGCGCCAAAGCTTGCTGAAACCTTTCACGTGCACTTCATAGATCACGGATTCGTGCAGTGGAATCGCCGGTCGCTCGTCATTCTGCCAGTCGAATCCGGAATCGATCACGACTGATTTCGGCACGCCCCACGCATCGTCGCGAAAATCCTGACTCAAATCTTCCTTCTCGCTGCCGGTGACGTAACCAAACATTTCATCCGCCCAGCTCACCGCCCCTTCTATCGCTTTCGCGTATGGGTCAATGAGGAGCTTCGAGCTGTTGAAACGGAGGCCCCTCTCTGGCTCGTACGGACCGGATACGCGAAAACCGTACAACTGTCCTGGCCGCGCATCGGGCAAAAAGACATGCCACACTTGATCCGTACGCTCCTTGAGGGGGATGCGAACATCTTCTTTCGCGTATTCTGCGCTGTCGAACAAGCAAAGCTCGACTCCGGTGGCATGCTCGGAAAAAATCGCGAAGTTCACGCCGTTACCCATCCAAGTTGCGCCTAGCGGATATGGCTGACCGCGAAATGTTCGTACCGGAGTCATAAACGAGCCGCGCATTTATGCGGCATTGATCCCATGTTAGCAATGAGGAATGGCGGTTCAGATAGAATCCCGACGAAATTGTTTTTGATTGAAGCCCGGTCGAAATCTCACCATGTGAAACGCACGATAATATTCGCCGTCTTAATTCTGATTTGTGCGTTGGCGATTTACCTGTATGCGCATCACAATTGGAATTCGTTGCCAGCCGGAACCACGATTGATCGCATCGTTGTGGAAAAATCAGCGAGGCGATTATTGATGTTTCGGGACGGCAATCAGATAAAGACCTTCCGAATCGCTTTGGGTCGAAACCCGCTGGGCGCGAAGCAGGAAGAAGGTGACATGAAAACGCCGGAAGGAATCTACAAGATCGATGGCCGAAATCCGCAAAGCAGTTTCCATCTCGCGCTGCACATTTCTTATCCATCGGATGAAGACGATAAGCGTGCGGCGGCACATGGCGTTTCGGCTGGTTTTGACATCATGATTCACGGAATTCAAAACGGACGCGGCTGGATTGGCGCGTTTCATCGCTGGAAGGATTGGACCGCCGGTTGCATCGCAGTTACCGACGAAGAAATCGAGGAACTCTGGCGGGTTACACCGGACGGCACGACAATCGAGATTCGTCCCTAAGAAAGTTGAATAGAATTTGCCCGAGGATGACCACACTTGCACAACCGCCTTCCGTTCAGTCTGCGTCACCGAAGCGCACCATCGGCTTCGTAACTGCGTGCTCGATCGTGATTGCCAACATCATTGGCACCGGCATTTTCACGAGCCTTGGCTTTCAATTAAATGATATTCAATCGGGGTTCGCGCTGCTGATGCTCTGGGTCATCGGTGGAATTGTCGCGCTCTGTGGCGCGCTCTGTTACGGTGAACTCGCCGCCGCACTGCCGCGTTCCGGGGGCGAATACCATTTTCTCTCGAAAATTTATCATCCGGCGCTCGGGTTCATGGCAGGATTCGTGTCTGCCACGGTTGGATTTGCAGCGCCCATTGCACTCGCCGCGATGGCGTTTGGGCAATATTTCAACGGAGTTTTCGGCGCGGGTTCGCCGATTGTTCTGTCGTTCATGGTTGTTTGGATTGTCACCGTTTTTCATGTGGGGAATCTGCGAGTCGGGAGCGCGTTCCAGAATGTTTCGACGCTCCTGAAATTACTTCTTATCGGCGCGCTGATCGGGGCGGGCTTCTTTGTTCCATCAAAGCAGCCGATCAGTTTCTTGCCTGCCCCTGGCGACAAAGCCGCGATCATCAGCGAGGCATTCGCGGTCGCACTGGTTTACGTGATGTATTCCTACTCTGGCTGGAATGCGTCAGCGTATATCAGCAGCGAGATCAAGCGACCTGAGAAAAACGTACCGCGCTCACTGCTCGCCAGCACCGGCCTGGTGATCGTGATTTATGTGCTGCTTAACGCCATCTTTCTCGCGACCACGCCTGCTGAGGAATTGAAAGGCCAGCTCGAAGTCGCATTAATTGCAGGTAAACACATTTTTGGCGAAAACGGCGGGCGATTTGCCGGCGCAATCATTTGTCTCGGTCTGGTTGCCGCCATCAGTTCGATGACGTGGATTGGCCCACGCGTGACCATGTCGATGGGCGAAGATCATTGGTTCCTGCGATGGCTCGGCGGCAAAAATAAACATGGTATCCCCACAAATGCCGTTTTCCTGCAACTGCTCTTCGTGAATCTACTTCTGCTGACTCAAAGCTTCCAGGAAGTGGTCCGCTACACGCAATTCAGTTTACTGCTTTGCTCGTTGCTTGCTGTGCTGGGCGTGATCGTGCTTCGTTTCACGCGTCCCGAAATTACGCGACCGTATCGGGTTTGGCTTTATCCCATTCCTCCTGTTGTTTTTTCGATAATCACGATTTGGATGATGTTTTATCTATTGCGGTCGCACACTGCGGAATCGCTGGCCGGTCTGGCAACGGCGCTGACGGGTCTGCTGCTCTATTTCTGCGCGCAAAAACGCCATCATCGCTCGCCATGAAAACAAATTGCACCGCTCTATCGATCGTTCTTAGCCTTGTGAGTGCACTGACGGTTTGCGCGCAGGAAAATCCGGAAATTGCGCCACGCGCAATTCCGGTGAACACCGGTCCAAATGACGTTGCCCGCTTTCTCGCCGGAATGCCGGTGCCGGAGAATTCGTCGCTTGCGCCGCTGACGCGCGATCCAGCGTGGCAAGCCCATGCTGCATTTTTTGAAGAGCAGTTCTCGAAACTTCATCTTCGACAGCTCCAGAAATTGCACGGATGGCAGGCGACATATCTCCCCGAATCAGCTCAACCAAAACCCGTGGTGTTTTACATGTTCAGCGGGCCCGATTTTTTGTATGTGGATCAATTCTTTCCAATGGCGGCGGTGTACGTGCTCTGCGGAAAAGAAGCTCTTGGCCCGCCGCCGGACCCGTTGCGCATCCCGAACTTGTCCGGAGCGCTGGGAAATCTGGAAAACGCGATGAAGTCTTCGCTCAGCACGACGTACTTCATCACAAAAGATATGAAGGTCGATCTGCACGCGCAGAACCTGAACGGCGTCCTGCCAATTCTTTACACTTGCATCGCGCGCGCGGACAAATCGATCACAAACGTCTCGTTCGGATCGCTCAACAGCGGCGGCGTATTTGAAGAAGCCGCGCCAGGCAGAAAAGGGGGTAGTATTCCCGGAGTGCGTATTCGTTATACCGACAACCAATCCGGCAATGCACAGACGCTATATTATTTCACCACCGATATTTCTGACGGCGGCATCAAAGCAACTCCCGGTTTCCTGAAGTTTTGCCAACGGCTCGGAATCGGCGCGAGCTTTCTAAAATCGCCATCGTATCTGTTGTTCGAAAACGGTTTTGGCACTATCCGCAATTTCATTCTCGATCATAGCAACATGATCGTGCAGGACGATTCAGGCATTCCGCTCGCTTACTTCGATCCTAACAAGTGGAATCTGCGTTTCTTCGGCGTTTATCTCGGCCCCATCGACACGTTCAAACAACATTATCAACCCCGGCTGAGCGAACTCTACCAACAAAGCAATCCGCCGCCGCTCGATTTCGGATTCGGTTATCGCTGGAATTACAAGGAAGCGAATCTGAGCGTCGCCACACGAAAATGACAGCGCATCTTGTCATTCCAAGCGAAATAGAGGCTGCAACCGCGGGCAGCCAGGCTAGGCCTTCAATCTCATTGGAAACCCATCGGCAACTTCACGGGATCTTTCGACTCCGCTGCACTCCGCTCAGGATGACGTAGAGCGGTTAAAACCTGCGGAACCACGAATAAGGAAAATCGTCGCCCGGGCAATCTGTGGGCCAGCGCGGTGGGTTGATGTCGCGGTGTGGCTTCACCGGTATCGTGCCTCTCTCGGTTTTGCCGCAGCGGTCTCGCAGAAAGCGAATGAGTTCCTCACATGCGTCGAGCTGTGCGCGCGTCGGTTGGTCTCGATTGAAATCGCCCACGAGACAAATGCCGAGCGAGATGTTGTTCAGATAATCGCTGTGCACATGACCGCCGTTTATCTGGCGCCGCCATCGATCGCCGACTTCGATTTGGCCGTTGCCGGTTGATGTGCCGTTTCCGATGACGAAGTGATAGGCGAGACCGTTCTGCATGCGGCGAACATGCTTGTGGTAATAATCAAAGACACGCGCATTGCCCTGCCGCGTGCCGCTGTTGTGCACGACAATGAACTGCCAGCGACGCCGTTTCACCGGCGCGCGCCGGATCGCTTCGACGACCGAACTTGTTAGGTAACGGTAGCTGACAGGGCGGCTCCACGGCCAGAAACCTCGGCGCGGCGGCGGCGACGGCGGAGGCTCGAAGCCCTGATCCTCCTCGATGCCTGATTTTTCGATCACAACCTGAGCTTGTCCGCCCGCTGAAACGGCGCGCGCGGGCTTAGTCTGTGGCGAAGGCGCTGGCGTAGGCACAGCAATCGTCCGTGGCTCCGGCGCTGCGGTTTCGGACGCGGCGCGCGCTTCTTCTAGTTGCGGCGCTGGTGTTTTTCGAGGCTTGGGAGTTTCCTCTTGTTGCGCAGAGTTCGATTTCGCACTTTTCTTCGCGCCGGATTTCTTCTTCGCGGTTTTTGGTTTCGGCGTTGGGGTATGGCGTCGCTTCGTTTTCGGCGCTGGAGATTTCTTGGGTTTCGGAGTGGACGCGGCGCGTGTCTCGGTCTCCTCGGACTGATCGCGTCCTTTTTCTTCATCGACCTGCGCGCGAAGAAGACCCGCGACCAATGCGCCAAATGCGAGCGCAGTTGCGAGCCAAATGCGAAAACGCACCACTGCGACGGAGCGTAACAGAGCGCGCGATGCGATCAACGCTTACAGCCCTGATTTGTTAAAAAAATTATAAACACAAAGAGCTGCGCTTTTTCACCGATGTGAGCGATTAACTTTTATGTATTCGCGAGTGGCTCTGCCGGCGCGGGCGCGAGGGGCCCGGCGACGCGCATCTTCTGACGCTCGCGCCGGATGATGGCGTTCAGTTTGCCTCCCAGCAACAGCAGCAGACAAGTCAGATACATCCACGTGAGCAGAACGATGATCGATGCTAGCGCGAGATAGGTCGGGTTATAACGATCGTATCGTGCCACGTAGAGCTGGAAAAGTTTCGTCGCGATGATCCAGCCGACCGCAAAGAACACTGCGCCCGGCAGCGCCTGACGAACGGTCAAATAGTTTTCCGGCGTGAGAAGGTAAAGCGCAAGTGCGAGCCCGACCAGCGCCAGGCCGGTCAACGGCAGATTCAACCCGGCGATCCACGCCTGGAGCGGAAATGAGAGTTGCCAATTTACCTCTGCAATGCCGGCCAGCTTTTCGCCGAACACGACGGCGTTGAAGCTAAACACGATGACAATCCCAAACCAGAAGAGCATGAAAAATGAGATGATGTATTTGGACCACCAATGGCGATCTTCCTGGACTCCGTGCATCTGGCTGAGAGCACGTGAAACCGTGGCGATGAAAACGGTCCCGAAATAAATTCCAAGGATGATGCCGGCGTTTGCGAGCAGTCCGCTCGTGCCTGTCACCACGACGCTCGCAATGGCAGAGTCCAGAATCTCCTGCACTTTGGAATCCGGCGGCATGAAACTCCGCAACAGAAGATACATCCGATGCAACTTGGTGGGATCCGTGCCGAACAGGCCCAGCAGATGCCAGAGAAACAGTGTACCGGGAGCTAGCGCGAAAAGAAGCACATACGCCATCTGGGCGGCCAACCCGGTGGTGTTATCCATTGCGGTTTCCCAAACCAGCCGGCGCGCAACGCGCCAAATCAATCTGAGATATTTCATCTCCGCAGGAGTTTACTTTGCCGGGCACAAATATCCATTAAAGTCCAAATGCTTTTGCGAGTGAGTAACCTCTGCGTGTGTGCTCGATCGTAGTCTGTGTTGCCGGAAGACTGATGAAGAAGAAAATATTGATTCTCACCGCGGGCTTTGGAGAGGGCCACAACAGCGCCGCCAGAGGAGTCCGTGACGGGCTGGCTCGGGTCGCTTCGGATCAGACCACAGTCGAATTGCGGGATCTGTTTGCCGAAGCCTATGGGCCGATCAACGAACTGGTGCGCCGGAGCTATCTCACGCTGGTGAATTCTGCCCCGCGTGCCTGGGGATTCGTCTATCGGTGGCTCGACCGCAAAACAGATTACAACACGGAATTTCGGCGACTGAAACGGCTGAAAGCGCAGTTTGCTCCCGTGCTCGACCGTTTTAAGCCGGACATCGTCGTCTGCTCTTTTCCGGCCTACGCGAATGCGCTCCAGGACATTTTGGGAGCCAAGAGAGTCTGCAAATGTGTGGTAGTTGTTACGGACTCGATCACTATCAACGCATCCTGGTACCGGAGCCCGGCAGATTATTTCCTCGTTGCGAACGAACAAAGCGCCAGCGTGCTTCGGAGCGGCGGAGTAACACCGGACAAGATCAAGGTCTTCGGCTTTCCTGTGAGTCCCACATTTGCAGATCTCACCGCAGATCGGCCATTGCCCTCCAGCAATTCCAGCCGTCGGGTTTTGTACATGATCACTGCCGCCAAGCGCGGCGCGGCGGAACTCGTGCGTATGCTCGCGAAACTTGATCTGGATCTTACCGTCACGATCGGCCGCGCTGATGAACTCCGGGGCGACATTGACGCGGCCGCAGATGGTCACCCAATAAAGGTCGTCGGCTGGACGGACGAACTTCCCCGCATGATGCATGAGAATCATCTGCTGATCGGGAAAGCCGGTGGCGCAACAGTGCAGGAAACGATTGCTGCAAAATGTCCTATGATTATCAACCACGTCGTCGCCGGCCAGGAGGAAGGCAACGCCCGGCTGATCGTCGAAACGAATTCAGGTGTGATTGTCCAGTCGCCACGAGAAGTGGTCGCGCAGGTACAGCGCGCATTCGATGACGGCGCAAAACAATGGTGCGAGTGGGCTGGCAACATCAGCAAGCTCAGCCGCCCACGCGCAGCGCTCGATATCGCGGAATTTCTGATGTCGCTATGACCGAGACGATACTATTTCACCGCACCGGAACGTTCGCAATACATCCAACTGCGGCGACAGCACAACAAAATCAGCGTCCGCTCCGACGATAAGGCGACCTTTCGTTTCCAGACCGATAGCGCGTGCGGGATTTTCCGTGGCCATGGCGATCGCTTCATTCAACGGAACGTTCACCTCGCGCACCATCTTGCGCACGAGGTCGATCATCCGCGCGGCGCTGCCCGCGAGAGCTGAATGATCAGCCAGGAGACAGACTCCGTTTTCCACGATGCAATCCTTGCCAAAGAGCGCGAAATGGGATCCTTCCGACAATCCGGCGCCAGCGGTCGCATCGGTCACCAAACAGATTCCGTGTCGGCCTTTCGCGCGATATAACATTTTCATCAGCGTGGGTGAAACGTGATGGCCGTCGGCGATTAGTTCACAACTCATGTCTGGTTCACCCAATGCAAACTCGAGCAAACCGGCTACCCGATAAACGCCCCGGCGGCGCGAGCTGGACATGCAATTAAACGTGTGCGTCACGCTGTGCATACCACGATCGAACGCCGCCCGGGCGTCTTCATCCCAAGCTTCGCTATGTCCGCCGCTCACGCTGATCCCACGCCCATGGAAGATTTCGATCGCTTCACGTGCTCCGGCCAGTTCAGGCGCGATTGTTACACGCTTCAGTACGTCCGCGTGTTCGAGCAACCGCTGCACAGCAACGGGTGACGGGTCCTGAATGAACTCGACGCGTTGCGCTCCGGCTTTCGCTTTCGAAATAAATGGGCCTTCCGCATGGACACCAGCAATCGCGCTGATCGCTGTTCGACAATCGCGAACTGCTTGCAAAACCTTGAGGGTTTCGTTGAGAGGCGCAGTCGCTGTCGTTAGCAGAAGCGATGTTGTGCCGCCACTGGCGTGGAAATCGCAGATAGAGCGAAACGCTTCAGCCGATGCTTCCATCGTGTCGCGGCCGAGCGCGCCGTGTACATGGAGATCGATAAAACCCGGTGCGAGATAATTTCCATTGAGATCAATCACCTCCCGTTTCTGGTGCGCCAATGATACGTCGCGGATCTCAGCGATTTTTCCCTGGTCCACCAGGATTTCAAGCCCGTCGCGAATTCCGTCGGAAAAAATCAAGCGCGCGTTTGTAAAAATCATCTCGTGATGCAGGCAATCCTGCCTGCACGATGATGGAGGCTCAATCGAAATAGTCGCTGATGTCGTGGCAATAGCTCGCAGACAGGATTGTCTGCGTCACTCGCGCGCTTGCTCAGGAGGGGTATAAAGGCCATCCTCTTCGAGCGATGAATTTCGATTACGATGTCGTGATCATCGGGGGCGCGTTTTCCGGCGCGGCAACCGCGCTCATGTTGAAACGCAAACACCCCGAAGCGCGTGTCCTGATCATCGAAAAGGGGGCTGCGTTCGATCGCAAGGTGGGCGAATCGACCACTGAGGTGAGCAGTTGCTTCATGACGCGGATTTTGGGTCTGACGCATTATCTCGGTCATCACCAGTTGCCGAAACAGGGATTGCGCCTCTGGTTCTCAAACCGGAATGATCAACCGTTTGATGATTGCGTTGAGATCGGCACACTTTATCAGAGTCGACTGCCCGGTTTTCAAGTGGACCGCGCGAAGCTCGATTCGCACCTGCTTGAACTCGCCCGCAACTCGGGTTGTGATTTATGGCGGCCCGCAAAGGTCACGAGTTTTGAATTAAACGACGGCAATGGGCAAAAGGTGAACGCTGTTGTCGATGGCCAGCAACGCACCGCTACCTGCCGCTGGACGGTCGATGCTACAGGCCGCGCCGCCATGTTCGCGCGAAAGCTCGGATATTTTCGCCCGAATACAGAGCATCCCATCAACGCGGTCTGGGCGCGGTTTAGCGGCGTCAAAGAATGGGACAGCTACGAATGGCGGGAACGTTTTCCCGATTACGCGAATTCTTGTCGAACCGGACGCGAGTGGGCCACGAACCATCTTTTCGGGCGCGGCTGGTGGGTTTGGATCATTCCGTTGCAGGGCGGCGATGTCAGCGCCGGTATCGTTTACGATAGTCGCATTTTCAAATTTCCTGAAGGACCGACTCTTGGACAACGATTGCACGCGCACATTCTGAACAATCCCGTCGGTCGCGAAATCTTCGGCGCAGCAAAAGTGATCGAAGGCGACGTGCACGCACTCTCGATGTTGCCATATCACAGCGAAACAGTTTGCGGTAACGGTTGGGCCATGGTGGGCGATGCCGCCGGGTTCATCGATCCGCTTTACAGTCCGGGTCTCGATTTTTGTTCTTACACTTCCTATTACGTGGCGGATTTATTGGCGCGCAGTCTGAAGGGCGAAGACGTCACCGAGCGACTACATCATTACAACGAACAATATCCCGTTACGTACCGTTTCTGGTTCGAGAGTTTGTACAAAGACAAATACTATTACATGGGCGACGCGGATTTAACGTCAGCAGCATTGCTCCTTGATGTGAGCAGTTACTACACCGGCTTGGTTCGACGAGTCTATCGCGACCCGGAATGTGCGTTTCTTACCCTGCCCTTCACTGGAAAAGGAGGCAGATTCGCTCGGAATGTAATGAACTTTTACAACCGCCGGCTTGTCGCTCTCGCAAATCGCCGATGGGCAACCGGCTATTACGGAAAACGAAACGCCGGCTGGCGTGAACTCTACGACGGGTTCGTTCCTGACAGGCGGCTTCGCAAACAAATTTCCCGTGGACTGCGTCGCTGGTTGAAATGCGAGCTGATTAATCTCGCGTTGATGCTGCGGCGACCTGTCATTCACGCCGACCAGGGAATTCACACTCAGGTTTCTGCTGCAACCGCTTCAACTGGCGCGGGCTCTTCCGCGCTGTCGTGATACTGTTCGCCTTCCTCGAGGCCGAGCGGCCAGATATGAAAGCCGCCTGACTCGCTCGGCAATTCCCATAATCCCCAAATTCCTTTGCCCTCGCGAAACCCGCGATAGTAAACGTCGTGCCCGGCGATGTAAACCTTCGTCCAGCAGCATTCGCCGTTTGTCTTGTCGAAACGGCCAATAATAACGAATTGGCCGATATCGTCGCTTCCGTCGCCTGAAACTGTTTGATCAGCGAAAGTCAGGACGAGATCCATCCGATGTTTGGCCGTGGTGCAGCCGTAATTATAAAAACCAGTCCACGGCCCTGACGGGAAATCCATTTCTGACAGTACTTGTCCGAGGTTTGATATGGTCAATCTCTAACGCGCGACCTCGTTGCACGTAACGGCTGGCCACGTTATCGCATTATGGGCTGAGCAGTGTTCCGTACCAGCGCAGAACGGTCTCGCCAAAAAACATCCAGGCCAATGCGCCGAATGCCAGATACGGTCCAAAGGGTAGTTTTGCTGACCAAACGGGTTTTCCGACGACAAGCGTAACCAAGCCGATCACCGAACCGAGAAGTGATCCGGCGAACAAGCTGAACAACACCGCGCGCCAGCCAAGGAATGCGCCGATCGCGGCAAGAAATTTCAGGTCACCGCGCCCCATTGCCTCGCGCGGAATGACCAGCTCGCGCGTAACACCGGAAATATGCGTTACATCGTCAAGCATCAGTACCTGGCCATCGGCGTTGACGCGATCGTAGCGAAAACTCAGCGTCACGTTTCCATATTCGCGATCATCAATCCGAACTTCATTGCACTGGAGAAGCAGGCGATCTTTTTCACGGGCAAAATATTCGCTCCAGAGACTTTCTTCGGTGCCCACGGCGAAATCGGCGTCGTCCCCACGTTTTATCCATGTGAAGATTGTTGGTGCGTCGAACGCGATTCGTTTTCTGCCGAAAGCGATCTTTCCCGCTTCGAGCACGATCCAGAGGATCACGTAGCCGAGCGCAGCAGCCAGCCCGGCGCGAACACCCGCGGCCACGCGCGAATCTGTCTGCATCAAAGCTGGAACAACAATGCTGCAAGCCACGCCCGCGATTGTTCCGCCGATTGTCACCCGGTCCGGAATAATGAAATGCTCAAAATCGATAAATGTTCCGATGATCAGGAACGAAACGAAAATCCAGTACGCAATCGACACCTGCCACGGGAACCTTTGCCAGATCGCGAGGAAAAGCAGTGCGGTAACGAGTTCCACCGCGAAATAGCGGAACGAAATTTTTACGCTGCAATTTGCACATCGGCCGCCAAGCGCGAGCCAACTGATCAACGGAAGATTGTGATGCCATTGAATCGGCTGGTTGCACTGCGGACAAAACGACCGACGCGGCCGATTGATGGAGAGATCGACCGGCCAGCGGTAGATGCAAACGTTCAAAAACGAGCCGACCGCCGCGCCGAGCACGAAGGCAAACACGCTGAAGAGAAGATTCTGAATCGAATGCTGCACGGGATTAGTTGGCGATCCGTTTCGATGCGCGCCGCTCCATCAACCATGCAATCCAGATGCAGCTTTCGTATAACAGACACATCGGCAGCGCCATGGCGATCAACGTCAGAATATCAGGCGTCGGCGTGATGATTGTTGCCAGAATAAAGATGAGCACGATGGCATAGGGGCGGGTGCGCGCCATAAACCGGTACGTGATCAGTCCGAATCTGACCAGCGCCAGCACGACGACCGGCAGTTCAAACGCCAGACCAAATCCGATGGTGAATCGCGTTACGAACGAGTAATACTGCTGCACCGTCCATGTCGGCGCCCAGCCCAGCGATTCGGTGTCGCGAAAGAAAAAGAGAATCGTTTTCGGCAGCAACCAAAAATAGCAAACCAGCACGCCCATCAGAAAGAGCGCGAAGCTTACGGCGATCGCTGGAAATAGAAACCGCTTCTCCACAGCCGTGAGCGCCGGCAAAACGAATTCCGCCAGAAAATACAGCAGCAGCGGAAAGGAGAGAACAATTCCGGCGTAAAACGCCAGATGAAATGAAATCACGATCGAATCTGTGATGCCGAGCGCCTTTAGCGTTCCGACTTGTGACCCGAGATGGTTAAGCGGCGCCTGGATAATCCGCACCAGCGTCGAGCGAAACGCGAAACAAACAATCATCGCGACACCGAGCGTGAGAGCCACCTTCACGATGGTCCAGCGCAAGTCTTCCAGATGCTCGAGAAACGGCTTGGACGTTTCGGTCTCCGGCGGATCGCGAAATTTAAAAATGTCTCGCAGCGCCATCGGACCGGAAACCTTATCGCGGCGCGAGCGACAAAAGACCGCGAGCGGCCAGCGTGGCGCAAATACCAAGCGTGTTGGCGTCGCGAATTTCATTTTCCGCAATCATGCGACCAATCTCTTCGCTGGTGAATCCGCGGCAATCAAGAATCGATTCGCTTTCATCCCGGTCCGGGCCCTCTGCGCAGGGTTGAACTGGACGCGCTAGAAAAAAATAACCGCGCTCATCGGTAAACCCCGGTGAAGAGAAAAAATAGCCTAACGAAATAAGCTCGCCGTTTGGAGCCAACTCGTAGCCGGTTTCTTCGCGAACTTCACGCAAAGCTGTATTCTTGATTTGATCGTCGTCAGCATTGCGATCGTCGATCTGACCTGATGGCATTTCCCAAATCGCTTGGCCGATCGGGATCCGCTCCTGACGAATAAGAATGATTTTTCCGTCCCGCGTCATCGGTGCGATTACGACCGCCGGTTTGCGATGCACGATGGTCCAGGCCCGCGGGTCTGGATAAGCCGGTGTTTGCACACAATTCGTCACAACTTCGAGATTCGGATCGGCGAAACGCCGCTCGCTTGAAATCGTTTTCCAATTGCCGCCTTTCATCCAGCAATTGTAGTGGCCGCTGTCTTCAGCGGCAAACTGGTAGGGGCGGTTCACCTGAACCGCCTGTGGCGATCGTAATCAACCGACGCATGCAGTTCGGGTGAAGGTGACGGCAACATATTTTGCGTCTTGCAACGCGAACTTTCGCAGTTCAATCGTTACTTTTTGAATCGGAAAACTCTTCAACAAATGACTTGCAAGCCGATCCGCCAGCGTCTCAATCAGGCTAACGGATTGATCGCGCACAAAATTCTTCGTTTCCTCAGCTACGGCTGAATAGTTTACCGTCCGTTCGATGTGGTCGGCCAGATCGCTCGTCCCCTGATACGGCCAGAAGGAGATGCTCACCGTCAACCTTTGCGGATTCGCGCGTTCTTCTTCTGGAACCCCAACCCGCGTGAAAACGTCAAGCTGCTCGATATGAATTTCGTCGGGCAAGAAGTGCGAGTGATTCGGCATGCGCGAATCTTAACCACGAACGCGTCTTGGCCAATCATGGTCTAACGATTCAACGCGGCGAAGCCGTTCGCGTCATTCGCGGGCTTCTGGTAAATTTATGGTGAATGAAAACGGTCTGGCGCGTATTTGCATATCTAAAGCGATATCCCTGGTTGGCTGCAGGGACGCTCGCGTGCGCGATCATGGGCACGTTGATGGTGATCGTGTTTCCGAGCGTGACCAAATGGATCATCGACGACGTGGTGCGCGCGAATCAGCCGGATAAACTGCTACCGCTGATTTTGCTCGCCGCAGTGGCTTTTCTTGTTCAACACCTTTTCAATTCGCTTCGGATCATTCTGAACAACACATTCGAGCAGAAAGTCATTTTCGATCTGCGCAGCGATTTGTATTCGCACATTCAACTGCTGCCGTTGCGCTGGTTCGATAATCGGGCGACGGGCGACCTGATGACGCGCGTGATCGAAGACGTGAACTCGGTCGAGCGCGTGTTGATCGATGGAATCGAGCAAGGCGTGGTCGCGGTTTTACAAATCGTGATCGTTGTGACGGTGATGTTTTATTGGAACGCAAAGCTCGCATTGCTTGCGCTGGCGCCGCTGCCGCTGCTGATTGTAGGCGCGCTCGCTTATACGCTAACGGCGCACCGGCGATATCGATTACAGCGGCGCGCTGCATCGAATATCAACGCGCTGTTGCACGACAATCTTGCCGGCGTTCGTCAGATCAAAAGCTTCGCGCGCGAACGCGAGGAACACGCGCGTTTCAATCGCGCCAGCGATCAACTGCGGCACGCCACGCTGGTGGTGATGCGGACATGGGCGATTTATTCGCCGTCGATGTCGATGTTCGAAGCAATCGGCGCCTTGCTCGTGCTGGGATTTGGTAGTCACGCCGTTTTGACCGGCAGCTTGCAGTTGGGCGATCTGGTCGGGATCCTGATGCTCATGGCATTTCTTTATGATCCGATCAGCCGTTTGCATCAGCTGAATCAATTGGTGCAGGCCGGCCGCGCGGCAGGCGAACGTGTTTTTGAAATTCTCGATGAAGACGCCGAGCCGGGCGTTGTAGCCGGGGTCGGTGACCCCGGCACCGCGACGATCGATCGCGGCTACAGTGCAGGCATCATCGGCGACATTCGTTATGAAGATGTGAGCTTCAGTTACGTCGACGGGTTATCTGCGCTTCGACACATTTCATTTCACGCGCTGCCTGGCACCACGACTGCGCTGGTCGGCGCGACCGGCGCGGGAAAATCGACACTGGTGAATTTGCTCGTGCGCTTCTACGAATTCGACTCCGGCCAGATTTACGTCGATGACAAACCCGTTCGCGAGTACGACCTCCGCACTTTGCGTGAAGCGATCGGCGTGGTGACGCAGGAAAGCTTCCTTTTCAACGGATCGATTCGCGAAAATCTTTTGATGGGAAAACCAACGGCTAGTGACGCGGAACTATGGCGCGCGGTGGATGCCGCGAACGCGCGACAATTCATCGAGCGCTTGCCGCAGGGGTTGGAGAGCGTGGTCGGCGAGCGCGGCGTGAAATTGAGCGTCGGCGAGAAACAGCGGCTCTCAATTGCTCGGGCGCTGCTTAAGGATCCACCGATTTTGATTCTTGATGAAGCAACTGCCAGTGTGGACACGGCGACAGAACGCTTAATCCAGGAGGCGCTTGAACATTTGATGGCGAATCGGACGTCGATTGTGATTGCGCACCGGCTTTCGACGATTGTGGGTGCTGACCAGATTCTGGTGTTGGATCACGGTCGCATTCTCGAGCGCGGCACGCACGAGGAATTGCTCGTTCTGGATCAAAAATACGCGCAGCTATGCCGGCAGAGTCTGTTAGAGTCGTCGCCTCAACGGCAAGCAGAGCAGCAGGAGGAAATTGTCACCTCAGAAGTTGCGGACCCGGAAGAGGAGCGATTGCCGGTCTAACAACTTGGCTCGGAATCAAGATCTCCTGAGTTACGACAGATCGCGCAGCAAAAGATCCTGGTATTTTCGCTCCAGATCGTTGTAACGCTGCTGGCTCTCGGCAAGCGCATTGCGTTCTTCCTCGAGCGTTTGCTCAAGATCACGAATTCGTTCCTGAAGACGAATGGACATTTTTGCTACGGCTGGCCCGACGGGATCGCCGAGTTGAATTTGGAATTGGTTTTCGTCGGCCTTTGACGGCACGGCTTCCCAAAGGTCAGGCATTTCGCGGACTTGTCGCCGAGTACCGTCACAGCTGTTGATGACGACAGTTTCGCCATCAATTTCGCCGAGCCGAATAAATTCCCGCAAGGTACCGAGCGTAGTCGGTCCATAGTAATGCTCACTTGTTAGCTCGACGAGCCAGTCCATGCTCAGCTGCGGGACCATCGGCGCTTTGACCCACGTCTGGCCGTCGCTGGACAGAGTGTCGTGCGGCGCGATCTGCGCCGCAGCAGCCCAACGCGTGATCTGTTCGAACTGCACCGGCCCGAAGGTGCTTCCGTCCTCGTGTTTGCGAAGAAACCACTTTTGACTCACGAGCGGGTTCTCCGTTACGGCGACGGCGAGCCGGAAGCAGCAGGCGACGCCGTCGGAATGAGGATGGTTTGGCCGGCCTGCAATTTACGGCCGTCTTCGATGTGGTTTGCTTGTTGCAAATCGTCCACGGTCACTTTGTACATTTTCGCGATGGACGTGAGCGTTTCTCCGCGCGCAACAGTGTGCGTGTTGCCTTCGACGGGGGAATGCGATGGAGATGCTGCGGGAGCGGCAGCGGTTGCTGGTGCGGGTGCAGCTTCTCCGATCATTACACCTGGCCGACCATGCGAGAGTTGTTGCTCCAGTTTGAGAATCTCCTGAGAAAGCGCGTCGATCTTGGCGTTTTGTTCGTCAATCTTCTTCGCCAAAGCTTCAAGTTGCGCGGAGTCCGCTGATTTTCCTTCGTGCGGCACGGGACTCTCCGCAGAAGCAGTCCAAAGCACGAAAGAACTTATTGCGCAGAAAATAGCGGCTACCTTCATCGCACCGAAATCTTGCCACCTGCACATTCGTCTGACAAGCGGGTTCGCCGCCATGACCCGTTGTTTTTGCAAGTGTTAAACAAATCCACTGTATTGGTGTAATGATTCCGCTCGGCGCGCAGCTTGCGTTTCGAACTTTTGCTCGTACGTTTTTTCATGCCTGAGCGCATTCAAAAGCCGGTGGAACCGGCTCCGTGGGGACCAAAACAAGGCGATGGCGGCAGCCCGCGTTCGCCGGACATTTCACGACCGGACACAAAGGACCTGTTAAAGAAAATGCGCAGGGTCGATCCCAACCAATCCAAGCGCTATCGGCAGCGCACGGGTCAGTAATGGACCGTTCACAGTTGGGATTTGACCAGAACTTTTCTGGTGCAGCGGACGACTTTCCTTCGCTGCTACGACGCAAGGGTTTGTTGGGCCCGACAGTCGTCAGTCCGATGCCGCAAAAAGAGACGCAACAACACACCTGGCAACCGACTGACGCGACCACGATTCTGGCCTTCAAATTTTCCGGGGGCGTTCTGGTTGCTGGAGATCGCCGTGCGACTGCGGGAAACACTGTCGTCTACGATCGTGCGGACAAGGTTTTGGAGATTGATCGGAATTCCATAATGGCCATAGCCGGTGTGCCTGCGACCGCGTGGGAGATGGCGCGTGTGCTCGAGCATTCACTTCAATATTTTCGGCGAACTCAGCTCCAGGAAATGAGTGTCGACGGCAAAGTTCGAGCGCTCTCGAAATTGTTGCGTGACAATTTCGGATTCGTCATGCAAGGCGTCGGTGTCGTAGTCCCGATCTTTGCGACTTACGACGGAAATTCGAAACCCGGGTCGCGCCTCTATTTCTACGATGCAATGGGCGCGCAATTCGAGGCAGCGGATTACGCGGCAACGGGGTCCGGCTCGCCTGCGGTCCGCGGCATTCTCTATTATGAAAACACCTGGGGGGCGAAGTCGCTTCACAAGTTGAGCGAACAGGAAGCAGTATCGCTCGCACTACGCGCGCTCGATACCGCTGCGGAATCCGACACGGCGACAGCAGGCGTAGATCGCAGTGGAAAGATTTATCCCGTGATCAAGATTGTGTCGCACGAAGGCATCACCACTTTGCCCGAGAGCAAAATCGCCGCCGTGTTCAAAGAAATGGTTGCATGATCGAAGAGCCATATCGCTGGGTCGAAGCGATCGCCAACCGGCGCGAGTACGTCGAAGGGCAGCTCGCCCCCGGTAGCCCCATCGCGGCGTTGGGTTATCGCGAAGGCATTCTGTTTGTCACGCTTGGTCAGACGCGTCAGAAACTTTTCGAGATCTACGATCGAATCGCAATGGGAGCGATTGGGCATCCCGGGGACATTGAGCGGTTGCGAATGGCCGCGATTGAACTGGCAAGCACAGAAGGCTTCACCCGTTCAGCTGGGGATGTTTCCCTACGACGGCTCGTGCATTATTCGCTCAGCCCCGTCATGAAAAGCGCGTTCGAGCAGGTCTACGGGGCGCCGTATCTGGCACGGATGCTTTTTGCGGAGGTGGGCGCACGCCCCGAAGACGATTTGTTTTTGCGCGTTGAATACGACGGCGAAATCGCGAGCAACGGCGCAACGTACTCACGAGCACGACAAGATTTCGCCGTGCTTAGCGGCACGCGCCAATCGGTCGAACTGATGGAAGCGTTTCTCAAAAGCGAGCACAAAACAGACGCCAGCTTTGAAACGGCAGTAAACTCGGCGCTCGACGCATGGAGTGTCGGGCACATGTTATTGCAAACGAGCGAGACAAAAGAGCTGCCCGCGCGCGATGCCATTGCGCAACATCGCCAGGAACAACTAGCCATTGCTGCAATCGAAGCAGCAGTGCTGGAGCGCGATGGCAGCGCGGCAATTCGTTATCGTTCCTTACCTGATAAGGAATTGCGCTCCATCATCACTCAGTGATTAAATGATGAAGAAAAGTCTTCTCACTGAAACCAGAAATGAAACAAGCCATCCGGAATGTGCTGGCGGTCGCGGGCTTGTTGTTGATCATCGGATCGCTTGTCTGGATTTCGTTCCATCAGGAGAACAGACCGGCGGTTAACGCGCAATCCAAGGCGACTCAACCAGGAACGCCCAAACCGTTCGCAGTAGTCGTTCTTGATCCAGGCCATGGGGGTCAAGACTCCGGCGCAATGTGCGGCGGCGTCATGGAAAAAGATCTGACGCTGGACGTTGCGCGCCGTGTCGATCGGCTCCTGGACTCGGAAGGTATCGCCACATTGATGACCCGGCTCGGGGACAGCTATGTTTCACTGGCGGATCGCGCAGCGTTCGGGAATCGGGTGAACGAAGGCATTTTTATCAGCATTCATTTCAACGAAGACAATAAACCCGTCGCGAGCGGCGTGGAAACGTACTACGCTGCACATCAAATCGCTTCGGGCTCTACTTTCGCTTCGTGGCTGCCGTTTTTCTCGCGGCCGCCGCCCAATTCGCCGAAGCCCGAAAGCCAAAGTCTCGCCGCTTTCATTCAGGAAGCGCTGGTGGCGCGGACCCGTTCCATCGACCGCGGCACACAAGCCAAGCAATTTTTTGTAATTGCAAACGTGACTTCACCTGCGGTGTTGATTGAGGGCGGCTTTATCACGAACAAGGACGAACTTTCGAAACTTGCGAGCGAGGATTATCGCGACCAATTAGCGGCAGCAGTTGCCGACGGCATAATCCGGTATCGCGACGTGGTGAGTCGGCGGAAATCAGCATCGGCAGCCACAGGTCAGAAGAGCGCTGAATAGGCAAAGGGCGTCGCCGTCGAATGACTATGAAAATCACAATCGCTGCCGTGATCTTCATGGGATCGATGATGCTGATGCGGGCGGACCAACTCGTCGAAAGCGTGCAGCAGGCTTTGAAAGACGAGGGTTTCTACTACGGCGAAGTCAACGGCGACATGAATGCGAATCTCACTGCAGCGATTCGCCGTTATCAAATTCGCAATGGGCTGCAGGTCAGCGGCGAGCTCAATGATGAGACCCTGCGATCGCTCGGGATTAAATCTTCCGGATCGTCGCGACCAACGACCAAACCCGCGTCACCGACGCCCGCGGCGGGTGCTGTTCCCGACGAGCCCCCTCCCGATGAGACGGAAACCACAAGTCCGGCCCCGGTTCAGCCTTTCAGTAACGCGCCACAAAACCAGCAGGTTTTTCCCTCAACTCCCCTGGGTCCGGCCGGTTCACCGGGGACAGTTTTTGCCGACACGCCATTTCAGACCGCTCCTCCCGGCGTGCAACGCAATGTGATCGTCTCGGCGCAAATCGTCCTCGCGCGGTATGGACTGTATCGCGAACAAATTGACGGAATCTACGGACCTGCGATGGAACTATCCCTGCGCGCCTATCAAGCGCGAACGAGACTGCCGGTGACTGGCAGGCTGGATCTGGAAACGCTCGCGGCGCTGCGCTTGTTGCCTGGGCCGCGCCAACCATTTTACAATCCTTATCGTCAGCGTATGCATCGGCCGCCCGGGCCGCCGATTCGTGGTCAATGGGAGCCCGACTAATCTTTGTTTGGATTGTCGAAACGCACTGACTGCAGTTCCGCGAAAACTGTGCCCACGAAAATCTGTGCATCGATGCGAAGGATGAGCCTCTCGGCATCGTCTGACACCCAGATTGTGGCACGACGAAATTTTTTGTGCGGCTCCAATTCGAGATGCTTTCCGATGCGTTTGAGTCGCAGATCAAGCTTGATCGCGTTGTAAGTGCCGGCGTGCACGGAGCTTTTTTCCCGCCCGGTTACGGTCACAGTGGCCAGGTAGGCGTTTGTTGCGGCGTAAATTGCCAGGCGATAAACGCTTCCTTGTTTGAGCGGCTGACTGCGCAGATAAAGCGCCGCGGAGTGCAAATCGAACAAGTTAGGCATGGTAAAGTCGCGCGTTTTTGTCTCGACGCCGGCGCCTTCGCCTTCGGTTCGTGCTCGAGTCACCCCACTGTTGGTAAAAGTGAGATGCGTGGCGATTTTTTTTGATCGGTAGCTTTCGCTTTGCTGCGTTTCAATCGGAGCCAGTGTTTGGGAGTTCGCAACGGCGCGATACGTGGCATCCAGTTTCCACAACGCTCGGACGAAGCCAATGGTTCGGCCTGTACCTTCGAGTTGAAACCTGTCGTTCGATGGCTTGGTGAAGTGAACCTCACCGCTGGCCGCGGTCACTCCAGACCACCCGAAGCGATAGTGCGCGCGCAGAGGGCGCAGCTCTCGAAAATTCCCGGCCGGCTCTTTGCTGAGTGTTGCCTGCCAATCCCCAGCGAACGAACCGGTCCAGGACGCGAGCAGGATCGTAATCGCGCAATTCGTTGTTCGGAATCGGGATCGAAAAAACATTCTCTGCAGTTCGCAACTGCTCACAACTATCGCAGTGCCAGCGTGCGATTTCATCCGTACAAAAAAATACACGCGAGCTTAGCCCGCGTGTATTTTGGAAATTCGAGGCGAACCTCAGGGTTTCGTTGGTCTTGCTGCCGCCGGGCTGACGGACGCGGCTGCCGCAGGCTTCTTGGTCGAAGCTGTAGCGCGACCGGGTTTATTTAGCGTCTCGATGATCTCGCTTGTGAAATCAACGTTGTCTGGCGCATACAGCACGACAGGGACGCCGTTGATGCTGACGCCCGATTTATCCAGTACAAAATCGAGGCTCTTGGCTTTGACTTTCTCAACGACAACGTCGGTAATTTCTTTCACGATTCCCTCGCGCATTCGCATTAATTGCTCCTGCAACTGACGCTCCCGCGTCTGGCGAAAATCGTTGATCTCACGCTCCATGCTTTTGATCGTGGCGATTTTGTCGTCGCGCTCCTTAGCCATGCCCGTCTTCTTCTCGCCGCTCAATGCCGGAGACTCAAGCTGCTTGTTCAGATTATTGATTTCGTCGAGCGCCTTTTTGTAAGCTTCCGCCCGGTCGTCGTATTCCTTTTTGGCGGCGTTTTTGGCCTCGTTGATTTTTTGCTCGGCGTCCTTGGTTTTATTGTAATCCTTGAACGCGCGCTGCATATCGACCGTTCCAATTTTGGCAGTGCCTTGCGCGAAGGCCGCAATGGGAGCAACCAGCGCCAGCGCAGAGAGTATTGACAGAGACTTTTTCATAGAAACAGAGGATACGGTGGACGAATCGCGTTAGACTGCAACCACATATATTCGTTCAAAATTGATAGCCCACGTTGAAGTTGAAATGGCCGCCGCCGTTGTACCCGTCACGCATCACCGGGTACCCGTAATCGAGGCGTAGTGGACCGATCGGCAAATCAAGCCGGATTCCGATACCGATATCCGAAGCCATATTATTGAAGCCAAAAGACCACGCGTCGCTATTCACAAAACCCATGTCGTAAAAAAGTGCGCCCCGGGCTTTTTCAATGATCGGGAACGTCCACTCAATCGTTGTGCGCGCCATTGTTTGACCGCCCGTCGGCTCGCCGTTTTCATCCTTGGGGCCCACTTCCCGGAACGGGAAGCCTCGGAGATTGTTCGAACCGCCGAGGAAGAGCCGCTCGTAAATTGGCACGTCGTTGCCGGCACCCCACTGGCTTACCGTCGAGATTTCGCCGTTGATGAGCAGGATGGTATCCTTGGGCAAACGGAAATATTGCGATCCCTCCAAATCGAATCCGTAAATCTGGGCATCGCCTCCCAGAAAACCGCCGGTGATAAGGGGGGCCAAAGTAACGCGTTGTCCGCGGCGGGAGAGCAAGGGATTGTCGCGCGTATCAAGGACCACGCTGGTAAAAAGTTTACTTTCCACTGACGATCCTTTTTGCGACTGGATGAATTCGGAGGAGCTGGGATCCACGTTAAAGATATCGATGTCCTGCAATGTATATCCCAGGGTGGCGTACATGTACGCGTTGAGTGGCTTGCGCAGCTCGAATAGGAACCCGTAATTGCGCTGATCGTATTGGGAGCTCAAGTAATTCGCCTCATTGTAAAAGCCCTGGCCACTCAGCGAAAGACGTCGATCGAGGAAGTAAGGTTCGGTGATCGCCAGAATAAAATCCTTGCGCTCGGTTCCATACTGAAGACGTAACCGGAACTTTTGCCCCCCGCCGGTAAACGAAGGCCATTTGAACAGATCGAAATTGCCTTGGGTGAGTTCCGCAAACCCTACCAGTTTATCGACTGTGCTGAAGCCACCTCCAAAACTGAGTGAACCGGTGCGCTTTTCCTGGACGAGAATCGTCAGATCTTTCCGTCCCGGTATATCGGTTTCCTCCGGATAAGTCTCGACCTTTGCAAAGTAACCCAGGTTCTCCAGACGCTTCTTCGTGATGTCTACACGAACCGTGTTAAAAACATCTCCCGGGGCGACAAGCACTTCGCGACGGATGACCTTATCCTTGGTGCGCGTGTTGCCCTCAATATTTACCCGATTCATAAACGAGCGGGTGCCCTCTTCGATAGTGTAGTGCACGTCTATGAGCGCGGGCCCGGCGGGCGTGCCCTCGGGTGTAATCACGAGATCGACGTAGCCCCCACTGCCGTATGCGTCGGCAATGGCCTTGGCGTCGTCGCGGAGCTGTTTCGGTGAATAGACGCTGCCCTCTTTCATTTTTAAAAAGGCACGGACTCTTGCATCGGTGCTGTGCTCGTAACCGGAAATCGTCAGTTTGCGGACGTGATATTGCGGCCCTTCCGAAATCACGATGGTGATGATCATCGGACCCTTCGTGAGTGCGATCCTTGCGCACCTCCTTTACTTCCACGTCGATGTAGCCGTGGTTTTGATAGTACTCGCGGACTTTGTCCAAATCCTGCTCCAACTGAACTTCATCAAGCCGACCTGTCTTATCCATGAAATAGATGAACGTTCTGCCACGGGTTTTCATCTGTTTGCGTAATACGCCTTGGCTAATGTGCGCGTTGCCCTCAAACCGGACCTGGCTTATCGCGCCTTTGACGCCCTCGTTCACCGTGAAAACGACGCGCGATGTGCCGCGTTTCTCGTCGATTGGATCGACGCGGAATGCAACGCTGACGTCGTTGTATCCCTTCCCCTGATAAACTTCGATGATTTTCTGGCGCGCCTCCTCGAGTGCCTGCTCGTTAACCGCCTGATTGAGCCTCACTTTTATCTCTTTGCGCAGTCTCTTGGGTTTGATCCGTTCGGCGCCGGTGATTTCGATCTCGCGTACGATCGAGTTGGTTTGAACGGCAACAATCACCTTCACGCCGTCGCCTTGAGGCTGAGCAAAGATTCGAACGTTTCGAATGTAACCGGTTCGGTACAGCGCCTTGATGTCATCCTGCACGATCTCGTTCGAATACAGCTGGCCAACTTTTGTGCGCATCTGCGCCAGAATGCGTTCCCTGCTAATCGATGCAGGGCCCGTGTACTGCACCTCGATGGCGCGGATCATGGGAGGTCCCGGAGCCGATGGTGGCGCCTGCGCCCGTACAATTACGGTCGTCAAAAGCCCACAAAGGGAGGCGATCCAAATCGCAACCGGCAGGGGGCGCATCCATCCACAAAAACGTTGCATAGTCAGAAGCGCAGCCCCACGCAATCCAAACCGACGCAGGACAGGCGGCTATATCGGAAATAAGACCGCAATCGTCAAGACGAGATTTCATTGAAGCCCGCGGGTCCGCCTCTTGTTCCATCCAGATTTATCGCGTGTGCGGTCTTCTCAATGAGCTCTCCTTGTTAATTTGATGGTTAATCCCTCCACGGCCGCGATCTCAGCTTCTTCGCCTTTTTCTATCGGAGCATCGCTGATCGCGTTCCAGTATTCGCCTTCGACGAAGATCCTGCCGTTGCGCGAATCAATCGGAGTCAACGCGGTCACAGTCCTTCCGATAAGCGTTTCTTTTCCCGCCTTCACCGGTAACAGTTGCGCGCGCAACCCTTTTCCAATGACGAAAATGAAGAACGCGGCGGTGACGAGTGTCGCAGGAATGATGAAGTTCAGCGACAAACGAAACAGTGGATCGGCGCGATCAAAGAGCATGAGGGAACCGATCAGAAACGCAATGATTCCGCCGACTGTGAGCACGCCGTGCGTGGGCGTGTAAAGATCAAAGATGAAAAGCATCATTGCGAGCGCGATCAGGACGAGTCCAGCCACGTTGACTGGCAGGATCGCCGCCAGATAAAGCGCAAGAATCAATGCAATCGCTCCGACCACGCCGGGAAGAATCGCTCCGGGTGAACTCAGTTCGCCGATAATCCCGTAGATCGCGATCAGCATCAGAATGAACATGACTTCTGGTCGCCACAGTTTTTGAAATACGCGCTCAGCTGGCGACATCTTAATTTCGGTCACTTGCGCGCCGGCGGTGTTGAGCGGTTTTCCGTCCACAATGCGCCCGTTCAATTTTTGCAGCAGATCGGGCATATCGGTCGCGATCAAATCAATGACTTTCAATTCCACGGCTTTTTGCGCAGTGATCGAAGCGCTTTCCTTTACGGCCGACTTGGCCCATTCAACGTTGCGCTGGCGCTTGCCCGCAATGGTCTCCATGTAGCTGACGGAAAAGTTTTCGAGCTTCTGCTTCATGGTTTCGTCCTGCTTTTCTTCGCCACCACTCGGAAAACCGCCGATGGAAACCGGATGCGCCGCGCCGATCGTAGTGGCCGGCGCCATTGCCGCGACATTGGCCGCCAGCGTGATGAAACAGCCTGCGCTGGTCGCGGTCGCGCCCGGTGGGCGCGACGTAAACCACAACGGGAACCGGAGATCCGAGGAAGCTCTGCACAATTTTCTGAGTCGAATCGAGCAGACCACCCGGCGTGTTGAGCTGAATCACCAGGCACTGCACATTTTGTGCCTTGGCTTCTTCGATGCTTCGGGAAATGTAACTCGCTGTCGCGGGCCCGATCGCACCGTCGACGTTGATAAAGCCAACTTTCTCCGCGGCGAATGTTGCAACCGTGGTGGCGCAAATCAACGATAGAACCAGAGCAGCAACACAGATGGAGGGGCGAGCTCTGCGAGCCCGCGCTGTGATACTACGCTTAGCGACACTCGTTAGGCGTCGCGGAGCTCCGCCCTTCATTCTTGTCACTCTCTCGTCTGGCGCTGCGTGCAACTGCGTAGGGGATCACGCTCCTTTCATTGGCTGAAACTTGATCGCCAGGTCTTCCACCTTTGGCTTCACGATCTTCTCGTAATCGCTGTAGCTTATTTTTATCGCATCAGTGTGTGTCCCGGCTTCGAACACAATGTAGTCCTGTTCGGCCAGATGCTTGTCGACATAAGTCGGCAGACCATAAAGATTCCCAAACGGCGGCATCGCTCCGACGGCGGAGTCTGGGAACAGTGATTTGAATGCGTTTTCCTCGCCAAGAGAGACAGGTTTTCCGATCGCTTTCTCGATTTTCTCCAGATCGATGTGGTGATCTGCCGGCAACACCACCATCAAATGTTGATCGCCAGATTTCAGCATAACCACTTTCGCCTGATGCCGGCCTTTCACGTGTTCAGCTTGCGCGATCCGTTGTGCCGTGACCGCCTCGGCGTGGTGCAGGATTTCGTACTGCGCTTTGTTTTGATCTAAACAATCGATGAGTTGTTTCGGTATTTCCATAGGCGCCTCCAATGAAAAAGTATCACTTTCCCGCGCCATCTCTACTAATCGGAAGAGTTGCTACTCTGTGTCTTCGCGTGCGAGGATTAAGGTAACGACGAGACCCAGCAGACTTACCGCCGATACAATTCCAAGAACGCTCGGAACCCCGAGTCTTTCTTTTAAAATTGGCAGAAGGAAGACGCCGAAGGTTGCGCCGAGTTTCGCAGTGCCGGCGGCAAATCCACCTGCTGTCCCGCGCAATTGCGTCGGGAATAATATTGGAGCGAGTGTAAACGTGGTCGAATTAGGACCAGCGTTCATCAGCAGGTTGAACAAAATGAACCCGACGAACACCAGCGGGATGTGCAAACTCGAGTTCGTTAGGCCAACGGCTGCCAGTAACATCAACATGCCCACAGCCATGCCTGTAAAACCAATGGCCTGCATTCGGATGCGGCCGAACCGTGGAACCATCCAGATTCCAAGCAGGAAACCAATTAACAGAAACAAATCGATAAGTGCGCTACCCTTTGCGAGAGCAAAGTCGCGCGCGTCCAATCCACGCGTCCTTCCGGAGACTTCGATCGCTGCCAGGATTGTCGGCGTAAACAGCCCAACGCCGTATGTAGCAATATCCATCAGAAACCAGGGGACCGTTACCAGCGCCGTGCGTGCCAGATAACGACGCGAAAATAGGATCGACAGTCCACCGTTTATGTGTGGAACGGGAGCTGCGACGTTCTCTTGCTTACCTGTAAGTTGTAACACTGCTTGTCGTTGCGCGGGAATGATCCGAATGAAAGCTTGCGCCGCCTCTGCAAATTTACCCCGAGACATCAACCAGTGCGGACTTTCTGGCGCCGACAGACGTAAAACAAAAAAGAGTAAGGCAACTGCCCCTTCAGTGGCCAGAAATAGGCGCCAAGTCTGAGCGCTTCCGGTCATTAGCAACACCAACGTAATCGCTGCAGCCAGCAGCATCCCAACCGATTGGCAGGCAATCGTGGCTACCATCATTCGGGCACGACTGCGCTTTGGCAGAATTTCGGAGACGTAGGTGCTACTGACAGGGAAATCGATACCTACTCCAACCCCAACAAGCAGTTGTCCCATGAATAGCATTGCCGGACCCCTGGCCAGTGCACTGATACAGGCGCCGGAGGCGATAATCATCATGTCGGCGACCATCAATTTCTGTCGGCCAATGCGGTCCGCCATCGGCCCGCCAACTCCTGCTCCAATGACAGCACCAAACACCAGGCTCGCTCCGATGAGACCAAGCACGTCGGGTTGAATGTGAAATTCAGCGATGATAATGGGCATCGCCACGCCAAGAGCGAAAATGGCGTAACCATCGAGCAACGTGCCCCCGGTCGAGAGCACCCAAAGCCATCGCTGAACCCTGTTCAGCGACGACTCATCCAGCAGGAGCGTCAGGCGTTGTGGTAGGGCGATTTCGGACAATGTTAGCGTTTCTTACGTCTGTCCGATTTCTCCTGATCTACGGCTTGATGATATTTACGCCGAATCTCCGCGAGGTTCACGGTTGGCTTGGGAAATTGCATGTCCATGTCTTCCATCTGCCGTACGATGATTTGTGAAATAGCCAGGTCCCGGAACCATTTGTGGTTTGAAGGAATGATGAACCATGGCGCATGTTCGGTGCTGGTCTTGTTAAGCACATCCTCGAACGCCTTGGTGTAATCATTCCAATATTCGCGTTCCTTGTAGTCTGATTCACTGATCTTCCACTGACGCGCGGGGTCATCCAGTCGTTTCTCAAAGCGGGCAAGCTGTTCCTCTTTTGAAATGTGCAGAAAAAATTTGATGATCGTCGTGTTGTTTTGTGCGGTGATCAGCTTTTCGAAATCGTTGATTTCATCGTAGCGCTTCGACCAGACTTTTTCTGGCACCAAGTCGTGAACACGCGCCACCAGCACATCTTCATAATGGGAGCGATTGAAAATCACCACTGAACCCTTGGCAGGCACATGCGGATGCACGCGCCAGAGAAAATCGTGCGCCAGTTCTTTAGGCGTTGGCTGCTTGAAACCAACAGAAATGCAGCCCGCTGGATTCATTCCAGTGAAGACGTGACGGACTGTTCCGTCTTTGCCACCAGCATCGAGCGCCTGCAACACAACAAGGAGTGAACGCTTGTGCTCCGCATACATAAGGTACTGCAGTTCGTCCATTTTCTGCCGGTTCTTCTCAATTTCGGGCAAAGCTGACTTACGTGATTCATGTTCGCCGTGGCAGGCGGGATCGAGGTTCTTTAACCGGATCCTGGATCCCGGCTTCACCACAAGTTTCTTTCGATAGTTGGGCATGATCTTTCTTTTTTTGATTTACCTCACAGCCTTTTGCGTGTCTGCCGCTGGGACTCGCAGCGGTTCGAATAGCCATCGCTTCCACGAGTGAGCAGGATCCAGAATGCGATAAAGTCCAAGCTTCACGATGTCCTGCACTATCATCCACACGATGTTGTAAGCCCACACAAAGCCAATGATTCCCCAAGGGAGCGCCGGCACAAGCCAACCCTGGCTGCACATGAACACCGCCACGATTTGGGTGGCAATGATCGCGAAGAAGAGGCGTGAGCTGGGATATGGCGGTCTCCAGAAAGGTCCCCTTGAGCGCATCACAAACAACATGAGATGACCGCCAGCGACTAGTTGCAGGAACATCATTGTTTGTAGCTGCGGATGCTGCAGGTGATGAACCGTGTCGCCGAGATAAAGCAAACCGAAGCTTTGGATAACACCAAGCAATCCAAGCACTGACGAAATCACCAGCACTCTGTCCAATTCCCATCTAACAGGCTGCGGTGGCACGGTCGCGTTGTCGAAAGCGATGGTCATAATGGGCACATCGTCCAGCAGAGCGAGAGCGATCAGCATGATCGCGGTGAGCGGAAAAAAGTGATAGTAGATCGACGCGAGCACCACGAACACCATGATGGCGATGGTCATTGCGATTCGATAGAGCACGTAGCTCGTCATCCGCTCGAAGATGCGCCTGGCCTCGGCGATCCCGTCGATGATCACGGATAAACCGGGCGCGATCAGGACCAATGCCGCTGCCGCACGCGCTGCTTCGGTCGCTCCGGAAACGGCGATGCCGACATCGGCTTGCTTGAGCGCGGGAGCGTCGTTCACGCCGTCGCCTGTCATACCGACGATATGACCGTTCTGCTGGAGTATTTTTACGATCGCATATTTGTGTTCTGGAAAAACCTCAGCAAACCCATCGGCCTCGTCGATCTTCTCCGCTGCATCCAGCGGGATTTGGCCTTTCGTTACATCACCGGGAAAAAGTTCCGTTGCCGGCTGGATATTTGCGCCCATGTCCAGCTCCGAGGCGATTTGCCGTGCGATGGCAACGTTATCGCCGGTAACCATTTTGACTTTCACCCCGTAAGCGCGAGCCCGGGCAATTGTGCTCTTTGAATCAGGGCGCGGCGGATCGAGCAGCGGCAGAATTCCCAGGAAAACCCAATCATCGCTGCTGTGAGCGACGGCGACGCCGATCGTGCGGGAACCGTGACTCGCGAGATTGTTCACCGTCTGCTGCGCTTTCAACAAATCGGCGCCCGCAAGTTTCGTCATCGCCAGGATTACTTGCGGTGCACCTTTGCTAACGCGAAAGACCGCGCCCGATGGATCCTTGATTGTTGCTTCAGTACGTTTGTGGACAGGATCGAAGGGAACATAGACTTCCTGTTGATAACGCTTGAGGACCGATTGGTCTTTAAGCCCAGCCAAGATCGCGAGGTCAATCGGATCGTTATCGGCTGCACGTGAAGCGAGCGATGCCATCAGAATCAATGTGTCCGGATCGGTGCCGGCCCACGGTTGCGCTTCGCCAAGGCTAAGCTTGTTCTCGGTTAACGTGCCGGTCTTATCTGAACAGAGCACATCGACGCCTGCCAGTTCCTCGATTGCTTCCAATCGCGACACGATTGCCTTGCGCTTTGCAAGCATTCGCGCGCCCAGGGCCATGGTCACCGAGAGCACCGCCGGCATGGCTACAGGCACTGATGCTACCAGAAGAATTAGAACAATTTCGGCCAACCTTAACAAGACAGTTCGATCGTAATGGCCGCGCATGTCGAAAAGACGCGCGGCCACCAGAATCACCACCAACACCAGCGCGAGAACGATCAGGAAGTTGCCGATCCTCATCACGGCTCGCTGGAAATGCGAAACACTTCCCGCGCCCGCGACCAGTTTCGCTGTGCGCCCAAAGAACGTGTTCCCGCCGGTGGCAGTAACCACCGCGGTCATTTCACCCTGTTTAACGATGGAGCCTGAGTATGCGTCTTCGCCCGATTTCTTGCTGACCGGCAACGATTCTCCCGTCAGCGCTGATTGGTCGATGCTGATGTAATCGCCCGCGATGAGCGTGCAATCAGCGGGAACAACGTCGCCGAGATATAATCGAACTATGTCTCCCGGCACAAGCGTTCGAGCGTCGATCTGCTGCCAATTTCCGTCGCGCAGCGCGCGGGCTTTTAGCGCAAGCGAACTCTTCAACGCGTCCAGCGCGTTGGAAGCTTCGTGTTCCTCCCAGAACCCCAGCAGGGCGTTGAACAACAGCAGTGAGGTGATGATGGTAAAATCGCCCCAGTCACCGACGATGAACGCCATCAATGCCGCGGCCTCGATCATCCACGGAATCGGCCCCCAAAAGTATGCCAGCAAGGCGGCGAACGCGTTTTTCTGTTTCTCCACAAGCGCGTTTGGCCCGTACTTCTTCAAGCGCGCCTGGACTTCGGCGTCAGTTAAACCCGTCTTATCATCGGCTCCGAGCTTCGCCAGTGTTTGAGCGATAGTGGGAGTGGTATTGGTGGCATCTGACGTTTGCATGAATAACAGCTCCTACCCGCAGTGATGGCGATCAGTGATAACTTTACGCCTCGTTCAAGACCAG
Organism: uncultured Verrucomicrobiae bacterium; assembly: GCA_963803285.1. Taxonomy (GTDB): domain Bacteria; phylum Verrucomicrobiota; class Verrucomicrobiia; order Chthoniobacterales; family UBA10450; genus Udaeobacter. Next base: position 117,791 of record CAWDMG010000005.1, on the reverse strand, counting down.
AAAAATTTCCGAAGCGCAAATCTGTAGCGGGCATCGATGATGCCTGGCCGGCGCAGCCAGTGAATGGTGTTGGCGATCTAAATAAAACACCGCCACTGACCTCCTCTCGCGCGAACGAATTGTGTATGCCTACATGCGAAGTTTGCGAGAACGATTATGACAAGGCGTTTGAAGTGGTCGTGGGCGGGGAACGCCACATCTTTGATAGCTTCGAATGCGCAATCCACGCGCTGGCTCCTGTTTGCCCGCACTGCAACTGCCGTATCGTCGGACACGGCGTCGAAGCGGACGGAAAAATCTTCTGTTGTGTTCACTGCGCACGCGCGTCCGGCACAACGCAGTTGAAGGACCGCGTCTGAGGTAGGGCGATCACTCCGTGAGCGCCGTTCCCTTGCGTGCAGGGACTGCACGCTCAACCACAGTTTGCTTCCGCCTTCGGTTTGCGGCGTTCCTAGCGGGATCGAACTTTGATTTGATGCAGCTGGACTAACTCTCGGCTGCGAAATACAGATGTGATATGAATTCGTTTCGAGTTTGGTTCATCGGGCTGGCGCTTGCATCGTTCGCAGGTTTGATCGCGCTGGCGCAAACACCCGCGACAAAATCCGCGGCATCGTCAAAAGGCATTTCAGTGCTGCATCCCACCGCAGGCAACAAAGTCAGCGGCACCGTCTCGTTCACGCCGGTCGCGGACGGCGTGCAGGTCCACGCAGAGCTCACGGGCCTGACGCCCGGTAAGCATGGTTTTCATGTCCATGAATTTGGCGATTGCAGTGCGGCCGATGCAAGTTCCGCGGGCGCGCATTTCAATCCCACCAATCAACCGCACGCCGGGCCCGATACAGCCGCGCGGCATGAGGGCGACATGGGAAATGTGGAAGCAGACGCTTCCGGCAACGCGAAACTGCATTATGTGGACCATCAGATTTCCCTCGCGAACGATGCGAAATCGGCGATCGGCCGCTCGGTAGTGGTGCACGCAAAACCCGACGATCTGAAGACCCAACCATCCGGCGACTCAGGCGCCCGCATCGCTTGTGGCGTAATCGGCTGGGCAAAATCGCAATAGGCGAGCACCCACGGCGACTCTTAATCCGCGCTCATCGAAAAAGCGGCGCAGCAGCGCCGCACTCCAAAACGTGGCCGCAAGTTCGTCACACATGTCACGCTTGGCGTTTTGGAGTGCGCCGGTGCTCCGGCGCTTTCCAAACTGCATCGGATCACGCTTCGCTTCCAATCACGACTGTGCGCCCCGGTCGTCGCCTTTCGTTCGTAATCTCTTTGCTCGACAGAGCAGATTTCATCTGATCAAATTACCGAAAACCATCGCCCTGCACGCTTATGCCACGATTATCTAAAATTGAATTGTCGCCCGATAACGGGTGCGTCATCGACATGAAATGGAGCCTCGGCTCGTTGAGCTATCGCTCTTCTGCGCTCGGAAAGGTCGAAATCGAACCGACCAAGGACATCACGCGGCTGCCTGAGCTGGTGCTTTACGACCATATTGGCTTTAAAGGTTCCTACGCCCGCACCAACTTGAGTTTCCATTACGTCGGCGATTATTGGAACGATCGGATGAGCTGCGTCATCGTGGTAAGCGGCGTGTGGCGATTCTATCGCGACGATTATTACAAAGGCCCGCATTGGGATCTCGGTCCTGGTTACTACGAAAGCTTCTTCGCCGAAAAAGGCCCCGACGATGTCGCCAGCTCTTTTCAGTGCATTGCGCTGACGTAAAGCGCGAACCGAACTAACTAAGTTCTTCGTCCAATTTTCGTTGAGAGGCGAAGTGTAGTGCAAACGCGCATGGAGAATGAGCGATGGCCGTTTATGTGATCGCACAAGGCAAAATCGAGAATCGTGGATTGTTCGATCAATATGTAGCAAAGGTTATTCCCACCATTGAGTCTCATCAGGGGCGAGTTGTCGCCTTCGAAGAAAAGCCAGAAGTGATAGAGGGGTGATTGAGCACCCGCGCACCATCATTCTCGAATTCCCATCCATGCCGGCGTTTCGAGGGTGGTATGACTCGCCCGAATACCAGGAAATTCTCCCGCTGCGACTGAAGTCGACCCGAGGTACGCTGATTGTCGTAAAAGGCTTCCCGCAGTCTTGATAGTGCGTGGACGAGGATGCGCGAGTGAACATCGCTGATGGCGGGCTGGACGATCCTCGCGTGCAGACTCTACTTGCTCATCATTTCGATACGGCGTGCGCCGAGACAGCCCCCGGTAGCGCACACGCGCTTGATCTCAACGGGTTGCACTCACCAGATATTTACTTTTGGGCCGCATGGGATGGAGATCACGTTGTTGCGGTCGGCGCTTCAAAACGACTCTCGGCCTCGCACGGGGACATAAAATCAATGCACACCGAACAGTCGCACAGACGGAAAGGCACCGGGAGTGCGATGCTTCAACACATTATCGAGATGGCGCGGCAGATGGGATTGTGTCGGCTGAGTCTGGAGACCGGTTCTTGGCCGTACTTCGATGCGGCCCGCGCCTTCTATAAGGTCACGGGTTCATCGAGTGTCCACCATTCGGCAGCCATGTCCGCGATCCGAACAGCGCTTTTATGATGCTCGAACTTCGCTAAAATGCAGCGCGGTCCAATACCCTGGTCGTTCAAAGCGGTTCTTGGCGCTTTCGTGATCTTTGCCATCGGTGCAGCGCTAATCGTGCTCGCCCATTTCCAAGACCGTTGGTCGGCTATTGCGTATCTCGCATACGGTCTTCTGACAGCGGCGGTTGGATCATTCGGAGCATTGCTCTTTTCTATCATCTGCGCGGTGACCAGGCCCGAATGGCGCAGACGGTCGTTAATCGCGATCGCACTAGCGGTGTTGCTTTCTATTGCGCTTTTTCTGTTCGCCAGAGTGGCATGAGAATTTGTTTCGGAGCGATGCCGAAACCAATACGCGCTACCGCGTATCAACGGTGCGCGCCGCAAGATCAGCAACTTCCCGCGCGCAGCCCCATGACAGGGTGAACCCGGCGCCGCCGTGGCCGTAATTGTGAATGACAGCGCGGCCATCAAGCAGATGATCACATTCGAGGCGCAGACCTGACTTTCGGAACGGGCGCAGGCCAACGCGCTCCGCAAGGACGGACGGCTTATTGATGTTCAGCACTCGGGAGCATTCGGCGACGATTCGCGATGTGGTCGCGCGATCAGCGGCAGGATTGTCGCTGAGTTCGTTTGTTCCACCGAAGACGCAATCGTTCGGCCGGGGAATCGCGTACATTAGCGGCGCATCATCGCAAACAACGGCGCAGGAGAAACCCTTGATTTTTGGAACGATTGCGACCTGGCCGCGATGCGGCTCGAGATCGGAGTCGTGCACCAGTTCGCGCGCGCCGATCCCTGCGCAATTGATCACGAGGTCGAATTTTGTATCGACATCTTCGAGCTTCTCAAAGCGGACGTTCGCGTGGATTTCGCCGCCAGCCTTGCCAAAGCGCGCCCCGAGGTAATCGAGATAAATCGTGGTGTCCATCAAAGGGACGCGCAGCGAGAAACCACTGGCAAAACTGTAGCCACCGCGCTGTTCGCGGTCCTGAACCGGCCACAGGCCGGTTGCTACAGATGAAAGGCGCTGCGCGCCCAGCGGAATGGCCCAATCTGGAATTTCAATTTCACCGGTGCGCAAAAATTGCCGCGATTCGATGATCGAGACACCGCTCTCGGGAAAGCGAGCGAGATCGAGCAGCGCCTGGTAGGTTTCGAGCGCCAATGGGATCACTCTCTCGGCCGGTTCGACATGGTAGGGGAACCAAACCGCTGCAGCCACGCTGGAGGTTGTTTGCTGGCCGATCTCCTTCGCGAAAATCGCCGTGCGATAACCGCGCTCGGCAAAAACGACACCACACGTAAGGCCGGACACGCCGGCCCCAATGATTGCGATTCGCTCTGCCATATCACCATGGTGTAAGCGCGACCGCAAAAAAACAAGGAGCGGCGATCTCCAGATCGCCGTTTAGATCATGCATTGTAGGGCGTCTCTGTGAGACGCCGATACATGGCGTCCGCCGCGGCGGACGCCCCACAGTTTGGTACGTGCCAAATCTCGAAGCAGCATTTAAGGTTCACCAAGCATGGTTTCATTAAACGGAGATGCGCTGACGGAAAAAATCCTGGAGGGCGCGCGAATTTCCACAGAGGACGCGCTGGAATTGTATCGGTCGCCGCTGGAAGAATTGGCGGCGCTTGCGAATACGCGGCGCGATCTGGCAAAGGCGAAAAGCTACGGTGGCCGCGGCAGCGAGATCGTGACCTACATCGTCGATCGCAACATCAATTACACAAACGTGTGCAACGTTTACTGCAAGTTCTGCGCGTTTTATCGGACGGAACGCGATGAAGATCATTACGTGCTGAGCTTCGAGCAGCTCGATCAAAAACTGGACGAACTGACTGCTGCAGGCGGAGTGCAAATCCTGATGCAGGGCGGCCACCATCCAAAATTGCAGTTCCAGTGGTACATCGATCTTTTACAGCACATCCGCGAAAAATATCCGCACATCAATATTCACGGGTTCAGTCCGCCGGAGTTTCAACATTTCGCGGAGACATTCCGGATGCCGCTGCGAGAAGTGATTTCGCAATTTAAGAACGCCGGGCTCGGTTCGATCCCGGGTGGCGGCGGCGAAATCCTCGTGGACCGGGTACGGAAGAGGATTTCGCCTTTAAAAATCAACAGCGACGAATGGTTGGAGGTAATGCAGGTAGCGCACGAGCTCGGATTGAAATCGAGCGCTACGATGATGTTCGGGCACGTGGAGACGATCGAAGATCGAGTCGAGCATCTGCAGCGGATTCGGGATCAACAGGATCGCAGCGGCGGGTTCACTGCGTTCATTTGCTGGACCTTTCAGCCGCAGCATACGGTGTTGAAAGTGAAGCAGCCGACTGGCGTGTCGGAGTATTTGCGAACACAGGCGATGGCTCGGATTTTTTTGGACAACATCGACAACATCCAAAGCTCCTGGGTCACGCAAGGTCCGGACATAGGCCAGATCGCATTGAGGTACGGTGCAAACGATTTCGGCTCGGTGATGATGGAGGAGAATGTCGTCAGCAGCGCGGGCACAACGTTTCGGCTCGATGCCGCGCAGATCGAATCGCTCATCCACGGCGCAGGCTACGAACCGCGCCGGCGAAATAATTGGTACGAACTGTTGAACTGATGCTCAACCGAGCCGCGTGATTGTAGCCGCGTCTCTGCCTGAGACGCGATAGCCGACCTAGTTTACGCGCTATGATCACGCCTCGCGCCGCGAGGCGGCTACAGGTCGGCGCTCGCTATTCGTAATCAAACACGCACACGATCCTTCTGGAATACTGCGTGATTTCAGTTCAGACTGAGCTTCAGGAGGAGATAGCCATGGAATTAGTTGAAGCGTTTCCGCGATTGCTCAGTTGGGCCGTGCCCATTATCGTTCTCGCCGTCATTATCCTGCCGCAGGCGATCCGGATCCTGCGCGAATACGAGCGAGGAGTGATTTTTCGTCTCGGAAAATTGCTCGGCGCAAAAGGACCGGGCGTAATTTTTCTTATCCCAATCGTCGATCGTATGGTGCGAATGGATCTGCGCGTGGTTACCATTGATGTGTCGCGGCAGGAAGTCATGACGCGCGACAACGTGCCGGTGAGCGTGGACGCGGTGCTTTATTTTCGCGTGATCGATCCGCAGGCCGCAGTGGTGAAAGTGGAGAATTTTCTAAAAGCCACGTCGCTCATCGCGCAGACCACTTTGCGCAGCGTGCTCGGCCAGGCGGAGCTGGACGAACTCCTGGCGCACCGGGAGACAATCAATCAAACGCTCCAGGAAATCATCGACCGGCAAACCGATCCGTGGGGAATCAAAGTCACGGCGGTTGAGGTAAAGGACGTTGCGCTACCCGACACCATGAAACGCGCCATGGCCAAGCAAGCCGAAGCCGAACGCGAACGCCGCGCCAAGGTGGTCAACGCCGAGGGGGAATTTCAAGCCGCAGAGAAAATGGTGCAGGCCGCGGCGATGATGAGCAAGGAACCGATTGCGCTGCAACTGCGCTTCCTGCAAACCATGCGCGAAATTTCCAGCGAACATAACACCACGACCTTTTTTCCCCTCCCGATCGACCTCTTGACGGCATTGATCAAAAAGAACGAACCACCCAAGGAGTGAACCTCATGCCGCCACTCTGACCGGCATCTCGTCGTAAGTTCGCCCGCGCAGTAAACGACCAGTCAGATCTTTGCGGACGCCGCCCCACTGCTTAAAGAAAAATGGGACATCTTGCTTTCGACATGCCCGAAAGATTTCTCGAACCCACTCGATTTTCATCGACCGCGCGCCCCACCCGGATTCGCCGCCGACAATCACCCAATGAATGTCCGCTAGATCAATCTCAGCGATCGAACCGATGAGCGGTTCGCATGAAAGAAAGCGGATAGCGGCTGGAACCCTCCGTAGGTCATCGACGCGCGACAAAACGCGCGAATCCTCGACGCTTACTCCCATCCAGACATTCGCTGGCCAATCGAGCTCTGATGCGAGCTCTCTCAGCCGACCGCTTCGTTTGGTTAGAATTTGAAAGGTGTGCTGAGGACATCCACGCATGGTCTGAAACAGGCGCTGGATGAATTCGAACGGCACTTGCTCGTGAAACAAATCGCTCATCGAATTCACAAAAATCAGTCGCGGTTCGCGCCAGCGGTTCGGGAGTTCGACCAGATCTTCGTGAAGCGTGACTTTAAGCCGTCGCGATACCTCGGATTACCCATCGCTTGCAAACGAACGCAAGGCGCTCAGCGTAGCAGTTCTTGCATCCGGCGCTGATCTTCGTGCAACCAGTCACGGGGTTCCACGTCGCTTCCGTCCATTCTATATGTGAATTCGCAGCCATTAGTGGACGCCTCGCTGGCGGTAGCGTTCGAAGATGCCTTCAAGAATTCGAGCGCCAGTCGCATTGGGTGACGCGAAGAACAGATAGTAGATGATTGCGCCACCAGAACGCATCGGCAATGGTCGGGGCACATATTTAAGCCAGCGACATGCCTCAGACGCTTTCGATAAGCTTCTGCAACGTCCTCGTTACCGGTTTTTTCCTCATAAGGGCCGAATAGATCGTCCTCCCGACGGTAAGCCGCATCGCGCCAAGACTCATCCCCCCAAAAGCGGTTCATTCGCTCGATCTGTGCCGGCGCAACCCCGCTCGGATTTTTCCAGAGCACGTTCATGTTCATGTCCATTACCATGAAGTTCGGTTATTTCCACGGATTTCATCTCGCCGGCTTTCGCAACAACTGTCCAGTTCGGATTCAACTATGATCGAGAATGCAGAGCGTGCGTCGATAATCCTCATATCGGACTTTCGGAAAGACATCCTCGAGCAGCACTTTGTTGCAGTCGCCTTCATACACTGTGACATCTTGGCGATCTTCAGTAATCTTTCGGAATACTCGACTCGCTCGCCATCCAAGTCGATTAGATGTGTATTTGAATGGAGGATGGATATTGAGAGCGTTTAACGGCTTCCAAGAATGAATTCCCCCGTGCGCTTGGCGACATGTATACCTGCTCCCGCAATGCGTCGATGTACGTGTTCAAGCCCGCTTTTGTGCAGCGAGTATCTGTGAATACACCGCGTACTCTTGATGATTTCCAGCTTAAGCTCTGACCAGTAACCAACCTCATCTATCTTCATTTTTGTTTTCAACAATTCCGATCTGTTGCCTCAATTCTCACGAGAGTTTTATATCACGCCGTGCAATCAAGATGCCTTAGTTTGCCGCGCGATCAGCGAACGATCCTGGCGATTTGCTGGCGAAACAGTTTTGCCCCACCCGATGCTGGATGGCGGACGCAGCGCGCGTTAACACCAAGTTGCTCGAGCTGCGTGGCGGCGATTTTTCCCAGCGCGACGATTTGTTCGCAAGAAAACAATTCGAGGAAGGCCTCCAGCACGGGGTGACCGGAAAGTTGCTCGGACTTGTTAGGCGTACGATTGCTCAACGGCCCGCGATGCGGATCGAATGAATGCCAGGGAAACGCATTCCACAATACGAACTCATCCGGCAGCACGCCGGTCTTTAGCAACGCGCCCCAGACAATCGTCGCCGTCGGTTCCGAGAAACCATTTGGACAAACACTCGGTTTGCTGGTGCGGCGTGGCTTGATGCCTGAAAGAATCTGTAGTCTGTGACCGCCGTCGGCGGTGCGATCCTCAAGATTTCGGCGCTCATAGAGCGCCGCTACAGCATCTTTCTGTTTGCCGAGCAACATGCGCTCCGAAGTCATCGGAATTCCGCTGAAGTGACCGCCGCGATAACCGAGGGCTTCGCCAACGATCGCCAGCCGTGCCTTGCCGAACCGTTCGCAAAAATAGATGGCCAAATGTTTTCTGCGAATCGCTGAGGAGTGTGGACCAATGTCGTTTTGCTCATCGATTTGCCACCACGGATTGAATACCGCGCCGGAAGGCGAGGCTTTTAACAGTCGCAGAAACTTATCGAGCTGCTTTCGGGACATCATCTGAACTAAGTGCAAACGTAATCGCGATGCCAGAGCTGCCCGAAGTCGAAACGTTCAAACGATACCTGGACAGCACCTCGCTGCATCAGAGGGTTACCGGTGTCGAGGTACGGGACGCGTATGTTTTGAAACGGGTTTCCGCGCGTCAGTTAGCACGTCGACTGAAAGGGCGTCGCTTCGAAAACAGTCATCGGCACGGTAAACATTTGTTCGTTCGTGCCGGTGGCGAGCTGTGGTTACGGCTGCATTTTGGCATGACCGGCTGGCTTCAGTATCTCAAGCGCGACGAAGAAACACCGACCACTGCGCGTGTCCTTTTTAGTTTCGCGAACAACCGCCGGCTCGCATTCGACGATCAACGAAAATTTGGCGAGATCGAGTTGGTCAAGGACGTGGAGGAGTTCCTGCAAAGACGCTGCATCGGTCCGGACGCGCTCGATGTCGGTCTCTCCGAGTTCAAAAAGATCTTCCGAATACATCGCGGCGCAGTGAAAGCGATCTTGCTCAACCAGCAGTTGGTCGCCGGGATAGGCAATCTTTACGCCGACGAAATTCTTTTCCGCGCATGCATGCACCCGGCCACTGCAGCGGCCAGTTTAAGTGACAAGAATCTGAAGAGGTTGTTTCGTGCAACGCGCCATGTTCTGGAAAAAGCAATTGCGTTGAAAACCGACTTCAATCGTTTGCCGAAAACCTGGCTGCTTCCGCATCGTGGAAAACGCGGCAAATGTCCGCGCTGCGGTCGCGCGTTGAAATCAGCAACGATCGGCGGCCGCACTTCATGGTTTTGCGCGCATTGCCAGAAGCGGGCTGCCTGATGCGTTTGTTCGCCACGGCGCGATATGAAGTGCAGCGACATGTCGCCGCTTTAAAGCGCGGACATGTCCGCGCACTCCAAAGTTACGCCTGGCCACCGAGCCGCAACCGTCAACTGTCGTTAACGCAACATTTCCAACAGCGTGAGTGCATTCTTCGGCGCGGCGCCTTCGGCGTCGTTGTCGAAGTAAACGTGCACATCGCGGTTTTCTTGTAACCAGTGCTCAGTGCGCGTTGCCCATTTCTTGAGAGCAGGCTTGCTATAGCTGGATGCGTATTTGCGGGTGTGCCCATGTAAACGGATGTAAACGAGATCCGTCGTCACCCGATCCCACATCGGCCAGTCCGGTGCGTCGGACATGCAAACCGCGACCGCGTGTTTCGTCAGGCAATCGGCTACTTCATCATCGAACCACGTTTTGTGGCGAAACTCGATCGCGTGCCGTGTGCTTTCCCATTGCTGCAGCGCTTGTAAAAATTTCTCCAGTGGGTCGATGTTCTTCTTAAAAAATGCCGGAAGCTGCCACACCACAGCGGCCAATCGCTTGCCGAGTGGCGATGCGGCGTCGCGACAACGAACGATCGGTTCTTCGATGTCGATCAGCTTTTTGTTGTGAGTGACATAGCGATGCCCTTTGATGGCGAACGGAAATCCGTCCGGCGTTTCGTCCCGCCATTTTTCAAACGTGCCTTGCGGTTGAAGTCGGTAAAACGTGCCGTTCACTTCGATTGACGTGAACCGTTCCGCGCAAAATCGGAGCCAGTGTTTCTGCGGTATGTTACAGTAGAAGTCCTCGCGCCATTTCTTGTAATTCCATCCGCTGGTGCCGATGTATGCTTTCCCGGGCATTATTCCTCATTAAGGAATTTCGAAGCCCGCATGCCGAACACGCTTCTCGGAAATGAATGTTTAATGAACTATTCGGCAGGCGAGACGCCCGCCAGCCCCACAGCCGAGACGGCTGTGCCACCATGTGCTACACCATCGGGCGAAAGCGGCCGACCACTTCCTGCAAACGGCCGGTGATCTGGCCTAACGAACAAACTTCGGCCGCTTCCAGCAGAGCGGGGAAAACGTTCTTACCGCGCTCGGCAACCGCAGCGAGCTCGTCCAATGCACGTTTCGCCTTCTCGGCGTTTTTCTTTTTGAATTTGCGGAGCCGATCGACTTGCAACTGCTGTTTCGTCCTCGGCGTCCGCGCAAGCTTCACCGCGGGAGCTTCATCGTTGCCGTCGCGATACTTGTTCAATCCGATAATTGGCCGCGTGCCGTCGTAGATTTGCTGTTCGTACCGATGAGCGGCGTTTTGGATTTGGCTCCGCTGATAACGTTCTTCCACCGCAGCCAGAACGCCCCCGAGCCGTTCGATCTCGCGGAACTCTTCCAGGATCGCCGCTTCCACTGCGCGCTCGACCGCTTTCATGCCGGGCGAACCGCTCAACATGTTCATCGTGTGTTTGAAAATGCCGGATTCCTCCAGCAAGATCGCCTGCCCGTGCGCGGCGAGCCGGATCCATTCTTCGCTAGGCGTTGTGAACGGTTCGTCCGCGCTGTTGGAGTGGCACGAGTTCGTGGCGTTCATGTAGGACAGAATCAGTTCCGTGGCCGTTCGGGTGAGATTGTTTTTGAATTCGGCGGCGATTAACGAGCGTCCGCTGGTTTGCGTGTGCAATTTGCACAGCTGCGCTCTCGGACCTGCGCCAAACACGTCGCGCATCCCGATCGCCCAGATGCGACGCGACACGCGCGTGAGCGCAATGTACTCCGCATCGAGCCCGCAATCGAAAAAGAACGAAAGACGCGGCCCGAATTGATCGACTGGGATTCCGCGCGCGGCGAACATTTCCGCGTACGCGAAACCGTTCGATAGCGTGTAAGCAGCCTGTTGCACCGGTGTCGAGCCAGCCTCTCCGATGTGATAACCGCTGATCGAAATTGGATACCAGCGCGGCATATCCCGCGTAGTGAACTCCACCATATCGGTGAGGAACCGCAGCGACGGTTCGATCGGAAAAATGGTTTCGTTCTGTGCCTGGACCTCTTTGAAAATGTCGGCCTGAACCGTGCCGCGCAATTTCGGAACAACTTTCGGACCGAACCGCCGTCTGGCAGCGGCGATATACATCGCCATGATCATCGGCGCGGGACCGCTGATGGTCATTGAGGCGGAAAAATTCGGCGACCCGAGATCAAACCCATCGTAAAGCCGCACCATGTCTTCGACTGTATCGATCGCCACGCCGCCCTCGCCGATTTTCCCGAAAACACCGTCGGCGTCGCTGTCGAGCCCGTAAAGTGTTGGCCCATCGAATGCCGTGCTAAGCCGATGGGTGCGCTGGTGCTGCGTCAGATAGTGGAACCGCTCGTTTGTGTCTTCAGCCAGCATCAACCCGGAGAACAGACGCGTAGGCTCTTCCGGTTGTGTTTGCGGCCGAGTCGGCCGCCTGGCATCCCGTTTTGCGGGCGACACGCCCGCCTCTACGCCGCCGCCGTTCTTCTCAAAACTCTCAATCTCGCGGATCGGCTCGAGATACATCTCAGGATACGCGGCGTTGAGGTAAGGAAACTCGCCCGGCAAACCTTCACCGAAAATGAAACGGGCAATCTCGCCCGGCTCATCGATCTCAGGTAACGCGAGACGCGGCAGCGGCACTCCGGTCGGTGTGCGTGTAATCGGAATTTTCGCTTTTGTATCGTTCCAACGTCCAAGCAGATCGCGCCCGAATTTTTGATCGGAGCGCGCCCGCTTTACCTGATCGAGAACGAATTTGTTATAATCTTCGACCGATTCGACGACTTGTCCGAGCTTGCTCATAAATTTCGCCTCCGCTTTGGTTGTATAGGCGCTTGTGCCAAGCGCCTGTCCCTTGGTTCAGCGTTTGACACAAACGCCGCTACAACTCTTTTCGCGAAATTAACTCAAACAAACGATCCACGCCAGGGTCGCGGTGCCGTTTTGCGACGGTATCGACCAATTGCTGATGTAGCCGGTTTTGTTCGAGACGCTGCTCGATTTCCGAGTGCGCAGTGCGCGCGCGCTGGAGATCGCTCTTGTTCACCACCACGATGTCAGCCAGATCGAGCATCACGATTTTTTGCAATTGCAACCGGCTGCCGTAGTCGGGATTCATCACCAGCACGGTTGAATCGACAAGTCCATTTTTTTGGAACGGCATCGCCTCCTGGCCGGTCCCCACGGTCTCAATGACGACGCAATCGAAATTCGATTTCGCCAGTAATGCGAGGCAATCGTGCGTTGCGGGCGAGAGTCCGCCCGCCTGTCCGCGCGTGGCCATGCTGCGCATGAACACGCGATCATCCTGCGAATTGATCATCGTCGCGCGATCGCCCAGCAACGCGCCTTCGCCGACTACGCTGGGGTCGTGCGACAAAATTGCGATTCGCCCTTTTGGATTGCCATGGAGAAACCGCAGGACCAACTCGTCAATCAACGTCGTCTTTCCCGCGCCGCCCGGGCCAGTGAAACCGATTACCCTCGATGTTCGATGTTTGATGTTTGATGTTTGATGTCTTTTTCCGGACCTGGGCGTTGAGCGTTGGGCGTTGAGCGTTGGGCGTTTTCTTCCCGCTGAATAGGTATCTTCAATTTGAGTTAGTTTGTGCGCGAGTTCCTGATCAAAGGATGTGGGGCGCGGCCGTTTCGTTCGAGGTTTGGCGTAACGCCGATGCACAAATTTCACCATGTCGTCGAGTGACGTGCCGGCAAAGAAAATCTCGTCTACGCCTTTGCGTCGCATGGTTGCGGCGTCGTCATGCGTGATGGTGCCGCCTCCTCCCCCGAAAACCTTGATATCGTCCGCGCCTTTTTTGCGCAAAAGATCGACCACGGCCGCGAAAAATTCGATGTGCCCACCGTTGTAACTCGATATGCCAATTGCCCGCACGTCCTCCTGGATAGCGGCACGGACGATGTCGGCAACCGAGCGGTGGTAACCGAGATAAATCACTTCGATCCCGTGGCGGATGAATTCCAGATTGATCGTGTTGATCGCGCTGTCGTGGCCGTCACAAATGGGGACCGCGGTTAGAATTCGAATAGGCGAAGGCATTTCTTTCAAGAGCTAACAACAAATCTGGAATCCTGGAAAATAGGAAAACTGACGAAATGTCTATCCCGCGTTCCTGTTTTTCTGATTAATGTGCACAGATTTGAAAGCCTGGCCGTCCCTTAGCATCCGTTGTAGCGCAGATTACAGATTTGCATCAACTGGTCCATTGTCGCCGCGATTGTTTCGATCTCCTGATTTTCTGATTTCCTGAGTAAGCTCCGCCACAATCACATGAAAAAATCCGAAGCGTTTCGCGCAATCCTCACTGCCGGTCTGGCCGTCGGTATTTTGGACATCTCTTCCGCCTTCGTAATTTGGTGGCAACGCGGCGTAGGCGCGCTGCGCGGATTGCAGGGAATCGCCGCAGGATTGCTGGGCGCGAACGCGTTTGACGGCGGATTGGTAGCGGCTGGCCTCGGTCTGGCGCTCCATTTTTTCGTTGCGTTTGTGGTGGTATCGATTTTTTACCTGGCCAGTCAGAAGATTGAATTTCTGACGATTCATCCTGTTGTGTCCGGTGTGTTGTACGGGATCGGCGTTTACATTGTCATGTACTGGTTCGTGTTGCCAATGGCGTTCCCAACGTTTCGACACCGGATGGGGAACGAGTTGCTCGCCGTTGCCATTCATATTTCGTTGATCGGGTTACCATGCGCATTGATTGTGCGCCGGTACTCTCAACCAACGCGGCAATCGTCATGAAAGATCCTCTCGATTTCACCGGAAAAGTTGCGCTGGTTACAGGCAGCTCGCGCGGGATTGGCGCGGCGATGATCAAGGCTTTCGGCACACGCGGCGCACAATGCGTGGTGAATTACCTGGCCGACGTGCAGGGACAAAACAAAGCCGATGCTCTCGATGTAGCGAAGGAACTGAATGAACCGCTGTTAATCGAGTGCGACGTGACGCAGCCGCCGCAGGTCGAAGCGATGATGAAGCAGATACAGGATCAGCGTGGCGGGCTCGATATCCTGGTAAACAATTCCGGCGTTATCAGCGATCGCACCATTAAGAAGATGTCTCCGGACGAATTCGAGAGCATCATCCGAGTCAATCTCATCGGGACGTTCACAGTCACGCAGAAAGCGGCAGCGATTCTGCGCAACGGCGGACGAGTAATCAACATGTCGTCCGTGAGCGGACAGATGGGGTTGTTCGGCCAGGCTAATTATTCGTCGAGCAAAGCAGGAATTATTGCGCTCACCAAAGTTTCAGCACGCGAGTTTGCGCGGCAGAACATAACCGTGAACGCAATTGCGCCTGGATTCATCGATGTGGGAATGAGCAAAGGCATGCCGGAGGAAGTGACACAGAACTTCATTAAACAAATTCCGCTCGGCCGCCTCGGCGAAACTCACGAAATTGTCGATGCGGCGTTGTTCCTGTCGTCGCCAATGGCAAGTTATATCACCGGGCACGTGCTCAACGTGAATGGCGGATTTTACCTGGGGTGATCCGCCTTTCCCGAGGCTACGGCGGACGCGTTTAGTCCAATTTTTGCACCAGCAGCCACACCAACGCCGAGAGCATTGCTGCGAATGTCGATAACACGAGCGTGGCGCGCTTGGTCTGCCGCAGTTTGAATGCTGGTTTGGGAATGTCGTCGTGAATCTGACTGGCCTCGAAGAGTTTCATCAGCGCAAAAGCGACGACAAAGCCGACTGCAGCCCACTTGAGACATCCCAGAGTCAGGTCGAACATCCCGGGCAGAGGGTAGCGCAGACGGCAGGCCCGCTCAAGCTCGGTGCTGCAATCTCTCTTGTCGGCGGGCCAGGGCCGGCCACGCGCGTGCAGCACTCTCGTCCATCCGAACCCACGACAGACAATTGGCCAAGAGGATTCGAGCGGAATAGGTCTCCCTCGGAATATGTTGACTGAAATTTTGCGGTCTGTTTACGATGATCATCATGACCACAAAAATTTTTGCTCTGCTTTGTGTAATCGGATTCGCCGGGGTTTGTATTGGCCAAGATCCGTCGCCCAGCCCGGGCGACCCATCAGCGAAGGAGCCAACGAAACAGGTCCATAAGAAAGCCGAGACGACCGCCTCGGAAGCTGAGACCGCCGCATCGCCTTCAGCGGCTGCGTCACCCGCGGCTTCGCCCAAAGCGAAGCGCGCTCACAGACAAGCCGCGGCTGCAACGGCACCGAGTCCAGCCGCCTCACCTAAGGGAAAACACGCTCAGACAAAGGCGGGCGCTGCGGCGGTGGCAAGTCCTTCGGCGTCAGCGTCACCAGCTAAATTCAACATCGGCGATTTGTTTAAACCGAAAACCTCGACGGCAACAGCCAGTCCCGCGGCCACGGGCCCTGGCCCAGCGAAAGGCACCAGCACTCAGGCAGCGACGAAAGCGCCCGCGCCTGGCGGAGGCCACGGCAAGGTTTGGGTTAACACCGAGACACACGTTTATCACCAGGAAGGCTCGCGTTTCTACGGCACTACAAAAAACGGGAAATACATGACCGAAGCCGAGGCGATTAAGGAAGGAAACAAAGCTGGAGCCGAGCGGCATTAAGCCGACGGCGAGTCTACTTCCGCTGCAATATTTTGCAGCGCATCAGCCAAGGTTTCGAAGGTCGCGATCTTCACGTTCGCTCCATAATGGAATTGCGACAGGATATTGAGACCGATGTCCTTGCGCGGATCAGGCATCACTCGCGTCACCGAGGCGACGTTTTTCTCGGCGAGCGCGTCCATGATCTCGGCAATGTGCCGCGCCGCTGTGGAATCCATTGACTCAAGCCAGCGGAAATCCGCCAGAACGTGAAACCCCGGCGCGACATCCTGCAACATCGCACGAATCCGTTGCGCGACCGTCTTTGCTTCCTCGGCCGTGACTTTTTGCGCAGCGCTGATCACCAGCAGGCGTTTCGACTGGTCGAGCTCAACTGCATACATGCTTGGTAATCACACCAAGCAGACGGGGTCGCAAGTACGTCGCTGCGCAGTCCGAAATGCCTTGGCAGTCGTCCGCCTTCGTCGCTACGGCGTCACACGTCGAAAGCTTCTACAGCGCATTTTGGAAGAAGGCGTTTTCGAAAGTCGATTGAAACGCGCCGGACACGGTCTCGCCGATCCGGAATCGGGAACTGATTTGGAATTGCGTGGCGCAATAAGTTTCGACGTCGTTCCTGCCGCACTTCTCGAGCGACGCCCGCACCGTGCTTAAAGCGAGCGCCGGCGTGTTGCAATCGCGGCTGAGATGTCCCAGCACGACGCGCTCGATTTTTCCGGGTAACAAGCACTCGATCACGCCCGCCGCAGCCGTGTTCGACAGATGTCCGTGCCGCGACTGGATGCGCTGTTTCACCGGCCAGGGTCGGTGCGTATCGTTCTGCAAAAGTTTTTCGTCGTGGTTAGTTTCGATCACGAGCGTTTGCACTTCTCGCAAGCGTTCGACAATCAACTTGGTCACGTAACCGAGGTCGGTAATAAACCCGAGGCTGCCGGAGCCGGCGTGAAACAAGAACCCCAGCGGATCCACCGCGTCGTGCGGGACGGGGAACGTTTGCACCATGATATCGCAAATTGAAAACTCGGCGCCGGTCGCAAAGATGCGCCAATTGCGGTGTGCCTCGAACGCTCCGTCACAGCGAACCGATTCCGCTGTTAACGCATTGGAATAAATCGGCACATTGAATTTTCGGCAGAGAACTTCGAGTCCGCAGATGTGATCGCCGTGCTCGTGTGTCAGAAGGACGCCATCAAGTTGCTCCGGCGTAACGCCGCAGAGTTCAAGGCGCAACACCAATTGTCGCGCGCTTAGTCCGCCGTCGATGAGAACCTTGCAATGATCAGTCGCGACCAGCGCGCTGTTTCCCGCGCTCCCGCTGCCGAGCATAGTCAAGCTGAACACGGGTCTCAAGATAGACGCGTGATTTCAGCTTATGCAAACTGAATTGTGGTGCGGACAATCCTGTCCGCGATGCAGAAGCGACAATCGCCTTGCACAGATGGTGCGTTCTGGTTCAGAATCGGCGTCCTAATCCAAAACGAAAGGACCACATATGCCAATTGGAGCCTCTCTCCACATCGGTCTCAACGCCGTCGATCCAAAAGAGTACAGCGGCTGGGACGGACAACTCACCGCGTGCGAGTTCGACGCAAACGACATGCAAGACTTGGCGAAAACCCAGGGATTCACCAAAGTAACCAAACGCCTAACAAAAAGGGCGACCCGGAGTCGAGTCCTGGCCGACATCAAAGCCGCAGCGGCGAAACTGAAACGGGACGACATTTTCTTTCTCACCTATTCCGGGCACGGCGGCCAGGTACCGAACACTGGGAACGATTTCGAGCCGGACGGCTACGATGAAACATGGTGTTTGTACGATGGCGAACTCATCGATGACGAGCTTTACGCCGCGCTAAAGCAATTCGTTAGGGGCGTGCGAATCTTTGTGCTGTCGGACAGCTGTCACAGCGGCACAGTCCTGCGCGCAGCGCACTTCTCCGCGCTCGGCCTAATGCCGGCGCGTCCGCGCATGATGCCGCGCGATATTGCGCTGCGCGTTTACATGGATCACGAAAAGTTCTACGACAAACTCCAACAACGTCGCACCACTCGACGCACCAGAATGGACGCTACCGCGGTTTTGGTCTCCGGTTGTCAGGATAACCAAACCAGCGCAGACGGCGACCGCAACGGCTTGTTTACCGAAACGCTGCTGGCTGTTTGGAAGAATGGAAAGTTCAAGGGCGATTATCACGGCTTCCACGAATCGATCGTCAAACTGATGCCGCCAACGCAATCACCACGTTATTTCACCATCGGACGGACTAACGAACAGTTCGAAAACCAGAAACCGTTCACGGTTTGATCCATGAGGATCCTCTTGGTTCACGGAGTCGGCCACCAGGAGCGTCCTGACAACCAGCCGTGGGAACGTTCGTGGGAAGAGGCGATCACCGCCGGGCTCCAGTATTTCGATCCTGCGTTTGCGCCTACCTACGAGCGATTCGACTACGATAATTTATTCTCGGGAACGATTAATCTCTTCAACGACGTAGGCGCTGCAGCGCATCTCGGGTTCGCACCGCTCGGAGCCGCCATCGAGGATGCCGCTCAGGCAGTGTCTGGCTGGTTTCGTCCAAGGCGCGGGTTGTTGGACTGGGCAAAACCCGTTGCCGAAGCGGCCGATGGCTGGCACGCAGGCATGGTGGCGGAGTGGGATCAGAACGCCCCGTTGCGCGCTACGTTGCGTAAACGTTTGATCGAGCGAATCAACACTTTCAAACCGGACGTGATAATGGCGCACAGTCTCGGGAGCATCATTTGCTACGACGCATTTTCACATGAGGACAAGAATGGGTGCGCGGGGCGGTATTTAGTGACCTTCGGCTCACAAATCGCCA
Organism: uncultured Verrucomicrobiae bacterium; assembly: GCA_963803285.1. GTDB lineage: Bacteria > Verrucomicrobiota > Verrucomicrobiia > Chthoniobacterales > UBA10450 > Udaeobacter. The sequence continues at coordinate 99,024 of CAWDMG010000005.1, read as the reverse complement.
ACCCATTCCTCAAAGCGGCGCATTTCGACAACAAGATCGGCGGCGTCAATCAGAAGTATTGGTTCCATCTCTTTAACAAAAGTGATCCGGTTCTCGCTCATCGAATCATCGATCGTGTTCCGAATTTTGAAGAAATTTCGTGGGACGACCGCGTCGCTGGCCATGATGCGATTGTCGATTTGGACAGGTTTTCCGGTCACGCTGGTTATCTCCAGCGTGATTTGACGTGGCAACGCGTTTATCGCGTGCTCGCGCAACGACCGGGCGTGCGCGCCCTGGTCAGCCGAAGCGCGCGATATCAGAACACGGTGCAACAACGCCGGCGGCGCGCGTTACTCGTCGGCATTAACAATTATCCCGATCCCGCGTCGCGTCTGGAAGGCTGCGTGAACGACGTGTTTCTTATGAGCAGCGTTTTACAGGAAATCGGATTTGACGCTGAAGATATTCGAATCGTGCTTGACGAGCGCGCAACGGCTGCGGCGATTCGCGAGCGAATCGATTGGTTGCTGGACGGAACGGCCGACGGCCAGGAGCGGTTGCTTTATTACAGTGGCCATGGCGCACAATTACCGGACTACAACCCGGCTGAGCGAATTGATCACGTCGATGAATGTCTCGTGCCGTACGATTTTCATTGGACACAGGACAGTGCGATTACCGATGACGATTTTCTGCGTTACTACAGTGCGTTGCCATACGCTGCGAAATTTTTCGCCATATTCGATTGCTGCCACTCCGGTGGCCTGACCCGGGACGGGGCGCGGAAGATTCGTGCCATCACTCCCCCGGATGACATCCGGCACCGAATGTTGCGTTGGAACAAAGCGGAACAAATGTGGGAAGAGCGCGACCTGCGGAACCTCAACTCCGATTTCGGAGGGAGCAGCCAGCTGCGTGAAAAATACATGGGACGCAACGGCTGCACGAAAAAACTGGGCACGGCGATGAGCCTTCGCGAGAAGCAAACTGCGACGCAGTACCGAAAAGCGCCGCGCGAACGGCGCGGCCCGTACATGCCGGTGGTGCTGACCGCCTGTGAGGAAGGCGGGTACGCGTATGAATATCACCACGGCACGATCGGGTATGGTGTGTTCACCTATGCGCTGGCCAAGGAATTTCGTAAAGCGCAGACGGCGCGTGAAAAGGATCTATCTTTCACAGAGCTGAATGAACGCGTGAACGCGACGATGAAGACGCTCCGCTACGATCAAACCTCTGACGTTAAAGGGCCGAAAGCGGCATGTCGCGCGGCTGTGTTGGGATTGCCGGCAAAAACGCGATCTCGTTAGGCTGTAGCCGTAAGTTTCGACTCTCTCGTGTCTCGCGTCTCATAGAGACGGGGCTACAATGGCTCGCCGAATTGAATCGCCTTTTTCGACCACGGCCGATTTACTGAGTGAACCAATGGAATAGAGGAGAAACTTATGCCATTAACTCGCCGCAATTTTCTCATCCGTGGTTCGTTGTCGCTGGCTGCGGGAGCGCTTTGGTCGGTTCTCGTCGAAGCTAAAACCAAGGAAAACGCGCCTGCCGATTTCAAAGATTGGGAATCGGTGCGCCGGCAGTTTGAACTGGCTCCAGATTACATTCATTTCGCATTGTTTTTTCTAGCCTCCCACCCCAGACCTGTGCGCGAGGCGATAGAGCAATACCGGGCGAAGTTAGACGCAAATCCGCTGAGTGCCGTTGAGGGCGCGATTTTCGTGCAAACTAATGAGAACATCCCGCTCCAGATCTGTCGCGCCCTTGCCAACTACATTGGCGGCGACGGGCAGGACATCGCGCTGACCCAAAACACGACGACGGGTTTGGCCCTTCTCTACCATGGGCTGCCGTTGCGCGAAGGCGACGAGATCCTGACCACTACGCACGATCACTATGTCCATCACGAATCTATCCGGCTCGCCACAGGACGGTGCGGAGCGACCTGGCGCAAAATTCCGCTCTTCGATTCTTACGACTCGATTTCGCCGGATGAAATAGCCCAACGCATTCGTAAAGCGATCGGACCAAAGACGCGAGCCGTCGGCGTCACCTGGGTGCACTCGAGCAGCGGCGTGCGGCTACCCATTGCCCGGATCGCTGAGACATTGGCGGAAGTAAACCGCAGCCGTGACGAAAAGGATCGTGTTCTGCTGATCGTTGACGGTGTGCACGGGTTTGGCGTGGAAGATCCAAAGATCACCGCGCTGGGATGCGACGCCTTTGCGGCTGGCACACACAAATGGTTGTTCGGTCCGCGGGGCACCGGTTTCGTTTGGGCAAAGCCAGCGGTCTGGCAGAGAATGCGTCCAACGATTCCATCGTTTAGTTCGCCGGACCTTTTTGCCGCATGGGAGGAGGAACATGAGCCGGCGCCTGCGGCGCGAGCGGCATGGTTTTCACCCGGCGGTTTCCAAGCGTTCGAACATTTTTGGGCGTTACCGCAAGCGATTCGTTTTCACCAAAACATCGGCCCGGCGCGAATCACCGCGCGAACGCACGAGCTCAACGCTCAAATGAAAGAAGGACTTGCAGGCATGTCCCATGTCCAGCTCTACACACCGCGCGATGAAAATCTTTCCGCCGGCATGGTCTGCTTCGATGTGAAAGGGACAAAACCGGAGGCAGTGGTACAACGCCTTCTCGCTCAGCGCATCGTCGCTTCCACGACTCCGTATCGCGTATCGTATGCGCGGGTGGCGTGCAGTATCGTCAACACGCCGCAAGAAGTCGAGACGGTGGTTCGAGCCATTCGTGATTTGGCGTAAGAGGATGTTGCGCGTCTCACAGACGCGGCTACAGGGTTTCCGCCATTAACGCTTCGATGAATTCGCGTGGCGTCTCGGCGTTGAGCAATCTCGATCGGATCGTCTCATCTTTCACCAGTCGCGCCAGGGTGCCGACGCAAACCAGATAATCGCTGAGTAAGCGTTCGGGAACGCCGATTACGAAAATGAGATGCGCGCGCTGTTGATTTTCGCCAAATGGAACGCCGGCGCGGCTGCGCGCAACGCCGACCACAATCTCATCAACCAAATCCGTGCGCGCATGTGGAAACGCGACGCCATTTTCGACGGCGCTCGGATGCCTCTGCTCACGGGCGAGTACTTCCCTAAGAAAAGCTTCGGGTTCAGCGATTTTCCTGCCGCTGATGTCCGACGCGAGCACGTCCACGATCTCGCGAATCGCGTTCGCCGGTTTTCGCGAGCGCAACCGGAGGATAACCTGTTGTTCCATTAGCAGATCTGCGAGCGCGATAGGCATTGGGGGCGGAGAGATTTATTGGATTATGCGGCAAACGAAGTTATCCAGTTAGGGAGCAAATTATGGCGACTCAAGATACAGCGATCGCGCCGAAAGAGGAACGAACAGTTTCGTTGCAGCGGAGCCTTTACGATCCGGGCTATGTCAATGCGATGTCGCATTTTTATCGGGGCGAGCTGGGGCGGATCATGGTGTGGCGGCAGCGGCTGGATATGACCACGAACTGGGCCATCACCAGCAGCACCGCCATTATTACAATCGCTTTTTCCACGCGCGCCGTGCCGCACATCATTTTCTTTTTTAACCTGGCCATCGTTGCTGTGCTGCTCTGGATCGAGGCGCGCAGATATCGTTTTTACGACGCCTTTCGCGCGCGCGTTCGCATGCTTGAAGCGCATTTTCTTGTTCCGATGGTCATGGAAAATCGCGAACTGCTTCAGGGTGAATGGAAAAAGCTCGTATGCGAAGATTTGATTTTGCCCTGCTTCAAAATCACGAAATTGGAAGCAATCGGGCGCCGGATGAAACGGAATTACATGTTCATCTTCATCCTGATCTTGATCGCGTGGCTGACGAAAGTCTTTTTGCACGCCAGCGCGCCGATCAACGATCTCGTATCGTTTTATCACGCGCTGCGCATCGGGCACATCCCGTCGTGGGTCGTGGCGATGGTTTTCGTGGGCACGTTTATCAGTGTCATTTCCATAACCATTTACGTCAGCAAACGTTCCTCCGGTGAAATCTCCGAGTTTGGCACGCACCGCTCGCTCTGGCGCATTTAAGGCGTGCAGACGCGACAGCAATCGTGCTACAAGCAATTCTATGAGGACCTTAACCAGCTACAGCAGATTTCTTCTGATTCTCATCTTCTTCTCTGCAGTCTCGGTAGCCAACGCCGCTGCTAAGCCAGATGGCCGTCTCATTGTGATCAGAGTGGCGAACTTTGGTTGGAACATTGCCGCCGGCCTGAAAATCGATGGCAGAACCGTGATGAACATCGTCCAGGGTCGCCGGTACGATCATTTGATCCCGGCGGGCCGGCATGTCCTGACGGTTTCAGCCGTACCAAATAACGACTTGCGCGAGCCCAGCTCCGTCGTGGTGAACGTGCGGCCAGGCGGCACTTACATTTTCACCGCCGTATGGGATTCCGACCGTGTTTTTCTCCGGCCAACGACCTTGTCGCCCGCGGAGATGGCGAAACTGGGACTTTGAAAAGTGCTATTTAATCTTCGCCAGGATCCCTTCCATCTCGTTCCGGCGAAACGCGCGCAAGGTTTGGCCCTTGATGTTACCGAGTGAACCCATCTTAAGCATGAACGCGCTGATGGTCTCATCATCCGGCGCCTCCATAATGACGACTGCGTCGTAAGCGCCCATTGTCCAGTATTCCTCGACGATCTTCATTCCCAACCTCTTCGCTTCGGCCATGGCAGCGTCGCCGCGTTTCACTGTGTCTTGAATGTTGCGAATGCCCTGGTCTTTAAACTGAATCAGACAAACATAACTAGGCATGGTGTGTTACTCCTTCTGTTGGTTTGGACTGAAACCGTAGTGCGAATCTTCGTCTCCGCAAAAACTGGCAACGTCCTGACCGCGGCGTGGAGCTACTCCGCTATTTCGGTGTCATGAAGGCGTCCATAATCGACGGTAAGCCTGCCGCCGCCCTGCTCGGTGTAGATTTCGACGAAACGTTCGCCGAAACGGACATCGCGCCAGCTGTAATCCTTCTGCATTTGCACTGCGGCCGCAATAACCGGATCGATCCCGACCACTGAGACAATAAAAAGGATTCGGCTGGATTCGAGCGACTCGGGAGTTGCGCCAAACAGCGGACTCGTTTCGTCGATCGTGTGTCGTAACGTCAAGGCTGCAGGGAAGACTGTGAGCCGGTCAAAGTGTAATTTTAGAACGTAAAAGTGCCTGAAGTCGCCGCCTTCGAGTAACGGTTCGTCACGCGAAAACATCACCCGGAACTCCGCTTCGACCATGCTGTGGTGATTTTCATTTCCTATGCGCACCATCAATGCCGGCTTTCCATTCAACGGCGCGATCACGATCGAATTACTGAACACAACGCGCGCAATTGGTCGCGAAAATCGGACGAAAATCAGCCCGGTCATGACTGCGAGCAAAAAGAGGCCGCTCATGATTTCAATCGTGGTAACGATGTGGCCATAGAGCGTTTGCGGATACATGTGGCCGTAGCCCACGGTGGCCAGCGTTTGGACGCTGAAAAAGAAGCAATCGAAAAACCGATGTCCGCCGGTGCTGCCGGCGATACTGCCCGGCTCGAGATTGTAGAGCGCGGCGAAAAGAAGGTTCAGCGTGACGTAAACACCGGCGGCGATTGCGGCGAATTGCGCCCACCGCAAACCAAGCAGCCAGCGATAAACATCACGCCACCGCCACGCGTCCGTCCCGACCTTGACAAACTCGACCTGACCGGAGCGCATGGAAACGGGAGCTGGTTTCCTATGCATGTTCATCTAATCTGCAGTCGTTCGGCAATTGGTCGATAAATCCAGCGACAGCTTCGAAGGCTCTCTGATCGACCTCTTCCTGCGTTTCAGCTGTTGCCTGGAGCTGGCGCTTTGGCACCCGCAAGGAATGATCGCCCCCCTCGACGACGTGCAAGAAATTCCTCGTTTTCATATCGGTTCGCACCCGCTCCAGCAGATCCGGCGGACATAGCGAATCACGTGTGCCTTGCACAAACAGGATGGGCGCAGTTAGCGCGCGCAAAACTTCGTCCCGAAGTTTTGTGCGATCGCCCATGGCGCAAAGCGGATAGCCAAGGCAAATCAGGCCATCGACTTTTTCATCGAGCGACACGTGACATCCGATACGGCCCCCCATGCTCTTGCCGACGAGAAATGTCGTGTCCGGTTGATGTTTTTCTCGGGCCGCTTGGAACGCGTTTCGATGCGCTGCGATGAGTTGCGGCAACGGATCGGGCCGTTTGCGCCCCGCGCGCATGTAATCGTAGTCGAAAGTCTCGACCCGACCGATCTCCGACAAACGCCGTTTCCAATTTTGCATCCACGAATGCGACGAAGGCGCACCGGCTCCTGGAGCAAAAAGAATCAAACGCCGGCTCACGGGAGTTTCCTGTTGCAAAGACTCAGTCCAACACCGCTGTCGCTTCAATCTCTATCAGAAATTCTGGATCTGCCAGGGCCGAGACGCCGATCCAGGTGCTCGCCGGCGGATTCTCCGGAGAAAAGAATTCTCTTAAAGCGATACCCACCGCGGTTCCGCTCTCGGCTTGATAGTCCACAACGTAAATCCGCAGAGCAACAATGTCTTTTAACGTGCCGCCAGCCGCTTCCATCGCTTTTTCAAGGTTACGGAATGCCTGCCTTGCCTGCTCAAGAACGCTGTCTCCGCCAACGATGTTCTTCTGTGTGTCCCAAGCCGTTTGGCCGGAGATGAACACCATCTTTCTCCCGGTGGCGATTACCATCTGGGAAAAGCCATGCGGCAAGCTCGAGAACAGGCTATCCGGATTGACGTATTGCTTTGGCATAACTCACTGGCGGTTGAGCCGGCTGGTTAGTTGGTCGGCCTGATCTACGAAGCATTCGATGCACGAGGTGATCGACGCAATTCGTAAGAGGACGATAAATGAAGTGATCAACGAGATGACACACACGCCGATCGCTGCAACGAACCCAATCACTACAGCGTACATCCAATCATTTTCTATGACTCCCACTTCTTTTCCGCCGCCACCCTATTTCGTCTCGAAGTCGAAAATTTCCCGGACTTCAATAATATCGCCTTCCTGTGCGGGACACTTTTGCGCCCATTTGAGCACCTCTTCTTTCGAAGGAGCTTCGAGCATCCAATAGCCGCCGAGCACTTCCTTGGCCTCAATGAACGGCCCATCGGTCACAGTGGTTTTTCCTTTTGTGAAGCTCACGCGCGCGCCGGTGGTCAGCGGGTGCAAGCCGTTCAAATCAGTGATCTTGAACACCTTGCCGAGCTCCTCGTTGTATTTGCCCATCTTCTCAACCATCTTCGGATCGGGGGCGAAGTTCGGGTCCAGCTGCTTGTTGCCGTGGTAAACGGCGGGGATCATTAACATCATGAATTTCATGGTAACTTTCTCCTTTTGTTTAAGTTGTGCGGCACCCCCAGTCGTTTGGCAACCGACGTTTTCGACAGCCGCCCAATCATTTTTTTCGAGCTCTTGCAGCCGTCGCTCCAAAAAGCGCCGCTCAATGGAAGGGTTAGGCCTCGGGTTCGTGGCAAACCACTTCGATGTTATGCCCGTCCGGACCAAAGACGAAAGCGGCATAGTAGTTCGCGTGGTAGTCCGGGCACAGACCAGGCGCACCATTGTCTTTGCCACCCGCCTCCATAGCCGCGCGATAGAAAGCGTCGACTTGCTGACGATTCTCGGCCGTGAACGCCAAGTGAAGATGCGCCGGCTTCTCCTCGGTTTGGTACAGGCACAATGAAGCCTTACCCTTTGGGCTAAACTCGACACCGTACGTCGGCGACCCCTCCGAGACAACAGCTACGCCGAGCGGTTCGAGTGCCTTGAGGAAGAACGCTTTGCTCGCTGCATAGTCGCTGACTCCGAATTTGACGTGGTCAAACACGAGTTCTCCTGAAGTGTGTGCGCCTGCGTGAAGCCCAAGGAGACGGAGATAAGCCACCGCTAGCGTTGAATAACTTTACGGCGGGAATGCGTGAGCGCGAAGACGAGAATCGCACTAGGGAAGCTGGGCACCTGGATGAAATCCCGGGTGTCGAAGCAAACAAACTGGACTTATTCCGAAATGGGGCCGTCTGCCCCGTTTCTTCGTTTACGCTGGTTGGTTTCATCGATTGGTCAGATCCTTTCATTCGCCACTCATCGATCGAATGAATCCGGGAAGGTCATCCTCCCGTTTTTATCGAATCCGAAAGTCACGCCAGATGAGCCTCCGTGTCCATCGGAAGCGAACCCTTTGTAAACGCGACCAGGGACGAGCTTCTGCGGTTGAATCATGGTGGTAAAACCAGGAGGCGTAACTCCGTACTCGATCGGCTTTGTCAGACCACGGCCACTCAAGACGGACCACATCGCCTTCCACCGGTCATCGGCGGTCCGCATAGAAACCGTGAATGACTCGATATCGGTCTTCGGACTTTTGGTCGAATCACGGTAAAACTCGAAGCGAATCGACCCGCCCAATCGCCCGCTCACCTTAGAAACAAACGAATATGACACCGCCTCAGCAGCAATGGCCGCAGACAGCAATAACATGACGGCAACGACGCGCATTAGCATCTAATGAGAATTCGGGTGAAATTCTGCGCCTTTAAAGGGGGAAGTTTTGGACCTAATCCAGCTTGAGTTTGCGCCGGAGAAGAAGAAAATCGGGTCACGATGCCAACTTTATTATCGCCGCTGAAGCCGGACAATCCCAAATTGCCTAAGCAACGGTCAGGAAAACAATTTCGGTACGACGTTCGCAACGAAATCTACCAGGCCGTGACCGATCATGTTTGCCACCAGATCGCGGCGCCAGAGATAGAATCCGGTCAGGATTAAGCCTGCTGCGAATGCGATGAGAATGTTGGCCGCGCCACCGGACCAATGACCAAGCGAAAAGATCACCAACGGAATCGCCACCGACCAGAGCCGGCCCAGGCCAATCATCCGCAACCGTTCGATGGCGTAGCCGCGGTAAAATAATTCTTCTACAACTCCGGCGCGAAAAACGATCGCGGTGATTAACCATAGCGGCAGTTTCTCGAACGCGGCAGAGCCGGGACCGTGTCCGTAGCCGGTGAGATGAGCCAGCGCGAGTATAGCCACTGCCGACACGATGGCGATTATGAAGCCCCACAGGATGGATTTCCACCAGCGCGCGGTGCCGAATCCGATGGAGCGCAAGGGTAAACGTTCGCCGCGCCGGATGATCACAATGAGAGCGACTGCGTTCAACCAGATCAGTGTTTCTTTTAGAATTGCCGAGGCAAAGGTGGGTTCAGGGATGAAGAACACGAAGACCTGACGGATTGCGACCATCGCAAAAAGCGAGATGGCTAGTCCGGCCCAGGTCGCGCGCGACACTTTCGTGCTAACCGACGATTGGTTGGACGTGAGACCAAACGGCGCGCCGAGGTTGTCTGTTTCCATTGATTGTCCAAATAAGATGCCGAGGCGCGCAGTTTAGATTCAAGAAAATGCGAGACGCCGCCAAGCGATGACAATGTTTGCGTGTTGTCACTTGGCAGCCTCCAAGTCGCTTCGCCGATCAAGGAGTAGCGCAGGCCTCCGGCTTGCAGGAGTCGCAAGCGAGGACGCTCGCGCTACGTTACTGCACGGTCACAAGCGTGCCGACTGGAATTTCGGAGAAGAATTTGCGTGCGGTATCTTCCGGCAACCGGATGCAACCGTGCGATGCCGGATAGTTCGGCACATGACCAGCATGCATTCCAAAATCGAGACAGCTCAGGCGCATGAAATACGGCATTTCGACGTGGTAAATCGTGGAACGATGGTTGCGTTCCTTGTTGGTGATCACAAACTCGCCCCGCTTAGTCGAGTAGCCCGCCCGACCGGTAGAGCATCGCGAGTGATATATCGGTTTGCCGTCCCTGACGAGAGCGACCCTTTGCATCGCCAGAGAAATTTCGAGCCGCAATTTATCCGGCGCAGGCCCGCCACCGAGAAGGATTTGCGCGGAACGCCAGTGGCTGGTCTCCGCGGCGACATCCAATGCCGACATTTTGTTCCGGGTCGTCAAACGCGTCCGGTTTGCTCCGCCGTCGATCAGAGCCTTTAAATAATCGACCTGGCCCAGACCCGAGGCGAGCATCAGCACCGTTACGCTGCGATCTCCTTCGATGTAGCTGCGCAATCCATTAGGGAGCAGCGCCAGGAAATCTTTGTCGCAACGCGACGGCAGAACGGTGTTGGGATCTGCTCCGCAATCCAACAGTGTGCTGAACAGAGACACGTTGCTGCTGGCGATCGCATACGCGAGAAACGGCACGTTCTTGCCTTCGGGTGTGGGCGGCGATGAGTGCTTGCTGAGCAGCAACCGGATTTCATCGTTCTTGCCCGCTTGCAGCGCTCTAGACAAAGCGCGCCTCGTGCTGGCCATCCATTCCGGCATCATCGGCAAACGCTGCACCACGGTTTTAATGATTTCCGGATGTCCGCCATCGAGCGCAAAGCTCAGAAGGTCTTGTCCGTCCGCGCAAGGTTTTTCCGGCTGAAGATTGGTTGAGCGCGCCAGGAGCAACTGGAACATTTCCAGATCTCCGTGCATCGCTGCCGCCATTACTGGCGTAAATCCATTGTTGTCGGCGAGATCAACAGTGGCTCCGGCATCGAGGAGCCGCCGCGCCGTTTTCCAATCCTGTTGCGACGTCGCGATTAACAATGGCGTGCGGCCTTGCCCGTCGCGTCCGTTTGGATCGACGCGTTCCATCAGACATAAATCGACGAGCGCATCGCGCTGAATCGTGACCGCCCGCACCAGTTCGTCCGGCGAAATGATGATGCGGGCAGGCGGCTCCGGCCCGATGGCGATTGCCCACAGAACAATCAAAATCAGGGCTACGACGCCCGCTCGTAAGACAAATCGCTTGTGAAAGATGCGCATATTGATGGCTGGGCCGCCAATTATACGATTCTCGTCAAGGAATCTGCCACGGCTGCGACGGAACTGCGAATCCGTCTTTGAGTCAGTCCGCCACAGGTCTGCACACGGGACGGATTCGTCCGCAGGCGAAACCGTTTTGCTGCGGCGAAGCGCGATTGGACGCCGCGGGTTGAACGTTGCATGTTGGCTACTGTCAAAATTCCAACCTATGCGTTTGTCCATTTTCGCCCTGTGCCTTGCGCTCAGTACTTCGTTTGCGGCGCAACCGGAGGCTGTGCCCAGCGATGCCGGTCCTCTGAATCCATCCGCGGTTGAAGCAGGCAAGGACGTTGTTCATCAATTGAACAACGCTTTCGCAAAAGTGTTCGAAACGGTCGCGCCGGGCGTTGTGATCATTGAAACCTCAAAGAAAAGCGAAATCAGTGAGAGCTCGCCACTGGAGGACCTGTTTTTCCAAGGGCCGCCGGATGAAAACCGGCCGCGCCGGAATCCCGGCACGCCGCGTCCGGTTCAAACTGAAGGCTCCGGCTTCATTGTGCGGCCCGATGGCTACATCCTGACGAACGTGCACGTGATCGAGGACGCGGACAAAATCGACGTGAAATTACGAGATGGCCGCGAGTTTCCGGCACGAGTGGTAGGCGCCGACGAGAGGACGGACATTGCGGTCATCAAAGTTGATGGAAAGGATTTGCCGGTCGTCCAGCTCGGCGACAGCGATACAGTGCGCGTGGGGCAATTTGCGTTCGCGATCGGCGCGCCGTTCAAGCTCGATTACACATTTACTTACGGCGTGATCAGCGGCAAGGGCCGGAGCAAATTGCTTCAGACAGGCGGCTACTCCATCTCGGATTATTTGCAGACCGACGCGTCGATTAATCCGGGAAATAGCGGCGGACCGCTGTGCGACATCGACGGCAAAGTGATCGGCATGAACACGCTGATCAATGGAATGAACCGTGGGCTGGGCTTTGCCATTCCCATCAACATGGCCAAGGACATCGGGGGCGAACTCATCGCCGGCCGCAAAATCGTGCGGCCCTGGCTGGGCATTCGGATCGAAACGCTTGGCGACGATCCGTCGATCCGGGAGTTGTTTAAAGGCGCGGACAAAGGCGTGGTGGTTCGCACGATCGAAGCGGACGCGCCGGCCTCGAAGAGCAACCTGCGTCCGTTCGACGTGATCACGCATGTCGATGGGAGTGCGGTCATCTCCGATTCACAGTTGCAGCATGAAATCTTGAAAAAGAAGGTTGGTCAGAACGTCGAACTGACTGTTTGGCGCAAAGGCCAGGCGTTAAAGGTGCCTGTGAAGACTGGCGAATTGCCAGACGAGATTACCCGCGCATCAAATCAGCCGGTCCAACCGAGCGAACCCAAACCGCAGGACGTCGGCAAATTTGGATTGCAGGTGCAGGAGCTGACGAAAGATGTCGCAGAGCGCCTGCACTTGTCGACGCAGCAGGGCGTGATTGTGACCGACGTGGAAGACAACAGTGTCGCCGCAGCTCAGGGCATTGAACGCGAAGACGTGATTACCGAAGTGGACGGGAAGCCTGTCACCAACGTGCAGTCGTTCCGCGAAGCGCTCAACAAAGCCGATCCGAAACGCGGCGTGCTTCTTTATCTCGACCGCAAAGGCAGCAAAACTTTCGCGGTGTTGAAAGCAGGAAGCTAAGACTGGAGCCACGGCGCTGTGTCGCCGTGAAATGGGAAAAGATTATCGGCGCCTCGACATAGCGAGGCGGCTACAGCGCTTCTGATTTCGCTCTACGCTGTCCGGTTGCCTACGATCACCAGCACGATTCCGCCGACCAAACAAATCCCGCCCAAAATTGGCGGAAACGGGACGGTCTTTTGCCTTTCCGCGGTCGCCTGAATGGGGCCGAGATCGAGCACCTTTTCGCGCTTGGTGTACGTGAACCCGCCATACGCCAGCGCGATGATGCCGATAACAATAAGAATTATTCCGATAATTCCGGCCGGCTTCATCGCTTCGACGTTATAACGCGCGGCGTCCTGAGATTAGCTGAATGATCAGCACCACAATTGCAATCACGAGCAGGATGTGAATGAACCCACCCAACGTGTACGAGCTGACTAATCCAAGCAGCCATAGTACCAGCAGAATAACGAATATTGTCCAGAGCATTTGATTGTTCCTTTCGGTTAAACATACCTATCTTCGCACGAGCCACTTCCGTTGCGCTTATGTGAAACAGAAATTTTTAGGATTTCTCCAGCGCTGCACGCAAATTCCAATCGTTCGCCTCGAGCAAGCCGCGAGCAGATTCGTAATCGCGTTGGGTCACTTCGGCCACGATCCGCACGGCACGGTCTCGCAATTTCGTGCTCGTGGTATGCAGATCGATCATGAGATTGCCGCGCACTTTTCCAAGCCCGATCATCGCGCTGGTGCTGATAATATTGAGCGCGACCTTTGTCGCGGTCCCGGCTTTCAATCTCGTGGACCCAGCCAGAATTTCCGGTCCGACCGGAAGCGTGATCAAAAGATCGGTTGTTGTAGCCGGGGTCGATGACCCCGGCCGGCCGGCGTCAACGCCGCCGGCTACAGCGGGATTACAGGTAAGCAAAATGGTTTTCGCGCCGAACGACTTCGCCCGGGCGAGCGCGCCGCGCACAAAAGGTGTATGGCCGCTGGCTGTGATTCCAATCACAACATCAGCGGGTTTCACATCCCGCTCATCCAAAGCGAATGCGCCGGCGCTCTCTTCATCTTCCGCGCCTTCCACGCTCCGATGCAACGCCGTAGCCCCGCCGGCGATCACTCCCTGCACAAGGTGCGTCGGCGCGCCAAAGGTGGGCGGAATTTCGCTCGCGTCCAGAACGCCGATGCGTCCGCTGCTTCCCGCGCCGACGTAAAATAAGCGGCCGCCGTTTCGCAGTGATTTCGTCACAGTTTCAATTGCGCGAGCAAGATCCGCGGTGGCGGTCCGCAATGCGTCTTGGACAAACTTCTCCTCCTCAACAAACAATTGAACCAGCTCGTGAGCGGTCATTTTTTCCAGATTTTGTGAGCGTGGATTGCGCTGCTCCGTTAATGCGGCAGCCAAACCATCGATCTCGCGTTGCGACGGCTGTGTGTGAAACTTGGCGTGGTCCCGCGCTTCTGCTGCAAGCAATGCAGCGCCCAGTTCAGGCGCGCGTTCGGCAGTCGTGATGCGAACATCGGGAAGATTCTTTTTCAGCCTCCGGCGAAACGCGTGCGTGTAGATCGAGTCGCGATAAAAAAGGCCACCCATTAGAACGACCCTTGGCGCGAGAAGATGAAGCCGGGCCGCGACCGCCTCAGTGTATTCGCAAAGGACACGTGCTCCTTCTTCCATGATCTCCATCATCCGCGCATCGCCGGCTGCGCCTGCTTCGAACACGACCGGAGCGAGCCTGGCGATCTCCATTTTGTCGGCCGTTTGCACCCAGCGAACCAGTTCATCAAAGTTGTTCAACGAAAGCGCATGCAGGATCTTCGCGGTGAAATCCATTTCGGCGCGATGCAAATCGTGTTCGCGCAAAATCAGGCGGAGCGCCTGCATGGAAAGAGAATAACCGCCGCCTGCGTCGCCCAGGATGTGGCCCCATCCGCCCGCTCGCTCGATCCTGTCGCCGCGGCGACCGGTTACCGATGATCCACTTCCGGCGTTGACGACGATGCCATCGCCACAATCGAGCGCCGCCGCGCGGCCGGAATCACGGTCGCTGCCCGTCACGATTTTCGTTTTTGGCCAGATCTCAAGGCAGATTTGCCTGAGCGCGGCACGGTCTTCGGCTGTTGCGCAACCGGCAAGGAAAACTCCAGCGCGATCGATTTGCGTGGGCAGTTCGGCAAGGATCGCGCGCAAACGCTCGGGCGAGGTGAGGCGAAAATTCGAGGCCTGCAGTTTTCCTTGCTCCAGAATGCGAAATTCCGAGCCGGGTGTATCGGCTACGGTTTCTACCAGTACCCATGCGGTTTTCGTGCCGCCGCCTTCCACCCCGAGGATGCGCTCACCGGGTTTCACGATTGGTTATGCATAACTGTTCTTCCGCGATTTTGAAAGCGCAGTTGCACGGTAGGGCGCGTCACTCCCGTACGCGCCGCCGTGATTGCGAACGAACGGCGTGCAGAGGACTGCCCGCCCTACCATTTGGATTCCGACGGCGCGATTGCTCAGCTTTCGCACGGTCGTATCGTGCTCAACATCGATGGACCGAACCGAAGCCGAGAAAAACATCGCGCAATTGCGAGAGGAAATCCGAAAGCACAACCGGCTGTATTACCAGGACGCCGCGCCTGTCATCAGCGACCGCGAGTACCGACCGGCTCTACAAAGAGCTTGTTGATCTCGAAACGCAATTTCCTGATCTCCGCACGCCCGATTCACCAAGTCAGCACGTCGGCGGAAAACCGCTGGAAGCGTTTTCGCAAATCCAGCATCGCGCGCCGATGCTTAGCCTCGACAACACCTATTCCGAACAAGAAGTGGTGAATTTTTACAAACGAATCAAGCGCCTGTTGCCGGATGAAACAATCCCCGTCGTCATCGAGCCTAAAGTGGATGGGGTTGCAGTGTCGGTGATGTATGAAAAGGGCCGGCTGAAGTATGCTGCGACCCGCGGTGACGGTTTTGTCGGTGACGACATTACTCAAAATATCAAAACAATTCGCTCAGTGCCGCATCAGTTGCGCGGCGACGCGCCAGACATTTTCGAAGTACGTGGCGAAGCTTATCTCGATAAGGCCGGCTTCGAGAAATTGAACCGGGAACGGAAGGCCGGAGATCTGCCGCCGTTTGCGAATCCCCGCAATGCCGCAGCCGGTTCGCTAAAGCATCTTGATCCAAAAGCGGTGGCGCAACGCCCACTAGGAATAGTCTTTTACGGCACCGGTGCCGTCGAAGGCGTGGATGTCGGTCTTCACTCAAAAATTTTCAAGCTTTTCAAAAAACTCGGTCTGCCGACCCACGAAGTTTGGTGGGTGGCCGATTCGATTGACGAAATACTGAAAGCAATCCGGGACCTCGACCAAATCCGGCATGATTTTCCGTACCAAACTGACGGCGCAGTAATCAAAGTGGACGCGCTCGCGCTGCGCGAACGCCTCGGGTTCACGGCGAAATCGCCGCGCTGGGCGATTGCCTACAAATACGCGGCGGAACGGGTCGAGACCCGGTTGCAAGACGTCATCATTCAAGTCGGACGCACCGGAATCCTCACGCCTGTGGCGGCCCTGGAGCCTGTCCTGGTGAGCGGAAGCACCGTCGCGCGTGCGACGTTGCACAACGAGGACGAAATCAAACGCAAAGACATCCGGATCGGCGACGCCGTGGTAATCGAAAAAGCTGGCGAAGTGATTCCCGCCGTTGTGGAAGTGGTAAAATCCAAGCGGCCACGTGACGCGAAGCCGTTCGATTTCGCAAAACACATTCACGGAAAATGTCCGGCATGCGGCGGTCCGATCCGGCGCGATCCGGAATTTGTCGCGTGGCGCTGCGAAAATCTGTATTGCCCGGCACAGACGACGCGGCGCGTAGAATTTTTCGCGGCGCGCGGCGCGCTGGATATCGAAAGCGTGGGCGGAATCGTGGCCGATAAACTGGTGGAACGCGGACTCGTGCGGGAGCCACTCGATCTGTTCGAGCTAAACGTCGAGCAATTGGCCAAACTGAATCTCGGCACCGAAGAGACGCCGCGTGTGTTCGGAGAAAAGAACGCCACGAAAGCAATTAACACGATCGAGCGAGCGAGAACATTGCCGCTGTCGCGCTGGCTGTTTGCGCTGGCGATTCCTGACGTCGGAAAGACGACAGCAACGCAACTCGCCCACTTCCATGACACGATCCAGGACGTTTCTAATTCGCAATTGCTTCGGGACGTCGTGGACTATCATCAGAAGCGGGAGCAAAAAGAATCTCCGCAACAAATCACCGATCGCCTAATCAAAGCTGGTTTCGCCGAACGATCCAAGGGGAAATCGACGAAGCACGGGATCGTGACTGAAGTTGGTCCAGTCGTCGCGCAAAGCGTTCTCGACTTCTTCGCGTCGTCGGCAGGCAAAAACGTTCTACGACGAATGAAAGAGCTGGGGATTCAGCCAAAGAGCGAAAAAGTATCGGCGAAGAAAGCAGCCGACCTGCCGCTGGCGGGAAAAACGTTTGTTCTGACTGGCACGCTGCCCTCGATGACGCGTGAAGAAGCTACGGAAAAAATCGAAGCGCTCGGCGGTCACGTCACCGGCAGCGTCAGCAAGAAAACCGATTACGTCCTCGCTGGAGCCGAACCTGGCAGCAAATTCAACAAAGCAAAAGAGCTCGGCGTGAAAATCCTCCAGGAAGCCGAGCTTCGGAGAATGTGGTGATCGGGTTTGGCGTCATTACTCATGTGCCGCCTGCACCACGATGCCCGTGTGCTACCTAAGGCGAAGGCGTCGCGTCTTCGTCGAGCGACATGGGGAGTACGCCAGGGATTGTGCCGGGAGAGGCGAGCAGCACGCCGGTGCGACTGGCTGGATGCATTGTGGCGTGCACGTGCAAAGTCATTTTTTTATCTCCGCGCACCACCGTGATCGGGACAGTGTCACCGGCAGTGATGTAAAAGGAGGCGTCAAATACATCTTCGGGGTCGATGATCTTTTTCTTCCCCACTTGTAGCAGCACATCGCCTTCTTTAAGCCCGGAGCGTGCCGCCGGCGCGTCCTCGACGACCTGGGTTACCATCGCTCGCGAGCCGTCTACTTCTTTGGATGCGGGCGAAACATTGTTCACCCCTATCCAGCCGTGTCGGGCCTCGCCGAAACGAACAAAGTCGCTGCGAATTTTCTCCGCAGCCTCGATCGGCACAGCGTAACAGGCGGAATTATTTTCCAGACCGCTAACGACGATCCCAACTACTTCCCCTTTCATGTTCAACAGTGGGGCGCCAGCCTCGCCGCGCTGTGTCGACGCATTCACGCGTAAATGGATGGTGGAAAAATAGCGACCGAGACATTTCCGGTCGAACCCAGCAATCATGCCGAAGTTCGGTGTCTTCGGCAGATCCAAAGGATAACCGATCGATATTACAGGGGTCGCCAGTTCCAATTCCTCGGATTTACCGAGCGGCAACGCTGGTGTGGTCTCATCCACTTTCAAGATGGCTGTGCCGCTCCGGATGTCCGCCACGAGTTGGCGCGCCGGATATTTCTTACCGCCGAATTCGACTGTGAAATTGCCGGCTTCGCCCCCGACCGTATACGCCGTGTACAGTGTTCCCGTCGGATCAACAAAAAATCCGGTGCCGCAAATCTCGCTGTGCTCATCTACGCCGTGAATCTTTACCACCGCTTTGGCGGCCTGCTCGAAAAGCTCTCTCACCTGGTGGCTGATCGCCGTGGCGGATTGCTCCTGGGCAAAAAGCAAGCCCGCGCCTAAACAGAAAACGAGGGCGAACGCGATGGTCGCGCTGCGTCTAGAACCTGAAAGTGGGCTCATAACTCACGGGGACGCTATCGAGCACGTAGCGTGGCGGGGCGGCTCGGTGAGTTTGGGCGCTTTCACGAAAACTGCGAACCGGCTGCGTCCTGAAAATCTGCGTGCCGACCGGAGATGCAAGGTTCCATTCTTGTTCGGCATTCACCGGTACCGATAAAGTTAGCGGACTCTGGGTGGCGACGCGAGCCGTCTCGGGTTGCTGATAAACCTTTAATGAGACGATAGCTGCGCAAACAAGCAATGCGGCAACCGCAGTGGGATACGACGCGAGTGATCGCATATCCAGCTGCAACATGAAATTGTGAGCGCGTTCCAGGCAAATGCGCCAAAGCGGCTGGCGCAGCAATTCATCGCGTTGCCGGCGGTGGAATTCGTGGAGGAAATTTTCGAAATAACCGGGTGGCGGTTGCTCATACCGCTTCAACCGAAGCAGCCTTGCGATTTCGTTGTCGTTAAACTCGTCCATTTTTCGTCGTTACGAGACAGGGTTTTTCCGAAATTCGTCCAGGTAATTTTGCAACTGTCGGTTCGCGTAAAAGAGCCTCGAACGTACCGTTCCTTCTGAGACGCGCAAGATTTTACTGATTTCGGCGTGGGGCATGCCCTGAATGTGGAACATGGTAACAACTGCTCTGTGATCTTCAGACAACTTCATCATGGCCTCGTTCAATCTTCGCTGCAGCTCTGAAAGGTCGGCTTCCCGCACGGGACTGCTGGTCGCTGTGGCCTCCATGAATTCCTTGTCGTTTTGGATGCTCGCGTCCACGTCATCCAGGCTCAATTGAAATCGGCGGCTGCGTTTCTTGAGGAAATTCAGGGTCATGTTCACGGCGATGGAATGAATCCAGGTGTAAAACGAGGATTTACCGCGGAACCCGAGAATCGCTTTATAGGCTTTGGCGAAAATGTCCTGTAAAAGGTCGTTCGTGTCCTCGTGATTGGACGTCATGTTGTAGACCAGCCCGTAAAGACGCGGCGTATACTTGACCACGAGATCGTCGAACGCGCTGGCATCACCCGCCTGCGTGCGCTTTACCAACTCCTGGTCTGGGTCGCTTCTTGGCTGGTCCATCGCCTGGCGCTTAGACTTAACACGCGCTTCGAGACCCGACGATAACAAATCGGTAATCCGACGAGCAGGTAAAGCGAGGGCGTAATCCATTTTTATATCGCGCGATTGATCAGCGCCGGTCGCGGATCGACATCAACCAGAGCAAATTGCCCAGTGCAGCGATGAATGCCGCGATATAAGTAAGAGCGGCGGCGTTCAGCACGCGATTTACTCCGGCCGCTTCTTCACCTGGTTGTATGATTCCCATTTCCCGCAGAATGATTTTTGCGCGCCGCGAGGCATCGAACTCCACGGGCAACGTGATCAATTGAAACACCAACAGAATCAAATAACACCAGATGCCGAGCGTAATCAGACCAGTGATCCGAAAGAACAAGCCACCAATAATGATGAACGGCAGCATCTGTGAGGCGATCATTGTCACCGGCACAATTGCCATACGCGCCTTCAGCGGCGCGTATGCACGGGCGTGTTGAATCGCGTGCCCGCTCTCGTGCGCAGCGATGCCCAATGCTGCCACCGAAGGCGTATTATAAACATTGGTCGACAAGTGCAGCTGCTTCTTGGTTGGGTCGTAATGGTCGCCCAGAAAATCGTTCGTCTCCACGACGTCGACGTCATGGATCTGCGCTGCCTGGAGAATTTCGCGTGCGCATTCAGCTCCCGTAATATTCCCGTTCGCACGCACCTTGCTCCACCGGCCAAACGTGCTGGTCACCCGAATCTGCGCCCAAATTCCAATGACCAACGGGACGCCGATGTAGAGCAGCCAGTTGGAACCCAAACCAAAACCGTATGAGCTGCCGATATAGAGCAGACAGCTGGATCCCAAAACAAAGCCCAATAAAGGATACATGTGTGGAATTAATTTAGCGCGGCAAGGCGACCTGTCACTTCGCCGGGTAGGAAATTTAGACTCCTAATGGCATTGCGCGTTCATTTGCTCCGTCATTCCGAGCGTAGTTGAGGAATCCCGCTGCATCGGCTTAATGGTTTCGCCACGGGATCCTTCAACTCCGCTTCGCTTCGCTCAGGATGACCACGTGCATGCGGGGTCAAATCTCTAGCTGCTTCGGGAAGCGCGAGAGGACTCGGCAACCTGTCTTTGTGACCACCACCACGTCTTCCTGACGCGCTCCGCCTACGCCGGGATAGTACAAACCCGGTTCGACTGTGAGCACCTGACGATCCTTCAGGACAACCTTTTGCAGACGCGGATGTTCGTGGATTTCCAGACCGAGCCCGTGGCCGGTACCGTGGAAAAATCCGACGCGACGACCTTTGCGCACTCCGGTCATGAAACCGCGACTGACGAAGAATTCCTGGATGGCTTTGTGAATCGTCATTCCGTCAACGCCGGCTTTGATTCTCTTTAACGCGAGGGCTTGCCCCCCTTTCACCGTTTCCCAAAGTTTCCGCTGCGCTTCACTCGCGCGCCCCCTCAACACTGTACGGGTCATGTCACCGAAGTATCCGGTCTTCGCGTCGCGCGGGAAAACATCGAGAATAATCAATGAATCCGCATACAGCGGGCCATGGCCGCGCTCATGGGGGTCGCAAGCATGATCGCCTCCGGCAACGATCGTGCCAGTCGGAACGCCGCCTGCGCGCAAAACTGCGGAATCAATTTCAGCGCGCAGCATTTCCGAGGTGAGCGTCTTCCCGTTCCATCGCAATCGTTTTCCCGAACCCGGTTTGGATGCTTTCAAAACTTCAATCCCGCGTTTGAGTCCGGCTTCTGTGATCCTCAAGGCGCGTCCCATCATTTCAATCTCTTTGTCGGATTTGGCTTCACGCTCCGGCCAGAAAAATCCGTCGGTCGCGCGAACGCGGATTTTGTTTGCGGCAAGTTCTTCTGCATAGCCGAGCGGAAAATTTGCCGGCACAACCGCCGATCTTACGCCTCGTTTTTTCAGAAAATGGGCCAACACTTTCTCGTACGGCGGCGCCTTTTTTGATTTCCCCTGCAACTCGCGCTCGAGCTCGCTAAACATTACGAATTCATCCGCTTCAGCTTGCTTGCGGCCGCGATCGATTTCCAGATCGCTCAAGACCAGTGTCCGTTTGCCGTTGCGCTGAAGGAAAATGAATGGATCGGGCGCCCAAAACTTCGTCGCGTAAAGCATGTCGGGATCTTGCTCGCTCACAGCAACGATAAGGCGTGCAGGTTTAGCTTTTGTTTTGCTCATAGGTTAATCTCCAGAGATTCCTCGACTTCGCTCGGAATGACAAATTGCAAGCGGCGACGTGTCGCCGCACTCCAAATCAGGTTCTGCGTACTTTCAGTTGTTTTCGCAGGATGCGGTGCAGCAAGACGAGCAATACGAGCGTGGACACGATCAGCACCATCGTGTCGAATGTGAACACGCCGAACGCGATTCCGAAATAGCGTTTCTCGAGACCGAAGAAAACGTTCGGTTTGCTGCCGCGGCGATAATCGGTCTGCTCCATCTCGCCTCTTGAGATCAGGTCCGACACCTTCTGGTTCACGTAGATTTGGTCCGCTGTGACTGGCCCTTTCGCGTCTTTGAACAACGAGCGATTGAACCTTTGCTTCCCCGCAATGACCGGATCGACCAGCTTTAGGTATCGGCCGACGTCCCGCGCGGACGGTCCTTCCAACCCCGAGAGCAGTGCCAATACGTCTTTCAAATCGTTAAGATGCGCTCGTTGCTGAGGCGTCTCCGCTTTCGGTGCGAGCTTTTGAATTTCGTCATTAGCGCGGTCCTGGCGCTTCGTAAGCGGATTGAGCTTGGCCTGGGCAACGATCATTTCTTCGTACGACCAACGCATGGCGATGAACTGGCAGACAAGTGGCACCTGTAGCTTGCTCTCCGTTTTTCTCGTCTTTTCCGAGTTCGGATGTTCGGAAAACCAGTGCGAAAAGGAATAAACCAGGCCGAGGTTCCGGTTCATGTCCTCGTATTTGATTAGCGCGCCGCCCATGATGATCTGCGGAATCAAAACCAGCGGGACGATATTGGCCGCGGTTTTCGGGTCGGCCACGAGAGACGAGATAACCAGACCCAGTGCTACGCCGCTCATCGCCGTCAGGAACATTATAGCCACGTCGAGCCAGAACATGCCGCGGATTTGCAGGACCAAATTGCCGATCAGCACGAAAAGAACGCACTGAATGAGCGCGAAAAACCCGAGTGTGATCGTCTTGGAGATTACGTAGTAGGACAGGCGCACCTTGATATTGCGCTCGCGTTGCAGCACCGGCCGATCCCGGATGATATCATCGGCGCTGTTTGTTAGCCCGAGAAACATTGCGACGATCAGACCGAGAAATAAGAACGTCGGGATATGATAAGCCGAAGCAAAATCGTATGTTCCGCTCTCCGAGTACCGCAAGATCGTTCCAATCAGCAGCGCCAGCACTGGCGAGACACCTATGGTGATCACGAGATTTGCCCGGTTGCGTAGTTTGCTCGTGAAAGCACGCCGCAGCACCGTGCGAAATTGCGTCCATTCATCGTGCCACCGCACCGGCAAGCGCTTCCTTTGCACTGGTGCGACCGGCAACGGGTCGGCCTCCTCGTGTTGCAGCGAGACTTGCTTGACGTCCTGGATCAATCGAAACGCCTCGTATTTGTCGCGCCAAAAATCCGGCGAGTAACGGCGCGACGGCACGAGCTGTCCGCGGCTGTTTTCCTCGTAGATGACGTCACCGCTCAAATCGCGCAGCGGCGTCTCGAGTACATCAAAGATGAATTCCGGCCGGGTAGTTCCACATGATGGACATGCGCCCAGTTCAGCACCGAATTGGTGTTGATGTTCCGCTTCGGCGAAATACCGCAAGGCGTCGGAGGGCGCGCCGAAAAACACGAGCCGCCCACCCTTGTCGAGCAAGATCACCTTCTGAAACATCTGGAAAATCTTCGAGCTCGGCTGGTGAATGGTAACGATGACGATTTTGTTGTGCGCCATGCTCCGAATGATTTCGATTACGTGCTCGGAATCTTTCGACGAGAGACCGGAAGTTGGTTCGTCAAACAGATAAACGTCCGACATTCCGATCATATCGAGTCCGATGTTGAGCCGTTTTCGCTCGCCACCGCTTAATGTTTTCTTCTCGGGAATGCCGACGACTGCGTCGCGACGTTCGCTTAGACCGAGCTCGATCAGCTTTGCATCCAGCCGCCGGACGCGGTCGCGCTTCGAGAGATGCGGTGCACGGATCGCCGCCGCAAACGTCAAATTCTCACCAATGGTAAGGTGCTCGTCGAAGGCGTCCTGTTGTGGCATGTAGCTGACGTACTGCTTCAGAACGTCGAGGTTTCGGTAGAGGGATTGTCCGTTGAGCAAGACTTCGCCGCTCGTCGGCTGGAGCTGTCCGGCAAGCACTCCCATCAGCGTGCTTTTGCCCGCACCGCTTGCGCCCATCACGCAAACAAGCTCTCCCCGCGTGATGCTGAATGAAATTCCATCGAGGCCAATCTCGCCTTTGCCAAAACGGTGTGTGATTTCGTTCAGCTCGAGGCTGCGAATGATATTTCGCTCCTCCTCGATGATGCGCTCCAAAAAATTGCATCGCAGAACCTGTCCGACGTCGATTCGAATGATGTCGCCGTCCTTAAGTTCCGCGGTTGTGCGGACAGGGTCGTCGCCCACCATGATTCGACGGTCCGCTTCAAGGACCTCAAGCGTGCCTACTCGCCGATCGTAATCGCAAAATATTTTCAGCAGCACGTCCCCGGCCGTACCGGGAGAAAGCAGGATATCATCGGCCTGCAGGCGGCTCGGATCATTCGACACCAGATATTCCGATTTCGAAGCTTTCAGTTGGAATCGTCCGCCGAGCGCGCGTGCGCGCCGACGCAGGTCGTTCAAATCAAGCTCGGTGTCGTTGTGGAAAATAATTTTGTCTTCCAGTGTCGTGTCGACCTGAGTGCCGGCTTTGAGGCGCACTCCCTTGAGCTCCGCATCGATATCGCGCAATGCCTTGACCCGCACTTTGAGCCCGAAGGTGACTCGCAGCGCGCTTTCACGCGTCCGTGAACGCTCCAACTGGACTTGCTCTGCGTCTTTAGTTACGCGGATAAAGATTTCGGGAAGCGAAACGTTCTTTTTGGCATTGAAATACTGCGCGAGCTCCTGGTAGCTGAGCACCTGGTCGCCGATCAAAATTCGTTGACCGGGGTAAATTCGACAGAATCCGCCACGCACCAAAGGTCTCCCGCGCACGGAGACGTTTTGGCCACTGTAGTTTTTCAACAGAATCAGGTCGTGATACCGGAAGGCCATCAGCCGATCTGTTTCGGCGAGATTCTTCAGGATAATGTCCGCCTTGCTGTCCCCCCCGAACGAGAGGGATTCTAACGGCGATGCGCCATGCTGGTAAATCGACGGGTCAGATTCTTCTGAAGCATTGAGTTGATAAACGATGTCGATCGCTTGCGCAGCCATGCCCATCTGGGACATGAACGAATAGAACGCGACGACCTGTTCCTGCTTCAAACCGGCTTGCGAGATGAGATCATACAGTTGGACCCCGAGCATGATCTTGCGTTCCGTGCTCAATTGCGCGCCGAGTTTTTGCGCCATCGCCGCGAGGTCCTGCTGCTCGTAAAGCGCCTGGCGAAACAACTGTCGCAGCTCGGAGTAAACCGCTTCCGGATAGTCGTAACGCAGAAAGCCGAGGCTCGAGTCGATCTCTTCCTCCATGATGACGCCGTCGGCTTTGGTGAAACTCGCCAGCACTTGAATCAACAACGGCAGGAGGTTCGGCCCTTCCGAGACACTGCGCGGTTTGCGCAACGCTCTGCGCACGAGACGACGGCCAGTTCGTCGCACCCGATACGCCAGCGGGATTACCCGCTGCATCGTGCGGTCGATCTTATCGGCCATTGTTGAAACCAGCTCTGTCATGGTGATTTTCGGATGCGAATCTTACGCGAAAGCACGAGGAGACGCAATGCAGTGCGACCCCGATTGGTGAGCGTGCGCTGCGCAAATCATCCGCTGAGGACAGCCACCTTTGCCAAGGCTCCGGTGGATGAGTCGGATGCTAACGCATTATCGGTTGGAGAGTTTACAACACCTGATCCCACTTGCTCTGGTCTTTAAGCATGATCTCCCGGAGGAGACGAATGGGTGGCATGCCGTGGCTGAGCAATTCGTTATGGAATTTTTGCAGTGAAAATTCTTTGCCTTGTTGCGCCTTGTAGTCATCGCGCAATTTCAGGATCTGCAATTTGCCAAGGGTGTAATTCAGATAACCCGGGTCAAACGTGGCGCGGATGGCTTCCTGCCGGGCCGGTTTCTGTTCGTAGTAACAATTGTCCTGAAAAAATTTCATCGCTTCATCAATCGACATGTTTTGCGTGTGCATCCTGATGGACACACATAGCCGGCAAAGACGCAGCAGTGCTTCATCAGCCTGCGCCATACGATATTTTGCGGCGCGCTTCACATCGTCTTCGCTTGGACTGGAGTTGGACGGGCCTCCAAATCCTTCGTCGATCACCATTTTCTCGCAGTAATGCGCCCAGCCTTCGATGAAGGCGTAGCTACCGAAGATTTTTTCTACTTTGCTGGCAGGCGACGCAGTTAGATGAAGGTCTTGCACGTAATGTCCGGGATAAACCTCATGAATCGAAGTAACATCGGAGGTGTAATAATTGAACGCGGTGAGCCATTCCTGCTTTTCTTTCTCTGGCCAATCCTCTTCCGTCGGTGTGACATAGTAGTAAGCCTCGGTGGCGCGCTTCTCGAACGGACCTGGAGTATCCATCGAGGCGAAGGAGGTGGCGCGCAGATATTGCGGGGTCTCTTTTACTTTCGCGCGAACGTCTGAGGGAATTCCGACCAACCGACGGCTCACAACATATTTGCGAAGCTTGTCCAAATCTTTGGAAATATCCGGGATCAATTTGTCCGAAGCCGGATGCTCGCTCTGGATTTGCTTGAAAACCTCAATTGCAGGTTTGTTCGGGTCGATCCTTTTCGCCGCCTCGGCGAACGCTTCCTGTTCGGCTTTTAACTGCGCCATGCCGATCTCGAGGACTTTTTGTGGTGGAAGATCGACCAGCTCCGTCTGCGTCAGGAAGCGCGCGAATTTTTCTTCGCCGAGGGCAAAATCAAGTGTGGCTTTAGGAAGTTTCTCTCGTTCCAACCATGTTGCGTAATCATTGAGCGCGTTTGCTGCTTTGCGGTTGGCTGCCTGAAATGCGACACGGAGCTGCTCGTCTTTGAGGCCGCTCACAGCAGCAACCAGATCTTTTTTCAGGAAATCCGCTGAGCCTCTTGCGATCTGGATCGCAAGTTCCACAAATGGTTTTGGAATCTTTTCATCGAGGTTTGTTCGCGCTGCGATCAGGATGTTTGGAATTTGTGATTCTATGGCGACGAGGCTGCGAACGCGGTCCTCAAGCGGCGCAAAATTCCTTTTGACATAGACGTTCACGTCACCCGCACGCGCGTAGACCATCGGGTTTCGCTCGAACACCGACATGTCCTGCATTTCAAAAAGCTCGCGCTTCACCGCTACCTGCAGAATTCGGAGATCGATGGATTGCCTCGGACTGAGTTTGGCTGGATCAAACTTCGCCAGCCGATCATCGAATCGCCGGAGCCGGGACAGTTCGGCGTCGAGCGCGAGGCGGCTGTAATCGTTGATTTTTCCATCGGTACTCGTGAAAACCGAGAGCTGTTCCCTGGAGCGGGTGAGCGGCCAGATACGTCTTCACGTATTCTTCGGCTACCGCTTCGTATTCCGCGTCCTGCGTTTGTGTGGCGAAAACCGCGCTGGCGAGCGAGAGCCCGAGCAGAATCACGAGGAGCCGGAAAGGTTTCCAACAAACTCTCTCGTTCACAGCGGGCTTTAGCGTGGTGGAATCACACGACGGCGAATGGAACCGTCTTAACCCAGATTTTGCATTAAGTGATGTTTTAAGCGCGCAGATTGCGAACAGAATTTTCGCTTTGCTACGCACGGTGCCGCCGGGGTCAACGCCCCCGGCTACAACCGTCCGACCTCTAATGCAAAATCTGGGTTGAAACGGCTGGTCGTCCGCAAGGAAGCCGTTGAAACGGCTGGTGCTTTCTTGGCGTTGTTGTACATCCGGCTGAAGCCGGGTGTTAATAAGATTACAAATGGGGATCCCTCATCCTGCAAGTTGTAACTACAGACACCGCCCCGCGTTCGGCGTTGCCAAAATTTCCTCATGAGCGATTGTCACATCGTTTTCGGAGGTTGGGCAAAACATGAGGCGGGTCGTAATCATTCCATTGCTGGTTTGCGTCCTGTTCGGCGCTATCCCCTGCGCTCTGGCGCAGGAGGTGCCGCCGCCAAAGACCGGAGAGGATAACGGCTACTCGCAGATTGCCATTTTCGCAAAAGCTCTGGAGCTGGTTCGGCAGGATTACGTGGACGAGAATAAGACGAGCTATCACGATCTCGTCACCGCTGCGATGAAGGGGATGCTTTCGTCACTGGATCCGCACAGCCAGTTCATGGATCCCAACGATTTTCGAGACATGCAGGATGACACGCGCAGCCGCTTCAACGGTCTCGGCATCGAGGTCTCGATGAAAAACGGCCTGCCTACGGTTGTTACGGCAATGGAAGACACGCCTGCCGCCAAGGCGGGAATTCTTTCAGGCGACCAAATCTTGCGGATCAATAGCATGTCGACGGAGAGAATGGATCTTCAGGACGCTATCAATGTTCTGCGAGGGCCCGCAGGCGCGAAGGTCAGTCTGACGCTGTTGCGGCCGTCAACGAAGGAAATCAAGGAATACACGCTCCAACGCGCAGAAATAAAAATCCAAAGTGTTAAGGGAGAAAGATTGCTGCCGCCGGAGCTGACCGGCCCATTCAGGATTGGTTATATCCGGCTGATTCAGTTCAACGAACCGACGGCCGATGAGTTATCGAAAGCGATCGATAATTTACAGAAGCAAGGCATGCAGGCGCTGATACTCGATCTTCGAAATAATCCCGGCGGGCTATTGAACAGCGCCGTGGACGTGTGCGGTCAATTTTTGCCGCCCAACACAAAAGTCGTTTCGACGCAGGGCCGAGTTCCTTCTCAACAGCATGATTACTCTACTTCCGCGGTAAGTAAGCAACGTCCGAATTTTCCGATGGTGTTGCTTATTAACGAAGGCAGCGCGAGCGGCGCGGAGATCGTTGCAGGTGCGCTTAAGGATTTGCGTCGGGCGGTCCTTGTTGGTGAAACCACTTTTGGAAAAGGTTCCGTGCAGAATGTTCTGCAATTGCCGGACGGGTCCGCGGTGCGTTTTACGACGGCCAAGTACTACACGCCCAGCAGACAGGTCATTCAAGGTAATGGTGTGACGCCGAATATTCGCGTCGGTATGACTGCAGAGCAGGAGCGCGCTCTCTATGCGCTGCGTAACACGGGAAATATTAAGCCAGACGACGAGACCAACATCATCAAGACCAAGGATCCACAGATGTTGCGCGCCATTGACGCACTCAAAGGTGTGATGATTTACGCACAGCACAGCGCGCCGAAAGCGGAAGCGGTGAAGAAATAGTTGTAGAGCCGCTCGCCGCGGCGAGCGCCTTTCCCCGGCGGTTGACACAACCGCCCCTACACACATGAAGACGGTCCTCGCTCTTGAAAGCTCCTGTGACGAGACGGCAGTAGCGATCTTGCGCGGAGGCCGTTCCGGCCACGAGTTGCTTGCGAGCGAAGTCGCATCACAGGTCGCTGCCCATGAGAAATACGGCGGGATCGTACCGGAGATCGCGTCGCGCAATCATCTGATCTACGCGCCGCGGTTACTCGATCGCGCTGCGCGCGCTGCGAAAACCCGATTATCAGAAATCGATGCGTTCGCTGCCACCAGTGGCCCCGGTCTGGCGAGTTCGTTGATGATCGGCGCGTCAATTGCGAAAGGATTGGCGATCGGTTTCGGCAAACGGTACCTGGGTATCAATCATCTCGAAGGACATTTGCTCTCGCCATTTTTTGGCGTCGAAAAAGATGGCGACAAGGACATTAAGCCAAATGTGTCGCTCATCGTTAGTGGCGGACACACGATCCTGCTCGGCGTTCGTAGCCTGATGAATTATCAACTCATCGGCCACACCGTTGACGATGCTGCGGGCGAGGCATTCGACAAAGTAGCCAAAATGCTCGGACTCGGTTATCCCGGCGGCCCAGAAATTGAAAAGCATGCGCGTGGCGGCGATCCGAAGCGTTTTGATTTTCCCCGCAGCATGCTCGCTTCGGAGAATTTCAGCTTTAGCGGATTAAAGACTGCGGTGCGGTACTTGTTGCCAAAGCTGCATGTCATTCCGAGCGAAGTCGAGGAATCCCGCGGCGTTACCAGAGATGAATTTCAACGGGGTCCCTCGACTCCGCTTCGCTCCGCTCGGGATGACAAGCTATTGGCGGATCTTTGTGCATCCTTTCAACAGGCAATCATTGATGTGCTGGTGACAAAGACAATCGCGGCGGCGCAAAAATATCGTGTGGACCTCGTGACGATAAGCGGCGGCGTCAGTTGCAATCAGGAGTTACGCCGTCAAATGCGCGACGCGAGCAACCGTAAAGGAATCGAATTCAAAAGCGCAGAGCCGTGGCTATGCACCGATAATGCCGCCATGATCGCTTTTGCCGCGTTGTTGCGATTGCGCGCTGGATTTGAATCGCAAGTGAGCGAGGAGATCGATCCGAATTTGGCGCTCGCCTTGTAGCCGCTTCGCTGTGCGAAGCGTGACCATAAGGAGCCATTCATACGCAGATCGCGTCCGCCCACAGGGCGACGGCTACAAAAGTCAGTACTCGCGTTCGAGCAGGTAATTTGCGAGCGCATGCAGAGCTTCAGCGTTGCGATTACTGAAAATCGACAAGGCATTTTGCGCTTCACGCGTGAGCCGTCTGGCTTCGGCGCGTGATTTCTGCAGGCCAATTACAGCGGGATACGTCGCTTTTTTTGCCGCCACATCTTTGCCGGCGCTTTTGCCGAGGATCTCCGAGGTCTGTGTTACGTCGAGAATGTCGTCGATGATTTGGAAAGCGAGCCCCAGCCGTTGCCCGAATCGTGTGATCGCGGAAAGTCTTCTAGCATCTGCATTGGCGCTCATCGCGCCCAGACGCACTGAGCTTCTCAAAATCGCAGCGGTCTTGTTCTCATGAATGAACTGCAACTCGCGGCGTTGGACGTTTTTGCCTTCGGCTTCGAGATCTGCCACCTGGCCGGCGATCAGTTTTTGACTACCTCCCGCGACTGCAATCTCGCGCAACAGCGTTGACATATCGTAGCGCCGGCTTGGCTTCGCGCGTGAAACGATTTCGAACGCGATGGTTAATAGAGCGTCACCCGCGAGCACGGCGATGCCTTCGCCGAAAACCTTGTGGCAGGTGGGACGACCGCGTCGGAAATCATCGTTGTCCATGCTCGGAAGATCATCGTGCACCAGCGAGTAGGTATGGATGCATTCAAGCGCGCATGCCAGCGGAAGCGCATAGTCGATCCTGCCACGACAAGCTTCAGCCGCCGCCAGACACAGAATCGGCCGCAAACGTTTGCCGCCGGCAAACAAACTGTAGCGCATCGCCCGGTGAAGCGTCGTGGGCTTCCTATTCGCCTTCGGCAAATAGCGGTCCAGAGCGCGGTCGATCAGCTTCTGGCGAGTGACGAGATAGCTTTTGAGATTCACGTAACAAAAACGGCTTCTGAATTGCTAGATTCTTGATACTCGATAATGCAACCCCGTGCAGACTGTCCAGCGTCCAGCACCGGTTCGCAGCCTTCAAATATTTTCAGCTGTTTCTGCTGTGGCGATGGGCTTGGTGCGCATTGCGAGGAAGGCACCGATAAGCAGAATGCCGGCGCTCCAAAGCTGGGCGTGTGTGAGTCGTTCGCCATAGAGCCAGGCAGACAGCGCCATCGCGATCGCTGGACAGAGGAGTTGGAGACTTTGAGATAGGGCAACTCCAATTTCACGGATCGCCACGTAATACAAAACGTGGGCGAGCGTAATACAGGTTACGGCTGAGATGACCAGAACCAGGTTCGCTTGCACGCCGGCCTGAAACGGGGTTCCGATTTTGCCGAAGGCGAGGGTGAGCGGAAACAGCAGTGCCGAAGTAATGAAACTGACGACGCCGAAGCTGCGGATCGATCCAAGCTCAGCTGACGGGCGTTTGATCAGAACCCCGTAAAGCGCCCAGCAAAATGTGGCTGTAAAGGCAATGAACAGTCCGGGCAATGCGATGTGCTGGTCGTGCGAGTTCGCATCCGCCTGAAACCAGATCACGCCGAATGCGCCGATTAATCCGAGTAGGGTGCCAAGCTGGAATTGCCACTGCCGGATAACAACGCGTTCCTCTGGAAAAAATGCCAGCGCCAGAAGTGCAGTGAAAATGACCGAAGCCCGAGTAAAAATCGTATAGACGCCAGGCCCAATATAGAAAAGTGCCATCACCTGGGTGACTTGATGGACCACGTTTGGCAAGCATGGCAGCAAACAAAGTTTCATCGCATGCATATCGATGCGTGGACCGCCTCGACGAATTTGATAGAGTAACAACGGCGCGATGGCTATGCATGCGATCGAGTAGCGATAGAAATTTTGTGCCCATGGATCGTAATACCGATTTAGGTAAAACATGAAAAGCGATGGCACCGACCAGATGAAGACCGTGGCAAAAACCGCGGAATACCCTTTCGAGAGGTTGGCACTCCGCAGCGACGCGGCGTCGCTGCGTGCGGGCGACGTTTTATCGTTCATATCGAGCCTGGTCCGGGTATGCTCGTCGGCTGCGGTGCGCGCTATCCTCAGCGCATCGGATCCGCGTGCTGCAAGCAAGGCACTGGTCCGCTGAAACAGCGGACACTCCGGCATCTACGATCCCTGGACCTAAATTTTGGAACGGTCCCTGCATAAATTTTCTCGCCTGTAAGCGGTAAATCGCGCAAAAAGTAGGCCAGAAGGAGAAATACATATGTTGAATAAGCAAATACTCACTGTCGCGATCCTATCGGTTTTTTGTTGCGCGGCTGTCCAGATCGACGGAGCGAAACCGGCCAAGAAGGACGGTGGCGGAAACCATATTCAACGCGGCATCCAACTTGCACAGGAAAAACATTTTGACGCCGCTGCTGACGAATTCGGTAAAGCGATCCAACAAAATCCAAAAGATCCACGCGGATACGCAAATCGCGGCACCGCCTATCGCCAGGGAGCGCGAACTGCAATGGCGGCAGGAGACTCCGAAGGCGCCTCCACCAGGTATCAATCCGCATTGGCGGATTTTGCAAAATACATCGAGCTGACGCCGAAGGATGCCTCCGCTTATGCGGAACACGGTCAGACCTTATCCGAACTCAAACAGTACGACGCCGCCCTTGCTGATTTTACAAAGGCGTTAGAACTCAAGCCGGACGACCTCAATGTAATTAAATTCCGTGGCTTCGCAGAGATCGGGCTCAACCAGTGGGATAAAGCGGTCGCCGATTTTTCGGCTGTGATTCAAAAGAAACCGGACGATCTGCAGAGTTATGATCGGCGCGCGTTGGCATACCGAAGCATGAAGAACTATGACGCCGCCATCGCCGATTATACATTTTTGATCACGAAAAATCCGAACGACATGGAAGCGACGACCAAGCGCGGGTACACCTACAGTTTGGCGCAGCAGTACGAAAACGCGATCGCGGATTACCAAGCCGTGATAAAGGTCAATCCGCAGGACAACGACACCTTTCAGCGCATGCAATATGCGCAGTCGATGCTGGCGGCTAAGAACGCATCTCCCTCGCCCACGCCACCAATTGCGAGCCCGACGCCTGAAGAAAAACGGCTGATGGACAAAATCAGTCCGCTGTATATCGGAATTGGTGTCGCCGCGCTGCTCATAATTGCTGTGCTCGTGCGTCTCCTTACGCGCGGAAAGGCGGACGAGACCAGCCATCGAATTCGTTAACGCAAGCGGCCCAAAATTTCTTTGACACTACGATGCGCGAGGTTAGTTTGCGGACGCTTTTTGCCGGACGAGGCGATCCCATGGTCGTTCAAATGTTAATTTGACGCGACTCTGGGATTTTTGACTCTCTAGTGGAAGGCACGGCCGGTTCGCCGCCCGGGTTTCCAAGGGAGGCGTTGGGTTGGTGATGAGCAGCCCATGTAGCTCAGTTGGCAGAGCACGTCCTTGGTAAGGACGAGGTCACCGGTTCAATCCCGGTCATGGGCTCATTGAGCTTGCGACCGGCAAGGAAAATAAAATTAAAGAGGTAAAAAGAAAACGATATGGCTAAAGAAGCTTTTAAACGCGACAAGCCGCACGTAAACGTCGGCACGATCGGTCACGTTGACCACGGCAAAACCACGCTTACGGCAGCAATCACCAAGGTGCTCAGCAAAAAGGGCATGGCCGAAGTGCGCGAATACGACTCGATCGACAATGCGCCGGAGGAAAAAGAGCGTGGAATCACCATCAATACGGCGCACGTGGAGTATTCCAGCGACAAACGCCATTATGCCCACGTCGATTGCCCGGGTCACGCCGACTATGTGAAGAACATGATTACCGGCGCGGCTCAGATGGACGGCGCCATTCTGGTTGTTTCCGCTGCTGATGGCCCGATGCCGCAGACGCGTGAACACATCCTGCTGGCGCGGCAGGTGGGCGTCCCTTCCATCGTCGTTTTCCTCAACAAGGTCGACATGGTGGACGATGCCGAGCTTCTCGATCTCGTCGAGATGGAAGTGCGCGATCTGTTGACGCAGTACGAATTTCCGGGCGACAAAATTCCAATCGTCAGGGGCAGCGCGCTCAAGGCGCTCAACGGCGACGCCGACTCGGAGAAGCAGGTGCTCGCGCTTGTCGAGGCGGTCGATGATTACGTGCCCGTGCCGGATCGCCCGATTGATCAACCGTTCCTGATGCCGATCGAAGACGTGTTCAACATTGAAGGCCGCGGCACCGTCGCGACCGGTCGCGTCGAGCGAGGGATTCTCAAGAAAATGGGGGAAGTCGAGCTCGTTGGCGTTCGTCCAACGGCGAAGACCGTCGCCACCGACATCGAGATGTTTCGCAAGCTCCTTGATGAAGCACGCGCGGGCGACAACGTCGGCGTGCTGTTGCGAGGTCTCAAGAAGGAAGAGGTCGAGCGCGGACAGGTAATCGCCAAGCCAGGCTCGATTACGCCGCACAAGAAATTCAAAGCGGAAGTTTACGTCCTGAGCAAGGAGGAAGGCGGACGTCACACTCCGTTCTTCACCAATTACCGGCCGCAGTTTTATTTCCGAACGACGGACGTAACTGGCACCGTCAAACTGCCTGATGGCGTGGAAATGGTCATGCCCGGCGACAACATCTCGATCGAGGTCGAGCTGATCACGCCGATAGCCATGGAGAAGACCATTCGGTTCGCCATTCGCGAAGGCGGCAAAACCGTCGGCGCGGGTCGTGTGGGCGACATTCTGGATTAACAATCTTCCTCTACCTCTTCCTCCGCGTCTGATAACGTTGAGGTGAAGGTGAGGAAGTGGAAGAGTAAGCGAAGAGGAAGATTAAATACGCCAGTAGCTCAATTGGTAGAGTAGCGGTCTCCAAAACCGTCGGTTGGGGGTTCGAGTCCCTCCTGGCGTGTGGCTAACGAAGTACGTGGCGAAGCAATGATGACAAAAGTCAAAAACTTCTTCAGCGAGGTGAAGGTCGAGCTGCAGAAATGCTCGTGGCCATGGGACCCGAAGGAAAAAGGATTCCGCCGCTACAAGGAACTGGTGGACTCGACCATCGTGGTCGTGATCGCGATGTTGTTGCTCGGTGGCTACGTGGCGTTGTTCGATTTTATCTTGGTGAACGTTGTACACTTCTTCACCCGATTGCACTGATTTATGGGACAAACGCTCGCAGCGAAAGATCAATGGTACGTCGTGCATGTGCTTTCCGGTCAGGAAAACAAAGTGCGCGAGAACATTTTGAAACGCGTTAAAACCGAAGAGATGGGCGACGTCGTTTACGATGTTCTGCTTCCGACTGAGCGCGTTTCGGAAATCAAAAAAGGTAAGAAGACTGAAACCACCCGAAAATTTTTTCCCGGTTATTTGATAGTTAATATGCATCTGCTCGACGAAAACAACCAGCTGATCGGGCGCACCTGGTATTTTATTCGTAATACATCCGGCGTGATCGGTTTTGCCGGGACCAAGGACAAACCCATCCCGATGCGGCAATCGGAGGTGGAAAGCATGCTCGCGCAGATGAAGGAGCGCGAGGAAAAGGTGAAACCAAAAGTCAGCTTCGAAGTTGGCGAAAGCGTGAAGGTCGCCGACGGTCCGTTCCAAAACCAGACCGGTATTGTTGAAGAGATCGATCCTGAGCGTGGCAAGCTGCGTGTTTCCGTCACCATTTTCGGTCGAGCCACGCCGGTGGAACTGGAATACTGGCAGGTCGAACGCGGATGATCATCAGAGATTGTCATTCCGAGCGAAGTCGAGGAGTCTCTGAATTTAAACTACACGAACAATGGCCAAAGAAGTCGTAGCACACATCAAACTGCAAATTCCGGCAGGACAAGCTAACCCCGCGCCTCCGGTGGGCACTGCTCTCGGTCCGCGCGGCGTCAACATCATGGCATTCTGCAAAGAATTTAATGCCGCGACACAGAAGCAAGCTGGCGACATTCTCCCGGTCGTCATTACTGTCTTTAAGGATAAATCGTTCACGTTCATTACCAAGAGTCCGCCTGCGGCTGTTCTGCTCAAGAAAGCCGCAAACATCGCTGCCGGTTCGAAGGAGCCGAACAAAACCAAAGTCGGAAAGGTCACTCGTAAACAGGTGATGGACATCGTCAACACCAAGCGCAAAGACCTGAACGCGCGTGACGACGAAGCCGCCTTCCGCATCATCGCCGGCACTGCCCGGCAAATGGGGCTCGAGGTCGTCGATTAGGAGTTGTTATCGGTATCGTCGGTGCAGCGATCTACAATTTTGCGGATTGCAAGTCGAAGTTGAATAGGAATTCGATCACGGCGTCATTTCTTCCACGCGTCTTCTGCTCCCAAATACTCCCATTGCTGCAACGCAATCGGTACGTTTCCGTTTTTCCAGACGAAATCGTGGAAGGCGCGGAGATTGAATTTTTC
Source organism: uncultured Verrucomicrobiae bacterium (assembly GCA_963803285.1). GTDB lineage: Bacteria > Verrucomicrobiota > Verrucomicrobiia > Chthoniobacterales > UBA10450 > Udaeobacter. The sequence continues at coordinate 62,544 of CAWDMG010000005.1, read as the reverse complement.
GCCCTGCTGTATGCGCGCGTCGGCGAGAAATTTCAGAATTTGTAATTTCCCGATCTGATAGGTCATAGCTCCGCCGGGGCTGGTGGAGAAGGCGATCGCTTCCTGCCGCGCTGTCTGTTCATCCATTGGAACTTTCTCCTGCAGATATTTTGCGGCTTGCTCGAGGGTGAATTCGCCCAGCGCGAGTTTCACGTCCACTTTTACCCGAAGCGCGCGGAGCCGCATGAAATTGTAAATGATTTCCCGAGTGTGCGGGCTGTCATCGAACAAACCGGCCTGTAGCATCATTTCTTCAGCGTAAAAGCCGATACCCTCGTTTGCGCCTGAATCGTAATAATGACGCCGAATTGGGTCTTCGTTTTTCCACGAGAGACAAAGCTGAAAATAATGACCGGGAACCCCTTCGTGAATGGTAATGGGCCGCGGATCCATCGCCGTCGCTTGCCAGAAGTAGCCAAGTTTTCCCGACGGCTCAGGCACGTAGCGGACGCAGTTCTCATTTAATCGCGACGGCGAGGTGAAATCGTCGTGCTCGGTAAACTCAAGCGCGCGCAAATATTCGGGGGTTGGCCGAAGCGTATAATGCTGGACCCATTTCGGTACCGTGAGAATGCCGCGCTCCTCAAGAAACCTTCGAATTTGAAGTTCGTGAGCTGCAGCGTTCTTGATCCAGCCATTGACGTCCGTCGCGATCTTCAGCGGCGGCACATCTTTGTTGCGGTTCTTCTCGTACACCTCAAACGCGACCGTCCGGTTCCATTCCTGTTGTCCCATCGCCAGAAGCTCCTCAGGCGTGAACGGCATCAGCGCCACGTTGCGCAAGTACCAGATATACGCGTCACGCCCGAGCGCGGTTTGTTGCGGAAGCGTCGGCAGCTTGTCTTTGAGTTGCTGCTGGTATTTTTCGAGCGCGTCTGCGGCGCGATCAGTCGCGGCGCTTAACTCTTGTGGTTTTAGGCTGGTCGATCCAACGAGCCTATTCGCCATGTTGCGCAGGCGGTCGCGAATCCCGTCGAGATTTTGAACCGCGACGGTTGCGAACGGCGCCGGCGGATTCGCGAGGTTTTCCGAGCCTTTCTGGAGTATCGACGGAATGTTTTCGATGCGAGTGAAAATTTCTCGGCTACGCGCTGCATCATACGGTGCGGGGATGGTGAGCGCTTCCGCCAGTGCGGTGAGCGTTTGCTCGATGTAAAAATTCGGGTCGCGTTTCCAGCGCGGATTAATCTCGAGCTCCCACCGCCCCCGCGATAATGCCGAGCCAATCAATTTGTAGTCGACCTGCTTCGGGATCGGCCATTGTGCCGGATTCAATTTTTTCCAGCGCTCTTCAAATTCGGCCAAATCTTTTCTTCGCCGGTCAATGCTTGCCCGCGACCAATCGCGCATTCCGCCGGGCTGCTCGATCCTATTGACGTCGTCGCCTGTGAACGGCGCGTGTTTCGTACGCCAGGCCCAGAAGTCGTTGGCTAATTGTTCCAGTGAGTCGGGCTGCGCTTGGACGGCTGCCAGTAACGCTAACCAACCTAGGAAAAGAATGATAATAGACTTTCGAGAATCGACATTGCAATAAGCCACGAGACTTTCGAGAACTCACGACATGGACAAGGCTGTCATGTTGGGCGAAGAGCGGCAAGGAAATGCGAAGCATGAGGCCAGGCTTTCAAACATCTCTGGCGTAATTCCGTTGTGAGGATCGAATCGCGGCGGTGAGGGCTCACCAAGACTTCGATGCTCGATTACCGTTTGCTGGAAACGGGTTCCTGTTGTCAATTGCGCAAGGGCAGTGCCATTGCGCTGGCGTGCGCCGCGTCGTGATATACCCGCACGTTGCAAGTTTGCGCGTCCTTCGCTGTTTCTTCGGCGACGATCCCGCCCGAGCAGTAATTCTTTTGCCACAAAATTGAGTTCACTGCAGTGACGACGAGGCGCAGGCGGCTGCCTTTCATCAAGCGACGCGCTACGAACAAACCCGGATTAAAATCGTAGCGCACGATTTCGCCGGGCTTCACGAGCTTCGCTTCGCGCAAGGATTCGCGGTAGCGCAGCCTGCGTAGATCGCTCCACAGCGCGATACTAGTACCGTCCGGCTGGATTTCGTACAGGTCACACTCGAGATCGATATCGGGCGTATCGATGGATAGCCATAGACTTATCGCCGGACATCCGACCAACGGTGTTTCGTTCGGTAACGGATCGGTGTGATAAACCAATCCATCCTTGCCAATACTTAAAGCAAAAGTTTGATCGAGTGCGGAGGTTTTTTCCTTCGGATCGGTTCCCTCCACGTTTTCACCGCGCCGTAGATCCATGGGGTCGTAAGTAAAAGCATCCGTGCCATTGTTTGGCTGCTTTTCGTTCAGCGAGCCCGAGCGAAAGACTCCGTTTGCGTCGCCGTTCTTCGAATCAAGGTAAAAGGTTTTTGGATTCGCAGTCAACGCCTCAAAGGTATCGGCGTATTTCCATTCACCATTCGCGCCGGAGTTGCCGGGCGCGAGCAAATAATACGCGACCTGATTCTTGAGGAATGCCGGTTTCGGTCCAGCTTTCATCGTCCAGTCGTACCACTGGCGGTGCAGATCGTTTAAATCGACGATTGCTCCGGGGCCAAACTTTACCCCACCGACTTGATCCGTAGGCGTGCGCGTGCCGGCGTGGTCCCACGGTCCGATGATGAGAAAATGTTTGGCACGCGCTTGCGGAGAGGCGTTTGCGAAATGATCCCGGTAATACGTTAGCGCACCCAGTTCGTCGCCGTCGTATTGACCGGTAATTGTGAGAATCGGCAGCGCGATCTTTTGGAACTGCTCACGCGTGGGCAGCATCGCGTCGTAGTAAGCGTCGTCCGTCGGGTGTTTGAGTATGCGCTGGAAATTAACCGATGGATTTCCCACGAATGAATCGAGCGATTTAAAGGGGACGTGCTTCTTGTAAGCGTCCAGGAATTTTGTGCGCCAGAATTTTTGATCGCCAAATAAATTATCCTGCGGGGTGTGACCGCTGGTGAGCGTGAACCATTGCACATCGTAAGTCATCCCGATGTTGTTGTAGGATGGATAGTCGAGGCCGGGATGCGCGGCGGCAGCGGGAACGATTGTCGCCAGATGCGGCGGAAATTCCTTTGCCGTGGCCCATTGATCGAAGCCCGCGTACGACCCGCCCCACATGGCCACTTTGCCGTCACAGAACGGTTGCTTCGCGAGCCATTCAACCACGTCGTGTCCGTCGCGCGGTTCATTTGCGAATGGCTCGAACTCGCCGCCGGAATTGCCGCGGCCGCGAACATCGACGAGGGCGAACACATAACCGTGTGACGCGAAGTACGCGGCGCGCGCATGGTACGTGTCCGAGATGTACGGCGTCAGCGTAAAGATTACCGGAGTCTTCGGCTGTGATCCGTCGGGGGTCTTTGGCAAATACAATGTCGCGTTCAGTTCGACTTTGTCGCGCATTGGAATCTTGACGCCCCACCGCAGGTCGTAGTCCACAGATGGTTGTGTGGCGGGCGGCGCCGGAGTTGGCGATTGCGCGATGATGTTTGTTGCGAAACCCGCGCACAAAGCAGCGGCGAGGAGTGATGATTTCATGTTCGTGGTGATTGAAGCGAGCGAAGGGGAGGATACAAGGTTGTTTGTTCTGCCGACGATGCCGCGGAGACTCCTCAATTTTGTGTGAAGCGTTTTCGGAGTGCGATGTGTCCTTGCATCGCTTTGATGGTTTGCAGCCACGCCAGTTTGCGAGACGATAGTCAAATGGCTCGTCGACCTGCAAGCAACGTCCAACGTCAAAAGGAGACGATTCGGAAGTCGACGCGCGAAGTGAATGGCGTGGGGCCTTTTTCCTTTCAGGCGGAACTGGTCTGCGCGGGTGCGGTGTTTCTTGTAGCGCTGGTTGTATACAGTTGGACGCTTTCGCCCACGGTCACTTTAACCGACAGCGGCGAGTTGATTGTAGCGGCTTATGGGCTGGGAGTGGCGCATCCGCCGGGTTTTCCGCTGTGGGTGATGCTCGCGCATCTCGCGTCGCTTGTGCCGGTCGGAAACGTTGCCGTGCGAATCAATTTTTCGTCAGCTGTTTTCGCTGCGCTCGCCTGCGCAATGCTTACTCTCGTCGTGGCCGAATTAGTCGTTACGGCTTCTGGTTTTGGCGCACCTCGCCGAAGGAACAAGGCTGCGCGGCAGGACAGCAACACTGAGAATTCAAACGCCGACGGGATTTTGATGTTCGCGCCCGCGGTCGGCGCGGGATTGCTGATGGCGTTCTCCCGCACGCTTTGGTCATACGCGACAATTACCGAAGTCTACACTCTCAACGCGTTTCTGGTGTTACTCGTCTTCTTTTTGGTCGTTCGGTGGCGGCGGCGGATCATTGAAACGCGGACGGATTTCAGCGGGGCGGTGGCGACACATGACACATGGATTTATGCCGCCGCCTTCGTATTCGGCCTCGCGATGGGTGTTCATCACGTGACTGTGGCGTTAACGCTTCCGGCCATTGCCGTAGTTGTTTACAGGACGGAGGGTTTGAAGTTCTTCACGAGCCGCCGCCTTTTGTATGCGGCGCTGATTTCGATCGGCGCGTTGATCCTTGTCTACAGTTATTTGCCGTGGGCAGCCTCGCGCTCGCCTGCGATGAACTGGGGGAATCCGCGTTCGCTCCAGGAAATTTGGTGGCACATTACCGGCCGGCAGTATCGCGTGTTCTTCTCTTTTTCGTCGTCGGCCATGGGAACGCAGTTTGTTGAATTTTGTCGAATGGCCTTGCGTGAGTTTGGCTTTGCATGGCTGCCTTTGGCGCTGTTTCTGGCGGTGGCGGGTCTGGCAAGAGCCTACAAGCGCGACCGCACAGCTTTTTGGTTCTTGCTGTTGATCGGTACTCGCTGACCTGGCTTACGCCTTGAGCTACGAAATTGCAGAAGACAAGGACGCGTACTATTTGCCGGCATTCATTTCGCTCGCGATTGCGGGCGGGTTAGGTATGCGCTGGTTGATTCAATTTGCTGCTTCAAAACGTTCGGCGATTTGGAGCCCGTATGTAGCTGCTGCTATCGCAATTGTCGCGACATCGGCTGCAGCGTTCGCCGCGAATTGGCCATTCGACAATCGCAGGCATTACTTCATTGCGGATGATTATGTTGAGAATCTGTTTACCACGATCGCGGCCAATGGACTGTTGCTCACGCAAGACTGGCAGGTGGCGTCCCCCATGTTGTACGCGCAAGAAATAGAACGTCGCCGTGACGATGTGAAGGTGGTGGATATCAATCTGCTGCGCCGCTCGTGGTATTTTGATTATCTGAAGCACGCGCATCCCGATATGATCGATCGGTCGCGCGAGAAGATTGATCCATACGTTGCGATCCTCAAGCAATGGGAGCGCGATCCTGCGGCTTTTGCCAGAAACCAGGAGCTTACTCGACGGATTAGCACGGCGTTCCTGGAGATGATTCAGTCAATCGTCAGGAATGAAATCAGGCTCGCCCCGGTTTACATCACGAACGATGTGCTCGTCGCTGACTCAACGAACGGATACTTGACCAGATGGATCCCTCAAAGCTATCAACTTGTGCCGCAAGGGCTGGTTTTCAATCTCACCGCTGACCAAAGCTTTCACGAGCCACCTGACCCGAACCTCCGGATGCGCGGGTTGGCTGATGGGACGGTACGTTTTGCGAAGGATGATGTCATAAACATCAAGGTTTTGCCGGCCTATACGAGAATGCTGACCAATCGTGGGAGGTACCTGGCCTTGTTCAATCAGCACGAGCGCGCCATTCTTGCTTTCAAAGGAGCGCTGGCGCTCGATCCGAATCTCGCCGCGGCGCAACAAGCGCTGGCAGAGAGCGCTGCAAAAGCATCCAGGCCATAGCAGCATCGGACTCGTTCGCTCCGGAGGTAAATCATCTTTTTGACAAGGGAAAGATAACCGCTACGTTCCGTGTCCTGCTCGCTCGACTGAGCGGGATAATTAAGCAGGAGCCTCGCTGTTAAAACTAGCGAACGGCGTTTGAACTGCACCGAACAATGCAAACAAATCGAAGCAAACGCTATCGCTCGGCGACGCAGCAAGTAGATCGGACGAAGAACTATAGTCTCGCCGATTCCGTCGCAACGCTGAAGAAATTTTCGCCGACGAAGTTTGATCAGACCGTGACGCTCTCATTTCGCCTTGGGGTTGATCCGAAGCAATCCGATCAGATGGTGCGCGGGACTTGCCCGCTTCCACACGGCAGCGGAAAACAGGTGCGAGTCCTTGTTTTCGCAGAAGGCGAAGCGGCTAAGGCCGCCAAAGATGCGGGCGCGGAATTCATCGGCATGAAAGATCTGATTCAGAAATGCCAGGAAGGCTTCCAAGATTTCGATGTGGCAATCGCTACACCCGCGGCGATGGCCGAAGTGCGGAAGCTGGGGAAAGTGCTCGGCCCGCGCGGGCTGATGCCCAACCCGCGGACGGGGACGGTGACCGATGACACCGCAAAAGCTGTGCAGGAGGTAAAAGCCGGACGCGTCGAATTCAAGCTCGACAAGAATGGCAATGTTGCCGTGCCAGTTGGAAAATTCTCTTTTGAGGAGAATGCGCTGGTGGAGAATGCAAATGCAGTGATTGAAGCCGTAGTGCGAGCTCGTCCGCCTACGGCGAAAGGCCGGTATCTTGAAGGCGTAACAATCAGTGCGACTATGTCCCCGGGCGTTCGCGTCGATCCAAACCCATATCTGAGCGGAGTGTAGGACCGGAATGATCAGCCGATAATATGCGACCAGAAAAAGCCAGCATTGTTTCAGAGTTGTCCGAGGCATTGAAACGCTCGCCTTTTGTGCTTGTGACCGATTATCGCGGAATGAAGGTAGCTGATTTTGGAGAGTTGCGAAATCGACTGGCGCCCGCCCGCGCCGAGGTGCACGTAGTGAAGAACAATTTTCTCAAACTCGCGATGGCGGATTCTGGTTTCCCGGAAGTTGGTGACCAGTTTGTGGGCCAAACCGCGGTTGTTACAGGCGAAGCGGATGTAGCCCCGGTGGCCAAGATTTTTAAGACGTTCGCGACCGAGTTTAAGCTGGCTGCACTCAGGGTTGGCTTTGTTGATCGCGCAGTGCTTTCTACTGCGGAATTGGAAACTTTGGCGGAATTGCCGTCGCGCGAAATTTTGCAGGCACAATTGCTGGGGTTGCTATTGTCCCCGGCGACGCGTCTAGTGAGTCTGTTCACTCAACCGGCTGCGGCGCTAGCGCGACTGTTGAGCGCGAAAGCTGAAAAGGAGGGCGCATCCGCGGCATGAAAGATTTGTAGCCGCGTCGCTGTGCGACGCGCGCGGCCCATAGGGCCGCGGCTACAGCAACAAACGAAATTGTCCGAGCTGGTGGCTATCGGCTTTAATTCTTCGAAGGCTTTCGGAGGCGGCAACTGGAGGAAAAACTAAAATGGCAGATACAGATAAAATAGTAGAGCAACTCAGCAACCTTTCGGTCCTGGAGATTGCCGGATTGGTCAAGCAGCTTGAGGAAAAATGGGGTGTCAGCGCCGCTGCACCAGTAGCAGTCGCGGCGGGACCCGCTGCGGGGGCACCTGGTGGCGCAGCAGCCCCGGCAGCCGAGGAGAAGACCACGTTTGACGTCATCCTTACAGAAATGGGCGCAAACAAGATTGCAGTGATCAAAGAGGTGCGAAGCGCGGTTCCGGGACTCGGTCTTGCGGAGGCGAAAGCGCTTGTAGAAGGCGCGCCCAAAACGATCAAGGAAGGCGTGACCAAGCAGGAGGCGGAGGAGATCAAGAAAAAGGTCGAGGCCGCAGGTGCAAAGGTCGAAGTCAAATAAACAAATCGAATTTGGGCGCTGTGCAGCACGAAATCTGTTGCGCAGCGCCAACATCCATATTAAGATTAAAATCCACTACAGTCCGCCAGACGTATTTTTAACCCGGCGCTAACAAGGCAAATCACATTACCGGCTACGAGACGGAGGTCGTCAATTTGACAGGTCACCGTTTTGGTGGCATTTTTGCGCCCTTCGCCCATCCCAGAATCGGTAAATCTGCCCGCGTTGGCCCGCGTTTGGTGGGAGTCGGTGTGAGGTTTTAGCTCGTAAGCTTAAGCACTATGTCGGAACGTATTTACTTCGGAAGTATCAAGGAAGCCATCGAACCGCCCAACCTCATTGAGGTTCAGGCAAATTCATACGTCGATTTTCTTCAGAAAGACGTCCCGTATTCGAAGCGAAAGAATCAGGGGCTTCAGGCTGTTTTCAAGGAAGTTTTCCCTATCGAAAGCTACGATGAGAAGGCGGTCCTTGATTTCAGCCACTACGATATCGGTGAACCAAAATTGTCGCCCCTTGAAGCCCAGCGTGAAGGGCAAACCTACAGCGCGCCGCTGCACGTGACGTTCCAGTTGCGGGAGGAGAAAGGCACGAAGGAAGAGAAAGTGTACATGGGTGAGATCCCGCTCATGACGCCGCAGGGTACCTTCGTCATAAATGGTGCGGAACGCGTTGTGGTTAGTCAGCTGCATCGTTCTCCGGGCATCGCGTTCGAATCCACCGTTCACGTCAACGGAAAGGTCCTCTATAGCTTCCGGATCATTCCAGACCGCGGCTCGTGGATTGAGGTGCAGTTCGATACGGCTGACCTGCTTTACATTTATCTCGATCGACGCAAGCGCCGTCGAAAATTCCTCGCAACGACTTTCCTGCGCGCACTCGGCTATGGCTCTGACGAGGAGGTCATTAAACTTTTTTACAACATTGAGAACCTGAAGCTGAACGACAAACTCGACGAAGAACAGCTCGCCAGCAAAGTGCTCACGGCGGATATCCGCGATGGTGAGGTAACGGTCGCGCGCGCCTTTGAGCCCCTGACTTTGGCCACCGTTCGCCAGATCATTGCGCTGAATATTCACGAGGCCAAAGTCATCGATATCTCGAACGATGACACGATCGTGAAGGCGCTTCGAAAGGATCCGGCGCACGATCAGGAAGAGGCTCTCAAAGACATTTACCGCCGTCTCCGTCCAGGCGATCCGCCGACAGTGGCCAACGCCCGCGCTTTACTCAAGCGCCTCTTTTTCGATCCGAAGAAATACGATCTTGGCCGAGTGGGTCGCTACAAAATCAATCAGAAACTCGGGATTAACGTCGATTCTTCCGAGCGCATCCTGACGGACAAAGACTTTATCGCAGCGATCAAGTATTTAATCAATCTGCGGCGGGGCGAAGGCACGCTCGATGACATTGACCACCTGGGCAGCCGGCGGGTGCGTACTGTCGGCGAATTGCTTGCCAACCAGTGCCGGGTCGGTCTTGCTCGCACCGAGCGTCTCGTAAAGGAGCGAATGACTCTGTTCGACATCAACGTGGATGGGATGACGCCGCAAAAGCTCATCAATCCCAAAGCTCTCAGCGCGGTCATCAGGGATTTCTTTGGTCGGTCACAGCTCTCGCAATTCATGGATCAGACGAATCCGCTCGCAGAATTGACGCACAAGAGGCGTTTGTCCGCTCTCGGGCCTGGAGGTCTGAGCCGCGAGCGCGCCGGCTTTGAAGTGCGCGACGTTCATCCGTCTCACTACGGTCGTATTTGTCCGATCGAGACGCCCGAAGGCCCTAACATTGGCTTGATCAGCTCAATGAGCACCTTCGCGCGCATCAATGAGTTTGGTTTTATCGAAACACCGTATCGCAAGGTGACGAACGGCCGGGTCACCGATGAAATTGAGTATCTCACTGCTGACCGTGAAGAGAACTTCCTGGTCGCGCAGGCGAATGCGCCCATCGATGGGCGCGGCCATTTCACCGGTGAAAAAGTTTCGGTGCGGTATCGTGGCGATTTCCTCGAAGTCGATCCGTCAAAGGTGAATTACATGGATGTCTCGCCGAAGCAGCTCGTTTCGGTAGCGGCCGGCCTCATCCCGTTTCTGGAACACGACGACGCGAACCGCGCGCTGATGGGTTCCAATATGCAACGCCAAGGCGTGCCACTGATTGTTTCCGAGATGCCACTCGTCGGCACTGGTCTTGAAGAAAAAGTTGCGCGCGATTCGCATGCAGTCGTTCTGGCGGTCGACAGCGGAAAGGTCGCTTCAGTCACGGCTGACCAAATTATCGTTACAAAGGACGGCCATTTGCCCGAGAGCAAAAAGAAAGTAAAAACCGATTCCGAATCCGGCACCTATGTTTACGAGCTCCGGAAATTCATGCGGTCGAACGCCGGCACCTGCGTGAATCAGAAACCGATCGTTCGCAAAGGCCAGCATGTGAAGCGCGGCCAAGTCATCGCAGATGGGCCGAACACCGATCGTGGCGAATTGGCCCTCGGTCGCAACGTGCTCGTCGCGTTCATGCCGTGGAACGGCTACAACTTCGAGGACGCGATCATGATCTCGGAGAAGGTCGTAAAGGAGGATGTTTACACTTCCATTCACATCGATGAGTTTGAGATCGGCGCGCGCGATACAAAGTTGGGCCCCGAGGAAATTACGCGTGATATCCCCAATGTAAGCGAAGAGGCTTTACGCAACCTGGGTCCGGACGGCGTCGTGCGAGTTGGTGCGGAGATAAAGCCGGGAGATATTTTAGTCGGGAAAATTACGCCCAAAAGCGAGACGGAACTGGCTCCGGAAGAACGGTTGCTTCGGGCCATCTTTGGAGAAAAAGCAGCCGATGTAAAAGACACGTCACTTACCGTGCCCTCCGGTACCTACGGCATCGTGATGGACGTGAAGGTGTCATCCCGCCGGGAAGTTTCACACGAGAAACTTACACCTGCCGAGACCAAACGGCAGCTCAAGTCCATCGGCGAAGAACATAAGCGCAAGAGAGAGGGGCTCATTGAGCAGCTCACCGATTCACTTTCCAACGTCCTGCTGGGCGAAAAAATTCCTCTCGACGTCGTAAATGCCAAGAGCGGTGAAATTATTATCCCGTCCAATCGCAAAATCACGAAAACGCTTTTACGAAAACTGGCGACCGCGCACGATCACATCGAGATCGATCCCAGCCCGATTCGAAATAGAATCCGGGAAATCATTGGCGGATACGAACACAAATTCGCCGAGCTGGAGCTCGAACGAGATCGCGCGACCGACCGCGTGGAAAGCGGCGAGGAGATCGAACCGGGGATCATCAAACAGGTCAAAGTTTACATCGCCAGCAAGCGCAAGCTCAGTGTCGGCGACAAAATGGCAGGCCGCCACGGGAACAAAGGCGTTGTGGCGCGGATTGTACCCGAGGAGGACATGCCGTTCCTCGCGGACGGAACACCGGTCGATATTGTGCTTAATCCGTTAGGCGTCCCGAGCCGAATGAATGTGGGTCAGGTTTTGGAAACGCACCTCGGCGTTGCTGCCAAAGCACTTGGATTCAGGGTGGCCACTCCGGTTTTCGATGGAATCAAGGAAAAACAAATTCGCGACTATCTGAAGGAGGCCAAAAAGAAGGAGGGCTTCACATGGGTGCAGGAAAACGGAAAGGCGCGCCTGTTCGATGGTCGCACCGGCGATCCGTTCGATCAGGAAGTCGTAGTTGGCCACATCTACATGATGAAGCTCGGCCACCTTGTGGCGGACAAGATTCATGCGCGGGCGGTGGGACCGTATTCGCTTGTCACTCAACAGCCGCTCGGCGGTAAAGCGCAATATGGCGGCCAACGCTTCGGCGAGATGGAGGTCTGGGCGCTGGAGGCCTATGGTGCTGCCTATACGTTGCAGGAATTGCTGACGGTCAAGTCCGACGACGTGCAGGGCCGGACGCGCATCTACGAGTCAATCGTTAAGGGCGATAACTCGCTCGAAGCTGGAACGCCCGAATCCTTCAACGTGTTGATCAAGGAAATGCAGAGCCTTGGTCTCGACGTGAAAGTCGGCAGCCAGGCGCCTACCTTTATGGAAAGCGTGGCCTAATTTTTACATTCACAACTTATTCGAGAAATCATGAACGAACATTCCTGGCGTGAGTTAGTGGGCGAAGAGCGCCCAGTAGGTTTTGATCAAGTCGCAATTGGCATTGCCTCGAGCGACACCATGCGCTCGTGGAGCAAAGGCGAAGTCAAAAATCCGGAGACAATTAATTACCGCACGTTTAAACCTGAGAAGGGCGGACTTTTCTGCGAACGGATTTTTGGGCCGACCCGCGACTGGGAGTGTTCGTGCGGAAAATACAAGCGCATCAAGCATAAAGGCGTGATCTGCGACCGTTGCGGTGTGGAAGTTACACTCGCGCGCGTCCGTCGTGAACGTATGGGGCACATAGAGCTGGCGGTGCCGGTTTCGCACATCTGGTTTTACAAATGCATGCCTTCGCGCATCGGGCTCATGCTGGACATGAGTGCGCGTCAGCTTGAGCGCGTGATTTACTACGAAGACTACATCGTCATCGACCCTGGCAAGACGCCATTGCAGAAAACACAACTGCTGAACGAAGTCGAATATCGTGAGGCTCAGGAACAATACGGCGAAGATTTCGTTGCCGGAATGGGCGCTGAAGCGATTAAGAAACTTCTCTCTGAGATCGACCTCAGCAAGCTCAACAAAGAGCTGGAAAAAGCCATGGGAGCGACAAAGAGCAAGCAGATTCGCAAGAAACTGGCGAAACGTCTGAAGCTTGTTCAAGGCTTCCAGAGTTCACGCGCGCGGCCCGAGTGGATGATCCTCGAGGTGCTGCCGGTGATTCCACCGGATTTGCGTCCTCTGGTCCCACTGGAAGGTGGACGTTTCGCCACCTCTGACCTGAATGATCTCTATCGTCGCGTGATCAATCGTAACAACCGGCTGAAGAATCTGCTCATGCTGAAAACGCCGGATGTCATCATTCGAAATGAGAAACGCATGTTGCAGGAAGCAGTCGATGCCTTGTTCGACAACGGCAGGCACGGTCGCGCCGTGACTGGCGCAGGCAATCGTCCGCTCAAATCGCTGAGCGACATGCTCAAAGGCAAAGGCGGCCGCTTCCGTCAGAATTTGTTAGGCAAACGCGTCGATTACTCGGGCCGCTCGGTGATTGTCATCGGTCCGGAGCTCAAGCTGAATCAGTGCGGGCTGCCGAAGAAGATGGCATTGGTTCTTTTCGAGCCGTTCATCATTCGTCGGCTGAAAGATCTCGGGTACGTCCACACGGTACGCAGCGCGAAAAAGATGATTGAACGCCAAACGCCCGAAGTGTGGGACATTCTTGACGAAGTAACCAGGGGACATCCTGTGCTCCTGAATCGTGCTCCGACTTTGCACCGTCTCTCGATTCAGGCGTTTGAACCGCAGTTGATCGAGGGTGAAGCCATTCGCATTCACCCACTCGTTTGCACCGCGTACAACGCCGACTTCGACGGCGACCAAATGGCAGTGCACGTTCCGCTGTCGGTTGAGGCGCAGTTGGAAGCGCGCATGCTGATGCTCGCTCCGAACAATATTTTCTCTCCATCAAGCGGTAAACCGATCACCACGCCAAGTCAGGACATAACCCTGGGTTGTTATTACATAACTCAAAATCCGCGAGCGCAGAAGAAGGATGGGCGTCATCTGCCGCTATTTGCTGAAGCGTTCGAAGTCGAATTCGCGATGGTCGAAGGCACGATCAAAACGCATGATCGGATTTTGTTCAAGAACCCCGATCGCGGGCGGCAAACTACTTTTGGAAATCCCGACGTCAACGTAGTCGAGACAACAGCCGGTCGCGTCATTTTTAATCAAATTTGGCCGAAAGAACTTGGTTTCTTCAACAAAGCAGCGGGCAAGAAACAACTTAGCGACATCATTTGGCGCTGCTATCAGATCGCCGGTCCCGCAGTTACGGTTACCACGCTCGATAAGCTGAAAGAGCTCGGGTTTAGGGAAGCGACTCGGGCTGGTATCTCGATTGGCATTGAGGACATGATCATTCCAAAACGGAAAGAATCGGAGTTGGAGAATGCGTACAAGCAGGTCAAACAGGTGGACCAGCAATATCGCCGCGGTATCATCACCGACGGCGAACGGTACAACAAAATCATCGATATCTGGACGCACGCCGGCGATCAAATCTCCAACGTGATGTTCCGGGAGATCGAGGAAAATCAGGATCGCAAGGAGTTCAATCCGATCCATTTGATGGTCGATTCAGGCGCGCGCGGCAATCGCCAGCAAGTTCGGCAGCTCGCCGGCATGCGCGGTTTGATGGCCAAGCCAAGCGGCGAAATCATCGAGCGTCCCATTACGTCAAATTTCCGTGAAGGCTTGACCGTGCTGGAGTACTTCATTTCCACTCACGGCGCGCGCAAAGGTCTCGCCGATACGGCGCTGAAAACTGCTGACTCCGGTTATCTCACCCGCAAGCTCGTGGATGCGGCACAGGATGTGATCATCGTTGCGGACGATTGCGGAACCGTAAACGGAATCGTGGTGCGCTCGATTTACGAAGGCGACGAGGAAGTCGTCGACCTTGGCCAGCGCATCATAGGGCGTGTGAGCTGCGAAACAATCGGCGACCCGGTGGAAAAAAAGAAAAAAATCGTCAAAGCAAACCAATACGTCGACGAGAAGATCGCAGCTGAGTTACAGCGCATTGGCGTCGAGCAACTCAAGATCCGGTCGGTGCTCACATGCGAGTGCGGCCGGGGCGTGTGCGCCAAGTGCTACGGTCGCAACCTCGCCACCGGCGACTTCGTGAAGCTTGGCGAAGCTGTCGGTATTATCGCTGCGCAGTCCATCGGCGAGCCGGGGACGCAGTTGACGATGCGGACGTTCCACATCGGCGGCACGGCCAGTCAGACATTTAAGCAACCGATCATTAAGGCGAAGAACGACGGCACGGTGCAGTTCAATGATTTGCGGACGGTGCAGGCACTCGACGGAAGCTGGATCGTCTTGAACAAAAACGGCTCGATCGGCGTGCATAACGAAGAGGGCCGCGAACTGGAGCGCTACAACGTCGTTGTCGGCTCAGTGATTTCCAAGGAGGACGGCGCGTCTGTGAAGAAGGGCGAAACGTTTGTGCAATGGGATCCATACAATGTGCCGATCCTCACCGACAAAGGCGGGAAGATCGAATTCCGCGACATGATTGCCGGAGTGACGATTAAGCGCGAAGTCGATGAAGCAACCGGCCTTATGGGCACCATGGTCATCGAGCACAAGGAGGACCTGCATCCGCAAGTGGTTATTGTAGGTGACAAGAAGGACGTCCTTGCCAGCTATTCAATTCCCGCTGGCGCTCACGTCATCGTCGAGGAAGGTCAGAAGGTACGGGCAGGCGCGTTGCTGGCGAAAACCCCACGTAAAGTCGCGAAGACAAAGGATATCACGGGCGGTCTGCCTAGGGTTGCGGAATTGTTCGAAGCTCGACGGCCGAAAGATGCGGCTGAGATTGCCAAAATCGACGGCATCGTCGAGTTCGGCGGAACCGTACGCGGCAAACGGAGTTTGGTTCTGAAAGATCCGGACACGGGCGCTGAGGAAGAGCATCTCATTCCGCTTACCAAGCACATCATCGTATTCAAAGGCGATTACGTGAAGAAGGGTCAACAACTGACCGAAGGCCCCGTTGTGCCGCACGAGATTTTGGAAGTATGTGGCCCGCAGGAGTTGCAGGAGCACCTGGTGAACGAAGTGCAGGAGGTGTATCGGCTCCAGGGCGTGGAGATCAACGATAAGCACATCGAGATCATCGTGCGCCAAATGTTGCGCAAGGTGAAGATCACCGATCCCGGCGATACATCGCTGCTCTGGGGCGATCAGGTCGATAAACTCGACTTCGATGAAGAGAACAAGAAAGTCGTAGAGAAAGGCGGCAAGCCGGCGGAGGCTGTTCCGGTGTTGCTCGGCATCACCAAGGCTTCGTTGGAAACCGACAGCTTTATTTCTGCGGCTTCGTTCCAGGATACGACACGTGTGCTTACTGAAGCGGCAACGCTGGGTAAAATCGACAGGCTGCGCGGCTTTAAGGAAAACGTGATCATGGGTCACTTAATTCCTGCCGGAACTGGCTTCCCGGAACATCGGCAGCTCAAGCTGGTGGAAAAAGGCGAGCCGGTTGGCGCGCCAGTGATGGAAGAAGCCGAACCGCAACCGGCGATCGGGTAACGGCGATGGAGTAGTGGAGTAACGGAGTGATGGGCGACGACGAATCCCATTACTCCGCTTACTCCATCACTCGAATACTCCAGTTGAGACCGACATGTCCATCGTCACCAAAACTGGCGACAAAGGCGAAACGTCGCTGATGTACGGACGGCGGTTATCAAAAGCCGATCCGCGTGTGGACGCATATGGATGCGTTGATGAGTTGAGCTCCTCGCTTGGTCTAGCACGATCCATTACGACTGATAATTTCCTTTCGGATCAAATCCTCGCAACACAACGAGATTTGATCATCGTGATGGGAGAGCTGGCTACGGCGCCAACCGACCACGAACGCTACGCCAAAGATGGCTTTCATCTCACCACAACAGAGATGGTCGATCGGATCACTTCGGTCATTTTCGATCTTGAGAAGGATAAATCGCTCTATCCCAAGGACTGGGTCGTGCCAGGCCAGACGCCGGTTTCTGCGGCATTGGATTTTGCCCGCACAACATGCCGTCGCGCAGAGCGGCATATTGCCGCGTTCAGCGTCGGAGAAGAAGATTTCAATTCGGAGATCTTGCGTTATCTCAACCGGCTTTCAGATCTCTGCTGGGTGCTGGCGAGGTACGCCGAAAAACCTGCACAGCCTTCCACTTAGCGGCGTATTGCTGTGACGTGCCCTGGATTGCGCTGCAATCCGGCATCAAAAATTGGCAACCGTCCGGCAGCAGGTTTCCTCGCGCGATGTTACAAATCGTGGCCCGATGAAATCCGATTAGCTTTAGCTGCGATTTTATTTTGTGTTTCTATCGCGCGTGGAGCATGAGGCAATTTTTCTGGTTTCCTGCACGCACTGAACCTTACACCAAGAGGTCATGGCGAATTTAGCAATGGATCACGCCACGTTGGGCGAAGGAAAGAGCAAGGCAGTTACTAGCGGAACTCGATTTTCGAGAGGAGTCGAATATGGAGTTACCGATCGATTTCAGATCGAGCCTTTCGGTCATCCAGCATTATTTCTACGACAAGGCGAGTTCGATGGCGATCCGGCCCATCCGAAAATACCAACGCTTACCGGCTTCGAACGGATTTGAAGGACGTGCGCGCCAAATCATCGATCGGCGAGCCCGTTCGAAGTTACCATTTTGAGTCGGTTTCGTTCGACTACGATTTATCGACTGTCAGTCACTTACTGCTCGATGAAGTCGATCGCGCTTTATTTCGAACATGAACGTCGACATCAAAAAACTGAGTTCGATGAATTCCAAAAAGACTTCCTGGAAGATCGGCTAGTTTGGGCGCTAACTCAATTTCGAGCGCGGAATTCGGGATAGAGGGAAGACTGCCTGCCGAGCAATATCCGCGACGGTCTCTTCGAATGGCTCAGCTGGAGTTTCCTATCGCTTTCATCCGAATTGGTCATGCCGGCCTGGAATTTCGCAACCATCAGGAATTTGCGCTTTTCGCCACCATCCTTCGAACACTCGGCGTATTTTATCTGGCCCAACGATTCATTACTCGGGGCGAGAGTTGGTGGGCCAGCATCGGTTTTCTTCTCAACTGCCAATCGGCCAGGCTTTACGGCCAGGACAATAAGAGTTCGCCGCGCACGACGGTTACATTTTCGCGTGACGAACACGAGGAATTACGTTTCGGTTAAAATTGGATTTAATTTTTAGGCATGACGAAATCGGAATTCGCTTTCATCGCCCTGCCGATTTCCGCGCTGGTTGCCCCGTCCACGTTTGCAGTTCAATACCTGACAGTCGATCAAGCGCAGCGCGCGATTTTTCCTGGCAAATCGTTGACGGCCGCGCCAGTGAAACTCGCTCCGGCTCAACGCAAAGCTATTGAGCAGGCCAGCGGCGTGCGCGTGTTGCACGACGAACAACAAGTCTGGCGCCTGAGCGGTGGCGGCTGGTTCATAGTCGATGAAGTCGTCGGCAAACATGAGTTTATCACCTATGCGGTCGGTTTGAATGCAGACGGCTCAGTCAAACAAATCGAAATTATGGATTATCGCGAGACTTATGGCGGTCAAATCCGCGATCAACAATGGCGTGCTCAATTTGCCGGGAAGACCAGTAAATCGACACTAAAACTCGATAGCGACATCAAAAACATTAGTGGTGCGACCTTGAGTTGCCGGCACATCACCGATGGGGTGAAACGGCTTCTGGCTTTCTATGAAATCGCGCTCAAACAAAAATTGAAATTCGTCGCTGCCGCCCATTGCTCGGCACACTTGTTGAGATCGCAGCTCTGGGAACGAACGGGGTCCAGCTCGAACGCGCAATAGACGCGGCGTTTAGCAACGTGGCAAAAGTGCATCGACTGATGAGCTATTACGATCCGCGAAGCGATGTTTCACATATGAATCGTGAGGCGTTTCCCAGGAGCGTGATTGTGCACCCTTGGACCTGGCGAGTACTCGAGGCGGCGCAACAGTTTGCTCGTGAAAGCAACGGAATATTTAGTGTCACGATTGCCCCAATTCTGGCCGGCTGGCGATATCTTCCCCGCCACCGCTATCGAGCGGATGCCACCGCCACATGGCGCGACATTTTTCTTCGCAAGAATTGCCGTGTCCTCTTCCGTCGCCAGTTGACTGTTGACCTTGGCGGAATCGCCAAAGGTTTCGCCGTCGATCGCGCGGTCGAAATTTTGAAACGCAACGGCGTCATGGCGGGGATCGTGAATGCCGGTGGCGACCTGCGTGTTTTCGGATCGGCATCACAGCTCGTGCATCTTCGCCACCCCAAGCAGCCGAACCGCGCTGCTGGAGCGGTGAGACTTCGCGAGCGCGCGATAGCAACCTCGGGAATCTATTTTTCTCGCACAAAAAACCGCCGTCGTTGCGTGAGCCCAATATTGGACGCACGCACCGGCCGAGCCGCGTGCGACTTGATCAGCGTGACCGTGGGCGCAGCGAACTGCATGACGGCGGATGCACTGACGAAAGTTGTGTTCGCACTGCGCGGAGAAGCCGCGCCTCTACTGGCGCGGTATTCCGCAGATGCGTTGTTGCTCGAGCAAGACGGCCGCCCCTCCTGGATGTTTCACCCAACGTGCGACACGTCCCGCCAGACTTAATCCGATTGAGGCCCTTTCACAGACGCTTGCTTTACAGCGTACTTGCGCTGCTTTTTTTTAGCGGCGCAGCGTGGGCGTATTGGAATGATCTGGTCCCGTCACCTGGCGATTTCGAGATCAGTGCAAAGGCGTGGGCGATGAAAATCCACGGCGCCGCCGCGATGGCGATTTTGGTGCTTGTCGGAATGCTTCTTACCGGTCACGTGCGCTTCGCTTGGCGCGCGCGCAGGAACCGTGGCAACGGCTCGCTGTTCCTTGGCACGTTCGGTATTCTGACCGTCACTGGATACGGACTTTACTACGCCGGCGGCGAAAGCTTGCGTAAGTGGACTAGCTGGATTCATCTGGCCGTCGGATTGACGCTGCCGTTGCTCTTGCTCCTTCACATTTGGCTTGGGAAAAGGACGAGGCCAGCGGCTCAACTGCAAAAACGTCCTCCTTCGGTGGCGAAAATCGACATAGCTTGACCGGGCCAATTTCAGGTTGCGCACGGGCGCGTGATGTAGCATCTTCTGCGTCCCGCTCTGGAAGTTCCCTTTTCCGGAATTTTCGCTTATGGCAGAAACAACAGAATTAGTGCCTGAATTATTGGAAGCTGGTGTCCATTTTGGACATCAGACGAAGCGTTGGAATCCAAAGATGAAGCCTTTCATCTTTGAACAGCGCAATCAGATTTACATCATCAATCTTGATGAAACGGTGAGGCAGCTCCGGCGGGCAACCGATTTCCTCCAGGAGGTTGCGCGCCGCGGCGGCCGGATTTTGTTCGTCGGCTGCAAAAAACAGGCGCAGGAAGCAATAAAAGAAGCCGCATTGGCGTGCGGGCAATTCTACGTGAACCAACGCTGGCTGGGCGGTACGATGACCAATCTTACTACGATCCGCAAGAGCATCGGCCGATTGAAATACATCGAGCAGATCGAGCAGTCGCCGGAATACAAGAAAATGGGCAAACAAGAATTGGCCGCGCTGAATCGTGAGGCTGCAAAGCTCAGGCGCAACCTCGAGGGGATCCTCGAGATGTCACAACTGCCCGACGTGCTCGTGGTGATCGACACGCTACGAGAGGAAAACGCCGTCAAGGAGGCACGTCGCCTCGGGATCCCGGTGGTCGCCATCGTGGATACCAACGCCGATCCCGAACTAATCGATTATCCAATTGCTGGGAACGATGATGCCATCCGTGCGATCCGGGTAATTTTGCAAAAACTGGTCGATGCGATTGTTTCGGCCAGCAGCGAGGCCCGCGTCCGGGAACAGGTGGAAATGGCAGGCGTATCGGCCTGACGCCAGCCGCTTCAGTGGTTCGACTCTTTGGCGCTTCAACGATTCTAAGGACTTAATGAACGCAACAACTGAAATCGATCCAAAACTGGTCAAGCAACTCCGCGAAAAGACCAATGCCGGATTTATGGATTGCAAGCGTGCTCTCGTCGAGAGCGGCGGCGACCTGGAAAAGGCCGAAACGATCTTGCGCACGAAAGGCATCGCCACCGCCGCGAAAAAGGCCACGCGGGCGGCAAAGGAGGGAATTGTCGCCTCCTACATTCATCTGCAGGGGAAGGTTGGTGTGCTCGTAGAGGTGAATTGCGAGACTGATTTCGTAGCGAGAAACGAGAATTTCCGAGAGTTCGTGAAAGACATCACCCTGCATATCGCCGCTGCGCACCCGCTTTACGTCAGCCGCGCCGATGTTCCGGGCAACCTGATCGAGGCGGAACGCGAAATCTACAAGGCACAGGTACAAGGCAAGCCGGCGCACGTTGCGGACAAAATTGTCGAAGGCAAACTCGAGAAATTCTACAGCACCGTTTGCCTGCTCGAGCAGGGCTTCATCAAAAATCCCGATGTGACAATTAGCGACTTGCTGAATTCCAAGATTGCCGAATTGGGCGAGAACATCGTCATTCGTCGCTTCGTCCGGTACCTCGTCGGCGAGCCGCTGCCGAGCGAAGCGTAGGTTGCCTAAGTGCTGCGGCTTCGCCGTCTGATATCTGCGCCTTCGGCGATGAACTGGCGATCGTCTTCGGGACAAGCCGATCCACCTGAGTCCATCTTCGGTGTGAAATCCGTGCCATCCGCGTGATCCGTGGTTTATTCTGAGTGGAATGGCGCTGACAGAATACAAACGCAAACGAGACTTCAAAAAGACCAGCGAGCCGGCAGGCAAGCCCGCTCCAAAAAAGGTCAAAGGCGCGTCGCGATTCGTCATTCAAAAGCATGCTGCGCGCCGGTTGCATTACGATTTCCGCCTGGAAATGGAAGGCGTGCTGAAATCGTGGGCGCTGCCGAAGGGACTTCCCTGGAAGCGCGGCGAGAAACATCTTGCCGTCGAAGTCGAGGACCATCCGATCGAATATGAAGACTTCGAAGGGGTAATCCCCGAAGGACAGTATGGTGGCGGCACCGTGATGGTCTGGGACCGCGGCACCTACTACGTTTATGGCGAACAACCCCTGAAATCACTACGGGAAGGTAAGCTGCACCTTCTTCTCGATGGCAAAAAAGCGAAAGGCGAATGGACCCTCGTGCGGATCCGCGGCCGCGACGGCGAAAAGAATCAGTGGCTGATTCTAAAGACCGGCGACGACGCAAAAGCAATTTCGAGCAAGCTCGACGATGAATCGGTAAAGACCGGTCGCACGATGAAACAAATCGCGGACGCGCGCGACGCGGAGTGGCAGTCAGGTCGCGCAGAGGACCAAAGTGCCGACGTCGCAGTTCAAGGCGCGAATCCGCGAGGCGGTTAAAAAAAAAGTAAATCGTAATGAGGTACCGCATGCGTCCCGCTTGCGCATTTTAGACTCGCAAGCCGGAGGCTCGCGCTACCTTGATAAGGGAAAACCGCGTTTCGTCGAACCGATGAAAGCGAAACTGGTGGAGAAACCGCCAGCGACCGGCGACTGGATTTATGAGCTCAAGTTCGACGGCATCCGCCTGATTGCGATCAAAGACCACGGAAAAGTTTCGTTGCTGTCGCGAAACCAAAATGATTTAAGCGCGCGTTTTCCCGAGATCGTCGACGCCGTCAAAAATTTACCCGCAGACGAATGTGTGCTTGATGGCGAAGTGGTCGCGCTTGATGAGCAGGGCCGTTCGTCGTTCCAGCTTTTGCAAGCGCGCGAGATGGAAGGACGAAAATCGCCGATCTATTTCTATGCGTTCGACCTTCTCCAGCTCGATGGCAAAAGTCTGGTTTCGCTACCGTTAGAGGCGCGGAAGAACGTTTTGGAGAAACTGTGTGCCGGCGCAGGCGACCCCCGGATTCGATACTCCGGCGCGATTGGTGGAGATGCGACCCGGCTCCTCAAGGAAGTGCAACGCCGCGGCTTGGAAGGAATCATCGGCAAATTACACAACTCCGTTTACGAACCCGGCCGGAGAAGCGGCGCATGGATCAAACTCAAATGTGTCAACGAACAGGAATTCGTCATTGGCGGATACACCCCGCCACAAGGGGCACGCAAACATTTTGGGGCAATTCTCGTCGGCTACTACAAAGATCGCGATCTCGTGTTCGCCGGTAAAGTCGGCACCGGATTTACAACGAAATCATTGGCCACATTGCACAAGAAATTCCGCGCCGAGGAACGTGCCGACTGTCCGTTTGTCGATCTGCCATCAAAACAAAACGGCCAATGGGTGCTGGGCATCACGCCTTCGATGATGAAAAAGATACGCTGGATCAACCCGAAGTTTGTCGCCGAAATCAAATTTGCCGAGTGGACGCGGGACGGAAAATTGCGCGCACCCGTATTCCTCGGTTTGCGCGACGATAAAAAACCGGGCGAAGTTATTCGCGAAGCGCCATCTGCTTGATAGCATGCGCAGCGCAGTTTGGCTGTACAACGTACCGCGTTTTCTTGCGCACTCGACTGAAAGCCGGGATAATTAATGCGGCTTTGAGACATGATCTCCGTCGCATGAGTGCGAGAACTCGAGTTGAGCGTCGACTTTGGAGGCGCGACTAGTGTTACGAGGCATATGCTTCAATAAGATGCGGTTAGCCTCCGCGAATCAGGAGCCGCAAGACTGTGCGATGTTAGCAAGTTTACGGCTACGCAATGGCGCATATACGTGCAACAGTTCGAGCGCACAGTCGAGAAAAAAAGTTTCGGAGGCGGCATAATGGCCAGGGGAGAAGTGATTCGTATCCGGAACGAGTTTTACATTCGTTCCTCTTCAGCCCGCGTGGACGTGCGCACGCGGGTTTTGAAACAAGGAGACATGTTCGCTGTTTTCGATCGATTTGGCGATGTCGAGACGTTTGGCACTGGCGAACTCGGGCTGTTTTACCAGGACACGCGATTTTTATCCCGGCTGACTTTGAAGCTCGGAAAGGATCGGCCTCTGCTGCTAAGTTCGACCGTCCGGGAGGACAACGCCGTTCTTGCTGTAGACGCTACTAACCCCGACGTCTGGCGCGACAGCGAGATAGTAGTTCCAAGAGGAACGATACACGTGTTTCGCTCAAAGATTTTGTGGGACAAAGCCTGTCACGAGCGGCTTCGCATTCATAACTACGGACGCGCAGCTGTCGATTTTGTTTTGTCGATCGAGTTCGATGCCGATTTTGCCGATATTTTCGAACTGCGTGGGATGCACCGGGAACGTCATGGTCGTCGCTTGGAACCTGAGATCACTGACGACGGACTAGTGCTTGCGTATGAGGGATTGGACGGACGGTTTCGCCGGACGCGGATTATGTTCGACCCGACGCCATCTCGTGTGACCAAGTCTGTCGTCAGCTGCCAGGTCCATTTGGAGCCCGGCGAGAATGCCAATTATCAATGGGCAATTGCATGCGAGGTGGACGGCGATTCGCAGGGCGAGAGCGAGTCTTACGAAAAGATCATGCACGACGCGACCGCTGCGCTCGAACGCACCCGCGCTCGGGAACCGCAGATTTTCGCTGACAATGAACAGTTCAACGACTGGCTGAACCGTTCGCTGGCCGATCTCCACATGATGCGAACGGAGACGCGCTATGGCCCGTATCCTTACGCTGGTGTTCCCTGGTTTAGCACCGTGTTCGGCCGCGACGGAATCATCACGGCGTTACAATGTTTGTGGTTCGATCCATCCCTCGCTCGGGGCGTCCTGTCGTATCTCGCTGCCAACCAAGCCGACGCTGAGAAGCCCGAGCAAGACGCGCAACCCGGCAAGGTGCTGCATGAGTTCCGCGATGATGAAATGGCCGTCTTGGGCGAGGTGCCGTTCAGACGTTACTACGGGAGCATCGACGCGACACCGCTTTTTGTGATGCTAGCAGGCGCATATTACAAGCGCACGGGTGACCGCGCTTTTATCGAGTCGATTTGGTCGAACGTCCAGCGCGCGCTTGAGTGGATCGACCGCTACGGCGACGCAGATGGTGATGGTTTCGTCGAATACAGTCGTAGGTCGAAACACGGTCTCATTCATCAGGGTTGGAAAGATTCACATGACTCGGTTTTTCACAGCGACGGCGTTCTTGCCGAGGCGCCGATCGCCCTGTGCGAAGTACAGAGTTATGTTTACGCCGCGAAGCTCGCCGCGAGCGAGCTGGCTGCGCTATTAGGCGATGGCACAGCCGCACAAGAGCTGAAAAATCAGGCCAAAAGCTTGCGCCGCCGGTTCGAGGAAATCTTCTGGTGTGAAGAGCTTTCCACGTACGCCCTCGCGCTGGACGGCAGCAAACGGCCCTGCAGGGTGCGAACGTCGAACGCTGGTCATTGTCTTTTCGCAGGTATTGCGACGGAGGAACACGCGCGGCGCGTTGCGTCCACCCTGACCGATGAAACATCCTTTTCCGGATGGGGAATTCGCACGGTAGCCAGCAGCTGAGGCGCGCTACAATCCGATGTCGTATCACAATGGTTCGATCTGGCCGCATGATAACTCGCTGATCGCTGCGGGATTTGCCCGGTACGAACTTAAAGGATCGGCTGCCATGGTGCTCGCTGGTATGATGGACGCGAGCATCTTCTTCGATTTACATCGGCTTCCGGAACTATTCTGCGGCTTTCCGCGACGGCCCGGTGAAGCGGCCACATTGTATCCAGTTGCCTGCGCTCCGCAGGCATGGGCCTCTGGGGCTGCATTTCTTTTGCTGCAAGCGTGTCTCGGGCTCGATGTGTTTGCTCCAGAACGAAGGCTGGTGTTTTCGAAGCCATTCTTGCCGCAATTTCTTCCGCAAGTCAGCATTCGTGACCTGAAAGTGCGAGACGCAAGCGTTGATCTTCTGCTCACGAGACACGACGAAGGAGATGTAGGCGTAAATGTTCTGCGACGGAACGGCAATCTCGACGTCGTCGTATTGAAGTAAATGGTGGCGATTGCGCTTGTCGCCGCACATCGCCGCAATATTGTGCGGTGATGAACGCCAAGGTGATCGTCATGCCAAAAGCCGCCGTGCTGGATCCGCAGGGAAACGCGGTGCGTGACGCGATGCGCCACCTGGGAATGCCGGAAGTGCGCAGCGTTCGAATCGGGAAATACATGGAGATCGAGATCGAAGGGCAAGACGGCGAGCTTGAATCGCGGCTGCACCAGCTTTGTCGCGATTTGCTGTCGAATCCGGTGATCGAGGATTACGAATTGTTCAGAAGCGAATCGGGGAACAAAGAGGAAGACGAAGACAGAGGAAGAGGAAGTTGTGAAAGCGCTGCGATATTTTTTCTGCGTGGTATTTCCGCCGCTTGCAGTGCTGATGACCGGACGCATCGCGAGTTTCTTTCTAAGCATCATTTTGACGTTGCTCGGCTGGATTCCGGGAGTAATTCACGCGTGTCTCGTCGTGAACGATTATCACGCAGAACAACGCGCAGCCGCCGTGCATTAGATGGACATGAACTTTGCCGTCATTCAGTTTCCCGGTTCCAACTGCGACCAGGATTGTGTCGCGGCGATTAATGGGCTCGACGGATTGCAGGCCGAGTACGTCTGGCACAAGGAAACTTCGCTCGATGATTTCGATGCCATCGTGTTGCCGGGCGGATTCGCGTACGGCGATTACCTTCGCTGTGGAGCCATTGCTCGGTTTTCGCCCATAATGAAAGCAGTGATCAGCGACGCGCGCGCAGGTAAGCTCGTGCTCGGGACGTGCAACGGATTTCAGGTCTTGTGCGAAGCCGGTCTTTTGCCGGGCGCGCTGGTGCGAAACCGCTCACTCCGGTTTGTTTGTGACATGGTCACGACGCGCGTTGAGGTGGATGATTCGCCATTCACCCACGGCTGTCCGAAAGAAACACTTCTGCGCTTCCTGTGGCACACGGTGAAGGCTGTTTTTTTGCTGACCCGCAAACGTTGCATGAGCTGAACGCCAATGAACAAGTGGTTTTGCGCTACGCGGACAAACAGGGCCGGATTGTTCCCGAAGCAAATCCAAATGGCTCAATCCAAAACATTGCGGGGATTTGCAACCGCGAACGGAATGTTTTCGGTTTGATGCCCCATCCTGATCGCGCCTCGGATGCGCGGCTCGGCAGCGAAGACGGCGCGAAAATTTTTCTCTCCATGATGGAGACGATTCGGTCGACTCGCTCAACTAACGCCCCCGAGCGCATTAAACAGGTGGCGTGACTCTTGCCACCTAAGAGAAAATCGGATAACCTACCGGCCCGAGGTGTTGTGATTGTTACAGCGCTGTCGCAAAAACGAACACCACATCGGCTCCTGCGCCCAAATCCGCCTTCGAGAGAAGAGCTGGCATCGCTATTGCTTAAGAAGAGCCTCGAAAACCAACAAAACCTATGCTCCTAGAAAAAACCTTACACATGAGCCAACCGTTGGCCGAGTGCAAAGCACGTCTGGCCAGTATTCAATCCTATCGGCGGCAGTTCCTGATGGTGACACGGGCAACCGTGACATCATCCAAGACGGTCGATTTCAGCTTTCGCGGACCCTTCGGTTTCGAGGCGCACACTGTGCTGCTTTCGGTGGACGGCGATTCGCCGAACCAGTATGCATTTGAGTCCGTTGGTGGAAACATTTGCCTCATGGGCATCGTTGATTTCGCTGAGATCCGGCCGCACTGCACCGAGGTCACGCTCGCGGTCCACTACGAAATCAAAAATAAACTTTTCGCCTGGCTGGATCGCCGTCTGCATTTTGTGGACAGCTTTGTGACAGCCGAACTGCGCAGCATCCGCGCGCATTTCGAGGGGATCAGGTCAAGCTATCTGGAGCGCCCGCGCGTCATGCCCGTACTCCAGGCGGCTCACGCCTGACGAAACGGCATTTGCTACTGCACAATTCGGAGAATTGGGGGTCACCCGGGCTAGAGTATTCGCACGGCGTGTTTACGGTCGAGGCGAAGGACCTGGCCCGGGCGAAGGGCGACTTTTGCCTTGGGATCGTGAATCTTCGTTCCGTCAATTTCCACGCTTCCCTGCTTGATCAGTCGCGAGACTTCGCTGTGCGATTTCTCTAATTGAAACACGTTCCGGTAAACCTCCGAGACGACATTTACGGCGGTCAGCTCTTCCGCTTAGTTCGGGAAAACGCCGGCAAATCGGCGTGTTCCAAGTCGCGCTTGCTGAAGCGCGTGTTCCATTCATCCAGCGTTCTTTTGGCCGCTTCCGCCGAGTGGTAAGTCTGCACGATTTCGAACGCGAGCTGCTTCTTGGCCTCTAGCGGATGCGTGCCTCTCGGCGCCGCGCGCCGAAGGAGCAATTCGTAATAGCGCGCCATCAACTCGTCCGAAATGCTCATCAGTTTCCCGAACATTTCTGAGGGGGACTCGTTAACGGCGACGTAGTTACCGAGGCTTTTGCTCATTTTTTTGGAGCCATCCAAGCCTTCGAGAATCGGGAGCAGAAAAACGACTTGCTGCGGCATGCTCTCTTCTCGTTGAAAATCGCGCCCGATGAGAATGTTGAAGAGTTGGTCCGTTCCTCCGAGTTCTACGTCGGCTTTCACCATCACCGAATCCCACCCCTGCATAATTGGATATTGAACTTCATGGGCGCGGATCGGGTGCTTTTCTTCGATCCGCGCTTTGAAATCTTCCCGCTGCAACATCTGCTGCAACGTCACGCGGCTATTCAGGCGAATCACGTCTTCGAACGACATGCCGCGAAACCAGTCACCGTTGCAAACTGTCTCGGTGCGCTCGGGATCAAGAATCTTAAACGCCTGTTCGCGATAAGTCGCCGCGTTTGCGATCACTTCCTGATGCGTCAGGTGCGGCCGTGTAACGGACCGACCGCTCGGGTCGCCAATCATTCCGGTAAAATCGCCAATGATGAGAATTGCCTGGTGCCCGAGGTCCTGAAACTGTCTCAGTTTTCGCAAAACAATCGTGTGCCCAAGGTGAATATCCGATGTCGTCGGGTCCACCCCAAGCTTGACGCGCAACGGCCGGCCCAGCGCAAGCTTCTCTCGCAGTTCGCTCTCATTGATGATCTGCGCCGCGCCTTGTTTCAACAATGCAAGAGCTTCGTCCGGTTGCATGATCCCGTGGCAGAATAGCGCACCGGCCTCGGCCGGACGAGCGCTACTTGTTTTTGTTCAACAACTCGCGCACCTGCTCGATCGTGAGCGACTCGTTTTTTCTGTTGAGCGACTTCTGATTTTTGCCTTCGTCCAGAAAGGGCCGATTACCTGCATATGCACGAGAGGCGACCTTTTTCCCGGACTGAGGTGCGTCACGAACGCCACGGGCGGTCTGATTTGCATAGGTAGACTTGGAATTTGCAAGTGTTTGCTGTGACGAAACCTCGTAGGCGGTGCGTCCACCGCGGTAGGTCTGAGAATAAAACTGCGTTGTGGAGAAGTCTCGTGTTCCGGAATAATTTTTCGAGCTCGATTTCTGGTGAACGAAAAAGATTCCGACGTTTGCACGCTTATTAATGGATGCCGAACCGTCCCCGGTAAATTTCTTGTTTTGTGCATCGTTCTGCAGCGCCATGTCCGGCTTGAGAAGCCGATCGACCAGTTTTTTTTCCTGGTCCTGAGCGTGTACGCAGCACAAAGCAGCTGTTAAGAACGTCCAGACTGCAAACGATGTTCGCACACCGCGAGGCTGCCGGAACGAGTGTTGGTTTGTAAAGCAAATTCCCTATAAGTGACTGGCGCGGCACATTGCCGGGACGGAGAGGGTTTTTATTGTTTTGGCCGGTACTGCGGCAGACAATGGGCGTATGGCTGAACACGTTTACAAGAAAATTGAGATCGTTGGCTCCTCGCCGAACGGAGTGGAGGAGGCGGTCCACAATGCGCTGTCGCGCGCGAGCAAGACGGTCCGCAACATGCGGTGGTTCGAGGTGATCGAGACCCGCGGCTATATCGACGACGGCAAAGTCGACCACTGGCAGGTGACGTTGAAAATCGGGTTTACGCTGGAAGAGTAATATTCCGAGCCCGTCTCGCTTGCCCGCTCAGCGATTCAACCGTTTCAACGTTAGCGCTGCTACGCTTCCCCGTCCTGCGCCGATTGGTACAATTTGGCGGCACCGTAAATCAAGATCGCGGGCTTTAGTGCCGTAAAGAGCAGACGCAGAAATCCGCCAAGCACTCGACCCAACGGCAGACGATTCAACACGTATCCAGCCGCAAACGCATATAGGAGAGACTGTGTCGGCTTTTCGCGCACGTACTCGCCGGTTTCATTGACCACCGTCTCGACTCGGTCTTTCACCCATTGCATTCCGCGTTCGGGAAACTCAGCAACGATTTCAGGAGATAACTGATCCATGTCGTTTAATGATTCGCATTTTGAACCCGTTTTGCGCGCATCGAACTATCACCGCAAAGCAAGCCAGATCGAGCTTGCGCCTGTGCGAGGTGGAAAATCAGGCAGTGGCAGCGGCCGATGAAATGTCGCGGCTCGACGCGTCTCTTTAAGGCAATAGCGGGCCATCACTTCTAGCGCACGCTCGCCCAATGCAGAACAATTCGTCGCTACCAAAACGTGGGCGTCGCGCTCCGCCACTGCCAGAGCGCTAATGAGCAAACTTTCGAAATCGTGTTGGACCTGAAACCTTTTTCCTCCCGGAGAGCGTGAAAAAGTCGGGGGGTCGAGGATGATCGCATCGAATTTTTCGCCTCTCCGGGCGAGGCGCGGCAACACGGATTGCACGTCGTCCGTGATAAACCGATGATCGACCGTTGATAGGTTGTTCAGGGCGAAATTCTCGCGTCCACGGGTGAGAGATTTTTTCGAAAGGTCGATGTTGACGGTGCTCGCTCCGTTACATGCCGCGCACACGGAAAAGGAACAGGTGTAAGCAAAGCAATTCAGCAGTCGCCTTGGCGCGATATGACGCACGTATCGGCGATTCTCTCGCTGGTCCAAAAACAGACCCGGCGAATAGCCTGTGCCGAAGTCTAGGCCGAACCTCAGATACCGTTCGGTGGCGACGGTCTGTAAACTCTCGCCGGGATCGCCAACGACCAGGGCGGGCGGTTCGCGACGTTCGCTTTCTCGCGGAATGAAACGCGCGAAGACGCGTCGCACGTGGACGTCGACCCAATCGGCCCAGGTTTGGAGCTCTTCCAGCAGCCGTTCGCGGGCCAACACCCTTTTGAACGAGAGCAGAACGTCGCTACCGAAACGTTCCACCCAGCCATCCTCAATAGTGCAAAGCCGGTACGCGTCAGTACCCTCTGCCTGGAAATCGCGGAGCAAGCCTGGATCAATCCATCCCACATTCATTTTTGTTTCTGTGCTCCACCGGCATAGTTCGAAACCAGTGTAGCGCAATGGATGGGTTGCCGCGAGACGCCGTTGCTACATGCTGTCGCCACCGGCCTGTGGCCGGTATTTTCACAAGCGGGCATTGTTGGAAAACGGCCCGCGGCCGTGGCTACAGGGCACCGTGGCTGGCCAGACAAGCCGACTGTTTACTATGCAACAAGTCACAGTTCGTGTTCCTGCGAGCACTTCCAATCTCGGTCCTGGCTACGATTGTCTGGGCGTCGCGCTCCGCCTTCATAACAGCGTTACGCTCGTCCGGGGGAAAACGCCTGGATCTGCTCATCCACGAATTGTGTCTGACGCGGCAGAACGATTTTTCAACCAGGCGCGGTGCCACAAATTCTCGTTTTCGTTTTCGATTGCAGAACAAGTTCCAAGGTGTCGTGGCCTGGGCAGCAGCGCGACGGTTCGCCTCGGCATCCTGCTTGGGCTGAACCGGCTTAGTGGCGAACCACTAGATCGACTCACCCTCTTTAGATTATGCGCCGAATCAGAAGGACATCCTGATAACGCTGCACCGGCCACTTTTGGCGGCTTCACTGTTACAAGTAGCGACGGCTTCCCAGCCGGCATGTTTCGACGGCTGCCCAAGCCGCCGCTCCTTGGCGCTAATGTTCAACGCTTCGACGTTTCGCCCCGCCTGTACTTCGTTCTCCTAGTTCCCGACTTTGAAATCCAAACATCGAAAGCACGGGAGCATTTTGCCTTCAAAGATATCGCGTGTTGCTGCGGTAGAAAACTGTGCGAACGCATGTGCGATTACCGCGGCGTTTGCATCGCGGGATTACGAAAAAATGCGTGGCACTTTTTCCGATAACCTTCACCAGCCATTTCGCGTGAAACTGATTGATTTTCTTCCGCGTGTGATCGCGGCCGCTGAGCGAGCCGGCGCGCTCGGTGCCTTTCTTAGCGGAAGTGGATCCGCGATAGCGGCTGTTACACTCCAAGCGCCCGAGAAAATCGCAATTGCCATGGCGCGCGCTGCAGCCGCACCCGCCCGCACAATTATCGCACACGCTGACAATCGTGGCGCGCAGGTATTGCCGGTCCGCAATCAGCAATCCGCAATCCACCATTGAGATGGGCCGCCGGCTTGAACAATTAGAAGAATTCGGGATCGACGTCGTTCTCGAACGGCGTCATGGCGTTCGCGCTTCAATGCTGCGGAGCATCCTTTACGCGCTCTCGTTCGTCTACGACAGGATAGTGCAACTCCGGCTTTATTTTTATCGCAAAAGAGTTTTCCGGGAACGCACGCTCGGATGTCTCGTGATCAGCATCGGTAATCTGACTGTCGGCGGAACGGGCAAGACGCCGATTGTTGAAAAGTTTGCCCGCGCTTTGCAGGCCGGCGGACGGCGAGTGGCGATTCTCAGCCGCGGTTACAAAAGCGTCCCGCGCAAGCGAGGCTGGCGTAGTCGGTTCCGCGGAGATTCTGAGCCTCCCCGGGTCGTTTCCGACGGCAAATCCCTGCTGCTCGATTCACTGACCGCCGGGGATGAGCCCTATATGCTCGCCCACAACTTGAAAGATGTGATCGTACTCGTGGACAAAGACCGGGTGAAAAGCGGCCGGTTCGCCATCGATAAATGGCAGATCGACACACTGCTGCTCGACGACGGATTTCAATATCTCCATCTCAAGCATCGGTTGGATATGGTGCTCGTGGATCGGCAAGCCCCTTTCGGGAACGAATTCATGCTGCCCCGGGGCACGTTGCGCGAGAGGCCGCGCAATCTGCGCCGCGCCAGTTATATCTTTGTTACGAAAAACACAGGCGAGCCTAATTTCGAGCTGATGCGACGCATACGCCGTTATAATCGCACCGCGGAGGTTATCGAGTGCGCGCACAAACCGCTTTATCTGCAGAATGTTTTTACGGGCGAACAATTGCCGCTCGAGGCTTTGCGCGACGCATTCATCGGTTCGCTGTGCGCGATCGCAGCCCCTCAAAGTTTTGAGGGCGCGCTTACAAAACTCGGCGCGCACGTCGATCTCGCGAAACGCTACATCGATCATCATTACTACACCGAGGCGGAACTGATCAGCTTTACCAATCGCTGTATCCGACGTGATCTCGCGATGATCGTCACTACCGAAAAGGACTCGGTGCGCATGCCGCGTTTGCCAGACGCGGAACTGAAAGTGCCGATTTATTTTCTGCGGGTGGAAATCGAAATTCTGAGCGGGCACGAAAGCTGGGAACATTGCGTCGCCCGAATTTGCAAACCCAAGCCGGTGCTTCCGCCCGAGCGCTTCTTCGCCTGATGGGGGCCTGCACGAAGAGGAGAAAGGTCACCAAGAGTACGAGAAAATTAGAACCTTTGCGTCCTTTGTGGACGTTGTGCGAGATTTAGATCGATGTCCAAGAAGGCGGAACTCATCGTCGACGATCGGAAGCTTCAAGTATCAAACTTGGACAAGGTTCTCTATCCGAAGGCGGGTTTCACCAAGGCGCAGGTGATCGATTACTACATCCGGATCGCACCGGTGCTTTTGCGGCACTTAAAAGACCGCCCCCTCACAATGAAGCGCTATCCAGATGGCGTGGAAGGTCAGTTTTTCTATGAGAAGAACTGCCCCGTGCATCGGCCGAAATGGGTACAAACGGCAAAGGTCTGGAGCGAGGGCAACCAGCGGACCATGCATTATTGTCTCGCTAACGATCTGCCCACGCTGGTGTGGGCAGCTAACCTCGCCGATCTCGAGCTGCACACATCGCTTTCGCGAAAAAACAACATCGAACGTCCGACGATGATGGTGTTCGATCTCGACCCTGGGCCTCCGGCTGACATCGTTCAATGCTGCCAGGTTGGGATTTGGCTGCGCGAGCTGCTCAGCAAAATGAAATTGAAAGCGTTCGCGAAAACGAGCGGCTCAAAAGGTTTACAAGTCTATGTGCCGCTGAACACAGCGGTGACCTATGATCAGACCAAAGGTTTGTCGCGTTCGTTAGCTCAAGGTTTGGAACGTGAACACCCTGATCGTGTCACGTCGAACATGTCCAAGGCCGTGCGCAAAGGAAAAGTGTTCGTCGATTGGAGCCAGAACGATGAACACAAAACCACGATTTGCGTTTACTCACTTCGTGCAAGAGAGCAGCCCACCGTTTCCACTCCGGTCACTTGGAATGAAGTGGAGAATTGTTTGAAGAAAAAACGCGCCGAGCTTTTAAGGTTTCGTTCCGATCAAGCGCTGACGCGCGTGGAAAAACAGGGCGACCTGTTCGAGCCAGTAGAGACGCTCAAACAAAAACTGCCAAAAAAATGGGAGGAGTAATGCAAGCTTCCGCGTGTATTTCAAAATCCAACCGTCATGTCATTCTGAGCGAAGCGAAGAATCTCTGATTGATTAAGATCGAGCTCACCACGGACAAAACCGAGATGTTTGAAAGCCTGGCCTCATGCTTCGCATTTCGTTGCAGCGCCTCGCTCAACATGACAGCACTACTTATTAAGAAGTCTACCGTATGAAAGATCACGTGTGGTTTGATGCGATTGGATGGGTGGGAGCTGCTGCTCTGCTTGTAGCGTATGCGATGATCTCCTCCAGAAAATGGGAAGGACACTCATCTGCGTTTCAACTCCTGAATGTCGGCGGCAGTCTCCTCCTGGCCGCGAACACAATTTTTTATGGATCGTATCCCTCCACGTTTGTGAATCTCATTTGGGCAGCCATTGCCATTTTCACAATCGCCACCAGGAAACGAGTTTCGTCTCGTTAGTTTAACCCACAGCTGAGAGTTTCTTCCAAATGCGAAAGATCAATCTCAAAGACGTTCCCGAGCAGGAAAAAAAATCGCCGAAAGGAAAGTTTGGCCGATTCATGAAAAATATTTCGGTCGCGCTTGGGCGCGAACCGGAGTCGCTCGATCTGTCGAAGCGGCATCCGTTTGATTTGGCGTTGGTCCGAATTCCGCAAAGGCAAATTCCTTTGTCCCTATCACGCGCATGCGGCGGAATCGGAACTCTATCTGGTTATTTCCGGTCGCGGCAATGTGCGGGATAAGAACGGGATAACCGAAGTGGGACCTGGTGACGCATTTTTCTTTCAACCAGGGGAAGCGCATCAGCTTTGGAATTCGAATGATGAGGACTTTGTTTATTATGTGATCGCCGATAATCCTCGAAGCGGCGGCGCGACGGGAGATTCCTGTTATTATCCCGACAGCGGAAAATGGGCAGTGACAAGAGATGCGCGGGAAGAAGTCGTCGTGAAAGGAACAGAGACTGATTACTTCGATGGCGAAGAATGAATTTTGGTAGGGGCGGTTCACCGAACCGCCCGCGGGCGATTGAGGTCAATCGCCCCTACCTGGCGCAATGAAGAAGATAAACCTTACGCAAATCAAAGAGGAGCCGTGGCAATCGCCGGGCGGAAAATACGCCGTCTCGTTCAAGGGAATTTCTGAAGCGCTCGGGCGCCAGCCTGCATCGCTCGATTTATCCAAGCGACATCCGTTTGACCTCGAATTGAACCGGGTCCCACCAGGAAAATGCAATTTCCCCTACCACGCACACTCCGCGCAGTGGGAATTTTATTTGGTGATTTCAGGAAAGGGCACTGTTCGCCACAGAGACGGCAAGACGGAAGTTGTGCCCGGCGACGCGTTCATCTTCGGCCCAGACGAACCGCATCAACTGATCAATTCTGGCGACGAAGATTTTATTTTCTATGTAATCGCAGATAATCCGATCGGCGAATCCGGGTATTATCCCGACAGCGGGAAATGGAAATTGAACAAGTCGTCAGCCGCCGATCGCGTCGTAATTAAGGGTCAGGAGACCGATTATTTCGATGGCGAGGAATGAATCAGAAACGCAGGAAAGCAGGAAATTGAATCTGGCGAAGAAAGCGCTGCGGTAAATTCAGACTTATGACCACGAAAACATCCGCTGAAGAGTTTCCATACAAAACGTATCTGAACATTCTGCACGGGCCGCTCGAATTGATTGATGTGCAGAAGCTGGCCGACGCCTGCATCGACAAGTGGTACAACCAGACGCTTTGCAAGGTGAACGATTCAGTCGTCAGGATGGCGGTCGTGCAGGGCGAATATCACTGGCATGAACACAAAGACATCGATGAATTCTTCTTCGTGCTCGATGGGCGGTTCCTGATCGATCTCGAAGATCGCGTAATCGATCTTGCGCCGCGACAGGGCTTTGTTGTGCCGAGAGGCGTGCGGCATCGGACGCGCGCGCCTGAACGAACGGTGATTCTGATGATCGAGCGCGCGGACATTGTTCCGACAGGCGATTAGAGTTGGTGGCGCGCCGTCGGCGATCAGAGACCGCCGCTACATTGAAGTCACTCAAGATCATCTCGGGCGGGCAAACAGGCGTTGATCGCGCCGCACTCGATGTCGCGCTCAGGCACCGGATTGAGTGCGGCGGATGGTGTCCGGCTGGGCGGCTGGATGAATTCGGCAAAATTCCGGATCACTATCCAGTTCAGGAATTACAAGGCGGCGGTTTCAGCGAACGCACGTTGCAGAACGTGAAAGATTCTGATGGAACTGTAGTTATTTACCAGGTAGAACTTCGCGGCGGCACTGAACAGACCCTTCGCTTTTGTGTCGAGCTAAAGCGACCACACGAGTTGATCGACGCATCAAAATTTTCCGCTGAAGATGCCGCTAAATTGATTGGCGATTTTGTCCGCAAGAATAAAATCAGCATTCTGAATGTTGCCGGCCCGCGCCAGAGCGAATGGCCGGAAGG
This sequence comes from uncultured Verrucomicrobiae bacterium, assembly GCA_963803285.1. Classification (GTDB taxonomy): domain Bacteria; phylum Verrucomicrobiota; class Verrucomicrobiia; order Chthoniobacterales; family UBA10450; genus Udaeobacter. Next base: position 26,030 of record CAWDMG010000005.1, on the reverse strand, counting down.
ATATGCTTACGCCTTTCGCGCACTGAGTGTTTTTCTCAAGTTGTAGCGGCGCTTGTGTCAAACGCCGAACGGCATGCAGGCGCTCGCCGCCGCGAGCGCCTCTACAACGTTACTCGTAACGCAGCGCTTTTACCGGATCTAACCGCGCCGCGAAGTACGCTGGGATCAGTGCCGCGAACGAACAGATTAAGAAGGCGCTGATACAGATGATAGCGACGTCATGGGGAATGACTTCGGCCGGAATCGACGAGAATTGATAGACTTCGCGCGGGAAAATCTCGATGTGCAACGTCGATGCCAGCCAGCGACTAAACTCGTTGCGGTAACGGATCAACGTCATCCCAAGGCCCAGGCCAGTGATCGTTCCAAAAAGGCCGACAATTGTTCCCTGACCAAGGAACACCCAGACAATTTGCGCAATGTTCGCACCGAGCGCCTTCACAATTCCGATCTCGTGCCGCTTTTGTACCGTTACGGTGATGAGTGTGCTCATGATTCCAAAAGCCGCCACGATCACGATGAAGAACAAAAGGAAAAACATCACCGTGCGTTCCAGCCGCACCGCTTCGAAATATTGGCGATTCATGTCGATCCAGGTTTGGGCGTACTGCGGCGGCTCCAGGAATTGCTGGATCTCCTGTTTCACGCGTTCGGCGCCATATGGGTTGTCGGTCTTCACGGTGATTCCGTGCAAAGCGTCGCCCAAACCGTATAGCTCCTGGCCGACGTAAACGGGCACGAGTAGAAATTCGGAATCGTGCAGGTAATGGCCGGTCTCAAAAATTCCGGTGACAGTCAGTTCTTTCGGGAGAATCACATCCCGCAATTCGTCGATGGCTTTTTTCTCTTCTTCGCCCTTTGCATTCTCCAGTTTCTTAATGCTATCGAGGACCTGGCCGAGATTGCCCGGCGAATAAGTTGTCACCTTATCGCCGATGCTAACTCCGAGTTTTCGCGCCAGCTCAACCCCGACCACAGTTGATTCGCCTTCCAAATCGAGCTTGCCGTATTTGATGAATTTTTGGAGGGGAATGACTTTCTCTTCCTGCTCGAGATTAATGCCGCGAATCAGCGGTGCGAGGCGCCGGTTGTGGAATTCCACAATCACCGGTCCTTGCACAAAGGGCGCCGTGGCCACGACGCCCGGCGTCTTATCGATTTTTACCTTGAGTGCTCGCCAATCGCGGAACACGTCCTCGGAAGTGACCAGAATGTGTGCATCGAAATCGATGACTTTCTGGCGCAGCTCCCGATCGAACCCGGTCATGACCGCAATGACAAGGATCAGCACGGTCACTCCCAGCATCACGCCAATGACCGAGATTAATGTGATGATGGAAAGAAATGTGCGTTTCGGTTTCAAATACCGCAGCGCCAGGAAAAGACTAAAAGGAAGCTTCAATTCGTCCTTAGCGTGGCGGCAAACTCAATGAGATTCAACCGCGGCCGGTCAGCAGGTTTCGTTAGGCTTGCGTTACCGCGTGTGCCTTTAGTTCTTCCAGCGTGACGAACTCGAGCGCGGAGGCGTGCGTTGCTTCCAGATCCACTGGCGCGGCGCGGTTGTGATCGAGCGCGCTTTTCCAGCGCGTGACGCACACGCACCACTTGTCGCCTGGCTTCAATCCGGGAAAGCCCCATTCCGGATGCGGCGTGACCAGGTCGTTTCCATCCAGGACGGAGAAATCCAAAAATTCCTCGGTGACTTGCACGCAAACCGTGTGCTGTCCCACGTCCTCTGGTCCTGTTCGGCAATAGCCGTCACGATAAAAACCGGTCATCGGATCGCGACAACAACATTTCAATTCCGTTCCCAAAACATTCGTCGGCATAGGCAACTTAGTGTTACTATCGGCGGAAACTTTACCGGAAGAAAAGCGAATGCCAATCCGCGCGAAATACGTGCACACCAATCTGATCGGCAGAGATTGGAAAAGGTTGGTCCGATTCTATCGCGACGTGTTCGGATGCCAACCCAAAGGTCCCGAACGTGACTTGTCAGACGACATGGCTCGACACCGTCACCGCCCTTTCAAATGCGCGCCTGCGTGGCGTTCATCTCCGTTTGCCCGGATATGGCGACGATGGACCGACGCTGGAGATTTTCAGCTACGATGACGTCGTCGAACGCGAGCTGCCGCGAGCAAACGATTGCGGGTTCGCGCACATCGCATTTGGGGTGGATGACGTTGATGAAGCCCTGCAGGCGGTGATTGCAGCCGGCGGCGGTTCTGTGGGAGAAATCGCCACGGCAGAAGTAGACGGCGTAGGCCCGATTCGTCTGGTTTATGCGCGAGATCCCGAAGGCAACATCGTAGAGCTGCAGAAATGGAGTTGACCGGAACTCAAAGTGGACCCGTGGCGACACGAACCGTCATCGCATACTGGCTTATCCCGTCCAAACCGGCACACAGCTTCTTTCAGCGAACCATCAACGATCTCGCACATCGATACGATGCGCCTGTTTTCGAGCCGCACGTGACGATTCATGTCGGAACAGATCGCGCTGATGCGGTTAAGAACGCGCTCGGAAACGCGGCGCGCGAATGCAAACTCATCGGGCTGACACCGCTTGGAATTGATCAATCCGATGAGTTTATCAAAACGCTCTTTGTGCAATTCGCCATGAGCGCAGAATTGCGAGAGATCAATGACATGATTCGCAAGGCGGCGGACGATTCGTCGCATTACGAACTAAATCCGCACTTGAGTTTGCTCTACAAGAACTTGGCCGCCCCAACCCGGCGCGAACTGGCAGCTTCAATCAACGTTCCGCTTTTCGAAGTGACTTTCGATGCAATCAAAGCGATGCGCTGCGTTTCGCCTACGGAATCCGGCGCAGACGTTGAGGCCTGGCACGCTGTGGCAGCAGCTTCTTTGTCTGACGATCGCGTCTGACAAAGAAACCCTACAGTTCCACAATTCGGTAAGGCTTTCCGGTTTTGTGCAGCGCTGGCGCAGAGACGTTGTAAACGGGAATGCCAGTTGAAGTTTTCCCCTCGATAATCCCGTTATGTGCGTGACCGTGGAATACTGCGGTGGCGCGGAATCGGTTGATCGGTTCTTCGAGACGACTGGAACCCAGGAAGGCGTAGATTTCAGGATCTTCCCCTTCCAATGTCGCGCGAATTGGAGAGTAATGCAGGACCACAATCCGGCGCTCAGTTTGCAGCTTCACCAGGGCCTGCTCCAGGCGAATGGCGTGGCTGATTGATTCCTGCACGAATTGCTTAATCAGCGGCTCGCCCCACGCGTTCAGCATCCGCCGGCCGAAACCGCCGCCGAACCCGCAGATCCCCGCGAATCCAACATCCGCCGATTTCGACGGCTTCACCGTTGAGCATGGTCACGCCGGTCTGATCGAGAATATCCGCAACTGTTTCTGGCTTTCCGGATTCATAATCGTGATTACCAATGACCCCGATGCACGGGATTCTCACCGCGCTGCGAATATCGGCAGCGAGTTCCTCCGCTTCTTCGGGGAGCCCGTACTCCGTGAGATCGCCGCAGAGCAGCAGCACGTCTGCGCTTCCCGAAATCTCGGCAAACGCATCGTGCATCTTTCCGCGCGAATGCTTGGCGTAGTGAAGGTCTGCGGTCGCAGCGACACGCAATGCTCGTTTTGCCATCGCTTTAAGAAACGAAACGGCGACGAAGGATGGACGTTTCGTGTAAGCATCACACGCGGCCATGCACGCGTGGCGCGGTTCCAGTGCGTAATTGATGAGTAATGACTGAAAGCACAGCGACAGCAGTTCGAGCCAGCCAGCCTGGAGGCAGCCCTACTGAGTTTCATCGCAGATCAGTGACAGCGTTGCGTGCTGCCGAGGTTCCGTTCCTGATCGGCGGCGCGTACATGGTTGAGGTGTGCGGAGGTGTGTCGCGTAGCACGAAGGACTTCGACCTCTATGTTCGGCCAAATCATGTGGAGGCTGCGCTGCGTGCACTAGAACGCGCAGGGTACAAAACCGAACTGACATTCCCACACTGGCTGGCCAAGGCGACGTTTGACGGAGATATCGTTGATCTGATTTTTCGCGCGGGCAATGGATTGTGCGAAGTGGATGATTCGTGGTTCGATCGCGCGCGCGACGACGAGCTACTGGGCGTGCCTGTGAAGCTTTGCGCACCGGAGGAAATGATTTGGATGAAAGCTTACATCATGGAACGCGAACGGTTTGACGGCGCGGACATTGCGCACATTCTTCGCTGCTGCGTGGCAGAGATAGACTGGGCGCACCTTGTTCGCCGGTTCGGTCCTGATTGGCGCGTATTGCTCAGCCATTTGATCCTGTTCGGCTACATTTATCCAGGGGAACGCGCGCGAATCCCGGCGGCGATTCTGGAAGATTTGAGTACACGGCTCCGCAGTGAAGCGAGAACTGCCGGGCCAGAACGATTATGCCGTGGCACGCTGCTTTCGCGGCAGCAATATTTAGTGGACGTACAGGAGTGGGGACTTCGGGATGCACGTTTGGAAGAGCGTGTTCAGATGAATGAGAGAGACATCGCGGATTGGACAGATGCAATTGAGAAAGAGCAGTGATTAGCTCAGCGCATTCCTACTCCTCATCCGCTGGGACAGCGGACTCTACAGCTGGGGTGTTTCGCTGGGGGGCGGCGGCTCTGCCGGCGACGAAATTGCACGTGCCACGATGAGCTGCGTCTTCGCTTCTTCGAGCAGCTTTTTCTCTTCCGGATAAAGTTTGGCGTTTTCGGCGGTAGCAATGTAGTCCTTTGCTCCATCGAGTTCATTTGCCTCGACGAGCACCAACGCGACGTAAACGGCTGCGTGGGCATCGTGCAGCCGCTCAGGCAGCACACTTTGGATTATGGCAAGGGCCTCCGCATTCCTCCCAAGGCGATGAAGTGAAAATGCGTAGGTTAGCGCGCAACTGACCTCATTCGGCGCGCGGTCATAAGCCTCTTTCGCGAGTTGATGTGAGTTTTCAGTATTTTCACCAAGATTCAGGCCCAGCCGCGCCAGGTCCGCTGTGATCGGCGCCTCGTTAGGCGAACTTTCATGGAGCCGTTGGAGAACTGCGTACAGCTTGATCGTGTCGTCCTTGGCGCGATACAATTGGCGAAGATTGTCGAGCGCTTCACGGCGCATCGTCGGATTTTCTTCAACGCGAACCCAGTGTTCTTCGGTCTGGTTCGCCAGTTGCCATTTCGTGGCGAGCCGGGCGAGCATAAGTTCACGTTCCGGCACGTCCTCTGACAATTCAGCTGCAGACTGCCAAAGCGTTTCGAACTCAGAGTTCGCGCTCGAGTGGTTACCGGAACGCAAGTGCCGTTCCGCGATTGCGTCGTACGCCAGACGCAGGTATTCGGCGTCGCCCCAATTTCCGGTCCGCGTCCAGCGCTTCAGACGCGACCAATTCTTCGCGGTTGCATAAGCATCTGCGACGGCGACAGACGCAGGCGGCGAACTCAGTCGTGCTGGGGGCAACTTATCGATCCATTTCACGACGTCTGCAGCGAGTCCGTTCTGATTCATCCACTCGATCAGCGATGCGAGATCAGATGCATTACGCGACGCAAACGGTTTCACTTTCTCAAAAAGCTGCCGGAATTTTTTCTCGTCTAGCTTTCGGTAAAAATTCAGACAAAGAAGGTAATCGCCGAATGTGACCTCTGGCGACATTTGGAGTTGTTGCGCAAAGCTATCCGCAGCAGTGCGGTCATTGCGTTCCACAGCATCATTGAGTAACGCTCTTAGCGCGCCAGTTCGGTACGGCGCTATGGTAATAAGTCGCTGGAGCGTATCGCGAGCGTCCTTGCTCTTTTCCGCGTCTTCGGAACGAATTTGCAGTGCTGCGAGATTGAATTGATAGAGGTCGTTCTGTGGTTCTTTCTTTACCGCAGCTGCGAATTGTTCTTCCTGCTCGGCAAAATTACCTTCTGCGCGCGCCAGCCAACCAGCAACCACATGAAAGGCTGCGCTGTCCAGATCGCCCGGAGAGACTCGATTAAGCGCCTCGCGGGCGAGATCGAGCTTCCCAAAGCGGAGCGCCGCGGAGGCAAAGTTGAGCTGGCTCTCCGGATCTTTGGGCAGCAATCGCGCTATCCGCTCGCGCCATGCAACGGCCTCTTCCAGGTTTTGTCTTTCCGCTGTGTCTGCGAGGATGGACAGCGCTGCGAGAGAATCCGGATGCCGGCGGGCCAGTTCCTGCGCCATTTGCGCTGCTTTGTCGAGTTTTCCCTCCTGCAAGAGTGTAGTTGCTTGATGTAACAAACGGCGCCCGCGCCAGTTCTCATAAAGTTTTGAGCCGTAACTGACGAAGAAAACGCCTACCAAGAAAGCGATTGCCAATCCCGCAATCGCGACAACCAGGCGACCTCTCCAGAGCTGCCGATGAAACATCGAGTGCGGGCCGCTAGACGAATGCCGGCCGCTCTCTTGTTCCGCATGCTCGAGTTGAACAGAGGCTTGGTGCGTTGTCGCGACGCCCGTCGGTCCACTTCTCCCTTTCATACAGGCTGTTTGCTGCGCTAACGATGAGTCGGCACTTCGACATGTTCAGAGGTAAGAGCGATTCCGCTCGGCAGAGACCGCTCTCGCAAATGCCGGCCCCAAACGTAACGTCCGAAAAGCACCTTCAGCGTGGCGGTAAGCGGCACAGCAAGGAGCGGACCGATGACTCCACCAATGATCAAGCCCCACACAAAGATCGACACAATTACTGTCATCGGATGTAAGCCAACATAGTTTCCGACAATCCGTGGCGCGTAGAAAAGGCCTTCCAGATTCTGTATGACAATGAAAATCGCGGTCACGATGATTGGGTGAGTCCAATCACCCCATTGGAATGCCGCGATGAGAACAGCCGGCACCCAGCAAATGATGATTCCGATATAGGGAATCATGGTGAGCACGACCACCATTGCGCCGATTACGGCCGCAAAGTTCAGGCCGATCGCTGTGAGAGCCGTGCCGATGAGGATGCCATCGACGAGACAGACAAGGAGCTGTCCGCGAAAATACGCGACGACGTACGAGTTAATTTGTAATATGACATCCGCCACTTCGTTCTTCAGCGGCGACGCGCGCAACGGCAGGTAATCTGTCCATCTTTCCTCAATGCGCGGCTTTTCTTTAAGTAGAAAAAATAAATAGACGGGGACCAGGATAAGACTTAGCAAGAAGCCGGTTGCGCCGAGAAATCCGCCGATGCTTGTCTTCAAGATGTCCCACAGCTTTCCGAGTAGAGTGGGCAGCGCCTCCTGTAACTTGGGCATTTGTTTTTCCACGTACGCTTGAATGCGCTGACGTTCGGCGCTGCTCAGCTTGGGTTGGGCCGCGGCGATTACTTGAGTGGGCGGCGCAGTGGGTTGCGGCGATCCAGTCGGACTCGCTGTCGTCTGTCGTTGGGGAGAAGGAGATGGCCCCGGGCCGATCAGGAAATTGGTAAGATTTTTCGACGCGGATTTCGTGTGTCCTGCGCCCAGCAATCCGAATGTCTGGTCGAACCGATAGATAAGGTCGACGATGTAATCCCGAGCGCGTTCGGTGTAGGAAGGGATTTGCCTGGCGAAATTCTCGCTCTGAACCGAGATCGTCGGAACGAGCCATGCCGTCAATCCGCCCAATGCAAAAAAACCAATTGCGAAAACCAGCGCTATAGCCCTGGTGCGAGTAAGAGTTCCGCGAGACATTTTCGTTACCAGCGGATCGAGCAGATAGGCAAGAATCGCGGCGATCGCCACCGGGATCAGAATCGGCTGGAGAAAACTGATGATGCTGGCGCCGGCCCAGATCGCAGCGGCAATGATGACGATGAGAACAACGACAAAACAGGCAGTCAACGCCGCCCACATCATCTTGCGTTGCCACGCCGTGGGGTATTCCTTCATCTTTGGGGGTTAAGCGCGAATCTCGAATGTCGGGCGTGTGAGCGGTTACGTGGACCCTGGGGTCGGCCTTTGATGTTAGTCTCGATATTTTATTCAGTGCGCTCGTTAAGTCGGATTCGTGTTTGCCGGTAAATCCTTTCCGATCATCTTTTTCGCAGCCTGGATCTTGTCCGCTAGTTTCTTGTTTTTCGGATCGAGCGACAGCGCTTTCTGCCAGGCTTCCAATGCCTCCCGGGTTCGATTCAATTTTAAATAAGTGTCGCCGATGTGTTCAAACACGACGGGATCTTCGCGCTGTGCAGTCTTCGCAGCGCGAAGCAGGTCGTCCAAAGCTCGATCCAACTGACCTTTCCGAAATTCTACCCAGCCGAGACTATCGAGGTAGGAAGCGTTGTTGGGTTGTCTTTGCAACGCGCGTCTGATCATCGTTTCAGCTTCCTCCAGATTCATGTTGTGATCCGCCCACATGTAACCCAGATAGTTGCAGGCCTCGGCCGAGTTCTCAGGATCGATTGCAATTGATTTACGAAGCAGATCGGCTGCCTTGTTGTACAGGCCCGCCTGTTCGGCAGCTGCTCCATAATTGAAGTAAAACTTGGCGTTAACGAAATCGTCGTCCTCCTCGAGTTGTGCTTCGTGCAGCGCCTCCTCGAAAGTGGCCACAGCCTGCTGGCTTTGTTTCGCTTCACGTTGTGCGATCGCCAGGTAATAGACTACCTCCGGTGCGCCCGGGAATCTGCGCCGAGCTTCACCCAGCAATTTCACTGCGCGGTCGGGGTCTCGTAAAGCGCCGAGAAGCAGTTCCGCCATGCGCACATACGTGCCGGCGTGATTTGGATTGATGAGTAGGCTCTGCTCATAATTGGCGGCAACCTTGGCGAACTTCGCTTTGGCTTCCTCGATCCGATTGGCGCGCTGAAGAGATCGCGCTTCCTCGTCGAGTACCTGAGCCAGTAAATCGTATGTTTGATATTTTTCCGGGTGCTCCTTGATGATTTGCTCAAGCATCTCAACCGCTTTGTCTCTCTGGTTTGTCAGGACAAAACCGGTGGCCAGTTTCTCTCGCGCGTTCGCGTCGTCCGGTTGCAATTCGAGAACACGCAGGTAACGCGGAATCGCTTCCTTCATTTGCTGCGATGCCGCGTAGTAATCGGCTACGTCCTTGAGGATGCCCGGATCATCCCCGGAATTTTCCGCCGCTCTTTTGAAAATCTCATTCGTCTTTTTCAGTTCGTCGGGTTTTGCCTGTGAATCGGACTTAAAGAGAATGGCGACGTAAAGTTTTCCAAGGCGTACCCAGAAATTTGGATCAGTGCTCTGAACTTTCAGGGCGCGATCCAGAGCCTCGATCGCACTCCTCTCTTTTCCGGCTGCGAGTTCGATTTCAACGAGGCGTTGATAACCCTCTATGTCTCCGGGATTCAGGGCGATTGCGCGATTGGCATAATCAATCGCCTGGTCGGTTCTCTTCAGATACCTCGTGTAAATGAAAGCGAGTTGCTGATACGGCTCGGCGTTTTTTGGGTTTACCTTGATTGCGTCCTTCAGCACGTCGATTGCCTGTGGGAAATCATCCTGCTGTATCAGCAAACCGGCCACGCGTGAGGCCAGCTCTGACTGGCCCGGATCGACATTGAGGACTTTTCGATAGGCTTCCAGGGCACGCTCCATCTCGCCGTTTTCCTCGAACGCCATTCCTTCAACGAAACGCGCCAGCGCGTCCGCTTTGCGTGCGGCTTGCGGTCGCAACGTGAGGTCTGGAGCCGGTTTCGATGCAACCGAATCATCGTGGCGCGCGACCGGTTTTCCAGGATGGGCGCGAGGAACTTTCGCAGGTGAAGCCTTGGGCACCTGCGCCTCCGCGACCGTCGCTGCAACCAGAAAACTAAGCGCGAAAAGAAGCTTTCGGCAGGCGCAGCAAACGCACCACTTTTTCTGCTCCCTCACGCTTGATCTTATCTTTCTGGCGCGTTTCGGCAAACCAGCAGAAGCGGCAGCTTCGCTAGCAAAGCAAATGAGGCCCTGCCTTACAACTTGTACCGCAGTCGCTTCTTATGCCGGTGCGCCTTCATGCGTTTGCGGCGCTTATGCTTGGCAATTTTTGCTTTCCTTCGTTTTTTAAGCGATCCCATTCAGATTTTAGTAACTGCGGATTCGATTGAATCATCTAATCCACCGCAGTGCAAGTGTAGTCGCAGATTTGGCTATCTGGTTTCTTGTGATGGCCCGGCTGTTGTCTTCCTTTTATCCTGCGTGCCAATACCGATTTTCTTCAAAAATGGTTCGACTGATTGTTTGCGGCCTAGGAATTTTTCTATGGACTCATTGACGTCGCGCGAATCGCCAGGCTCGTAGATTTCGCGGCGCAATTTCATTCCAGCCTGTTTATCGAGGTAACCATCCTTTGCCTTTTCAAAAACGGTTGCCATGTCGGCGGCAATCGCGTCCGCCCAGGCATAGCCATAATAACCGGCATCGTAGCCGTTCAGATGACCAAAGTAGGAGACGAACGTTGTGTTTGGATCAATCGGCAAAAAGACTTTTTCCAGGATTGGGTTCGATATCGCCACGGAATCGTATGGCATCTCTTCGGGATGTGGATCGTGCAGAGCAAGATCGAGTGAAGCGAACGCGAACTGCCGCCGATAAAGCACGCCGGCATTTGCCAGCTTCGCGTCGTTGAGCTTCCTGACGATTTCTGCCGGAATTTTTTTCGACGGATCGCGGTAATCGGCAGCGAAAGTATCCAGCACTTTCTTGTCCCAAACCCAGTTTTGCAGCATCTGCGATGGCGCTTCAACAAAATCACCCGGGACATGCGTTCCCGCGAAGCGGCCATATTTGGCGCGAGTGACAATGGAATGCAGAGCATGGCCAAACTCGTGGAAAAGCGTCTCCACGTCCTGGTGCGTCATTAATGATGGCGCATCGCCACTAGCAGGTGGGAAATTGCAGAGCAACGCAACAGTGGGCCGCTGATATTTTCCGTTCGACAAAAGCTTGCCGCTGATGATGTCGAATTGCGCGAAGTGATTGAATTTTCCTTCGCGCGGGAACATGTCGAGATAAAACATCCCGAGGGGCTCGCCCGTGGCTGAATCCGCGACGAGATACAGCTGGAGATCGTCAATCCATTTGTAGGGCGCGACGATCTTTTCGAATTTCAGGCCGAAGATGCTTTGATAAATATTGAACATCCCGTCGAGGACTTTTTGGAACGGGAAATACGCGCGTAACGCTTCCTTATCGACGGTGTATTTTTGCTTGTTTAGTTGGTTACTATAGTACCGCCAGTCCCAGACCATGATTTTGGCGTTAGGATCATTGGTGTCAGCAGCCTTCAACTTTTGCAGTTCCGCAACTTCACTGTCGAATTTTGGCTGGATGCCTGTGACCAGATCGTTGATGTACTTTTCCGCGTTCGTGCCGGTCTTGGCCATTTTGACTTCCGTCTGGTAATCGTCCCATGACTTGTAACCGAGGCGCAGCGCGATTTCGTTTCGGAGCGCCAGCATTTGGTTGAGAAGAGTAACGTTTGTGTTTTTAGCCAGCGTTTCGCGAATGACGTACAGCTGTTTACGCGTCGCCTCGTTTTTGGCGTTCTCCTGCACCGTGTTGAATTGCCAGGTGACATTCGCCATTACGGTGTAAACGTCGTCGCCGGTTTTGATGCCGGGCGAGGCGAAGAAGCTTTCCGGAAGCCCATCGAGATCGGCTTTGCTGAACATGACCGGAGCATTGGACTTAACGATGTTGGTGTCGAAATCTGTTCCCAGCTTCGACAGCTCCTTGCGCAGTTCTTCAACTTCCTTGCGCTGTTCAGGAGGCAATTCCAAACCGGCACGGCGATAATCGCGTAGCGTTTCCCTGAGCAGCTTTTCGTCTTCGCCGCTGAGCTTTGGATGCGTATCAGCGAATGCCTTGATCGCCTTGTAAACGTCCTCGCGATAATCAACGCCGACCGCCCAGTCCTGAAACGCTTTCACAGCGTTCTCGGCAGCAGTGCGCATGGCGGGATTCGTGTTCGTTTCCTTGATGAGGGTGGCTCTATTTGCCGCGAGACTCGCCTCGTAAGTGACGTCATCCAGGGCGACTACAGTGCTCTTGAAAGTCGCACTGCTTGGGTCTTGGGCACCGACCTGATCCAACGCGGCGTTGGCTTTCGCAATCGCGTTTTTCATCGCAACCCCAATCGCTTCCGGCGTTTTCTCCCAATCGGGAATGGTCAGCACAGCGTTCGCCTTTGCCGCGGCGGCGCGAAAATCATTGACTGCTTTCATTTCGGCTGCGGAGACGACCAAGCTCGAAGCGAGCAGAATGAGTGGAACGTGAACAAATGTGGCTTTACTGAAATCGTTCGACATAAAAGTGGAAAAGCAAAATCGGGCCAAAGATTTGCACAGATTTTCACTAATGGCAGAAGGAATTTTGATGAATCTGTATTTCATCTGTGTTCATCTATGGCGAGAACCGCGACTCTCGGAGAACGCCTAAAACATGGTCCACAAATTTTTCGTCGCCTTTATTCCGATTTTTGTCGCGATAGATGCTGTTGGGCTGGTGGCAGTGTTTATTGGCCTGGCTGGGAACGCTCCACGCGAAAAACGGCATCGAGAGGGTTTCATCGCCATCTTCACGGCGCTCTGCGTTTCAGTTGGATTTATGTTTCTCGGAAAAATTATTTTTACTGCTCTGGGAATCACCGTGGCGGACTTTCAGCTCGCAGGTGGCTTGGTTTTGCTCGGGTTAGCTGGGCGGGAGTTGCTGAATGTCGCACCGGCCAGCCGCGAAGTCACCGACGACTTCGGCGTCGTGCCGCTTGGGATGCCTTTGATAGCCGGGCCGGCGCTATTGACGGCGCTGCTCGTCCTTGTCGACACGGTAGGCCTGGTGTTTACGGTTGCGGCGCTTTTGGTCAATCTCGCGCTTGTCGTGGTCGCGTTTTGGAATGCCGATCTTGTCGCGCGCTGGATGGGCAGACAGGGGTTACGCGGGGTATCGAAGATAGTGGCGCTCCTGCTGGCCGCCATCGCCGTGAGCTTGATCCGCCGCGGCTGGCACGGCGTATGAGAAGTCGCGAACGACTCAAGCGCATGGATTTCGCGCGTCGATGATCTCCCCGATCACGACGCTTTACTTCCGACCGAAATCGCCGCGCGTTAGAAACCTGAGTCGAAACGCCCGCCGCTGGCAATATGCCGTCGCGCTGAAGGCCAGAATTCCTTCAGTTCTGCGCTCTTATCGCCATGGTCATAACGCCAATTCAACTCAACTTCGATCGCCTTGATCTCGTCTTGTGAGGCCGTTGCTTGCCCGTGATAGATATAGGCGGGCACGCCCTGGCGAGTCTGGGTGAGCGGGTTCATCCCGTAGAGATCGAGGCGGCGCTGCTGCAATTGTGCCGTGCTCCAATCCTTATAAGCGGGGCTACGATGGCCCCATACGTCCGCAGTAAAGGCATACCGGGAATAAGGGTAGCTGCCGGTCACGGCAGGTCCGGGCGGCGGCGCGGGTTGATTTGCGCAGCCAATCATCCCAATGGCAAATACTGCTAAGATTAATCTTTTCATGTGCTTGATTCCTCGATTGGTTAGACCGCCACTGTCTTTAATTTAACCATACAAATCCAACGTAGTCGCAGGTTTATTTTGCTATTCGAGACCTATAGGCTAGGGTCCACATGCAGGTCCAAATAACCACCAAAGGCCGATTCACAGTACAAACGGGCCGGCTCATTGACACCCCGAGGGCCTTTCGGTAAAATCCTCGCTTTTATGAGATTTCCTCTTCCGCTCACGGCGAAAATCGCTGCGTACGTAATCGGGCACAAGCTGCGGGGCACCAAGAAATTTGCCACGGTGCTTCAGCTCGAGCCGTTGCATACGTGCAACCTCACGTGCACCGGTTGCGGACGGATTCGAGAATACTCTACGTCGCTCAAGGACGTAATGAGCTTGGAGGACTGCCTGGCGGCAGCTCAAGAGTGCAATGCGCCGATGATTTCCATCTGCGGCGGTGAGCCGCTGGTCTATCCGCATATCGAAGCATTGGTCGAAGGATTGCTCGCGCAGAGACGGATCGTTTACATCTGCACCAACGCCGTATTCATGCGAAAAAAAATGCGCGAATGGCTGGCGAAAGCGTTGAGCAGCGCCCAAAACGGCAGCGGCAAAAAATTCGAGGAGAAAATCGATGCGCTTCTTAAGGGCGGGTTGATTTCCGAAAAAGACGCCGCTGAAATCCGCAAGGGGCCGAAAGACCCCGCGAAGCCGACGATCGCGCCAAGCAAATGGATGTACTGGAACGTGCATCTTGATGGCTTGGAGCGAACACACGACCTGATCGTCGAGCGCGAAGGCGTTTTCAAAGAGTGCATTCTGGCAATCAAAATGGCGAAGGTTCTCGGGTACCAGGTCGCGACCAATACGACGATCTACAAAGAGACCGATATGCAGGAAATCGAGCGAATGTTCGATTACCTGTCAGATCTTGGGGTTGACGGACACACCATCACTCCCGGCTACGACTATGACGCTGCCAAGCAAGACATGACCAAACGGCTCAATTTGCGGCCGGAAGATTTCTTTCTCACCCGCGCTATGACGGTTCAGAAATTTCGAAAAATCGAGAACTGGATGAATCAGTACGCGTTTTTCGGAACGCCGGTCTATTTCGAATTTCTCGCTGGTAAACGGGATCTGACCTGTTCGGCCTGGGCAATTCCGACACGAAACATCCGTGGCTGGAAGGCTCCCTGTTATTTGATGACCGACGGGCATCTCTCAAGCTACGCGGAGCTGCTCGAACAGACTGACTGGAATCGGTACGGAGTCGTCAATGGGGTCGCCCGCGATAGCCGGTGCGAAAATTGCATGGTGCATTGCGGCTACGAGCCCACTGCAACGCTGGGCTTGCAAGCTCAGCGCGGCGATACTTGGAAAACAATCAAGTTCAATTTCGGTGCGAAGCCGAAGCCTGCTGGACGCGGCAGTGAAGTGCTCGCCTACAACGGTGTCAGTTCTGGAAATGGTCATCTCACCGGCAAGCGTGCTGAGCCAGCTGCGAAAGCCTCGTGAACGATCGACATGCCGTCGAACCAACTGATTGTATTACCGAGCGCGCCGGATATATCCGAATCCTACTCGGCGGCGGATGAAGAGATCTCGCGGTCGATTTCGCGTGCGCAGGAAAATCTTTTGCGACAGCAAAGACCTGACGGGCATTGGTGCGGCGAGCTGCTGGTCGATAGCACGCTGTGCTCCGACTATGTCGTGTTCATGCACTGGTGCGGCGAGGTAGACGCGCAACTGCAACGGCGTTCCGTCCGTCACATTCTTAAACGCCAACTGCCCGATGGCGGCTGGAACATCTATCACGGTGGACCGAGCGAGATTAATGCGTCGGTGAAGGCGTATTTTGCCCTGAAACTTGCCGGTTGTTCTGTCGATGCGCCGTTTATGCAGGAAGCGCGCGCGACCATCATGCGCCTGGGCGGGATTCCGCAGATGAACACGTTCAGCAAGCTTTACCTTGCGTTGCTTGGTGTGTTCCCGTGGAAATATTTGCCAGCGATTCCGGTGGAGATGGTCCTGCTGCCGAGATGGGCTCCTTTTCACATTTACAAAATGTCGTCGTGGAGCCGGGCGATGCTCATTCCGCTGTCGATTATCAATCATTTTAAACCCACGCGGATTTTGCCCGGCGAAAAGCAACTGCACGAGCTGTATCCCCTCGGCACCGAGCAGGCTGATTTGCGCCTTCCGCGCAGCGAAAACTTCTGGACCTGGCGCAATTTCTTCCTCCGCCTTGACGACACCTTGAAATTTTTGCAACCGCTTCGTATCGGCTTGCTGCGGCAGCGCGCCTTGGAGGCAGCCGAGCGCTGGATGCTCGAGCGCATCAGAGAGGGAAGCGACGGCCTTGCCACGGTTTATCCTGCCATGCTGAACAGCATGATTGCTCTGCGCTCGCTCGGCTATTCAAAAACAAATCCAGTTTACGCGAAGGCTGAAACGGATTTCGCCGGTTTGTTCGTTGACGATCCCGACGATTTCAGAATTCAACCGTGTCTCTCGCCCGTTTGGGATACAGCCATCACGATTATTTCGCTTGCAGACTCTGGTCTGGCACCGGAACACCCCGCACTGCAAAAAGCGGCCGAATGGCTGGTCAACAAGGAGGTGCGAATCCGAGGCGATTGGGCGGTCAACAACTCATATCCCGAAGCCAGTGGCTGGGCGTTCGAGTACAACAATGTTTATTACGCCGACACGGATGACACCGCGATGGTGTTAATGGCACTGAGGCTTGTTCAACCAGAAGACTCACAGTCACTCCACGAACTGTTTCGTCGCGCGCTTGGGTGGCAGCTCAGTTTCCAATGCCGCGATGGCGGCTGGGCGGCTTTCGACAAGAACGTGACAACTCCGTGGTTGGAAGATATGCCGTTTGCGGATCACAACGCGATTCTCGATCCCACCTGCAGCGATTTGACTGCGCGCACGCTCGAGTTGCTTGGTTACATCGGTTTCGATCGCAATGCGAAATGCGTTCGCGACGCGATCGAATATTTAGTCGCCACTCAGGATGACGATGGTTCGTGGTACGGACGATGGGGAGTGAATTACATCTATGGCACCTGGCAGGTGTTGCGTGGCCTGCGGGCAATCGGAGAAAATATGACTCAGGACTGGATTTTGCGCGGACGCGATTGGCTCGAGAGCTGCCAAAACAACGACGGCGGCTGGGGTGAGACCTGTGGCACCTACGAAAATCCATCGACCAAAGGAATTGGCCCGAGCACTGCGTCGCAAACAGCATGGGCAATAATGGGCATCTGCGCCTGCGGCGACCTGGATCGGCCGAGCGTTCAACGCGGCCTGCGTTACCTTCTTCGCTCGCAAAAGCCCGACGGCTCATGGGATGAAGATGAAATCACCGGCACCGGTTTCCCGCGCACCTTCTATTTGAAGTACGATATGTATCGCCAGAATTTCCCGCTTTTAGCTTTCGCGACATATGTGAATCATCGCAGCGGAGTGGGGCATCACCCAGGGTTTTATCGCTGCGACCGGTAAACGGCGACGCTAACCAGCGGCCGTCGTGTTGCGGCCGAAAAATAAAACCTGTCGCTCGGCGTAATTCGATCTAACAGTAACAATTATGGCTTACGAACTACCTAAATTACCCTATGCGTATGATGCGTTGGAACCGCACATCGATGCGCGCACAATGGAAATCCACTACACAAAGCATCACCAGGCTTATGTCGATAACCTGAACAAGGCGGTCAAGGGCACCGAACTCGAGAAGAAAACCGTAGAAGACCTGATCAGTGACCTCAATGCCGTGCCGGAAAACATTCGCACAGTCGTGCGGAACAACGGCGGTGGTCATGCAAATCACTCGTTCTTTTGGAAGATCATGGGACCGAAGGCCGGCGGCGAACCTAAAGGCAAACTCGCCGACGACATTAAATCCTCGTTCGGCAGCTTCGATCAGTTTAAAGAAAAACTTAGTACTGCGGGTGTAGGCCGCTTCGGCAGTGGATGGGCATGGCTGATTAAGAAAAAGAATGGAGGCCTCGAAATAATCTCCACCCCAAATCAAGACAGTCCTCTGATGGACGGCAATACGCCGATCCTCGGCGTCGATGTGTGGGAGCACGCGTATTACCTGAAGTATCAAAACCGCCGGGCCGATTATCTCAAGGCATGGTGGAACGTCGTTAACTGGGACGCGATCGCTGATAAATACTGAGTAGCGCAAGCGTTGTAGAGGCGCTTGTGCCAGGCGCCTATCTTTTTAGGTTCGGCGTTTGACACGAACGCCGCTACAACGATGGCTTATCTAAACGAAAATTACCTGAAACTTCAGGCCGGCTATCTCTTTCCGGAGGTGGCGCGGCGCGTGCGTGAATTCTGCGAAGCCCATTCTGAAGGTGCCAAGCGATTGATCCGCTGCGGGATCGGTGATGTTACCGAGCCGCTTCCGCCCGCAGCTATCGAAGCGATGAAGCGCGCGATCGATGAGCTGGGACACCGCGAAAGTTTTCGCGGCTATGGTCCAGAACAGGGCTACGAATTTCTCAGATCAACCATCGCCCAACGCGACTACCGCGACCGAAATATTCAGATTGCTGACGACGAAATCTTCGTTTCTGACGGATCAAAAAACGATTGCGGTTACGTGCTCGATATTCTCGGCGGCCAAAATAAGATCGCGGTTCCCGATCCGGTGTATCCGGTGTACGTGGACACAAACGTGATGGCAGGCCACACGGGCCCGGCACGAAAGGACAGCAGCTACGAGGGCATTTACTATTTGCCTTGCACGGCGGAAAACAATTTCGTGCCCGAGCCGCCCAAGGAGCATGTGGATCTCGTCTATCTTTGTTTTCCAAACAATCCAACTGGTGCCGTCGCATCGCGCGCCCAGCTCGCGCGCTGGGTCGATTACGCGCACGAGCACAATGCGCTTTTGCTCTTCGATGCCGCGTACGAGGCGTACATTTCCGATCCTGAAATTCCGCATTCTATTTTCGAGATCCCGGGTGCGCTCGCGTGCGCGATTGAATTGCGCAGCTTTTCCAAGAACGGCGGCTTCACTGGTGTGCGCTGTGGATTTACGGTAATGCCGAAATCGGTGCTCGCGCGGACCGCCGACGGTCGTCGGCTCTCGCTGCATCCGCTTTGGCAGCGGCGTTGGAGCACGAAATCGAACAGTGTTGCTTATCTGGTGCAACGCGGCGCCGAAGCGTTGTATTCTGCTGAAGGCCGTAAACAGGTCCGTGAGCTTATCGATCATTACCTGGGAAATGCCAGGGTCCTTCGCGACGCTGCGGCTGATGCTGGCCTGGAGGCTTTCGGTGGAGTCAACGCGCCTTACATCTGGGTGAAATCACCAGACGACCTGACAAGCTGGCAACTGTTCGACCGGATGTTGCGTGAGCTGAACGTCGTTATCACACCGGGCGCGGGTTTCGGCGTGCAAGGCGAAGGTTACTTCCGCATCTCCGCGTTCAACAGCAGGGAAAATGCCGAGGAAGTGGCGCGGCGTTTGAAAACTCTGCGAACCGCGTGACGCAGACAATTTTGTTCGCGAATCCAATTCACGCACGCAGTATTGCCTGCGTCACCCCAGTCACGTAGAGTGCGCGAAGTTTTTCGGGGACCATCTGGCGTGCCGGAACGAAAACAAAATCTGCCACAGCTTTATCGCTTTTGTTTCCTGATGCTCGGCGACTCGCGGAAGGCGCAGGAAGTTTTTCACGCGACGTTGCGTGAGGCTGCGGTGCGCGCTGCCCGCGGGGAACTGCCGGGCGAACCGTTCTGGCTGTTCCGCGACGCGCGATGGCGCTGCCTGGAAGCGACTAAAAGTGACTTGCAACCGGAGCCGGTTGAAATGGATGAGCGCGATGTTGCTCCAAAGGCTGAATCACAAATTCAGCGCCTCGATCCCATGCAGCTGGCGGTTTGGATTTCAGCTGCCCCGGACCCGCAGCGCAGCGCACTGGCACTCTTTTATCTGGACGAATTCGACTACCGGGAAATCCTCGATATTGCCGAACTGAAGCTAAGCGAGCTTTCGCGCTTCCTCGGTAAAGGCCGCCGGCAATTGCAGGCATGGCTTGATTCGAAATTTCCTCAACCGAGCAGGGTATGAAGCTACTGTCGTCGATGCGCCGGCAACGGTCTCTTTTGAATTGCGCTCCGATCAGCGCGCGTCAGTTGGCCGACCGTCCCATGCGCTCGGCAATATCTCGTGCAGACGAGTCCGCCGAATTTGTCGATCAACAGAATTTCGACCGCGCCATCGCGCGCCTGGTCCGTCTTATTCCCATTCCAGCCGAGTCTGCCGAATGGTTCTCGGAAAAAGACTTGGTCCCCATCTCAAAGCGAACTTGGAAAAGCATGCTGCGCAACCCCGCCGTGCTAGCGATCAGCATCGCCGTTGCGGTGATTGCAGGAGTGTTCGTGTTCAATTTCGTTAGCCACTTAAACGATTTCCCGGGCTCGGCGACGGCTCGCAAATTGTTGGGAGTCGCTGCTTCGACGCGACCATTGATGCTGGATCCGGTGAACGCTGAAGCAGGAACATTAAGCGACCTGTTTTTCATGAAACACGGTTTGGAGCATTACGATGTTCCGGCAGAGTTCGCCGACCTTGGCACCATTGGTTGCCGGGTTTTTGAAGACGACGAGTCACGGCGCATCGCTCAAATTTGGGTCTCAGAGAAACGCATGCAGTTCTTTCTCTTTCCGGCCGAGAGAGACAGCAAAAGCGGAGCAGTGCTGCGGTTTCCCGGCTGGCGCTATGTGCATCAGGAAGGCTGGACCGGTGCGGTGACCGAACACAGCGGCGTTTGCTTCATGGCTGCGATCCGCGGTGGCGACAAGGATTTAGAGGCATACATCGCGAGGCCCAAAGAGTAGTCCCGAAGGCTTTCGGGATTCCGCTTCCTCTTAATCGTCTTCTTACTCTCGCCCATTTGACCGCAACCCGAGCGTCAGAGTGCGAGGTAGCGGAGGAGGAAGACCCGTTCGAGGTGTTTGTCCGCGTTGACAGCCAATCTCGTGCGATTGACCTTTGTCGCCGCCGATTTCGCCAGGGTAGCTCAGTGGTAGAGCAGCCCCGAAAGCATTCGGGGTTGGTCGGTCGACAAAATCCGCTACGTTTGCGCGCGAATTAGACGCCAGGGTAGCTCAGTGGTAGAGCAGGGGACTCATAAGCCCTTGGTCGGGAGTTCGACTCTCCCCCCTGGCATATTCTCTATGGCTTGGGTGTACATACTTCGAGGATCTTCAGGTCGTCATTACATTGGCTCAACTGTTGATCTTGATACTCGCTTTGCGCAACACTTGCGCGGTCATACGCACACAACCAAGCGGCTCGGCGAGAGAATCGAAATCGTCGCAAGCAAGAACGTTGCAACGCTGAAGGAAGCGCGAAGGATTGAGCGCTCACTAAAGGCAACGAAAAATCCGACAGTCGCGATCTACCACTTGCAACAGTAGAGCAGCCCCGAAAGCATTCGGGGTTGGTCGGGAGTTCGACTCTCCCCCCTGGCAATTTACAATTTATTCGGTGTTGGACGTTGGGTGTTCGGCGTTCGAGGTTTTTCCCGTGAAGCCGCATGAACTGCGAAATTTAGCCAAAAGATTTTTCGCGCTGGGAAATTCGTACTGGCTGACCCGATTTGTCATCCTGCGGCTGCTTGGGTTCGTATATGCGGTTGCTTTTTTAGTCGCAGCGAAGCAGCTCGTGCCTCTAATTGGACAGAATGGGCTAACGCCGGCGACACATTTTCTAAACCCTGTTCAAATGCAACTGGGCTCGCGAAGCGCTGGCATGTTGCGAGTGCCGACGCTTTTCTGGTTCGGAATTTCCGACAACGCATTGTCGATCTTCTCCTGGGTTGGGTTCGCGCTGTCGCTCGTTGTTCTTGGCGGGTACGCTAACGCAATCCTGCTAACGGTCCTTTGGGCGATGTACATGTCGATCGTTCACATCGGCCAGATTTGGTATGGCTACGGCTGGGAAATTCAGCTGCTCGAGACAGGATTCTTATCGATCTTTCTTTGTCCACTGCTCGATGGCCGGCCCTTTCCCAAGTCCAGGCCGCCGATCCTGGTGATCTGGCTTTTTCGGTGGCTCGGTTTTCGCATCATGTTTGGCGCCGGCCTGATCAAATTGCGCGGCGATCCCTGCTGGCGCGATCTGACATGTCTCTACTATCACTATGAAACGCAGCCCATCCCGAACCCGATCAGCCGGTATCTGCATTTTGCCCCGGTTTGGTTCCACAAATTTGAAGTGCTTTGGAATCACTTCGTCGAGCTAATCGTGCCCTGGTTTTCTTTCGGCCCGCGAACGGCACGGCACATTGCCGGCGTGCTCCTGGTCGCGTTCCAGATTTTTCTCATCATCAGCGGCAATCTTTCGTTTCTCAATTATCTAACGATCATTCCGTTTCTGGCGTGTTTTGATGATAGTTTTCTTGGGCGTTTTCTGCCGCGATCAATCGTGAGACGCGCACAACGCGCGGCTCAGAATTCGCAACCGTCGCGCGTCAACAACGGTATTGCTGTTGCGTTAACGATTATGGTGATCTGGCTCAGCATTCCGACGGTGCTTAATCTCGCCTCCGGGCGGCAGCTGATGAATTACTCGTATGATCCGCTTGATCTTGTAAACACTTACGGCGCATTCGGGACAGTAGGGCGCGAACGCGACGAAATTATCTTTGAGGGAACAGAAGACGAACTGATTACGGGCGACACCCAATGGAAAGAGTATGAGTTCAAAGCCAAGCCCGGTGATCCGAATCGCCGGCCGCCATTCGTCGCGCCATATCAGCCGCGGATCGATTGGCAAATCTGGTTCGCCGCGATGTCGTCACCAGCCGAGTATCCGTGGACGCTGCATTTTGTCTGGAAACTTCTGCATAACGACCGTGGCACGCTGTCGTTAATTGCGAACAATCCGTTTCCCGACGCGCCGCCCCATTACATTCGAGCACGACTTTATCGTTACCGATTTGCGCCGATTGGCGACAAAGCGTGGTGGAAACGCGAACCGGTCGGAGAATGGCTGCCCGTGCTCTCCGCTGACAATCCGCAGTTTCGCAGGTTGCTTGAGTCGATGGACTGGCTCGATGAGTAATGTGCAGGGATGATGCCTGAACCGGGTGAGTGCAACCTAGTCGGGGCGAGATGAAATCTGCTCGGTTTGTCAGCCCGAACTTCCTAGAGCGGGTTGCCGAACCTGAGTCGCCCTTACATCCTGATTATTTGGCCTACCAAAGAGGCGAGATCACGCGCGCGGAGTTAATTACCCGGTTGCCGCACGTTGCCATGCTCGGCGACAGCGTCTGCATGGGAATTTACATCTCGTCGCCGTCGAGCACACTGTGGCGCGCACGCACATCCCGCGGGAAGAATTGGTTTCTTCACCTCGACGCTGCTCCAGGAATTTGCAGTATTTCGAAAGGACTGGAGACAATCACGCCTTTTGTCGCTGTCGAATGCGCGGGGGTTGGTGCGCTCGTAGATCATGAACATGGCCGTGAAAATCTTTTCCGCCGCATCCTCGGGACACGCAATTTTTCAGGGCAGCTCGGTGAGTTGCTGCGAGCGCGCCGGTTTCCCGATTTAATTCTAATTTCGATCGGGCACAATAATGTCGATTGGGCATGGCAATGCCCGCTGGGTGAACTGCACGACCCGGAGGAGCGATTGCAACGACTGAGCAAAGAATTTCGGCAGAATTACGTGCGCGAGTTGCGACGCCTGCTCGAGGGCGCCCGCATCCAGCAACATCGTGTGGCGATTGTCGTTTACGGACTCATTAATTTCGAATGGTCCTTCAAAGGCCGTGAGGCAGCCGAGCGTCTTCGAGAGTCAGACACAACTTTGTATCCGCACCTGGAAACGACGTACAAGTATTACATCTCATTCCATCCGACTTACCGGCGCAATTTGAGTCGGCTTGCGGCGATGTTGAACGAAGAGCTGCGCGCAATGGTGGAAGCGTTGAATCGCGAATTCGTCCATCAAACCGAACACATTCAGTTGCGATACTCCAAAGCGCTGGCGACGGCAGACCTCAGCCGCGTGGAATTACTGCATCCAATCGACGGCTGGCACGCGTCAATAGAAGGCCACAATATTTTGGCGAACGCTGCATTGAGTGATTTGAAGCCAAGCTTGGACTTCCTTGGAATCGAATGACGCAATGAGGGGCGGTTTCCAATCCGCCCCTTTTAGGACGGCGGACTAGAGACTGCCGCTCGTTGGCAACAAATCGCCACGTTGTTTCAGATGCGCGATTGTTTCCCGCATCATTCGATGGCCGAAATGTCCTTGTCGCACGCGTAACAGTTCCGACCCGCGCCATGTTTGGTGGATCCCTTCGATTTCCGCAGGTGGAGCAATCGAATCGAATTCCCCGCTGACGAATAGAATCCGTGTGGGATCGCACACCGGGCGACCGTGCAACGGCGAGCTCAGATGAAAATGTCGTGCAACCAGAGCGCGCTCGATGTTTGCCTGGACTAGTTCGCGCCGAATACGACGCGCTGCCGGGCTATGCCAGATGGCCTGCTCAACGTTTACGATCGGCGACATCAAGGCCACAAATCGGAAATCGCTCTCCACGAGCGTCAGCAGCGCGCCAATCCATCCGCCGTAACTGGTAGCCAGCACGCCAAACTCATGGCAGCCGTGTCCCCGCAATGATTCCATTATTTGCCGCAGTTCGATTACGCCCTGACGCAGTCCTTCTGCGTTGCGAATCAAATTCGGTGTGATCGCCAGTTCGCCATTCCAGTAACCAGTCGGGACACGTGAAAAGTGGTATGGCAAATGAACGAAACACGCGTTCCAGCCGAGCTCATTGAATTTCTCTGCCCAACGGTAATAACCGGTTGGACTGGATGACATCAGTGCATGCAGCAAAAACACGGTCGGCGCTCCGGTCCATGGGCGTGCATCCGTTCGGAAAAAATCCACGCGCGCGGTATTGTTTGCTGCAAAAGCTGTTTCGATCGGGCTCCGCCACGACACTGTTGCCATACGTGAATCGTGCAGGCCATTCACCGCCGGCTTTGAATCGGAGGCGCCGTTGCTACCGATCGCTTGCGGAGGGACATAATAATCCTGCGGCGAGAGCCGCTCGCACGCGGTTAGATAACGCTCCATCTCTTGTCGACTGTGGCCATTCAGCGGGTGGCGTCGATGAAGCCAATTGATCGATGCGCAGAGAAGTAAATCGACAGGTGTCGTTCTTACGCGGCGAACTTTGGAGCCTACAGACGTGTCTGCAGTTTGCGAAGCAGCTGCATCCTGCCGCAAGCCAGAGCGCTGCTGCGGCGACCGCGGCAGATCGTCCATCGTGAGGCGAAATTTTTCGCGCAATTCAGCGTAAAGATTTTTGAAAGCGCCAGCCAGTTCGGATTCGATTCGTTCGCGCGTCTGAGATTTTCGCAACTGTGGAAAACATGAAATCGGCTTTCCAAACGCGATCCACACCGGCGTGCGCCGGAACGGCAGCCACTGCTTTTTGGAATAAAACCGATCTGTACCGAGAATTACGCACGGCACGACCGGAACATCAGCAATCTGCGCGAGTGTGGCTGCGCCGGGCCGGAGCGGCGCGCCTTCGAGTAAAGAGCGCGCACCATCACGAATGCCCCCCTCAGGAAAAAGGCCCACGACGCGTCCGGTCTTTAGCCGGTCGATTGCCGCGCGAATTGTTTTTAGATCGGCGCGGTCCCGCTCTGCTGGGAACGCGTCAATTGAGCGCAGGAAAAAGCCCAGCGGAGGTGGGCTAAAGAATTCGGCCATGGTCATCCAGTCGATCTTTCGCCTCACTGAGAGCGAAATCAGAAACGGATCGAAGTGACTGATGTGATTCGACGCCAGCAAAAATCCGCCGGCGCATCTTGCATTCTCCCGGCCAATTACGTGAATCCGCGCGACACAGCCAAACACGAATTTCACCAACCCCTTGCCAGCGTAATACACTGCCGTTTTCATCTTTGCATTTCGAGTGTGTCGCGGCTTCGTCGCGATCGGAAAGTTATTTTTTCAGGCTGATTGAATTTTTGAACGTGGTATTGTGTTGCTGGTTCCAAACAGTTGTCGGTCAGAGTCTATGAAACCGAGGAGTCCTTCCACAGCCGGTAAAGGACGCTTTCCGCAGACAGACTATTTTTTTCATTCTGGTTTCGGTCAATGGCGCGGCCATTTCTGGTCTTCCGACGGAGAAGATGGATCGCGGTTCAGGAATCTTTTTAATCTAGGACGGGAATACCGTATCGAAGCGGCGCGCGAACGAGCAAGGGAGATGGCGGCGTTTGCCGTGATTGTTCTCACCTCAGCCTGGCCCGTGGTCTACATGATTGTGACGGTTGTGAAGTTGCTCAGCAAAAGCCGACCGCTGAATTGATCGTCCCGCTGTTCGAGTGGTTACTGTCGCGGTTTAGGCCACAGAAATTCGCCGCGATATTCGGGCGACTGTTCTGGAGCGAAACCGTGGCGGCTGGTGTTTTCGGTCACCACGCGTGGCACGAGGAACTCAGAAGATAATCTTCGCCACCGGCCTTGGTCCCGCTACCGCTCATTTTGAATCCGCCAAACGGGTGGCGGGACCGACGATCGCACCCGTGCACGAGC